>NZ_JFHD01000022.1 GCF_000698575.1 Caballeronia zhejiangensis
GAAAGCAAGCGAAAGCCCCAACTCCAACGAGTTGGGGCTTTTTGCGTTTTTCGTCTCACCTATAAGTGAGAGCCTCGAATTTTTCGGGTCGTAAGAAACGCTTGACAACGGCGTGTTGTTACCCCATAATCGATAGTTCTCTGCGGAGGGGTGCCCGAGTGGCTAAAGGGGGCAGACTGTAAATCTGTTGGCTTACGCCTACGTTGGTTCGAATCCAACCTCCTCCACCAGAATTCAAGCGGTAAGGGAATCCAACCCTCGCGGGTGTAGCTCAATGGTAGAGCAGAAGCCTTCCAAGCTTACGACGAGGGTTCGATTCCCTTCACCCGCTCCAGTGTCGATTTGTAGTGCCCATGTGGCTCAGTGGTAGAGCACTCCCTTGGTAAGGGAGAGGTCGGCAGTTCGATCCTGCCCATGGGCACCAGCTGTATCAGTCTAGTAAGTTGCGCGCGGCGCAAGGTGCGAAAATCCTGTTAGGAGTCGAAAATGGCCAAAGGTAAATTCGAGCGGACCAAGCCGCACGTGAACGTGGGCACGATCGGTCACGTTGACCACGGCAAGACCACGCTGACGGCAGCGATCACGACGGTTCTCACGCAGAAGTTCGGCGGCGAAGCGAAGGCGTACGACCAGATCGACGCAGCGCCGGAAGAAAAGGCACGCGGTATTACCATCAACACCGCGCACGTCGAGTACGAAACGGCTAACCGCCACTACGCACACGTCGACTGCCCGGGCCACGCCGACTACGTGAAGAACATGATCACGGGCGCCGCGCAGATGGACGGCGCAATCCTGGTGTGTTCGGCTGCTGACGGCCCGATGCCGCAAACGCGTGAGCACATCCTGCTGGCCCGTCAGGTTGGCGTGCCGTACATCATCGTGTTCCTGAACAAGTGCGACATGGTGGACGACGCCGAGCTGCTCGAGCTCGTCGAAATGGAAGTGCGCGAACTGCTGTCGAAGTACGACTTCCCGGGCGACGACACCCCGATCATCAAGGGTTCGGCCAAGCTGGCGCTGGAAGGCGACAAGGGCGAGCTGGGCGAAGTGGCGATCATGAACCTGGCCGACGCGCTGGATTCGTACATCCCGACGCCGGAGCGTGCAGTTGACGGCGCGTTCCTGATGCCGGTGGAAGACGTGTTCTCGATCTCGGGTCGCGGCACGGTGGTGACGGGTCGCGTCGAGCGCGGCATCGTCAAGGTCGGCGAGGAAATCGAGATCGTCGGTATCAAGCCGACGGTGAAGACGACCTGCACGGGCGTGGAAATGTTCCGCAAGCTGCTCGACCAAGGTCAGGCAGGCGACAACGTCGGTATCCTGCTGCGCGGCACGAAGCGTGAAGACGTGGAGCGCGGCCAGGTTCTGGCCAAGCCGGGTTCGATCACGCCGCACACGCACTTTACGGCTGAAGTGTACGTGCTGAGCAAGGACGAAGGCGGCCGTCACACGCCGTTCTTCAACAACTACCGTCCGCAGTTTTACTTCCGTACGACGGACGTGACGGGCTCAATCGAGCTGCCGAAGGACAAGGAAATGGTGATGCCGGGCGACAACGTGTCGATCACGGTCAAGCTGATCGCTCCGATCGCCATGGAAGAAGGTCTGCGCTTCGCAATCCGCGAAGGCGGCCGTACCGTCGGCGCCGGTGTCGTGGCGAAGATTATCGAGTAAGAGCCAGAAATCTTCTCGGTAGTTAGTGGTTTCGGGGTCGGCAATGTCCGTCGACCCCAAATGGTTTAGGGGTATAGCTCAACTGGCAGAGCGTCGGTCTCCAAAACCGAAGGTTGGGGGTTCGATTCCCTCTGCCCCTGCCAAAATTCTCGCGCCAAGTGGCGCTGTTTAAGGTGTTATGGCGAATCCTTCCGTCGAAACTGTAAATACTTCCGGCGACAAGTTGATGTTGGTGGCGGGCGTATTGTTGGTCTTGGCCGGGTTCGTTGGATTCTTCTGGCTCTCGGGCCAAGAATGGTACGTCCGCGGCGCAGCGCTTGCTGTTGGTGTCATCGCGGGTGTCGCAGTCGGTCTGCTCTCTGCGCCGGGCAAGGGTTTCATCGCTTTTGCCAAAGACTCGTACAAGGAAGTCCGCAAGGTTGTCTGGCCGACTCGCAAAGAGGCCACGCAAACGACCCTGGTGGTCTTCGCGTTTGTTCTGATCATGGCCATCTTCCTTTGGCTTAGCGATAAGTCGATCGAATGGGTGATTTTCTCGGCGATTCTGGGTTGGAAATGATATGAGCGATACTCCGACATCCCCGAGTGGAAAGCGTTGGTATGTGGTGCACGCCTACTCCGGCATGGAGAAGAGCGTGCAACGTGCGCTTCAGGAGCGCATCGAGCGCGCAGGCATGCAAAATCAATTCGGTCAGATTCTTGTCCCGACCGAAGAAGTTGTTGAAGTAAAGGGCGGCCACAAATCGGTCACCGAGCGTCGTTTCTTCCCGGGTTACGTCCTGGTCGAAATGGAAATGACGGACGAAACGTGGCATCTGGTCAAGAACACGGCCAAAGTAACCGGTTTCGTTGGTGGTGCGCGCAATCGCCCGAGTCCCATCTCGCCACGTGAAGTCGAAAAGATCATGTCGCAGATGCAGGAAGGCGTCGAGAAGCCGCGGCCGAAGACGCTCTTCGAAGTCGGCGAGATGGTCCGCGTGAAGGAAGGTCCGTTCACCGACTTCAATGGCAACGTCGAAGAAGTGAATTACGAAAAGTCCCGAGTGCGTGTTTCTGTCACGATTTTCGGGCGTTCGACGCCGGTCGAACTCGAGTTCGGTCAGGTCGAGAAGCTTTAATCGAATACATCGCGCGTGGCTTTCGGGCCATCGCGCGATTCGCGCTTACGGTCCGCGTCATGGCCGTTGAGGAGCGTCAGTAGTCGGCAACGTCGAACGCGCGCTATCACTCACCGAACGCTCACGCGTTCAGCAGAGGTTTTCAACATGGCAAAGAAAATCATCGGCTTTATCAAGCTGCAGATTCCTGCAGGTAAAGCCAACCCGTCGCCGCCGGTCGGTCCGGCACTGGGCCAGCGTGGCCTGAACATCATGGAGTTCTGCAAGGCGTTCAACGCGCAGACTCAGGGTATGGAGCCGGGTCTGCCGGTGCCGGTCGTCATTACGGCATTCGCGGACAAGAGCTTCACCTTCATCATGAAGACGCCGCCGGCTACCGTTCTGATCAAGAAGGCGGCCGCAGTGCAGAAGGGTTCGAGCAAGCCGCACACCGACAAGGTCGGCAACATCACCCGCGCTCAAGCGGAAGAAATCGCGAAGACCAAGATGCCGGATCTTACGGCAGCTGATCTGGATGCAGCCGTGCGTACGATCGCCGGCAGCGCGCGTTCGATGGGCATCACTGTGGAGGGCGTGTAAATGGCTAAGCTTTCTAAGCGCCTTCAGGCATTTGCGAACAAGGTTGATCGTCAGAAGCTGTACGCGATCGACGACGCGCTGGCTCTCGTGAAGGAATGCGCGAGCGCCAAGTTCGACGAGTCGATCGACGTTGCAGTGCAGCTCGGCATCGACGCGAAGAAGTCGGATCAGGTGGTTCGCGGCTCCGTGGTTCTGCCGGCTGGTACCGGCAAGTCGGTTCGCGTCGCAGTGTTCGCGCAAGGCGACAAGGCTGAACAGGCTCGCGCAGCTGGCGCAGACGTGGTCGGCATGGAAGACCTGGCCGAGCAAGTCAAGGCCGGCAATCTGAATTTCGACGTCGTGATCGCTTCGCCGGACACGATGCGTGTCGTCGGTACGCTGGGTCAGATCCTCGGTCCGCGTGGTCTGATGCCGAACCCGAAGGTCGGTACGGTTACGCCGGACGTCGCTCAAGCGGTCAAGAACGCGAAGGCGGGTCAGGTTCAGTTCCGCGTCGACAAGGCCGGTATCATCCACGGCACGATCGGTCGCGCATCGTTCGAGCCGGCATCGCTGCGTCAGAACCTGTCGGCGCTGATCGAAGCGCTGCAAAAGGCGAAGCCGGCGACCAGCAAGGGCGTGTACCTGCGCAAGATCGCGGTGTCGAGCACGATGGGTGTCGGCGTTCGCGTGGATCAAGCCACGCTGGCGCAACAGTAAGAATTTCGAGCGCGGTCAGATGACCGCGCTTCATATGGGCTTTGGGCGGTTGCAAGATTGCAGTTTCGATTGAGCAACCGGTTGTCAAAGACCGTTGGTGGCGGTGCAGCAGGCAGGCATTGCCTTAATTCAAGCCAACGCAGATGGCGAACCCGAAACAGTTTTGCAGTGGTTGAAATCGGTTATCGAGCGTCGTGAGACGTCTCACCAATCGATCGAAATACTCCTAACAGTCGGACGCCGTTGTTGAACGTGGTGCATGAGGGTAGTTCGCCCGAGTGCATCGAATCTGGAGGTTTAACCGTGCCACTGAACAAAGAAGATAAGCAGGCAGTCGTCGCTGAAGTCGCCGCGCAAGTCGCGAAGGCTCAGACGATGGTGCTCGCTGAGTATCGTGGGATCACGGTTGGCGATCTGACCAAGCTGCGCGCGAAAGCGCGTGAGCAACAGGTGTATCTGCGCGTGTTGAAGAACACGCTGGCGCGTCGCGCCGTCGAAGGTACGCCGTTCGCTCCGCTGGCTGAGCAGATGACCGGTCCTCTGATCTACGGCATCTCGGAAGATGCCATTGCCGCTGCAAAGGTCGTCAACGACTTCGGCAAGAGCAATGACAAGTTGATCATCAAGGCTGGTTCCTACGAAGGCAACGTGATGGACAAGGCAGGCGTGCAAGCGCTGGCCAACATCCCGAGCCGCGAAGAACTGCTCTCCAAGTTGCTGTTCGTCATGCAGGCACCTGTTTCCGGCTTTGCGCGCGCTCTGGCCGCGCTGGCTGAAAAGAAGCAGGGCGAAGCTGCGTAACGACCGCGCTTGGGCGCTAGTCGCTTAAGTTAGGCAAAGCTAGATCGCTAGCTCGATCCGAATTCAATCTAGGAGTATTTCACATGGCAATCGCAAAAGAAGACATCCTCGAAGCCGTTGGCTCGATGTCGGTGCTGGAACTGAACGAGCTGGTCAAGGCGTTCGAAGAGAAGTTTGGCGTGTCGGCTGCTGCTGTCGCAGTTGCTGGCCCCGCAGGTGCCGGTGGCGCCGCTGCTGCTGCTGAAGAGCAGACGGAGTTCACCGTGAACCTGCTCGAAGCAGGCGCGAACAAGGTTTCCGTCATTAAGGCTGTTCGTGAACTGACGGGTCTCGGCCTGAAGGAAGCGAAGGATCTGGTTGACGGCGCACCGAAGCCCATCAAGGAAGCGGTGCCCAAGGCTGCTGCTGAAGAAGCCAAGAAGAAGCTGGAAGACGCTGGCGCGAAGGCTGAAATCAAGTAAGTTTCATTGCGCTATGCGAAGGCTGGCGGTTTTTCACCGCCGGCCTTTTTGTGCTTTGTGGGGACGCAGTTTGTATGCTGGTCAGCAAGCATAAATGTCTCCACAGAAGCCAAAGATAACGGTCGGAGCCGCAGAATTTTCCGATTGTTCTCTTTGTCTTCTGAAGCGACTGCAGAAGGCAAGTTTGGTCGGGTAGCGGGAAACACAGGCATCCGCTGCCGTCAGCCAGCGGTTGGTAGCGGCCAACCACCAAGCTTCTAGATTCGCGCGCCCTCCCCGGACAGTTGCGCGGGTCTCAGTCGGTGAACACCGGGCTGTGGCATCGAGGTATCCCGCCTCGGTAACGCCCGCCGTGATTCGGAGATCGTATGCAATATTCCTTCACCGAGAAGAAGCGTATTCGCAAGAGTTTCGCGAAGCGCCCCATCGTTCACCAAGTTCCCTTTTTGCTGGCGACCCAGCTTGAATCATTCCAGACGTTTCTGCAAGCGGACACGTCTTCCTCGCAGCGCAAGTCCGAAGGCTTGCAGGCTGCGTTCAGCTCTGTTTTCCCGATCGTCTCGCACAACGGTTTCGCGCGTCTCGAGTTCGTCAGCTACATGCTGTCGCCGCCCGCGTTCAACATCAAGGAATGCCAGCAGCGCGGTCTGACGTACTGCTCGGCGCTGCGCGCGAAAGTGCGCCTGGTTCTGCTCGACAAGGAATCGCCGAGCAAGCCGGTCGTCAAGGAAGTGAAGGAGCAGGAAGTGTACATGGGCGAAATTCCGCTCATGACGCCGACGGGTTCCTTCGTCATCAACGGTACCGAGCGCGTGATCGTGTCGCAGCTCCACCGTTCGCCTGGTGTCTTCTTCGAGCACGACAAGGGCAAGACGCACAGCTCCGGCAAGCTGCTGTTCTCGGCTCGTATCATTCCCTATCGTGGCTCGTGGCTCGACTTCGAATTCGATCCGAAGGACGTGCTGTACTTCCGCGTCGACCGTCGCCGCAAGATGCCGGTCACGATCCTGCTGAAGGCTATCGGCATGTCGCCGGAGCAGATCCTCGCGAACTTCTTCGTGTTCGACAACTTCGCGCTGATGAGCGAAGGCGCGCAAATGGAATTCGTGCCTGAGCGTCTGCGCGGCGAAGTCGCGCGCTTCGACATCCAGGATCGCGATGGCAACGTCATCGTCACGAAGGACAAGCGGATCAACGCGAAGCACATTCGCGACCTCGAAAACGCCAAGACGAAGTTCATCTCGGTGCCGGAGGAATACCTGCTCGGCCGCGTGCTGGCGAAGAACGTGATTGACCCTGAAACGGGCGAAGTGATCGCGAACGCCAACGAAGAAATCACGGAAACGGTTCTCGAGAAGCTGCGCGAAGCGAAGGTCAAGGACATCCAGACGCTCTACACGAACGATCTGGATCAGGGTCCGTACATTTCGTCGACGCTGCGTATCGACGAAACTGCCGACAAGATGGCCGCGCGCATCGCGATCTACCGCATGATGCGCCCGGGCGAGCCGCCGACCGAAGAAGCGGTCGAGGCGCTGTTCAACCGTCTGTTCTACAGCGAAGACGCGTACGACCTGTCGAAGGTCGGCCGCATGAAGTTCAACCGCCGCGTCGGCCGTGACGAAATCATCGGACCGATGACGCTGCAGGACGACGACATCCTCGCGACCATCAAGATCCTCGTCGAGCTGCGTAACGGCAAGGGCGAAGTGGACGATATCGACCACCTCGGCAATCGTCGCGTGCGTTGCGTCGGCGAGCTCGCGGAGAACCAGTTCCGCGCGGGTCTCGTGCGCGTCGAACGGGCTGTGAAGGAACGCCTCGGCCAGGCCGAAAGCGAAAACCTGATGCCGCACGACCTGATCAACTCGAAGCCGATTTCGTCGGCGATTCGCGAGTTCTTCGGTTCGTCGCAGCTCTCGCAGTTCATGGACCAGACCAACCCGCTGTCGGAAATCACGCACAAGCGTCGCGTTTCCGCACTGGGCCCGGGCGGTCTGACGCGCGAGCGCGCGGGCTTCGAAGTCCGCGACGTGCATCCGACGCACTATGGCCGTGTGTGCCCGATCGAAACGCCGGAAGGTCCGAACATCGGTCTGATCAACTCGCTCGCTCTGTACGCGCACCTCAACGAGTACGGATTCCTCGAAACGCCGTACCGCAAGGTCGTGGACAGCAAGGTGACGGATCAGATCGACTATCTGTCGGCGATCGAAGAAGGCCGCTACGTGATCGCGCAGGCGAATGCCGCCGTGAGCGAAGACGGCACGCTGACCGACGAACTCGTGTCGTCGCGTGAAGCGGGCGAAACGCTGATGGTCACGCCGGACCGCATCCAGTACATGGACGTCGCGCCGTCGCAGATCGTGTCGGTGGCTGCATCGCTGATCCCGTTCCTCGAGCACGACGACGCGAACCGCGCGTTGATGGGTTCGAACATGCAGCGTCAGGCCGTGCCTTGCCTGCGTCCGGAAAAGCCGGTCGTCGGTACGGGCATCGAGCGCACGGTCGCGGTCGACTCGGGCACGACGGTTCAGGCGCTGCGCGGTGGCGTGGTGGATTACGTCGACGCGGGCCGTATCGTGATTCGCGTGAACGACGATGAAGCCGTCGCCGGCGACGTCGGCGTGGACATCTACAACCTGATCAAGTACACGCGTTCGAACCAGAACACGAACATCAACCAGCGTCCGATCGCGAAGGTCGGCGACAAGGTTGCGCGCGGCGACGTGCTGGCTGACGGTGCATCGACGGATTTGGGCGAGCTCGCGCTCGGCCAGAACATGCTGGTCGCGTTCATGCCGTGGAACGGCTACAACTTCGAAGACTCGATTCTGATCTCGGAGAAGGTCGTTGCGGACGATCGCTATACGTCGATCCACATCGAAGAACTGAATGTCGTTGCGCGCGACACGAAGCTCGGACCGGAAGAAATCACGCGCGATATCTCGAACCTCGCGGAAGTGCAGCTTGGCCGTCTCGATGAGTCGGGCATCGTGTACATCGGCGCGGAAGTCGAGGCGGGCGACGTGCTGGTCGGCAAGGTCACGCCGAAGGGCGAAACCCAACTGACGCCGGAAGAAAAGCTGCTGCGCGCGATCTTCGGCGAGAAGGCATCGGACGTGAAGGATACGTCGCTGCGCGTGCCCTCGGGCATGAGCGGTACGGTCATCGACGTGCAAGTGTTCACGCGCGAAGGCATCACGCGTGACAAGCGCGCGCAACAGATCATCGACGACGAACTGAAGCGTTATCGCCTCGATTTGAACGACCAGCTGCGCATCGTGGAAGGCGACGCGTTCTCGCGTCTCGCCCGCATGCTGAACGGCAAGGTCGCGAATGGCGGTCCGAAGAAGCTCGCGAAGGGCACGAAGATCGACCTCGCGTACCTCGAAGATCTCGATCACTACCACTGGTTCGACATCCGCCTCGCGGACGAAGAAGCCGCGGCACAGCTGGAAGCGATCAAGGACTCGATCGAGCAGAAGCGTCACCAGTTCGATCTCGCGTTCGAAGAGAAGCGCAAGAAGCTCACGCAAGGCGACGAACTGCCGCCGGGCGTGCTGAAGATGGTCAAGGTGTATCTCGCCGTGAAGCGTCGCCTGCAGCCTGGCGACAAGATGGCGGGTCGTCACGGTAACAAGGGTGTCGTGTCGAAGATCGTGCCGATCGAAGACATGCCGTACATGGCCGATGGCCGTCCGGCCGACGTCGTGCTGAACCCGCTCGGCGTGCCGTCGCGGATGAACGTGGGTCAGATTCTCGAAGTGCACCTCGGCTGGGCCGCGAAGGGTCTCGGCTGGCGCATCGGCGAGATGATGCAGCGTCAGGCGAAGATCGAAGAAATGCGTCAGTTCCTCACGCAGATCTATAACGAGTCGGGCCGTCAGGAAGAGCTGGACAAGTTCTCCGACGACGAGATCCTCGAACTCGCTAAGAACCTGCGCGAAGGTGTGCCGTTCGCGACGCCGGTGTTCGACGGCGCGACGGAACACGAAATGACGCGTGCGCTCGATCTGGCGTTCCCGGACGACATCGCCACGAATCTCGGCATGACGCCGTCGAAGAACCAGGTCACGCTGTACGACGGCCGCACCGGCGAAGCATTCGAGCGCACGGTCACGGTCGGCTACATGCACTACCTGAAGCTGCACCACTTGGTCGACGACAAGATGCACGCACGTTCGACCGGTCCGTACTCGCTCGTCACGCAGCAGCCGCTGGGTGGTAAGGCGCAGTTCGGTGGTCAGCGCTTCGGTGAGATGGAAGTGTGGGCACTCGAGGCGTATGGCGCGTCGTATGTGCTGCAAGAAATGCTGACGGTCAAGTCGGACGACGTGACGGGCCGGACGAAGGTTTATGAGAACCTCGTCAAGGGCGATCACGTCATCGACGCGGGCATGCCGGAATCCTTCAACGTGTTGGTGAAGGAAATCCGCTCGCTCGGTATTGATATCGATCTGGACCGCAACTAATCGGACTACGGAGAGAAAGCAATGAAAGCTCTGCTCGATCTATTCAAGCAAGTCCAACAAGAAGAAGTTTTTGATGCGATCAAGATCGGCCTCGCGTCGCCCGACAAGATTCGTTCTTGGTCGTTCGGCGAAGTGAAGAAGCCGGAGACCATCAATTACCGCACGTTCAAGCCGGAGCGGGATGGTCTGTTCTGCGCGAAGATTTTTGGTCCGATCAAGGACTACGAATGCCTGTGCGGCAAGTACAAGCGCCTGAAGCATCGCGGCGTGATCTGCGAGAAGTGCGGCGTCGAAGTGACGCTGGCCAAGGTGCGCCGCGAACGGATGGGCCACATCGAACTGGCCTCGCCGGTCGCGCACATCTGGTTCCTGAAGTCGCTGCCGTCGCGTCTGGGCATGGTGCTCGACATGACGCTGCGCGACATCGAGCGCGTGCTGTACTTCGAAGCATACGTGGTGATCGATCCGGGCATGACGCCGCTGAAAGCGCGGCAGATCATGACCGAAGAGGATTACTACAACAAGGTCGAAGAGTACGGTGACGAGTTCCGTGCCGAAATGGGCGCGGAAGGCGTGCGCGAACTGCTGCGCGCGATCAACATCGACGAACAGGTCGAGACGCTGCGCACGGAACTGAAGAACACCGGTTCCGAAGCGAAGATCAAGAAGTACGCGAAGCGCCTGAAAGTGCTCGAGGCTTTCCAGCGTTCGGGCATCAAGCCTGACTGGATGGTGCTCGACGTGCTGCCGGTGCTGCCGCCGGAACTGCGTCCGCTCGTGCCGCTGGACGGCGGCCGTTTCGCGACGTCGGACCTGAACGACCTGTATCGCCGCGTCATCAACCGTAACAACCGGTTGAAGCGTCTGCTCGAACTGAAGGCGCCTGAAATCATCGTCCGCAACGAAAAGCGGATGCTGCAGGAAGCCGTCGATTCGCTGCTCGACAACGGCCGTCGCGGCAAGGCGATGACCGGCGCGAACAAGCGTCCGCTGAAGTCGCTCGCTGACATGATCAAGGGTAAGGGCGGTCGTTTCCGTCAGAACCTGCTCGGTAAGCGTGTGGACTATTCGGGCCGTTCGGTGATCGTGGTCGGCCCGACGCTCAAGCTGCATCAGTGCGGTCTGCCGAAGCTGATGGCGCTCGAACTGTTCAAGCCGTTCATCTTCAACAAGCTGGAAGTGATGGGCGTCGCGACGACCATCAAGGCCGCGAAGAAGGAAGTCGAGAACCAGACGCCGGTCGTGTGGGACATTCTCGAAGAAGTCATTCGCGAGCATCCGGTGATGCTGAACCGCGCGCCTACTCTTCACCGTCTCGGCATTCAGGCTTTCGAGCCGGTGCTGATCGAAGGTAAGGCGATCCAGCTGCATCCGCTCGTTTGCGCGGCGTTCAACGCCGACTTCGACGGCGATCAGATGGCCGTGCACGTTCCGCTGTCGCTCGAAGCGCAGATGGAAGCGCGCACGCTGATGCTGGCGTCGAACAACGTCCTGTTCCCGGCCAACGGCGATCCGTCGATCGTGCCGTCGCAGGATATCGTGCTGGGCCTGTACTACGCGTCGCGCGAAGCGATCAACGGCAAGGGCGAAGGCATGACGTTCACGGGCGTGTCGGAAGTGATCCGCGCGTACGAGAACAAGGAAGTCGAACTGGCATCGCGCGTCAACGTGCGTATCACCGAAATGGTGGCGAACGAAGACCAGAGTGAAGGTGCGCCGAAGTTCGTGCCGAAGATCTCGCTGTACGCGACGACCGTCGGCCGTTCGATCCTGTCGGAGATTCTGCCGCCGGGCCTGCCGTTCACGGTGCTGAACAAGCCGCTGAAGAAGAAGCAGATTTCGCAGCTGATCAACACGGCGTTCCGCAAGTGCGGTCTGCGCGAAACGGTGATCTTCGCCGACCAGCTGATGCAAATGGGCTTCCGTCTCGCAACGCGCGCCGGTATCTCGATTTGCGTCGACGACATGCTCGTGCCGCCGCAGAAGGAAACCATCGTCGGCGACGCCGCGAAGAAGGTGAAGGAATACGACCGTCAGTACATGTCGGGTCTCGTCACCGCGCAGGAGCGCTACAACAACGTGGTCGACATCTGGTCGGCAACGTCGGAAGCGGTCGGCAAGGCGATGATGGAGCAGCTCGCAACGGAGCCGGTGGTCGATCGCGACGGCAACGAAACGAAGCAGGAGTCGTTCAACTCCATCTACATGATGGCCGACTCGGGCGCGCGTGGTTCCGCGGTGCAGATTCGTCAGCTCGCCGGTATGCGCGGCCTGATGGCGAAGCCGGACGGCTCGATCATCGAGACGCCGATTACCGCGAACTTCCGCGAAGGCCTGAACGTGTTGCAGTACTTCATCTCGACGCACGGCGCTCGTAAGGGTCTGGCGGACACGGCGTTGAAGACCGCGAACTCGGGTTACCTGACGCGTCGTCTCGTCGACGTGACGCAGGATCTGGTCGTCGTCGAAGACGATTGCGGCACGTCGAACGGCGTGGCGATGAAGGCGTTGGTGGAAGGCGGTGAAGTCGTCGAAGCGCTGCGTGACCGTATTCTCGGTCGCGTCGCGGTGGCGGACGTCGTCAATCCGGAAACGCAGGAAACGATCTACGCTTCGGGCGATCTGCTCGACGAAGATGCGGTGGAGGAAATCGAGCGCCTCGGCATCGACGAAGTGCGCGTGCGCACGCCGCTCACCTGCGAGACGCGTTATGGCCTGTGCGCCGCGTGCTACGGCCGCGACCTGGGCCGCGGTTCGCGCGTGAACGTCGGTGAGGCAGTCGGTGTGATCGCTGCTCAGTCGATCGGCGAGCCGGGCACGCAGCTGACGATGCGTACGTTCCACATCGGTGGTGCGGCATCGCGTGCGGCGGTGGCTTCGACGGTGGAAGCGAAGAGCAACGGTACGCTGCGCTTCACGGCCACGATGCGTTACGTCACCAACGCGAAGGGCGAGCAGGTCGTCATTTCGCGTTCCGGCGAGGCGATCATCGCGGACGACTTCGGTCGCGAGCGTGAGCGTCACAAGATTCCGTACGGCGCAACGCTGCTGCAACTCGACGGCGCTGCGATCAAGGCCGGTACGCAACTGGCTCAATGGGATCCGCTGACGCGTCCGATCATCACCGAGTGGGGCGGTACGGTGAAGTTCGAGAACGTCGAGGAAGGCGTGACGGTCGCGAAGCAGATCGACGACGTGACCGGTCTTTCGACCCTGGTCGTGATCGACGCGAAGCGCCGTGGCTCGCAGGCTGGCAAGAGCGTGCGTCCGCAGGTGAAGCTGCTCGACGCGAACGGCGAGGAAGTGAAGATCCCGAACACCGAGCATTCGGTGCAGATCGGCTTCCAGGTCGGCGCACTGATCACCGTGAAGGATGGTCAGCAGGTGCAGGTCGGTGAAGTGCTGGCGCGTATCCCGGTTGAAGCGCAGAAGACGCGTGACATTACCGGTGGTCTGCCGCGCGTGGCCGAACTGTTCGAAGCGCGCTCGCCGAAGGACGCCGGCATTCTGGCGGAAGTCACGGGCACGACGTCGTTCGGCAAGGACACGAAGGGCAAGCAGCGTCTCGTCATCACGGACCTCGAGGGCAATCAGCACGAGTTCCTGATCGCGAAGGAAAAGCAGGTGCTGGTGCACGACGGTCAGGTCGTCAACAAGGGCGAAATGATCGTCGACGGTCCTGCCGATCCGCACGACATCCTGCGTCTGCAGGGTATCGAGGCGTTGTCGCGCTACATCGTGGACGAAGTGCAGGACGTGTACCGTCTGCAGGGCGTGAAGATCAACGACAAGCACATCGAAGTGATCGTGCGTCAGATGCTGCGCCGCGTGCAGATCGTCGACAACGGCGATACGCGTTTCATTCCTGGCGAACAAGTCGAGCGTTCGGACATGCTCGACGAGAACGACAAGATGATCGCGGAAGACAAGCGTCCGGCGACGTACGACAACGTGCTGCTCGGTATCACGAAGGCATCGCTGTCGACCGATTCGTTCATCTCGGCGGCGTCGTTCCAGGAAACGACCCGCGTGCTGACCGAAGCGGCGATCATGGGCAAGCGCGACGATCTGCGTGGCCTGAAGGAAAACGTGATCGTCGGCCGTCTGATTCCGGCCGGTACGGGTCTCGCGTTCCACAAGGCGCGCAAGGCGAAGGAATCGTCGGATCGCGAGCGTTTCGACCAGATCGCGGCCGAAGAGGCTTTCGACTTCGGCACGCCGGAAACGCCGGCGGCGGAGCAGCAGCCGCACACCAACGAGTAAGCGTCTCTCGCTAGTAGCATCGATGAACCGCTCAGCTTCGGCTGGGCGGTTTTTTTTTCGTCTGCACGTTTCGCTGCCGGCATCGTCCGAATGGCTAACGCCGGTTTCACGCGCTAATGCGTTGGTAGAATTCGTTATCTCCCACGTCGCAGTGCGCGCTTTTCCACATGTCCCGGTCGCTCGAAATACTCAACGAAATCTTCGGCTATCCCGCATTTCGCGGACAACAGGCGGAGATCGTCGAGCATGTCGCGAACGGCGGCGATTCCCTCGTGCTGATGCCCACCGGCGGCGGCAAGTCGCTGTGCTATCAGATACCGTCGCTGGTACGGCGCGAGGCGGGTTTCGGGGCGGGCATCGTCGTGTCGCCTCTCATCGCGTTGATGCAGGATCAGGTCGCCGCGCTGACCGAGGTGGGCGTGCGCGCCGCGTATCTCAATTCCACGTTGTCCGGCGCCGAAGCAGCCGCGACCGAGCGCGCCCTGCGCAACGGCGAGATCGACTTGCTGTATGTCGCGCCTGAACGCCTGATGACACCGCGTTTTCTCGATCTCCTCGACAGCGCGCCGGTCGGTCTTTTCGCGATCGACGAGGCACATTGCGTTTCGCAATGGGGGCACGATTTCCGCCCTGAATACATTCAGCTTTCCGTGCTGCATGAGCGGTTTCCCGATGTGCCGCGCATCGCGCTCACCGCGACCGCCGATGCGATCACGCGCGACGAAATCGTGCATCGCCTCGCGCTCGACGACGCGCGCATCTTCGTTTCGAGCTTCGATCGGCCGAACATTCGTTATCGGATCGTCGAGAAGGACAATGCGCGCTCGCAGCTGCTCGATTTCATCCGCGCGGAGCATACGAACAAGGACGGCACCACCGATGCGGGCGTCGTCTATTGTCTGTCGCGCCGCAAAGTCGAGGAAACCGCAGACTGGCTGAAGGGCCAGGGCATCCGCGCGTTGCCGTATCACGCGGGCATGGAGTTCGAGACGCGCCAGAAGCATCAGGAGATGTTCCAGCGCGAGGAAGGCATCGTCATGTGCGCGACCATCGCGTTCGGCATGGGCATCGACAAGCCGGACGTGCGCTTCGTCGCGCATCTGGACTTGCCGAAGAGCGTCGAGGGCTACTACCAGGAAACCGGACGCGCGGGCCGCGACGGCTTGCCGGCGAACGCGTGGATGGCTTACGGATTGGGCGACGTCGTGCAGCAGCGGAAGATGATCGACGAATCCGACGCCGACGACGCCCACAAGCGGGTGCAGACCGGCAAGCTCGATGCACTGCTTGGACTTTGCGAGGCGGCCACGTGCCGCCGCGTGCGTTTGCTCGCGTACTTCGGCGAGACGAGCACGCCGTGCGGCAATTGCGATACGTGCATCGAGCCGCCCGCGTCCTTCGATGCCACTCGCGAGGCGCAGATGGCGCTGTCGTGCGTGTATCGCGCACAGCGGGCGAGTGGATTCCATTTCGGTGCCGGGCACCTGATCGACATTCTGCGCGGCACGCGCAGCGAAAAGGTCCTGCAACGCGGCCACGAGAAAATTTCGACGTTTGGCGTCGGCGCGGCGCTGTCCGAGCCCGAGTGGCGCGCAGTGTTCCGGCAATTGGTGGCGTTCGGCTATCTCGCAGTCGATCACGACGGCTTCGGCGCGCTCGTTCTGACGGATGCCAGCAAGCCAGTACTCAAGGGCGAAGAGCGCGTCACGCTGCGCAAATACGTGAAGCCGACGCGCGCGCGGCAGTCGTCGAGCCGCACGGGCGAACGCGCGGATCCGACCGCTGGCATGTCACCGCGCGAGAAGTCGCGCTGGGAGCGCTTGCGGACCTGGCGCGCGGAAACCGCAAAGAGCGACGGCGTGCCCGCCTACGTCATCTTCCACGACGCGACGCTCGCCGAAATCGCGCGCAGCGACCCCGATACGATCGACGACTTGCGCCATATTCCCGGCATCGGCGTGCGCAAACTGGAGCGTTTCGGCGACGAACTGCTCGACGTCGTCGGTTCGGATTGAGATTCGTCGCTCGAAAATCCATCGAAATCGTCGCAACGTATTGACCCGATTGCGATTTTCAGAATATCATGCTTGGTTCTCGTCATTGGTCCGTCTTCGGATCTGGCCTAGTGCCGGATGCGAAGCGCGGGAATCGTCGGCGAGATCGCTAAACACGCAATTCTTTTCGCTTTGCCCGATCGAATTGCGTGGATTTTGTTCATTTTTAGGATTAGACAATGCCAACCATCAATCAACTGGTTCGCAAAGGCCGCGCGTCGGAAACGACGAAGAGCAAGTCGCCGGCCCTGCAGGACTGCCCGCAGCGTCGCGGCGTGTGCACCCGCGTGTACACGACGACGCCGAAGAAGCCGAACTCGGCACTCCGTAAGGTCGCCAAGGTTCGCCTGACCAACGGCTTTGAAGTCATTTCGTACATCGGCGGTGAAGGCCACAACCTGCAAGAGCACTCGGTAGTGCTGATCCGCGGCGGCCGTGTGAAGGACTTGCCGGGTGTGCGTTACCACATGGTTCGCGGCTCGCTGGATACCCAGGGCGTCAAGGACCGTAAGCAAGCTCGCTCGAAGTACGGTGCGAAGCGCGCTAAGGCTGGCAAGTAAGTCGCCGGTCGGAAGTAACGAATCAAGGTCGCCGCAAGGCGGTAAAGGCGGTGGTGCCGGAAGTGCCGGTGCTATCGAGTAAGTGGTCACCCGGCCAAGCTGGTTTAGTCGAATAGATGGATCGGGTTAGTTGGTGGCCGCGGAGCGGGGAATCGCTCCAACTGAAAAAGTAAAGGAAGAATCATGCCGCGTCGTCGCGAAGTCCCCAAGCGGGAAGTGTTGCCGGATCCGAAGTTCGGCAACGTAGATGTAGCCAAGTTCATGAACGTGCTGATGCTCTCCGGCAAGAAGTCGGTTGCCGAGCGTATCGTGTACGGCGCTTTTGAACAGATCCAGACCAAGGGTGGCAAGGACCCGCTGGAAGTGTTCACGGTTGCGCTCAACAACGTGAAGCCGGTGGTCGAAGTGAAGAGCCGTCGCGTTGGTGGTGCGAACTATCAGGTTCCGGTCGAAGTGCGTCCCTCGCGTCGTATGGCATTGGCGATGCGTTGGTTGCGTGAAGCCGCGAAGAAGCGCAGCGAAAAGTCGATGGCCCTGCGTCTCGCAGGTGAACTGCAGGAAGCGGCTGAAGGCCGTGGTGGCGCAATGAAGAAGCGCGACGAAGTTCACCGCATGGCAGAAGCCAACAAGGCATTCTCGCACTTCCGTTTCTAAGCTCCCGCTCACCGGGCAAACGGAAAATCAGGGCGGGTGCGCTAGTTTTGGCGCCTCGCCCGTTTGTGTTAGGACGCGGCCGGTATTTCGCCGGCGCGTCGACCGAAAAAGGATCCAAAGTGGCTCGCAAGACACCTATCGAGCGCTACCGCAATATCGGTATTAGCGCTCACATCGACGCCGGCAAGACGACGACGACCGAGCGCATCCTGTTCTACACGGGCGTGAACCACAAGATCGGTGAAGTTCACGACGGCGCAGCAACGATGGACTGGATGGAGCAGGAGCAGGAGCGCGGCATCACCATCACGTCGGCTGCTACCACGGCCTTCTGGAAGGGCATGGGCGGCAACTACCCCGAGCACCGCATCAACATCATCGACACGCCGGGACACGTCGACTTCACGATCGAAGTGGAACGCTCGATGCGCGTTCTCGACGGCGCGTGCATGGTCTACTGCGCAGTGGGCGGCGTGCAGCCGCAGTCGGAAACCGTGTGGCGCCAGGCGAACAAGTACAAGGTTCCCCGTCTCGCGTTCGTCAACAAGATGGACCGTACCGGCGCGAACTTCTTCAAGGTCTATGACCAACTGAAGAACCGCCTGAAGGCGAACCCGGTTCCCGTCGTCGTGCCGATCGGCGCTGAAGAAAACTTCAAGGGCGTCGTCGACCTCCTGAAGATGAAAGCGATCATTTGGGACGAAGCATCGCAAGGCACGAAGTTCGACTACGTCGACATCCCGGCCGAACTCGTTGACACGTGCAACGAGTGGCGCGAGAAGATGATCGAGTCGGCTGCGGAAGCCAGCGAAGAGCTGATGGAAAAGTACCTCGGCGGCGAAGAGCTGAGCGAAGCGGAGATCGTCAAGGCGATCCGCGACCGGACCATCGCGTGCGAAATCCAGCCGATGCTGTGCGGCACCGCGTTCAAGAACAAGGGCGTGCAGCGCATGCTCGACGCCGTGATCGACTTCCTGCCGTCGCCGGTCGACATTCCCCCGGTTACGGGCGAACTCGAAAGCGGTGAAAAGGCCGAGCGTCGCGCAGCCGACGACGAGAAGTTCTCGTCGCTGGCGTTCAAGATCATGACGGACCCGTTCGTCGGTCAGCTGATCTTCTTCCGCGTGTACTCGGGCGTCGTGAATTCGGGTGACACTGTGCTGAACGCGACCAAGGACAAGAAGGAACGTCTGGGCCGTATTCTGCAGATGCACGCGAACCAGCGCGAAGAAATCAAGGAGGTTCGCGCGGGCGACATCGCCGCGGCCGTCGGCCTGAAGGAAGCGACCACGGGCGACACGCTGTGCGATCCGCAGCACCCGATCGTTCTGGAACGCATGATTTTCCCGGAACCGGTGATTTCGCAGGCAGTCGAGCCGAAGACGAAGGCTGACCAGGAAAAGATGGGCCTGGCGCTGAACCGTCTCGCGCAGGAAGACCCGTCGTTCCGCGTCCAGACGGACGAAGAATCGGGCCAGACCATCATTTCGGGCATGGGCGAGCTCCACCTCGAAATTCTGGTCGACCGCATGAAGCGCGAATTCAACGTGGAAGCGACCGTCGGCAAGCCGCAGGTTGCATACCGCGAAACGATCCGCACGACGGCGGCAGACGTCGACGGCAAGTTCGTCAAGCAGTCGGGTGGTCGCGGCCAGTACGGTCACGCGGTCATCACGCTCGAGCCGAACGAGCAGGGCAAGGGCTACGAGTTCCTGGACGAGATCAAGGGCGGTGTGATTCCGCGCGAATACATCCCGGCAGTGGACAAGGGCATCCAGGAAACGCTGAAGTCGGGCGTGCTGGCTGGCTTCCCGGTTGTGGACGTGAAGGTTCACCTGACGTTCGGTTCGTACCACGACGTCGACTCGAACGAAAACGCGTTCCGCATGGCCGGTTCGATGGCCTTCAAGGAAGCAATGCGCAAGGCAAGCCCGGTCATCCTCGAACCGATGATGGCTGTGGAAGTCGAAACGCCTGAAGACTACATGGGCAACGTGATGGGCGATTTGTCGGGCCGTCGCGGTATCGTCCAGGGCATGGAAGACATGGTTGGCGGCGGCAAGATCGTCCGCGCCGAAGTGCCGCTGTCGGAAATGTTCGGCTACTCGACCTCGCTGCGTTCGCTGACGCAAGGCCGTGCAACGTACACGATGGAATTCAAGCACTATGCTGAAGCTCCGCGTAACGTCGCCGACGCGATCATCAACGCCAAGGGTAAGTAATTCCCGCAAGTAATTCGGCGCAAGCCACAAGCTTTAAACCGATAACCAAACTTTTGAACGAAGGTAATCATGGCAAAAGGTAAATTCGAGCGGACCAAGCCGCACGTGAACGTGGGCACGATCGGTCACGTTGACCACGGCAAGACCACGCTGACGGCAGCGATCACGACGGTTCTCACGCAGAAGTTCGGCGGCGAAGCGAAGGCGTACGACCAGATCGACGCAGCGCCGGAAGAAAAGGCGCGCGGTATTACCATCAACACCGCGCACGTCGAGTACGAAACGGCTAACCGCCACTACGCACACGTCGACTGCCCGGGCCACGCCGACTACGTGAAGAACATGATCACGGGCGCCGCGCAGATGGACGGCGCAATCCTGGTGTGTTCGGCTGCTGATGGCCCGATGCCGCAAACGCGTGAGCACATCCTGCTGGCCCGTCAGGTTGGCGTGCCGTACATCATCGTGTTCCTGAACAAGTGCGACATGGTGGACGACGCCGAGCTGCTCGAGCTCGTCGAAATGGAAGTGCGCGAACTGCTGTCGAAGTACGACTTCCCGGGCGACGACACCCCGATCATCAAGGGTTCGGCCAAGCTGGCGCTGGAAGGCGACAAGGGCGAGCTGGGCGAAGTGGCGATCATGAACCTGGCCGACGCGCTGGATTCGTACATCCCGACGCCGGAGCGTGCAGTTGACGGCGCGTTCCTGATGCCGGTGGAAGACGTGTTCTCGATCTCGGGTCGCGGCACGGTGGTGACGGGTCGCGTCGAGCGCGGCATCGTCAAGGTCGGCGAGGAAATCGAAATCGTCGGTATCAAGCCGACGGTGAAGACGACCTGCACGGGCGTGGAAATGTTCCGCAAGCTGCTCGACCAAGGTCAGGCAGGCGACAACGTCGGTATCCTGCTGCGCGGCACGAAGCGTGAAGACGTGGAGCGCGGCCAGGTTCTGGCCAAGCCGGGTTCGATCACGCCGCACACGCACTTCACGGCTGAAGTGTACGTGCTGAGCAAGGACGAAGGCGGCCGTCACACGCCGTTCTTCAACAACTACCGTCCGCAGTTCTACTTCCGTACGACGGACGTGACGGGCTCGATCGAGCTGCCGAAGGACAAGGAAATGGTGATGCCGGGCGACAACGTGTCGATCACGGTCAAGCTGATCGCTCCGATCGCCATGGAAGAAGGTCTGCGCTTCGCAATCCGCGAAGGCGGCCGTACCGTCGGCGCCGGTGTCGTGGCGAAGATTATCGAGTAAGATATCGGGCTTGCTCGATTGAACTCGAAGTAAAGCAGTAGCAGTATCGACCGGGACCGGGCGTTCGCTCTCCGCGAGCGCTCGGTCCCACGCTCTTTTGCCAATGTGCGGTGCAATACCGCCTCGCTCTTTTCAAGGAATCGTCATGCAGAACCAGAAAATCCGCATTCGTCTGAAGGCTTTCGACTATCGCCTGATCGATCAATCGGCAGCCGAGATCGTCGACACGGCGAAGCGGACTGGCGCGATCGTTCGTGGCCCGGTGCCGCTGCCGACGCGTATTCAGCGTTTTGACATCCTGCGTTCGCCGCATGTCAACAAGACGTCGCGCGACCAGCTCGAAATCCGTACCCACCAGCGCCTGATGGACATCGTCGATCCGACGGACAAGACCGTCGACGCGCTGATGAAGCTCGACCTGCCGGCAGGCGTCGACGTCGAAATCAAGCTGCAGTAAGTCCAAAAGCTCCGCTGGCGTGCCAGACGGAGCTAAGTCTTTGATTGCTTGCAGGATTCGAAAAGCCTTGTTATACTCCAAGGCTTTTCGCGCCTATGCGCATGCAAAGGCGCAAGAAAGTGGTGCAAGAATAGCCGACCCAGTTTCTCGTAACGAAGCCGGCATTTGTAAATCAGCCCCGACCAATCGCAGTTGGGAATGGAGAAAACGATGAGCCTTGGACTCGTAGGTCGCAAGGTTGGCATGACCCGTATCTTCACGCCTGAGGGGGATTCGATCCCCGTCACCGTGCTGGACGTGTCGGACAACCGCGTGACGCAGATCAAGACCGTTGAAACGGATGGTTATACCGCCGTTCAGGTTGCATTCGGTACTCGTCGCGCATCGCGCGTGACGAAGCCGTTGGCGGGCCACCTCGCCAAAGCCGGCGTTCAAGCCGGTGAAATCCTCAAGGAATTCCATATCGATGCGGCCAAGGCAGGTGAACTGTCGAATGGTGCCGTCGTCGGTACGGATATTTTCGAAGTCGGCCAGAAAGTTGACGTGCAAGGCACGTCGATCGGTAAGGGCTACGCCGGTACGATCAAGCGCTACAACTTCGCTTCGGGCCGCGCATCGCACGGTAACTCGCGTTCGCACAACGTTCCGGGTTCGATCGGTATGGCGCAGGATCCGGGCCGCGTGTTCCCGGGCAAGCGCATGACCGGTCACCTCGGTGACGAGACCGTCACGGTCCAGAATCTCGAAATCGCCCGCATCGACGCTGAGCGCAATCTGCTGCTCGTCCGCGGTGCTGTTCCGGGTGCGAAGGGTGGCAAGGTCTTCGTGATCCCGGCCGTCAAGACGCGTGCTGTGAAAGGAGCGAAATAATGGAACTTAAGCTCCTGAATGCCAATGGTCAGGAAGGCGCTGGCGTGAACGCATCGGACGTCGTGTTCGGTCGCGATTACAACGAAGCCCTGATTCACCAGGTCGTCGTCGCTTATCAGGCGAACGCACGTAGCGGCAACCGCGCGCAGAAGGACCGCGAGCAGGTCAAGCACACCACCAAGAAGCCGTGGCGTCAGAAAGGTACGGGCCGCGCTCGTGCCGGTATGTCGTCGAGCCCGTTGTGGCGCGGCGGTGGTCGCATCTTCCCGAATTCGCCGGAAGAAAACTTCTCGCACAAGGTCAACAAGAAGATGCATCGCGCGGGTCTCCGCTCGATTTTCTCGCAGTTGGCTCGCGAAGGCCGTATCGCCGTGGTCGAAGACTTCGTGCTCGAAGCCCCGAAGACCAAGCTGCTGGCCGAAAAATTCAAGGCAATGGGTCTCGACTCCGTGTTGGTCATCACCGATACGGTCGACGAAAACCTGTACCTCGCGTCGCGCAACCTGGCCCACGTGGCGGTTGTCGAGCCGCGTTACGCCGACCCGCTCTCGCTGATCTACTTCAAGAAGGTTCTGATCACGAAGGCTGCGGTCGCTCAGATCGAGGAGTTGCTGTCATGAGCGAGATTCGCAAAAACGATCATCGTTTGATGCAAGTTCTGCTCGCGCCGGTGATCTCCGAAAAGGCGACGCTGGTTGCCGACAAGAACGAACAAGTCGTGTTCGAAGTCGCGCCGGACGCCACGAAGCAGGAAGTCAAGGCTGCTGTCGAGCTGCTGTTCAAGGTCGAAGTCAATTCCGTCAACGTGCTCGTCACGAAGGGCAAGGCAAAGCGCTTTGGCCGCTTCAACGGCAAGCGCAAGGACGTGAAGAAGGCGTACGTCTGCCTGAAGCCCGGCCAGGAAATCAACTTTGAAGCGGAGGCCAAGTAATCATGGCAATCGTGAAAGTTAAGCCGACCTCGCCGGGTCGCCGCGCGATGGTCAAGATCGTCAACAAGGATCTGCACAAGGGCAAGCCGCACGCAGCGCTGCTCGACACGCAATCCAAGTCGGCGGGCCGTAACAACAACGGCCGTATCACCACGCGTCACCAAGGTGGTGGTCACAAGCAGCACTACCGTATCGTCGATTTCCGTCGCAACAAGGATGGCATTCCGGCGAAGGTCGAACGTCTCGAGTACGACCCGAACCGTAGCGCGAACATCGCGCTGGTTCTGTACGCAGACGGCGAGCGTCGCTACATCATCGCGCCGAAGGGCGTGGCGGTCGGCGCGCAACTGATGTCCGGTTCGGAAGCGCCGATCCGCGCAGGAAACGCTCTGCCGATCCGCAATATCCCGGTCGGTACCACGATCCACTGCATCGAAATGCTGCCGGGCAAGGGCGCGCAGATCGCGCGTTCGGCTGGTACGTCGGCAATGCTGCTGGCGCGCGAAGGCGTCTACGCTCAAGTGCGTCTGCGTTCGGGCGAAATCCGCCGCGTGCACGTCGAGTGCCGCGCAACGATCGGTGAAGTCGGCAACGAAGAGCACAGCCTCCGTCAAATCGGTAAGGCCGGTGCGAACCGCTGGCGCGGTATCCGTCCGACGGTGCGTGGTGTTGCAATGAACCCGGTCGATCACCCGCACGGCGGTGGTGAAGGTAAGACGGCTGCAGGTCGCGATCCGGTGAGCCCGTGGGGCACGCCGACGAAGGGTTATCGCACCCGCAGCAACAAGCGCACGACGACGATGATCGTCCAGCGCCGTCACAAGCGTTAAGGAGTAGGCAATGACACGTTCTGCTAAAAAAGGTCCGTTCTGCGACGCTCATTTGCTGAAGAAGGTTGAGGCGGCTGCATCGACGCGTGACAAGAAGCCGATCAAGACCTGGTCGCGTCGTTCGACGATTCTGCCGGACTTCATCGGTCTGACGATCGCTGTTCACAACGGTCGCCAACACGTTCCGGTGTACGTCACGGAAAACATGGTCGGCCACAAGCTTGGCGAGTTCGCACTGACCCGTACGTTCAAGGGTCACGCGGCCGACAAGAAGGCCAAGAAATAAGGGGCAATCAAGATGGAAGTGAAAGCAATTCATCGCGGTGCCCGCATCTCGGCGCAGAAAACGCGCCTTGTGGCTGACCAGATTCGTGGTTTGCCGGTCGACAAGGCGCTGAACGTCCTGACGTTCTCGCCGAAGAAGGCGGCGGGTATCGTCAAGAAGGTCGTGCTGTCTGCGATCGCGAATGCGGAACACAACGAAGGCGCCGACATCGACGAGCTCAAGATCACGAGCATCTACGTCGACAAGGCTGCTTCGCTGAAGCGTTTCACCGCACGCGCAAAGGGTCGTGGTAACCGCATCGAGAAGCAATCCTGTCACATCACTGTGACGGTCGGGAATTAAGGAGCCAACGATGGGACAGAAAATTCATCCGACTGGCTTCCGTTTGGCCGTCAGCCGCAATTGGGCTTCGCGCTGGTATGCGAACAACAACAATTTCGCGGCGATGTTGCAGGAAGACATCGGTGTTCGTGAATACCTGAAGAAGAAGCTGAAGAACGCTTCGGTTGGTCGCGTCGTCATCGAGCGTCCGGCGAAGAACGCGCGCATCACGATTTACAGCTCGCGTCCGGGCGTTGTCATCGGCAAGAAGGGCGAGGACATCGAATCGCTGAAGGCTGAACTGCAGAAGCGCATGGGCGTTCCGGTTCACGTCAACATCGAAGAGATTCGCAAGCCGGAAACGGACGCGCAACTGATCGCCGATTCCATCACGCAGCAGCTCGAGCGCCGGATCATGTTCCGCCGTGCGATGAAGCGCGCGATGCAAAACGCGATGCGTCTTGGTGCACAAGGCATCAAGATCATGAGCGCGGGTCGTCTGAACGGTATCGAAATCGCTCGTACCGAGTGGTATCGCGAAGGTCGCGTGCCCCTCCATACGCTGCGTGCGGATATCGACTACGCGACGTCCGAAGCGAAGACCACGTACGGCATCATCGGCGTGAAGGTGTGGGTCTACAAGGGCGATACCCTGGGCCGCAACGAAGCGCCGGTCGTGGAAGAAGTGGCGGAAGAAAAGCGTCCGCGCCGCAACGCACGTCCGGGTGGCGATCGCCGTCCGCGCCGTGACGGTGAAGGCGCTCCGGGCGGCGCGCGTCGTGGCGCACCCCGTCGCGCTGGCGGTGACGCGAAGACTGGAGAATAACGATGCTGCAACCGAAACGCAGAAAGTATCGCAAAGAGCAGAAAGGTCGTAACACCGGTAAGGCGACGCGCGGCAACGCGGTGTCGTTCGGTGAATACGGTCTGAAGGCTATCGGTCGCGGCCGTTTGACCGCGCGTCAAATCGAAGCGGCGCGTCGTGCAATGACGCGTCACATCAAGCGTGGCGGCCGGATCTGGATCCGTATCTTCCCGGACAAGCCGATTTCGCAAAAGCCGGCCGAAGTGCGTATGGGTAACGGTAAGGGTAACCCTGAGTACTACGTCGCTGAAATTCAACCGGGCAAGATGCTGTACGAAATGGACGGTGTCTCCGAAGAACTGGCGCGCGAAGCGTTCCGTCTGGCGGCAGCCAAGCTGCCGCTCAAGACGAACTTCGTGGTCCGTCAGCTCGGCGCCTAAGGAGTAAATGATGAAGGCAACTGAACTTCGCCAAAAAGACCAGGCCGCGCTCAACAAGGAGCTGTCGGATCTGCTCAAGGCGCAATTTGGCTTGCGTATGCAGCTCGCGACCCAGCAGCTCACGAACACGAGCCAGCTGAAGAAGGTCCGTCGCGACATCGCACGCGTGCGTACCGTCATGACCGAGAAGGCGAACCAGAAATGAACGATAGCGTAAAAACCTCGCTCAAGCGGACGCTGGTCGGCAAGGTCGTCAGCAACAAGATGGACAAGACGGTCACCGTGCTGGTCGAGCACCGCGTGAAGCATCCGATCTACGGCAAGTACGTCGTGCGTTCGAAGAAGTACCACGCGCATGACGACGCGAACACGTACAACGAAGGCGATCTCGTCGAAATCCAGGAAACTCGTCCGATTTCGAAGACGAAGGCTTGGGTTGTGTCGAAGCTGGTTGAAGCGGCTCGCGTGATCTAAAGCTGAAGTTGTAGTGCCGCGATGCTGTAAGTAGTTGTATCGCAGTAAGTTTCGCTTGCAAGACCGGGATTATTTGTTATAATCTCGGTCTTCCCTCTTTGTGGGAGCCCCGTCGCGGGCGAAATTGGTGGGGGAAGCCGGTTCGGGCGCTAGCCTGAGTCGACAGATTCACCGGATTGCGATGGCGGGTTTCGTCTGCCGTTGCTGCCTGTTCTAACCCAAGCAGCCATTTGGCTGACGGGACCAAGACTGACCGGCTGTGCCATGGTGGTGCAATCGGATTAAGTTGGGAAAGATAAACCATGATCCAGACCGAAACTCGGCTTGAAGTGGCCGACAACACGGGTGCGCGTGAAGTCATGTGCATCAAGGTGCTCGGCGGCTCGAAGCGTCGTTACGCAAGCATTGGCGACATCATCAAGGTGACCGTCAAGGAAGCGACGCCGCGCGGACGCGTGAAAAAGGGCGAAATCTACAACGCCGTGGTCGTTCGTACGGCCAAGGGCGTGCGTCGCCAGGATGGCTCGCTCATCAAGTTCGACGGCAATGCCGCCGTTCTGCTGAACACGAAGCTCGAGCCGATCGGCACGCGTATTTTCGGGCCGGTTACGCGTGAACTGCGTAGCGAACGATTCATGAAGATCGTTTCGCTCGCTCCGGAAGTGCTGTAAGGAGTCGCGATGAACAAGATTCGCAAGGGTGACGAAGTCATCGTCACCACCGGCAAGGACAAGGGCAAGCGCGGCACCGTGCTGGCCGTTGCGGACGACCGTGTCACCGTCGAGGGCATCAACCTCGTCAAGAAGCACGTGAAGCCGAACCCGATGAAGGGTACGACGGGCGGTGTGGAAGCCAAAACGATGCCGCTGCATATTTCGAACGTCGCATTGGTCGACGCGAATGGCAAGGCATCGCGTGTGGGCATCAAGGTCGAAGACGGCAAGAAGGTTCGCTTCTTGAAGTCGACCGGCGCCACGCTTAACGCCTGACGCGGAGTTAAAAAATGGCTCGTCTGCAAGAGATTTACAAAGAAAAGGTTGTGCCGGAACTGGTTGAAAAGTTCGGCTACAAGTCGATTATGGAAGTGCCGCGCCTCACCAAGATCACCCTGAATATGGGGCTTGGCGAAGCCGTCGCTGACAAGAAGGTGCTTGAGCACGCCGTTGGTGACCTCACGAAGATCGCGGGCCAAAAGCCCGTCATCACCAAGTCGCGCAAGGCAATCGCTGGTTTCAAGATCCGCGAAGGCTACCCGATTGGCACGATGGTTACCCTGCGTGGCAATGCCATGTACGAATTCCTGGACCGTTTCGTGACGGTTGCGCTGCCTCGCGTGCGCGACTTCCGCGGTGTGTCGGGCAAGGCGTTCGACGGCCGTGGTAACTACAACATCGGTGTGAAAGAGCAAATCATTTTCCCCGAAATCGACTACGACAAGATCGACGCGCTGCGTGGGCTGAACATCAGCATCACGACCACCGCGAAGACCGACGAAGAAGCAAAGGCATTGCTCGCCGGCTTCAAGTTCCCGTTCAGAAACTGAGGTTACCGTGGCTAAACTGGCACTGATCGAACGTGAAAAGAAGCGCGCGCGCCTGGCAGCCAAGTACGCTCCGAAGCGTGCTGAGCTGAAGGCTGTGATCGACGACGCAAGCAAGTCGGACGAAGAGCGTTACCTCGCGCGTCTGGCACTGCAACAACTGCCGCGTAACTCGAACCCCACTCGCAAGCGTAACCGCTGCGCGATCACGGGTCGTCCGCGTGGCACGTTCCGCAAGTTCGGACTCGCACGCGGCAAGATTCGTGAAATCGCTTTCCGCGGCGAAATCCCTGGCCTGACCAAGGCGAGCTGGTAATAGGAGAAACATAAATGAGCATGAGTGATCCTATCGCCGATATGCTGACTCGCATCCGCAATGCGCAGATGGTCGAGAAGGTTTCGGTGACTATGCCCTCGTCGAAAGTCAAGGTTGCGATTGCGCAGGTTTTGAAGGACGAAGGTTATATCGACGACTTCGCAGTCAAGTCGGAAGGTGCGAAGACGGAATTGAACATCGCGTTGAAGTACTACGCTGGCCGTCCGGTTATCGAGCGCCTCGAGCGCGTATCGAAGCCCGGTCTGCGCGTGTACCGCGGTCGCAATGACATCCCGACCGTGATGAACGGCCTGGGCGTTGCAATCGTGTCGACGCCGAAGGGTGTGATGACCGACCGCAAGGCGCGCCAGAACGGCGTCGGTGGCGAAGTCATCTGCTACGTCGCTTAACGCCTAAGGAGAAGAAACATGTCTCGAGTAGGTAAAAGCCCGATCGCGCTGCAAGGCGCGGAAGTGGCCATCAAGAGCGACGTCATCACCGTGAAGGGTCCGCTCGGCACGATCTCGCAACCGGTCAACAAGCTGGTTGCCGTGACGAACGAAGACGGCACGTTGAAGCTGGCTCCGACGGATGAAAGCCGCGAAGCGAACGCGATGTCCGGCACGATGCGCGCCCTCCTGGCGAACATGGTGCAAGGCGTCACCAAGGGTTTCGAGCGCAAGCTGACGCTGGTTGGCGTCGGTTATCGTGCGCAAGCGCAAGGCGACAAGCTGAACCTGTCGCTGGGTTTCTCGCACCCCGTGGTGCACCAGATGCCGGAAGGCGTCAAGGCTGAAACCCCGTCGCAGACCGAAATCGTGATCAAGGGGATCGACAAGCAGAAAGTCGGACAGACCGCAGCAGAAGTGCGCGGCTATCGTCCGCCCGAGCCGTACAAGGGCAAGGGCGTGCGCTATTCCGACGAGGTCGTGATCCTCAAAGAAACGAAGAAGAAGTAAGGGTGCGCAATCATGGATAAGACTCAATCTCGCCTGCGCCGCGCTCGTCAGACGCGTATCAAGATCGCTGAGCTGCAGGTTCCGCGTCTGGCCGTGCATCGCACGAATACGCATATCTACGCGCAAGTGTTCTCGGCATGCGGCACGAAGGTCGTGGCAAGCGCCTCGACGCTGGAAGCTGAAGTGCGCGCTGAACTGGCCGACAAGTCGGGCAAGGGCGGCAACGTCAACGCCGCGACCTTGATCGGCAAGCGTATCGCCGAAAAGGCCAAGGCTGCCGGCATCGAATCCGTCGCCTTTGACCGCTCGGGTTTCCGCTACCACGGCCGCGTGAAGGCGCTGGCTGATGCGGCGCGTGAAGCCGGGCTCAAGTTCTAAGGGAAGAATTCGTCATGGCAAAGATGCAAGCGAAAGTTCAGGCTGACGAACGCGACGACGGCCTGCGCGAAAAGATGATTTCGGTCAACCGCGTGACCAAGGTCGTGAAGGGTGGCCGTATTCTCGGCTTCGCCGCACTGACCGTGGTTGGCGACGGTGACGGCCGAATCGGCATGGGCAAGGGCAAGGCCAAGGAAGTTCCGGTTGCCGTTCAAAAGGCAATGGAGCAGGCCCGCCGCAACATGTTCAAGGTGCCCCTGAAGAACGGCACGCTGCAACACGAAGTGCACGGCAAGCACGGCGCATCGGCGGTTCTCCTCGCTCCGGCGAAGGACGGTACCGGCGTGATCGCTGGCGGCCCGATGCGCGCAGTGTTCGACGTGATGGGCGTTCAAAACGTTGTGGCCAAGAGCCACGGTTCGACGAACCCGTACAACCTCGTTCGTGCGACGCTGGACGGCCTGCGCAAGCAGTCGACCCCGGCAGACATCGCTGCGAAGCGTGGTAAGTCCGTCGAAGACATTCTGGGCTAAGGTGGTCACCATGTCTGAAAAAACTGTCAAGGTTCAGCTCGTCAAGAGCCTGATCGGGACCCGCGAATCGCACCGCGCAACGGTGCGTGGCCTCGGCCTGCGTCGCCTGAACTCGGTTTCCGAGCTGCAGGACACGCCGGCAGTGCGCGGGATGATCAACAAGGTCTCGTACCTCGTTAAGGTCATCGCCTAAGCGCGACCTACGGATCCAAGGAGTTGAACATGGAATTGAATAACCTGAAGCCGGCGGAAGGCGCGAAGCACGCTAAGCGTCGCGTCGGTCGCGGTATCGGTTCGGGCCTCGGCAAGACCGCTGGCCGCGGCCACAAGGGTCAGAAATCGCGTTCGGGCGGCTTTCACAAGGTCGGCTTCGAAGGCGGTCAGATGCCTCTGCAGCGTCGTCTGCCGAAGCGCGGCTTCACCTCGCTGACGAAGGAATTCGTCGGTGAAGTGCGCCTGGCTGATCTCGAGAAGCTGCCGGTCGACGAAATCGATCTGTTGGCGTTGAAGCAAGCGGGTCTGGTCGGCGAGCTCATCAAGAGCGCGAAGATCATCAAGACCGGCGAGATCACGCGCAAGGTCACGGTGAAGGGCCTGACGGCAACGAAGGGCGCCCGTGAGGCAATCGAAGCCGCTGGCGGCTCTTTCGCCGAGTAACGCGCTTTCGCCGTTACTAGCACTAGCATCGGAGAAGGTACTTGGCTAACAGCCCGAGTCTCGCAAAAACCGGTCGAAGCGCGGCGAAATTCGGCGATCTGCGCCGGCGTGCAGTGTTCCTGCTGCTTGCGCTGATCGTCTACCGCATTGGGGCGCATATTCCGGTGCCCGGCATCGATCCGGATCAACTGGCGAAGCTGTTCCAGAGCCAGTCGGGCGGCATCCTTGGCATGTTCAACATGTTCTCGGGTGGCGCACTGTCGCGGTTCACGATCTTTGCGCTGGGCATCATGCCCTACATTTCGGCGTCGATCATCATGCAGTTGCTGTCGATCGTGTCGCCGCAGATGGAGGCGCTGAAGAAGGAAGGGCAGGCGGGACAACGTAAGATCACGCAGTACACGCGTATCTTCACGGTGGTTCTGGCGACCTTCCAGGCGTTCGGTATCGCGGTCGCGCTGGAAAACCAGCCGGCTCTGGTGCTGGACCCCGGCATGGTGTTCCGGCTGACGACGGTCGTCACGCTCGTGACGGGCACGATGTTCCTGATGTGGCTCGGTGAGCAGATCACGGAGCGTGGTCTCGGCAACGGCATCTCGATCATCATCTTCGGTGGTATCGCAGCGGGTTTCCCGAACGCGATCGGTGGTCTGTTCGAACTGGTTCGCACCGGTTCGATGAGCATCATCTCGGCGATCATCATCGTGGTCTTGATCGCGGCGGTCACGTATCTGGTCGTGTTCATCGAACGCGGTCAGCGCAAGATCCTCGTGAACTATGCGAAGCGCCAGGTCGGTAACAAGATTTACGGCGGACAGTCGTCTCATCTGCCGCTGAAGTTGAACATGTCGGGTGTGATTCCGCCGATCTTCGCGTCGTCGATCATCCTCTTCCCGGCAACCATCCTGAACTGGTTCAGTTCGGGTACGCGCACCAACTGGTTCGCGAACACGCTGCACAACGTGGCCGAGGCGCTGAAGCCCGGTCAACCGGTGTACGTGCTGCTGTATGCGTTGGCGATCGTCTTCTTCTGCTTCTTCTACACCGCATTGGTGTTCAACAGCCGGGAGACCGCCGACAACTTGAAGAAGAGCGGTGCTTTCGTTCCGGGTATCCGTCCGGGCGATCAGACTGCACGATATATCGACCGCATCCTCACGCGTCTTACGCTGGCTGGTGCGATCTACATCCTATTCGTGTGCCTGCTGCCTGAGTTTCTGGTGTTGCGCTGGAACGTGCCGTTTTATTTTGGTGGAACGTCGCTGCTGATCATTGTCGTCGTCACGATGGACTTCATGGCTCAGGTGCAGTCGTACGTTATGTCGCAACAATATGAATCGCTGCTCAAGAAGGCAAACTTCAAGGGTGGCAACGTCCCGATGCGTTAATAAGGACTATGGCCAAAGACGATGTTATCCAGATGCAGGGTGAGGTCATCGAAAACCTTCCCAACGCTACTTTCCGGGTGAAATTGGAAAATGGCCATGTCGTCCTGGGACATATTTCCGGAAAGATGCGGATGCACTACATCCGCATCCTGCCGGGCGACAAGGTTACGGTTGAATTGACGCCTTACGATCTGTCTCGTGCACGGATCGTGTTCCGGGCGAAGTGATTTGAAAAAAGGGTAATATCATGAAAGTGATGGCATCGGTTAAGCGCATTTGCCGCAATTGCAAGATCATCAAGCGCAAGGGCGTTGTGCGCGTGATTTGCAGCTCTGATCCGCGCCACAAACAGCGTCAAGGCTGAACGCCGCGCTTTTGCTTGCGCTTTTTGTTTGAGGAAAAACAATGGCTCGTATCGCAGGGGTTAACATCCCGAATCACCAGCATACCGAGATCGGCCTGACGGCAATCTTCGGCATCGGCCGCACGCGTTCGCGTGGCATCTGCACCGCTGCTGGCGTGGAATTTTCGAAGAAGGTCAAAGACCTTACCGACGCAGACCTCGAAAAGCTGCGTGACGAAGTGGGCAAGTTCATCGTCGAAGGCGACCTGCGCCGTGAAGTGACGATGAACATCAAGCGCCTGATGGACTTGGGTTGCTACCGCGGCATGCGCCACCGCAAGGGCCTGCCCCTGCGTGGCCAGCGTACGCGCACGAATGCCCGTACGCGCAAGGGTCCGCGTCGTGCAGCGCAATCGCTGAAGAAGTAAGCGGAACTGACAGTTACAGGAAAACGTAATGGCTAAGGCTTCGAACAACTCCGCGGCGCAACGCGTTCGCAAGAAGGTCAAGAAGAACGTCGCCGAGGGCGTGGTTCACGTTCACGCGTCGTTCAACAACACCATTATCACGATCACCGACCGTCAAGGTAACGCGCTGGCATGGGCGACCTCGGGTGGTCAGGGCTTCAAGGGCTCGCGTAAGTCGACGCCCTTCGCAGCTCAGGTCGCAGCCGAATCGGCTGGTCGCGTGGCAATGGAATACGGCGTGAAGAACCTCGAAGTGCGGATCAAGGGCCCCGGTCCTGGCCGCGAATCGGCGGTGCGCGCGTTGCATGGTCTTGGCATCAAGATCACCGCGATCTCCGACGTGACGCCGGTCCCGCACAACGGCTGCCGTCCGCCGAAGCGCCGTCGTATCTAATACGTCGACGCAACCGCATGTTGCCTGTCGATGCGCGAGTATCGGCGGGTTTCGTGCGTTAGTAAGTTTTGACTAAGCCCACCGTTCGGCCCAAAGGGTTCGGACTAGCGCAGACTGAAGTTCAACGGAAGTTTGCGTGATCAATATTTAAGGATGCAACGTGGCACGCTATACCGGTCCCAAAGCAAAGCTGTCCCGCCGTGAAGGCACTGATCTGTTCCTGAAGAGCGCACGCCGCTCCCTCGCCGACAAGTGCAAGCTCGACAGCAAGCCCGGCCAGCACGGCCGCACCTCGGGCGCGCGTACGTCCGACTACGGTACCCAGTTGCGCGAAAAGCAGAAAGTGAAGCGTATCTACGGTGTGCTGGAGCGTCAGTTCCGCCGCTACTTCGCTGAAGCCGACCGCCGCAAGGGCCCGACGGGCGAAAACCTGCTGCAATTGCTCGAGTCGCGTCTCGACAACGTCGTGTATCGCATGGGCTTCGGCTCGACGCGCGCTGAAGCACGTCAGCTCGTGAGCCACAAGGCGATCATGGTGAACGGCCAAGTCGCGAACATCCCGTCGCTGCAAGTGAAGTCGGGCGACGTCGTGTCCGTGCGCGAGCAGTCGCGCAAGCAGGCTCGTATCGTCGAAGCTCTCTCGCTGGCGCAGCAAGGCGGCATGCCGAGCTGGGTGTCGGTCGACGAGAAGAAGTTCGAAGGCACGTTCAAGTCGATGCCCGAGCGTAGCGACATCGCCGGCGACATCAACGAAAGCCTGATCGTCGAATTGTATTCGCGTTAATCGCGGCGGTAATGGATGGACAGCCGGGGAGCCTGATTGCTCGTGGCAAGAGGTGGCCTCGGCTGTTTATTTTCAGGTTGTCACCGGTCAGCCTTATCGGTGTAACGAGCCGAGGGTATTGAAAAGGAAAACCTATGCAAACCAGTTTGTTGAAGCCCAAGATCATTGCAGTTGAATCGCTTGGTGAGAACCATGCGAAAGTGGTTATGGAGCCGTTCGAACGCGGCTATGGCCACACCTTGGGTAACGCGCTTCGGCGCGTGCTGCTGTCGTCGATGATCGGCTACGCGCCGACCGAAGTGACGATCGCAGGCGTCGTGCACGAATACTCGACGCTCGATGGTGTGCAAGAGGATGTGGTCAACCTGCTGTTGAACCTGAAGGGTGTCGTCTTCAAGCTGCACAACCGGGACGAAGTCACGGTGACGCTGCGCAAGGAAGGCGAAGGCGTTGTCACGGCCGGCGATATCGAACTCGCGCACGACTGCGAGGTCATCAATCCGGAACACGTGATCGCTCACCTGTCGAAGGGCGGCAAGCTCGACGTTCAGATCAAGATCGAAAAGGGCCGCGGCTACGTGCCGGGCAACGTGCGTCGCTATGGCGAAGAGTCGGCCAAGATCATCGGCCGCATCGTGCTGGACGCGTCGTTCTCGCCGGTTCGCCGCGTGAGCTACGCCGTCGAAAGCGCACGTGTCGAACAGCGCACCGACCTCGACAAGCTCGTGATGAACATCGAGACCAACGGCGTGATTTCGCCGGAAGAAGCGATCCGCCAGTCGGCTCGCATTCTGGTCGATCAGTTGTCGGTGTTCGCCGCACTGGAAGGCACGGAAGCGGCAGCAGAAGCACCGTCGCGCGCACCGCAGATCGACCCGATCTTGCTGCGTCCGGTGGACGATCTTGAACTCACGGTTCGCTCGGCGAACTGCCTGAAGGCCGAGAACATCTACTACATCGGCGACCTGATCCAGCGCACGGAAAACGAGCTGCTGAAGACGCCGAACCTCGGCCGCAAGTCGCTGAACGAAATCAAGGAAGTGCTGGCGTCGCGCGGTCTGACGCTTGGTATGAAGCTCGAAAACTGGCCGCCGGCCGGGTTGGACAAGTAATACCAAACACAGTCGCGTAACTTGGCAAAGACGCGGATTTTGCTTTAAAATCCGCGTCTTGCTTTTACCTGACCGGCCCGTGCACGCAAATTAGGGTGCAATAGAAGAGCTGGATCAAAACTCGTTAAAGGAACTGAAATGCGTCATAAGCATGGTCTGCGGAAACTGAACCGCACGAGCAGCCATCGTCTGGCAATGCTCCGCAATATGTCGAACTCGCTGATCGAGCACGAAGTCATCAAGACGACGCTGCCGAAGGCCAAGGAACTGCGCAAGGTCGTCGAGCCCCTCATCACGCTGGGCAAGAAGCCGTCGCTCGCGAACCGTCGTCTGGCGTTCAACCGCCTGCGCGATCGTGATTCCGTCGCGAAGCTGTTCGACGTGCTCGGCCCGCGCTACGCGAACCGCCCGGGCGGCTACCTGAGCATCCTGAAGTTCGGTTTCCGCGTCGGCGATAACGCCCCGATGGCGCTGGTCCAACTGATGGATCGCCCGGAAGTCGAAGAGACGGAAGAAGTGCAAGAAGCGGAATAAATCCCGTTTTCGGTTGTTACCAGAAAGGCCAGGCTTAGAGCTTGGCCTTTTTGCTTTCTGGCTGCGACATTTCAGCGCGCCGAGGCGTAAAAGTGAGTGTCAGCCGCCGATGCTACGATACGCAATTAACCTCTCGGAGCACGCCGAGTGAACGTCCCCGTCGTTTTGATGCTGTCCACGCTGCCCGACGCCGCCGCAGCCGATGCGCTCGCGCAAGCGGCGCTGGACGCGCGGCTCGCGGCGTGCGTGACGAATCTCGGCGCCGTGTCGTCGCAATATCACTGGAAGGGCGTGCTGGAGTCGTCGCAGGAAGTGCAGTTGTTGTTCAAGACGAGCGTCGCGCGCAGCGCAGAATTGCAGCGCTTCGTCGAGGCTCGACATCCATATGAAACGCCCGAAATCCTCGTCTGGCAGGTCGATGCATCGCCGGGATACGGCCAGTGGGTCAACGCAGAAACGCAGCGTCCTCTTCATGTTTGAGTTTTCTCGCCTTGTCACGCGGCGACTTTTCGGCGCGTTTCTCTTCCTGGCGGCGTTCGCGCTGCTGTCGGGCGCCGCGCGCGCAGCCGACGATTTCCTCGAGCCCGACGTCGCGTTCAAATTCAGCGCATCCGAAAAGCCGGGCGAAGTGGACGTGCGCTACAAGATCGCCGACGGCTACTACATGTACCGTGAGCGTTTCGCGTTCGCGGTGAAGAGCGGCGACGCGACCATCGGCGCGGCGCAACTTCCGGCGGGCAAAGTTCATTTCGATCAGACGTTCAACAAGGACGTCGAGACGTATCGCGGCGAACTGATCATCCGTATTCCGGTGACGAAAGCGAACGGGCCGTTCGAGCTCGCGGTGACGTCGCAGGGTTGCGCGGATGGCGGCATCTGCTATCCGCCGATGGAGAAGGCCTATCGTGTGCGCGGCGACGCGCTCCAGCCCGCGGGCGCGGCACCGACCGCGACGACGAGCGCAAACACCGGCGACACTTGGTTCGAGCGCGCGACCAGCGCCGACTACGCGCAATCGATGCTCGAGGGCGGCGGATTCTTCACAGTCGTCGGACTCTATTTCCTTGCCGGCATGGTACTGAGCCTCCTGCCATGCTCGTATCCGATGATCCCGATTCTGTCCGCGATCATCGTCGGCGAAGGCGCGCGTGTGACGCGTTCGCGCGGATTCGCATTGTCGGTTTCGTACGTGATCGGCATGGCGCTCGTCTATACCGCGCTCGGCGTCGCTGCCGCGTTGATCGGACAAAGCCTCGGCGCGTGGCTGCAGAACCCGTGGGTGCTCGGCGCGTTCGGCCTGCTGCTCGCGGCGTTCGCCATCGCGTTGATCTCGGGCGTCGATATCGCGCTGCCCGCGCGCTGGCAAGCGGGCGTCAACGAAGCATCGCAGAAGCGCAGCGGCGGCAAGTTCGCGGCAGTCGCGGCGATGGGCGCGCTGTCCGCGCTCGTGGTCGGCGCGTGCATGACTGCGCCACTTTTCGCGGTGCTCGCGTTCATCGCGCACACCGGCAACGCTGCGCTCGGCGGCGCCGCGCTCTTCGCAATGGGCATCGGACTGGGCGTGCCGCTGCTCGTCATCGGGCTCGGCGCGGGTTCGGTTCTGCCGCGCGCCGGTGCGTGGATGGACGGCGTGAAGGTCTTCTTCGGCGTCGTGCTGCTCGCGGCCGCGCTGTGGATCGTCTGGCCGGTCATCGGCGGCGTTGCGCAGATGCTGCTCGCGGCGCTATGGCTGCTGATCGCGGCGGCATCGCTCGGATTGTTCTCGTCGGGCGCGGCGGCGCCTGTCGGTGTGTGGAAGCGGCTCGGGCGCGGGCTCGGAGCGGCATTCGCGATCTGGGCGGCGACGCTGCTCGTCGGATTGGCGGCGGGTTCGACAGATCCGCTGCGCCCGCTCGCCGTGCTGGCTTCCCGCAGCGAGCCGTCGGCGAATGCGCGATCGCAGGGCCTGATCTTCGCGCCGGTGCGTTCATCGGCGGAACTGGACTCGGCGGTCAAAGCGGCGGCGCGTCCCGCGATGCTCGATTTCTACGCGGACTGGTGCGTGTCGTGCAAGGAAATGGAGAAGCTGACTTTCTCCGACGCCCGTGTGCAAGCGCGCCTCGCGCAACTGAATCTTCTGCGCGCGGACGTGACCGCCAACAACACGAACGATCAAATTCTCCTCAAGCGCTTCAAGCTTTTCGGGCCGCCGGGAATCATCTTCTTCGATGCGCAGGGCAACGAAGTCGCGCGCGTGGTCGGGTATGAATCGGCGGATACGTTTCTGAAGAGTCTCGATAAACTGAACGGATAAAAAAAGGGCGATGCACTCGCATCGCCCTTTTGGCGCTTACACGGAAGCGCGAATGATCCGCGCCGCATCCAGCGCGAAGTACGTCAGCACGCCGTCCGCGCCCGCGCGCTTGAACGCGAGCAGCGCTTCCATCATGACCTTGTCGTGATCGATCCAGCCGTTCTGCGCGGCCGCCTTGATCATCGCGTACTCGCCGCTCACCTGATACGCGTACGTCGGGAAGCGGAACTCGTCCTTCACGCGCCGCACGATGTCGAGGTACGGCATGCCCGGCTTGACCATCACCATGTCCGCGCCTTCCTCGATGTCCATGCGCACTTCGCGCATCGCTTCGTCGGAGTTGGCCGGGTCCATCTGATACGTCATCTTGTTGCTCTTGCCGAGATTCGCTGCGGAACCGACGGCGTCACGGAACGGGCCGTAGAATGCCGACGCGTACTTCGCCGCATACGCCATGATGCGCGTGTGGATGTGGCTTTCGCTTTCGAGCATCTCGCGGATCGCGCCGATGCGCCCGTCCATCATGTCCGACGGCGCGACGATATCCACGCCCGCTTCAGCTTGGGTGCGCGCCTGCTCGACGAGAATTTCGCTCGTTTCGTCGTTCTTCACGTAGCCTTCTTCGTCGAGCACGCCGTCCTGGCCGTGGCTCGTGTACGGATCGAGCGCGACGTCGGTCAGCACGCCGAGCATCGGGAAGTTCTTCTTCAGCTCGCGCACGGCGCGCGGAATGAGACCGTCCGGATTCGTGGCTTCGCGGCCATCGGGCGTCTTGATCGACGGTTCGATCGCCGGGAACAGCGACAGCACCGGCACGCCAAGTTCGACGCATTGCTCGGCGACTTTCATCAGCAAATCGACGGACGTGCGCTCGACGCCGGGCATCGACGGCACGGCCTGCCGCACATTCGTACCTTCGACGATGAACACGGGATAGATGAGGTCGTTCGTCGTGAGGATGTTTTCGCGCATCAGACGGCGCGAGAAGTCATCGCGGCGCATCCGGCGCGGGCGATGGTGAGGATAGAAGCTCATATTTCGACTCGAATTTGGGTGGTCTTCAGGGGAGGTCGAAAACGTGTTCCGAGACGCCTAAACCCTTGCCGAACAAGCACTTGGCTGCGTCTGAAACCGCTTTGAGACAATGGTATATCATACCGATCGAGCGAGGCGCTTGCCGCCGGACTCCCCGCTTCTCCTCCCTGAGCGGGTGCCTGTCGTTATTCGATTAGGCTATTAACCCGCCGTTATGCGGCGGGTTTTTTTATGCCGGCGCGCACGCGCCGCGCTCACTCGGCTGCGTCTTCTGACGCGTTTTCGCCGGCTTCTTCCGGTATCAGCCAGCTTTCGATCTGTTCGTGAGCCTCGTCGATGCCCGTCCGTTTGAGCGCCGAAAAGAGCTGCGCCGTAAGTTCGCCGCGATAGCCCGCGTCTTTATATTCGGCGAAGGATTTCTTGGTCGCACGCAGGGCGTTCGTCATCTCCTGTCGCGTCAATTTGTCGCATTTGGTGAGCAGCGCGTGAATCGGTTTTCCGGTCGGCGCGAACCAGTCGATCATGATGCGATCGAGGTCGGTGAGCGGCCGGCGCGAATCCATCATCAGGATCATGCCGCACAGTTGCGCGCGGCTTTGCAGGTACGTCGAAAGCAGCCGCTGCCAATGTTCCTTCGCGGCGCCCGGCACTTCGGCGTAACCGTATCCGGGAAGGTCGACGAGATAGCCGACCGGCGCGGCTTCCGGACCGACGGAGAAGTAATTGATATGCTGCGTGCGCCCCGGCGTTTTACTCGCGAAAGCAAGCCGCTTCTGATTGCAGAGGATATTGATCGCCGTCGATTTACCCGCGTTCGAGCGCCCCGCAAATGCGATTTCGGGTTGCGGCGTCGGCGGCAGATCGCGCAGATGGTTGACGGTCGTGAAGAAGCGGGATTGATGAAGCAGGAATGACATGGGCGGGTCCAATCGAAAGCGCTGCGAAAACCGAAGCCTTGAGAACCCGGCAAATACTGGGCATGCCCCGACTGGCGTCTTTGCGTATAGCGGGTTATTGTACAATACGACGGATTTTTAAAGATCAGCGGGCACGCAAGACCCAAGCCGCAGGCGGCACCCACAAGGAGCGAGACAGTTTTCAGAGGCGTACTTTTGGGCCTCTTCGTTCAGCGAGTTCGGGTATCTTGCGGCGATGATCGGTCGCCGTCGTTTTTTGCAGAACCTCACATTCTCACAAGACGAAAAACAGGGTACGCGAATGAACCGACTGTACAGGTCTCTGGTGGTGATTCGGGCAGCGGCGGCTTTCGGTGCAGGTTTGAGTGGTCTGGCGGTATCGACGTCAGTGAGTGCGGCGGAGCCCGCGCAACCGGCCAAGCCGGATGTGACGCGAGGCCAGGCTATCGCGACTCAGGTGTGCGCGGCGTGTCACGCGGCAGACGGCAACAGCGCCGGCGCGGCATTTCCGCGGCTCGCGGGGCAGCACGCCGAGTACATCGTCAAGCAGTTGAAGGATTACAAGACGCAGCCGGGTGCAAAGGCACCGGCGCGCAACAATCCGATCATGGCGGGCATCGCGGGCGCGCTATCGGATCAGGACATGGTGAACGTCGCGGCGTACTTCGCGTCGCAGAAGGCAAAGCCCAATTACGCGCGCGACAAGAACGACGTCGCGTTGGGCCAGAAGATCTACCGCGGCGGCATCGCGGACAAGGGCGTGCCGGCGTGTGCGGCGTGCCACGGCGCGACGGGCATGGGCATTCCGGTGCAGTATCCGCGGCTGTCGTGGCAGTGGGGCGATTACACAGTGGCGCAGTTGAACGCCTTCGCATCGGGACAACGCAACAACAGCGAGCCGATGCACCAGATTTCCTCGCGCCTGAACGAAGCGGAGATGAAGGCGGTCGCCGACTACATCGCCGGTTTGCATTGAACGCATAGCAGTCAGCGTCCAGCGGTTCTCCATGCAGAGACGGAGAATCGCCCATACTACGAAGCCGGTCCCGGACTATCCGAGAAGACCGGCGCGAAAACAAGAAAAGGGTGGGACGTCGGTCGACAAAGACCGCCAGCGTCTCCACCCTTTTTTGCTGTCCAGCCGGAGTTTGAATGAGCGTCACCACATCGGGTTTGCAGTCGAAGTCGAGCCGTCGGGCCATCAGGCATTTCGTCGAACTCGTCAGTTCGATGCGCTTCGCCATCGCATTGCTGGTCATTCTGGCGATCGCGAGCATCATCGGCACGGTGCTTACGCAGGACGATCCGTATCCCAACTACGTCAATCAGTTCGGCCCGTTCTGGGCGGACATCTTCCGTGGCTTGAGCATCTACACCGTGTACAGCGCATGGTGGTTCATGCTGATCCTGATTTTCCTCGTGATCTCGGTGTCGCTGTGCGTGATCCGAAACAGCCCGAAGATGATCGCGGACATCAAGAGCTGGAAGGATCGCGTGCACGAAGGCGGGCTGCGCGCGTTCCATCACAAGGGCGAGTTCACGGTCACGGCCGATCGCGCGCAGACCGCCGCGACGCTCGAACGCCTGTCCGCGAAGATGGGCTACCGCTTCAAGACGCGCGAGACCGACAACGGCGCGACGCTCATCACCGCCAAGCGCGGCGCGATGACCAAGATCGGCTATATCTCGGCGCATCTGGCGATCGTCGTGATCTGTATCGGCGGTCTGCTGGACAGCAATCTGCCCATCAAGCTGCAGATGTGGATGTTCAACAAGACGCCGATCAACAGCAACGCCGTCATCAACGACATTCCGCGCGAGCATCGTCTTTCAACGTCGAATCCGACTTTCCGCGGCTACGCATGGGTGCCCGAAGGGCAGTTCGTCGGCACGGCGATACTGAATCAGCAAGACGGCTCGATCATTCAGGACCTGCCGTTCTCGATTCAGCTCAATAAGTTCATCGTCGATTACTACTCGACCGGCATGCCGAAGCTCTTCGCGAGCGATATCGTCGTCATCGATCACAAGACAGGCAAGCGCATTCCGGCGCGCATCGAAGTGAACAAGCCGTTCACGTATGACGGCATTTCGATCTATCAATCGAGCTTTCAGGACGGCGGCTCGAAACTCGAAATGACCGCCTGGCCGATGACCGGCGGCAGCGCGAAGACCGCGCCGTTCAGCGGGACGATCGGCGGCACGGCGCCCATCGGCGCGCAGTTCGCGGGCGCGCAGGGCGAGACGGTCGAGTTCACGGATTTCCGCGCGATCAACGTCGAGAACATGACCGACGGCAGCGGCGCGCCCGACGCGCGCGGCGTCGGCAAGAAGGAAACGCTGCGCGATGCATTCGACGAGCGCCTCGGCTCAGGCGCCAAAACGTCGAGACCGACGGATCTGCGCAATATCGGCCCGTCGGTGCAATACAAGGTGCGCGGCACGGACGGCCAGGCGCGCGAATACAGCAACTACATGGTGCCCGTGGACGTGAGCGGCCAGCGTATGTTCCTCGCGGGCATGCGCCTGAGCCCGAACGATCCGTTCCGCTATCTGCGCATTCCCGCCGACGATCAGGGCACCGTCAAACAGTGGATGGACCTGCGCGCCGCGCTCGCGACGCCGGCGACGCGCGCCGAAGCCGCGCATCGTTTCGCGTTGCGTTCGGTGCCGCAGGAAAACGGTGAACTGCAGAAACATCTGGAGGAAAGCGCCGTCCGCGTGCTGAATCTTTTCGCAGGCGCCGATGAAACCGGCAAGGCGACGACGAATCCGCAGATGATTGGCGGTTTCCAGAGCATCGCGATGTTTATCGACAAATCGGTGCCGAAGGGCGAGCAGGAGAAAGCCGCCGGCCTGCTGATGAGGATGCTCGAAGGCGCGATGTGGGACGTATGGCAGATTTCCCGAGAGCAAAACGGCCAGCCCGCGGCTAAAGTGGACGATAAGAACGCCGCGTTCGTGCAATCGTCCATCAACGCGCTTTCCGACAGCTTTCTGTACGGTTCGCCGGTCTTTCTGCAACTGGACAACTTCAGGCAAGTGCAAGCTTCGGTATTCCAGTTGACGCGCGCGCCGGGTAAAAATCTGGTGTATCTTGGCAGCCTTCTGCTGGTCGTCGGCATTTTCGCGATGTTTTACGTGCGCGAACGCCGGCTCTGGTTCTGGCTCAAAGATACGGGCCAGGGCGGCGCGAGCGTGCTGATGGCGATGTCCACCGCCCGCCGCACGTTCGATTTCGAGAAAGAGTTCGTGCGTACGCGCGCGCAGATCGCAGCGGCGCTCGGCGTGAAGCCGGAAGTACCGGCCGATCCGTCCCCGGCGCAAAACGCGCACCGGCATTCGCAAACCGAGACCCCGAACTCGGAAGTTTCAACACGGTAAGATCATGGACCTCACACAGACTTCCTCCCACGCCTCCGCCAAGACGGAACGTCCGGCATCGGGGCTTCCCGATGTCGCCGAGTTCGACGATCGTCCGTTCCTGCGCAGGCTCACGCTGATCGACTGGCTCTTCGCCCTCGCGATGGTCGCGGGCGCGGGTTTCGCGCTGAACCGCTATCACGCGTACATGGACGTGTACGACACGGCCGTGCTGGTCGGCGCCGTGCCGACGTTCGTCGTGCTCGGCTGGCGCTGGAAACCGGTACGCCTGCTGATCGCGTTGATCGCGGTGTTGTCGCTTTTCTCGATCCAGCTCTATCAGCACGACCTCGCTCGCGCCGACACGAACTTCTTCCTCAAGTACTTCCTGTCGAGCCAGTCCGCGATCTTGTGGATGAGCGCGCTCTTCATCCTCGCGACGCTCTTCTACTGGATCGGCCTTGCGACGCGCTCGCAGACGGGCGGCGCGATCGGCTCGCGCATGACGTGGGTCGCGGTGCTGATGGGCTTCACCGGCCTGATGGTGCGCTGGTACGAGTCCTACATGATCGGCTCGGACGTCGGCCATATTCCGATTTCGAATCTGTACGAAGTCTTCGTGTTGTTCTGCCTCATCACGTCGCTGTTTTATCTCTACTACGAGCAGCATTACTCGACGCGCGCGATGGGCGCGTTCGTGCTGCTCGTCATCAGCGCGGCGGTCGGTTTCCTGATGTGGTATTCGATCGCGCGCGATGCACAGCAGATTCAGCCGCTCGTCCCCGCGCTGCAAAGCTGGTGGATGAAGATCCACGTTCCGGCGAACTTCATCGGCTATGGCAGCTTCGCGCTCTCGGCGATGGTCTCCGTCGCGTATCTCGCGAAGCAGCGCGGTTTCATGGCGGACCGCCTTCCGTCGCTCGAAGTGCTCGACGACGTGATGTACAAGTCGATTGCCGTCGGCTTCGCGTTCTTCACCATCGCGACGATCCTCGGCGCGCTGTGGGCGGCGGAAGCGTGGGGCGGCTACTGGAGCTGGGATCCGAAGGAAACCTGGGCGCTGATCGTCTGGCTGAACTACGCCGCGTGGCTGCACATGCGCCTGATGAAAGGCCTGCGCGGCGCCGCCGCCGCATGGTGGGCGCTGACGGGCCTGATCGTCACGACCTTCGCGTTCCTCGGCGTCAACATGTTCCTTTCGGGCTTGCATAGTTACGGCAAGCTCTGATCGGCAGCGTCGAATCGAAAAAGACCGCCATGCGTGACGAGCGCTGGCGGTTTTTTTTCGTTTTGCGGTGGAATACTGGCATCCAATCTGCTGTTTTCTCCGTACAAGAATGAACGGAAGGAGTCACGCTTCATGTGGATCAAACAAGGCCGTAATCTGTACGGCGATGACATTGCGAGTCACGAAATCACGCCGCGCGACGTGTTCGAGAATCGCCGGCGCACGCTTCGTTCGCTCGGCGCGCTCGCCGCGACAGGACTCGCCGGCGCGAGCGGCCTCGCCCACGCGACGCTGACATCGCCCGACGCCAAAGGCCAGAAGCTGGCCGCGACGACCAACCCGAAGTTCGTCGCGCTCGACAAGCCGACGCCGTTCAAGGACATCACGAGCTACAACAACTTCTACGAGTTCGGCACCGACAAGGACGATCCCGCCGCCCACGCCGGCACGCTGCGTCCGCGGCCGTGGAAAGTGTCCGTCGAGGGCGCGATCAAGAATCCGAAGGTCTACGACATCGACGACATTCTCAAGCTCGCGCCGCTCGAGGAACGCGTGTACCGGCTGCGCTGCGTCGAAGGCTGGTCGATGGTGATTCCGTGGATCGGCGTGTCGTTGTCGGAGCTCATCAAGCGCGCCGGGCCGACGGGCAACGCGAAGTACGTGCAGTTCATCACGCTGGCCGATCCGTCGCAGATGCCGGGACTTTCGACGCCGATCCTCGAATGGCCGTATTCCGAAGGTCTGCGCATGGACGAGGCGATGAATCCGCTCACGCTGCTGACCGTCGGCTTGTACGGCGAAGTGCTGCCGAACCAGAACGGCGCGCCGGTGCGTGTCGTCGTGCCGTGGAAGTACGGTTTCAAGAGCGCGAAATCGCTGGTGAAAATCCGCTTTGTCGAGAAACAGCCGCCAACGAGCTGGAATCTCTACGCGCCGAGCGAATACGGCTTCTTTTCGAACGTGAATCCGAATGTCGATCATCCGCGCTGGAGTCAGGCGACGGAGCGGCGCATCGGCGAGGACGGCTTCTTTCAGCCGAAACGCAAGACGCTCATGTTCAACGGCTACGGCGATCAGGTCGCGTCGATGTATGCCGGCATGGATCTGAAGAAGAACTTCTGAACGATGTCGTCCGCTTCCCAGATCAAAAGCGCGCGCGTCGCGACGGGACCGCGATGGATCGTTCCGGTCAAGATCGTCGTGTTCGTCGCGATGCTGTTTCCGCTCGCACGTCTCGTGCTGCTCGGCGCGACGGGCGGCCTGGGCGCGAATCCGATCGAATTCATCACGCGCTCGACCGGCCTCTGGACGCTCGTGTATCTGTGCATCACGCTCGCGATCACGCCCGTGCGCCGCCTGACGGGCGTGACGGCGCTCGCGCGCTTTCGCCGGATGATCGGTCTCTTCGCGTTCTTCTTCGCCGTACTGCACTTCACGACGTACATCTGGTTCGACAAATGGTTCGATGTCGCCGCGATGCTGAAGGACATCGGCAAGCGGCCGTTCATCACGGTCGGTTTCGCGGCGTTCGTGCTGCTGATTCCGCTCGCGGTCACATCGCCGAAAGCGATGGTGCGCAAGCTCGGCCGTCGCTGGCAGACCTTGCATCGCGCGATCTATCTGATCGCCGCGCTCGCGATCCTGCATTTCTGGTGGATGAAGGCGGGCAAACACGATCTCGAACTGCCGAAGATCTACGGCTCGATCGTGATCGTGCTGCTCGGCTGGCGCGTGATCGCCTGGCTCAAAGCGCGACGCGCATAAAAAAAGCGATGCTTGTCAGGGCATCGCTTTTTCGTTCGAAGCGCGGCGCTTCAGTCCGGCAGAATCGATTCGCCGGCGAACAGCTGCTTCACTTCCTCACGCTCGCGCACGAGCCGCGCGCGTTCCCCATCGACCATGATTTCGGCGGCGCGCGGACGCGTGTTGTAGTTTGAGCTCATCACGAAGCCGTACGCGCCCGCCGAGCAGATCGCGAGCAGATCGCCGGGCGCGATGGACAGCTCGCGATCGCGTCCGAGCCAGTCGCCGCTTTCGCATACCGGACCGACGACATCGTATGTATGCGCTTTCTCGTCGCGCTTCACGACCGGCACGATGCGATGAAACGCCTCGTACATCGCAGGACGCGCGAGGTCGTTCATCGCGGCATCGACGATGGCGAAGTTCTTTTCCTCGCCCGGCTTCAGGAACTCGACGCGCGTCAGCAGCACGCCCGCGTTGCCGACGAGCGAGCGCCCCGGCTCGAAATACACTTCGCGCTGACCGTGGCCGCGCTTCTCGATGTGATCGAGCAGCGTCTTCACGAACACGCCGATATCGGGCGGCGTTTCGTCGTCGTAGGTGATGCCGAGACCGCCGCCGACATCGACGTGACGAATGCTCATGCCGTCCGCTTCGATCTGCTCGACGAGTTCGAGCAGCTTGTCGAGCGCGTCGAGATACGGGCTGATTTCGGTGATCTGCGAGCCGATATGGCAATCGATGCCGACGACATCGAGATTCGGCATGGCATGCGCTTGCGCGTACGTCGCGCGCGCATCGCTGAACGCGACGCCGAACTTGTTCGACTTGAGGCCGGTGGAGATGTACGGATGCGTTTTTGCATCGACGTCGGGATTCACGCGCAGCGAAACCGGCGCTTTCTTGCCGAGCGACTTCGCGACTTCGTTGAGCGCGTGCAACTCGGGAATCGACTCGACGTTGAAGCACTTGACGCCCGCTTCGAGCGCCTCGCGCATTTCGGCCACCGTCTTGCCGACGCCCGAAAACACCGTGTTCTCCGCCTTGCCGCCGGCCGCGAGCACGCGCGCGAGCTCGCCCGACGACACGATGTCGAAGCCCGCGCCCATGCGCGCGAACACGTTGAGCACCGCGAGATTGCTGTTCGCCTTCACCGCGACGTGCACCGTTGCCTTGCGGCCGGCGCAGGCATCGGCGTAAGCGTGATAGGCGCGCGTGAGGGCATCGCGCGAATAGACGTAGAGCGGCGTGCCGAACTGGTCCGCGAGCGACGCGGCTGAGACGCCTTCGACGTGCAACACGCCGTCGACGTAGTGGAATGCGGAATCACTCATGCGTGGAATCGAAAGTGCGCCACGAAGGCGTTAAGGCTCGAGGATCAGTAAGCGGACGACGCGGCTTTCGGCGCCGATGCACCATTGGGACTGGTTTTGAGATCGGTCTCGGGCGAAAGCGAGAGCGGCTGTCTCGATGCCGTTTCGCTGTCCGCAGCGACGTTCGAAGGCGGCGTATTCTGGAGGTCGTTGGGACGTTGCGGCAGCGGCGGCACTCTTGGCAGATACAGCGGACCGCGTTGCCCACAACCGCCGAGCGAGAGCGTTGCCGCGGCGCCGATGCTCAAAGCCGCTACAATCGCGCTCATCTTGAAAACGACTCGCATGACCGTCCCTATACGTTTAATCGATGGAGTTTAGCATGACAGACCAGGAATACCTGACGCTGGCGGAGGCCGCGCTGACGGCCATCGAGCGCTCGGTGGACAACGCCGAAGCGGACATCGAATTCGAGCGCAGCGGCAATGTGCTCACGCTGGAATTCGAGAATCGCACGAAGGTGATCGTCAACTTGCAGCCGCCGAAGCACGAAATCTGGCTCGCGGCGAAGGCGGGCGGATTCCACTACAAATACGTCGACGGCGCCTGGCGCGACACGCGCGACAACAGCGAATTCTTCGCGACGCTGAGCAAATATTCGAGCGAGCAGGCCGGCGAGCCGATCCGCTTCAAGGCATAAATCGAGGCGTAAAAAAAACGAGCGGCCTTTCGGTCCGCTCGCTTTGCTTTGCAGGGGCCGGGTTACTGCCCCTTGAACAGATTCATGATGTCCTGCTTTTCCTGCTCGCCAACCTCGGGCGCGGGCGCAGTCACGCCTGACACGCCTTCCTGCGGCGGCGCCTGGCTCACACCGATCGTTGCGACGAAGCCGCGGCCCGGCGTCATGTCGTCGTAGTACAGCTCGTTGCCGAGCGACGTGATATCGGGCGGCATCATCGGCTTGTACTCGGGCACGCCCTTCAGCGCGCGGCCCATGTAATCCATCCACACCGGCAGCGCAAGACCGCCGCCCGTTTCCTTGTCGCCGAGGCTGCGCGGATTGTCATAGCCGATCCACGCGATCGCCACGAGCGTGCGCTGATAACCGGCGAACCACGCATCGCGCGAATCGTTCGTCGTGCCCGTCTTGCCGGCCAGATCGCCGCGCTTCAGTTGATTCGTCTTCGCGCCCGTGCCGTGCTGCGCGACGCTCTGCAACAGGCTGTTCATCACGAAAGCGTTGCGCGGCGTGATCGCGAGCGGCGCGCTTTGCTGCGCGACGAGCGGCTGCGGATGCGACACGACGCGCCCGTACGGATCGGTGATATCGGCGATCAGATACGGATTCACACGATATCCACCGTTCGCGAACACCGCGTAACCGGCTGCCATTTGCAGCGGTGTGACGAGGCCGGCGCCGAGCGCCATCGGCAGATAAGCGGGATGACGGTCCGCATCGAAGCCGAAGCGCGTGATGTACTGCTGCGCGTACTTCGTGCCGATATGACTCAGGATGCGGATCGACACCATGTTCTTCGAGCGCTGCAACGCGGAGCGCATGGTCATCGGGCCGTCGAAGCCGCCGCCGTAGTTCTTCGGCTCCCACGCCTGGCCGCCCGTCTCGGCGGCGCTGAAGAAAAGCGGTCCGTCGTTGATGATCGTCGCGGGCGAGAGACCCTTTTCGAGCGATGCCGAATAGATGAACGGCTTGAAGCTCGATCCCGGCTGGCGCCATGCCTGCGTGACGTGATTGAACTTGTTCTTGTTGAAGTCGAAGCCGCCGACGAGCGCACGGATCGCGCCGTCCTGCGGCACCATCGACACGAGCGCGCCTTCGACTTGCGGCAATTGCGTGATGATCCAGTCGCCGTCGTCGTCCTTCATGAGACGCACGATCGCGCCCGGACGAATGCGCGAGTTCGGCTGCGCGCGCGACGAGAGCGCGAACTGCACGAAACGCAGATCGTTGCCGCTGATGGTTGCCGTGTTGCCGTCGATGAAGCTCGCCTTCACTTCCTTCGGACTCGCCGACGTCACGACCGCCGCGACGATCTCGCCGTTGTCGGGATGCTCGGCGAGCGCATCGTCGATGGCCTGCTCGCGGTCATCCGCGTTCGCCGGCAGATCGATGTAACCTTCCGGCCCGCGATAGCCGTGCCGGTGCTCGTAATCCATCAGGCCCTTGCGCACCGCGCGATACGCGGCGTCCTGGTCGGCGGAATCGATCGTCGTCACGACATTCAGGCCGCGCGTGTACGCTTCTTCGCGGTATTGCGCGTACAGCATCTGACGCACCATTTCCGCGACGTACTCGGCGTGCACACTGAATTCGCGGCCCTGTCCCTTCACGACGAGCGGCTGCTGCACGGCCTGCTCGTACTCAGCCTGCGTGATGAAGTTCAGCTCCCGCATGCGTTGCAGGATGTACTCCTGCCGCACCTTCGCGCGCTTCGGATTGACGACCGGGTTGTACGCCGAGGGCGCTTTCGGCAGACCCGCGAGCATCGCCGCCTCGGCGAGCGAGACGTCCTTCAGATCCTTGCCGAAATAGACCCGCGCCGCGCTCGCGAAACCATACGCGCGCTGCCCGAGATAGATCTGATTCATATAGACCTCCAGAATCTGATCCTTCGTCAACGCGCGCTCGATCTTGTACGCGAGCAGCATTTCATAAATCTTGCGCGTGTAGGTCTTCTCGCTCGACAGGAAGAAATTGCGCGCGACCTGCATCGTGATCGTGCTCGCGCCTTGCGACGCGTGGCCGTTGGTCAGGGCGACCGAGCCCGCGCGCAGAATGCCGGTGAGATCGACGCCGCCGTGATCGTAAAAGCGCGCGTCTTCGATGGCGAGCACGGCTTTTTTCAGATGATCGGGCACGTCCTGAATGCGCACGACACTGCGGCGCTCTTCGCCGAATTCGCCGATCAGAACGTGATCGGCCGTGTAGATGCGCAGCGGCACCTTCGGCTTGTAATCGGTGAGCGCTTCGAGCGACGGCAGGTTCGGCATCGCAACGACGAGCGCGTAGCCGAGCACCAGACCCGCGCAGACGACGAGCGCGAAAACGCTGACGAAAAATCCGAGCATGAGCCTCCCCCACCATGGGCGTTTGGCTTTTTTCGGCTTCTCGGGCGGCGTGGACGGCGGGTTGGACGGGGAAGAGGATTGCATAGCACCACCAAAAACAGTCACGCGATTATAGCTGCCCGGGTTTCGGACTTTTCTTGACGCACACGGCGCACGCTGCCGCCGTGTGCGCCTGCACACGCGTCTGCCGTTGTCTTCAAGATACGCGCGATCCTGCGCGGAAGCATCCCTCCGACGCGAGCGTTGGCCATTCGGCCGAGTGTTCGCCGCGATCGGCGCTCGCGACAATTCTTCCGACATCAAGCGCCCGAACGGTTCGGTGCGCGATCGAATGGAAGGAGCGGTCATGAGCAAGGAAAACATGCTGCGCGGCACGATGCTGACGGTCACGCGGCGCTACGCGGCGGGCATCGACGTGAGCGAGGACGCGGTGCGCCTCGCCATCGTGAGCAGGCGGTTGAGGGCGAATGCGGCGGTGTGTGTCGAGCATCTGGAGTCGGTGGCGCTGCCGTCGGGTGCGGTGGTCGGCGGCGATTTCGTCGATCGCGCGCCTATCGTCGCGGCGTTGCGCGAGGCGTTCGGGCGGCTGCCGGAAAGCGGCGCTTGGCGTGCGCTGCGTTGCGCGATGGGCTTGCCGTCGTCGGCGACGCTTACGACGCAAGTTCCGCTCGCCCGACTCATCGACACCCACGAGCAGCTCGCAGCCCCGATCGGCGGCGATCCGCGCGGCTTGCTCGAGCCGGCCGTACTCGCCGAAGCCGAGCGCGCGGCGGGCATCGAACGCGGCGCGCTGGCAGTCGACTGGTCCGTGCAGACGCGGGAAGACGGCGACGCGCTGGTCGCGATAGCGGCGACGGCGCGGCGACGCGTCGAGGCGCGAGTCGAGACCGCGGCGGAGGCGGGCATCGCGCTATCGGCCATCGACAGCGAGCCGGCCGCCGCATTGCGCGCGATGCGCCATGCAGGTTCCGTCGAACTGGACGCCGACGCGCGCTATCTCGTCTGCTGGCTGGAAAGCAGCGGCTTGCACGGCTGGCTCGTCGGCTCGCGCGGCGTCGAAAACGAAGTCCGGTATCCCGCGCCCGAGCATCGGAGCATTTCGGACGCGTTGCACGAACTCGCTGGCGAACACGCGCCGCTCGATTGCATCTACGTCGGCGGGCAGATCGAGTTGATGGCGCACGCGGGCCTTCCGCTTCCCGTGCTCGGCAAGACTTTCGGCTGCGCGGCATTGCCGTTCGAAGCCGCGCCTTATTGCAACGGGGTGGCCGAGATTCAGACGGTGCACAAGCATTCGCCGCGTTTCGCGGTTGCGGTAGGCCTGGCGTTGCGCGAGGTGATGCAATGAACGCTGCCATGCTCGACGGATTCAATCTGTTGCCTTATCGCGCGCGAAAGCGACGCGAGCTACGGCGGCAGCGGCTCGCGCTGATCGGCGCGGTGACGCTCGCGGGCTGCGCGGCCGTTGGCGCCGTCGCTGGCCGCGACTTGTTCGAGCGCGCGCGACTGGATGAACGGCGTGTCGCGCTGGAGACGTCGCTGCGTGCTTCGAGCGCGCAGATCGACGAACACGCACGGCTCGTGCGCGCAGAAAGCGAACGGCGGCGCGCGCGTGAGGCCGCGCAGCCGTTGGCGTTGCCGCGCGAGCGTTTCCTCGCGCTGCTCGAAGCGCTCGCCGACTCGCCTCTTCAACGCGGCGTCGCGCTTCAACGCGTGTCGCAGCGAACGAATGAGGTCGAGCTGGCGGCGCTCGCACCCGATTCGCAGGCAGCGTCGCAATGGCTCAAGCGGCTGGAGCGCCTGCGCGGCGTGCAGGCGGTGGAAGTGATCGAAATGAAACGGCGCGCGAACGGAATTCCGTCGACGCAGCCTGCCAGGCGCGCTGCATCGACGGCCTCCGACGAGCACGCCGCGCGATTCGAGTTCGTCGCGCTGGTGCGCTATGCGCCGGATCATTCGCGCGATGAAACGGCGTCGCGTCAGGCACGTCCGGTTTTGGCGGCAACGCAGGGGGAACGCCCATGAGCACGATTCCGATGGACATCGCCATGAAGACGCGCTCGCGCGGCGCGCTCTCCATCCTGCAACCGCTCGACGACTGGTCGAGGCGACGGACCGCGTGTGTCGCGCTCGCGTTGAGTGTCGTCGTGTTTGCGTTCGGCCTGCGCGCGTGGCGCATGTCGGACGCGAGCCGGCTCGATGAAAGCCGCGTCGCGTTGGCCGCGGCACAAGCGAAGGCGCAGGACGCGGCGCGCATTGCCGACGAACTGTCCGGCTTGCGAGCGCGCGCGTCGTCGGGGCGCCTCGATCCGGAGCACTGGAGCGCCGCCGACGCGTTGCGCGCGGTCGCGGATCTGGCCGCCCAGAGCGGCGTGCGCGTCGCGGACATCGAGCCTGTCGCCGTCAAAGGCGGGGCGCCGAAGCAGCGAGAGCCGTTTCCTGAGCGCGCGCTCAAGCTGCGCGCGGACGGCAGCTTCGCGGAGCTACGGCGCTTTCTCGATGCGCTCGCCGGCCTGCCGCGACTCGTCGTTCCCGAGAACGTGCAGATCAAGCGGCAGGCGAACGCGCTCGCCATCGAAGCGACATTGCGCATCTTCGAAACGTTGCCGGCGGTCGCGCCCGCCGCAGTGTCGCGCGCCAACGCGTTCGTCATCGATCCGTTCGGCAGCGCGGACGCCGCCGCGCAGGGAAGCGACATGCTGCTGGTGGGCACGTTCGTCGCACGGGTCGCGCGATGGCGCTTTTGCAAAGCGGCCGCGACGTCGACAGCTTCGCGCCGGGGCAGAAAATCGGCGACGAACGGCTCGGGCGCGTCGTGCCGCGCGCAATCGAACTCGCCCGAGAAGACGGCATGTCGCGCAAGCTGACTTTCGCGGAGGATCGCACGTGAGCCGGTTCGCGAAGCTTTCAGGCAGATTCATCGGAATGGCGGCTGCGCTGTCGATGTCTGCGCACACGGCGTTTGCCGCCGATAGCGCCGATGCGATCGTCCCGCCGCTTCCGCCGCTGCCCGCATCGTTCGACGCGCAGGCTGTCGACCCGCCTATCGTCGCGACGTCCGACGCGCAGCCCGCGAAGCCCGCGGCGGAGCAGGCGGAAACGGAGAAGACAGAAACGGCAGAGGCGCTGGAAGGCCCGCCCGTGCCTTTGCCGAAACTCGAGCGTCTGAGCGACGCATCGCAGAGCGACGACGACGGCAAGCCGATCACGCTCGATCTGAAAAACGCCGACTTGAGCGCCGCGCTGCACGCATTCGCGCGCTTCACCGGCCTGAACATCGTCGCGAGCGAAAAGGTGCGCGGACAAGTGTCGATGAATCTCGTCGCCGTGCCGTGGCGGCGCGCGTTCGACACGTTCCTCGAAGTCCACGGACTCGCGATGGAGCGGCACGGCAATGTCATTTGGGTCGCGCCGCTCGCGGAACTGGCGGCGCGCGAGAAGCTGCGGTTCGAGGCCCACGCGCGCGCCGCGGACCTCGAACCGCTCGCGAGCCGTACGTTCGTGCTGCGCTATTCGCGCGCGGAAGAGCTGCGCAAGATGCTGTCCGGCTCGGGCAGCCAGCGCGTGCTGTCGAAGCGCGGTTCCGCCATCTCCGATGCCCGCACGAATCTGCTCTTCATCACCGATCTCGACGCTCGCGTGCGGCAGATCGCCGAACTCGTCGCGCTGATCGACAAGCCGACGCCGCAGGTGATGATCGAGGCGAAGATCGTCGAGGGCGAGGCGGGACTGTCGCGCAATCTCGGCGTCAAGCTGGGCATCGCGGCGCAGAACGATCCGGCGACCGGGTTCGCGGGCGGCGCGGACGGTGTGGTATACGATTTGTCGGCGGGGCCGATCAACGGTTTCGACGCGGCGACGGCCGGGCTCACGTTGTTCGTCGCGCAGGCCACCCGGCTGCTCAACGTGCAACTGAGCGCGCTGGAGGCGCAAGGGCGCGGACAAATCGTTTCGCGGCCGCGCGTCGTGACGGCGGACCGCGTGAAGTCGATCGTCGAGCAGGGCATGGAAGTGCCGTATCAGGCGAAGGTTGGCAATGGCATGTCGGGCGTGCAGTTTCGGCGCGCAACGCTCAAACTGGAGGTTGAGCCGCAGATCACGCCGCATGGCCACGTCATTCTCGATCTCGACATCACGAAAGACAGTGTCGGCGAGCAGACGGCGAACGGGCCGGCAATCCATACCAAGCATATCCAGACGCGCGTGGAAGTGGAAAACGGCGGCACCGTGGCGATCGGCGGCATTTATTCCGATGACGAACACGAAGACACGACCGGCGTGCCGGGACTGTCGAAATTGCCGCTGATCGGCTGGCTGTTTCGCAACGACGCGCGGCGCAGCTCGAAGAGCGAGCTCGTCATTTTGATTACGCCGCATGTGATCGCGTCGAGCGGCTAGGCCCGTCACGAGGGCCGCGAAACTCGACAAAGCGGGCGGTTTGCCCTTAAGCTGCCGCACGAACAAATTGCATCGAACTAGAAGGAAACCGAGTTGCAGGAAGGGCACGCGAACGCGAACATTTTTTTCGTCGGACTCATGGGGGCGGGTAAAACCACCGTGGGACGTGCGGTTGCGCGCCGTCTGCAGCGCTCCTTCATCGATTCGGATCATGAGATCGAGGCGCGCACGGGCGCCCGCATTCCGGTGATCTGGGAACTCGAGGGCGAAGCGGGTTTCCGCCAGCGCGAGGCGAACGTCATCGACGAGCTGTCGCAGCGCGATGGCATCGTGCTCGCGACGGGCGGCGGCGCGGTGCTGCGCCCCGACAATCGCGAACATCTGAAGAATCGGGGCATCGTCATCTATCTGCGCGCCAATCCGCACGATCTCTGGCAGCGCACACGGCGCGACAAGAATCGCCCGCTGCTGCAGACCGAAGATCCGCGCGGCAAGCTCGAAGCGCTCTTTCAGGCGCGCGATCCGCTGTACCACGAATGCGCGCATTTCGTCGTGGAAACCGGACGGCCGACCGTGAACGCGCTCGTCAATATGGTCCTGATGCAACTGGAGGTCGCCGGCGTCGTCAAACCGGCCTGAAGATCACATGTCCGCCATGATTACCGTCAACGTCGAACTGGGCGAGCGCGCCTATCCCATTCATATCGGTGCAGGGCTGATCGGCCGCACCGAGCTCTTTGCTCCGCACATCAAGGGCGCGTCCGTGGCGATCGTCACGAACTCGACCGTCGATCCGCTCTACGGCGAGCAGTTGCGCGCGGCTCTCGCGCCGCTCGGCAAGAAAGTCACGACCGTCGTGCTTCCGGACGGCGAAGCGCACAAGAACTGGGAAACGCTCAACACGATCTTCGACGCGCTCTTGACCGAGCGCGCCGACCGCAAGACGACGCTGATCGCGCTAGGCGGCGGCGTCGTCGGCGACATGACGGGCTTCGCGGCCGCATCGTACATGCGCGGCGTGCCGTTCATCCAGGTGCCGACCACGCTGCTCTCGCAAGTGGATTCGTCGGTGGGCGGCAAGACGGGCATCAATCATCCGCTCGGCAAGAACATGATCGGCGCGTTCTATCAGCCGCAAGCGGTAATCGCGGACATCGGCGCGCTGCACACCTTGCCGGAGCGCGAGCTGGCGGCGGGCATCGCGGAAGTCATCAAGACGGCCGCCATCGCGGACGCCGAATTCTTCGACTGGATCGAAAGCAATATCGACGCGCTGAATCGCCGCGACGACGACGCCCTCGCGCACGCGGTGAAGCGTTCGTGCGAGATCAAGGCGTCGGTGGTGGCATCCGACGAGCGCGAGGGCGGGCAGCGCGCGATTCTCAATTTCGGCCATACGTTCGGTCATGCGATCGAAGCCGGTCTCGGCTACGGCGAATGGCTGCACGGCGAGGCGGTCGGTTGCGGCATGGTGATGGCGGCGGATTTGTCCGTGCGCCTCGGCAGGCTCGACGAAGCCGCGCGCCAGCGTCTCGTGCGCGTGATCGAAGCGGCGAAGCTGCCGGTCACGGCGCCGAAGCTCGGCGACGACCGCTACGTCGATCTGATGAAGGTCGACAAAAAGGCCGAAGCCGGTGAAATCAAATTCATTTTGCTGACCCGCTTCGGCGCGACCGAGATCACGAGCGCGCCAGATCAGGCCGTGCGCGCGACGCTCGCAGCCAGCGTCTGATCCGCGCGAGCGGCGGCCAGAACCATGACGATGCGGAGCAGCCGGTGAGCGAAGAAGAGCATCAAGTTTTGCCGGGCGCGCCGTCGACGCTCGCGCTCGAAGCGCATCTCGCGGCGTACGCCGCGCACGCGTCGCAATCGCGCGGACGGCGTTTCGCCGAAGCGCCCCCGGCGGCGCGCACCGAGTTCCAGCGAGATCGCGACCGCATCGTGCATTCGACCGCGTTTCGGCGGCTCGAATACAAGACCCAGGTCTTCGTCAATCACGAAGGCGACCTGTTTCGCACGCGCCTCACGCACAGCCTCGAAGTCGCGCAGATCGCGCGTTCCGTCGCGCGCAATCTGCGGCTGAACGAGGATCTCGTCGAAGCCATTTCGCTCGCGCACGATCTCGGCCATACGCCGTTCGGTCACGCCGGACAGGACGCGCTGCACGACTGCATGCGCGATCACGGCGGCTTCGAGCACAACCTGCAAAGCCTCGCGGTGGTCGATCAGCTCGAAGAGCACTACGGCGCGTTCAACGGCCTGAACCTGTGCTTCGAGACGCGCGAAGGCATTCTCAAGCATTGCTCGCGCGAGAACGCGCGCAAGCTCGGCGATCTCGGCGAGCGCTTTCTCACGGGCAAGCAGCCTTCGCTCGAAGCGCAGATCGCCAATGTCGCCGATGAAATCGCGTACAACAATCACGATGTCGACGACGGCCTGCGCTCCGGCCTCATCACGCTCGAGCAGCTTTCCGAAGTGAGCCTCTGGCACACGCATTTCGACGCGGCGCGCGCGGAGTATCCGGACATCGAAGGGCGCAGGCTCATTCACGAAACCATCCGCCGCATCATCAATACGCTGATCGTCGATCTGATCGAGGCGACGAGCCGCAATCTCCAACGCGTCGCGCCGCAATCGCTCGACGACGTGCGCAACGCGCCCACGCTCGTCGCGCACAGCGATGAAGTCGCGGCACAGGCGGCGCAACTCAAGCGTTTCCTGTTCAAGAACCTGTACCGGCACTATCGCGTGATGCGTATGGCCAACAAGGCGAAGCGCGTCGTGACGGGCCTTTTCGAAGCCTTCTCCGACGATCCGCGTCTCTTGCCGCCCGCGTATCAGGCGCGCGGACCGGTGACGGAGGAATCGGCGAACGACGCGGCTTCGTCGAGCCACGACAGTTCGCAGGCGCGGCTCATCGCGCATTACATCGCCGGAATGACGGACCGTTACGCATTGAAGGAATATCAACGACTGTTTGTCATCGATAACAATTAACTTATAACGTTTTATACGGAGACTCATCGATGGTCCGCAAGCCCCTGTTTCGCCTGGTCACGACCGCTGCCGCCTTGACGTTCGGCGTCAGCACCGCCGCGCACGCCGCGACGGAAATCCAGTTCTGGCACGCGATGGAAGCCGCGCTCGGCGAGCGCGTGAACGACATCGCCAACGATTTCAACAAGTCTCAGAGCGATTACAAGATCGTCCCGGTGTTCAAGGGCACGTATGACCAGGCGCTCGCAGCGGGCATCGCGGCGTATCGCAGCGGCAATGCGCCCGCGATCCTGCAAGTCTACGAAGTCGGCACCGCGACGATGATGCAGGCGAAAAAGGCCGTCATCCCGGTCTCCGACGTGTTCAAGCAGGCTGGCGTGCCGCTCGACGAAAAGGCGTTCGTGCCGACCATCGCCGGTTACTACAGCGACGCGAAGACCGGCCATCTCATCTCGATGCCGTTCAACAGCTCGACGCCCGTTCTCTACTACAACAAGGACGCGTTCAAGAAGGCCGGCCTCGATCCGAACCAGCCGCCGAAAACCTGGGCCGATGTCGAAGCCGACGCGAAGAAGCTGAAGGCCGCGGGCTATTCGTGCGGATATTCGTCGGGCTGGCAGAGCTGGATTCAGCTCGAGAACTACAGCGCGTGGCACGCCGCGCCGTTCGCGACGAAGAACAACGGCTTCGACGGCCTCGATGCGAAGCTCGAATTCAACAAGCCGCTGCAGGTCGCGCACATCCAGTTCCTGCAAAACATGGCGAAGGAAGGCACGTTCACGTATGTCGGCCGCAAGGACGAGCCGGTGTCGAAGTTCTATAGCGGCGATTGCGGGATCATCACGAATTCGTCGGGTTCGCGCGCGACCATCGCGAAATTCGCGAAGTTCGATTACGGCGTCGGCATGATGCCTTACGACGCGAATGTGAAGGGCGCGCCGCAGAACGCGATCATCGGCGGCGCGAGTCTGTGGGTTCTGGCGGGCAAGGATCCGGCCGTCTATAAGGGCGTCGCCAAGTTCCTCGCGTATCTCGCGACGCCGGAAGTGGCGGCGAAGTGGCATCAGGACACGGGCTATCTGCCGGTCACGCAGGCCGCGTACGAGCTCACGCAAAAGCAGGGCTTCTACGACAAGAATCCCGGCGCGGACATCGCGATCAAGCAGATGCTGAACAAGCCGCCGCTCGCGTACACGAAGGGCCTGCGCCTCGGCAACATGCCTCAGATCCGCACGATCGTCGACGAAGAGCTCGAGCAAGTTTGGGCCGAGAAGAAGACGCCGCAACAGGCGCTGGACGCGTCGGTGCAACGCGGCGACGAACTGCTGCGCCGCTTCGAGAAGGCGGGCAATTAAGGTCACGCGCCCGCGTGTAGAAGCGCGGGCGCTTCCGGGAAATCAAAGCATGGAAAAGCGCTCTCGTTTCGATACGAGCGTCTTGCCGTATCTGCTCGTCGCGCCACAACTCGCGATCACCGCGCTGTTCTTTCTCTGGCCCGCGGGCGAAGCCCTCTGGCAGGCCACGCAAAGCCAGGATGCGTTCGGCACGTCGAGCGAGTTCGTCGGCCTGCAGAACTTCAAACAACTGTTCGCCGATCCGCTCTACCTGTCGTCGTTCAACACGACGATGATCTTCTGCGCGCTCGTCACCGTGTCGGGCCTCGTGATCTCGCTTCTGCTCGCCGCGTGCGCCGATCGCGTGACGCGCGGCGCGAAGGCGTATCAGACGCTGCTCATCTGGCCGTATGCGGTCGCGCCCGCGATCGCCGCCGTGCTGTGGTCGTTCCTGTTCAATCCGAGCATCGGGCTCGTGACGTATGCGCTGGCGAAGCAGGGCGTCATCTGGAATCACGCGTTGAACGGCACGCAGGCCATGTTCCTCGTCGTGCTCGCGTCGGTGTGGAAGCAGGTCAGCTACAACTTCCTGTTCTTCTATGCGGGTCTTCAGGCGATCCCGAAATCGCTGATCGAAGCCGCCGCCATCGACGGGGCCGGTCCCGTGCGCCGCTTCTTCGGCATCGCGCTGCCGCTCCTGTCGCCGACGTCGTTCTTTCTGCTCGTCGTGAATCTCGTCTACGCGTTCTTCGATACGTTCCCCGTCATCGACGCCGCGACCGGCGGCGGTCCCGCGCAATCGACCAAGACGCTCATCTACAAGATCTTCGCGGAAGGCTTCCAGGGACTCGACATCGGCAGTTCGGGCGCGCAGTCGGTCGTGCTGATGGTGATCGTCGTCGTGCTCACCGTGGTCCAGTTCCGCTTCGTCGAATGCAGGGTGCAATACTCATGATCGAAAACCGTCGCGGCTTCGATATCTTCTGTCACGCGGTGCTGTTGCTCGGCGTCGCGCTGATCGTGTTTCCTGTGTACGTCGCGTTCTGCGCGGCCACGATGAATTCGAAGGAAGTGTTCAGCGTGCCGCTCTCGCTCGTGCCGAGCACGCATCTGTTCGAGAACATCGCGTATATCTGGGCGCACGGCAGCGGCAACGCGGCCGCTCCCTTCGGACGCATGCTGGCGAACAGTCTCGTGATGGCGCTGGTCATCTCCATCGGCAAGATCGCGGTGTCGATCGTGTCCGCCTATGCAATCGTCTTCTTCCGCTTTCCGCTGAAGAACCTCGCGTTCTGGCTCATCTTCATCACGCTGATGCTTCCCGTCGAAGTGCGTATCTTCCCGACGGTGCAAGTCGTTTCGTCGATGCATCTGTCGAACACGTATGCGGGATTGACGCTGCCGCTGATCGCCTCCGCAACGGCTACGTTCCTCTTCCGGCAGTTCTTCATGACGCTGCCCGACGAACTGATGGAAGCGGCGCGCATCGACGGCGCGGGGCCGCTGCGTTTCTTCTGGGACGTTGTGCTGCCGCTTTCGAAGACCAACATCGCGGCGCTTTTCGTCATCACGTTCATCTACGGCTGGAATCAATATCTCTGGCCGATTCTCATCACCAACGAAGTGTCGCTGCAGACGGCGGTGGTCGGCATCAAGAGCATGATCGCGTCCGGCGACACAGCGACCGAATGGCACTACGTGATGACCGCGACGCTGCTCGCGATGCTGCCGCCGCTCGCGGTCGTCCTGACGATGCAGCGCTGGTTCGTGCGCGGACTCGTCGATTCCGAGAAATAAAACATGGCTGCATTGAATCTAAAAAGCGTCAAGAAAACATACGACGGCTCGAACTACGTACTGCACGGCATCGACGCCGCGATCGAGGACGGCGAATTCGTCGTGATGGTCGGGCCGTCGGGCTGCGGAAAGTCGACCTTGCTGCGCATGGTCGCGGGGCTCGAAAGCGTGTCCGAAGGCGCGATCGAAATCGGCGGCAAGGTCGTGAACAAGCTGGAGCCGAAGGATCGCGACATCGCGATGGTTTTTCAGAACTACGCACTTTATCCGCACATGAGCGTCGCGCAGAATATGGCGTACGCGCTGAAGATCGGCGGCGCGGACAAGAAGACCATCGAGTCGCGCGTCGCGAATGCCGCGCGTATCCTCGAACTCGAACATCTGCTCGAACGCAAGCCGCGCGAATTGTCGGGTGGTCAGCGGCAGCGCGTTGCAATGGGCCGCGCGATTGTCCGCGAGCCGGCGGTGTTCTTGTTCGACGAACCGTTGTCGAATCTCGACGCCAAACTGCGCGTGCAGATGCGCCTCGAAATTCAGCGGCTGCACGCGCGTCTCGCGACCACGAGCCTTTACGTTACGCACGATCAGATCGAAGCCATGACGCTCGCGCAGCGCGTCATCGTGATGAACAAGGGTCACGCGGAGCAGATCGGCGCGCCGACCGAAGTGTACGAACGCCCGGCAACCGTATTCGTGGCGAGCTTCATCGGATCGCCGGCGATGAATCTGCTCGAAGGACGTCTGTCCGAAGACGGATCGACTTTCGAGATCGCGGGCGGCGGTCCGAAGCTGCCGGTCGCGGGCGCGAATGGCGTGACGAGCGCGATGCACGGGCGCGAGTGGATCGTGGGCATTCGTCCCGAGCACATGACGCCCGGCAACGAGAACGCGCCAAGCGCCACGCTCGATGTGGATTCGGCTGAACTGCTTGGCGCGGACAATCTCGCGCACGGCAAGTGGGGCAAGCACGACGTCGCAGCGCGCTTGCCGCATGAGCATCGCCCGCAGCGTGGCGAGCGGTTGAGCGTATCGTTGCCCGCGCGGCATCTGCATTTTTTCGATCCGGCAACGCGACTGCGCGCGAACTAAAGGAGGCGATGCGATGAGAACCTGGCCTTATCCCGCGATCGTCGCGCATCGCGGCGGCGGCAAACTCGCGCCGGAGAACACGCTCGAAGCAATCGACGTGGGCGCGCGCTTCGGCCACAAGATGATCGAGTTCGACGCGAAGCTTTCTGCTGACGACATCGTCTTCCTGCTGCACGACGACGCGGTCGATCGAACGTCGAACGGACGCGGCGCGGCAAAAGCGATGACCTACGCACAGTTGCGCGCGCTCGATGCAGGCACCTGGTTCGGCGCCGAATTCGCAAACGCGCGTATGCCGACGCTCGCCCAAGTGCACGAGCGATGCGTGAAGCATGGGCTTGCGGTGAACATCGAGATCAAGCCGAGTCAGGGGCGCGACGTGGAAACAGGCGTGCTCGTCGCGCGTGAGGCGGCGCACTTGTGGGCAGACGCTGAAGTTGCGCCGCTGATGTCGTCGTTCTCATATGCGGCGCTGGAAGCCGCACGCGACGTCGCGCCGAATCTTCCGCGAGGGATGCTTTACGAGCGCGTTCCCGTGAACTGGCGCGCGCAAACTTCAGCGTTATCGTGTGTGTCGCTGCACGCGAACCATCGCACGCTCGATGAAGCGCTCGTCGCGCAGATCAAGGATGCCGGCTTGCGCATTCTCGCCTACACGGTGAACGATCCGGCGCGCGCGCGGTTGCTTGCGCAATGGGGCGTCGATGCGATCTGCACGGATCGCATCGACATTATTGGCGCGGATTTTCTGGAGGCGTCGTAGGGTTGAAATGTCAGCGAACGCGAGCGAGCAGCACGCCCGCAACCAGCGCCAGCCCGCCAACCAATGCAATGGTTTGCCAGGGCTTTTCGTGAAGGAAGGCGTCGGCGTCTTCGAACGCTGCGCCCGCGCGCTCGCGAAGCGCCGCGTGCGTATCGTTCAGACGTGCGCGCGCGCTGACGAGCCGGTCGCTGATCTGCGCGCGTAGCGCAGCCGCATCGGCCGACGTGCCTTCGGCCAGGGTGTTTTCGAGTTCGCTGAGAAGGGTGCGCAGTTCGGAGCCGATATCCTCGGCTGCTTCGCGGCCATGCCGTGCCATGCGTCGTGCGCGGCGGCTCGTCGTGGTCCAGGAATCTCCGATGGCGTCTCGCGTATTAGGCAGTGCGTTCATAGATCGCTCCGTCGATGGATGAGTCGTGGATAGCCCGCGCGAGGTGGCGGGGAAACTTATCATGCAGCAAATTCGATGCCGATGCTTCGACGTTGCGCAAAGCTTCGGTAAGCGCGACCGCGAAACACATTCCGCGCGCGATCGCGCGTAAGAACTGCAAGCAAACCGTTTTTACGAAGGTCACATTTACAAGGGCGATGCAAAAAGTAACGCCGGCATATGTGAATCATGCCGGCGTTATCTCTCTTTTTATGGCGCTTATATCGTCGTTACATGCTTGTGAGCAGTCTCACTTCAGAATCGATAGCCCACTCGCAAATATGTGACGATCGGGTTCAGCGTGATTTTCGCCTGCGATTGAACGTTGAGCGTGCCGACAGGCGTTTGAGCCTGCGTGTTCAACTTCGCGGTGGCCTTCAACGGAATGAACGACACGGAAAATCCGGCGAACCAGTGCTCCGTGAAATTGTAGGTTGCGCCGACATTAAACACGGGCGCCCACGAACTATCCGTGTCGACGGTGGTCGGACCATGCAGGACCGAGCCTTCGAATTGCTGATTCGTGATCTGGGCGTCGGTGAACCAGGTGCGCGTCACGCCAAGACCCACGAACGGACGGAACTTCGCCGTGGGAGCATTGAAGAAGTATTTGAATAGCAGCGTCGGGCTCCACTGCTTCGCGCTGCCGAGCTTTCCGTACTGGGACAAGGTGCCCTTGCCTTCGAGATCGAACGTGGGCGGCACGCCCATTTCGAGTTCGGCGGCAATGTGGTCGGTCGCGAAGTAGCCCAACGTGAAGCCGGCGGTGTCGGCGCTCGAAATGCCTGCGCCTGTGCCGGGAACGTCGATATTGACCGGAGATCCGCCTACACTTGTTTCTTTGAGCGGACCACTACTGTCTTGCGGGGCGAAGTGAAACCAGCCTGCTGTTGCATAGAAGGATCCAGCAGATTGCGCATGTGCCGCGGTGGACACACACGCTAATGCCGCGATCCCCGTGATGACTTGTTTTATTTTCAATTTGTGCTCCTCCGAAAAAGCACGCTCATTATGAACACAAGATTTCACATTAACCATAGCGGTGCCGTAGAGCATTCTCCCTAGGGCAAAGAGCGGCTTTGGGGTCTGGTTGCACGGCAATTGCATGTGTTTTGTCCACGCTGCCGCAACGGCTCCAAAAGGTCCCCGAACGGGGTAACACAAACGCGACCAACGGAAAATCCAGAATGGCACGGCTTGCACGACTCTACGTTCCCGAACAGCCGCAGCATGTCATCCTGCGTGGTCTCGACCAGCAACCCGCCTTCGTCGACGACCAGGACTACGAGCTCTTCATCGACTGCTTGAGGACTGCTTCACGTGATCATCACCTCTCTATCCACGCCTATGCGCTGATGCCGCAGGCGGTACATCTGCTCGTCACGCCGCGCGACGAATCCAGTCTGCCCAAAGCGATGCAAGCGGTGGGACGTCGTTACGTGGCGCACTTCAATCGCCGATACATGCGACGCGGCACGCTCTGGGAAGGCCGCTATCGCGCGACGGTCATCGAGGGCGAACGATACTTTCTGCTCGCCACGCGCGTCGTAGAAATGGCGCCCGTGCGCGCGCAACTGGTCGCGGCGCCGCAGGACTACAAATGGTCCAGCTTCCGTCATCACATCGGGCTCACGCTCGATAGCCTCATCACCGACCATCCGCTGTTCTGGTCGCTCGGCAATACGCCGTTCGAACGCCAGCACGCCTACAAGGAACTGTGCGAGCAACCGCCCGATGAGCGCGAGGCCAACCGTCTCCTGCAAGCGACACTTAAAGGCTGGGTGCTCGGCAGCGATGCCTATCGGGAATGGGCGTCGCATGCTGCCAACCGCCGGGTGTCGCCGCTGCCGCGCGGACGTCCGCGCAAGATTCGCGAAACTCCACAGACTCAATAACGGCCTTCACGGGCGTTCCTGAAGCAAAAAACGAAACGGCGTCTCGAATTTTCCGAGTCTCGCCGTTTCTTTTTGACTGTCAGCGATGCGGCCCCAATATGTTGGGGCACATTTGCACCATATCGATAATCGGTGTCAGATCATCAAGTTTTATTTGCCATCGCTTTGATTCGTCGCGTATATTTCGATTTCCGGCAATTGCCGCGGTGCAGCGTGCCGCGCACGACCGTGCTTCGTGACACATCAAGTTGAAAGAAACCGTCGCAAGCGACAAGAAAATGGTTCAACGGCCGAGTCGATTCGGCCCCTCACAGTAGAGACGGTGTCCCCATGAACGATCATCAGCAGCCGGCAGCCGGTTCGCTTCCCGCCGCGCAGGGCATGTACGACCCTGCGAACGAACACGACGCGTGCGGCGTCGGTTTCGTCGCCCATATCAAGGGAAAAAAGAGCCACGAGATCATTCAGCAGGGTCTCAAGATTCTTGAGAATCTCGATCACCGCGGCGCGGTCGGCGCCGATCCGCTGATGGGCGACGGCGCCGGCATCCTCATTCAGGTGCCGGACGGCTTCTATCGCGAAGAAATGGCCAAGCAAGGCGTGACCTTGCCGCCTGCTGGCGAATACGGCGTCGGCATGATCTTCCTGCCGAAGGAGCACGCATCGCGTCTCGCGTGCGAGCAGGAACTGGAGCGCACGGTCAAGGCCGAGGGCCAAGTCGTGCTCGGCTGGCGCGACGTGCCGGTCGATTCCACCATGCCGATTTCGCCGACCGTGAAGGCGAGCGAGCCGCTGATCCGCCAGATCTTCATCGGGCGCGGCAAGGACATCGTCGTGACGGACGCGCTCGAGCGCAAGCTGTACATCATCCGCAAGACGGCGAGCCATCGCATCCAGGCGTTGAAGCTCAAGCACGGCAAGGAATACTTCGTGCCGTCGATGTCGTCGCGCACGGTCGTCTACAAGGGTCTGCTGCTGGCCGGCCAGGTCGGCGTGTATTACCGCGATCTGCAGGACGAGCGCGTCGTGTCGGCGCTCGCGCTCGTGCACCAGCGCTTCTCGACGAACACGTTCCCCGCGTGGGAACTCGCGCACCCGTATCGCATGATCGCGCACAACGGTGAAATCAACACCGTGAAGGGCAACGTCAACTGGCTGAACGCGCGCACCGGCGCGATCGCGTCGTACGTGCTCGGCGACGATCTGCCGAAGCTCTGGCCGCTGATCTATCCGGGCCAGTCCGACACGGCTTCGTTCGACAACTGTCTCGAACTGCTCGTGATGGCCGGCTACCCGCTCGTCCACGCAATGATGATGATGATCCCGGAAGCGTGGGAACAGCACACGCTGATGGACGACAACCGCCGCGCGTTCTACGAATACCACGCCGCGATGATGGAACCGTGGGACGGCCCCGCCGCCATCGCGTTCACGGACGGCCGCCAGATCGGCGCGACGTTGGACCGTAACGGCCTGCGTCCGGCGCGCTATCTCGTCACCGACGACGATCTCGTGATCCTCGCGTCGGAATCCGGCGTGCTGCCTATTCCCGAGTCGAAGATCGTCAAGAAGTGGCGTCTGCAGCCGGGCAAGATGTTCCTGATCGACATGGAGCAGGGCCGCATCATCGAGGACAAAGAGCTGAAGGACAACCTGTCCAACGCGAAGCCGTACAAGAGCTGGATCGACGCGGTTCGCATCAAACTCGACGAGATCGAGCCGAAGGCGGAAGACGTCGAAACGCAGCGCCGCGAAGCCGCCGCACTGCTGGACCGTCAGCAGGCGTTCGGCTACACGCAGGAAGACCTCAAGTTCCTGATGGCGCCGATGGCGCAATCGGGCGAAGAGGCCGTCGGCTCGATGGGCAACGACTCGCCGCTCGCGGTCATGTCCAACAAGAACAAGACGCTCTACAACTACTTCAAGCAGCTGTTCGCGCAGGTGACGAACCCGCCGATCGACCCGATCCGCGAAAACCTCGTCATGTCGCTCAACTCGTTCATCGGCCCGAAACCGAACCTGCTCGACACGACGAACATCAACCCGACGATGCGCCTCGAAGTGTCGCAGCCCGTGCTCGACTTCAAGGACATCGCGAAGATCCGCGCGATCGACAAGTACACCGGCGGCAAATTCAGCTCGTATGAGCTGAACATCTGCTATCCGGCGGCGTGGGGCAAGGAAGGCATCGAGGCGCGTATCGCGTCGCTGTGCGCGGAAGCCGTGGATGCCGTGCGCTCCGGCTACAACATCCTGATCGTGTCCGATCGCAAGATGGACCGCGACAACGTCGCGATCCCGGCGCTGCTCGCCACGTCCGCGATCCACTCGCATCTCGTCGCGCACGGTCTGCGCACGAGCACGGGTCTCGTCGTGGAAACGGGCTCGGCGCGCGAAACGCATCACTTCGCGCTGCTCGCGGGCTACGGCGCGGAAGCCGTTCACCCATACCTCGCGCTGGAAACGCTCGCCAACATGGCCGAAGGCCTGAAGGGCGATCTGTCGGCGGACAAGGTCATCTACAACTTCACGAAGGCGGTCGGCAAGGGCCTGTTGAAGGTCATGTCGAAGATGGGCATTTCGACGTACATGTCCTACACCGGCGCGCAGATTTTCGAAGGCGTCGGCCTGTCGTCGGAACTCGTCGAGAAGTATTTCAAGGGCACGGCGACGAAGGTCGGCGGCATCGGCATCTTCGAAGTGGCGGAAGAAGCGATTCATCTGCATCGCGAAGCGTTCGGCGACAACCCGGTCCTCGCGAACATGCTCGACGCGGGCGGTGAATATGCGTATCGCGTGCGCGGCGAAGAGCACATGTGGACGCCGGATGCGATCGCCAAGCTGCAGCACTCGGCGCGCAGCAACTCGTATCAGACGTACAAGGAATACGCCCACATCATCAACGACCAGACGAAGCGTCACATGACGTTCCGCGGTCTGTTCGAGTTCAAGGTGTCGCCGTCGAAGGCGATTCCGCTCGATGAAGTCGAATCGGCGAAGGAAATCGTCAAGCGCTTTGCGACGGGCGCGATGTCGCTCGGCTCGATCAGCACGGAAGCGCACGCCACGCTCGCCGTCGCGATGAACCGCATCGGCGGCAAGTCGAACACGGGCGAAGGCGGCGAGGACGAAACGCGTTATCGCAACGAACTGCGCGGCATTCCGATAAAGAACGGCGACACGCTGCAATCGATCATCGGCAAGGAGGTCGTCACCGACATCCCGCTGAAGGAAGGCGATTCGCTGCGCTCGAAGATCAAGCAGGTCGCGTCGGGACGTTTCGGCGTGACGGCGGAGTATCTGTCGTCGGCGGACCAGATCCAGATCAAGATGGCGCAGGGCGCGAAGCCGGGCGAAGGCGGTCAGCTGCCGGGCCACAAGGTGTCCGAATACATCGGCAAGCTGCGTTATTCGGTGCCGGGCGTCGGCCTCATTTCGCCGCCGCCGCACCACGACATCTATTCGATCGAAGACCTCGCGCAACTCATTCACGATTTGAAGAACGTGAATTCGTCGTCGAGCATTTCGGTGAAGCTGGTGTCGGAAGTCGGTGTCGGCACGGTGGCCGCGGGCGTTGCGAAGGCGAAGGCGGATCACGTTGTGATCGCGGGCCATGACGGTGGCACGGGCGCATCGCCGCTGTCGTCGCTCAAGCACGCTGGCACGCCGTGGGAACTCGGCCTCGCCGAAACGCAGCAGACGCTGGTGCTGAACCGTCTGCGCGGGCGCATTCGCGTGCAGGCCGACGGTCAGATGAAAACCGGCCGCGACGTCGTGATCGGCGCGCTGCTCGGCGCGGACGAATTCGGCTTCGCGACGGCGCCGCTCGTCGTCGAAGGCTGCATCATGATGCGCAAGTGCCATCTGAACACGTGCCCGGTCGGCGTCGCGACGCAGGACCCGGTGCTGCGCGCGAAGTTCTCGGGCCAGCCGGAACACGTCGTCAACTTCTTCTTCTTCGTTGCGGAAGAAGTGCGCGAAATCATGGCGCAGTTCGGTATCCGCAAGTTCGACGACCTGATCGGCCGCGTCGATCTGCTCGACATGAAGAAGGGCATCGAGCACTGGAAGGCTAAGGGCCTCGACTTCTCGCGCATCTTCTATCAGGTGCCGGTGGGCGAAGACGTCGCGCGCAAGCACGTCGACGTGCAGGATCACGGTCTCGACAAGGCGCTCGATCACGTGCTGATCGAGAAGTCGAAGGCGGCGATCGAGAAGGGCGAGCATGTGTCGTTCATCCAGCCGGTGCGCAACGTGAATCGCACGGTCGGCGCGATGCTGTCCGGCCTCATCGCGAAGACGCACGGTCACGACGGCCTGCCCGACGACTCGATTCACATCCAGTTGAAGGGCACGGCGGGCCAGAGCTTTGGCGCGTTCCTCGCGAAGGGCGTGACGCTGGATCTCGTCGGCGACGGCAACGACTACGTCGGCAAGGGCCTGTCGGGCGGGCGCATCATCATTCGCCCGACCAACGACTTCCGCGGCAAGTCCGAGGAAAACATCATCTGCGGCAACACGGTGATGTACGGCGCGATCGAAGGCGAATCGTATTTCCGCGGCGTCGCGGGCGAGCGCTTCTGCGTGCGCAACTCGGGTGCGACGGCGGTCGTCGAAGGCACGGGCGATCACGGCTGCGAATACATGACGGGCGGCACGGTGGTCGTGCTCGGCGAGACGGGCCGCAACTTCGCGGCGGGCATGTCGGGCGGCATCGCGTTCGTGTACGACCCGGAAGGCGCGTTCGCCGGCAAGTGCAACAAGTCGATGGTCGCGCTCGATCCGGTGCTGCAGCAGGCCGAACAGGAGCGCACGGTGGATCGCACGCTGTGGCACGCCGGCAAGACCGACGAAGCGCTGCTCAAGGGGCTGATCGAGCGTCACTTCCAGTTCACCGGCTCGCCGCGCGCGAAGTCGCTGCTGGAAAACTGGGATTCGGCTCGCCGTCAGTTCGTCAAGGTGTTCCCGACCGAGTACCGTCGCGCGCTCACCGAAATGGGCGCGAAGAAGGGCAAGGAAGCGGTCGCGGCTTAAGCCTCGTTCAATCAGACAGACGCGCGCTCCGGCAGCGCGCGCGATCCTCACCAAATACAGAGAAAGAAATGGGCAAGGCAACCGGTTTTCTCGAGTTCGAACGCCGCCACGAGGCGTACGAAGCTCCGCTTACCCGCGTCAAGCATTACAAGGAATTCGTCGCCGCGCTGACCGATGAAGACGCGAAGGTTCAAGGCGCGCGCTGCATGGACTGCGGCATTCCGTTCTGCAACAACGGCTGCCCGGTCAACAACATCATTCCGGACTTCAACGATCTCGTGTTCCAGCAGGACTGGAAGAGCGCGATCAACGTGCTGCATTCGACCAACAACTTCCCGGAATTCACGGGCCGCATCTGCCCGGCGCCGTGCGAAGCGGCGTGCACATTGGGCATCAACGACGATCCGGTCGGCATCAAGTCGATCGAGCACGCGATCATCGACAAGGCTTTCGCCGAAGGCTGGGTCGTGCCGCAACCGCCGAAGCACAAGACGGGCAAGAAGGTCGCCGTCGTCGGTTCGGGGCCCGCGGGTCTCGCGGCCGCGCAGCAACTCGGACGCGCGGGCCATGAAGTCGTCGTGTTCGAGAAGAACGATCGCATCGGCGGTCTGCTGCGTTACGGCATCCCCGATTTCAAGCTGGAGAAGTGGCTGATCGATCGCCGCATGCGTCAGATGGAGGCGGAAGGCGTGTCGTTCCGCACGAACGTGTTCATCGGCAAGGATGCGCTGCCGGAATACATCGCGAATACGGCGAAGGAAACCATCACGCCCGACGAGCTGAAGGAACAGTTCGACGCGGTCGTGATCGCGGGCGGCTCGGAAACGCCGCGCGATCTGCCGGTGCCGGGGCGCGAGCTGGAAGGCATCTACTACGCGATGGAATTCCTGCCGCAGCAGAACAAGGTCAACGCGGGCGACAAGCTGCCGGATCAACTGCTCGCGAAGGGCAAGCATGTCGTCGTGATCGGCGGCGGCGATACGGGTTCGGATTGTGTGGGCACGTCGAATCGTCATGGCGCGAAGAGCGTGACGCAGTTCGAACTGCTCGCGCAGCCGCCCGAGGAAGAGAACAAGCCGCTCGTGTGGCCGTACTGGCCGATCAAGCTGCGTACGTCGTCGTCGCATGAAGAAGGTTGCGAGCGCGACTGGTCGGTTGCGACGAAGCGCTTCGAAGGCAAGAACGGCAAGGTCGAGAAGCTGATCGCCGTGCGCGTCGAGTGGAAGGGCGGCAAGATGCAGGAAGTGCCGGGTTCCGAGTTCGAGATGAAGGCCGATCTCGTGCTGCTCGCGATGGGCTTCACGCAGCCGGTGTCGCCGGTGCTGGATGCGTTCGGCGTCGAGAAGGATGCGCGCGGCAACGTGCGCGCCGCGACCGAAGGCGACAAGGCGTATTACACGTCGGTCGATAAAGTCTTCACCGCCGGCGATATGCGTCGCGGGCAGTCGCTGGTCGTCTGGGCGATTCGCGAAGGACGTCAGTGCGCACGATCGGTGGATGCGTATCTGATGGGATCGAGCGAGTTGCCGCGGTAAGCGTCGCTCGACGCTTCATGCAAAAAGGCCACGCGATTGCGTGGCCTTTTGCTTTTGAGCGCGGACGGGTCAAACCTCCGCCATCGCCCTCTCGATCTCGATCTTGTAATCATGGAACATCGCGACCGACTCGCGATGCGCCACGCTCACAATCGCCGCCTTCGGAAGCCGCTCGACCAGCATGTTGTAGATATGCAGCTCGTTCTCGGCGTCGAGCGCGCTCGTGGCTTCGTCGAGGAACACGAAGTCCGGCTTGTGCAACAGCACGCGCGCGGCAGCAAGCCGTTGCTGCTCGCCCGGCGACAGACTCCGCGCCCAATGCGCGCTTTCCTCCAGCCGATCCGCATACGCCTCGAGATTGCACAGACGCAGCGCGTCGCGCGACTCTTCATCGCTGAACGTTCCGCCCGCCGACGGATACGAAAGCGCCGCGCGCAACGTGCCGATCGGCAGATAACTCATCTGCGGGACGAACATCATCTTCGCGTCGACGGGCGCGTCGATCGTGCCGTCGCCGAACGGCCAAAGACCCGCGAGCGCGCGCATCAACGTGCTCTTGCCCGAGCCCGATGGACCGACGACCAGCCAGCGCGAACCCGGCTCGATCGACACGTTCGCCACGCGCGAAAGCGGCGTGCCGTTGGGCAGCGCGAGCATGAGCCCGTTCGTCGTGAGCGACGGCGTGCTCGTGTAGTGCAGGTTGATGCCGCCGCGCTCCGTCGCCGGCGACGTTTCTTCGCGGATATGCGTCGAGCGCATCACGCGCTTGAATTCGCGCAGACGATTCACGGTCGCGCGCCATTCGACCAACGTCGAATAACTGTTGATGAACCACGAAAACGAATCGCTGACCGTGCCGAACGCCGATGAAATCTGCATCAGCACGCCAAACGAAAACGCGCCCGCGAAGTAGCGCGGCGCGGCGACCATGATCGGGAAAATGATCGCGATCTGCCCGTAGAACGACAGCACGAAGGTCATGCGCTTCGTGTACTTCATGATCATCCACCAGTTGTCGCGAATGCGCTGGAAGATGGTCTTTGCGTTCGCCGTTTCGGTCGCGATGCCGTCATAAAACGCAATCTGTTCGGCGTTCTCGCGCACGCGGATCAGGCCGAAACGGAAATCGGCCTCGACCTTCTGCTGCTGATAGTTGATCGACACGAGCGGATGCCCGACCTTCTGGATGATCAGCGAGCCGAGAATCGCGTAGAGCGCGGCGGCCCAGACCATGTAGCCCGGAATCGTGATCGGCGTGCCGCCGAGCGAGAAGGTCAGCGCGCCCGCGATGGTCCAGAGAATCGTGATGAAAGTGACGAGCGTGACGAGCGTCGAAAGCAGATCGAGCGAGAGCGAAAGCGTGGTGGTGGCGAAGGATTGCAGGTCGTCGGAAATACGCTGGTCGGGGTTGTCGGCGAGGCGGTCGCGCTCGATGCGGTAGAACGCCTTGTCACCGAGCCATTGTTCCAGAAAGCGGTTGGTGAGCCATTGACGCCAGCGAAACGCGAGCATCTGCCGCAGATATCGCCCGTACACCGCGAGCAGGATGTACGCGAACGCGAGGCCCGTGAAGATCAGCAGCAGATGCGGAAAGTCCTTGACGTTCTTGTTCTGCAGCGCGTTGTAGAAGTCGGCGTTCCAGCTGTTGAGCCGGACGTTGATCCACACAACGGTCATGTTGATCGCGATGATCGCGACGAGAAGGCCCCACGCGAAGCCGCGCTCCTCCGACACCCAGTAGGGCTTGATGAGGCTCCACGCCGAGACTTCGTCGGCCTTCTGCTGCGTGCTTTCGGTATGGGTGTTGGTCATGAGCTTCCTGCTGATGCGCCTCGTGGCGCCCGATTGTTACGTCCGCGGCCGGGCCGCGCGCGGCGTTTTCCGGCTCCGCAGATTGTTCCGGGGTTCGCTTAACGCTCACTTAATTTCGGGCGATCGTCCTGCGAACCATGTTCGCGGCATTGTGCCAGAGTGCCGCCGCGCACGATAAAAGGCGGGGAATCCCGGTTTGCAGCGCCTTCGCCTTTCATGTTTTAATGACCCTCGACGAAACAGGGGTGCTTCGCGTGCATCGGCGGCCGGAACGGTCGGCAGCGCGGCGAGGCTGAGAGAGACCCTTTGCACCCGATCCGGGTAATACCGGCGAGGGAAGTTTCCGGAGACCGCGCGAGCCTCGCGCCATTCCTCCAGTCTCTTCCAGTCCTTTCTTCGCGCCCGGCGCGCTTCATGCGCTGCCGAGCCGGTCTCTCCCGCTGATTTCGTCCTCGTGATGTGGCGCCGCGCCAGCACGATCGGGATCGCGTCTTTCGTCTCCATCGTGCAGCGCAGCGTTACGCGTATGGAGACATCGAATTGATGAACAGAATCGATCAGGGCGCCGCGCGCCGGCCGGATTTCGCCGTCGTCGGCGGCGGGCTCGTCGGACGGCTCGTCGCCTGGCAACTCGCGGGCGCGGGCCACGACGTCGCGCTTTACGAACGCGGCGACGCCGCCGGCACGCAGTCGGCCGCGTGGGTCGCCGCCGCCATGCTCGCGCCGCTCGCGGAAGCGGCGAGCGCGGAGCCGGTCGTCGTCGGGCTGGGGGCGGCATCGCTCGAACGCTGGCCTGAACTCATCGCGCAATTGCCCGAGCCGGTTTTCTTTCAGCGCAACGGCACGCTCGTCGTCTGGCACGGCGCGGATCGCGCCGAAGCGCCGCTCTTCGAACGCCGTCTCAAGGCCAATTCGCCCGCCGATCTGCTCGACGGCGGCTTCGTCAAGCTCGCGGGCGCGCAAGTCGCGCAAGCCGAACCGGCGCTCGGAACGCGCTTCGCGCAGGGCTGGCTGCTGCCGAACGAAGGCCAACTGGACAACCGTCAGGCGCTTGGCGCACTCGCCGCCGGACTTGCCGAGCGCGGCGTGCGTACGCACTGGAACACCGCCGTCGATGCGATGCCCGACGCGCGCTGGATCATCGATTGCCGCGGCCTCGGCGGCAAGCCCGCGTGGCCCGCGCTGCGCGGCATTCGCGGCGAGGTCGCGCGCGTGCACGCGCCGGGCATCGGGCTGACGCGGCCGGTGCGGCTCTTGCATCCGCGCTATCCGCTCTACATCGCGCCGAAGGAGAACGATCTCTACGTGATCGGCGCGACGGAAGTCGAGGGCGAAGACATGTCGCCCGTGAGCGTACGTTCGGCGCTCGAGCTGCTGAGCGCCGCGTTCGCGGTGCATCCGGGTTTCGGCGAGGCGCGCATCCTCGAACTGAACTCGCATTGCCGGCCGACCTTGCCGGATCACCGGCCGGCGATCGTCTGGGACGGGGCGCGGACCTTGCGCGTGAACGGCTTGTACCGGCACGGCTTCATGATCGCGCCCGAAGTCGCGGATGCCGCGTGCCGTCTCGCCGACGCGCTCGCTTCCGGCGATATCGCCGATGCCGAGGCCTTCTCCGATTTCCGCAGCGCCGCGCGCTGGCCCGAACTGCTGCACGGCGAGTTCGCGGTTGCGCCAGCGCTCTAGTCATCAGGAAACAACCATGAACATCCACATCAATCACCGCGTCTTCGATTTGCCCGACGCCACCACCGTCACCGACGCGCTCGCCGCGTTCGGCGCGAAACCGCCGTTCGCGGTCGCGCTGAACGGCCAGTTCGTCGCGCGCGGCGAACACGCCACGAAAACGCTCGTCGCCGGCGACAAGCTCGACGTCGTGTCGCCCGTCGCGGGCGGCTGAACTCCGAACCGAAGGATCGAACCATGACCATTTCCACCGCCGACGTCCTCACGCTCTACGGCGAGACGTTTCCGAGCCGCGTGCTGCTCGGCACGTCGCGTTATCCGTCGCTGCAATCGCTTTCCGACTCCATCGACGCCGCTCGGCCGGGCATGGTCACGGTCGCGCTGCGCCGTCAGTCGGAGACCGGGGAAGCCGGCTTCTTCGATGTGCTCAAGCGCCACGGCGTCGCGCTTTTGCCGAACACGGCGGGCTGCCAGAGCGTCGACGAGGTGCTGACGACCGCGCACATGGCGCGCGAGGTGTTCGAGACGCCGTGGATCAAACTGGAATTGATCGGCGACGACTACACGCTGCAGCCCGATCCGATCGGCCTCGTCGAAGCGGCGGCCAAGCTGATCCGCGATGGCTTCAAGGTGCTGCCTTACTGCACGGAAGATCTCGTCATCGGCCGGCGTTTGCTCGATGCCGGCTGCGAAGCGCTGATGCCGTGGGGCGCGCCCATCGGCACGGGCAAGGGCGTGACGAATCCATACGGGCTGCGCACCTTGCGCGAGCGTCTGCCGGATGTGCCGCTGATCGTCGATGCCGGTCTCGGCGTGCCGTCGCATGCGTGTCAGGTGATGGAATGGGGCTTCGATGGCGTGCTGCTCAACACGGCCGTCTCGCAGGCAACCTTCCCGCCGCAGATGGCGCGCGCGTTCGCGCTCGGCGTCGAAGCGGGGCGCACCGCGTTCCTCGCGGGCCCCATGGCCGAGCGCGACAGCGCGCAGGCGAGCACGCCGGTCGTCGGCATGCCGTTCTGGCATCAGGACGGAGGCGCGGCATGAGCTTGTTGAATCGTGAAGTGTTCTGGCCGCCGGCGGACGAGCTGACTGAAGTCGCCGAGCGGATTCGCGCGCGTCTCGGCGAATGGCCGACGGCGGAAACGCGCTGGCGCATCTGCCTGACCGCGCCGGAATCGCCGCAGGCGAGCGACATCATCGTGTTCAACGAGCCGCACGATGTGGCCGCGAACGGCGCCGCGGCAATCCTCGAAGCGCATGGCGATCGCGTCACGCTGCGTCGTGGCGACGAGCGTTTCGCGCTCGAAGGCGAATGGTCGGATGATTGGCTTTCCGCGCTCGCCGCTTTCCTCGACTGCAACTTCGAGCCGCACGACGCGCTGACGCTCGCGCTCGCCTGGCGCGCGGGCGATGAGAACAAGGACGACGCGTGGCCCGTCGAATTCGCGACGTTTCCGCGCGTCGCCGATCTGCCCGCCGCGCCCGAAGGCGGATTCCCGGCCTGCCCCGATCGGCTCGGCCTGTATCCGGTGCTGCCGAGCGCCGACTGGGTCGAGCGCGTGCTCGGTCTCGGCGTCCGCACGACGCAACTGCGCCGCAAAACCGCCGACGCCGCCGACTTGCAGCGCGAAATCTCGCGCTCGGTCGAGGCGGGACGTCGGCATGACGCACAGGTTTTCATCAACGATCATTGGCGCGAGGCGATTGCGGCGGGCGCGTACGGCGTGCACCTCGGACAGGAAGACGTGCAGACGGCCGACCTGAGCGCCATCGCGAAAGCCGGCGTGCGGCTCGGTCTGTCGACGCACGGCTATTACGAGATGTTGCGCGCGCTCCACTTCAAGCCGAGCTACCTTGCGCTCGGCGCCGTCTTCCCGACCACGACGAAAGTCATGCCGACCAAGCCACAAGGATTGGCGCGCCTGTCGCGCTACGTGCAACTGCTGTCGGGCCGGGTGCCGCTTGTCGCCATTGGTGGAATCGACGCCAAGGCGATGCCGGGCGTGCTGGAAACCGGCGTGCGCAGCGCGGCGGTCGTGCGCGCGGTCACCGAGGCACCGGACACAGCCGCGGCGGTTTTGTCACTGCAAAAAATGTTCGCAGGTCAACGGTGAAAAGTCCCAAAAGCAAGGGGATACACGCCTAGGCAAAGCACCGATTGCGCGCAGGCCCTATAATTCGGCCTCTTGCGCCAACGGAATCTCTTACCCAGTGCCTGCTTTCTCCGAGACTCTGCTAGAGCTACGCGACGTCGACTTCGGCTACGGCGACCGGCTCGTCCTGTCGAACCTGAACATGCGATTCACGCGTGGGCAGGTGGTCGCGGTCATGGGCGGCTCAGGCTGCGGCAAAACCACGACCTTGCGTCTGGTCGGCGGTCTCGTGAAGGCGAGTCGCGGCAAAGTCATGTTCGACGGACAGGACGTCGGCGCCCAGACGCGCGACGGTCTGTACGCGCTGCGCCGGAAGATGGGCATGCTGTTCCAGTTCGGCGCGTTGTTCACCGACCAGACGGTGTTCGAGAACGTCGCGTTCCCGCTGCGCGAACACACGGACCTTCCGGAAGCGCTGATCCGCGATCTCGTGCTGATGAAGCTGAACGCGGTCGGCCTGCGCGGCGCGCGCGATCTCGCGCCGTCGGAGATTTCGGGCGGCATGGCGCGCCGCGTGGCGCTCGCCCGCGCAATCGCGCTCGATCCCCAGTTGATGATGTACGACGAGCCGTTCGCCGGCCTCGATCCCATTTCGCTCGGCATCACGGCGCAGCTCATCCGCACGATCAACGACGCGCTCGGCGCAACGTCCATTCTCGTTACGCACGACGTACCGGAATCCTTCGCGATCGCGGACTACGTGTATTTCATCGCGAACGGCGGCATTCACGCCGAAGGCACGCCGGCGCAACTGCGCGCATCGCAGGATCCGACCGTGCGCCAGTTCATCGACGGCACGCCCGACGGCCCATTCAAGTTCCACTATGCGAGCACGCCGCTCGCCGCAGATTTCGGCATCGGAGGGCAGGCATGATCAGCGCGCTCGGACGCTGGGTGCTCGACGGTTTCGGCACCGCAGGCTACGCAACGCGCATGTTCCTGCGCCTCGTGGTCGAATTTTTTCCGCTGTTGCGCCGCCCGCGCCTCGTCACGAAACAGATCCACTTCGTCGGCAATTATTCGCTCGTCATCATCGCGGTGTCGGGTTTGTTCGTCGGCTTCGTGCTCGGCTTGCAGGGCTATTACACGCTGAGCCGCTACGGTTCGGAACAGGCGCTCGGGCTTCTGGTGGCGCTCTCGCTCGTGCGCGAGCTCGGGCCGGTCGTCACGGCGCTACTGTTCGCGGGGCGCGCGGGCACGTCGCTGACCGCCGAAATCGGCTTGATGAAAGCCGGCGAGCAACTCACCGCAATGGAAATGATGGCGGTCGATCCGCTCAAGGTGGTCGTCGCGCCGCGCATGTGGGCGGGCATCGTCGCCATGCCGGTGCTGGCGGCCATTTTCAGCGCGGTCGGCATCATCGGCGGCTACGTCGTCGGCGTGATGCTGATCGGCGTCGATCCGGGCGCGTTCTGGTCGCAGATGCAAGGCGGCGTGGACGTGTGGCGCGATGTCGGGAACGGCGTCATCAAGAGCATCGTGTTCGGCTTCGCGGTGACGTTCATCGCGTTGTTCCAGGGCTACGAAGCACGGCCAACGCCCGAAGGCGTGTCGCGCGCGACGACGAAAACGGTCGTATATGCGTCGCTCGCCGTGCTCGGGCTCGATTTCCTGCTCACCGCACTGATGTTCAGCTAATGAACCAAGCGCAGGCGCCGCACGAGGCGCAGGCGTTGTGAAGGGCACAGACCGTCACGCGCCATCTGCGAAAAGATTCTCTTTGGGAAGACGATGAAAAAGACTGCTCTCGACTTTTGGGTCGGCCTCTTCGTGGTGCTCGGTTTCGTGGCGCTGCTCTTTCTCGCGCTGAAGGCGGGCAACATGAGCTCCCTGTCGTTCCAGCAAACCTACGCGGTGAAACTGAAGTTCGACAACATCGGCGGACTGAAGGCGCGCGCGCCCGTGAAGAGCGCGGGCGTGACGGTCGGGCGCGTCGGCAGCATCGGCTTCGATGCGAACACGTATCAGGCCGTGGTCACGATCGATATCGACAAGCAGTATCAGTTTCCGAAGGATTCGTCCGCGAAGATCCTGACTTCCGGCTTGCTCGGCGAGCAATACATCGGCCTCGAGCCGGGCGGCGACGATCAGATGCTCAAGAACGGCGACACCATCACGATGACGCAATCGGCCGTGGTGCTCGAAAACCTGATCGGCCAGTTCCTCTACAACAAGGCGGCGGATTCGGGCGCCTCGAAATCGTCGGGGGCGCCGGCTGTGCCCGAGCCCGCACCCGCGCCGGCTTTCCCGGGCGCGGCGAGCGCGATGGGCGCATCGGGTGCGGCGGGCGCGGCAGGTGCGAGCGCCGCATCGGGCGCCGCTCAATAAGGAGAAGAACATGCAGGCGATTGGGATGCGGCGCGCAATCATGGTGGCGGGCGTCGTTGCGCTCACCGGTTGCGCGACGGTGACGACGCCGACCAAAGGGGACCCATTCGAGAGCTATAACCGGACGATGTTCACGATCAACGACACTGTTGATCAGTACGCGGTGAAGCCGGTGGCGAAGGGTTACGTGTGGCTCGTACCGGAGCCGGTGCGCAACAGCGTGACCAACTTCTTCTCGAATATCGGCGACGTGTACATCGCCGCGAACAATCTGGCGCAACTGAAAATTGCGGACGGCGTGTCGGACATCATGCGCGTCGCGATCAACACGCTGTTCGGCGTCGGCGGCCTGTTCGACGTCGCGACCATCGCGCGGCTGCCGAAGCATTCCGGCGATTTCGGGCTGACGCTCGGCCACTATGGCGTGCCGTCCGGTCCGTACGTGGTGCTGCCGCTGCTCGGGCCGAGCACGGTGCGAGATTCCGCCGGACTCGTGGTCGACTATTTCGGCAATCCGCTCACCTACGTGAGCCCGGATTCGGTGAGCTGGGCGCTCTATGGCGTGAACCTCGTCAACGTGCGCGCGAATCTTCTGGGGGCGACCGACGTGCTCGCCGATGCCGCGCTCGACAAGTATTCGTTCGTCCGAAACGCATACTTGCAGCGTCGTCAGTATCTGATTTCGGGCGGCGACGGCAGCATGCCGGACTACGGCGAAGCGCCGCTGCCGAATTACGGCGATGAAGGCACGGAAGGCGCATCGGCGACGGCGGCGCCTGCCGCGGCCGCATCGGCGGCTTCGGGTACGGCGGCGGCACCCGCACCGGCGAGTGGTAGCGCCAACACCGTGCCGGGCAACCAGTATGTTCCGCCGCGCGCCCCGCCGGGTTTCCCTTCATTCCGCTTGCGTTGAGCGGCCTGTCGCTAACGCGCGGTAACATATCTAACGATATTTCTTACGCTTTGGATGCCGCGTCGCCTGAACTCGAATCGGGCGGCGCGCTCAAACCGGAGCATCTACTTTTGCAGGGTCCGTGATGAAAAAATTCTTGCTTCTCCCCATCTTCGCGATGTTCGTCGCGTTTTGTGGCACAGCGTCGGCGCAAAGCGTCGATACGAGCTCGCCCGACACGATGATCAAGACGGTCACGCAACAAGTCCTCGACGAAATCAAGTCGGACTCGAAGATCCGCTCGGGCGACATCAACAAGATCACCGAGCTCGTCAATCAAAAGATCCTGCCGTACACGGATTTCACGCGCACGACGCGTCTCGTGATGGGCCGCAACTGGAATTCGGCGACGCCCGAACAGCAGAAGCAGATCGTCGAGCAGTTCAAGATGCTCCTGATCCGCACGTATTCCGGCGCGCTCGCGCAAGTGCGCGACCAGACGGTTCAATACAAGCCGTTCCGCGCCAATCCGGACGACACCGACGTCGTGGTCCGCTCGGTCGTGATGAACAACGGCTCGCCGGTCGAGCTCGACTATCGCCTGTACAAGACGGCGCAAGGCTGGCGCGTGTACGACATCAACGTGCTCGGCGCGTGGCTGATCCAGGCGTATCAGCAGCAATTCAACGAGCAGATTTCGCGCAATGGCGTGAGCGGCTTGCTGCAGTTCCTGACGCAGCGTAACGAGCAACTCGCGAGCGGCAAGGCATCGTGAGCACGCCAGCCACAGGCGGCCGTTTTCAGACGGCCGCGACGCTGACCCACGAGAGCGCGAAGGCCGCGCTCGAAGCGGGTCTGTCGCGCATCGCTGCGGGCGCGACCGAAGTCGATTGCGCGCCGCTCACGCAGTTCGATTCTTCCGCGCTCGCCGTGCTGCTCGCATGGCAGCGCGCAGCCACCGCGCGCGGCGCCGCGCTCGGCGTCGTCAATCTTCCTTCCGGGCTCGTCAGTCTTGCGCGAGCCTATGGCGTCGATACGCTCCTCTCGTTCCGACATTGATCCTGTTCTGACTCCGCGCAGAAGCGGCGGCGCTGCGTCGCCGCAATCAGGATCGCTCCGAAGTCGGCTCCAACGGCTTTGCCCTATAATCAAACGTTTTTTTCGCAGCCGCTCCCGGCCCTTTTTGTCTGAGGAAGGGAACGTCAGTCGAAAGTCCGCACAATCGAGGCGCGGCCGCACGAGGCGCGCGCACTGTCCATGTCAGCCATAGAAATCCGAAACGTCAGGAAGCGCTACAAGGATCTCCAGGCGCTCAAAGGCGTGAGCCTCACGGTGGAAGAGGGCGAGTTCTTCGGCTTGCTCGGCCCCAACGGTGCGGGCAAAACCACGTTGATCAGCATTCTGGCCGGTCTGGCGCGCGCCGATAGCGGCACGATCTCCGTGCGTGGCCACGATGTCGTCAGCGACTTCCGGGCCGCGCGCCGTGCGCTCGGCGTCGTGCCGCAGGAACTGGTGTTCGATCCGTTCTTCACCGTGCGCGAGTCGTTGCGCATCCAGTCGGGCTATTTCGGCTTGCGCAACAACGACGACTGGATCGACGAGGTCATGGCCAATCTCGATCTCACCGAGAAAGCCGACGTCAACACGCGCGCCCTCTCCGGCGGGATGAAGCGCCGCGTGCTCGTGGCGCAGGCGCTCGTGCATCGGCCGCCGGTGATCGTGCTCGACGAGCCCACCGCCGGCGTCGATGTCGAACTGCGTCAGACACTCTGGAAATTCATCTCGCGCCTGAATCGCGAGGGCCACACGATCGTCCTGACGACGCACTATCTCGAAGAAGCCGAGTCGCTGTGTCATCGGCTCGCGATGCTTCGTCGCGGCGAAGTCGTCGCCCTCGAACGCACGAGCACGCTGCTGCAGCGCTTTTCAGGCATGCAACTGTATCTGCGTCTGTCGAACGGCGCGTTGCCGGCGGACTTGCGCGCGCTCGAAGTCGATCCGCACGCGGTGATGGGCGCGCAACATCTGCTGCGTCTCGCGAGCTATGACGACGTCGAGCCGATTCTCGCGAAATGCCGCGCGGCCGGCTGCACGTTCGATGAAATCGAAGTGCGCAAGGCGGATCTGGAAGACGTGTTCGTGCAGGTGATGAACGAGCCGGAAGTGGTCGAGGGACTTTCATGAGCGGCTTCCAGACGTTGTTCTACAAGGAGCTGCTGCGCTTCTGGAAGGTTTCGTTTCAGACGGTCCTCGCGCCGATCGTGACGGCGCTTCTGTACCTGACGATCTTCGGTCATGCGCTTTCCGGCCGCGTCGAGGTGTATCCCGGCGTCGGTTATACGAGTTTTCTCGTGCCCGGCCTCGTGATGATGAGCGTGCTGCAGAACGCGTTCGCGAACAGTTCGTCGTCGCTGATCCAGTCGAAGATCACCGGCAATCTGGTGTTCGTGCTGCTGCCGCCGATCGCGCATTGGGAGATGTTCTTTGCGTATGTGCTGGCGTCGGTCGTGCGCGGCCTGTGCGTCGGCTTCGGCGTGTTCGTCGTGACGATATGGTTCATCCCGATGTCGTTTTCCGCGCCGCTCTACATCATTGCGTTCGCGATCCTCGGTTCGGGCATTCTCGGCACGCTGGGTCTGATCGCGGGCATCTGGGCCGACAAGTTCGACCAGCTGGCCGCGTTCCAGAACTTCCTCATCATGCCGCTCACGTTTCTTTCAGGCGTGTTCTACTCGACACATACGCTGCCGCCCGTGTGGCGCGCGGTGTCGCATCTGAACCCGTTTTTCTACATGATCGACGGCTTTCGCTATGGCTTCTTCGGCCTGTCCGACGTGAATCCGTTGATGAGCCTCGGCATCGTCGGCGGATTTTTGGCCGTGCTGGCGTTGATCGCCGTGCGACTGCTCGCGAGCGGCTACAAGCTGCGTCACTAATTCTCAAGGAGACTTCCACCATGTTGCCGACTCCGGAGCAGGTGAAGGATTACATCGCCAAAGGCCTCGCTTGCCAGCATTTGGAAGTGGAGGGCGACGGCCAGCATTTTTTCGCGACCATCGTGAGCGACGCGTTCGTCGGCAAGCGGCTGATCGCGCGTCATCAACTGGTTTATGCGGCGCTCGGCGAGCGCATGAAACAGGAGATTCATGCACTCAGCATGAAGACCCTGACCCCCGACGAGTGGAAATCGGCCTGAGTCCACCCGGCGAAGCCAAATCAGGTCATACGACTCAACACACGTAACACCGGCATCACCGGAAAGACAAAGGCAGTAAAGAGTGCGATTCATTCAAGACAACGGCGGCGCTGAAAAGGGCACCGCAGGCAGCTCGGTCGAAGGACAAGCCATGGATAAACTGGTCATCACGGGAGGCGCGAAGCTCTCCGGCGAAATCACCGTTTCGGGTGCGAAGAACGCGGCGCTGCCGATTCTTTGCGCAAGCCTTCTCACCGCCGACGACGTCCATCTGTCGAACGTGCCGAATCTTCAGGACGTTCGCACGATGGTCAAGCTGTTGCGCCAGATGGGCGTACAGTCCGAAGTGTCCGGCGACGGGCGCGTGAACCTCAACGCGTCGAAGGTCGACAAGCTCGTCGCGCCGTACGAAATGGTCAAGACGATGCGCGCGTCGATTCTCGTGCTCGGTCCGCTCGTCGCGCGCTTCGGCGAAGCGAAGGTGTCGCTGCCCGGCGGCTGCGCGATCGGCGCGCGTCCGGTCGATCAGCACATCAAGGGCCTGCAGGCGATGGGCGCCGAGATCAACATCGAGCACGGCTTCATCGAAGCGCGCGCGAAGCGTCTGAAGGGCGCGCGCATCATCACCGACATGATCACCGTCACCGGCACCGAGAACCTGCTAATGGCGGCGGTGCTGGCCGACGGCGAGACGGTCATCGAGAACGCCGCGCGCGAACCCGAAGTGAGCGACCTCGCGCATCTGCTCGTGAAGATGGGCGCGAAGATCGACGGCATCGGCACCGACCGTCTCGTGATTCAGGGCGTCGACAAGCTGCACGGCGCGAAGCACGGCGTCGTGCCGGACCGCATTGAAGCGGGCACGTTCCTGTGCGCGGTCGCGGCCGCGGGCGGCGACGTCACGCTGCGTCGCGTGAGCTCGCATCTGCTCGACGCCGTGACGGCGAAGCTGCGCGAAGCCGGCGTGACGATCGAGGAAGGCGACGACTGGATGCGCGTGCGTATGGGCAAGCGCGCCGAAGCGGTGAATATCCGCACGTCCGAATACCCGGCGTTCCCGACCGACATGCAGGCGCAGTTCATGGCGCTCAACACGATCGCGAAGGGCACGTCGCAAGTCGTCGAGACGATCTTCGAGAACCGCTTCATGCACGTTCAGGAGCTGAATCGTCTGGGCGCGAGCATCACCATCGACGGCAACACGGCGCTCATCGCCGGCGTCGAGAAGCTGTCCGGCGCGAAGGTCATGGCGACCGATCTGCGCGCGTCGGCGAGTCTCGTGATCGCGGCGATGTGCGCGGACGGCGAAACGCTGATCGACCGCATCTACCATCTGGATCGCGGCTACGACCGCATGGAATCGAAGCTGACGGCGGTCGGCGCGAACGTGCGCCGCATCAAGGGCAGCGGGAGCGAGCAATGAGTTCGCTGCCGCAGACGTCGTCGTCGGTGCAGCCGAGCGCGACCCTCACGCTCGCGTTGTCGAAAGGGCGTATCTTCGAGGAGACGCTGCCGCTGCTCGCCGCCGCGGGCGTGCAGGTGGCCGAAGATCCGGAAAGCTCGCGCAAACTGATCCTTCCGACGACGAATCCGAATCTGCGCGTGATCATCGTGCGCGCGACCGATGTGCCGACTTACGTCGAGTACGGCGCGGCCGATTTCGGCGTCGCGGGTAAGGACGTGCTGATCGAGCACGGCGGCAGCGGCCTGTATCAGCCGGTCGATCTCGATATCGCGCGCTGCCGTATGTCGGTGGCCGTGAAGAACGGGTTCGACTATGCGAGCGCGGTGCGCCAGGGCGCGCGTCTGAAGGTCGCGACGAAGTACACGGAGACCGCGCGTCAGCATTTCGCGGCGAAGGGCGTGCACGTCGATCTGATCAAGCTGTACGGATCGATGGAACTCGCGCCGCTCGTCGGCCTGGCCGATGCGATCGTCGATCTGGTCAGCTCGGGCGGCACGCTGCGGGCGAACAATCTCGTCGAAGTCGAAGAGATCATGCAGATTTCCTCGCGCCTCGTCGTGAATCAGGCGGCGCTGAAGCTGAAGCGCGCGGCGCTCAAGCCGTTCCTCGACGCGTTCGAGCGCGCGACGGTCAGCAAGGGAAATTAGGCGGGCCGCACGACGCGGCGCGCCAACAGCAAAACGGAAAACCAGCATGTCTATCAAGATTCGCAAACTCGATTCCAGCGCCGACGGTTTCCAGAAGGCGCTGCGTGCGGTCCTCGCGTTCGAAGCGAGCGAGGATGAGGCGATCGAGCGCTCGGTCGCGCAGATTCTCGCGGACGTGAAGGCGCGCGGCGACGAAGCCGTGCTCGAATACACCAACAAGTTCGATCGTCTGAAGGCGGACAGCGTCGCGGCGCTCGAACTGCCGCTCTCGGAGATGGAAGCCGCGCTCGAAGGGCTCGGACCGAAGCGCCGCGCGGCGCTCGAAGCGGCGGCGGCGCGCGTGCGCGGCTATCACGAGAAGCAGCGCATCGAATGCGGCAGCCATAGCTGGCACTACACCGAAGCCGACGGCACCGTGCTCGGCCAGAAGGTCACGCCGCTCGATCGCGCGGGCATCTATGTGCCGGGCGGCAAGGCGGCGTATCCGTCGTCCGTGCTGATGAACGCGATTCCGGCGCGCGTGGCGGGCGTGAAGGAAATCGTGATGGTCGTGCCGACGCCCGATGGCGTGAAAAATCCGCTGGTGCTCGCGGCGGCGCTGCTCGGCGGCGTGGATCGCGTGTTCACGATCGGCGGCGCGCAAGCGGTGGCCGCGCTCGCGTACGGCACGCAAAGCGTGCCTGCCGTCGACAAGATTTGCGGTCCGGGTAACGCGTATGTCGCGTCGGCGAAGCGGCGCGTGTTCGGTACGGTCGGCATCGACATGATCGCGGGGCCGTCCGAAATTCTCGTGATCTGCGACGCCACCACCGATCCGCGCTGGGTCGCGATGGACCTCTTCTCGCAGGCCGAGCACGACGAGCTCGCGCAATCCATTCTGCTGTGCCCGGACGACGACTTCATCCAGCGCGTGGAAGACGCGATCGTCGAGCTGCTGCCGGCGATGCCGCGTCGCGACGTCATCCAGCGCTCGCTCGAAGATCGCGGCGCGCTCATCAAGGTGAAGGACATGGCCGAGGCGTGCGCGATCGCCAACGATATCGCGCCGGAGCATCTTGAGATTTCCGCGCTCGATCCGCATCAGTGGGCCGCGCAAATTCACAACGCAGGCGCGATGTTCCTCGGCCGCTACACGAGCGAAAGCCTCGGCGATTACTGCGCGGGCCCGAACCACGTATTGCCGACGTCGCGCACCGCGCGCTTCTCGTCGCCGCTCGGCGTCTACGACTTCATGAAGCGTTCGAGCGTGATCGAAGTGAGCGCGGACGGCGCGCAGACGCTCGGCGAAATCGCGGCGGAACTGGCGTACGGCGAAGGCCTGCAGGCGCACGCGAAGAGCGCCGAATACCGGATGAAAAAAGTCGGCTGAAGCGAAAACCGGCCCGAATGAACGAGGCGGCCTGAGAGCCGCCACCCGAACCGGCGAGAGAGACGCCGGGAAAACATGACGACATCACAAGACATCATCCGACCCGACGTCCTCGCGATGACGAGCTATCCCGTGCCCGATGCCACGGGCCTCATCAAGCTCGACGCGATGGAAAATCCCTACACGCTGCCCGTCGACCTCGCCAAAGCATTGGGCGAGCATCTCGCGGGCGTCGCGCTGAACCGTTATCCCGCGCCGCGTCCGGCGGAATTGCTCGCCAAGATCAAGCGCACGATGAACGTGCCCGACGCCTGCGACGTGCTGCTCGGCAACGGTTCGGACGAGCTCATCAGCATGATGTCGGTCGCGTGCTCGAAGCCGGGCGCGAAGGTCGTCGCGCCGGTGCCGGGCTTCGTGATGTACGAAATGTCGGCGAAATTCGCGCATCTCGAGTTCATCGGTGTGCCGCTGAAGGCCGACTTCACGCTCGACGCCGACGCGCTCGTCGCCGCCATCGATGAGCACGCGCCGGCGCTCGTCTATCTGGCGTATCCGAACAACCCGACCGGCACGCTCTACGACGACGCCGACATCGAACGCGTGATCGCCGCGTCGAAGAAGAGTCTCGTCGTGATCGACGAGGCGTATCAGCCGTTCGCCGAAAAAAGCTGGATGCCGCGCGCGGCGGAGTTCGACAACGTCGTCGTGATGCGGACTGTCTCGAAGCTCGGGCTCGCGGGCATCCGTCTCGGCTACATGGCGGGCCGGCCCTCGTGGATCACGCAGTTCGACAAAGTGCGCCCGCCGTACAACATCAACGTGCTGACGCAGGCCACGGCCGATTTCCTGCTCGATCACGTCGACGTGCTCGACGCTCAAGCGGCCGAACTGCGCGCGCAACGCACGAAACTCGCACGCGAAGTGGCGGCGCTGCCCGGCATGACGGTATTCCCGAGCGCGGGCAATTTCCTGCTCGTGCGCGTTCCGGACGCCGCCGTTGCTTTCGAAACCCTTCTGACTTCGCGGGTTTTGGTAAAAAACGTGGGTAAAATGCACCCATTGCTGGCTAACTGCGTGCGTTTGACGGTCGGCTCTGCCGAAGAAAACGCGCAAATGGTCGCCGCGCTCAAGAAGCTCCCCACTCTCGATTAAGTCTCAAGGAATCACCATGCGTATTGCGGAAGTCGTTCGCAACACCAGCGAAACGCAGATCCGTGTGAAGCTCGATCTGGACGGCACCGGCAAGCAGAAGCTCGCCACCGGCGTCCCGTTCCTCGATCACATGCTCGACCAGATTGCCCGTCACGGGCTCATCGATCTCGACATCGAAGCGCATGGCGACCTCCATATCGACGATCACCATACGGTAGAAGACACCGGCATCACGCTCGGAATGGCCATCGCGAAGGCCATCGGCGACCGCAAGGGCATTCGCCGTTACGGGCATTCGTACGTACCGCTCGACGAAGCGCTGTCGCGCGTCGTCATCGATTTTTCGGGGCGTCCGGGGCTCGAGTTCCATGTGCCGTTCACGCGCGCGCGCATCGGCACGTTCGACGTCGATCTGACCATCGAATTCTTCCGCGGATTCGTGAATCACGCCGGCGTGACGCTGCATATCGACAACCTGCGCGGCATCAACGCGCATCATCAGGTCGAAACCGTGTTCAAGGCGTTCGGCCGCGCGCTGCGCATGGCGTGCGAAGTCGACGAGCGCGCGGCGGGGCAGATTCCGTCCACCAAAGGCAGTCTCTAAGCCGACTGACCGGTTCGGCGCGTTGCTGCGCCGGAAAAAAGATGGATTTGTTCAAGTCGTTTATCTCATTGCTCGCGCTGATCAACCCGATCGGCGCGATACCGTTTTTTCTCAGCCTGACCTCGCAGCAATCCGATCTCGAAAGACGCAACACGATTCGCGTCGCTTCGATTTCAGTCTTCTGCGTGATCGCGGTGACGGCGCTGCTCGGCCAGCAGATCATCGCGTTCTTCGGGATTTCGGTCGGGTCGTTCGAAGTGGGCGGCGGCATCATCATGCTGCTCATGGCGATCAGCATGTTGAACGCGCAGGTCGGCAATGCGCGTTCGACGCCGGAAGAACGCATGGAAGCCGAGGAGCGCAATAGCATCGCGGTCGTGCCGCTCGCGATTCCGCTGCTCACCGGTCCCGGCTCGATCAGCACGGTGATCGTCTATGCTGCGAATGCGCAACACTGGTACGACCGCTTCGGGCTCGTCGTGCTGGGCGCGATCATCGCGGGGCTGTGCTTCGGCGCGCTGAATCTCGCCGAGCCGATCGCGCGCGTCGTCGGGCGCACGGGAATCAACATCGGCACGCGTCTCATGGGTTTGATGTTGTCCGCATTGGCGGTGGAGTTCATCGTCGACGGGTTGAAGGCCTTGATGCCATCTTTGAAATGAATACTTCGATTGCGATTGTTGATTACGGAATGGGCAACCTGCGCTCGGTCTACCAGGCGCTGAAGAAGGCTGCACCCGAAGCGAACGTGGCGATCGTCGATCAGCCGCAAGGCATTCACGCGGCGGATCGCGTCGTGCTGCCGGGCCAGGGCGCGATGCGCGACTGCATGGGGCATCTCGCCGAATCCGGTTTGCAGGAAGCGGTGATGCAGGCGGCGCGCGAAAAGCCGATGCTCGGCGTGTGCGTCGGCGAGCAGATGCTCTTCGACTGGAGCGAGGAAGGCGACACGAAGGGCCTCGGTCTTCTGCCCGGCAAGGTCGTGCGCTTCCAGCTCGACGGTCTGCTGCAGGACGACGGCTCGCGCTTCAAGGTGCCGCAAATGGGCTGGAATCGCGTGCGTCAGACACAGGCGCATCCGGTCTGGGACGGCGTCGCGGACGGCGCGTTCTTCTACTTCGTCCACAGCTACTACGTGGTGCCGGACAATCCGGCTCACACATCCGGCGAAACCGTGTACGGCAGCGCGTTCACGTCGGCGGTTGCGCGCGACAATATCTTCGCGACCCAATTCCACCCCGAAAAGAGCGCGGACGCAGGATTGCGTCTCTATCGCAATTTCGTGCACTGGAACCCGTGAAATACCGTGCCCGCTAGCGTTTTCGCCTATTACTACGGGCGCATGACCGTTGCAAGACTTGTACTACACTAGCGAGACGGCCCGCGGCACAGGCACGAAAGACCGCACGCGCGCCGTTTTGATCAACTTCACCCAGAAAATACGCGATACCTATGCTGCTCATTCCGGCCATCGATCTTAAGGACGGTCAGTGCGTGCGCCTCAAGCAGGGCGATATGGACCAGGCGACCATTTTTTCAGAGGATCCGGCGGCCATGGCCCGACATTGGGTCGATCGCGGCGCACGGCGATTGCATCTGGTCGATCTGAACGGCGCGTTCGCCGGCAAGCCCAGAAACGGCGACGCGATCCGCGCGATCCTCGATGAAGTCGGCAGCGAGATTCCCGTGCAGTTGGGCGGCGGCATCCGCGATCTGGAAACCATCGAGCGCTATCTGGACGACGGCCTGTCGTACATCATCATCGGCACGGCGGCGGTGAAGAATCCGGGCTTCCTGCAGGACGCGTGCAGCGCGTTCGGGGGACACATCATCGTCGGGCTGGACGCGAAGGACGGCAAGGTCGCGACGGACGGCTGGAGCAAGCTCACCGGTCACGAGGTCGTCGATCTCGGCCGCAAGTTCGAAGACTACGGCTGCGAATCGATCATCTACACGGACATCGGTCGCGACGGCATGCTTCAGGGCCTCAACCTCGAAGCGACGGTGCGTCTCGCGCGGGCGGTGAAGATTCCGGTGATTGCGAGCGGCGGGCTGTCGAGCATCGCGGACATCGAATCGCTCTGCGAAGTCGAGGACGAAGGCATCGAAGGCGTGATCTGCGGCCGCGCGATCTACTCCGGCGATCTCGATTTCAAGGCCGCCCAGACCCGCGCCGACGCGCTGCGCGAGGCCGACGGCGCCTGATACGCCCGAGCGCGAGCACATCTGAGCAGCACTCCGGGCGGCCGCGGCGCCGCCCTTACTCCGTAAGTGGCAAGAACATGGCTCTCGCAAAACGCATCATTCCCTGTCTCGACGTGACCGCCGGCCGCGTCGTGAAGGGCGTCAATTTCGTCGAACTGCGCGACGCGGGCGATCCCGTCGAAATCGCGCGGCGTTACGACGATCAGGGCGCCGACGAACTCACGTTCCTCGATATCACCGCGACTTCCGATCAACGCGATCTCATTCTGCCGATCATCGAATCGGTGGCGTCGCAGGTGTTCATTCCGCTGACGGTCGGCGGCGGCGTGCGCGCGGTCGAAGACGTGCGGCGTCTGCTCAACGCGGGCGCGGACAAGATCAGCATGAATTCGTCGGCGGTCGCGAATCCGCAACTCGTGCGCGACGCGTCGGACAAGCACGGCTCGCAGTGCATCGTCGTCGCGATCGATGCGAAACGCGTGTCGGCCGAAGGCGAAACGCCGCGCTGGGAAGTCTTTACGCACGGCGGCCGCAAGGCGACGGGCATCGACGCGATCGAATGGGCGCGCAAGATGGCCGAATTCGGCGCGGGCGAAATCCTGCTCACCAGCATGGATCGTGACGGCACCAAAGCCGGCTTCGATCTCGCGTTGACGCGCGCCGTGTCGGACGCGGTGCCGGTGCCGGTGATCGCGTCGGGCGGCGTCGGATCGTTGCAGCATCTGGCGGATGGCATCGTCGAAGGTCACGCGGACGCGGTGCTTGCCGCGAGCATCTTCCACTACGGCGAGCACACCGTCGGCGAAGCGAAGCGCTTCATGGCCGATCACGGCATTTCGGTGAGGACTTGAAACCGTGAGCGATCAGATGATCTGGCTCGACAAAGTCAAGTGGGACGCGAACGGCCTCGTGCCGGTGATCGCGCAGGAAGCATCGACCAACGACGTGCTCATGTTCGCGTGGATGAATCGCGAGGCGCTCGCAAAGACCATCGAACTGAAGCGCGCGGTGTATTTCTCGCGCTCGCGGCAGCGCCTGTGGTTCAAGGGAGAAGAGTCGGGCCACGTTCAGCACGTTCACGACGTGCGCCTCGATTGCGACGAAGACGTGGTGCTGCTCAAGGTCGAGCAGGTTTCGGGCATCGCGTGCCACACCGGCCGCCATTCCTGTTTTTTCCAGAAATTCGAAGGCACGGCGGAGAACGGCGAGTGGGTCGCCGTCGAGCCGGTCCTGAAAGACCCAGAAAGCATCTACAAATGACGCAAGCCAATACGCTGGACACGCTGCTGCGCCTCGCCTCGGTCATCGACAGTCGCAAGGGCGGCGATCCGGAACAATCCTACGTTTCCCGACTCTTTCACAAGGGCGACGATGCGGTCCTGAAGAAGATCGGCGAGGAAGCGACGGAAGTCGTGCTTGCCGCGAAGGACGCCCGTCATGGCGGCGCGCCGAAGGCGCTCGTCGGCGAAGTCGCCGATCTGTGGTTTCATTGTCTCGTCATGCTGTCCCATTTCGATCTGAGCCCCGCCGACGTGGTCGCGGAACTGGAACGTCGCGAAGGTCTGTCGGGAATCGAGGAAAAGGCGCTGCGCAAGTCGCGCGAGCGTGAGCAGAACGGCGGCTGACGAGCGTCTGGCATCAGCGAAGGAGGGCACGAATGAACCGGCAATATGAACCCTATCCGCCGCCCGTCGTTCAGAACGCGAACGATCCCGAACGCCTGCGCAACATGCGCACGTTCACGCATGTTCTGTACGGCTTGTACGCCGTCTATTGGCTGACCGGCGGTCTCACGGGACTGGTCGCGATCATCCTCAACTACATCAAGCGCGGCGATGCGGCGGGCACGCCGTACGAAGATCACTTCACCTGGCAGATCCGCACCTTCTGGTGGGCGGTGCTGGGCCACGTGATCGGTTTCGCGACGATCTGGATCGGCATCGGCTTTCTGATTCTCGGTGCGGTCAGCATCTGGACGCTTTATCGCATCATCAAAGGCTGGCTGTTTCTCTACGAGAACAAGCCGATCGAACCGCGCGCGTGGTTTTGATCACATCCGTCAACGAAATCCGGCAACTCAATGAGTCAAGACAACTGCATTTTCTGCAAGATCGCTTCCGGGCAACTGCCGAGCACGAAGGTCTATGAGGACGATGAGTTCGTCGCCTTCAACGACATCAATCCTGCCGCGCCGGTGCACGTGCTGGTCATTCCGCGCAAACATATTGAAACACTTTCCCACTGCACAGAAAGTGACAGTCCGCTACTTGGTAGAATGGTGAGTCTCGTCGGACGGTTGGCGAAAGATCTGGGTGTCTCCTACACGGGAGGCGACACCGGCTTTCGAACGGTAATCAATACCGGTCCGGGCGGCGGGCAAGAGGTGTATCACATCCACGCGCATTTGCTGGCCGGCGAGCGCCCGTGGCGCCGAATGGGGTAATGCTGCAATCTTTGTTTGCATTCTCCTTTCCAATGAAATATTGGGCGAGCAAAATCGATAGTTGAGCCGAGGCGACGTGCCTCGGCCGGGGCCGCCAGGCCGATCTTCCGTCATCGGTACCCAAATCGGGGCGGAATCACGGAGAGTTTTCATTCATGGGTTCGTTAAGCATTTGGCATTGGTTGATCGTTCTGCTGATCGTAGCGCTCGTGTTCGGCACGAAGAAGCTGCGCAATATCGGCGGCGATCTGGGCGGCGCGGTGAAGGGCTTCAAGGAAGGCATGCGCGAGGGCGACACGCCGGCGAATTCGGCCGATCAGCGCGAACTGCCGCGTAACGGCGCCGTGGACGTCGAGGCGAAAGACAAGTCGCGCTCGGGCGACTATCGCTGATCCGTCTGCCGACGGTAACTCTCCACTTTTCGTTCAATGCTCGATCTCGGTCTGACCAAAATGGCGGTCATCGGCGTCGTGGCGCTGGTGGTCCTCGGGCCGGAGCGCCTGCCCGGCGTCGCACGTACGGCGGGGGCGCTCTTCGGGCGCGCGCAGCGCTATATCAACGACGTCAAATCGGAAGTCGCGCGCGAGATGGAACTCGATGAGCTGAAGAAAATGCGGACCGAGTTCGAAAACGCGGCGTCGAATGTCGAATCGACGATTCACGACACGTTGAAGCGCCACGAATCCGAGCTGAACGATGCCTGGAAAGACGGCACGTCGGTCGCGCCGAGCATCGCTGGCGGCGCTGATTCAGCGGACAGCGCCGCGTCGGACAAGCCCTGGGCCGCTACGTCTTCATCGACGTCGACCCGGCGCAAGAACTGGCGCGTGAAGCAGGCGGCGATTCCCAACTGGTACAAGCGCACGACCTCGCGTCGCACGCGGGTTCAATCGGGCGCGGCGCGCGTCGCTCGCCACACGCCCGCCACCCTGCGCCGGCAGACGAAGTTCTTCTGAGCGTGCCGCGATTCCTTCATCGATGATTTCTACCGAGGGCCGGCGTGAGCGACCCGCAACACACTAAAGAAGAGCCCGTCGAAGAGACGTTCATTTCGCATCTGGTCGAATTGCGCGACCGCATCATCCGCGCGGGCGCATCGGTCATCGTCGTGTTCATCGCGCTTGTGTATTGGGCGCCGGACATCTTCAAGCTGCTGGCGCGTCCGCTGATGCAGAACCTGCCCGCGGACGGCAAGATGATCGTCACGGACGTCACCGGCTCGTTCTTCGTGCCGATGAAAGTCACGATGCTCGTCGCCTTCGTGATCGCGCTGCCCTTCGTGCTGTATCAGGTCTGGGCGTTCGTCGCGCCGGGTTTGTATCAGCATGAAAAGAAGCTCGTCGGGCCGCTCGTTTTCAGCAGCTATACGCTTTTTCTGTGCGGCATGGCGTTCGCGTACTTCGTCGTGTTCCCGACCATCTTCCGCGTGATGGCGCACTACAACGCGCCGCTCGGCGCGGAGATGACCACGGATATCGACAATTACCTGAGCTTCGTGCTGACGATGTTCATCGCGTTCGGCGTGACGTTCGAGGTGCCGATCGTCGTCGTGCTGCTTGCGCGCATGGGCGTCGTGTCGATTCAAAAGCTCAAGCAGATTCGTCCTTACGTGATCGTCGGCGCGTTCATCATTTCCGCGGTCGTCACGCCGCCCGACGTTTTCTCGCAACTCATTCTCGCGATTCCCCTCGTCATTCTTTATGAAGCGGGGATCATCGCGGCGCGGCTCGTCGTCGGCAAGGAACAGGTCAAGAACGAGGAGCCGGCGGCGGAGTAAAGTGCGGCGTATTGTCGCGCCAGAGCGAGTGTTCGAGATAAGAAAAAGGCAGCTTCGAGCCATCGAAGCTGCCTTTTCGTTTTACGGACGTCGCGTTTTACTCGTCGCCCTGATCGCCTTGATCGTCATCCGGCATTTGCGGTGCGCGCGGCGGCGCGGGGCGCTTGCCGATCATCACGTTGAGATCCAGTTCCTTGTTCTTGCGCATCAGATGGACCTTCACCGACGTGCCCGGCTTGATCTGCGCGACGACGTTGAGCAGGCGCGTCGTGTCGGTGATCGTGTCGTCGTTGATCGACACGAGGATATCGCCCGGCTTGATGCCCGCCTTGTCCGCCGGGCCGCCCTGCAGCACGCCCGCGACAATCGCGCCGGACTTCTGATCCAGCCCGAACGATTCGGCGATCTCCGGCGTCACGTCCTGCGGTTCGACGCCGATCCAGCCGCGCGTCACGCTGCCCGTCGTGATGATGCTTTCCAGCACGCTGCGCGCGGTCGACACGGGAATCGCGAAGCCGATGCCGAGCGAGCCGCCGCTGCGCGAATAGATCGCCGTGTTGATGCCCAGCAGGTTGCCGTTCACGTCGACCAGCGCACCGCCCGAATTGCCGGGGTTGATGGCGGCGTCGGTCTGGATGAAGTTCTCGAACGTGTTGATGCCGAGGTGATTGCGCCCGAGCGCGCTGACGATGCCCATCGTGACCGTCTGGCCGACGCCGAACGGATTGCCGATCGCGAGCACGACATCGCCGACGCGCGTCTGATCCATTCGCCCGAGCGTGATGGTCGGCAGGTTGGTCATGTTGATCTTCAGCACGGCGAGGTCGGTTTCCGGATCGACGCCGATCACTTTCGCGCTGGACGTGCGACCATCGGCGAGCGCGACTTCGATTTGATCCGCCCCGTCGACGACATGCTGGTTCGTTAGAATGTAACCTTCCGAGCTGACGATGACACCGGAGCCGAGATTCGACGCGGGCGGCTCGTCGCTCTTGCGCTTGTTCTTGTCGCCGAAGAAGTAGCGGAACAGCGGGTCTTTCGCGCGCGGGTCGGGCGGCAGATTGCCGTCCTTGCTGGAGAACACGTTCACGACGGCCGGCATCGCCTTTTGCGCGCCTTCCGAAAAGGACGACTGAACGGGGCGCGAGCCGATGCTCGGCGCCACTTCCTGCAACGCGACGATCGGCTCGGCAAGCTGCTTGCCGAATTGACCCTGACGTTGAAGCCACTGCGGCTTCAAGGTCGCGATGATGAACATCAGGGCCAAAAGCACGGTGACCGCTTGGGCAAAAAATAGCCAGAAGCGTCTAAGCATTTGAAGGGATAGAGGAATTCATGGATCGGATCGAACTCGAATTGTATCTGAACAATCTGCTGGAAATCGGCCGCTTCAAGGACTATTGCCCGAACGGTCTGCAGGTTGAAGGCGCGCGCCGCGTGCAGAAGATCGCAACCGGCGTGACCGCCTCGCAAGCCTTTCTCGAAGCCGCGCTGGAGTGGGGCGCGGACACGGTGCTCGTGCATCACGGCTACTTCTGGCGCAATGAGGCGCCGCAGATCACCGGGCGCAAGCATCGAAGATTGCGCACGCTGATTGCCAACGACATCAATCTCTTCGCCTATCATCTTCCGCTCGACTCGCATCCGGAACTCGGCAACAACGCGCAGATCGGCGCACGCCTCGGACTGATCGCGGACGCGCGCTTCGCGAATCAGGATCTCGGCTGGATCGCGACGCTCGGCATGCCGCTCCCGCTCGAGCACTTCAGCGCGATGGTCGAGAACGCGCTCGGCAGGAAGCCGCTCGTGTTCGGCGACACAGACAAGGAATTGCGCCGCGTGGCGTGGTGCACGGGCGGCGCACAAGGTTACTTCGAAGAGGCCATCGCGGCGGGCGCGGACGTGTATCTGAGCGGCGAAGTCTCGGAGCAAACCATGCATATCGCGGCGGAATCGGGCGTGGCGTACATCGCGGCCGGGCATCACGCGACGGAGCGCTATGGCGTGCAGGCCGTGGGCGCGCATCTGTCCGAGCAATTCGATATCGAGCATCTTTTTATCGATATCGATAATCCGGTTTAATGACCGATTAAGCTGTGGGCGCGATTATCTGCGCTTGCGGTTGCCTTAAATGAACGCTTCACGATGTTGCGCGAAAAACGTGGGGAAAACCCTGAAGCATCAATCACTTCGAGTGATTTTTGCTAGTCAGCCCTTGTAAATGCCAACTCCATTCGCGCACACTAACGGCGGAACAACTGATGTGACGGTATAAATCCAACTCAGAAGTGGGGCGTGTGATGCGAGACAAGGATGAAAAACGCGTCGACGGCGGCCGCCGTACCTGGCTGATTGCGACGACCGCAGCAGGTGGTTTCGGAGCAGTGGCAACCGTAGTTCCCTTTGTAGGTTCGTTTGCTCCATCGGAGAAGGCCAAGGCGGCGGGCGCGCCTGTCGAGGTCGATATCAGCGGACTGAAGCCGGGCGACATGATGACCGTCGCCTGGCGCGGCAAGCCGGTGTGGATCGTGAATCGCACCGACGAAATGCTGGCCGACGTCAAGAAGGCCGACAACGAAGTAGCCGACCCGAAGTCGAAGATGGAATTCTCGATGCCGTTGCCGGAGTACTGCAACAACGAGTATCGTTCGCGCGCGGATCACAAGAACATTTTCGTGGCGGTTGCCGTGTGCACGCATCTGGGCTGCACGCCGACGCCGCGTTTCACCGAGGGTCCCCAACCCAATCTCCCCGATAACTGGCCGGGCGGCTTCCTTTGCCCGTGCCACGGCTCGACCTATGACATGGCCGGCCGCGTCTTCAAGAACAAGCCCGCGCCGCAGAACCTGGACATTCCACCGTTCATGTTCACTTCCGCGACGCAACTCGTGATCGGCAAGGACGAAAAGGGAGAGGCGTAAATGGCGACCGCAGACAAGGAAGTAGAGACAACGGGCCTGACCGGTTGGATCGATCGCCGGTTTCCACTGACCTCGACCTGGAAGAAACACGTATCCGAGTATTACGCGCCGAAGAACTTCAACTTCTGGTACTTCTTCGGCTCGCTCGCGTTGCTGGTGCTGGTGAATCAGATCGTCACCGGTATTTTCCTCACGATGAACTACAAGCCCGATGCGACGCTCGCGTTCGCCTCGGTCGAGTACATCATGCGCGAGGTGCCGTGGGGCTGGCTCATTCGCTACATGCATTCGACGGGCGCGTCGATGTTCTTCGTCGTCGTGTATCTGCACATGTTCCGCGGGCTGATGTACGGGTCGTATCGCAAGCCGCGCGAACTCGTGTGGATCTTCGGTTGCGCGATCTTCCTGTGCCTCATGGCCGAAGCGTTCTTCGGCTATCTGCTGCCGTGGGGGCAGATGTCGTTCTGGGGCGCGCAGGTGATCGTCAACCTGTTCTCGGCGATTCCGTTCATCGGTCCGGATCTGTCGCTGTGGATTCGCGGCGATTACGTCGTTTCCGATGTCACGCTGAACCGCTTCTTCGCGTTCCATGTCATCGCGATTCCGCTTGTGCTGATCGGACTCGTGGTCGCGCACCTCGTCGCGCTGCACGAAGTCGGCTCGAATAATCCGGACGGCGTCGAGATCAAGGCGAAGAAGGACGCGAACGGCATTCCGCTCGACGGCATTCCGTTTCATCCGTACTACTCGGTGCACGACTTCATGGGCGTGTGCGTGTTCCTGCTGATCTTCGCGGCGATCATCTTTTTCGCGCCGGAAATGGGCGGCTATTTCCTCGAAGCCAACAACTTCGTGCCGGCCAATCCGTTGCAGACGCCGCCGGAAATCGCGCCGGTGTGGTACTTCACCGCGTTCTACGCGATGCTTCGCGCGACGACCGATCCGTTCAAGATCGTGCTGATGATCGTGATCGCGCTGCTCGGCGTGCTCGCGCTCGTCAAGGCGCGCGGGAAATGGAAGCTCGGCCTGCCGGTGCTCGCCGCGGTGGTGCTGGTTTTCATGGCGCTGACGGAATCGAAGTTCTGGGGCGTCGTCGTGATGGGCACGGCGGTCGTGTCGCTGTTCTTCCTGCCCTGGCTGGACCGCAGTCCGGTGAAGTCGATTCGCTATCGGCCGCTCTTTCACAAGGTCTTCTACGCGATATTCGTGTTCGCGTTCCTGATGCTCGGCTTCCTGGGCACGCGACCGCCATCGCCGGCCGCGACGCTGATCGCGCAGATCTGCGCGCTGATCTACTTCGCGTTCTTCCTCGGCATGCCTTTCTGGACGCCGCGCGGCAAATTCAAGACGCCGCCTGAGCGAGTGCACTACAAACCTCACTGAGCGCACGTCCGGAGACGAATACGATGAAAAAATGGCTCTCTACAATAGCGATGATCGGTGCGGCGATGCTCTCGTTCTGCGCACCGCCGGCGTTCGCGCAGGAAGAAGCGGTGCTCGATCGGGCGCCCGACAGTTCGGACAATCTCGCGTCCTTGCAGCACGGCGCACAAGTTTTTGTAAACTACTGCCTGAATTGCCACAGCGCGACGTTGATGCGGTACAACCGGCTGACCGATATCGGCATCAGCGAGAAGCAGATTCGAGAGAATCTGCTCTTTACTACGGACAAGGTCGGCAACACGATGTCGATCGCGATGCGCCCGGAAGATGCGAAAGCGTGGTTCGGTGCGTCGCCGCCGGATCTGTCCGTCGAAGCGCGGGCGCGCGGCAGGGACTGGCTCTACACGTACCTGCGGAGTTTCTATCACGATCCGACGCGGCCGACCGGCTGGAATAATCGCGTCTACGAAAACGTCGGCATGCCGCACGTGCTTTGGACGCTCCAAGGCGTCCGGGACGCGAAATTCGAGACCGATACGGACGAAAAGACGGGCGAAAAGGTACGAAGATTCGTCGGTTACACTCAGGTTACACCTGGTGCCATGTCGTCCGTGGATTATGATTCAACTGTGGCCGATCTCGTTTCGTACATGTCGTGGATGGCGGAACCCGCGCAGCAGACGCGCAAGCGGCTCGGCGTCTGGGTTTTGCTGTTCCTGGCGTTCTTGAGCTTCCTCGCGTGGCGCCTGAACGCGGCATACTGGAAAGATATCAAATAGCGCGCCTTCGAAGGCGTGGGTCGGCGCGACGGCGTTTTCCGCGAGGAAACGCCGCGGCCGGCCCTTCGAGTTTACTGAAGGAACTTTAAAAACATGATGGTTCTGTATTCCGGCACTACTTGCCCCTTCTCCCAGCGCTGCCGGCTGGTGTTGTTCGAAAAGGGCATGGATTTCGAGATTCGCGACGTTGACCTGTTCAACAAGCCGGAAGACATCGCGGTGATGAACCCTTACGGACAGGTCCCGATCCTCGTCGAGCGCGACCTGATCCTGTACGAGTCGAATATCATTAACGAATATATCGACGAGCGTTTCCCGCATCCGCAACTCATGCCGGCCGATCCGGTGCAGCGCGCCCGCGCACGCCTGTTCCTGCTGAACTTCGAAAAGGAACTGTTCGTTCACGTCGGCACGCTGGAAAACGAAAAGGGCAAGGCCGCCGAGAAGAATCACGAGAAGGCGCGCAGCGCGATCCGCGATCGCCTCACGCAGCTCGCCCCGATCTTCCTGAAGAACAAGTACATGCTGGGAGAGGAGTTCTCGATGCTCGACGTCGCGATTGCGCCGCTGCTGTGGCGTCTGGATCACTACGGCATCGAACTGTCGAAGAACGCAGCACCGTTGATGAAGTACGCCGAGCGGATTTTCAGCCGTCCGGCCTATATTGAAGCGCTGACGCCTTCCGAAAAGGTGATGCGTCGATAGTTTGAGTGCGTTGGGACGCGGCGGCGCGCGTTGCGCGGCCGCATTCCGACAGAGGAAAGTTGATGCAAGAGATTTCCACCAAGCCGTATTTGTTGCGCGCACTGTACGAATGGTGCACGGACAATGGTTTTACGCCTCACATCGCCGTTCGGGTCGATGCGGCTACGCGCGTGCCGCGCCAGTTCGTCCGCAACGACGAGATCGTGTTGAACATCAGTTTCGAGGCGACGAGCCAGTTGCAGATGGGCAACGAGTGGATCGAGTTCAGCGCGCGTTTCTCCGGCAAGTCACACAAGATCGAAGTGCAGGTCGCGAACGTGCTCGCTATCTACGCACGCGAGAACGGACAGGGGATGGCGTTCCCGGTCGAGCAGTCGCATTCCGGCTCGGATTTGACGAGCGCTCCCGTGGGCGCGCGATCGGCCGAGCGCGATACGCGGCAGATCGAGGAACCCGCAGACACCGCGCCGAAAGAGGATGCGCAAACTGCAGCGGATGACGATTCGAAATCGCCTGCGAGGTCTCACCTCAAAGTCGTTAAATGAAGTAGAATTCCGTGCTTCGCCGGCTTAGCTCATCTGGTAGAGCAGTTGATTTGTAATCATCAGGTGGCGGGTTCGAGTCCTGCAGCCGGCACCAAGACTTATGTCGACGGGTCGTGCGATGTCCGCACGACCCGTTTGCTTTGAGTCGGGAAGACGAGTAGGTCGAATCGATAAGAAACGTTTCAAAAAC
>NZ_JFHD01000023.1 GCF_000698575.1 Caballeronia zhejiangensis
CGCGGACCCGCTTGACCGGTCGGCCGCGAAGCGGGCTGGAGCTATTTGGTGCTGAACCAGTTTGTTGTGTGGTGCGATGTGGCAGACCGTGCGCGATCCAAGCCCGGTTGGGCCTATGAGGGCACTCTTTAGGCAGCCCACGATGGACGAGAGGACTACCCAAATTGCGTGTGACCGCGGGCGTATCGGAAGCTGCTTTCTTTGCTTACTTTCTTTGCAGCAGCAAAGAAAGTGAGTGCCGCCCCGCACAGGGGCAGTGCTAATAGACCGACACGAATACGGGATCCGGCGAAACCAAGCCAAGCCAACCGACCCGGGCTCCGGCGAAACCGGCATCCGGCAAAACCCGAACCAAGCGAAAACCACAAGGCAAAAAGCAAGAAAACCGCGTCATACTAGGACGCATGAAGGCCGATTACCTCCGAACCGCGCTTTCCTTCCGCCTGGCGGCCCCCTCCGATGCTGCGGAAATCGCGCGCATCCACGTGAAGGCCTGGCAGGCCGCCTATCGTTCCATCTTCCCCGCCGAATACCTCAATTCGCTTTCCATTCCGAAACGCCGTGCCCTCTGGTCCGAGCTGATCGCGCGCGGCATGCCCCGCATAATGCTCGCCGAACGCGACGACATCATGCTCGGATGGATCGCATGGGGCCCGTCACGCGATAACGACAAAGGCAGAACGGATGCCGAAATCGAAGCCATCTATATCGACCCGGCACACTGGCGCCAGGGCGCGGGAAGAATGCTGATCGATGAAGCGATCAACGCCGCGGCAAGCGAAGGCTATCGGGAAATGACGCTCTGGGCGCTCGAAGAAAACGTGCACGGCCTGCGCTTCTACAAGGCGCTCGGCTTTGCACTGGACGGCGTGTTCCGCACCGAAAGACTCGGCGGATGCGAAGTCTGCGAAACGCGCCTTCACATGGCGATCTGAACGCTCAGGCCACCATCGCGGGAACGGCAGCCAGCGGCGGCACCTGCTTGCGCCGCTCGCGCGTCGGCGCCGTGCCGAACGCATCGCGATAGCTCTTCGAGAAATGACACGCCGACTGAAAACCGCACGCCATCGTGATGTGCATGATCGACATGTCGGTCTGCAGCAGCAATTCACGCGCGCGCCGCAAGCGCAACGTCAGATAGTAATGCGTCGGCGTCATGCCGAGATGTTCGCGGAATAGCCGCTGAAGTTGCCGTTGCGACATGCCCGCGAGCCGCGCCAGTTCCTCGCGCGACAACGGCTCTTCGATGTTGTTCTCCATCAGCGAGATGACTTCGAAAAGCGACTTGTTCGCGGACCCCAGACGCGCGACGAGCGGCATCCGCTGCTGCGCGCTCGTATCGCGCACATGCTCGACGATGAACTGCCCCGCGATCTGCGTCACCCGCGCGGTGCCGACGCGTGCCGCGATCAAGTTCAGCATCATGTCGAGCGGCGCGACGCCGCCCGTACACGTCACGCGATCGCGATCGACCACGAACAGCTCTTTGAGAAAGCGCGTGTCGGGAAACTCTTCTTTAAGCGCCGACATGTTTTCCCAGTGAATCGCGCACGCATAGCCGGCGAGCAAGCCCGCGCGCGCCAATGCATACGTGCCGGTGCAAAGCGAGCCGAGCACGCTGCCCGTGCGCGCGAAACGGCGCAAGGCAGAAAGATGCGCGGGCGTAGTCGCACGCTGCACGTCGATGCCGCCGACCACGAACACGATGTCGGGCTGCCCCACGCATTCCACCGGACCGGTATCGACGGAAAGCCCGTTGCTCGCCGTCACCGGCCCGCCCTCCGGACTCACGATCGACCAGCGATACAACGGCTGCCCCGTCAAGTAGTTCGCCATGCGCAGGACTTCGATCGCATTGGTGAACGCGATCATCGTGAAGTTGGGAAGCGGCATGAACGCGAAGTGTGACAGCGACGCCGTGCGATCGGAGGACATGTGAGAACTGATTCCTTGGAATCTATTGAGTGGCGCCGTCATGCGCGGCGCTTACCACGCTTGCAATTTTGGTTGCGAGTGCAACTACCATGCCATCAGGCTAAACCCTGATCGATGAAGGGCATCGCGCATGCTCCGCTGCGCGCTCGCACTGACGCGGGGCCAGGCGCCGCAAGACATGCACTGCAGCAGCGCACGATCGTTCCGATGCAGTGCAACAGCCCACACAAAAAATTCGCTACACCGAAAAGGAATTCGCCACTTGTCGAAAACAGACGCGCATGTCGGAAAAGGTAAAGAACACGTCTGAATTCGTAAATTGACCTGCAGGGCGAAAGTCAAGAATAGACGCAACGACGAAAGCGACGTCGAACGACCCCCACCTCTCAGGCGACACGGAGCACACCACGATGAGCACCCTCCACAACGACAGCATCATCATCGACGGACTGAACATCTCGAAGTTCGAGCGCTCCGTGTTCGAAGACATGAGAAAGGGCGGCGTCACCGCCGTGAACTGCACCGTGTCGGTGTGGGAAGACTTCCAGAAGACCATCGACAACATCGCGGAAATGAAGCAGCAGATCCGCGAATACAGCGAAATTCTCACGCTCGTCCGCACGACCGACGACATCCTGCGCGCAAAGAAGGAAAACAAGACCGGCATCATCTTCGGCTTCCAGAACTCGTATGCGTTCGAGGACAACCTCGGCTATATCGAAGTGTTCAAGGAGCTGGGCGTGAACGTGGTCCAGCTTTGCTACAACACACAGAACCTCGTCGGCACGGGTTGCTATGAACCGGACGGCGGTCTGTCGGGTTATGGCAAGGAAGTGATTCACGAGATGAATCGCGTCGGCATCATGGTCGATCTCTCGCACGTCGGCGCAAAGACGTCTTCCGATGCGATCGCCTGCTCGAAGAAGCCCGTCACGTACTCGCACTGCTGTCCGTCGGGACTCAAGGATCATCCGCGCAACAAGAGCGACGATCAACTGCGCGAGATCGTCGATGCGGGCGGCTTCGTCGGCGTGACGATGTTCTCGCCGTTCCTCAAGAAAGGCCCGGATGCAACGGTCGATGACTATCTCGAAGCGATCGAATACACCATCGATGTCATCGGCGAAGACAACGTCGGTATCGGCACGGACTTCACGCAAGGCTATAGCACCGAATTCTTCGACTGGATCACGCACGACAAGGGCCGTTATCGCCGCCTGACGAACTTCGGCAAGGTCGTGAATCCGGAAGGCATTCGCACGATCGGCGAATTCCCGAACCTCACCGCTGCAATGGAAAAGGCCGGCTGGAGCGAATCGCGCATCAAGAAAGTGATGGGCGAAAACTGGATGCGCTTCTTCGGCGAAGTCTGGAACGTCTGACCGTCAACGACAAATAAACAGGAACCCCGCGATGCAACCGCAACTGCCTATCGATGTCGATCCGCAAACCGGCGTCTGGACCACCGACGCGCTGCCGATGCTCTACGTGCCGCGCCACTTCTTCACGAACAATCACGTCGCCGTCGAAGAAGCGCTCGGCCGCGATACGTATGCCGAGATTCTCTACAAGGCCGGCTACAAGTCCGCGTATCACTGGTGCGACAAGGAAGCCGAGAAGCACGGCATCAGCGGCATGGCGTGCTTCGAGCATTACCTGAAGCGCCTGTCGCAACGTGGATGGGGACTCTTCACGATCGTCGAAGCCGATCCTGCGACATCGCATGCGCGCATTCATCTGCATAACTCGTCGTTCGTGCTCGCGCAGCCCGGCAAAGAGGGCAAGCTCTGCTACATGTTCGCGGGATGGTTCGCGGGCGCGATGGACTGGGTCAACGACACGGCTCCCGACAGTGCGAAGAAAGGTCCGCGCTCGAAGTCGATCGAAACCCAATGCGCGGCGGAAGGCCATTCGCATTGCGTATTTGAAGTGTCGCCGCTGTAAGCAAAGCTCAACTCCGAGGTCGATCGCGATGCGTTACCCGAACCTTTTCAAGCCTCTTCAGCTCAACAAGCTCACGTTGCGCAACCGCATCGTCAGCACCGCGCACGCGGAGGTCTATGCCGAACCGGGCGGTCTGCCCGGCGACCGCTATATCCGCTATTACGAGGAGAAAGCGAAGGGCGGCGTCGGCCTCGCCGTGTGCGGCGGTTCGAGCCCGGTGTCGATCGACAGTCCGCAAGGCTGGTGGAAGTCGGTGAACCTCGCGACCGACAAGGTCATCGATCCGCTCTCGCGTCTCGCCGAAGCCATGCATCGTCATGGCGCGTTCATCATGATTCAGGCGACGCACATGGGCCGCCGCTCCGCATGGCACGGCGAGCACTGGCCGCATCTGATGTCGCCGTCGGGCGTGCGCGAGCCGGTGCATCGCGGCAACGCGAAGATCATCGAAGTGGAAGAGATCAAGCGCATCATCCAGGACTTCGCGGCGGCCGCGAAGCGCGTGAAGGATGCAGGCATGGACGGCATCGAGATCTCGGCGGCGCATCAGCATTTGATCGATCAGTTCTGGAGCCCGCGCACCAACTTCCGTACCGATGAATGGGGCGGTTCGTTGGAGAATCGTCTGCGCTTCGGGATGGAAGTGCTGAAGGCCGTGCGTGAAGAGGTGGGCGCGGATTTTTGCGTCGGCCTGCGCATGTGCGGCGACGAATTTCATGAAGACGGTCTCTCGCACGAGAACCTCAAGGAGATCGCGCAGGCGATGTCCGAAAGCGGCCTCATCGATTATGTCGGCGTGATCGGTTCGGGCGCGGATACGCACAACACGCTCGCCAACTGCATGCCGCCGATGGCGCTGCCGCCCGAGCCGTTCGTGCATCTCGCCGCGGGCATCAAGTCGGTCGTGAAGCTGCCGATCATGCATGCGCAAAGCATTCGCGATGCGGGACAGGCCGAGCGTCTGCTTGCAAACGGCATGGTCGATCTCGTCGGCATGACGCGCGCGCAGATCGCCGATCCGCATATGGTCATCAAGATTCGCGATGGCCGCGAAGACGAAATCAAGCAGTGCGTCGGCGCGAACTATTGCATCGATCGCCAGTACAACGGTCTCGACGTTTTGTGCGTGCAGAACGCCGCGACGTCGCGCGAACAGACGATGCCGCACGTCATCGAAAAGACGCGCGGGCCGAAGCGCAAGGTTGTCGTGGTCGGCGCGGGGCCTGCCGGTCTCGAAGCGGCGCGCGTCGCGCGTTCGCGTGGTCATGATGTCGTGCTGTTCGAGAAGAACGATTATGTCGGCGGTCAGATCATGCTCGCCGCGAAAGCGCCGCAGCGCGAGCAAATGGCCGGCATCGTGCGCTGGTTCGACATGGAAACGAAGCGCCTCGGCGTCGATCGCCGTCTCGGTGTCGCCGCCGACGAGAAGATGATCATGGCCGAAAAGCCGGACATCGTCGTGCTCGCGACGGGCGGTTCGTCGTTCACCGATCAGGTCCCTGCGTGGGGCGTCGAAGAAGGTCTCGCCGTGAGTTCGTGGGACATTCTTTCGGGCAAGGTCGAGCCGGGCAAGAACGTGCTCGTCTACGACGGCGTATCGACTCATGCGGGCGCGGGCGTAGCGGACTTCATCGCGTCGCGCGGGTATAACGTCGAGATCGTCACGCCCGATGTCAAAGTCGCCGACGACACCGGCGGCACCACGTTCCCGATCTTCTATCGCCGTCTCTATGCGCAAGGCGTCATTCATACGCCTAACTACTGGCTCGACAAGGTCTACGAGGAAAACGGCAAGAAGATCGCCGTGATCCGCAACGAGTACACGGAAGAGCAGGAAGAGCGCGCGGTGGATCAGGTCGTGATCGAGAACGGCATCACGCCGAACGACGCGCTCTACTGGAAGCTCAAGCCCGAGTCGCTCAATCGCGGACAGATCGACGTGCACACGCTGTTCGCATCGCTACCGCAGCCGTCGTTGAGCGAAGAGCTCGGGAACGGACGCTTCCTGTTGTTCCGCGTCGGCGACTGCATCTCGATGCACAACATCCACAGCGCGATCTACGATTCGCTGCGCCTCTGCAAAGACTTCTGACGAGGTATTCGACGATGAACCCCGTGTTTGTCATCACCGCGCTGTTGTGGCTTTCGATGGCGGGCCTCGCGTTCGCCTTGCTCAAGCGCGCAGCGTACTGGCGCGAAGGCCGCGCGACGACGGCCGGCGCCTATGGATGGGCGAATCTGCTGACCATTCCGAAGCGCTATTTCGTCGATCTGCATCATGTCGTGGCGCGCGATCCGTATATCGCGAAGACGCACGTCGCGACCGCGGGTGGCGCGATCCTCGCGATGGCGCTCGTCTTCGTCAACTACGGTCTCGCGATCTATTCGGTGTGGCTCGATCGCGCGATCTTCCTCGCGGCGATCATCATGTTCGTCGGTGCGATGTTCGTGTACAAGCGGCGTCGCGCGAAGGACGTGCCCGCGCGTCTGTCGCATGGACCGTGGGACAGCCTGCCGTTGCTGCTCGGTTCGTTCGCGCTCGGTCTCGCGTTGTTCATGCTGCTGCCTGCATCGTGGATGTCCGGCGCGCTCGCGATCATCGTCGCGTTGCTGATCGCGGCGGGCGCGTACACGATGACCTTCGGCGCGGCGCAAGGCGGCCCGATGAAGCACGCGATGGCGGGTCTGCTGCATCTCGCCTTTCATCCGCGTCAGGAGCGTTTTCACGCGAAGGACGAGAACGAACGCGAAGTCGTGCCGCCGACGGCGCTCAAGAAGCCCGTGCTCGATGCGAAGGAATATGGCGTCGGCAAGCCGGTCGAGTTTCGCTGGAATCAGTTGTTGAGCTTCGATGCCTGCGTGCAGTGCGGCAAGTGCGAGGCCGCGTGTCCCGCGTTCACATCGGGTCAGCCGTTGAATCCGAAGAAGCTGATTCAGGATCTGGTCGTCGGCATGGTCGGCGGATCGGACTCGCAATACGCGGGTAGCCCGACACCCGGCATTCCCGTCGGCAGGCATTCCGGCGGTCCGACCAAGCCGCTCATCTCGCAGATGATCGAAGCGGACACGATCTGGTCGTGTACGACGTGCCGCGCGTGCGTGCAGGAGTGCCCGATGCTGATCGAGCACGTCGATGCGATCGTCGACATGCGCCGCAATCAAACGCTCGTCGAAGGCGATGTGCCCGGCAAAGGCCCGATCACGCTCGCGAACCTGCGCGAGACCGGCAGTCAGAACGGTTTCGATATCGGCGCGCGCTACGACTGGTCGGTGGATTTGCAAGTGCAGGTCGCGCAGCCGGGACGCCCTGTCGATGTTCTGCTGATCGCCGGCGAAGGCGCATTCGACATGCGCTATCAGCGCACGCTGCGCGCGCTCGCAAAAGTGATGAACAAGGCGGGCGTCGATTACGCGGTGCTCGGCGGCGTCGAAACGGATACGGGCGACACGGCGCGGCGTCTCGGCGACGAAGCCACGTTCCAGCAATGCGCATCGAAGCTGATGAACACGCTGTCGCAATACCAGTTCCGTCGCATCGTCACGGCGGATCCGCATGTGCTGCATAGCTTGCGCAACGAATATCGCGCGCTTGGCGGCTACTACGAAGTGCAGCATCACACGGCGTTCATGGCGGAGCTCGTCGCGAGCGGCAAGCTCACGCCGAAGGCCGCCGCCGTGCTCGCGGACAAGAAAATCACGTACCACGATCCGTGCTATCTCGGCCGCTACAACGGCGAGACGGAGGCGCCGCGCAAGTTGCTGAAGACCATTGGCATCAAGGTCGTCGAGATGGAGCGTCATGGCATGCGCGCGCGTTGCTGCGGCGGTGGCGGCGGTGCGCCGCTGACGGATATCCCCGGCAAGCAGCGCATTCCCGATATCCGCATCGCGGATGCGAAGTCGGTCGGCGCGGAAGTCGTCGCGGTCGGTTGCCCGCAATGCACCGCGATGCTGGAAGGCGTGGTCGGTCCTCGTCCCGAAGTGCTCGACGTGGCGGAACTCGTCGCTGCGGCCTTGGAGTGAAGCGATGAACAACGACATCAAACGAATCGATCCGCGCCGTCCCTTCGTCATCACGGCCGATGGACTGAAGCGCATCACGCTCGGCGAAATCGGCAATGGCGTCGTGCTGAACTTCACGCACGGCGGCCACAAGGAAGCGACGAAGCCGCGCCGCACGACGAAGCCCGCGACGCGTTCGCTGCTCGTCGCGGCGCACACGGATCGCGGCGCGCTCGACGATCACGCGCGCCAGGCGCTCGCGGCGGCCGCCTTGCTCGCGGACGATCAGACCGAAGTCGTGCTGATCGCGTTCGGCGAGTTCAAGGACGATGCCGCCGTGCTCGGCGCGGATCGCTACGTCGCGCTGCCGGAGTTCGATCGCCGCAACTACGCGCCCGACGAAGAAGTGCGCGCGTTGACCGCCTGCGTCGCTGCGTTCCGACCGGCGCATATCTTCATGCCCGACAACGCAACCGGCGACGGCGATCTCGGCCGCCGCTACGCCGCACGCGCCGATGCGTCCATCGCGACGCAGGTCGTCGAAATCGATGCAGCGCATGTCGCGTCGTATGCACAGGCGGGTCGCGCGCTTGCATCGCGTGCATTGCCCGACATGGTTTTGCTTGCAGCTCATGCCGTCGATGCGAAGCTGCCCTTCGTCGGCGCGGGCGAGGCGATGAATCCGCAAGGCATCGTGCCGGCGGCGAAAGCGAGCGCTTACGTCGATCTCGGCATCGAAGAGATGGACGCGGCGCAGGTCGCGCTGGAGGAAGCGGACTTCATCGTGTCGGCGGGCAACGGCGTGTCGGACATCGCCGCGTTCGAAGCGCTCGCGGGCACGCTGGGCGCGGCGATCGGCGCGAGCCGCGTCGCCGTCGACGATGGCAAGTTCACGCGCGACAAGCAGATCGGCGCGACCGGCAAGACCGTCGAGGCGAGCGTGTATATCGCGTTCGGCATTTCGGGCGCGGTTCAGCACTTGCAGGGCATCAAGGATTGCCGCCACGTCATCGCCGTGAATCTCGACGCCAGCGCGCCGATCGCGAAGCGCGCGAATCTGACGATCGTCGCGGACACGCAGGAAACGATCAAGGCACTGACCGATGCCGCCGCCGCCGCACGCGCCGCGCGTGCCGGCGGCGGATCGATCGCGCAGACCGCGCACATCGCCGAAGGAGTCGCTGCATGAAGATCGCCGTTCTCGTCTCCACCGGACGTCATCCCGTCAGCGGCGCGGCGCGCTACAGCCGCAACGACGCCGCCGCGCTGACCATCGCCATCGGCATCGCGAAGACGCACGGCGCGCAACTCGACGTGTTGCACGCGGGCGATCCGGCTAATCCGGCGTTGCAGGAATATCTCGCGCTCGGCGCGTCGAAAGTCGAAGTGCTCAACACGCAAGGCGATGCGTGTGCGGCCCTCGCGCAAAGGCTTGCGGGCTACGAGCTCGTGTTCACCGGCACGCGCGCCGAAGGCGCTTACGACAGCGGCACGCTGCCGTACAAGCTCGCGGATGCGCTGAACGTTCCGCTCGTCGGCGCGGCCGTCGATGTCAGCGTGACGAAGGAAGGCGTCGAAGTGCGCCAGTTCATGCCGAAGGGCTTGCGCCGACGCGTGCGCGCGCCGCTGCCCGCGCTCGTCGCCGTGCATCCATTGGCCAACGCCGCGCCGCGCTACGCCTATGCGCGCATGCGCGAAGGCCACGTCGCGCCGGTCGCCGCGAGCGCGCCCGTCGACAAGGAAAGCACGGCGTGGCGCATCGGCCCGGTGACGGCCAAGCCCAAGAAACTCGCCGCGCCGGAAAAGCGCTCGGGCCACGCGCGCATGCTCGGCGCGACGACGACCGAAAGCCGCGGCGGAAGCGTCGTAATTGAAGGGAGTTCCGTCGAAAAAGCACAAGTGATTCTGGCGTATTTGCGCGAGCATCAACTCGTCGATTACTGATTTCTCGACCCACATCGACCCACATACAGGTGCACACGATGAAAGTTTCGGCAGACGTTCGCGCAATGATCGAACGCCGCAAAAAGGGCCACACGCTCGAGGCGCCGTTCTACACGAGCGAAGAGATTCACGCGCTCGACCTCGATGCCATCTTCCGCAAGACCTGGATTCAGGTCGCCGTCGAGCCGGACATTCCAGAGCCGGGCGATTACACGACGATCGAGATCGGCAACGATTCGATCCTGATCGTGCGCGACGACGATATGGAAATACGCGCCTTCTACAACGTGTGCCGGCATCGCGGCGCGCGCCTGTGCAATCAGGAGAAGGGCTCGCTCGGCAATATCGTGTGCCCGTATCACAGCTGGACCTACAACCTCTCCGGCGATCTGATGTTCGCCGAGCACATGGGCGAACAGTTCGACCGCTGCAAGCACAGCCTGAAGAAGGTGCATGTGCAGAATCTCGCGGGCCTCATCTTCGTCTGTCTCGCCGATGAACCGCCCGCCGATTTCGCCGTGATGCGCGAAGCGATGGAGCCGTATCTCGCGCCGCACGGTCTGAAGGATTGCAAGATCGCGGCGAGCATCGATATCGTCGAGAAGGGCAACTGGAAGCTCACGATGGAGAACAATCGCGAGTGCTATCACTGCGTCGCGAATCATCCAGAGCTGACCATTTCGCTTTACGAATACGGCTTCGGCTATCAGCGCTCGCCCGCGAACGAAGAAGGCATGGCGGCGTTCGAGAAGACCGTCGAAGAGCGCACGAAGCAATGGGAAGCGATGTGCCTGCCGTCCGCGGAAATCGAACGCCTCGTCGATCTCGTGACGGGCTTTCGCACGCAACGTTTGCCGCTCGATCGCGATGGCGAATCGCAGACGCTCGATGCGAAAGTCGCATCGAAGAAACTGCTCGGCGGCTTCGAGCGCGCGGACCTGGGCGGCTTGTCGTTCTGGACGCAGCCGAACTCGTGGCATCACTTCATGAGCGATCACATCGTGACGTTCTGCGTGATTCCGCTTGCATCGGGGGAAACGCTCGTCCGCACGAAGTGGCTCGTGCACAAGGACGCGCGCGAAGGCATCGATTACGACGTCGACAATCTCACCGCCGTGTGGCGCGCGACGAACGATCAGGACCGCACGCTCGTCGAGTATTCGCAACTCGGCGTCGCGAGCAACGCCTACGAACCGGGTCCGTACTCGCCATTCACGGAAGGTCTCGTCGAGAAGTTTTGCGAGTGGTACATCGGACGTCTTGCCGATTACGCCGATACGCCCGAGCACGGCGTCGATGCGTCGCTCGGTGAGAAAGTCGTTTCCTTCATGCGCTGACAGCCTCGTAGCAGGAGTAGAACATGATGCGCGATCAGGCTACTTTCGAGCCGACCGACAGCCGCGTGACCCAGCCGAAGTTCTGGGGGACGCTGCCCGTGCGCTGGAATTGCGACACGGACGAGACGCTCGTCTGCTGTCACGTCCGGCAGGAGACGCACGACGTCAAGAGCTTTTTCTTCAAGGCGCCGGGTGAGCGCACGTTCGTCTTCGAGCCGGGGCAGTTCATCACGCTGGAGCTCGAGATCAACGGCGAGCAGATCAATCGCTGCTATACGATCTCGTCCGCGCCGACGCGCCCGCACACGATCTCCATCACGGTGAAGCGCGTGCCGGGGGGACCGGTGTCGAACTGGCTGCACGATAACCTCGTCGCGGGATCGACGGTGCGCGTGCTCGGGCCATCGGGCGAATTCACGTGCGCGCGTCATCCGGCGCGCAAGTATTTGTTCTTGTCGGCGGGTTCGGGCATTACGCCGCTCATGTCGATGAGCCGCGCGCATCACGAACTCGGCGACGATGCCGACATCGTGTTCGTGCATAGCGCGCGCACGCCGGATGACATCATCTTTGCGCGCGAGCTCGATCTCATCGCGTCGAATCACAAGAACTTCCGCACGGCGTTCGTGTGCGAGCGGGTCGGCACGCGCACGAACTGGCCGGGCGTGACGGGCTTTCTCACGCTGCCGCTCCTGAAGCTGATCGCGCCGGACTTTCTCGAGCGCGAAGTCTTCACGTGCGGCCCGGCGCCGTATATGAAGGCGGTGCGCGATCTGCTCGATGCAGGTGGTTTCGATCGCAAGCATTATCACGAGGAGAGCTTCTCGTTCGGCGTCGTCGAGGAAGTCGCGGCTGAACTGACGACGGCGCATGTCGCCGAGGCCCTTGCGACGCAGACGGATTTCGTCGAAGCGCGCGAGGAGGCGGGCGGCTTTGCGCCTGCGCCGACAGAGCCCGTCGAGATCATCGAAGCGCCTGTTGAAGCCGCGCCCGTCGTCGATACGAAGTTCAAGGTGAGCTTCGCGAAGAGCCGGCGCGACATCGAATGCGGCAGCAACGAACATGTGCTCGATGCGGCGAAGAAGGCGGGCGTGCGCTTGCCATCGTCGTGTACGCAGGGCATGTGCGGGACGTGCAAGGTCAAGCTCGTGTCGGGCGAAGTGAGCATGAAGCATGCGGGCGGCATACGTCAGCGCGAGATCGATCAGGGCATGGTGCTGCTGTGCTGCAGCAAGCCTATGAGCGATCTCGTCGTCGACAAGTAAGCCCTGAGGGGCGCGTCGTTTCTTGACAACTGAGTGTCGGAAAAGTGCGCTACGCGTCAATTCTGGCTGGTGATTCTGTTCGCTACACGGCGTGGGGCCGCTAAGGGGAAACCAAATGAAACCGATGAGAAGAATGCTCGTTTTGGGGGCGATGAGCGCCGCCCTCGCATCGAGCCTGATGGCAAACGCCGCGGATAAGCCGACGATCAAAATCGGTTATGTCGAGGGCTGGGACGATAGCGTGGCGACGTCGAACGTGGCGGCGCGCGTGATCGAGAAGAAGCTGGGTTATCCGGTGCAACTGGTGCCGGTGGCCGCGGGCGTGATGTGGCAGGGCGTGGCGCGCGGCGATCTCGACGCGACGCTGTCGGCGTGGCTGCCGGTCACGCATGGCGCGTACTGGAACAACTTCAAGTCGAAGGTCGTGAATCTCGGTCCGAACTTTCAGGACGCGAAAATCGGCTTGATCGTGCCGGAGAACGTCGACGTCAACAGCTTGAGCGATCTCGAGGCGAAGAAGGCGGAATTCGATTCGCGCATCGTGGGCATCGATGCGGGCGCGGGCGTGATGCAGAAGACGAGCGAAGCGATCAAGGCTTATAACCTCGACTACAAGCTGCTGCCGAGTTCGGGTTCGGCGATGACGGCGGAACTGGCGCGTTCCGAAGCGGCCAATAAGCCGATCATCGTGACGGGCTGGAAGCCGCACTGGATGTTCGCGAAGTACAAGCTCAAGTTCCTCGAGGATCCGAAGAAGGTGTTCGGTGAGTCGGAGCACGTCGATAACGTGATCAATCCGGAGCTGGAGAAGAAGGCGCCGCAGGTGGTGGCATTCCTCAAGAAGTTTCAGTGGAAGCCGGGTGAGATCGATAGCGTGATGCTGGCGACGCAAAATGGAGAGAAGCCGCAGGCGGCGGCGGATGCGTGGATCAGCGCGCATGGGGATCGGGTGGAGTCCTGGACTAAGTAATTTTTTTCGTTGGGTTTTTTGGGTCTTTGGGCGTTTGGGCAAACGCTGAGCGTCGTGGGTTATGCCTGCGGCGCTTTTTTTTGGGGTTTTGCTTTTGGCTTTTGGCTTTTGGCTCTTGGCTTTTGATTTCGCCGGATCCCGTTTTCGTGTCGGTCTATCAGCATTGCCCCTGTGCGGGGCGGCACTCACTTTCTTTGCTGCTGCAAAGAAAGTAAGCAAAGAAAGCAGCTACTGATACGCCCGCGGTCACACGCAATTTGGGTAGTCCTCTCGTCCATCGTGGGCTGCCTAAAGAGTGCCCTCATAGGCCCAACCGGGCTTGGATCGCGCACGGTCTGAACCATCGCACCACACACCAAACGGGTTCAGCACGAAATAGCTCCAGCCCGCTTCGCGGCCGACCGGTCAATCGGGTCTGCGCGTGCTTCTCTACTAACGTCTCCATCTCTCCGCAAGTGCCGCACGTTGGTTTCCCTTGCATACCCGGCGGCAGCGCGTAGCGCTGTGCCGAAGCTCTTTCGTGCTGCACCAGTGTCCTCAGCGTTTTCGGGCGGCAGACCGCGCGCGATCCAAGCCCCGTTAGTCCTTTGAGGGCACTCTTTAGGCGAGTGCCACCTGGAACGAGAGAACTACCCAAATTGCGTGTGACCGCGGGCGGTGACGAGCTGCTTTCTTTGGTTACTTTCTTTGCAGCAGCAAAGAAAGTGACTGCCGCCCCGCACAGGGGCAGTGCTAATAGACCGCCACGAAAACGGGATCCGGCGAAACCCTAGCCAAGCGAATATGGAATCCAGCGAAAACAGCAAAGCAAGCTAACCCGGAGCGCAAAAACCTCAACGCAAAACCACAGTCCGCTCGCCATTAATAAAAACCCGCCGCTCAATAAACGCTTTAACCGCGCGTGCAAGCGCAAGGCACTCCACATCCCGCCCTGTCGCCAACAACCGCTCCGGTCCATAAGAATGATCGACGCGCTCAACTTCCTGCTCGATGATCGGTCCTTCATCGAGATCGTCGGTGACGAAATGCGCGGTCGCGCCAATCAGCTTGACCCCACGCGCATGCGCCTGGTGATAAGGCTTCGCCCCCTTGAACCCAGGCAAGAACGAGTGATGGATATTGATCGCACGCCCCGCCAGCTTGCGGCTCGTCTCGCCTGAAAGAATCTGCATATACCGCGCAAGCACCATCAACTCCGCGCCTGACGTATCGAACAGATCGAGCAAGCGCGCTTCCTGCTGCGGCTTGGTATCGGCGGTAATCGGCAGATGATGGAACGGCAAGCCATGCTGCCCCGCCAGATGCGCCAGATCCGTATGATTCGACCCGATGCCGACGATATCCATCTTCAACTCGCCCATGCGCCAGCGGAACAGCAAATCCGCAAGACAGTGCTCGAGCTTCGACACCATCAGCAGCACCTTCGGCCGCACGGCGAGATCGTGCATCGCCCACGACATCGCAAAGCGCTCGGCGATAGGCTCGAATTCGCGCTTCAGCATCGCGAGATCGAGCGCCTCCTCGGGACGCGCGCCATGAAACACGCAACGCACGAAAAAGCGCTCGGAGAGATCGTCATCGAAGACGGTGAGTTCGTCGATATAGCCGTGATGCCGCTCCAGAAAGCCGACGATCGCGGCGACCTGCCCCGCCGCGCTCGGGCACGAAACGGTAAGCACGAGTTGATCAAAGCGGGAATCGGCTGCCATGCGTGCTCCACATTCGAATGGTTGCAGCGCCGCGAAATGCGGCGAGCGTACGCGCTAGTAGAGCAAACGCGCGCGCCTTCCGGATAGAAGCGAACCGCCGCGCAAATAGTACGAAAGCGTCAGCCGACGACGTCGCATTCGTCCAGCAGCCACTCGCTGAACGCCCGCACCGCCGCCGACGGCTCGCGCGGCGTCACGAGCACGTAGCCCCGATCGGTGACGAGCGGCGCATCGCAGAGCGCGACGAGCTGGCCCGTCGCGATCAGTTCGTCGATGAGCGGCGCCCAGCCGAGCGCGACGCCCTGGCCCATCACCGCGGCGTGCGCGACGAGCGCGTAGCTGTTGAACGTGAAGCCGCCCTGCGTCGGCGGCGCGGCAAGGCCGTGCGCTTCGAACCACGCGCTCCATGAAAGCCAGCGCTCGGGCAGCGTCGGTTCGAGATGCAAGAGCGGCAGCCCGGATAGATCGGCGGGCGATACGGGCGCGCTTTTTCCCGCGATCAGCGCCGGGCTGCACACCGGCATCACGCGTTCGGCGAAGAGCTTCACGGCGCTCTGACCGCTCCATTCGGCATGCGTGTCGCCGAAGACGATGACCACATCGGCATGATCGCCCGATGCGCTCGGCAAGCTCTGCGACGTGATGATCTTCACGTCGACATCGGGCATCAGCGCCTTGAATTGCGGCAGGCGCGGCATCAGCCAGTATGTGGCGAAGCCGAAATCCGTCGACAGCGTGAGCGTGCGTTGCGCGTGACGCGAGCGGATGTCCGACGTCGCCGCGCGAATCACGTCGAGTCCCCGACGCACCGCATCGAAAAGACGCGTGCCGTCGTCCGTGAGCGTGACCCCGCGATGCCCGCGCTCGAACAGCGCCGCCCCGAGCGATTCCTCCAACTGCACGACGCGCTGGCTCACCGCGGGCTGCGTCGAGCCGAGTTCGCGCGCGGCAGCCGTGAAGCTCGCGTGCCGCGCGGCGGATTCGAACATCAGTAACGCCTGCATCGGTGGCAGGCGGTCCGGCCGCGGCATAACTCCCCCTTATGAACGCATAACGTTTTGCTGTCTTCACAGCCGCGATTTGAACGGCAATAGTGACACCCAACGCTCAATCAACGATTCTATTCGAGGCACGCAGTCATGCTTGAGACGAAACAAAATATCCTTGTACTGATGGCCGATCAGCTCACGCCCTTCGCACTCGCCGCATACGGCAATCGCGTGACGAAGACGCCGCGCATCGATGCGCTCGCGCGCGAAGGCGTCGTGTTCGAATCCGCGTATTGCGCGAGTCCGCTGTGCGCGCCTTCGCGTTTTTCGCTTCTCGCGGGCAAGCTGCCTTCGAACATCGGCGCATTCGACAATGCCGCCGAATTCCCGTCCGAAACGCTGACCTTCGCGCACTATCTGCGCGCCGAAGGCTATCGCACGATTCTCTCCGGCAAGATGCATTTCTGCGGCGCGGATCAGTTGCACGGCTTCGAGGAACGTCTCACGACCGATATCTATCCCGCCGATTTCGGCTGGACGCCCGACTGGCAGAACGCCGATGCGCGCCCGACGTGGTATCACAACATGAGCTCCGTGATAGACGCGGGCCCATGCGTGCGTACCAATCAACTCGACTTCGACGACGAAGTGACCTTCACCACGCGTCAAAAGCTCTTCGACATCGCGCGCGAGCGCAACGCGGGCAAGGACGCGCGTCCGTTCATGATGGTCGCATCGCTCACGCATCCGCACGATCCGTATGCGATTCCGCGCAAGTACTGGGACGCGTATCGCGATGAAGACATCGACATGCCTTCGTATCGCGATTCGCTCGATGCCTGCGATCCGCATTCGAAGCGCCTGCGCCATGTGTACGAAGCGGATCGCACGCCGCCGACGGACCGGCAAATCCGCAATGCGCGGCGCGCGTACTACGGCGCGGTGTCGTATGTCGATGACCAGTTCGCATCGATCCTCGAAGCGCTCGACGAGGCCGGTCTCGCCGACGATACGATCATCGTCGTCACGTCGGATCACGGGGAGATGCTCGGCGAGCGCGGCCTCTGGTACAAGATGACGTTCTTCGAAGGCGGCTGCCGCGTGCCGCTCATCGTGCACGCGCCGAAGCGGTTTGGCGCGCATCGCGTGAAGGATTCGGTCTCGCATCTCGATGTGCTGCCGACGCTCGTCGAATTCGCGCGCGGACAAGCGCCGCAAGCGTGGCCCGACAGCATCGACGGTCAAAGCCTCGTGCCGCACTTGCGCGAGACCGGCGGGCACGACGAAGCCATCGGCGAATATCTCGCGGAAGGCGCGATTGCGCCCATCGTGATGATCCGGCGCGGGCGCTTCAAGTTCATTCATTCGAGCGTGGATCCGGATCAGCTTTACGATGTAGAAGCCGATCCGTTCGAGCGCGAGAATCTCGCAAGCGATGAGCGTCACGCCGCGCGCGTGGCCGAATTCCGCGCGGAGATCGCGCGCCGCTGGAATCTCGATGCGCTGCATCGGGATGTGCTGAAGAGTCAGCGCCGCCGCCATTTCCATTTCGCGGCGACGACGCAGGGCACGATTCAGTCATGGGACTGGCAGCCTCACGTCGATGCGAGCCAGCGCTACATGCGCAATCACATCGATCTGGACGATCTCGAAGCGATGGCGCGTTTTCCCGCCGTCGAGCACTGACGCATCGATCGCATCCCCACAACACACGACAGGAATGCACCATGAAAAAGGGCTTCATCCACGCGCTCTTCGCCGCCGCGCTGGCTTGCGTGGCTTCGCATGCGTTTGCCGCCGAGCCGCAGTCCTGCACGCAGGTCCGCATGGCGGGGCCGGGCTGGACCGATATCGACGCGACCAATGCGATGAGCGGCATCGTGCTCAAGGCGCTCGGCTATCGGCAGAACGTCGCGAACCTGTCGGTGCCGATCACGTATCAGGGCATGAAGAAAGGGCAGATCGACGTGTTTCTCGGCAACTGGATGCCCGCGCAGGCGCCGCTCGTGAAGCCGTTCTTCGAAGAGAAATCGATCGACGTCGTGCGCCCGAATCTCTCCAATGCGAAGTTCACGCTCGCGGTGCCGGACTATGTGGCGGCGGCGGGCGTGCATTCGTTCGCGGACCTCGCGAAGAACGCCGACAAGTTCGATAACCGCATCTACGGCATCGAACCGGGCGCGCCGGCGAATCAGAACATCAAGCGCATGGTCGATGACAAGGCCTTCGGTCTCGGCGACTGGAAGCTGGTCGAATCGAGCGAAACCGCGATGCTCACGCAAGTGGAGCGGGCGGTGCGCGACAAGAAGTGGATCGTGTTTCTCGCGTGGGAGCCGCATCTGATGAACACGAAGTTCAAGCTCGCCTATCTCGATGGCGGCGACAAATACTTCGGCCCCAACTATGGCGGCGCGACGGTGAACACCGTGGCGCGCAGCGGCTACGAGCAGCAATGCCCCAACGTGAGCAGGCTGTTCAAACAGATGGCGTTCAACGTCGATCTGGAGAACGGCGTCATCACGGATGTGCTGGAGAAGAAAACGAATGTCGATGCAGCGGCCACGGATGCGCTGAAGCGTCATCCGGAGCTGCTGAAATCGTGGCTGGACGGCGTGACCACGGCGAGCGGCGGAAACGGCCTGGAAGCCGTTCAGACCGCGCTCGGCGTGAAGTGAGGGATCAGCCGAGCTGAATGCTCGCGCGTTCCTGTGCGGCCATCACGACGGCGCGCATCGGCGTCTGGATCGCCATGAAGTGGAGCATCAGGCTGTCCGCCTGGTGCAAGTACCACGGCGTATTGATGCTCAGGCAGTCGAGGCCGTGTTCAAGCTTCCAGCCGAGACGGTCCGTCAGCAGATTCGCGATGATGGTCTGATCGCCGCCGTTCGCATAGGTGCTCGATTTGTCGGGCGCGGCGCTGACATGCTCGTGGATTTCGTCGACGAACGCCAGGACCGCGGGCTTGCGGCGAAAGCCGAGCACGCCGGCATTGATGATCCACGGCCCGATATCGTGCGCCGCGAGAATGTCGCGCCCGTCCAGCAGCGGATCGATCGGCTTGCGCTGATCGAAGAAGAGGATGTCGGCATCGACCCAGATCGCCCAGTCGTGATGCGGCAGATGCTTGCGCAGGAACCACGGCTTGAGCCAGGTGCCGGTCGCGCCGGGCACGCCTTCGGCGGGCGTCTGCCGATAGACGTAAAGCGTATAGCCGTGGCGCTCGCAATAGCGCCGCATGTTCTGCTCGGCGATCGCGCCGTACGCACGCACGTTGGGCGTGTAGTACGTGATGAAGGCGATGGACTTGCCGGGGTTATAGACGCTGAACTCTTCATGCGGCGTTTCGCTTTGCGCCGGAAGCTGGAACAGCGGCACGCCCTTCTGCTGACAGTCGTTGATGTGTTCGGCGAGCGCGTTGCGAAAGCTCGCCGGGATGAAACCGTAGATCGCTTCCTCGCCGAGCACGATGGTCCAGAGGTTGGGGTACTGCGTCCAGATGGGATCGTAGCGCGGACCGCAGTGCATCGTAGCCATGATGCCGCCGCGTTCACCGTGCGGCTCGATGTAGTCGAGCCCTGCAAGCATCGCGATTTCGTTTTGCGGCGCTTTGCCGATCTTGCATTCCCCGATGCACCACACGATGAGGTTGCGCACCTCGACCGTATTACGCCAGATCTGCACGGCCGTCTGACGTCCGTCGTCGTTGCCGGAAACCGCCATGAGCGCGTGCTGCCTGCCTTCTGCGATGGGCTCGACCGGGAGCATGTTGAGCACGATGCAGTCTTCGCTCATGCAGACGAGCAGCGCCATCTCGGGCATCCGGCGCAAGTGATGCAGGATCGCTTCGTACTTGAGCAACAAACGCTGGGACGGGCACGGCATGCCCGCCATCGAAATGCTCGCGTGCTCGTAGCCCATGCGGGCGGCGTAGTGCTTGTGATTGGTCAGGACTTCGGGTGCGTCGGTCTGATGGATGCTCAGGCAGCGGGTAGTCATGTCGTTCGAATCCGAAACAAGGCTTGAGTAATGCGGGTTTTTTACAGATTCCGAAGTATGCGAGCCGAGCCCTGCCGCGCATATCGGGCATGTCCGAAAACGAATTCGTTCTATTGACGCGAAACACGATGTTGCAGTAGTCGCAACTAGACAGATTTGCGTCGCACCGGGTCGAGCCGGCGCATATATGGACCTTTATTTTTACGACGTCGACGCGATGCTTCATCGCCTATTCCAACGCAATACACATCGAGACGAGCAAAGGACCAGCACATGAGAAAAAGACATGCCGCAAGGATCGCAGGCCTCGCGTTCGCAGCGGGCGCGGCGAACATGCCGATGACGGCGCACGCGCAAAGCAGCGTGACGCTCTACGGTATTCTCGATGCGGGCGTCACCTGGGTCAGCAACACGGGCGGCTCGCATGTCGTGAAGTTCGACGACGGCATCTCCTATGGCAACCGCATCGGATTTCGCGGCACCGAAGATCTCGGCGGCGGATTGCAGGCGGTCTTCGTGCTCGAATCGGGCTTTCATCTCGGCAATGGCCAGCTCGGCTTCGGCGGCGCGCAATTCGGACGGCAAGCCTACGTAGGCCTCAAGAACCAGTGGGGCACCGTCTCGCTCGGCAATCAGCTCGATATGACCGAAGAGTTCGTCTACCTCTACAACATCTCGGCGTGGGCGAGCGGCTACGCCATTCACCAGGGCGACTTCGACCGCATGAACGGCGACCGTCTGCCGAACTCGATCAAGTTCCTGTCGAACGACATCGGCGGCTTCACCTTCGGCGGCATGTATTCGTTCGGCAATCAGGCGGGCGACTTCCATCGCAACAGCGCGTGGAGCGTCGGCGCGCACTATGCGGCGAACACCTTCAACGTCGGCGCGGCCTATACGCAACTCAACAATCCGAACGGCATCTACGCGTTCGATCCGTACGCGATGATCGGCGCGCGCACCTTCCTCGGCCAGCCGACGGTATCGGTCGATCCGGCGACGGGGGCCGTCACCGATCTCTATAGCTCGACCTCGTTTCCCGTCGACAAGCAAGGCGCGTTCGCCGTGGGCGCGGCATGGACCATCGGCAACCTGATGTTATCGGGCAACTTCACCTACACGACGATCAAGGGCCTCGGCCAGACCTCGCACATGCAGGTGTACGAAGGCGGCGCGTCATACAGCTTCAGGCCGGACCTGAATCTCTACGGCGGCTATCAGCACACGCGCTTCGAAGGCAATCACTGGAATCAGGGCTCGCTCGGGCTGCACTATCTGCTTTCGAAACGTACCGACGTGTATATCTCGGGCGACTATCTGCGCGCGTCCGGCCCCATCGATGCAGTCATCGGCTACAGCTTCACGCCGTCGTCGTCGAATACGCAGGCCGACGTGCGCGTAGGCATGCGTCACTCGTTCTAAGCCGCCGCGAGCCGCGCGGACGGGACGGCGCGCAATGCGCTTCGATCCTGCCGCGGGCTCGTCTGAAAGCGCGCGCGATACGTGCGCGAAAAATGCGACGGCGATTCGAAGCCGCACGCGACGCACACCGCGAGAATCGACATGTCGGTCTGGTGAAGCAGCTCGCGCGCACGCACGAGACGCAGGCCGAGATAGAAGTGCGTCGGCGTGTCCTTCAGCGATGCACAGAAGAGCCGCTCCAGCTGACGCCGCGTCACGCCGATGGATTCGGCGAGCGCATCGGGCGACAGCGGCTCTTCCATATGCTGCTCCATCAGCTCGATCACCTGAATCAGCTTGCGATTGTGGATGCCGTAACGCGCGGCGATCTGCATCCGCTGATGATCCGAGCGCTGCCGGATGCGCCCGAGCACGAACTGCTCCGACACTTGCGCCGCCAACTCCGCGCCGTGTTCGCGCGCGATCACGTCGAGCATCAGATCGATCGATGCCGTGCCGCCCGCGCATGTGATGCGCCGCGTGTCGATCTCGAACAGCTCCTGACTCGTCGCGATCGCCGGATAACGCTCGGTGAATGCAGCGGCCGCTTCCCAGTGCAGCGTCGCGCGCGTGCCCGCGAGCAGCCCGGCTTCCGCGAGGATGAAGCTGCCGGTGTCGATGCCGCCGAGCGTCGCGCCCGCGCGATCGAGGCGCCGCAGCCAGTCGCCGATCGCGCGCGTGTAGCGCGAGAGCGGCTCGAATCCCGACACGACGAACACGGTGCGCGCGTCGTTGACCTGATCGAACGCGCTTTCGGCGTTGAGCGTGATGCCGTTGCTCGCGGCGACCGGACCGCCGTCCAAGCTGAGAATGTGCCAGCGATACAGATCGCCCGCGAAGCGATTGGCGACGCGCAGCGGCTCGATCGCGGACATGAATCCGATCGACGAGAACTCGGGCAGCAGCAGGAAATGGAAATCGTGGGGCGCGGACATCGGATCGATTGGCAAGGCTCGTCGATGAGAGAAGCCGTCCACCCTAGCGCGCGCAAAAAACGCGCGCAATCCGGCTTGCCCCGAAGGGCGGCCGGATTGCACTGCTCGAAGATGCGGTTCAGGCGCTCGCGAGCGCGTTCGTGAGCGTCGCGGCGACCGTGCTCAGGTGCGGCTCCACCACGAGATCGGTGTGCCTGCCGAGGACCGGCATCACGCGCACGCCGTGCTTCGCGACGCGTTGCCAGACCGGCAGCGGATCGCTGCGCGAGTCGTCGAGCATCGTCGCGCGCACGTAGACGATCGGGCCGCCGTCATAACGTCGCGGCTTGTAGGTCGCCATCGCGGCGCTCATCGATTCGCGCACGCGCCGCAGCACAGGCGGAAGATCGGCGACGTCGTCGGATTGCCGGTGCGTCGTCGGCCTGCCCATGCGCCCGCGCACGCGGTTGGTCATCGCCGCCGCCTTGCCGCGCACGAAGCCGAGGCGCGCGCCGGCGTTGAGCGAGCGCAACTCGCGCAGACGTTCGACGAGCACGCCCGCCTGATACCGCGTCCACAGCGTGAAGGGCAGACAATGTGTGTGAATGTACGTGTCGAGCAGGCAGAGCATCTCGATCTTCTCGCCCGCCGCGACGAGCTGTTGCGCGATCTCGAACGCGACCAGCCCGCCGAACGAATAGCCGACGAGCGCATAAGGACCGCTCGGCTGCACTTCGCGGATGCGCAGCACGTAGCCGCGCGCCATCTCTTCGACGCTGTGCTGCGGCGCTTCATCGCCGTCGAGGCCGAGCGCCTGCAGGCCGTACACGGGCCGCTCGTTCTGCACCATGCCCGCGAGCGTCAGGCACTCCATCACCGAGCCGGTGATGCTGTGCACCATGAAGATCGGCCGGCCGACGCCCGCACGCATTTGCACGAGCGTCGAGTCCGCGGTGCGCGCGCCGGGTTCGGATGCGAGGACGGCGGCGAGGCGCGCGACGGTCGGCGCGACGATCATCGTCGATAGCGGCAATGCACGGCCGGTCGCGCGCTGCACGTCGGCGAGCATCCGCGCGGCGAGCAGCGAGTGGCCGCCGAGCTCGAAGAAGTTGTCGTCGCGGCCGATCGGCGAGAAGCTGAAATGCTGTTCCCAGAGCGCGCACAGATACGCCTCGATGGATCCGATCGAATCGCCCGGCGCGGGCAGATCGCGCTTCACGCGCGTAAGCGACGGATGCTCGCGAATCTGATCGAGACACTCGGGATTGGCGAGCGACGACACGTTGCGCGCGGGCAGGCCGTTGACGGCATCGCGCGCGGCCGCTTCCGACGGCTTGTTGTTGTGCGTGACGGGCAAGCCGTCGACCTGCACGATCACATCGGGCACGAGCGCGGCGGAGCCTTGTCGCGTGAGATCGCGGCGCACGCGCGCGGCGAGCGCCGCATTCAGTTGCGCACCCGGCCGCAGCACGAGCAAGAGCACGATGCGCTGGCCCGCATCGCCCGCGTTCGCGCCGGTCTGGGCGACGACCATCGCATGACGGATCTCGTGAATCTCGCTCAGGATGCGATAGATTTCGCCCGGACTCACGTTGATGCCGCGCACATTGAGCACGCCGTCGCTGCGGCCGTGCAGACGCGCCGAGCCTTGCGGCGAGAACTCGATGACGTCGCCGTGCGTCCACACGCCTTCGTTCGCCGCGAAATACGCCTTGTGAAAGCGCGAGCCGTCGTCGTCGCCGAAGAAGCCGAGCGGTCGCGACGGAAACGGATTCGTGCAGACGAGCTCGCCCGGCATGATCGTGCTCGCGCCCTGATCGAACGCCTGCACGTCGAGGCCGAGGCTCCGGCATTGTGCTTCGCCCGCATAGACGGGCAGATTCGGGTTGCCGAGCACGAAGCAGCCGATGATGTCCGTGCCGCCTGAAATCGATTGCAACTGCAACTGCTTGACGTGCTGGTACACCCATTCGAACTGCGAGTCGTAGAGCACGGCGCCGGTGGACATCATCGCGCGTAGTGCCGAGAGATCGAACTGTCCGGCCGGCTCGATGCCCGCATCCTCGCTCATCTTCAGATAGGCGGGACTCGTCCCGAAGACCGTCACGCGCTCGTTCGCGACGAGACGCCAGAGCGTGTCGACGGCGGCGACGGGACCATCGTAAGTGACGATCTCCACGCCCGACGCGAGCACCGACATCTGCCAGTTCCACATCATCCACGAGCAGCTCGTGTGGAAAAAGAGCTTGTCGCCGGGACCGAAATCGCTGTGCAGGCGATGCTCCTTCACGTGTTCGAGCAGCGTGCCGCCCGCGCCGTGCACGATGCATTTCGGCTTGCCGGTCGTGCCCGACGAAAACATGATGAAGAGCGGATGGTTGAACGGGAAGCGCTTCCAGTCGAAACGCATCGCGTCGCCGCGCGCGATCAGCGAGCGCAACTCGTGCTGACGCTGCGTCACCGTGCTGGGCAGTTCGGTATCTTCGAGACAGACGATGTCCGTGAGCGTCGGCAGTTGCGCGGCCACCGCCGCGACGTGGCCCGAAAGCGAGCCGCCGGTGTCGAACGGACGCTGCATCGTGTGCGCGAACATGAACTTCGGATCGAGCGGGGCGAAGCGGTCGAGAATCGCCTGCACGCCGTTTTCCGGCGCGGCTGTCGAAAGCGTTGCGCCGAGCGCGGTCACGGCGAGCGCGGCGGTGATCGCGTCGCAGTCGTTGCGCATGATCGCCACCACGCGATCGCCTTCCTTCAGGCCGAGCTCGGAGAGCGTCTGCGCGAGGCGCACGACGCGCTCGCGCAACTCGCCGCGCGTATAGCTTATGCGGCGTCCGTCGGCGAAGCAGGAGGTGATCGCGGGAGCGTCGTCGGGCGCGATGCGTTTGCCGAGCAGATTTTCTGCGTAATTCAGTTCGATGTTGGGAAAGAACCGTGCCGTTTCGCATTGGTTGCCGATGCAGACCGGTTCATCGGATCCCGACCATTCGAGCCCGCGCGCCGATTCGAGAAAGCATTTCCAGAATTGGCGATATTCGCGCACTGAGTAAGCATGCAATTCCGAATAATCGGCGAAGCGCTCGCCGGTTGCCTTTTCGAAGGCCTGCGTGAAGGCCGTCATGCGCGATGCGGATATCTGTTCGGCGGAAGGCAGGTAAAGCGGTTCGCGCGCGTAGAGCCGCGCGCTCTCTCGGATGGCGTCTTGACGGTCCATTATCCAGGCACCTTGGTTTTGGGCGACGTGTGTCGAACGGCTATGTAATCGGCGAGCTTCGCGGCTAACTCCATCGCATTTCCTGAAGCCGCGTCACTGCCGAGACAAGCTATCTCTTTCCCGCACATTACCCGGCCGGAAGTCGGCGCTATGTGCGACCAACCACAGAGACCGTGGCGTTTCGGCAAAGATTGATCTTGCGCAACGGCGACGGCCATGCTTCGGATACCGAACAGCGGAAAAACTACTGAATTCGCGACGTTTTTTCATTCCAATGCGTGTTTACGCCATGGTGCGAAGTTTTCGAATATGAGCAGGAAGTCATGATTTCAATTTGCTTTCAATCTTGCCGAGACGCGGATGCGAAGGCGCGTGCGCGAAGCGGCAAGCGACGCAGGTCGCAAGCAGTCAACTCGCGGTCGCACGCGGGCGTTCGGGCGCTTTTATGCGGCGGTACTTTGTATGCACGCCGGCATTCGAACTGGCGCATCGGTTCAACCCTCAACGGAAGCCTCGCAATGAGACAACGCCTGATTCCAACACTGTTTTTCGCCGGCGCGTGCGCGGCGTTCGCCGTCGCTCAGAGTGCGCGCGCGGAGGACGCGAGTTGCCGCACGGTGCGCTTCGTCGATATCGGCTGGACCGATATCACGTCGACGACGGCGCTTGCGTCGGTCGTCTTCGAGGGGCTCGGTTATGCGCCGCGGACGACGGTCGCCTCGGTGCCGATTTCGCTCGCGGGGCTGAAGAGCAAGCAGATCGACGTGTCGCTTGGCTACTGGTGGCCGGTGCAGCAGAAGGCGGTCGAGCCGTTTCTGGAGGCGAAGAGCATCGAGAAGCTGGAGCCGCCGAATCTGTCGGGCGCGAAGGCGACGCTCGCCGTGCCGAGCTATGCGTATGACGCGGGCATCAAGACGTTCGCGGATATCGCGAAGCATCGCGACGAACTGGGCGGCACGATATACGGCATCGAGCCTGGCAGCAGTGCGAACGCGAAGATTCAGAAGATGATCGACACGAATCAGTTCGGGTTGGGCGGGTTCAAGCTCGTGCAGTCGAGCGAGGCGGGGATGCTGGTGACGGTCGAGCGGGCGATCCGCGAGAAGAAGCCGGTGGTGTTTCTTGGCTGGGAGCCGCATCCGATGAACATCCAGATGAAGATCAATTACCTCTCCGGCGGGGATGACGTGTTCGGGCCGAACTACGGAGAAGCGCGCGTTTATACGCTGACGAATACGGATTTTCTGACGCGTTGTCCCAATGCGGGGAAGTTCGTTTCCAATTTGCGCTTTACGACGGATCTCGAGAATCGGCTCATGCAGCCGGTGATGAACAAGGAGCGGCCTCAGGAGGCGGCCAAGGCCTATCTCAAGCAGAACCCCCAGGTGCTGGATGCCTGGCTCGCAGGCGTGAAGACTCTTGATGGTAAGGATGGGCTGCCGGCGGTTCGGCAATACCTTGGGCTTTGAGGTTTTTCTTGTTGTTGTTGCCGGGTCTCGTTGTTGTTGCCGGATCCCGTTATCGCGTCGGTCTATTAGCGTTGCCCCTGTGCGGGGCGGCAGTCACTTTCTTTGCTGCTGCAAAGAAAGTAACCAAAGAAAGCAGCTTTTCAGGCCCGCGGTCACACGCAATTTGGGTAGTCCTCTCGTCACAGGCGGCACTCGCCTAAAGAGTGCCCTCAAACACCTAATCGGGCTTGGATCGCGCACGGTCTGCCGCCCGAAAACGCTGAGGACACTGGTTCGGCACGAAATGGCTCCGGCACAGCGCTACGCGCTGCCGCCCGGTATGCAAGGGAAACCAACGTGCGGCAAGTGCAGCGAGATTGAGACGTTAGTAGCGAAGCACGCGCGGACCCGATTGACCGGTCGGCCGCGAAGCGGGCCGGAGCTATTTGGTGCTGAACCAGTTTGGTGTGTGGTGCGACGAGGCAGACCGTGCGCGAGCCAAGCCCGATTAGGTGTTTGAGGGCACTCTTTAGGCAGCCCACGAACGACGAGAGGACTACCCAAATTGCGTGTGACCGCGGGCGTATCGGAAGCTGCTTTCTTTGCTTACTTTCTTTGCAGCAGCAAAGAAAGTGAGTGCCGCCCCGCACAGGGGCAGTGCTAATAGACCGACGCGAAATCAGGACTTAACGAAAGCCGAAGAAAAAATACAGGAACCCTAAAGGACATCGAAAATGAACTACGAAGTGATAGTGACCTGCGCTGTAACCGGCGCTGGCGACACGACCGGCAAGCACCCTTCCATCCCAGTCACGCCGAAGCAAATAGCCGAAGCAGCGATAGAAGCGGCCCGCGCGGGCGCCACCGTCGCCCACTGCCACGTTCGCGACCCGAAGACAGGAAGAGGCAGCCGCGACCCCGCGCTATACCGCGAAGTGGTAGACCGCATCCGCTCATCGGACACGGACGTGATCATCAACCTCACCGCAGGCATGGGCGGCGACCTCGAGATCGGCGCCGGCGAAGACCCGATGCGCTTCGGCAAAGGCACCGACCTCGTCGGCGGCCTCACGCGCCTCGCGCACGTCGAAGAACTGCTGCCCGAAATCTGCACGCTCGACTGCGGCACGCTCAATTTCGGCGACGGCGACTACATCTACGTATCGACGCCCGCGCAACTGCGCGCCGGCGCCAAACGCATCCAGGAACTCGGCGTGAAGCCCGAACTGGAAATTTTCGACACGGGCCATCTGTGGTTCGCCAATCAACTTCTGAAAGAAGGCCTGCTCGACAACCCGCCGCTCTTTCAACTGTGCATGGGTATTCCGTGGGGCGCACCGCCCGACACCGGCACGATGAAAGCCATGGTCGATAACCTCCCGCCCGGCGCGCATTGGGCCGGCTTCGGCATCGGCCGCATGCAGATGCCGATGGTCGCGCAAGCGATGCTCCTCGGCGGACACGTGCGCGTCGGTCTCGAAGACAACCTGTGGCTCGATCGCGGCGTGCACGCGACCAACGGCGCGCTCGTCCAGCGCGCGGTGGAAATCATCGAGCGGCTCGGCGCACGCGCGCTCACGCCCGCGGAAGGCCGCAAGAAGCTCGGCCTCCCGGCGCGCGGCGAACGCCTGCTGGAAAAACGCATCGCGGAACAATTCGCCTGAACCGACAAGGACACGAAGACATGCAAGTCAAGCAATTCGCCGCGCTCGGCGCGGGTGTGATCGGCAGCGGCTGGGTGGCGCGCGCCCTCGGAGCAGGACTCGACGTCACCGCGTGGGATCCCGCGCCCGGCGCCGAAGCGCAACTGCGCGCGAACGTCGCGAACGCGTGGCCGGCGCTCGAGCGCGTCGGACTGGCACCGGGCGCGTCGCAACAACGATTGCGCTTCGTCGATACCGTCGAGGAATGCGTCGCCCATGCCGACTTTATCCAGGAAAGCGCGCCCGAACGCGAGGAACTCAAGCTCGCGCTGCACGAACGCGCGAGCCGCGCGGCGAAGCCCGATGCGATCATCGCGTCGTCGACGTCCGGCCTTCTGCCGACCGACTTCTACGCGCGCGCCGTGAATCCGCAGCGCTGCGTCGTCGGGCATCCGTTCAATCCGGTGTATCTGCTGCCGCTCGTCGAAGTGCTCGGCGGCGAAGCGACATCCGGCGAAGCGATCGATGCCGCGATGCGCTTCTACGCGTCCATCGGCATGCGGCCCTTGCGCGTGAGGAAGGAAGTGCCCGGCTTCATCGCGGACCGGCTGCTCGAAGCGCTCTGGCGCGAGGCGCTGCATCTCGTCAACGACGGCGTCGCGACAACCGGCGAAATCGACGACGCCATCCGCTACGGCGCGGGCATCCGCTGGTCGTTCATGGGCACGTTCCTGACCTACACGCTGGCGGGCGGCGAAGCGGGCATGCGACACTTCATGCAGCAGTTCGGCCCCGCGCTCGAATTGCCGTGGACGAAACTCGTCGCGCCGACACTGACCGACGAACTCATCGACCGCGTCGTCGACGGTACGTCGAATCAGACGAACGGACGCGGCATCAAGGAACTGGAGCGTTATCGCGACGACTGCATCGCCAGCGTGATCGAGGCGATCGCGCAGGCGAAAGCGCGTCACGGGATCGAAGACTAACGGAACCGCAAGGCACCACGATGACCTATCGCGACACCGTCAAACCCGAATGGGTCGACTACAACGGCCATCTGCGCGACGCGTTCTACATGCTGATCTACAGCCTCGCGACCGATGCCTTCATGGACCGCATCGGTCTCGACGACGCGGGCCGCCGCGCACGCCAGCGCACGCTCTACACGCTCGAAGCGCATGTCACGTATCTGCGCGAGATCAAGGAGGGCGCGCCGGTGCGCGTCGAGTGGCGCGTGATCGCGCATGACAAAAAGCGCGTGCATCTCTATATGGAGATGTTCGAAGGCGACACGACGGAGGCCGTTTGCGCGTGCGAGCAGATGCTGATGCACATCGATTCGAGCGGCGCGCCGAAATCCGCATCGTTCGATGATGACATCGCCGCGCGCATCGCCGCCGAACCTGCGGTCGCGCCGAAGGACGCGCGTTACGCGGGCCGCGTGATCGGCTTGCCGGCGCGCGCTTCGTCAGCGGCCGCGCCGGCCTGAGCGCGCCACGTCCGCAGCAAGAGCGCGTTCGTGACGACGCTCACGCTCGAAAACGCCATCGCCGCGCCCGCGAACATCGGATCGAGCAGGCCGAACGCCGCGAGCGGAATGCCGATCAGGTTGTAGACGAACGCCCAGAACAGATTCTGCTGAATCTTGCGATACGTGCGCCGCGAAATATCGATCGCGTCCGCGACGAGCGCCGGATCGCCGCGCATCAGCGTGATGCCGGCCGCCTCGATCGCGACGTCGGTGCCGCTCGCCATCGCGATGCCGATATCGGCGGCGGCGAGCGCGGGCGCATCGTTGATGCCGTCGCCGGCCATCGCCACGATGCCTTCGTTCGACGCCTTGAGCTGCGCGACGACGCGCGCCTTGTCGTCGGGCAAGGTCTGCGCGAACACGCGTTCCGGCGCGATACCCAACGCGCGCGCGACGGCTTGCGCGCTGCCTTCGTTGTCGCCGGTGACGAGCGCGCTCTTCACGCGCATGCGCGCAAGACGTTCGATTGCATCGCGCGCGGTCGGCTTGACGGTATCGCCGAACGCGAGCAGCGCGAGGACTTCTCCGTCGAGATCGATCAGCCACGAGATCGTGTTCCCTTGCGCTTCGAGTTCGCGAGCGCGCGCGGCGAGCGTCGGCGGCACGTCAAAACCCAGTTCCGCGACCCAGCGCGCACTGCCGATCGCGATGCGCCGCGCGCCGACGTTCGCCTCCACGCCCCGTCCGGCGACCGCGCGCGCCGCGCTCGCCTCGAAGCGCGGTGCGTGGCTCGCGGCGGCGGCGACGGCCTTCGCCAGCGGATGCTCGCTCATGCGCTGCACGGCGGCGGCGAGTCCGAGCGCTGCGCTCCGATCCTGCCCCGGCGCGGCATCGAACGCGACGAGGCCCGGCTTGCCGACCGTCAGCGTGCCGGTCTTGTCGAATGCGACGATCTTGATCGCGTGCGCCTGTTCGAGCGCCTGCGCGTCCTTGATGAGAATGCCCTGACGCGCCGCGACGCCGGTCCCGGCCATGATCGCGGTCGGCGTCGCGAGGCCGAGCGCGCACGGGCACGCGATCACGAGCACCGCGACCGCGTTCAGCAGCGCCGTTTCTGCATCGGCGCCGTGCAGCAGCCAGCCGATGAGCGTGACGAGCGCGATCGCGAGAATTGCCGGCACGAACACCGCCGATACGCGATCGACGAGCCGCTGGATCGGCGCCTTCTCCGCCTGCGCCGATTCGACCAGCCGGATGATGCGCGCGAGCGTCGTTTCCGCGCCGATCGCCGTGGTTTCGATCGCGATCACGCCTTCGCCGTTGATCGAGCCGCCGGTCGTGCGCGCGCCGGGTTCCTTCGCGACCGGCAGGCTTTCGCCGGTAATCAGCGATTCGTCGATGTGCGTGCGGCCCTCGCGCACGATGCCGTCCACCGGCACGCGCTCGCCCGGCCGCACGATGGCGATATCGCCGATACGCACGTGAGCGAGCGGCACTTCGCGTTCGCGCGCCGGATCGTCGCGGTCGCGCACGCGGGCCTTGTCGGGACGCAGCGCGTTGAGCGCGCGGATCGCGTCGGCGGTCTGGCGCTTGGCGCGCGCTTCCAGCCATTTGCCGAAGCGCACCAGCGTAATGACGACCGCCGACGCCTCGAAGAACAGATGCTCCGTCATGCCGCCGTGCGCGAACATCTGCCAGACGGACAAGCCCCACGCCGCCGACGTGCCGAGCGCGACCAGCAGATCCATGTTGCCCGCGAACGCCCGCATCGCGCGATAGCCGCCCGCATAGAAACGCGCGCCGAAGCCGAACTGCACGACGCTCGCGAGCGCGAGTTGCAGCCACGGGTCGAGCGTGAGGCCGAACATCGGCGCGAGCAGCGGCACGGTGAGCACGGCGGACGCGAGCACGGCCGCGAGCTCGCGATCGAATCCGGAGGAAACGGCGAGCTCCGGCGCGGCGTCGGGCAGGATCGGCGCGGCCTCGTAGCCGGCTTTGGCGACGGCGGCGACGAGCTGATCGTCGGTGACGGCGGCGCTCGCGTGCACGGTCGCCTTCTCGGTCGCGAGATTGACCGCGACGCTTTCGACGCCCGGCACGCGTTTAAGCACTTTCTCGACGCGCGCGACGCACGACGCGCACGTCATCCCGCTGACGGACAACTCCGCGGTCCGCGGATGGTCGGATGCTGCTGTGGACATATCGAAACGCTCCGTTCTGGCCGGGATCGCGAAGATCCCACATAAGGAACAGTATCGACCTTCCAATGACTGGAAGGTCAAGGCCTGAATGAAGCGCGTCGTGCAATGTCGAGTCCCGCCGCGCGGGAGCGCGAAATGCTACGAGAAGACCGTATTCGAAGGACGAAAAGCGCGCCATTCAGTGCTTTTGACCGGCATCTGGTGCATTCTTCGGCATGCCGCAGCGCTTTTGCTGACTTAATCTTGCCTATCGTCAGCGGATAAGTTAAAACCCGAATTTCGAGATAATGCTCGTGGCGCGCCGCGCGGGGAGTGGCAGCGGCGCCGATACGCTTCCGGGCGTGCCGCGCATCGCTCCTACGAAGATGCGTGCGAGAACCCAAATCGAAAGAAGAACTGGATTTCCATTCGAATGAAGAACAAGCGACGCTGGACGTTTCCGCTCAACACCGCAATCTGGATGAGCGTGAGTCTCGCCGGCACGGCGGTCCTTTCGGGCTGTGCGACCAAGCAGCCCGAAGTCAAGGCGACCAGCACGGGCTGGGTGAAGAATCAGGTCGCCGATGCCTATACCTTCGGCTTTCCGCTCGTCGCGTCGGATATCGCGCGCGAACGCGCCAGCGGCCGCGCCGGGCAGCCCGGCCAGACGCCGCTCAACACCTTCCGTCACGCGAACGCGCTGCCGCCCGCCGGCGCGCCGGGCTGGGCGAGCGTCGACACGCTCGAATCGTCGGCATGGCTCGATGTGTCCGCCGATCCGGTGATCGTCACGCTGCCCGCCGCGCCGCGCGGCCGCTATCTCGACGCCCGCGCGTTCGATGCGTGGACCAACGCGCTCTATTCCAGCGCCGACACGACGCCCTATCCGAAGATGCAGCTCATCGCGTTCGTGCCCGCTGGCTGGACCGGCACGCTGCCCGCGAACGCGACGCGCGTCGAAACGCGCACACGTTACGTGTGGCTTTCGGTGCGCGTGCGCGTGAACGGCGCGCGCGACGTGCGCGAAGCGCGCAAGCTGCAGACCGCGATGCGAATCGACACGCTGACGCCCGCGAAAGGCTCCGCCGCCGATCCGACGCCGGTCGTCTCCGGCGCGTGGCCCGCGAACGGCGCGAAGCAACCCGCAGTGCCGCCGCTGCCATCCGCGCTGGCGACGATCGCGCCGGGCGCGCAGGCCGAAGCGCTCGATGCGAACGCGTTCTTCGCGCGCCTCGCCCGCTCGCTCGACGACAATCCCGCCGCCACCGACGACAGTCACGCGATCAGCCAGCTCGCCGATCTCGGCGTGAAGCCGGGCGAGCCGGTGCAGTTCAAGAAGACCGACGCACCGCTGCTCGATTCCGGTCTCGCCGATGCACGCGAGCGGCTCGAGACGACGCCGCCCAACGCGATCACGAAGAACGGTTGGACCTGGTTCGGCGATGGCGTCGGCGTCTACGGTACGGATTACACGTTGCGCGCCTATCTTGCGCGCCGGCAGACCGCGACGAGCACGAAGGAAGGCGAAGTGAAGCCGGTGACGCACGTGGACAGCGAAGGCCACGCACTCGACGGCGCGAACGCGTACACGCTGCACTTCGAGCCCGAGCAACTGCCGCCGGTGCGCGGCTTCTGGACCCTGACCGCCTACACGAAGGACGGGGCGCTCTCGGATGCGAAACTGCCGCGGCTCTCGCTTTCCGATCGCGACCGGCTGAAGAAGAATCGCGATGGCTCCATCGACGTGATCGTGTCGGCGAAGTCGCCGGGCCGCGCGCAGACAGCGAATTGGCTGCCCGCGCCCGAAGGCCAGTTCCAGCTCACGATGCGTCTTTATGCGCCCAAGCCGCAGGCGAGCGACGGCTCGTGGGCGCCGCCGTCAGTCGAACGGCAGTGATTCCGCTGCGCGCAAACAGTTGAATCGAACATGAAGGCCGCGATTTTTTCGCGGCCTTCATGTGTTTGACGCACGCTTTGGCGAACGTTTGCGGGTCGCATCGTCGTATACTCGAACATCATCTTTCCGGGGACGGCGGCTCGTCGTCGCGCATCGAATGTCGAGCATCACGAAGTCTTCTCTCGCCTCCGCCGGGCAGACGCTGCGCGGCGTCGTTCACGCGCGGCGCACGCGGCGCTTTTTCATCGGCTTGCTGATCGCGATACTCGTTATCGGCGTGCTCGGGTTCTTCGTCGCGCCGCCGGTTATCCGACATATCGCCGAGCAACAGCTCGCAAAGCAGCTCGACCGGCCCGTCAGCATCAGGCGTATTTGGCTCAATCCGTACACGCTCGATTTGGAAGCCGATGACGTCCATATCGGCGAATCGCCCGCGAATCTCGCGAAGGCGCCGGGCGCGGCGGCCGGTTTTGTCGATGTGTCGAGGCTCGTCGTGCGTACGTCGTGGGCGTCGGTGTTCAAACTCGCGCCGGTCGTCAACGAACTGAAGATCGATTCGCCGCGTATCAGCGTCGTGCGTTTCGACGGCGAGCATTTCAATTTCTCCGATCTGATCGCGAAGTTCGCGAAGCCATCGTCGCCGCCTTCGGACAAGCCTGCGCGCTTCTCGGTATCGAACATTCAGCTCGAAAACGGCCAGATCACGTTCGATGACAGGCTTCTGAGAACGAAGCACGTCGTCGACCGTTTCGCGCTCGGCATTCCGTTCATCGCGACGCTGCCGTCCGCCACCGATATCTTCGTGACGCCGCTGTTGCAGGCCCGCATCGACGGCTCGCCGCTCGTCGTGAAGGGTCGCACGAAGCCGTTTGCGCAGTCGCGCGAATCGGAAATCGCGCTCAGGCTCGACGGCCTCGACGTGCCGCAGATGGCGTCTTACGCGCCGGCGTCGGTGCCGGTCGCGGTGAAGAGCGGCAAGCTCTCGACCGATCTCAACGTGCGCTTCGCGATCTCGGGCGATACCCCGACGATCCGCATCGACGGCACCGCCGATCTCGCCGATCTCGCGGTGACGGACAAGGCGAGCGCGCCGCTCATCGCGGCCCGCGCGCTGCACGTGAAGATCGCGAATGCCGAGCCGCTGCGCGATGTCTATCACCTCGACGAAGTGACGCTGTCGAATCCGGATGTCCATCTCGCGCGCGATTCGACGGGTCAACTGAACGTGCAGAAGCTGGCCGGTCCCGCGCCGAAGCCTTTAGCGGAGGAAGTCAAGAAGGAAGCGCCGCCGCTCGATCTGGCGATTCGCCACCTCGCGATTCAAGACGGCCGGATCGCGCTCGACGACCAGTTGCTCAAACAGCGTGTTGAGGCCGCGTTGACCGGCTTCGCCGTGACGCTCGACGATTTCTCGACGCTTGCCAAAACGCCCGCGAAATACACGCTCAAGACGGCATTCGACAAGGGCGGCGCGCTCGATGCATCGGGCAACGTGACGCTCGCCACGAAAACGGCGGACGCAAAGCTCGCGCTGAGCGCGTTGGCGCTGCCGCCGTTGCAGCCGTATCTCGCGAACATGGTGGCCGCGCGCGTGACGAGCGGCACGCTCGGCGCGAATCTGCCGGTGTCGGTCGACTGGAGCAAGGCGGATGGCGGCGTGCAAATCGGCGCGGGCGATGTGAAGCTCGATGCGCTCACGCTCGCGCCCAACGCGGGCGGCGGCGCGCCGATCAAGCTGGCGTCGGCGACGGCGAAGATCGCCAAGGTCGATGTGTCCGCGCGCAACGCGACGCTCGACAGCGTGCAATTGAACGGCCTCGCGCTCGATGCGACGCGCCGCAAGGACGGCAGCATCGATCTGGCCGCGCTCGCCGCGCCGCACGAAGCCGCGCCCGAGCAGTCGGCGACGCGCAGGATCCAGAAGGCGCAGGCGGCGGGGCCGGCGTGGCGGTATCGGATCGGCGAGATCGCGCTCGCCGATGCATCGGCGAATATCACCGATGAAACCACGACGAAGCCGGTCAAGCTGCGCGTCGCGCCGCTCGCGCTCAACGTCAGGCAGTTCGGCGACGATTTGACGAAACCGCTCGCCGTCGACGGCAAGCTGACGCTGAACGGCAAGGGGGCGCTCGCGATTGGCGGCAACGTCACGGTGTCGCCGCTCAAGCTCGCGTTGCACGTCAAGGGCGATCAGGTCGACGCCTCCGCGTTCGAGCCGTATTTCGGCGACATGCTCAACATCGACGTGACGAGCGCGTATCTGAACGCGAACGGCGACGTCGCGATGTCGGGCAGCGGCAAGACGCTCGCGGCGTCCTATAAGGGCGACGTGTCGCTGACGGACGTACGCATGCTCGACAAGGCGACCTCCGACCGCTTCGCCGGCTGGAAGCTGCTCTCGCTCTCGAACGTGAAGGCGGACTACAGCGAGCGCGGCACCGATGTCGAAGCGGCGCGCGTGACCTTCGCCAAGTTCTACGGTCGGGTGCTGCTCGACGCGCAGGGCAGGTTGAACCTCAAGAGCGTCGTGGCCGGCGACAACGGCCCGCAATCGGTGACGCGCGACCGTGCGAAGGAAGAGGGCGCGTCCGCGCCGGCCGCTGCGAGCGCGACGGTGCCGGTGAAGACGGCGGCGAAGCCGTCGGGGCCGCCGATCAACATGCGCTTCGGCCAGCTCGTGCTGCAGGACGGCCGCGTCACTTACACCGATAACTTCATCAAGCCGAACTACACCGCGAATCTCGTTGCGATCAACGGGACGATCGGCGCGTTCGGCACGCATTCGACCACGTCCGCGCCCGTCGACGTGTCGGCGAAACTCGCGGCGAACGGGCCGGTGTCGATCAAGGGGCAGGTGAATCCGCTCATCGAGAAACCCGCGCTCGATCTGACCGCGAGCGCGCATGGCGTCGAGCTGACGAATCTCACGCCGTATTCGTCGAAGTACGCGGGTTATCCGATCACGAAGGGCAAGCTCAACGTCGATCTGCATTACATGCTCGCCGACAACAAGCTCACGGCGAACAATCACTTGTTCATCGATCAGTTGACGTTCGGCGATCACGTCGACAATCCGACGGCGACGAAGCTGCCGGTGCGGCTCGCGGTGTCGCTGCTGAAGAATTCGCGCGGCGAGATCGATGTCAATATTCCGATTTCCGGCTCGCTGGACAATCCCGAGTTTTCGATCGGTGGGCTCGTGTGGCAGGCTATCGTGAATCTGGTGCAGAAGGCGGTGACCGCGCCGTTCACGCTGCTCGCGCATGCGTTCGGCGGCGGCGGCGGCGAGGATCTCAACTACATCGAATTCGATGCGGGCTCGGCCACGCTGAACGATGCCGCGCAGAAGAAGCTCGATACGATCGCGAAGGCGCTGGCGGACAAGCCGTCGGTGCGCTTGGACGTGACGGGCCGCGTCGATCCGAAGACGGACGAGCCGGCGTTGCGTTCCGCGTGGCTCGATCAACAGGTGAAGCGCGCGAAGGTGCGCGACATGTCGAGCAATGGCGAGAACGTCGACTGGAACGCGATCAAGGTGACGGACGCGGACTACGACAAGTATCTGACGAAGGCGTACAAGTCGGCCGATTTCAAGAAGCCGACGAACTTCATCGGCATGACGAAGTCGGTGCCCGATGAGGACATGAAAGCCGCGCTCACGAAGAACGCACCGGTCGACGAAGGATCGTTGCGCGATCTGGCGCAGCGTCGAGCGCAGGCGGTGCAGGAATATTTCGACGGGAAAATCGACAGCAAACGGATTTTCGTCGTCGCGCCGAAGATGAACGCGGACGACATCAAGGACAAGGGCGCGGGTTCGCGCGTCGAACTGGGGCTGAAGTGACGAGCGTTGGCCAAACGGACGATCTGGATGAACAAAGGAATGCAAACTAATATCGGCGACACCGGGAACGATGAAGAGAACGGGAGTCAGCCGATGGGAACGCCTTATGAGAAGGACGTGGTGGCGTGGGCCTGGGAACAGGCGGCGCTGCTGCGTGCGGGGAAATTTGCGTCCATCGATATCGAGCATATCGCTGAGGAAATCGAGGACGTGGCAAAAACTGAATCACGCGAGCTGCGAAGCAGATTGGCGGTACTGCTCGCGCATTTGCTCAAATGGCAATTTCAGCCGGAGTGCCGAAGCCGGAGTTGGACGAGTACCATTCGCACGCAGCGAAGGGAGGCGTTGTTCGTGTTGAATGAAGCACCGAGCTTGCGGCGACGCTTCGATGATGTTCAGTGGCTCGACTTGGTCTGGTCGAAAGCGCGGACTCAGGCCGAAGCGGAGACAGGTATCGACTTCGATACGTTTCCCGCAAGCTGTCCATGGCCGATGTCGTCAGTGCTGGAGGAGGGCTTTCTGCCCGAATAGCACCCGGGGCGCGAGCATCATTCAATGCGCCCCCGACGCCGCCCCGCCACCCCCGCCCTTCGCCACCTTCGTAATCCAGATCAGCGGAATGATCAGAATGAAGATCACCGCCGAGATCAGAAAGATATCGTTGAGTCCCATCATCGCGGCTTGCGAGTTGACGGTGAAATTGAACATGCCGCGCGCCTGCGCTTCACTCACGTCGAGCGTCGATTGCGATAGCCCGAGCGACTGCAAAAACGCCGGATTGTAGACATTCGCCTGCTCGGTGAGCCGCTCGTGATGCAGCGCGATGCGGTTGTCCCACGCATTGCCCGCGAGCGACGTTCCTACCGCGCCGCAAAACACCCGCGCGAAATTCGACAGCCCCGCCGCCGCGGGAATCTTCGACGGCGGCAAGCCCGATAGCACGATCGCCGTGAGCGGCACGAAGAACATCGCCATCGGAATGCCTTGCAGCAGCGTCGGCAAGACCAGATGCCACGTATCGATCTCGATCACGTACTTCGAGCGCAGCCAGAACACGAACGCGAAGCCGACGAACGCCGCCGTCGCGATGATGCGCGCGTCGCTGCGCGGCAGCACCTTGCCCATGATCGGCGCGAGGATCACGGCGAAAATGCCGAGCGGCGCGGTGACGAGCCCGGCGTCGATCGACCGGTAATTCAGATACTGCTGCATCCATTGCGGCAGCAACACGAGATTGCCGAAGAACACGCCGTACGCGACCGAAATCGCCACCGTGCCGCCGAAGAAATTGCGCCCGGCAAAAAGCCGCAAATCGACGACGGGATTCTTGTCCGTCAGCTCCCACACGACGAAGAACGCGAACGCGATCACCGCGACGATCGCCAGCACGACGATCAGCGGCGACGAGAACCAGTCGAGATCGCGGCCCTTGTCGAGCATGATCTGCAGCGAAGCGACCCACGAGACGAGCAGCAGAAGACCGATCACGTCGATCGGCGCCTTGCGCGTCGGCGATTCGCGGTCGCGGTAGATGATCCACGTCACGCCCGCCGCGAAGATGCCCACCGGAATGTTGATATAGAAGATCCACGACCACGAATAGCTGTCCGTGATCCAGCCGCCGAGCGCGGGACCGGCGATCGGGCCGACGGTCGCGGTCATCGCCCACAGCGAGAGCGCCATCGACGCCTTCTCTTTCGGATACGAGCCGAGCAGGATCGCCTGCGACAGCGGAATCAGCGGCCCGGCGACCGCGCCCTGCAACACGCGCGCGAAGAGCAGCACCGGCAGATTCGGCGCGAGCCCGCACAGCCACGACGACAGCACGAACATCAGGATCGCGCCGACGAAAAGACGCACCTGCCCGAGCCGCTGCGTGAGCCAGCCGGTCAGCGGAATGGAGACGGCGTTCGACGCCGCGAACACGGTGATGACCCACGTGCCCTCGTTGACGGACACGCCGAGATTGCCGGAGATCGTCGGGATCGCGACATTGGCGATCGACGAATCCAGCACGTTCATGAACGTCGCGAGCGCCACCGCGAAGGTGGCGAGAACGAGCTTGCCGCCTTCGAGCGGCGGTGGCGCGGACGGTGAGGGTGACGGTGCGGCGGCGGGTTTGGGCGTCGTCGGCGTGCTCATGCGGCTTCCATGCTTGAGGCCGCCAGCTTGCAAGACGCGGCTGGCGGCCGGAAAAGATCAAGCCGCCAGTGTGCCTGCGCTCAAAAAAAGCTGCTTACTTCGCCGAAATATCGATATCGCCCAGATACTTCTTTGCGTACTTGTCGATGGTGCCGTCCGCCTTGACCTTCTCGATCGCCGCGTTGAGCTTGGTCTTGAGCGCATCGTCGCCCTTGCGGATGCCATAGGCGATGCCGCTGCCGAGAATTTTGTCGTCGCGCACGGGCGCACCGGCGAACGCGAAGCCTTCGCCGTCCGGCTTCGACAGGAAGCCGCTCTGTCCCGCGGGCGCGAGCACGAGCGTCGCGTCGAGACGGCCGGACTTCAGATCGGCGTAGACCTGGTTCTGATCCTGATACGGCACGACCTTCACGCCGTCGTTTTCCCAGTGCGCCTTCGCGAACGTCTCCTGAATCGAGCCTTGCAGCACGCCGACGCTCTTGCCCTTCAGCGATGCCGACGTCGGCTCGATGCCGCTGCCCTTCTTCGCGATGAGCTGCGTCGGCACGCGATACACGACCGTCGTGAAATCGATCGCCTGGCGGCGCTGCTCGGTCGCGTTCATCGCCGAGTTGATCGCGTCGAACTTGCGGCCCTGCAGCGCGGGGATCAGGCCGTCGAACGAGGTCTCGACCCATTTGCACTGCATTTTCGCGGCGGCGCACACGGCATTGCCGACGTCGATGTCGAGCCCTTGCAACTCGCCCGTCGACGATTTCGATTCGAACGGCGGATATTGCGCTTCGAGGCCGAAGCGCAGCGTATCGGCGGCAAGCGCGGCGCCGCTTGTGAACGTGCATGCGAGGAACAGCGCGCTGGCGATGTGGTTCAGTTTCATCGTGTTGGTCTCCAGGAAATCGTCAGATCGAGCAAAGGCGGCGCGCGCCTTCGATGAGCGTGTCGTCGTCCTTCGCGAACGAAAGACGGATCACGCGGTTGTCGGTGCCGTCGGTATAGAACGCCGACAGCGGAATCGTCGCGACGCGCGCCTCGCGAATCAGGCGCAGCACGAAATCGCTGTCGCCTTGATCGGAAATCGCGTCGTAACGCGCCAGCATGAAGAAACTGCCCGCACTCGGCAACAACTCGAAGCGCGATGCTTTCAGCGATTCTGCGAGCAGATCGCGCTTGTGCTGATAGAACGGCCCGAGATTCAGATAGCTCGATTCATCCGCGAGCGCTTCGGCGAAGGCCATTTGCATCGGCGTATCGGCGGAGAAGGTCATGAACTGGTGAATCTTGCGGATTTCCGCCGTCAGCGCGGCGGGCGCGAGACAGTAGCCGACGCGCCAGCCCGTTACGTGATACGACTTGCCGAACGACGACACGATGACGCTGCGCTCGGCCAGCGCCGGATAACGCGCCATGCCGTGATGCAGCGCGCCGTCGAATACGACGTGCTCGTAGACTTCGTCCGACAGCACGATGATCTTCGTGTCGCGCGTGAGCGCCGCGAGCCGCTCGACGTCGGCGGATGTGAACGCGCTGCCCGTCGGGTTGTGCGGCGTGTTGACGAGGATCATGCGCGTCTTCGGCGTGATCGCGGCGGCGACCTCGTCCCAGTCGATGCGGAAATCCTGCGGCGAGAGCTTGATCGCGACGGGCTTCGCGCCCTGCAACTGCACGATCGGCGCGTAACTGTCGAACGATGGTTCGAAGTAAATCACTTCGTCGCCGGGATGCACGAGCGCGCTGATCGTCGCGTACAGGCCTTCGCTCGCGCTCGCGACGACGGTGACTTCCGTGCCCGGATCGTAGGTTGCGCCGTAGAGCTTCTGCGTTTTCACGGCGATGGCTTCGCGAAGCGCGAGCACGCCGGACATCGGCGAGTACTGGTTATGTCCTGCCCGCATGGCTCGCTCGACGCCTTCGATGAGCTTCGAATCGCACGCGAAGTTCGGCGCGCCTTGCGACAGGTTGAGCGCGTGATGCTCGTCAGCCAACTGGCCGATGACGGTAAAAATGGTCGTGCCGACGTTCGGCAGCTTCGACTCGGGAATGCAGGCGCTTTGCACGGCGGATGTCTCCGGAATTGCGGTTCGACGAAAATCTGCCGTCGATTCAACCGCAGCAATAAAGCGCGGACAATCGAAACTTTGTCATACTAGCCATGCTTGCAGATCATGGCTATATGTCAAAAACCCGATGAAACCCCTGCCTTCCCTCGACGTGCTCAAAACCTTTCTGGTGGTAGCGCAGAAACTGAATTTCACGCGCGCGGCCGAGGTGCTGAACGTGACGCAGGGCGCGGTCAGCCGTCAGATCGCCGGGCTGGAGGCGCATCTCGGTTATGCGCTTTTCACGCGGCAGGCGCGCGGGCTCGCGCTCACGCATCATGGCGCGTTGCTGGTCGCGCCGTTGCAGCAGGCGTTCGGACAGATCGACGATGCCCTCGCGAAAGGCGGCGCGCAATCCGGCATTCTGCGCGTGAAGTGCCCGACCTGCGCGATGCGCTGGGTGCTGCCGCGCGTGATCCGCCTGCAGAACGAGCGGCCCGAACTGGTCGTGGAAGTGACGGCGTCGGTGGCGCATGGCGTCGAATTCAGCGCGGAGCAGTTCGACGCAGCGATCGTCTTCGGCGCGGCGCCGTCGGGGAAGGGCGCGAGCGTGCATCATCTTTTCGATGAAGTGCTGACGCCGGTTTGCGCGCCTGAATTGTGGAAGCCTAAGAAGAACGCCTCGCCAACACCCGACGATCTCGCCGGGAAAACGCTGCTGCATCCAACGCGCGACCGCCGCGACTGGCTACTGTGGCTCGGCGCTTACGGTTACGCCGGCCTGCCGTCGACGAAAGCGCAGCATTTCGACACGCTCGATCTGGCGATTTCGTCGGCGATGCAGGGTTTGGGCGTGACGATCGGCGACCTCTCGCTGATCGAAGAAGACCTGCGCGCCAGGCGCGTCATCGCGCCGTTTTCGCTGTGCGTGCCGAGCGGCGCGGCGTACTACCTCGTGTATCCGGAGCGGCCCGCGCCGTCGCCCGCGTTGCAGCAGTTCGCGCAATGGCTTGCCGATGAGGCGGCGCACACGCGTGAAAATCTTCGTCGCAATCTTTGATCCGCTGCGGGTTATGGGTTAAGCACATCCTGCAGAACGTAGAACTATTCCTAAACGGCCGATGTTTGAGTTTCTTCGACTCATGGAAACTCCGTATTAAGAATAGGAATCTGCGAAAGAACTGCGAAGGATTCGGCCCACTACAATCCGCACACAAAAGATGACAGGCTGCGACAGCCGCCGCCTGCGAACAGACGGAGATGCCTGGGTGCGACTCAGATCCTTCGCTTCATACGGCCCGAGCGCGAGTGCCTATGCCCGGGCGTGAAATCAACGGACACCGGCAATCCGGCGAAGCCACGTCTGCCGACAATCTGAAACGTCCGCTGCGGCCGGCGTGCGCGCGGTTCGCGAGATGCGGACGGACGAGCCTGCGCATACGCCTGCTTCTTTGGCTGCTCGCGCCGCTTGCCCTTTTCGTGCTGATTACATCGATCGCTTCGTACGATTCCGCGTGCCGCACGGCGGACATGATGGAGGACGCGGCGCTCCTTGCCTCCGCACGGACCATCGGCGATGGCATCGAGTGGTCCGATCGCGAACTCACCGTCAAGATCGTGCCAGCGGCCCTCGAAATGTTCGAGTCGCCATATCGGGATCGCGTGTATTACAAGGTCGTCGCCGAACGCGGCCGATTGCTCGGCGGCAGGCCGGAGCTTCCGATGCCCGAGCGCGAAAGCTCACATCCCGTTTATTTCGACGCCGAGTTCGAGGGTACGAAGGTTCGCGCCATCTCTTATCCGCGTTTTCTGTTCGATGACGGCAAGGTGGTGGCGGCGCGGGTCATCGTCGCCAAGACGCGGGCTTCGCGGCATGCCATGCGCGATCAGCTATGGCGCCCGCAGTTGCTGCGCGCATGCGTGATGCTCGCGCTGGTCGCCGCGCTCGTTCCGCTCGGTCTCGCGGCCGCGCTCCGTCCGCTGATGCGCCTGAAGGACGACCTCGCCGGGCGCTCGCCGCTGGAAATCGATCCGATGCGCGCGCAAGCTTTGCCACGCGAACTCCGGCCGATCGTCGACGCCCTCAATCAATGCATCGCGCAAGTCAGGCATCACGCGCGGACACAGCGCGATTTCGTGTCCGATGCGGCGCATCAGCTCAGCACGCCGCTCACGCTTCTCGACACTCAGATCCAATACGCTTGCCTGAACTGCGGCGGCGAGCGCGCATGCGAGATCGCGCTCAAGAGCGCGGGCCGGAGCATGAAAAAGATGAAAGCCGTAACGAAGCAACTGCTGATGCTCGCGCAGGCAGAGTCCACGCCCGAACCCATACGAACGATGACGGACATGACGGATGTCGTCGAGTCCGTGCTCGAAGAACTGATCGTGCTGGCGCAGCGGCGTGATATCGACCTTGGCGCAGCAACCGAACCGGGCACGATGGTGGCCGGCAACGCGGCGCTGCTGTCCGCGCTCGTGTCGAACCTCGTCGACAACGCCATTCGCTACACGCAGCCGGGCGGGCGCGTCACCGTGATCGTCAGGCGTTCGCACGAGCAGGTTCTGTTGCAGGTGGTCGACAACGGTCCGGGGCTTTCCGCCGAGGCACGCGCGCATGTGTTCGAGCGCTTCTATCGCGCGTCTGCTTTTACCGATGGCACCGGGCTCGGGCTGCCGATCGTGCGGGAGATCGCGCTGCGCCACGGCGGCACCGTCACGCTCGGGGCGGGCTACGCGCGTGCAGGATTGTCCGTGTCGGTCAGGCTGCCCGCATGGTCCGGCGGGGACATCCGATGAAGCTGCTGCTCGTCGAAGACAACGCCGAGCTGGCGCACTGGATCGTGAGTCTGTTGAAGGCGGATTCTTTCATCGTCGATCATGTGCCGAACGCGGAATGCGCCACGTCGATCCTCAATCAATGCACCTACGATGTCGTGTTGCTGGACATGCGCCTGCCCGCGATGAGCGGCAAGGAACTGCTCGGACGGCTGCGGCGCCGCGGCGACACCGTGCCCGTACTGATGCTGACCGCGCACGGATCGATCGAGGACAAGGTGGAATGCTTCGCAGCGGGCGCGGACGATTTCGTCGTCAAGCCTTTCGATGCGCGTGAACTGGTGGCCCGCATCAAGGCTCTGGTGCGTCGTCAGAGCGCGCAGAAAGCCGTCGCGCTGATGTGCGGCGATCTCCGGTATGCATTCGCCACGCGCGAGTTCAGCTATCGGGGCGCGCCCATTTCGCTGCGACGTCGCGAGCACGCGATTCTCGAAGCGCTGATCCTGCGGCAGGACAAGACCGTGTCGAAGTCGATGCTGATGGAATGCATCTTCAGTCTCGACGATGTCGCCAGCGCCGATGCCATCGACATCTATATTCATCGCTTGCGCAAGCGGCTGGCCGAAACGAACGCGCAGATCATGACGTTGCGCGGTCTCGGCTATATCCTGCGCGCACGCGAAGAATGATCGATGTGTGCGCTCGGTGACAATACTTAGATATGCGTAGCACGCGCGATAGCGCCGTGAAAGATTCGAGCGGCTAGGATGCGTTTCATGTTCCGCGACAAGCGCGAATGATGCGCTGACCGGAACAGTCGGACGTCATGTGCGCGTGAATCGCGTTTCACTTCTTGACATGGCGCGCCGGACCATTGCGACCACTATCGGGGGTGCATGAAGTTATGTCGATCAACATTCTGGTTGTTGCTTTTCTGCTCGCAGCGGCGGTCATGCTGTGCTGTTCGATCGTGGAGTACGTCGCGGTCTTGAGAATCATCCGGGACGACGCGCCCTTGCCGCAGACGCCGCGTGGACCGCTGGCGAAATCCGACCGGTTCTTCTGTCTCAGCGCGCTTCTGTGTTTCGTTTCGCTGGCTTGTCTTCTGCTTGTCGATTGAACGCCACGAGGAGTCGAGACGATGTCGAACACGAAAATACGAAGGCTCCCGAAACCGTCGCGAGACCGGAACGCCAGAATCTACTGGCTGCCGATGCCGCGCGTCGAGGCGGACAAAGTCATCCTTCAATGCCGGATCGCACTCGAATCGGTCAAGCGTGGCCGGGCGAGTCTGATCGAGGCGCAGTGCATCGCGCAGGCCGTGCTGCTGTCGGGACTCTTGACCGAGGCGGGCTTCGGCATTCTGGACCGCGCGACGCTCGATGAAGTGCAGGGCGACGTGCTCGCGTTGCTCGACCGCGGCCTGACGGTCGGCGACTGGCGCCTTCCCGCGACTGCGGTGCCGCGGCTCACTGCGGTGATCAACGAGCACGACCGGCAGATGAGAGAAGTGTGTCTTTCAGCGGTCATCGAATGCAACGAGCATCTCGAACGTTTCATCGCGACGTTGCCGCGCCCGAGCGATTCGCCCACGCATTGAAACGCTTCGCGCGGGCGGCCGCGCGAAGCGTTTCGATCACATGCCGTGCTTCGTCACGACCGATTCCCACTGCCCGTTCTTCACCTGATACAGCGTCGACGATGCGTTCTTCAACGCGCCGTTGTCGTCGAACGCGATCGGCCCCGTGATGCCGTCGAACTTGTTGGTCTTCAGCACCGGCCGGTACACGTTCGGATCGATGGAATTGGCTTTCTGCATCGCGTTGATCGCGGCCCACGCGGCGTCGTAGCCGAACGGCGCATACGACAGGATCGCGACGCCGAAGCGCTTCTGGAACTTCTCGCTGAATGCCTTGCCTTCGGGCGGCTTGTCGAGCGGGCTGCCGTATTCCCACGCCTGCGCGCCCTCGGCGGCGTCGCCGGCGAGCTTGAGGAAATCCGCGTCCATCACGCCGCCGCCGCCCACGAACTGCGCGTTCATGCCGAGCTGCTTCATCCGCTTGACGACCGCCGCCGCCTGCCGGTCGAGGCCGCCGAAGAAGATCAGATCCGCGTTGGTCGACTTGATGCGCGTCAGTTGCGCGCTGAAATCGACGGTCTGATTGTCGCTGTATTCGCGCGTGACGATCGTGCCGCCTTTCGCCTTCACCGCCTTCTCGAACTCGTCGGCCTCGCCCTGACCGAAGGCCGTGCGATCGTCGATGATCGCGATGCGCTTCGCCTTCGTCGTCGTCACCGCGTAGACGCCGGCGTTGCCCGCGTTCTGCGCGTCGCTGGAAATCACCGTGAACATGTTCGCGAGGCCGCGCGTCGTGATGGTGGGATTGGTCGCGGCGGGATCGATCGTCGGGATGCCGGCGTTGTTGTAGATCGGCGATGCGGGCAGCGTCGTGCCCGAATTGAAGTGTCCGACGACGACGACCACGCCATCGTCGACGAGCTTCTGCGCCGCCTGCACGCCGACGCGCGGATCGGCCTGATCGTCTTCCGCGCGGATCTCGAACTTGGCCGTCTTGCCACCGATCGTGATCTTTTTCGCGTTGGCTTCATCGAGCGCGAGCTGCACGCCGTTCTGGAGATCCTTCCCGTAACCCGCGTTCGCGCCGGTCAGCGGCGCCGCGAAACCCACTTTCACCGGAAGTTCGTCGGCGCTCGCGGCAAAAGGCACGGCGCCGAGCGTGGCCGCGGCGCACGCCACGAGCCATGCCAAAGGTCTGGTACGGAAGCGCATGGTTTTCCCTCTCCTTTTTGATCTGGCAAATCGAAATCGAATGGAACGCCCTGGCATCGGACAAGCGAAATGTAGGGAGCCAATTTCGGCGCGTCTTGGTGTTTAGTCGCGCGTCCGATGCGGATTTCGGCATAGGCCCGATACGCCGCGATCTCAACCCCATGGCGGCTTCGGGCGTTTCGCCGATGCGCCGCGCGCGACGATTCCCGACCATCCGCGAGACGCTGCTATCGGGCCGATTGAATCCCGCCGCTTGACAAAGTGCATATGCACAAATATTCTGCGTGGCATGACTTCCAACTCTTCTCCTCTCGACTGCAACTGTTTTGCGATCCGTCAGGCGGCGCGTTATGTGTCGCAAATGTACGAGCGGCATTTGAGCGTAGCGGGCATCACGGCGGCGCAGTTCACGATTCTCGCGGCGATCGGGCGCAAGCCCGGCGTGCAGATGCTCGAACTCGCCGATTCGATGGTGATGGACCGCACGACGCTCGTGCGTGCGCTCAAGCCCTTGCAGCGCGACGGTCTCGTCGAAGCGGCGCAGGAATCGGCGAGTTCGCGCGCGGTCGGCTTGCGTCTCACGGCAACCGGCAAGGAAACGCTCGTGAAGGCAGCGGCGCAATGGCGCGCGGCGCAGGCGGAATTCGAAACGAAGTTCGGCGAGAAACGCGCGAAGGCATTGCGCCAGTCGCTGTTCGAATTGACGACGATGGAGTGAGTTGATCAAGCGCTGGCTCGCCGCGTGCGAGCCTTTTATTCATCGGCATTAGTGCGTATGCACAATCAAGCGGAGCAAATCATGCAGGTCAAAGGAAAAGTGGTACTCGTCACCGGCGCCAATCGCGGGCTCGGCAAGCAATTTGCGAAGTCGTTGATCGAAGCGGGCGCGGCGAAGGTTTATGCGGCCGCGCGCGATCCGAAGAGCGTCGACATTCCGGGCGTCGAAGCGATCCGCCTCGACGTGACGAACGCCGCCGACATCGCGGAAGCAGCGGCGACCTACACCGACGTCCAAGTGATCGTCAACAACGCGGGCGTGACGACGCGCGGCTTGCTCGTCGATCCGGCATCGACGCAAGGCATTCGCGATCTGCTCGAAATCAACACGTTCGGCCCCATCGCGCTCACGCAGGCATTCGCGCCCGTGCTGAAGAAGAACGGCGGCGGCGCGGTCATCAACGTTCTTTCGGTGCTGAGCTGGGTCTCGTTGCCGGCGGGCGGCGCGTATCACATCTCGAAGGCGGCGGCGTGGGCGGCCACGAACGCCCTGCGCGAGGAATTGCGCGAGCAGGGCACGCTCGTCGTGGCGGCGCATCCCGGTTACATCGATACCGACATGACCGCGCAAGTCACCGCGCCGAAATCGACGCCGGAACATGTCGTGCGCGAAGTGCTCGCGGCGGTGGAGAAGAATCAGGAAGAAGTGCTCGTCGATGACACCGGGCGCGCGGTCAAGCAATCGCTGTCGACCGACGCCCCCATCTACCTCACCGGCATTCCGCGCTGATCGGAGGCTCGCCATGTTTGCGCAGGACATCGTGTTGTGTCATCCGGTGCGTACGGCGATCGGCGCGTTCGGCGGCTCGCTGAAGGACACGCCGGCCGTCGATCTGGGCGCGGCCGTCATCGCGGAAACGTTGCGGCGCGCGGGTTCGGCGCTCGATCCGTCATCGGTGGATTCGGTCGTGTTCGGCAACGTCATTCAGGCGGGCAACCGCATGAATCCGGCGCGACAGGCGTCGGTCGGCGGCGGCGTGCCGGTTTCCGTGCCCGCGCTGACGGTCAATCGCGTGTGCGGCTCCGGCGCGCAGGCCGTGGCGACGGCGGCGACGGAAATCGCGGCGGGCGTCTCGCGGCTTGCCATCGCGGGCGGCATGGAGAACATGGACCGCGCGCCGTATCTGCTCGATGGCGGTCGTCGCGGTTATCGCATGGGCAACGCGCAGATCTACGACAGCCTGCTGCGCGACGGTCTCGTCGATGCGTTCTCGGGCGAGCATTCGGGCTGGCACACGGAAGATCTCGTGTCGAAGTTCGATATCACGCGCGAGGCGCAGGATCGCTGGGCCGAGCGCTCGCAGCAGTCGTTTGCGGCGGCGCAGAAGGACGGCGCGTTCGATGCGGAAATCGTCGGCGTCGATGTGAAGGCGGGCAAGGAAACCGTTGCGTTTGCGCGCGATGAGCAGCCGCGTCCCGACACGAATTTCGCGGCGCTGGAGAAATTGCGTCCGGCATTCCGTCCCAACGGCACGATTACGGCCGGCAATGCGCCGGGGCTGAACAGCGGCGCATCGGCGATGATCGTGACGAGCCGCAACGAAGCGGACGCGCGCGGCATCGAACCGTTCGTGCGCCTGGCGGCGTTCGGCGTCGCGGCCGTCGAGCCGGGGATGTTCGGGCTCGGTCCGGTGCCCGCCGTGCAGCAGGCGTTGCAGCGCGCGGGATGGACGCTCGGCGATGTCGAGCGCTTCGAGATCAACGAAGCGTTCGCGGCGGTGCCGATCGCGGTGGCGCGAACGCTCGGCGTGCCCGACGACATCGTCAACGTCGAAGGCGGCGCGATCGCGCACGGTCATCCGATCGGCGCGACGGGCGCCGTGCTGACGACGCGCCTCGCCCACGCGATGCGCCGCGACGGCGTGAAGCGCGCGATCGTGACGCTGTGCATCGGCGGCGGGCAGGGCATCGCGCTCGCGCTGGAAGCGATCGCGTAGGCGTTCGCGTCAGCGCTTCGCGTTCTTCTGCATGTCATCGAAACCCGCCGCGGCTTGCTGCACGTCCGGCGGGAAATCGTCCATCTCCATGACCTGCCGCACTTCGATCATCTCCGTATCCGATCCGGGGCAACGCTTCGCCCATTCGATCGCTTCCTCGCGCGACTTCACCTGGACCATCCAGTAGCCGCCGAGCACTTCCTTCGCTTCGGCGAACGGTCCGTCGATGACGCGCGGCTTGCCGCCTTCGAACGTGACGCGCGCGCCCATCGACGGCGGATGCAGTCCGTCGAGCGCGAGCAGCACGCCGGCCTTCTGCAATTCCTCGTTGTATTTCATCATTGCGGCGACGGCTTCGGCGCTCGGCATCGTGCCCGGTTCGGCGCTTTCGTAGCCGCGCGGAATCATCAGCATCATGAATCGCATGTGGATCGCTCCTGGAAGTTGGTGCATTTATCGAGCGTCTTCGGTACGCTCACACCTAACGACGAGCAACATGACACGAGATCGACATGCCCGCCCTTAAGCGTTTTTCCCTAGTCGATTGCTGTTGCCTTCGCGACCCGTAAGATCAAATAATGTAATCCATTACATCTCGATCGCGACGCGCGGCAAAGCGATGTCAGATACGGTTCGACCACGCGAAGAAGTATCGATTGCCGACGTCGCTGAACGCGCGGGCGTGTCGGTCGCGACCGTATCGCGCGTGCTCAACGGACACACGAACGTTCGCGAGACGACGCGCGAAAAAGTGCTCGAAGCGGTCGCGACGAGCGGCTATCGCATCAACGAGCTGGCGCGCAATCTGCGCACGGCCGAAAGCCGCCTGCTCCTCACGATGGTCCCCGACTTCGGCAATCCGTTCTATTCGGCGATCGTGCGCGGCATCGACAGCGTCGCGCGTCAGAACGGCTACTTCATGCTGCTGTGCGATACCGGCGCGGACCCGTTGCGCGAGCGAAGCTATTTCGATCTGCTGCGCGGCCGCCGCGCCGATGGCGCCATCTGTCTCGATCCCGCCGCCGTGCAAAAAGCGCTCGCCGAAGAAGCGTCGACGCTGCCGTGGGTCGCGTGCTGCGAGTTCGATCCGGCGGCGGGCGTGCCGTACGTCGGCATCGACAATCATCTCGCCGCGGGCGATGTCGTGCGTTATCTGACGGCGAAGGGGCATCGGCGCATTGCGCTCATCAACTCGGGTCAGGGTTATCTGTATGGACGACAGCGGCTCGCGGGCTATCGCGATGCGTTGATCGAAGCCGGCATCGAGCCGCGCGCGGAGTGGCTGATCGAACTCGACAGCCTCGATTACGACGCGGGCGAGCGCGCGGCCGCGCAACTCGCATCGTTGGGCGATGCGCGTCCGACGGCCGCCTTCGCCGTGTCGGACACGCTCGCCATCGGCGTGATGAACGGCTTTCGCGGCGCGGGCTTTTCAGTGCCCGACGATGTCGCTGTCGTCGGCTTCGACGATATCGCCGTTGCCGCGCATGTCGATCCGCCGCTCACGACCGTTTCGCAGCCGATGCAACTGCTCGGCGAAACCGCAGCCGACCTGCTGCTCAAGCGCCTGCGCGACCCGCGCGCGGATGTGCCGGGCGTGCTGCTGCCGCATCGGCTGATTCGAAGAAGGAGCGCGTGACGATGAGCCTCGCCGTGCGCTTTCAGGGCATCGAAAAGCAGTTCGGGCCGGTGCGCGTGCTGCACGGCGTCAGCTTCGATCTCGCGCCGGGCCGCATCTACGGATTGCTCGGCGAGAACGGCGCGGGCAAGTCCACGCTGATGAAGATTCTCGCGGGCTACGAGCGTGCGAACGCGGGCGAGCTTTTCGTCGATGAACGCGCGCGCGACTTCGCGAGTTCGCGCGATGCCGAACATGCGGGCATCGTGCTGATCCATCAGGAATTGAATCTCGCGGATCATTTGAGCATCACGCAGAACATGTTCCTCGGGCACGAGCTGAAGAAAGGCTTCTTCCTCGATGAAGCCGCGATGCGCGACGATGCCCGCGCCGCGTTGAACGACGTCGGCCTGCACAAGAATCCCGATACGAAGGTGCGCGATCTGATCGTCGCGGAGAAGCAGCTCGTCGAGATCGCGAAGGCGATGTTGCGCAGCGCGCGCCTGCTCATCATGGACGAACCGACCGCGACGTTGACGCCATCGGAGACGCAGCGTCTCTTCGGCCTGATGGCGCGTCTGAAGGAAGCGGGCACGACCATCGTCTATATCTCGCACAAGCTCGACGAAGTGGAACGCGTGACCGACGAAGTGATCGTGATGCGCGATGGCCGCTTCGTCGCGCGCGCGCCGACCGACGAGCTGACGCGTCAGCAGATGGCCAATCTGATGGTCGGCCGCGAAGTCTCCGACATGTTCTCCGACAAGCCGCACTTGCCCGACGACGCGCCGGTCGCGTTCGAAGTCGAAGGCGCCTCGGTGCCGGGCTGGGCCGACGGCATCGGCTTTTCGGTGCGCAAGGGCGAAGTGTTCGGCTTCGCGGGACTCGTCGGCGCGGGGCGCACGGAGCTGTTCGAAGCGCTCGTCGGCCTGCGTCCGCTCTGTGCGGGGCGCGTCGTCATCGACGGAAAAACGGTCAAGCTCAAAGGCCCGCGCGAAGCGATGCAGCAAGGCCTCACTTATCTGAGCGAAGACAGAAAGGGGCGCGGCCTTCACGTCGACATGGCGCTGAAAGACAATCTCACGATGATGACGCTGGAGCGCTACGCGCATCCGCTCATCGATACGCGCGCGGAACGCGAAGCCCTGAACGCGGCGGTGAAGGACTTCGGCATACGCACCGGCAACGCGTCGATACGCGCGCGCATGCTGTCGGGCGGCAATCAGCAGAAGCTCGCGCTCGCGAAGTTCCTGAATCCCGATCCGCGCGTGATCGTGCTCGACGAACCCACGCGCGGCGTCGATGTCGGCGCGAAACGCGATATCTATTTCCTGATTCATCGGCTGGCCGCGGAAGGCCGCGCGGTGATCGTGATCTCGTCCGAACTGATCGAGCTGATCGGCGTGTGTCATCGCGTCGCGGTGATGCGCGCGGGCGAACTCGTCGCGACACTCGGCATGGATCTTTTGACCGAAGAGAGGTTGATCGCGCATGCGACCGGCACACACTGAAGACACCGAAAGCGAGAGCCGTCTCTCCACCGTCGCGCGCTTCATGTTCGGCGTCGGGCCGCTCATCGGGCTGATCGCGCTGTGTATCGGCGGCACCTTGCTCAACGGCGATTTCGCCACCGTCGACAACGCGATGAACGTGCTCACGCGCACGTCGTTCATTGGCATCATCGCGGTGGGGATGACCTTCGTCATCATCTCGGGCGGCATCGATCTGTCGGTCGGTTCGATGGCCGCGCTCATCGCGGGCAGCATGATCTACATGATGAACGCGCTGATGCAGGGCTTTCACGGCCACGCGGTGCCGCCGCTTCTGATCATCGCGCTCGGCATCGTGCTCGCGCTCGTGCTCGGCGCGCTGTTCGGCTTCGCGCATGGCGTGCTCGTGACGAAAGGTCGCATCGAGCCGTTCATCGTCACGCTCGGCACGCTCGGCATATTTCGCGCGCTGCTCACATGGCTCGCGGATGGCGGCGCGCTCACGCTCGACAACTCGCTCGTCGATCTTTACGGGCCGGTTTATTACGCGAGTCTGCTGCATGTTCCGGTGCCGATCTGGGTGTTCGCGATCGTGGCGGCGGGCGGTGCGCTCGTGCTCAATCGCACGGTGTACGGGCGTCATGTGCAGGCGATCGGATCGAACGAACAGGTCGCGCGTTATGCGGCGATTCGCGTGGATCGTGTGAAGATCGTCACGTATGTGCTGCTCGGTTTATGCGTGGCCGTCGCGACGATTCTGTATGTGCCGCGCTTAGGCTCCGCCACGCCGACGACGGGCCTCCTGTGGGAACTCGAAGCGATCGCGTCCGTCGTGGTCGGCGGCACGGCGCTGAAGGGCGGCGAAGGGCGCGTGATCGGCACGGTCATCGGCGCGATTCTGCTTTCGGTCATCAACAACATTTTGAATCTCACGAGCATCATCAGCGTGTATCTGAATGCGGCGGTGCAGGGCGCCGTCATCATCCTCGTAGCATTCCTGCAGCGCGGTCGTCGTTGATAGTCATAAAACAGGAGACATCGTCATGAAGAAAATGCTTCGCGCGCTCGGCGCGCTCACGTTGACGGCGAGCGCGTTCGCCGCTGCATCGTCGTCCGCATTCGCCGCCGACAAGGTCGTGCTGGGCGTCGCCATTCCGACCGCCGATCACGGCTTCACGGGCGGCATCGTGTGGTGGGCCAACGAAGCGAAGAAGGAACTGGAAAAGGCGCATCCCGACCTGAAGGTGATCGTGAAGACGGCGAGCACCGCGCCCGAGCAGGCGAACCAGTTGCAGGATTTGGTCACGGTCAACAAGATCAATGCGCTCGTGATCTTCCCGCAGGAATCGGCGTCGCTCACGCAACCGGTCGCGCAGGTCAAGAAGAAAGGCGTGTATGTGACGGTGGTCGATCGCGGCCTGACCGACACGAGCGCGCAGGACGCGTACGTCGCCGGCGACAACACCGCTTTCGGCAAGATTCCCGCCGAGTTTCTCGCGAAACAGTTGAACGGCAAGGGCGATATCGTCGCGCTGCGCGGCATTCCGACGACACTCGACAACGAGCGCTGGAACGCCTTCGAAGGCGTGCTGAAGCAATATCCCGACATCAAGATTCTCGATGCGAAATACGCCAACTGGAATCGCGACGATGCGTTCAAGGTAATGCAGGACTATCTCACGCGCTTCAAGCATATCGACGCCGTGTGGGCCGCGGATGACGACATGATGGTCGGCGTGCTGAAGGCGATCGATCAGGCGAAGCGCACGGACATCAAGATCGTGTTCGGCGGCGCGGGATCGAAGGAAGCGGTGAAGCGCATCATGGACGGCGATGCGCGCGTGCCGGCCGATGTCTCGTATTCGCCGAAGTTCATCTACGACGCGATCAAGCTGACCGCCGAAGCGCGCCTGAAGGGCGACAAGCTGCCGCCGACGACGATCATCCCGTCGGTGCTCATCACGAAGGACAACGCCAAGCAGTTCTATTTCCCGAACTCGCCGTTCTGATGCGCGAAGGCCGTTCATCCGGCCTTCTTTTTGTGGAGGCGAAAGATGAAAACCATCAAAGGCCCGGCGATATTTCTCGCACAGTTCATGGGCGATCAGGCGCCGTTCGATACGCTCGCGAATCTCGCGTCGTGGGCGGCGTCGCTCGGTTACAAGGGCATACAGGTGCCTGCCGATCCGCGTCTGATCGATCTGGAGAAGGCCGCATCGAGCGATGCGTATTGCGATGAGATTCGCCGCACCGTCGACGATGCGGGCGTCGCGATCACCGAGTTGTCGACGCATCTGCAAGGGCAACTGGTCGCCGTGCATCCCGCATACGACACGCTGTTCGATGGCTTCGCCGCGCCGCATGTGCGGGGCGATCCGGCCGCGCGGACCGAATGGGCGATCGCGCAAATGAAGCTCGCGGCGGCGGCGTCGAAGCGTCTCGGCTTGAACGCGCACGTGACGTTTTCGGGCGCGCTCGCGTGGCCGTATGTGTATCCGTGGCCGCAGCGTCCGGCGGGTCTCGTCGAAGCCGCGTTCGAAGAGCTTGCGAACCGCTGGCGTCCGATTCTCGACGAGTTCGATCGCGCGGGCATCGACGTGTGTTACGAGCTTCATCCTGGCGAAGACCTGCATGACGGCGTGACGTTCGAGCGTTTTCTCGCGGCGGTGGACGATCATCCGCGCGCGAACATCCTGTTCGATCCGAGCCACTTCATGTTGCAGCAGCTCGACTACCTTGCGTTCATCGACATCTATCACGCGCGCATCAAGGCGTTTCACGTAAAGGACGCCGAGTTCCGGCCGAGCGGGAAACAGGGCGTGTACGGCGGCTATTCCGGATGGGTCGATCGCGCCGGCCGCTTCCGTTCGCTGGGCGATGGCCAGATCGACTTCAAGGCGATCTTCTCGAAGATGGCGCAATACGATTTCGGCGGCTGGGCCGTGCTCGAATGGGAATGCGCGCTGAAGCATCCGGAAGACGGCGCGCGCGAAGGTGCGGTGTTCATCCGCGATCACATCATCCGCGTGGCCGAGCGCGCCTTCGATGACTTCGCGGGCAGCGGCGCGAGCCGCGAGCAGATGCGCGGCGTGCTCGGCATCGATTCCGGAGACAAGCGATGAATCGCGTGCGGTTGGGGATGGTCGGCGGCGGCGAGGGCGCGTTCATCGGCGCGGTGCATCGCATTGCGGCGCGGCTCGACGATCGCTACGAACTCGTCGCGGGCGCGTTGTCGTCGGATGCGCGGCGCGCGGCATCGAGCGCCGCGGCGATCGGGCTCGCGCGCAGCTACGACGATTTTCGCGAGATGGCGCGCATCGAGGCTGGACGCTCGGACGGCATCGAGGCGGTCGCGATCGTCACGCCGAATCATCTGCATGCGCCGATCGCGACCGCTTTTCTCGAAGCGGGCATTCACGTGATTTGCGACAAGCCGCTCGCCGTTTCGCTCGATGAAGGCGAGGCGCTGGCGAAGCTCGCGCGCGAGAAGGATCGCGTGTTTGCGGTGACTTATACCTACACGGGTTATCCGCTCGTGCGGCATGCGCGCGGAATGGTGCAGCGCGGCTTGCTCGGCGACATTCGCGTGGTGCAGGTCGAGTATGCGCAGGACTGGCTGTCTCTTCCTGTCGAGACGCAGGCGAACCGGCAGGCCGTATGGCGCACCGATCCCGCGCTCGCTGGACCGGCGGGATGTCTCGGCGATATCGGCACGCACGCGTATCAGCTTGCGGAATACGTGACGGGGATGCGGCCATCCGAGCTTGCCGCCGATGTGACGACGTTCGTGCCGAATCGTCGTGTGGACGATCATGTGCAGGCGATGTTGCGCTACGAGAACGGCGCGCGTGGCATGTTGTGGGCGAGTCAGGTCGCGGCCGGCGAGGAGAACGCGTTGCGATTGCGCGTGTATGGGACGAAGGCGGGCATTGCGTTCGATCAACAGAAGCCGAACGAATTGTGGTTCACGCCGATAGGCGGCGCGTCCGAGCGCATCACGCGCGGGCGCGTGCAAAGTCCTGAAGCGCTGCACGCGACGCGCGTGCCGGCGGGACATCCGGAAGGGTATCTGGAAGCGTTCGCGCAGGTTTATACGGATGCGGCGGCGTGTATCGCGAGCGGGACGACGCAGGGGGATGACTGGCTGACGACCGTCGAGGATGGGGTCGCGGGGTTGCGGTTCGTGGAGGCGGTGTTGAGGAGTGGGGGGCGGAATGGGGAGTGGGTGGGGCTGAAGAATTAGTCGAATACCCACTTTCTTCGCCTTCAGCCGAAATGCGCGCCAAACGCTCGATTGCGAATCGAAGATTTCGCAGCTTGGCTGCAAGAAAAAACGCGGCTTCCAAAGAAAGCCGCGTCTCATGCTCTCGATCTGTTCAGTCAGATCCTCACGCCCAATTCGCGTGAAAACTCCCTTCCTTATCCGTGCGTTCGAACGTATGCGCGCCGAAGAAATCGCGCTGCGCCTGCACCAGGTTCGCGGGCAACCTCTCCGACCTATACGCATCGAAGTAAGCAATCGCCGACGAGAACGCCGGCACCGGAATCCCCGCCTTCACGGCCGCCACGACGACATCGCGCAGCGCTTCCTGATACTTCGCCGCGATATCGCTGAAATACGGATCGAGCAACAGATTCGCGAGGTCGGGCTTCGCAGCATAAGCATCGGTGATCTTCTGCAAAAAGCGCGCGCGGATGATGCAGCCCGCCCGGAAAATCTTCGCGATCTCGCCGTAATGCAGATCCCACTTGTACTCTTCCGACGCCGCGCGCAACTGCGCAAAACCTTGCGCATACGAGACGATCTTCGACAGATACAGCGCACGCCGCACCGACTCGACGAACGCCGCGCGATCGCCGTCGAACTTCGGCGTCGGGCCCGCCAGCACCTTGCTCGCCGCCACACGCTGCGTCTTCAGCGACGACAGCACGCGCGCAAACACCGCTTCCGTAATCAAGGGCAGCGGCGCGCCGAGGTCCAGCGCGTTCTGGCTCGTCCACTTGCCCGTGCCCTTTTGCGCGGCGCGGTCGAGAATCACATCGACGAGATCCTTGCCGGTTTCCTCGTCCTTCTTCGAGAAAATCTTCGACGTGATTTCGATCAGGTAACTGTCCAGTTCGCCCTGATTCCACTCCACATACACCTTGCCCAGCTCTTCGTTCGACAGACCCGCGACGCGCTTGAGCACGTCATAGCTCTCGGCGATCAACTGCATGTCGCCGTATTCGATGCCGTTGTGCACCATCTTCACGAAATGGCCCGCGCCGTCCGGGCCCATGTACGCGACGCACGGCTCGCCGTCCGGCGCCTTCGCGGCGATTTCCGTGAGGATCGGCGCGACGAGTTCGTACGCTTCCTTCTGTCCGCCCGGCATGATCGACGGGCCTTTGAGCGCGCCTTCCTCGCCGCCCGACACGCCCGTGCCGATGAAATGCAGCCCCGACTTCGCGAGATCCTGATTGCGGCGGATCGTGTCGGTGAAATGCGTGTTGCCGCCGTCGATGAGAATGTCGCCCTTTTCCAGCAGCGGACGCAGCGAAGCGATGGTCTCGTCGGTGCCGGCGCCGGCCTTCACCATCATCAGAATGCGGCGCGGCTTTTCGAGCGACTCGACGAACTCTTCGAGCGTGTAGGTCGGCACGAGCTTCTTGTCGGGATGTTCGGCAATCAGTTCGTCGGTTTTGGCGCGGCTGCGGTTGAATACCGAAACGGCGTGGCCGCGGCTCTCGATGTTCAAGGCCAGGTTGCGGCCCATGACGGCGAGGCCTACCACGCCGATAGCTTGCTTGCTCATTGCTTGATCTCCGAATGACCGAAGCGTCGCGCGGCTCGTGGCGCGCGGCTTCGGGATGAAAACGTGTCGATGGGGCGGCGACCGCGCGAGAGAGATCGTCTCCGGTTCCGACCGGCGGCGCGATGGGCCGCGCCGATGTCCGATCGTTTTGCGCGAGCGCAGACCGCCCGAATTTACCACTTTGAGACGCATCCGGCAGGGGCCGCGCCGTCCGATCGAGCGCCAAAAGCATCGCCGTCATAGAATGGACGCCCGCAACGAGCACGCCGCGAAGGCCATCCGAAACATGCCGCCCGCCCGGCGCGCGCGCAGCCATCATTACTCCGTCTACGTCGTCGAACTGTCCGGAACGGTCTGGAACGAAGCGCGTTTCCGTCGCGCGAATCCGGATTACGTGATCGGCATGCCGTTCGTCTACGTGGGCATGACGGGCATCGATCCCGACGTGCGCTTCGACAAGCACAAGGCCGGCATCCAGTCGAATCGCTATGTCCGCGAATACGGACTGCGGCTCCTGCCGCAACTGTATGAGATGTACAACCCGATGCCCTACGACGGCGCGCGCGACATGGAAGTGGAACTGGCGATCGGCTTGCGCGAAGCGGGCTATGGCGTCTGGCAGGCGTGAACGATTCATACAGCGAAAAGGAGCGAGACATGCGGATTCTGGTAGTGGGCGCGGGGGCCATCGGCGGATATTTCGGTGCACGGCTGCTCGAAGCGGGCCGCGACGTGACCTTTCTCGTGCGCGAGCGCCGCGCCGAGCGGCTGCGTCAGTGCGGCCTGAAAGTGAAGAGCCCGGAAGGCGATCTCGCGTTCGCCTGTCCGCCGATGGTGCTCGCGAAAGACATCGACGGCCCTTACGATCTCGTGCTCCTGAGCTGCAAGGCCTACGACCTGCAAGGCGCGATCGATTCCTTCGCGCCCGCCGTCGGTCCCGATACCGCGATCCTGCCGCTCCTGAACGGCATGGGCCATCTCGACGCGCTCGACGCGCGCTTCGATCCCGCGAACGTGCTCGGCGGCCAATGCGTGATCGCCGCGACGCTCGACGCCGAAGGCGAGATCGTGCATCTGAACAACATGCATTCGATGACTATCGGCGAGCGCACGGGCGGCCGCTCGGCGCGCATCGACGCAATCGCCGCGCAACTCGACGGCGCGGGCTTCGATTTAAACGTGAGCGAAGACATCCTTCAGTCGATGTGGGACAAGTGGGTGTTCCTCGCCACGCTCGCGACCGGCACCTGCCTGATGCGCGCGCCCATCGGCGATATTCTCGCGGCGCCGGGCGGCGAGGCGCTGCTGTTCCAGCTCTTCGACGAATGCTGCGGCATCGCCGGCGACAACGCGCACGCACCGGGCGAGGCGGTCGTCACGCGCGCGCGGGCGTTTTTCTCGGAGCGCGGCTCGCCGATGACCGCATCGATGCTGCGCGATCTCGAGAACGGCGCGCCGATCGAGGCGGATCACATCGTCGGCGATCTGCTGTCGCGGCGGCGCACGCAAATCGCCGGGCTGTCGGCGCTGGCGGTCGCGTACGCGCATCTGAAAGCCTACGAAGCGCGCCGGGCACGCGCGTGAACCTCATGTCCGGCGACGGCCACGCGCCACGGCCGACGGTCGCCGAAATCTTCATCGGCTTTCTGACGCTCGGGCTGACGGCGTTCGGCGGCGCGCTGCCGCTCGCGCGGCGCGAGATCGTCGAGCGCCGCAAATGGCTCGACGCCGACGCGTTCACCGATCTCCTCGGCCTCTGTCAGTTCCTGCCGGGCGGCAACGTGATCAATCTGTCGGTGGCAATCGGCATGCGCTTTCGCGGCGTGCCGGGCGCGCTCGCGGGCTTGCTGGGGCTGCTTGTCGGACCGTCGCTCATCGTGATCGGGCTCGGCGTGATCTATCAGCGCACGCATCAGGACCCGCGCATCGCGCATCTGTTCGCGGGACTCGCGGCGGCTGCGGCGGGCCTGCTCATCGCGATGGCGGCGAAGATCATGTGGCCGTTGCGCCGGAAGCCGGAAGCGGCGATCGTCGCGCTTCTGATGTTCGCGTCGATAGCGATCCTGCGCACGCCGCTCCTGCCGACGATGCTCGTCTTCACGCCGATTTCGGTGCTGATCGCGTGGAAAGTCCGCCGATGAAAAACGATCTGCTTTCGCTCGCGGCGATCTTCAGTCAGCTCTCGCTGCTCGCGTTCGGCGGCGGCAATTCGATCCTGCCGGAAATGCAGCGTCAGGTCGTGCAGGTTCACGAATGGATGTCGAAGGCCGATTTCTCCGCGCTCTTCGCGGTCGCGCAGGCCGCGCCGGGCCCGAACATGATGGTCGTCACGCTGATCGGCTGGCATGTCGCCGGCTGGCCCGGCGTGCTGGTGACGTCGATCGCGAAGTTCGGGCCGTCGTCGCTCGTGACGATCGCCGCGATGCACGCGTGGGAGCGCTTCAAGGATCGCCCGTGGCGGCGCTTCATCCAGCTCGGGCTCGTGCCGATCACGGCCGGGCTCGTCGCGGCGAGCGCGCTGCTGATCGCCGAGGCATCCGATGGAACCTGGACGCTCGCGGCCATCACGGCGCTCGTCGCGCTCGTCTCGTACCGGACGAAGCTGCATCCGCTGTGGCTGCTCGCGGGCGGCGCGCTCATCGGGCTGACGGGTTTCGGCCAGTAAGATCGGGCAAGTTTTCTGCTGGCTTCATCGACAACAAAAGACAAGGAAGCACGCCATGAGCATGAACATCGAATACGCGAAGACCGCACCGGATCGCACGGAAATCGACGCGCTCACCGGCCCGACGGTCGTCGAGTTCGGCACCGACTGGTGCGGTTTCTGCCGTGCCGCGCAACCGTTGATCGCGCAGGCATTTCAGGATCATCGCGCGGTGCAGCACATCAAGATCGAGGATGGCAGCGGCCGCCCGCTCGGACGTTCGTTTCGCGTAAAGCTCTGGCCGACGCTCGTCTTCATGCTCGGCGGCAAGGAAGTCGCGCGCCTCGTGCGCCCCGGCGACGTCTCCGAAATTCGTGACGCGCTCGCGCTCATCGACGAGCCGCTCGCGCAGTAAGCCACGACCGAGGGTTATTCCTCGGTCCACTTCCATCGTAAAAATTTGTATGATGACCCGATGACCTGACGAGGCGCATCGAGTCGCATGTTCGAGAAAATTCCGCCGCGCGCGTTGAGCGACACCGTCGCGCAACAATTGCAAAAGTTGATCGAGAAGGGCAGTTTCGCCGCGACCGGCAAGCTGCCGACCGAAGCGGTGCTCGCGCAGGAATTCGGCGTGAGCCGCACGGTCATTCGCGAAGCCATCTCGCGGCTGAAGAACGAAGGCATGGTCGAGCCGCGTCAGGGCAGCGGCGTATTCATCGTCGAGCGCGCGGGGATTCGGCCGTTGCGCATCGATTATGCGCAGGCGGTCGAGCCCGGCGCGGTCGTGCAGATTCTCGCGCTGCGCCGGGCGATCGAGGCCGAAGTGGCATCCGAAGCCGCGCAGCGGCGTACCGACGAACAACTCGCCGCCATCGATGACGCGCTCGCATCCATCGATGAAGCCGTGCGCGATGGCCGCGACGGCGTCGCCGAGGACGTCGCGTTCCATCGGGAAATCGCCAACGCGACCGGCAATCCGTACTTCCTGAAAACCCTCACGTTTCTGAACCAGTACCTGGAAGCGGGCACGCTCGTTACGCGCGGCAACGAGGCGCTGCGCGAGGACTTCATGCGTCAGGTGCGCGAGGAGCACGCGGCGATCGTCGAGGCGATCCGCGCGCGCGAGCCCGACGCCGCGCGCCACGCCGCGCAGACGCATCTCATCAACGCCGCGCGCCGACTGGCGGAAGCGGGCATCTGTTAAGGAATCTGCGATGACACGAAACGTCGGAGTGATCGGTTTGGGCGCAATGGGCATGGGCGTCGCGCGCTCGTTGCTGCGGGCGGGCTTCGCCGTGCATGCGTGCGACGTGCGCCAGCCGGTGCTCGATGCGTTCGCGGCCGAAGGCGGCATCGCGTGCGCGTCGCCGGCCGAGTTGGGCGGCAAGTGCGCGGTCGTGCTGACGGTCGTCGTCAATGCGGCGCAGACCGAAGCCGTGCTGTTCGGCGAAACCGGCGCGGTCGAAGCGATGAAACCCGGCGGCGTCGTGCTCGCGTGCGCGACGGTATCGCCGCAATTCGCCGCCGATCTCGGCAAGCGCATCGGCGAGAAGGGCGTGCACATGCTCGACGCGCCCTTGTCCGGCGGCGCGGCGAAAGCCAGCTCCGGCGAAATGACGATGATGACCTCCGGCCCCGCCGACGCCTACGCCGCCTGCGAGGACGTACTCGACGCGATCGCGGGCAAGGTCTATCGGCTCGGCGACGCCCACGGCGCGGGCTCGAAGGTGAAGATCATCAATCAGTTGCTGGCGGGCGTGCATATCGCGGCGGCGGCCGAAGCGATGGCGCTCGGCCTGCGCGAAGGCGTCGATCCGGATGCGCTTTACGACGTCATCACCCACAGCGCGGGCAATTCGTGGATGTTCGAGAATCGCGTGCCGCACATTCTTTCGGGCGATTACACACCGCTTTCCGCCGTCGATATTTTCGTTAAGGACTTGGGCCTCGTGCTCGACACGGCGCGCACGTCGAAATTTCCGTTGCCGCTGTCGGCGGCGGCGCATCAGATGTTCATGATGGCGTCCACGGCCGGACACGGCGGCGAGGACGATTCCGCGGTCATCAAGATTTTTCCGGGCATCGACATTCCGAAGGGAGCGAAGCAATGACGCAAGCGGCGCAGGCACTACTCGGCTGTATCGCCGACGATTTCACCGGCGCGACCGATCTCGCCAACATGCTCGTGCGCGGCGGCATGCGCACGGTGCAGACCATCGGCGTGCCGGAAGCGAGCGCGCGGATCGAGGCGGACGCGATCGTCGTCGCGCTGAAGTCGCGCACGATTCCCGCCGACGACGCCATGCGCCGGTCGCTCGATGCGCTCGAATGGCTGCGTGCGCAGGGCTGCCGCCAGTTCTTCTTCAAGTATTGCTCGACGTTCGATTCGACCGACAAGGGCAACATCGGCCCGGTCGCGGACGCGTTGCTCGACGCGCTGAAGGACAATTTCACGATTGCGTGCCCGGCGTTTCCCGAGAATGGGCGCACGATTTTTCGCGGCAACCTGTTCGTCGGCGATGTGTTGCTGAACGAATCGGGCATGGAGAATCATCCGCTCACGCCGATGACCGACCCGAACCTCGTGCGCGTCTTGCAGCGTCAGACGAAATCGAAGGTCGGGCTCATTCGTTACGACACGATTGCGAAGGGGGCGGACGCGATCCGCGCGCGCATCGATGAATTGAAGAAGGACGGCGTGCGCCTCGCGATCGCGGATGCCGTTTCGGACGCGGACTTGTACGTGCTCGGCGACGCATGCCGCGATCTGAAGCTGATTACGGGCGGCTCGGGCATCGCGCTTGGATTGCCGCAGAATTTCCGCGCGGCGAATCTGCTGGCGCACGCGGAGCACGCCGCCGATTTGCCGACGATCGAGGGCAAAGCGGTGGTGCTGGCGGGGAGTGCATCGAAGGCGACGAACGCGCAGGTTGCGCACTGGCGCGAATCGAAGCCGGCGTTTCGCGTCGATCCGATGGCGTTGTCGCGCGGCGAGCCGGTCGTGCAGAGCGCCGTCGAATTCGCGCGCCAGCATGACGAGCCGGTGCTGATTTACGCGACGTCATCGCCGGAAGAAGTGAAGGCGGTGCAGAAGGAACTGGGCGTCGAGAAGGCGGGGCATCTGGTGGAAGACGCGCTTGCGTCGATAGCGCGGACATTGCGCGATGACGGCTGCGCCAAATTCGTCGTGGCGGGCGGCGAAACGTCGGGCGCGGTGGTGCAGGCGCTGGACGTGCGTTCGTTGCGCATCGGGCCGCAGATCGATCCGGGCGTGCCGGCGACGCAATCGATCGGCGCGGATGGAAGCGGGGCGCTGGGCCTGGCGCTCAAGTCCGGCAATTTCGGCACGACCGATTTCTTTGAAAAGGCGTTGAAGGCACTGTGATGGCATCGAACGAGAACGCTATTCGCGAAGAGATCTGCGTGACGGGCAGAAGCCTGTACGAGCGCCGATATACGGTGGGCAGCGCGGGCAACATCAGCGCGCGGCTCGACGATGGCTGGTTGATCACGCCGACGGATGCGTGCTTGGGCCGCCTCGATCCGAACGATATTGCGAAGGTGGATGCGCGAGGCAATCACGTATCGGGCGGACGTCCGTCGAAGACGTTGGCGCTGCATCGCCGGATCTACGAAAACGATGCGAACGCGCGCGGCGTGGTGCATACGCATTCGACGCATCTGGTGGCGCTGACGTTGGCGGGCGTGTGGAAGAACGACGATGTATTGCCGCCGATCACGCCGTACTACGTGATGAAGGTGGGCCATGTTCCGCTGATAGCGTACCGCCGACCGGGCGACGAGTCGGTGGCGGAGGAAGTGGCGGCGTTGGCGTCGCGGGTGACGGCGGTGTTGCTGGAGCGGTTGGGGCCGGTGGTGTGGGAGAAGTCTGTGTCGCACGCGAGCTATGCGTTGGAGGAGTTGGAGGAGACGGCGCGGCTGTATCTATCGACGATGCCGCGCCCGGAGCCGTTGGCGGAAGAAGCGATAGAGGAATTGAAGAAGACGTTCGGCGCGCGCTGGTAACACAGAGCCGACTGACCGATCGGCCGCGAAGCGGGCTGGAGCCATTTCGTGCTGAACCAGCGCGCGAAACGGACTAGCTGGTCGGACCGTGCGCGAGCCAGGCCCGATGGGGCCTATGAGGGACACTCTTTAGGCGAGTGCCACGGTGGACGAGAGTACTACCCAAATTGCGTGTGACCGCGGGCCTGAAAAGCTGCTTTCTTTGCTTACTTTCTTTGCAGCAGCAAAGAAAGTAAGTGCCGCCCCGCACAGGGGCAACGCCAATAGACCGACTCGAACACAGGATTCCATGGAAGCAGGCGCATTCGAAACCGGAACAGACGGAGCACAAGCAAATGCCAAGATTCGCAGCAAACCTGACGATGATGTACCCCGAGCACGCTTTCCTGGACCGCTTCGCCGCAGCGGCGAAGGATGGTTTCAAGGCGGTGGAATTCCTGTTCCCTTACGACTTTGAAGCGAACGAAATCAAGCAGCGCTTAACGGACAATGGCTTGACGCAGGCGTTGTTCAACGCCCCGCCGGGCGACTGGGCGAAGGGCGAACGCGGCATCGCCTCGTTACCGGGCCGCGAGGAAGAGTTCAAGCAGAGCGTCGCAAAGGGACTCGAATACACCGCCGTGCTGGGCAACGAGAAACTGCACGTCATGGCCGGCCTGATCGCAAAAGATCAGAACAGAGAGCAACATCGCGCGGTGTATCTGAAGAACCTCGAATACGCGGCAAAAGAAGCGCAGAAAGCGGGCATAACGATCGTGATCGAGCCGATCAACACCCGCGACATACCCGGTTTCTTCCTGAACCGCCAAGACGAAGCACAGCAAATCTGCGATGAGATCAATGCGCCGAATTTAAAGGTGCAATTCGACATCTATCACTGCCAGATCGTGGAAGGCGACATCGCGATGAAGCTTAAGCGCGACATGAAGCGCCCGAATGCGGGCATCGGCCATATCCAGATTGCGGGCGTGCCGGAGCGCCACGAACCGGGCATCGGCGAATTGAACTATCCGTATCTCTTCGAACTGATCGATTCGCTTGGCTACGAGGGCTTCATCGGCTGCGAATACAAACCGAAGGCCGGCACGTCGGAAGGTCTCGGCTGGCTCAAACCTTATCTGTAAAAACGGAAGCGACCACATGAAGATACTCATCACGGGCGGCGCGGGCTTCATCGGTCAGCGACTCGCAAAGCGGCTGCTCGCGCGCAACGAGCTCAATGGCAAGCCGATCACGGAACTGGTGCTGCTCGACGTAGCGCGTCCGCAAGACGACAGCCTGCTGAACGACAAACGCGTGCGCGCCGAAACCGGCGACATTTCCGACCCGGCGGTGCTGCAACGCCACGTCGACACGGGGACGGAAGCCATCTTCCATCTCGCTGCGATCGTGAGCGGCCAGGCCGAAGCGGATTTCGATCTCGGCATGAAGATCAACCTCGACGCGTCGCGCGCGCTGCTCGAAGTGTGCCGCGCGGCGGGCCACAAGCCGCGCGTCGTGTTCACGAGTTCGGTCGCGGTGTACGGCGGCGCGCTGCCCGACGTCGTGCAGGACGACACCGCGCTGAATCCGCAATCGTCGTACGGAACGCAAAAGGCGATCGCCGAGCTGCTGCTCTCCGATTACGCGCGGCGCGGTTTCGTCGATGGCCGCGTGCTGCGCCTGCCGACGATCAGCGTGCGCCCCGGCAAGCCCAACGCGGCGGCGTCGTCGTTCGCGAGCGGCATCATCCGCGAGCCGCTGAACGGCGAGCGTTCGACGTGTCCCGTCGATGGCGAAACGCGTCTGTGGCTGCTGTCGCCGAAAAGCGCGGTCGAGGCGCTGATCGCCGGCTGCGAAATCGAGCGCGAAAAGCTCGGCTTGCGGCCAGTCATCAATCTGCCGGGGCTGTCGGTCAGCGTGAACGAGATGGTCGCGGCGCTGCGCGAAGTGGCGGGCGACGAAGTCGTGCAGCGCATCGACTGGCAGCGCGACGAACGCATCGAGAAGATCGTGTGCAGCTGGCCGGGCGCGTGGAATACGGCGCGCGCGGAGCAACTCGGCCTGTCGGGCGATAAAAATTTCGCCGACGTGATCCGCGCCTATATCGCCGACGACCTCGCCTGAATCCCACTCTCCGGGCATCGCGCGCGCGATGCCCGCGTCCCGCGCGCCTGTCATGCTTACGATCGCGTTTCCGGGCTACACTTATCTCTTAAATGTGACGAACGTCGGCCCGGCGCCGCGCGTATCGCGTTGAACCACGAGCGGCCGCAAGCGCTCGTATCTCTTTCGCTTTCGTGCCTTGCGTGCCTAACGTGCTCCGTGCGCCTTCGCAGCGCCGTTCGCGGCGCGCGTCCCGTCGTCCCGTGAACAGACCATTCCCGCGCGGGAGATTCCCATGTTGTTGCATCAGCTAGTCGATCGATTCGGCCCGGCGATCGTGTTCGTCAACGTGATGGGCTCGGCGCTCGGGCTGCCCGTGCCCGCCATGCCGACGATGATCGTCGTCGGCGCATCCATCGCGCTGATGGCGGTCGACGGCGGCGCATTCTGGCCGCCGCTCGTGGGCGTGCTGTGCGTCGCGGTGGCGGGCGGCGTGCTCGGCGATCTCGTCTGGTTCCAGGGCGGGCGCAAGTATGGCGACAAAACGCTCAAGACCATCTGCAAGCTCTCGCTTTCGCGCGATACCTGCGTGAAGAAGACCGAACGCTTCTTCGGGCGCTGGGGCGTACGCATCCTGCTCGTCGCGAAGTTCATCCCCGGTCTTTCGCTCGTCTCCGTGCCGCTCGCGGGCGCGATGGGCGTGAAGCTGCGCAGCTTCATCGCGCACGACGGCGCGGGCATCGCGCTGTGGGGCGCGGTCGGGCTGACGGTCGGCGTCATCTTCGCGGCGCAGTTGGAGATGGTCTTCGCGATGATCTCGCAGCTCGGGCGGCAGGCGGTGGCGGTCGTCGCGGTGCTGCTCGCGATCTACGTCACGTACCGCTGGTGGCGCCGCCGCGCGCTCATGGCGACGCTGGAAAAAGCGCGCATCAGCGTGGACGAGCTGTATGCGCTCATGAACGACGAGCCGCTGCCCGTAATCTTCGACATCCGTTCGCCCGAAAAACGCATGCTCGATCCCGAAGCGATTCCCGGCTCGATGTTCGCCGACGAACGCGATCTCGCGAAGATCATCGAGAGCTACGACAAGTCGCGCAAGGTCGTCATCTATTGCTCGTGTCCGAACGAAGTGTCGGCTGCGTGGATGGCGAAGACCATGCGTAACGCGGGTTTTCGCGACGTCGTGCCGCTCACGGGCGGGCTCGACGCGTGGCGGCTCGCCGGTTTTCACGTCGCGACGCTGACCGAGTTCGGCGAGCTCGCGGCGTCGTCGCCCGAGGAAGTCGCGGAAATGGCGGCGATGTGCCCGTGGCCCGTCAAGTCGTCGGTATCGGGATCGGCGTCGGCATCGCCCGCGGGCACCGCATCCCTGCATGAAGCTGGTTTTCCACACGGAGATCGCGCATGAGTACCACGCCGTTCAACGAGTCCTCTCAGGACATGCCGAATGTCGTCGCATGGAGCGCGCGCGAGCCGATGGAGAGTCCGAATCCGAACGTGGTGCCGACGCCCGCCGCCGCATCCTCGACGAGCGACGACAACGCGCCCTTCTCGCCGCTCGAAAGCCGCGTGCACCAGATGTTCCCGCGCCTGACCGATAACGAGATCGAGCGCATGAGCCGCTTCGGCACGCCGGCGCACTATCGCGCGGGCGAGTGGATTTTCCGCGTCGGCGAAACCGGGCGCGGCATGGTGATCGTCCTGAAGGGCGCGGTGCGCGTGACGCGGCGCGATGCGCTCGGCATCGAGCACATCGTGCGCGAGCACGGCGAGGGGCATTTTCTCGCGGAAGTGGCGCAACTCTCGGGCAAGCCGTGTCTCGTCGACGGCATGGCGGTCGGCGAAGTGGATGGCATCGTGATTCCGCCGGAGCGTCTGCGGGCGCTGCTCGTCGCCGAAGCGGAACTGGGCGAGCGCATCATGCGCGCGCTGATCCTGCGGCGCGTCGGCCTCATCGAAAAGGGCAGCGGACCGGTGCTGCTCGGCCCGTCCGACGACGGCCGTCTCGTGTCGCTGCAAGGCTTCCTGCGCCGGAATGGTTATCCGCACACGGTGATCGACGCCTGCACCGACCCCGATGCGATCTCGCTGCTCGAACGCATTTCGGCATCGACGGCCGATTTCCCGCTCGTCATCTGCCCGGACGGCACCGTGTTGCGCGCGCCCGATGAAAATCAGGTCGCGACGCAGCTCGGCTGGCTGCCGGAGTTCGATCCCGCGCATGTCTACGATGTCGCCGTCGTCGGCGCGGGTCCGGCCGGTCTCGCGACGGCGGTGTACGCGGCGTCGGAAGGTCTGTCGGTCGCGGTGTTCGATTGCCGCGCGCCGGGCGGGCAGGCGGGCGCGAGCTCGCGCATCGAGAACTATCTCGGCTTTCCGACCGGCATCTCGGGTCAGGCGCTCGCCGGGCGCGCGTTCGTGCAGGCGCAGAAGTTCGGCGCGCATATCGCGATTCCGACGAAGATCAAGGCGCTGCATTGCGACTGCAATCCGATCCAGATCGAACTACAGAACGGCACGCGCGTGACGACGCAGACGGTCGTGATCGCTTCGGGTGCGGCGTATCGGCGGCCGGACATCGCGGGGCTCGATCGGTATGAAGGGCACGGCACGTATTACTGGGCGTCGCCGGTCGAGGCGAAGCTCTGCAAGAACGCGGAAGTCGTGCTCGTCGGCGGCGGCAATTCGGCGGGACAGGCCGTCGTCTATCTCGCGACGCATGCGAAGCACGTCCATGTGCTGATTCGCGGCGCGGGGCTGTCGTCGAGCATGTCGCACTATCTGGTCGAGCGCATCGGCTCGCTGCCGAACGTCACGGTGCGAACGCATACGCAGATCACCTCGCTCGACGGCGACGGCCGCGCGCTCACCGCGGTCAATTGCAAGTCGCCGGATGGGCCGCTCACGATCGAGTCGCGGCATCTGTTCCTCTTCACCGGCGCGGACCCGAATACCGACTGGTTGCGCAACTGCAACGTGAACGTCGACGGGAAAGGCTTCGTGCTGACTGGACCGGAGGCCCACGAAGGGCGCACGGAAGGCGTCATGGCGCTGGAAACCAGCGTGCCGGGCGTGTTCGCTATCGGCGACGTGCGCTCGAGTTCGACGAAACGCGTCGCGGCGGCGGTCGGCGAAGGCGCTGCGGTCGTCGCGCAGATTCACGGCTTGCTCGCGAAGCGCGAAGCTTTGAGCGTGCCCGTGGCGTAAAACGCGCATCACGCTCCGGACGATAAAAACGGCCACTCGACAGTGGCCGTTTTTATTTTCGAATATCACGCGACTCACGCGACATTCCGACTCAGTTGCAAAAGACTGTCTAAAGCCGCGCCAGTATTGACGCTCTGGGCGCTCATTATTGAGCTTCGAGAAATTTGATCCTCGGCGTTCAATCATTTCATCGTGTTCCAATTCGCGCTGCCTATAATCAGTTCGAAGTTCTGTCGAATTTGAACCGCACTGATTTTCAGTGGCATTAAGAATCGAATAATCGCGCGAACGGAGAATTCAATTATTTCGAATTCCTTATGAGTTCGTGTGCTTAAACCAATCGAACCGATCCATTTAATTCAACGAAGAAGAGGAGTATGCCGTGACGCAAAAACATTTCCGCGCCGAACCTTTCGATCTGGCTTTCGAGCCGAAACACACGGCGCTCGTCATGATCGACATGCAACGCGATTTCGTCGAACCCGGCGGATTCGGCGAAGCGCTGGGCAACGACGTGTCGTTCGTGCGCACCGCGATCGAACCGTGCAAGCGCGTGCTGGCCGCGGCGCGCGACGCCGGCATGCTCGTCATTCATACGCGGGAAGGCCATCGCGCCGACCTGACGGATTGCCCGCCGGCCAAACTCACGCGCGGCGGCAAGACTTTCATCGGCTCCGACGGTCCGATGGGCCGCATTCTCGTGCGTGGGGAGAAGGGCCACGACCTGATTCCGGAACTGTATCCGGTCGCGGGCGAGCCGGTCATCGACAAGCCGGGCAAGGGCGCGTTCTATGAAACCGACCTGCATCTCATCCTGAAGAATCACGATACCCGCACGCTGATCGTGTGCGGCGTGACGACCGAAGTGTGCGTGACGACGACCGTGCGCGAGGCCAACGATCGCGGCTTCGAATGCATCGTGCCGCAGGATTGCGTCGGTTCGTACTTCCCCGAGTTCCAGAAGTACGCGCTCGAGATGATCAAGGCGCAAGGCGCGATCTTCGGCTGGGTCAGCGACGCAGGCGCGGTCATCGAAGCGCTGCGCGGCTAAGGCGCGCTGAGCCCGCGAATGAGTCCGATCACGCTACGCGGCCTGAGCATCGGCTATCTGGCGCGGCCGGGCTTGTCGCGCACCGGGGATTTCGCGGTGCACAGCAGTTTCAGGCACGCGCTCAATCTCGTCGCGCAGACGGGCGACTGGTTCACGCTCGTCGATGCCGCGTGCGAGAACCTGTCGTGCGGCGCGCGCGTGAGCGCGCCGCCGGGTTGGGACTGGCGCGACCATGCGCGGCCTGGCGAGCGCGTCGCGTTTTCCAATGGCCGTCTGACCGGCGCGACGTGGCAGGCCGATCTGACCGGCGCGGCGTGCTGGCAGCCCGCTCTGCAAAGCGGAACCGGCGTGCGGATGTCGCCGGATGCGTTGTCGGCGCGGCATGAGCGCGTCGCGGCGCGGCTTGCGGCGCACTGCGCGCGGCACGCCGTGGCAGGCGCGCTGCAGTGGCTGCCGGGCTGGCCGGCGCACGCGCGCGCCGTCAGGCTGAGTCCATACGATGACCCCGCCACGCTCGCTGCCACGGTTCACGCGCTCGTCGGCCTCGGCGGCGGTCTCACGCCCGACGGCGACGATTATCTGCTCGGCTATCTCGCGGCGATTTGGGCCGCGCTCGGCGATCCGCAAATCGACGTGCATCGGCATGTCTTGTCGACCGAGCTGCCTGCGAATCTGCATCGCACGAACGATATCAGCCGCCATTACCTGCAACTCGCGCTCGACGGACATTTCAACGAACCGGTCGATCGATTTATCGCGATTGCATCGGCGGCGGACGAAAGCGCGGATATCGAACATGCCGCCGATGCCGTGATGCGCTGGGGCGCGTCGTCCGGCGTGGATTGTCTCGGCGGCATTTTGCACGGCATGCGCGCATGGCGAGAAACGATTCGAATGCGCGAAGCGAAATCATTATTCCCGGAATCGGCTTGAAGCATTTGCGATTCAGTTTTCAAGAAACCGCGAATCGCATTTAAAGAACGGAGAGGTGCAATGGCCATCAAAATCGAAATATTCAAAAATCTGTATCAGGATTCGGTTTCCCTGATGCAGATTTCGGCGCATATCGGCAAGCTGCCGGGCGTCGAGCAGGCGTCCGTCGTCATGGGGACGCCGGCCAATCTCGTGCAGCTCGCCGACGCCGGACTCGGCGACGACGTGAAAGCAAGCCCGAACGATCTCGTCATCGCGGTGCGCGGCGACGAAGCCGCTTGCGAAGAAGCGCTCAGTCTCGCTCGCGAACGCCTGAGCGCGCGCGTGTCGACATCCGACACGCAGACGCGCGAAGCGCTCAAGGCCACCAGTCTCGCGATGGTCTGCGACGACGAACCCGCGTCGAACCTCGCGCTCATCTCGGTGCCGGGCGATTACGCGGCCGCCGAAGCCATCAAGGCGCTGCAGCTCGGCATGAACGTCATGCTCTTCAGCGACAACGTCAGCATGGCGCACGAAAAGGCCATCAAGACGCTCGCGCGCGAAAAGCGCCTCATCGTCATGGGCCCCGACTGCGGCACGGCCATCGTCAACGGCATGCCGCTCGGCTTCGCCAACGTGGTGCGGCGCGGCGGCATCGGCGTCGTGGGCGCATCGGGCACGGGGCTGCAGGAAGTCACCTGCCGTATCGACCAGCTCGGCGCGGGCATTTCGCAGGCGCTCGGCACGGGCGGACACGATCTGCATGAGGACATCGGCGGCATTTCGATGCAATTCGGCCTCGACGCGCTCGCCGAAGATCCCGACACGCGCGTGATCGTGCTGATCTCCAAGCCGCCCGCACGCGCGGTCGCGGAGCGCATTCTGGAGAGCGCGCGCAAGGCGGGCAAGCCCGTCGTCGTGAATTTTCTCGGCGCTTCCGAAGACGAGATGCGCGCACCGGGCCTCACGCCCGCGCACACGCTCGCCGATGCCGCGCAGTTCGCCGTCGCGTTGCTGAACGGCGCGCCGCTGCCGGCGAGCGTCGCGCGCGTGGAAGCCAACGACGAAGCGACGCTCGTCAAGCGGAGCGAAACGCTCGGCGCGGGCCGCAAGTTCATTCGCGGCGTGTTCGCGGGCGGCACGTTCTGCTACGAGAGCCAACTGCTCTGCAAAGCGGAAGGTTTCATGGCGAGTTCGAACACGCCGGTGAAAGGCAACGCGAAGCTCGCGGATATCTGGAAAAGCGAGGGCCACACGATCGTCGACATGGGCGACGACGATTTCACGCGCGGCCGTCCGCATCCGATGATCGACCCGACCCTGCGCGACGAACGCGTGCGCGCCGAGATGCTCGATCCCGCAACTGCCGTCGTGCTGTTCGATCTCGTGCTCGGTTACGGCGCGGCGGACGAACCGGCGCAAGGGCTCATCGCATTGCTGGCGCAATTGCCGCGCGAAAACGCGCCGCTGTTGATCGCGCATGTGTGCGGCACGGAATCCGATCCGCAAGTCAGAAGCCGTCAGATCGACGCATTGCGCGAGGCAGGCGTTCTCGTCGCCGGATGCAACGCCGAGGCCGCGTTGTGGGCGAGCCGCGTCGCGCGTCTGCAGGCGCGACGCCACGCGTAAAAAGGAGCAAAAAGAATGAACCGATTGTTTGGTCAGCCACTGAAAGTGGTGAACTGCGGGCTCACGAGCTTCGCCGACAACCTGCGTCTCGCGGGCGGCGAAGTCAGTCACGTCAACTGGCAGCCGCCCGCTCTCGGCGATGTCGCCGCGGGCCTCGATCTCGCGTGGCTGATGCGTCATCCGCTCGTCGAGCAGGCGAACGACATTGCATTCGCGCGTTATCTCGAAGCGCAGCCGGTGTTGAAAGACATCGCTACGGCATCCGAAGCAATCAGCGCGATGAGCATGCGCAAGCTGATTCTCCACTCCGGTCCGCCGATCGCGTGGGAGAACATGTGCGGGCCGGTGAAGGGCGCGATCATCGGCGCGGTGATGCTCGAAGGCTGGGCCGCCGATCACGCCGCCGCCGAACGCCTGATTCTCGACGGCAAGGTCGATCTCGAACCGTGTCACCACCATCAGGCCGTCGGTCCGATGGCGGGCATCATCAGTCCGTCGATGCCGCTTTTCGTCGTCGAGAACAAGGCGAACGGGCATCGCACGTACAGCAATCTGAACGAAGGTCTCGGCAAGGTGCTGCGCTTCGGCGCGAACAGCACGGAAGTGCTCGACCGTCTGCGCTGGATGAAAGCGACGCTCGCGCCCGCGCTGAAGGCCGCGCTCGCGGTGTCCGGCGAGATCGAGCTGAAGCCGCTGATGGCGCAGGCGCTGCATATGGGCGATGAAGTCCACAACCGCAACAGCGCGGCGACGGGCCTCTTCATCAAGCGCATCGTGCCCGCGCTGCTCGGCACGCAACTGCCGCTCGCGCAGATTCGCGAAGCGAGCGCGGCGATCATCGCCAACGATCACTTCTTCCTCAACATCTCGATGGCCGCGTGCAAGGCCATGATGGACGCGTGCGCCAACGTGCCTTTCAGCTCGATGGCCTCGGTGATGGCGCGCAACGGCGTGAACTTCGGCATCCGTCTGTCGGGCACCGGCGACCGCTGGTTCCAGGCGAAGGCGAATCCGGTCGAGGGCCTGTTCTTTCCGGGCTATGGCGTCGATGACGCAGCCGCCGATCTCGGCGACAGCGCGATCACCGAAACGGCCGGCGTGGGCGGTTTCGCGATGGCGTCGTCGCCCGCGATCGTGAAGTTCGTCGGCGGCACGCCCGCCGATGCGACCGCGAACAGCCGCCGCATGCAGGCCATCACGCTCGGCGGCAATCCGGCGTTCACGCTGCCCGCGCTCAACTTCGCGCCGACCGCCGCGGGCATCGATGCGCGCAAGGTGGCCGACCGCGGCATCCTGCCCGTCATCAATACGGGCATCGCTCACAAGCAAGCAGGCGTCGGGCAGATCGGCGCAGGCATCACGACCGCGCCGATGGAGTGCTTCGTCGAAGCCATTCGCGCGCTCGCCGAGACCGTCAAACAACACAGCGGACAAGCATCATGACAGTTCGAAAACCTCTGGCAGTCGTCGCCGTGGGCGGCAACGCGCTGATTCGCGACGATCGTCATCTGAGCATTCCCGATCAATACGAAGCGGTGACGGAGAGCGCGACACATATCGCCGACATGATCGCGGCGGGATGGAACGTCGTGCTCACGCACGGCAACGGGCCGCAAGTCGGCTTCATCTTGCGGCGTTCCGAGCTCGCGTCTCAGGAAGTCGCGCCCGTGCCGCTCGACTACGCGGTGGGCGATACGCAAGGCGCGATCGGCTACATGTTCCAGAAGGCGCTGACCAACGAGCTGCACCGTCGCGGCATCGAACGGCGCGTCGTTGCGCTCGTGACGCAGACGCGCGTCAGCGCCGACGATCCCGCGTTCGAGAAGCCGGCCAAGCCGGTCGGCGCGTTCTTCGACGAAGCGACCGCGAAGAAGCGTCAGGAAGAGCTCGGCTGGACCTTGATGGAAGACGCGGGACGCGGCTGGCGGCGCACGGTGCCGTCGCCGGAGCCGCTTGAAATCATCGAGCGCGATGTCATCGCGAGCCTGCTCGCGCAAGGCTGCGTGGTGATCGCGTGCGGCGGCGGCGGCATTCCGGTGGTGCGCAAGAACGGCAAGCTGTCCGGCGTCGAGGCGGTCATCGACAAGGACCTCGCATCGGCGCTGCTCGCCCAGCAACTGAAAGCGGATCTGCTGCTGATCCCGACCGGCGTCGAACAGGTCGCGGTGAACTTCGGCACGCCCGAGCAGCGCTGGCTCGACACGATGAGCGTGAGCGAAGCGCGCGAGCTGATCGCGCAGGGTCAGTTCGGCGCGGGCAGCATGCTGCCGAAAGTGGAGGCGATTCTGCGCTTCGTGTCGCACATCGAACCGGACGGCCACGCGGGCGAAGGGCTCATCACGAGTCCGGCGGCGATCAGGCCCGCGCTCGAACGGCGCACGGGTACGTGGATCACGCCGTAACGCGCATACGCCCCCGACATCAACAAGGAGAAGGACACACATGAACGACAAGATACTGCTCGCCGTGAACGGCACGCTGATGCGCGGCCTCGGGCTGAACCACAACATGCTGGCGGCGAAGGGCGAATTCGTGCGCGAGGATCGCACGGACGCGTGCTATCGCATCTGGACCATCAACGATCGTCATCCCGGCATGTTGCGCGTGAAGAGCGGCGGCGTGGCCGTATCGCTGGAAGTCTGGGAATTGCCGATGGCCAATCTCGGCGCGCTCTTGCTCAGCGAACCGGCGGGTCTTTCGATCGGCAAGGTCGTGCTCGCGGACGGCAGCGAAGTGCTCGGCGTCCTCGCCGAACCGTGGCTCGTCGAAGGACAGAAGGAGATCACGGCATCCGGCGGATGGCGCGAATACACCGGCCACCACTACACGCCCTGAATGGAATCGGCATCAGCAAAGGAACTGTCATGAGTCAATCGAAAGAGAGCCGGGTCAGCGCTTCGCCCGGCACTGCGCCGGGCTATCGCATCGCGATGATCCTGCTCGGCATCGCCGTCACGCCGGTGTTGCTGTCGTCGTCGAGTCTCGGCAATCAGATGTCGAACGGCGATCTGATCAAGGTCGTCGGGATCGGCAGCCTGATCCTCGCGATTCTCGCGTCGATCACGATCTCGGTCGGCGAGAAAGCACGGCTGCCGACCTACGGCATCGTGAAGTATCCGTTCGGCGAGAAAGGCGCGATCGCCATCAACGTGCTGCTCGCGGTCAGCCTGTTCGGATGGATCGCGGTGACGGCCAACATGTTCGGCCACTCGGTCGCCGACCTGCTCGCGCAACATGGCGTGAACGTGCCCGCGCCGCTGCTCGTCGCGATCGGCTGCGTGATCTTCGTCGCGTCCACCGCGTTCGGCTTCGAAGTGCTCGGCAAGGTGGCGCAGTTCGCCGTGCCGGTCATCGCGTTGATGATGTGCTATATCGTGCGCGTCGCGCTCAATGGCCAGGCGCCTGCCGTCGATGCGATCGCCGGCATGCCGATGGGCGTCGCGGTATCGACGGTCGTCGGCACGATCATCGTGCTGGTCGCGACCTTGCCCGACTTCGGCAGCTTCACGCATAACCGCAAACACGCGGTCGGCGGCGCGCTGCTCACGTTCCTGATCGCCTATCCGCTGCTGTACTGGGCGGGCGCGACGCCGAGCGTGCTCACGGGCAAGAGCTCGCTGCTCACCGCGATGGCCGTGTTCGGCGCGACCTTGCCGGCCGCCTTGCTGCTGATCTTCGCGACGGTCACGGGCAACGCGGGCAACATGTTCCAGGGCACGCTCGTCACATCGACGCTCATCACGCGCTTTCCGAAGTGGCAGATCACGGTTGCGCTCGGCGTGCTGGCGGCGATCGTCGGCAGCATGAACATCATGTCGTGGTTCATTCCGTTCCTGCTGTTCCTCGGCATCGCGACGCCCCCCGTCGCGGGCATCTATATCGCGGACTTCGTGATGTATCGGCGCAACGGGTATGATGCTGCCGCGCCAGCGCGCGAACCGCAGATCAAGATCATGACCTTCGTCGCGTGGATTCTCGGATCGCTCACGGGTTTCGCGACGGTGAACGGCATGTTCACGGTCACGTCGATTCCCTCACTCGATTCGATTCTCGTTGCGTGCATCGGCTACATGATCCTGAGCCGGTTCGCGCAGGCGAGCGGCACTGTCAAGCCCAGCGGGCACTGACGCAACGATGTGAGCGAAGCGCACGGTGTTCATCGCGCGCTTCGCTCATGTGGCAGGACAAATACTCATGTGGAAGCAGGCTCGATGTTCACTTCGGACGAAAGCATTCGGATAGTCCGGTTGGTTGCGCAGTATCAAAGCATCACGGCGGCCGCGGAACGGCTGAACAAGGTTCCGTCGGCGATCAGTTACACCGTCAGGAAGCTCGAGGAATCGTTCGGCGCGAAGCTGTTCGAGCGCCGCGGTTGCTATATCCGGCTCACCGAGGCGGGCGAATACTTCATCGCGCACAGCAAGGCGATTCTCGACGATCTGCAGGCGCTCAAATGCAATCTCGCCATCGTTCAGGGGGGCATCGAGCCCGAGCTCACCGTGGCCGTCAACAACATCGTGCCGCGCGACGCGATCATCCAGTTCTTGTGCGATCTGGAAGATGCGTATCCGACGACGCGCGTCACGATCCAGCAGGAGGTGTACAACGGCTGCTGGGACGCGCTCTATGCAAGCAAGGCGGATATCGTCGTCGGCGCGCCGCATTTCGTGCCGAAGACCGACGGCATCACGAGCGTCGCGCTCGGCCATCTCGCGTGGGACTTTCTCGTGGGCGCCGATCATCCGCTCGCGGATGCGCCGCATATCCTGCAAAGCGCGGAGTTGCGGAAGTATCCGGCGGTCTGCATCAAGGACACGTCGATCGATTTCGATCCGATGCATGCGTGGCTTCTGGAAGGGCAGAAGCCGATCTTCGTTCCCGACTTTTCGATGGCCGTGAGAATCATCGCGCGCAATGTCGCGATCGGCTATGTGCCCACGCATATCCGCGCGGCATTCGGCGACGCCGGGCTCGTCAGTAAGTCGATTCAGGAGCAGAAGCACGCGACGCGGCTCTTCCTCGCGCATCGTTCGGATGGCGTCGGCAAGGTGCGGGCATGGTGCGTCGACTATCTGATGCGACCGGAATTCAGGGCGTGGTTGTGCGGCGATGCTCCGCAGCAGGGAAGCGCAAGGTGAATTCGATCCACCCGTCCGGCGTGGATTCGGCGGATGCGACGCCGCCATGCAGCCGCATGATCGCCTGAACGATCGACAAGCCGAGTCCACTCGATTCCGTGAACTCGCTGCGCGCCGCGTCGCCGCGATAAAAGCGGTCGAACAGCTTCGCGAGCTCTTCCTTCTCGATGTGCGCGCCGCGATTGCCCACGACGATGCTCGCGCCTTGTTCATCCGCGTAACCGCGCAGCCGGACCACGGTGCCCGCCGTCGCATAACGCACCGCATTCACGACGACATTGCCGATCGCCCTGCGGCACATGATTGCATTCGCAAGCATTTCGCCTTCGGCCTGGATATCGAACGTGATGCGGCGTTCATCGGCGATGCCTTCGAAGTAAGCGCCGATCGTCTCGAGCGCTTCGCGGATATCGAGCCGCTCCCGTTCGATCTGTTGCTGCTCATGATCCGCCTGCGCGAGAAAGAGAATGTTCTGCGCGATGCGCGCGAGGCGCTCCAGTTCTTCCAGATTCGATTCGAGCACGCTGCGATACTCCGCGACGCTGCGCTCGTGCGCGAGCGTGACCTGCGTTTGACCGACCAACACGCCGATCGGCGTGCGCAGTTCATGCGCGAGATCGGCGGAGAACTGCACCAGACGCTCGTAGCCGTGTTCGAGCCGGTCGAGCATCGCATTGAACGACGCCGCGAGGCTTTGCAATTCGGCGGGCGCATGGGCGACGTCGAGCCGCGCGGACAATCGGTTCGGCGTGATTTCGGCGGCTTTATCGGCCATCAGTTTGAGCGGCATGAGTCCGCGGCTCGTGACCCAGTAAGCGAGCAGCAACGTCACGAGCACCGCGCCGATCACGTTGATCCATACGCGCTTCAGATACGCCGACAACACGATCGCTTCCTGCGTCATCACATGCGCGGCGATGATCTCGACGACCTCGCCGTTCTCGCCGATGCGCGCCTGCGCGCCGACCCAGCGCATCCGCACGCCGTCCGCGCGCGAGCCTTCGTACAGGTCATCGAGTCCGATGGCGCGCGTCACAGGCACGACATCGAGCGGCGGCAACGGCATCTTCTCCGGATTGACGTAGATGAAAGGCCCCGAGCCCGCGCGTCGAAAGAGGATGACGTCCTGACGATCGCCTAGCATCGTTTCGAAGAGCCGAGGTCGCGCTTCGATTTCCTTGATCGTGTAGAGATCGTGCAGAAGCGAGCGGAAATGCTCGACGCGCGCGATCAGCTGGTAATCCGCGCGCGTGGACAGCGCGCGATTCGTCGCGTGATAGAGCGATGCGCCGATCATGCCGACGACGATGCACACGATCACCGCAAACGACAACGCGATACGTACCGCAAGCGAGCGCGATGGCCGGTTCAAGGATTCTCCCCGAACGAATAGCCGATGCTGCGCACCGTATGAATGAGCTTCAGATCGAATGGATTGTCGATCTTCGCGCGCAGCCGCTTCACCGCGACGTCGACGACATTGGTGTCGCTGTCGAAGTTCATGTCCCACACTTCCGATGCGATCAGGGTGCGCGACAGCGCCTCGCCCTGATGCTTGCAAAAGAGATGCAGCAGCGCGAATTCCTTGTTCGTGAGCACGATGTCGATGCCCTTGCGCGTCACCTTGCGACGCAGCACATCCACATGAAGATCCGCGATCTGGAACGTATCGGATTCGCGCATCACGCCGCGTCTGAGCAGCGTGCGAATGCGCAAGACGAGTTCGGTGAAAGAGAAGGGCTTGACGAGATAATCGTCCGCGCCGAGTTCGAGTCCGTGAATGCGGTCCGTCACGTGATCGCGTGCGGTGAGAAAAATGACAGGCAAGTCACGTTTCGCGCGCAAGGCCGACATCACCTGCCAGCCGTCGATGCCCGGCAGCATCACGTCGAGCACGATCAGTTCGTAGGAATTCGCGAGCGCCTGGTGCAGACCGTCCGTACCGTTGCGAACGAGCTCGACCTGATAGCCGGACTCGATGAGCCCTTTCTTCAGGTAGTCGCCTGTCTTGCGGTCGTCTTCGATAACGAGGATGCTCATGCTCGCACTGCATTCGATGGATTGCCGACATTCTAGCCAGAGCGCGCGCGACGCTCGCAAAGATGACAAAAAAGTCATCGAGAGGTCATCGATCGATCAGCGGCGCGTCGCTACCATGCCCTCGAAATCTCAACGACTCGCGAGGCTCGACGACGTGCAAATCCAACCGTTATGGCTGCGCATCACGCACTGGCTCAACGCGTTCGCCGTGTTGATCATGGTGACGAGCGGCTGGCAGATCTACAACGCATCGCCGATTTTCAAATCGCTGACCTTCTCGTCCGCGATCACGCTCGGCGGCTGGCTCGGCGGCGCGCTGCAATGGCATTTCGCGGCGATGTGGCTGCTGGTCGCGAATTTTATCGTGTACGTCGCGATGAATCTCTTCACCGGACGCCTGCGCCGCCGCATGTTTCCGCTCTCCATCAAGAGCATTTTCACCGACGCCTTCGCCGCGCTACGCGGCAAGCTCGGTCACGACGATCTCACGCATTACAACGCGGTGCAGAAGTTCGCGTATCTCGCGGTGATCGTGGACATCGCGATCGTGATCCTGTCGGGACTCGCGGTGTGGAAATCGGTGCAGTTTCCCTTGCTTCGCACGTTGATGGGCGGTTACGACAACGCTCGCATCGTGCACTTCTTGGGCATGAGTTTTCTCGTGGCGTTCTTCGTCGTGCACGTCGCGATGGTCGCGCTCGTGCCGCGCTCGCTCGTGCTGATGATCCGAGGTCGCTAACACATGTCGCTCAAGCTATTCAAATCGAGACCCGACGCTGAACTCATCATCAAGGATGCCGCGAAGGAACTGAAGGCGCCGGCGCGCCGTTTGTTCGGCAAGCGCATTCTTTCGCTGGGCGGCCTCGCGATGCTGTCGGGCTGCAACATCACCGACGACAAATCGGTCAACGCAATGCTGCGCCGCATTTCATCCTTCAACGACGACATGCAGGCGTTGCTATTTGACCCGAACCAGCTCGCGCCGACTTATCCCGACTCGATGATCACGCGGCCGTTTCCGTTCAACGCGTTCTATGACATCGATGAAGTGCCCGAAGTCGATCCATCGACATACAAGCTGGAGATAGGCGGCCTCGTCAAGGGCAAGCGTGCGTGGACGCTCGACGAACTGCACGCGATGCCGCAGGAAAGCCAGGTGACACGGCATATCTGTATCGAAGGCTGGAGTGCGATCGGCAAGTGGGGCGGCGTGCGATTCGCGCAAATCCTCGCGCGTGCAGGCGCCGATACGAGCGCGAAATACGTGGCCTTTCATTGCGCCGACAACTACTCGACGAGCATCGACATGCCGACCGCGCTGCACGCGCAGACGCTGCTCACGCTCACCTACGACGGCCAGATTTTGCCGGCGAAGTACGGCTTCCCGATGAAGCTGCGCATGCCGACCAAGCTCGGTTACAAGAATCCGAAGCACATCGTCGCGATCACTGTGACGAACGATTATCCCGGCGGCTATTGGGAGAACCAGGGCTACAACTGGTTCGGCGGTTCCTGAAGCCTTTGCTTTCATCACCAGAAGGAGATTGCATGTCGATTCGACTCAAACTTGGCGTCAGCATCGTGACGCTCGCACTCGCATCCGCGGCTCTTGCTCAGACGCCCGCCGCGAAACCCGCGCGCATTCGCGGCGATATCGTGTCGCTGTCGGGCGATACGCTGACCGTTCATCGACGCAGCGGCGACACCGTGAAGATCGCCGTCAAGGCAGATACGCCCGTCACCGCGCTGAAGAACATCAAGCTGCAGGACATCAAGCCGGGCTCGTTCGTCGGCACGGCTGCGACCACCGGCACCGACGGCAAGCTCACCGCGACCGAGGTACTCGTGTTCCCGGAAGCCGCGCGCGGCACAGGCGAAGGCCACTATGAATGGGATCTCGGACCGAAGAGCTCGATGACCAACGCGAACGTCGATCAGGTCGTGCAAGGCACGAGCGGCCGCGATCTGAAGCTCTCGTACAAGGGCGGCGCGAACTCGGTGACCGTACCGGAGAACGTGCCCGTTGTGACGTTCGCCCCCGCGACGCACGATGACCTGAAGCCCGGAAAGAAAGTGTTCGTCGTCGCGACTCCGGCTGGTTCGGACTTCGCGGCGCAACGCATCGTCGTGGAGAAGGATGGCGTCGCGCCGCCGATGTAAGCGTCACCTTCGATAAAGTCCCTGCACGCGCCCGCCGATCATCGATCGCGGGCGTTTGTCATTCGAGCGTCGTGCGTATATGCCTCACGCTCGACACCGTGTCGTCGAAACGCGCGTTGCCGAGCTTGCGCTTCATGCGCCGCGTGACCTCCGAGCTGACCGCGCCGATGCGCTTCATCATCGCGACCGCGGAATCGGTCGGATGAATGGCGGATTCGCGGCCATCGCGTTCAGTGGACCAGCGCTCGACGAGCCCCAGTTTCGCCAGTCCGTCGAGCGTGCGCGTGGCAGTGGGGCGCGTGATCGCGAGTGCATCGGCAAGCGTGCCTTGAAGCTGCCCGGGATGCTCGACAACCGCGCGCAACATGAACGCCTGCGACGGCGTGAGTCCGAACGGCTTGAACGCTTTGGCCCATTCGCGTTCGAGTGCGCGCGCGAGTGCGGTGGTGTTGAAATAAAGGCATTGGTCGAACATACGGGTCACCGTCGTGTCATGTAATTCGATCTGCAACTATCGATTGAACGTAGCGCGCGTCAGCAGATTTTACGTGGCCGCGATACCATGGCCGTCTGCGTCATATGGTCCGGCGCAAGCAACATTGGCCACGCCACTCTCAAGGAGACATGCATGAGCAACACTCGTTCCGACCTTCCCGCTTATCCGAATACCCGGCTTTATATCGACGGCGCGTGGCGCGACGGTTCGCGCGACACGGCCGTCATCAATCCGGCGAACGAAGCGGAGATCGGCCGTCTCGCGCTCGCGGGCGAAGCCGAGCTTTCGCTCGCCGCCGACGCCGCCGCGCGCGGTTTCAAGGAATGGCGCAAGGTTTCGCCCTACGAGCGCAGCAAGCTGATGCGTCGCGCGGCGCAGAACATTCGCGAGCGTGCGGAACAGATCGCCGCCATCATGACGATGGAGCAGGGCAAGCCGTTCGGCGAGGCGCGCATCGAAACGCTGTCGGCAGCGGACATCATCGAATGGTTCGCGGAAGAAGGGCGCCGCACGTATGGCCGCGTGATTCCGTCGCGAACGGATGCCGTGCGCCAGATCGTGACGCGTGAGCCGGTCGGTCCGGTCGCCGCGTTCACGCCGTGGAATTTCCCTATCAATCAGGCGGTGCGCAAGGTATCGGCCGCGCTCGCGTCGGGGTGCTCGGTCGTGCTCAAAGGCCCCGAGGAAACGCCCGCAAGCTGCGCGGCGCTCGTGCAGGCTTATGCCGATGCGGGCCTGCCCGCCGGCGTGCTGAATCTCGTCTTCGGTGTGCCCGCCGATGTCTCGAAGTATCTGATCGCGCATCCCGCGATCCGCAAGATTTCGTTCACCGGTTCGACGCCGGTCGGCAAGCTGCTTGCGTCGCTCGCGGGCGAGCACATGAAGCGCGTGACGATGGAACTAGGTGGCCACGCGCCGGCCATCGTGTTCAAGGACGCCGACATCCCCCGCGCCGCGAAGATGCTCGCATCGGCGAAATTCCGCAACGCGGGTCAGGTCTGCATCTCGCCGACGCGCTTTCTCGTCGAAGAATCCGCGTATGACGAGTTCGTGCAGCACTTCGTCGCCACCGCGAGCGCGGTGAAAGTGGGCAACGGTCTCGACGATGGCGTTCAGATGGGTCCGCTCGCGAACGGCCGCCGCCTCGAAGCGATGGAACGCCTCGTCGCCGATGCGCGCGAGCACGGCGCGAAGGTGTTGACGGGCGGCGAGCGCATCGGCCGCGAAGGCTACTTCTTCGCGCCGACCGTGCTGACCGATGTGCCGCTCTCCGCGCGCATCATGACCGAAGAGCCGTTTGGCCCGATCGCGCCGATCGCATCGTTCAAGTCGTATGACGAAGTGATCGCCGAGGCCAATCGCCTGCCTTATGGGCTTGCCGCTTACGCTTACACGAGCTCTGCGGCGACGTCAGCGGCGGTGTCGGACGATATCGAAAGCGGCATGCTCTCGATCAATCACCACGGCCTCGCATTGCCGGAGACGCCGTTCGGCGGGGTCAAGGATTCGGGCTACGGCTCGGAAGGCGGCAGCGAAGCGATGGAAGCGTATCTCGTCACGAAGTTCGTGACGGAGCATCGTTGATTCGCGAGTCGGTAGGTTAGTTGGACGGCGGCCCTTCGACGGGCCGCTTTCCTTGATGATCCGATAGTTCGGATGACGAATGAGCGCGGTATGAATCGTCATCGAACAAAGCTACAGGAGCCAGCAAGTGACGCAATCGAAACAACCCACGATCGCAATTCTCGGCGCAGGCAGCATGGGATCGGCCATTGGCCGTACCTTCACGCAAGGCGGTGCGCGCGTGCTGACATCGCTCGAAGGACGCAGCGCGGCGAGCGCAGCGCGTGCGCGCGAAGCCAGCATGGAAGATGCAAGCCTCGACGATCTCGTGGCGTGCGACTTCATTCTGTCGATCGTGCCGCCCTCGGTCGCTGTCGATACCGCGCAGCGCCTCGCTCCTCTGTTCGAACGCGCGAGCGCGCAGCCCGTCTACATCGACTGCAATGCGATCAATCCCGCTACCGTCGGCCAGATCGAGCGCGCGCTCGAACCGACGCGCACGCCGTTCGTCGATGCATCGATCATCGGTCAGCCATCGGCGCCGAAGTTCTACATGTCGGGACCGCATGCGAAGCGCACTCAGCTACTCGCCGATCACGGTCTCGTCGTGCGGGTGCTCGACGGCCCGAACGGCGCCGCATCCGCGCTCAAGATGTCGTATGCGGGCATCACGAAAGGGCTGACGGCGCTCGGCTCGGCGATGGCGCTCGCCGCGATGCGCAACGGCGCGGGCGATGCGCTTCTCAGCGAACTCGCGGCGAGCCAGCCCGCGCTTGCCGCGTGGCTCGCGGGCAATGTGCCGCGCATGCCGCCGAAGGCCTATCGCTGGGTCGCGGAGATGGAAGAGATCGCGGAGTTCGTCGGCGACGAGTTCGCGGAGCATCGCATCTACGAAGGCGCGGCCGGACTTTACGCGCGGCTTGCGAAAGACAAGGACGCGACGGACGCGCTCGAACGTTTCTTCAGCGAACGTCGTTAACCGCGCGCGGCCGCGGTTTCCGTCATGTACTCGAAGAAGCGCGCCGCGCGCCGGTCGCCCGCATAGGCCGAATTGATGCGCACCCACGCACACGCCTCGCCGTTCGGGCGGTAATAGCTGCCCGGCGCGAGCGTGACGCCGAACTTCACGGCTTCGTCGACGAGCACGGATGAATCGTCGATGCCGGGCACTTTCGCCCATACGAAGTTGCCGCCGCTCGGCTCGTCGAACACGTCCCATCCATAGCCTTCGAGCGTTTGCACCGCGCTCGACAGCGAATCGCGCACGCGCTTGCGCAAGCGCTCCAGATACTTGCGATACGTGCCGCGCTCCAGCAGGCCCGCCGCGACGCTTTCGGCGAAGCGCGTGCCGCCGAGACTCGTCAGCACCTTTACGTCGACGAGATTCTTCACGAGCTCGCGATTCGCCGCGAGATAGCCGATGCGCAGCGACGACGACAAGGTCTTCGACAAGCCGCCCACATAGATCACGCGATCGAGCTGATCGAGCGATGCCAGCCGTTGCGTCGGCACGGCCTGGAAGTCGGCGTAGATATCGTCCTCGACGATGGAAAAGCCGTGCTGGGTCGCGAGTTGCAGCAGCTTGAACGCGACTTGCGGCGCGACGTTCGTCGCAGTCGGATTCTGGAACACGGTGTTGATGAAGAAGAGCTTCGGCTGATGCTGCTTCAGCAGTTCTTCCGCGACGTCGATATCGGGTCCGTTCGCGAGCCGCGGCACGCCGACGAGCCGCACGCCCTGCAGCTTCAGGAGCCCGAAGAGATTGTAGTAACCGGGATCCTCGACGAAGACCGTATCGCCCGGCTTCAGCATGTAGCGCACGACGAGATCGAGCGCCTGGCTCGCGCCGTTCGTGATCATCACGTTGGGAAGATCGGCGTCGATGCCGAGCGCGTTGATCCGCATCGTGACTTGCTGACGCAAATCGGTGTCGCCGTGGGGAATCGCGTAATCGATCACGCTCGATACGTCGGTGCGCGACGCCTGACGGATCGCCTGCGTCAGGCCGTCCACATCGCGCCATGCCTCGGGAATGAAGCCGCTCGACAACTTCAGCGTCTCGCCGGGATAGTTGAACTGCTGGAGGATCTGGTTCGATTCCTCTTCGGCCAGACGCGGATCGCAATTGCCCGCGTTGCTGTCGCGTTCATCGACGTGATTCGCCACATAGAACCCGGAGCCGTGCTTCGGCTGAATGAGCCCGCGCGACGCGAGACGGTCGTAAGCCTCGATCACCGGAAAGCGGCTGATGCGCTGCTCGGCGGCAAGCTGACGAATCGACGGCAGCTTCGCGCCCGCGAGCACGCGGCGCGAGCGGATCATCGCTTCGATCTGACTGACGATCTGTTCGGTCAGCGGCACGCCGGTGCCGCTGTCGATGTGAAGCGGAAGTGCATTCATGATGTCTGAAACTGTTCAGTGATTTGCTGTGAACAGTTCGAGTTCGCTGTTCGCCAGTGTCGTCTTGCCATTCGAACGCATCCGAAAACCCGCGTCAAGACTGGCCGAATGGCTAGCTAGAGTGTTTTTAAAGTGTCGGATCGATGCGAACTGTTCGGGCAATTCGGCTTAACAGTTTCGGTCAAACTGTTCACAAGTGTTCATTCAAGCTGTTCGCAATCGGTCGAATAATAGGATCAACGGCTGCTCTTGCATCTCTGTCGGGCGGCCTTTCAGTTACGCGATCTGAAGGAGCGGCATCATGCGTGAAATCCGGACATTCGAACTCGACGGGCGCGATGCGCCTACGCGCTGGGTGATCGATCGGCCCCAAACGCTGCGCGTGACGCGCGGGCAAATCTGGCTGACCATCGAAGGCGGCGCCGACGATTACTGGCTGGACGCGGGCGCGTCCGTCGAACTGAAGCCTTACACGACGATCTGGGTCAGCGGGACGACGGACGCCAGTTGGTTCTCGATGTCGTCCGATTCGACGCGGGCGGGCGCGCGTCGCCTGAGGGAGATGGTGCGCGCGTTGTTCGCCCGCCGGACGACGTGGCCGCGCATCGCGATCTCCAAAGCGTAGGGAGCCAAAGAAGGGCGAAAAAAAACCCGGCCGTGGCCGGGTCCAATGTTCCCGCGCTCTTTCGAGCGCGGTCACCTGCAAAACTGCTTGAGCCTTTTACGCCGCGAGCAGCGAGCGCAGCACGAACGGCAGAATTCCGCCGTGCTTGTAGTAGTCGACTTCGATCGGCGTATCGATACGCAGCAGCACCTGCACGCGATCGTCCTTGCCGTCCTTGCGATGGATCACGAGCGTGACTTCCTGTTGCGGCTTGAAGTCGTCGCCGAGACCTTCGATGTCGTACGTCTCTTCGCCGGTGATGTTCAGCGACTGCACGCTGTCCGAGCCCTTGAACTGCAGCGGCAGCACGCCCATGCCGACGAGGTTCGAGCGATGGATACGCTCGAAGCTGCGCGCGACCACGGCCTTTACGCCGAGCAGTTGCGTGCCTTTCGCCGCCCAGTCGCGCGACGAACCCGTGCCGTACTCTTCGCCCGCGAACACGATGGTCGGCGTATTGGCGGCGATGTACTTCATCGCTGCGTCGTAGATGGACAGTTGCTCGCCGCTCGGCTGATGAATCGTCAGGCCGCCCTCGACGCGCGTGCCGTCGGCCTTCGCCGGGATCATCAAATTCTTGATGCGGACGTTCGCGAAGGTGCCGCGCATCATCACGTCGTGATTGCCGCGACGCGAGCCGTAGCTGTTGAAGTCGGCCTTCTGCACGCCGTTCGCCTTCAGCCACACGCCGGCCGGCGAGGTTTCCTTGATCGAGCCGGCCGGGCTGATGTGGTCGGTCGTCACGGAATCGCCGAAGATGCCGAGCGCGCGCGCGCCCTTGACCGCGGGAATCGAATCGGCTGGCTTCATCGAGAATTCGCTGCCGAAGAACGGCGGCTCGGCGATGTACGTCGACTTCGGCCAGTCATAGACCTGGCCGCTTTCGCCCGCGATCTTGCTCCACAGGTCGCCTTCCTTCGTGAGCTGAGAGTAGTTCTCGCGGAACGCCTTCGCGTCGAGCGCGAACTTGAGCAGCGCATGAACTTCGTCGCTCGTCGGCCAGATGTCGCCGAGATAGATGTCGCGGCCGTCCGTGCCCTTGCCGACCGGCTCGGTCATCAGATCGCGCGTGATGTTGCCAGCGATCGCGTAGGCCACGACCAGCGGCGGCGAGGCCAGGAAGTTCGCGCGGATGTTCGGGTGAATGCGCGCCTCGAAGTTGCGGTTGCCCGACAGCACGGCTGCCGCGACGACGTCGTTCTTCGTGATGGCATCGTTCAGTTCGGGCGTCAGATCGCCCGCATTGCCGATACACGTCGTGCAACCGTACGCGGCGAGCGTGAAGCCGAGCTTGTCGAGATAGGGCAGGAGGCCCGTCTTCGTCAGATATTCGGTGACGATGCGGGATCCCGGCGCGAGCGACGTCTTGATGTGCGGCGCGACCGTCAGACCCGCTTCGACGGCCTTCTTCGCCAGCAAGCCGGCGGCGAGCAGCACGCTCGGGTTCGACGTGTTCGTGCACGACGTGATCGCGGCGATCAGCACGTCGCCGTTCTTGAGATTCACGCCGTCGGCCGTCGTGTAGTTCGCTTCGAGCTCGGCGGCCTTCTTGTTGAAGCCGTTTTCGCCCACCGGCTTCGAGAACAGGTCGATGAACGTGCTCTTCACATTGCCGATTTCGATGCGGTCTTGCGGACGCTTCGGACCAGCCAGCGACGGCGCGACCGTGCCCAGATCGAGCGTGAGCGTCTTGGTGTAGTCGATTTCGCCGGCCTTCGGCACGCCCCACAGCTTCTGCGCCTTGAAATACTGCTCGAACGCGGCGATTTCGGCGTCGGTGCGGCCCGTGCCCTTGAAGTAGTCGATGGTCTTTTCATCGACGGGGAAGAAGCCCATGGTCGCGCCGTACTCGGGCGCCATGTTGCCGATGGTCGCGCGATCCGGCACGCCGATCGACGCCGTGCCTTCGCCGAAGAACTCGACGAACTTGCCGACGACCTTCTCCTTGCGCAGCATTTCGGTGATGGTCAGCACGAGGTCGGTCGCCGTGCAGCCTTCGCGCAGCTTGCCCTTCAGCTCCACGCCGACGACGTCCGGCGTCAGGAAATACACCGGCTGGCCGAGCATGCCCGCTTCCGCTTCGATGCCGCCCACGCCCCAGCCGACCACGCCGATGCCGTTGATCATCGTCGTGTGCGAGTCGGTGCCGACGAGCGTGTCCGGATAGTAGACGCCGTCCTTCTGATGCACGCCGCGCGCGAGGTATTCGAGGTTCACCTGGTGCACGATACCGATGCCGGGCGGCACGACCTTGAACGTGTCGAACGCCTGCATGCCCCACTTCATGAACTGGTAGCGCTCGTTGTTGCGCTGAAATTCCAGCTTCATGTTCAGATCGAGCGCGTTCGGCTCGCGGAAGTGATCGATCTGCACCGAGTGATCGACGACGAGATCCACCGGTACGAGCGGCTCGATCGCTTTCGGATCCTTGCCCGCGCGCTTCGCGACGCCGCGCATCGCGGCGATGTCGGCGAGCAGCGGCACGCCGGTGAAGTCCTGCAGCACGACACGCGCGACGACGAACGGAATTTCATCGACGCGAGCGGCATTCGGCTTCCAGTTCGCAAGCTGTTCGATGTGTTCTTCGGAAATCTTCTTGCCGTCGTAGTTGCGCAGCACCGATTCGAGCACCAGACGAATCGAAACCGGCAGACGCTGAATCTTGACCTTCAGCGCGTCGCCGAGTTGCGGCAGCGAGTAGAACTTGCCTTTGCCGGAACCGCTGTCGAATTCCTTGAGCGTGTTGTGGAGATTGTGGGCCATGGTTATTTTCCTTGGACTAAGACGAGGAAATTGCGCTGCTTAAATCACGTACAGATCGACATATTCATTGACCGGCATCGCTTCGAGCGTTGCCTGATCGAGCGATACCGCGAGGATCGCTTGCTGCTGCTTCTGCGGGAAACGGCGCGCCAGATTCGTCCTGAACTTCTCGACGAGCAGCGGTATGCCGTCCGCGCGACGACGCTTGTGACCGATCGGATAGTCCACTTCGACTTCGGCGAGCTTCGATCCGTCGTTGAATTCGACGGTCAATGCATTCGGGATCGAGCGCTTGTCCGGATCGAAATAGTCCTTCGTGAACTGCGGGTCTTCCACGCATTCCATCTTCGCGCGCAGCACGTCGATGCGCGGGTCCTGCGCGACGGAATCTTCGTAATCGGCCGCGGTGAGGCGGCCGTGAATCAGCGGCACCGCGACCATGTACTGAATGCAGTGATCGCGGTCCGCGGGGTTGTCGAGCGGCCCCTTCTTGTCGATGATGCGCAGCGCGGCTTCGTGCGTGCGAATCGTGATCTTGCGGATGTCATCGACGGATTTGCCGGCTTGCTTGAGCTCGCCGTGCAGCGTCATTGCCGCTTCGACGGCCGTTTGCGCATGGAATTCCGCGGGAAACGAAATTTTGAACAGCACGTTCTCCATCACATACGAGCCGTACGGACGCTGGAACGCGAACGCGTTGCCCTTGAAGAGCACGTCGTAAAAGCCCCATGTTTCAGCGGTCAAAACCGACGGATAACCCATCTCGCCGGTCTTCGCGATCAGCGCGAGGCGCACGGCGCGCGAGGTTGCATCGCCCGCTGCCCACGACTTGCGCGAGCCCGTGTTCGGCGCGTGGCGATACGTGCGCAACGCGTGACCATCGACGAAGGCGAGCGACACCGCGTTGACGAGTTCGTCGCGCGTGAGGCCGATCATCTGCCCGACGACCGCGGTGGAGGCCACTTTGACGAGCAAAACGTGATCGAGACCGACCTTGTTGAACGAATTCTCGAGCGCGATGCAGCCTTGAATTTCGTGCGCCTTGACCATCGCGATCAAAACGTCTTTCATGACGAGCGGCTTCTTGCCTGACGCGATCGCGTTGCGCGAAAGCCAGTCCGCCGTGGCGAGGATGCCGCCGAGGTTATCCGACGGATGACCCCATTCGGCGGCGAGCCACGTATCGTTGAAATCGAGCCAGCGGATCATTGCGCCAATGTTGAAGGCGGCCTGAACGGGGTCGAGTTGAAACCGGGTGCCTGGCACCTTCGCACCGTTGGGGACGATCGTGCCCGGCACGATCGGTCCCAGCAGCTTGGTGCAGGCGGGGTACGAAAGGGCTTCGAGTCCGCAGCCGAGCGTGTCGATCAGGCAGTTGCGCGCCGTTTCGAGCGCAAGCGTGCTGTCGACACTGTAGTCGAGCACGTAATCGACTATTTCGACGAGTACCTTGTCCGGCTCGGGCCGGACATTGGAAATCGGTGCGGACATCGAGGGATTCCTGATTTAAGTGCCGAGCTAACTTACTCCGCGTTCTTGATCAGCGCGTTCGATTGGGTCGGCGCTGCGCCGCCCGCTGCCATTTCGGGCGTCATGCACTCGTCGGCGAGGCGCGACGAGTCCTTGTCCGAGAACAGCATTGCTTTGGTCGGGATCACGACGAGATCCATGCCCGATGCCGAATCGTGGAAACGATCCGCACCGGTCGTCGTGTCCTGACGCGGCAGCTTGTAATCCTTCTTGGCCCAGTTCACGGTGACGATTGCGTCACGCTTCATGTCGCCTTTCAGGTAGAAAGCGTTGCCGTCCTTGCACGACCACTTCACTGCACCTTCGGGAATCGGATCAACCTTGGCCGCCGCGGCCGCTTCGGCCTTGGGACTGCGCTTGATCAGGCGGCGCGCCGGAGCGGGACGCTTGGCCGTGGTTTTGGCCTTGCTTGCATCGGTCGCGGTCGCAGCGAAGGCGTCGGCGCTGACGAAGACGCTCGTCGTAGCCAGCGTGCCGGCGATTGCAGCGATCAGAAGTTTGTTCATCGAAAAAAACCTTTCAAAAACATTGGGGTTGGATGGCGTTTGCCGCGCGGGGTGGATTTCCTCATCGTGAAATCCGATCGCGCAGTCCGCTATTTTCGCTTATTTATCGGGACGAACTTCAAATTCTCCGGACCGGTGTAATTCGCGCTCGGCCGGATGATCTTGTTGTCGATGCGTTGCTCGATGATGTGCGCACTCCATCCCGACGTGCGCGAGATCACGAAGAGCGGCGTGAACATTGCGGTCGGCACGCCCATCATGTGATATGAAACCGCGCTGAACCAGTCGAGGTTCGGGAACATCTTCTTCGCGTCCCACATCACCGATTCGAGGCGCTCGGCGATATCGAACAGCTTCGTATCGCCGGCTTCCTTCGACAGATTCCTCGCGACTTCCTTGATGACCTTGTTGCGCGGATCGGAGATCGTGTACACCGGATGGCCGAAGCCGATCACGACTTCCTTGTTCTCGACGCGGCGCTTGATATCGGCTTCCGCTTCATCCGGCGTCTGATAGCGCGACTGAATTTCGAACGCGACTTCGTTCGCGCCGCCGTGCTTCGGACCGCGCAGCGCGCCGATCGCGCCGGTGATCGCGGAATACATGTCCGAACCCGTGCCCGCGATCACGCGCGCCGTGAACGTCGATGCGTTGAACTCGTGTTCGGCGTAAAGATTGAGCGATACGTGCATCGCATCGACCCACGCTTTGGACGGCGCGACGCCATGCAGCAGATGCAGAAAGTGCCCGCCGATGGAATCGTCATCGGTTTCGACTTCGATGCGCTTGCCGTTGTGCGAATAGTGATACCAGTAGAGCAGCATCGAGCCGAGCGAGGCCATCAGCCTGTCGGCGATATCCTTCGCGCCCGGCACGTTGTGATCGTCCTTCTCCGGCAGGATCGTGCCGAGCACGGAGACGCCGGTACGCATCACGTCCATCGGATGCGCGGACGCGGGAATCCATTCCAGCGCGGCTTTGAGATTCGCGGGCAGGCCGCGCAACGCCTTCAGCTTCGTCTTGTATGCCTTCAGTTCGGCGGCGTTCGGCAGCTTGCCGTGCACGAGCAAATGCGCGATCTCTTCGAACTCGGACGTCGTCGCGACATCGAGAATGTCGTAGCCGCGATAGTGCAAGTCGTTGCCCGTCTTGCCGACGGTGCACAGCGCGGTGTTGCCCGCCGTCACGCCCGACAGCGCGACGGATTTCTTCGGCTTGAATGCGCCGGTTGCGGGTGCTTCGGTCGATGCCTGATCGGTCATTGTCTCTAGCCTCCTTTGCACGCTCGCGATGCGGCGTTATTTGTCTTGTCGAGATGATGAGTTGAAAAACGGCGCGCATTCGTCGGGCAGCGTCTGGCCGGTCGCGTGCGCGCGGCGCAGCACGGACCAGTAATAGCGATAGCTCGCGCGATCGTGCAGCGTATCGCCATGCCGCGTCGGGCCCCACTGTGCGCGCTGTGCCGCAAGCAGAATCTGCGCCGCGAGCGCGATTTCATCGGCGCGCGGCGAGAAGGCCTCGACGATCGGCCTGATCTGATCCGGATGGATGCTCCACATGCGCGTATAGCCGAACGCGTTGCGCGCGCGTGCCGCATCGTTCGCGACGACGCTCATGTCGCGCACTTCCGTCGATACGTTGTGCGACGGCACCTTGCCGTGCGCGTGACACGCGGCCGCGATCTCCAGCTTCGCGCGCTGCACGAGCGGATGATCGAACTGGCCGGGCGAGCGCATCGCGGTATCGGGAATGGCGCCGTTGTGCGCCGAGACGAAGTCCATCAGGCCGAAGCTCAGCGATTCGACGCCCGGCAGCGCGGCCAGTTCGAACGCTTGCGCGAGCGCGCCGTGCGTCTCGATCAGCAGATGGCAGGGAATCGGTTGCTCGATGCCGAACTCGCGTCGTGTCGCTTCGATGAACGCGACCATTTCGGTGGCATCGGCGGCGCTGCGGATTTTCGGCAGCATGATGAACGCGGGCGCTTTCTTCGCGCGACGCAGGATGATGCGAACGTCGTCGCGCCACGCACGATGATCGAAGTCGTGGATGCGCACGCCCACGCGCCCGAAGCGGTCGTCCTCGCCACCGACGAACGACGCAACCATTTCCGCATGTTCGGCCTCGTGACCGACTTGCGCCCCGTCTTCGCAATCGAGCGTGATGTCGAACACCGGACCGAGTTGCGCCTGCAGCGCCAGGGATTTGCGGATCAGCTTCTCGCTGCCGGCGTAATGATCACAGGTCGGAAGCACGGCGGGTTGCGCTTCGCCGTCAAACAGCACTTCGGCGGGAGTGAGAGCAGGCATCGTCGGCGTCGGGTCCGATTGGAAGTTGGGAAATTCCATCTTGCTCGATGATTCGAACACGCTCGATGTTTTTCAAGCGCGTTCGAATCATGCACGAACGCCGCGTAGCGTTCGCGCAGACGGGAAGCCTTTGCAGACTCCCCCTTGAACGACGTACTTACTTGCCCAGCAGATGCGAAACGCCGTCGCGCTCTTCGAGCAGCTCGTTCAGCGTGCCGTCCATCTTCTCGCGCGAGAACGCGTCGATTTCGAGGCCTTCGACGCGCTTGTACTCGCCGTTTTCGCACGTGACGGGCACGCCGTAGATGATGTCTTCCGGAATGCCGTACGAGCCGTCCGACGGAATGCCCATCGTGACCCACTTGCCGTTCGTGCCGAGCACCCAGTCACGCACGTGATCGATCGCAGCATTCGCCGCCGATGCCGCCGACGACAGGCCGCGCGCTTCGATAATCGCCGCGCCGCGCTTGCCGACGGTCGGGATGAACGTGTTGCGGTTCCACTCGTCGTCGTTGATGAGCTTCGTCAGGCTCTCGCCTTCCGCCGTTGCGAAACGGAAGTCCGGGTACATCGTCGGCGAGTGGTTGCCCCACACGGCGAGCTTTTCGATCGACGCGACCGGCTTGCCCGACTTGGCCGCCAGTTGCGACAGCGCGCGGTTGTGGTCCAGACGCAGCATGGCGGTGAAGTTCTTCTTCGGCAGATCCGGCGCCGACTTCATCGCGATGTAAGCGTTCGTGTTCGCCGGGTTGCCGACGACCAGCACCTTCACGTCGCGGCTCGCGACATCGTTCAGCGCCTTGCCCTGAACCGTGAAGATCTCGGCGTTCGCCGACAGCAGGTCCTTGCGCTCCATGCCCTTCGAACGCGGACGTGCACCGACCAGCAACGCGACGTCGGCGTCCTTGAACGCGACCTTGGGGTCGTCCGTGACGACCACGCCCGCGAGCAGCGGGAATGCGCAATCTTCCAGCTCCATCACGACGCCCTTCACGGCGGCTTGCGCTTGCGGCAGATCGAGCAACTGAAGAATCACGGGCTGGTCTTTGCCGAGCAGATCGCCATTGGCGATGCGGAACAGCAGCGAGTAGCCGATTTGACCTGCGGCGCCGGTTACGGCAACGCGCTTTGCGGACTTAGCCATTGAGAACTCTCCTGGACGGTGCGTGGAACGCTAGGGAAAAACGCCATTTTATGCGCGTTACGCAAAGCGTTGATGAAGACATGCCGGCCATGCCGTGCCCAAACGCTTCGAAGCTCGACCGAGCGTTCGCGCCCGTGCCGTGCATCGGCGTTACGGCTTGACCGTCATGCCATGAATCCTTCTCTTCGAGCGAGAGCGTGCGGAGTGTTCTGGAAGGACGCGGTGATTTCGCTTGGGTCTGACGGCAACGCGCCCATACGAGACGGCGCTTGACGTTGCGAGGCGAGGGGCAGGCAGCGGCGCGCGAATCGAGTGGCCGATCGGCGTGAGGCGAAAGCGAAAGGGCGTGCCTGGCGGTATGTTGCACGCTGCGCCGGATGCCGTGTTCAGAGCGTACTCGAGGCGAAAAGGGCCATGATAAAACGCGCTGAGCGGCGGTTCCCGTGCTTTCGCAACGACCCGCAAACCCTTGCTCGACAAGGAGTGTAGGAGCCGTCCGAGGTAAAGTCAACACTATCTTATGTCTTATATAAGACATAGGAATCTTCGGGAAAAGTCTGGACGCACGGCGGGCCTTGTGTTGAAATGCGCGGCATGAATTCCAACCCGGCGAGCACGACGACCCCCAACGGCACAGCACCGGCGGCTGAGGCCGCGAGCACGCCGTCGCCGACGTTCAGCCCGCTGTATCAGCAAATCAAGGCGCTCATCACGCAAGGACTCGAGTCCGGCGAATGGAAGCCTGGCGAAATCATCCCGAGCGAGGTCGAGCTGGCCGCGCGCTACAAGGTGAGCCAGGGCACCGTCCGCAAGGCGATCGATGAACTCGCCGCCGACAATCTTCTCGTTCGACGTCAGGGCAAAGGCACGTTCGTTGCGACGCACAACGAAGACCGCGTGCAGTTCCGCTTCCTGCGCCTTCTGCCCGACGATGGCGACGTCCATCCTCACGTAAGCCGTCTGCTCGAATGCAGGCGCCTGCGCGCGCCGGCGGAGATCGCGCGCCAACTGGATTTGAAGCCTGCCGACCCCGTCGTTCTTATCAAGCGCTTGTTGCAGTTCGATGGCGTGACGACCGTGTTCGACGAAATCTGGCTGCCGGGCGCGGTGTTTCGCGGACTCACGGCCGAGCGTCTCGCCGAGTACAAGGGTCCGCTCTACGCGATGTTCGAGACGGAGTTTGGCACGCGCATGATCCGCGCGACCGAGAAGATCCGCGCCGTCGCCGCCGATGAAACCGTCGCGCAGTTCCTCGATGTGGCGCAGGGATTTCCGCTGTTATCGGTCGAGCGCGTGTCCTATACCTATGGCGATCGGCCTGTCGAAGTGCGTCGCGGATGGTACGTCACGACCGGCTATTTTTATCAGAACGACTTGAGTTGATCGAGTGAAGAACGGGCCGCGAGCACTGGCTGAGTGCTCGCGGAACACGCACGTTAGCAGGCCCATTCTCGCGCATGGAGCAACGGTCTTTTAGAGGACTTCTCGCTGCAGCGCGATATAAAAAGGCGCTAAAATCGCGGATTAGTGTGTTAACAAGTTGGGGTCTAGCATGGCTGAAGCATTAAAAAAACCAAGGCCGGAATACCGGAACATCGGGATCGGTCAGATCGCGAAGTATCGCTTGCCGCTGGCGGGCAAGGTATCGATCCTGCATCGCGTGAGCGGCCTGCTGCTCTTCGTGTGTCTGCCGTTCATCCTGTATCTGCTCGATCAGAGCCTCACGTCGGAAATCTCGTTCGACGCGTTCAAGGGCTTTCTCGCCAACCCCATCGTCAAGATCATCACGCTCGTGTTGTCGTGGTCGTATCTGCATCACTTCTGCGCGGGTATCCGCTTCTTGCTGCTCGACACGCACGTCGGCGTGAACAAGCAAGGCGGCAAGCAAAGCGCGCTCATCGTGCTGATCGTCTCGCTGTTGCTCACGCTCGCGATGGCTCTCAAGATCTTCGGAGTGTTCTAAACATGGCAACGCAAAATCGGGTCGGCCCCAAGCGCCTGGTCGTCGGCGCGCACTATGGTCTGCGCGACTGGCTCGCGCAACGCATCACCGCGGTCGTGATGGCCGTGTACACCGTCATTCTTCTCTTCTGGTTCTTCGCGGCGCACAACTTCTCGTACGAAGGCTGGGCGGGCATCTTCGCGACCCAGTGGATGAAGCTCGCGACTTTCGTAGCCTTGCTTTGCCTCTTCTATCACGCGTGGGTCGGCATTCGCGACATCTGGATGGACTACGTGAAGCCCATGGGTCTGCGCCTGCTGCTGCAAGTGCTGACGATCCTCTGGCTCGTCGGATGCGCCGGCTACGCTGCACAGATTCTCTGGAGAGTTTAAAGAACATGGCTGCAATCAAGACTTCCCTGCCGCGTCGTCGCTTTGACGTGGTCATCGTCGGTGCGGGCGGATCGGGCATGCGCGCGTCGCTGCAGCTCGCGCGCGCGGGTCTGTCCGTCGCGGTGCTCTCGAAAGTGTTCCCCACGCGCTCGCATACGGTGGCCGCGCAAGGCGGCATCGGCGCATCGCTCGGCAACATGAGCGAAGACAACTGGCACTATCACTTCTACGACACCATCAAGGGCTCCGACTGGCTCGGCGATCAGGATGCGATCGAGTTCATGTGCCGCGAAGCGCCCAACGCCGTGTACGAGTTGGAACACATGGGCATGCCGTTCGACCGTAATCCGGATGGCACGATCTATCAGCGTCCGTTCGGCGGCCACACGGCGAACTACGGCGAGAAGCCCGTGCAACGCGCATGCGCTGCCGCCGACCGTACCGGTCACGCGTTGCTGCACACGCTGTATCAGCAGAACGTGGCTGCGAAGACGCACTTCTTCGTCGAATGGATGGCGCTGGATCTGATCCGCGACGCCGATGGCGACGTGCTCGGCGTCACCGCGCTCGAAATGGAAACGGGCGAGGTCTATATCCTCGAAGGCAAGACGACGCTGTTCGCCACGGGCGGCGCGGGCCGTATCTTCGCGGCATCGACGAATGCATTCATCAATACGGGCGACGGCCTCGGCATGGCCGCGCGTTCGGGCATCGCGCTGCAGGACATGGAGTTCTGGCAGTTCCACCCGACCGGCGTCGCCGGCGCGGGCGTGCTGATTACCGAAGGCGTGCGCGGTGAAGGCGGCATTCTGCGTAACTCGAATGGCGATCGCTTCATGGAACGCTATGCGCCGACGCTGAAGGATCTCGCGCCGCGCGACTTCGTTTCGCGTTCGATGGATCAGGAGATCAAGGAAGGCCGCGGCGTCGGTCCGAACAAGGATCACGTGCTGCTTGATCTGTCGCACATCGGCGCG
>NZ_JFHD01000024.1 GCF_000698575.1 Caballeronia zhejiangensis
TTATCTGTTCGTTGGCTCCGACAGCGGGGGCGAGCGGGCCGCCGCGATGTATAGCTTGATCGGAACGTGCAAGCTCAACGAAATTAACCCGCGTGCCTACCTGGAATACGTCCTGACCCACATCGCTGATCACAAGATCTCTCGCATCGACGAACTGCTACCCTGGAACGTGGCCGACAAGCTGAAACCAGCCAACCCGCTCACACTATCAACCGGCTAGATCTAAATAGATTTGGATAGATCGTGTCCATGATCGCCAATCGTGGGCACGATCTCTCGTGATCGACACGAATTCCATCACGCCATCACCAACACCATCTTGCCTCACTCGCGCGCGCATGAGGACACGGCCCAGCCGAGCCGCTTACAAATAACACCGACTCGTAGCTTCTTGACTCTGAGCGGCGTGGCCGCGCATCCAGCGCAACCGCCAGTGCGAAGCTCGGAATCAGCGTAGAACTTGTCTTTACATCCAAAGCTCACTGAGCGCGAGAGCTATAGCAAATGCGCCTTGGCCACCGCGACTAAACCCTGATTCCAGTCCAAGGACGCAATCATGTTTTCGAGCAGTTCTTGGCCCATTTCGTTTTTTTCGTAATAGTCTGGGCCTCGCTCGACAAGCCACTGTAGCGTGCGAGAGCAGTCGTGGCTCGACGCCAGCATCCATTCCTTCCGCTCTTCGTAGTGCCGCTGTCTAGCGGCCTCGTACTCGTCTTCGCTACCTCCAAGGAACGCGAGGTCTTCACGCGCGTCCTTCTTTCGAATCATTATGTTGTCAATACGCCACTTTTGCAGGGCCTCGGTAATTCCTTGATTGCCGACGACTGCGAAGTTGAAGCCTAAGCTTTCGATTGCGCCAGAGCGTTCAGCGTCGTTATTTTCAATCCCGTCTGAAATGAATTTACCAAATCTTGCCTCATATCCTTTCATTCCTCCTTCGAAGCGGCTTAGCCCGGTAAGGACAGCGGCAGCAACACGTGCGGTTCGAGCGTCCGCGACCCAAATGTCATCCAAAACATCGCATAGAAATTCACGGAGCATTTCTCGACGTCCTTCGTCTTTGCCTCCGCGAATTATTTCAGCTAAGCGTGCCGTGTTCGCGCGCTTGAAGTCCATTTCTTCCAAGATCAGGCGTAAGTCTCCTTTTTCCTTCACGAGAGGTAGCTTTTCGCTTAAAGGGATCGCCCGAAACACTTCTTGATTGAGGGAAGTTCGATAGAGACGAGAGCGAAAATAGTTCTCGACGAAATTGGAAACGCCTTCAACCGCTTGGTTGGCAACAGGAGTCGCGAACGCCACAACCCAGCCAAGTTCTGGGTTCTTTGCTGCCAAACCTAGTAAGCCATTTGAAAGTGATTGGCCCGCAACCTTGGTGACAGTTTTAAGGCGTTTCGGCTCAAGCTTCACGGCATCACCTCCGAGCTAATGTTCTCTCAATCCTACCGTGAAGTCGTGTACCCGTTAAATTGTTTCTGTGGGGAGCACACCTAGGGAAAGCAGCGGGGTTGAGGGCTAGCGTGAAGGCTTGGACCACACTGGTTTAGCCATTTGTCGGGGATCGGACGTGGTCCAGCTGCCTTTCGCTTACGTCTTGGACCGATAGAAACTTTTCACCGGCCTCGCATAGGACGATTTCGCACGAGCAAGGGATGCAGAGAACATGCTCGATCTACGCGAACCTCTTGTCGTCAACGGAGCACCTCCTTCGCTTATGAGGTGCGCTACCTAGCCAACAATACATACGAGTCGTGACGTGCCAACGCGCGAAAACATTGCGCGTCGGCGTTCGTTAAAACAGAACGCGCCGTTCTCAAGTCTCGAAGATGCGTTGCACGAGTGTTGATTTTCGCCCCTTCACGGACCCTGCGAAACCGCCCATCGACGCGTCTACAGTCGAACAATCTTGTGAGTATTTCTGGACTTGCAGCAAACCTCATGTGTCGTCGGTGTCGCACTCAAGAAACAGGCTCACTTGGAGCGCTGCGATATGGACGGTCAGCGACTGCGTCCAAAAGACTGCGCGTTATCGGGCGGGTTGGAAGCGCCGGCTGTACCATGTTCAAACAGGGTCGACCGAAGAAAAACGAAGGGAAGACCGACGCAGTGCTTCCCGCCACTATTCGCGCGCGCCCCCACGACTTCCATACACAATCTGTCGAGAAGAGACATGAACAAGCCCTGTATTATTTCGGTTGCCATCACAGGATCACTGCCGCGCAAAAAAGACAACCCGGCAGTTCCCATTACAGTGATTTAGCAGGTCGAATCGACTCAAGCGGCGTTCGAGGCTGGTGCGACGCTTGTACACCTCCATGTGCGCAACGACGACGAGACGCCCACGTCGAATTCAGATCGATTCGCGCTGGTTCTGGAGGGAATCCGTAAGCACGCGCCAGGCATGATTACACAGGTGTCCACCGGCGGTCGTTCCGGTGCCGGCAATGAGAGAGGAGCCATGCTTTCGTTGCGACCTGATATGGCGTCACTGGCGACGGGTTCCGTCAATTTACCGACTCGGGTCTACGACAATCCGCCGGACTTGATCAATTGGCTTGCCTCGGAGATGAAAGCCTACGGAATCAAGCCAGAAGTGGAGGCGTTCGACCTATCGATGATCTTCCACGCAGCTGCGATGCAGGCGGCAGGCGCCATCGTTGGTCCGTTGCACATCCAGTTCGTGATGGGCATTAAGAACGCAATGCCAGTTGATCGCGAGGTGCTTGAGTTTTACGTGCGAACCCTACAGCGCCTCTCACCCGATGCAACTTGGACTGGCGCCGGCATCGGACGGCACCAAGTGACGATGGCTCGGTGGTCTCTGGAGCTTGGAGGGCACTGTCGAACTGGGCTGGAGGACAACGTGCGAATGGACAAGAACACGCTTGCGCCGTCGAATGCAGCGCTCGTTCGTCAGATCGCTGAGCTCTGTCAAGAGCTTGGTCGTCCAGTTGCGACTGCCGCTCAAGCACGGGAAATTCTAAGCCTAAACTGAGCGACTTCCGAAACAGAAACAGAGTAGGGAGGAAGGGGCGTGAGGCTCGGCGACGCATTTGAGCGTTGCCGCCTTCTTTGCATAGTTGCGCCTAGGGCGCCCTGCTCAACCGTGGGCAATTCTAGCGATTGTTCGCGCACCGAAACCGAATTGGGTGAAAGAGACAAACTGGTGTAGCAGCCTCGACGCAATGCGAAGATGGCGGAGGCTTGGTTGTTGCAGCGCCTGGCAATGAAGGAGCGTTGCAGCTGGGTTTCCCTGTTGCGAGAGAACGGTTGTTTCGGCAGAAGCAATGGGCTGTTCTATGACGTCCCCCAAGGATTGTTATCTTGGTCTGCTTGTCGGTATGTTGACAGTGGTCTCCACAGTGCCAGGCGGCTAATTTCGGGGAAGGAATAGGACGGCTATGGCGTGTCTGGCAGTCGCAGCTAAGTGGCCTGTCCGAGGTCAGCTTGAGGAAATGCAGGTCTTTAGGATCACCTGAGAACAAGGCTCGGAACCGTTGCTATGAGAGGATTGCTATACACCGCGTGTAGCTCGCTTGGACTGGAAGCGGCCCGGCAGGGCACGAGGGAGCTACCTTCCTAACACGAGGTCAAAAAATGAAACGGTTTGTACTGTTGTTCATCGGAGACGGCGAGAAGCCGGCGGGCGATGTAAAACGCATCATGGCGCTCCCCGGACATCAAGGTAATTGATGCAGAGAATGCCAACATGATGGTGGTTGAAGGGCCAGTTGATGTCCAAAGAAAGGTCAATAGAATGGCGAACTGGATAGCGAGTGAACAGACGGTCATTCCTAGCCCACAACCACATCGTTATTTCTGAACTTAATCGACATGATTGAAGAGGCCGCGTGTGCGGCCTTTTTTCATGCATCAAACAACATGCGATAACCCATGATTGATCTCTAGGCGTGTCGCCGATACCATACACCAACGAGTTTTGAGGTTGGTTGGCGCGCACCATATAAATGGCGAACACCATCACGGATAGGGCAACGTAAGCCACGCGAATCAAACGCCCAAGTTCTCGCTGGATTTCAAGCGGCAGATCGTGAGGGCGGCGCTCGGTCCGGAGGCATCTGCCGCGCTCATCGCACTTGCGCACGCCAGCAATGCCAACCTGCTGTTTAAATGGTGGGCTCCGCTATCGGGCAGACGACTGCGGTGTCCTGGCTCGTCATCAATTGAACGTGGTCAACGACCAGCGCGCGGTGAGCATTACCTCGTCAGAGAGCGCCATCGTTCAGGCTGTGGGCGCGGTTGACACCGCTCGACAAGGGTAAGCCTGTGAATCTGCCGCTGCGGACATATCCGCACTTCACCTGCTTCGGTGAGGTTAAAGGACGTTCCCGTGTAAAGCCGTTTTCACATCAAAATCCCAATACTCACACAACCGGTCGATCCATAGCCAGCGAAATGCCGGCTTCGCGGACATGTGGCCGCAATTTAAAGTCTCGCTATACGGTTCATCTTTAACTGCCAGCCCTCAGTACCATGACCCACACGCCCAAGCTCGCTTGCGAACAAGGCCACTATCAATACTGGACCACGAGCGATGTTTACACCTTTGCCGTCTTCAACACCCGGTCGGGATGTGAGGAGCAGGATATTGAATTGCGTGCAACCCCGAATTTTGAGCGCTGGGAACGGTTCGTTACAGCGTTTTTTGAGGCACTGAATCACGCTGGTGAATCCTTGGTTGCAATGCCCAATTTTCGACCCGTTGACCATGCGTTTTTACGACGTCGGCTTGCCGCTGGTTTCTTGAAAGACTACATCGAAGAAAAAGCCAAGCGTCACCAAGCGCTGGATGTGTTGCTAAAAAATGGCCTCACCTTCGATGAGGCGTGGGCAATGATAAATGGTGTACGCTAGCGACCGCTTGCTTTGCTTGGTGCTGTTTGTCAGCGACGGGCTATCCGGACTTTCATGTGGAAACCGCTTCGCACGCAGCTCCATCTCACTGAAGCTGCTCATGCACTGAAATACGAATCGGACACGCTTGAGTCGGCGGGACTACTTGCGGCTTGGCGAATCGTTCAGCATGCTCGCATACCAGCCCAAAAGGAGTAAATCACGCGACGCCCTCCGGATGTCTGTTTGGCCGGAGAACGTCTCCGGCCCCGACTCCGCGCTGCATTGACGTCGGCGTGCTGAAGATGCCCGGACTGCCGGCACTTGAACGTGACTGAGCGCTGCGGTTTTCGTCCACGTTTCCGCAGGCTGAATTCGGCTCGGATGGTTACACGGCGATGACCTTGGTGCAGCGAAACCCGAGACGCGATTAAAGTTTCCTAAGCTTTGCTTCTATGGATGTAAGTTTGCGACTGGCGGCTGTTGAAAAAATTTCGTGGAACACTTAAAAAATCATTAGACCAGCCGTTAACCTCTATAGATCAAACTCTATAGAAGGGATTCATGGCGAAAATCTACTTGGTCGTCGTCAAACCCGATCACGTTGCATCTAGCGTTGTCGACACCGATCATCTTCCGGCAGGTGTAAATTCAGATTTTGTTGAACATCCGTGGCAACAGGGTGCAGATATCATGACCTATCTCCAAGAGGATCTCGGCCGCACGGCGTCCTGCCTGGATGAATTGGCAAGTAACAACTTGAGCTTGAAAGCGAAGGAATTTTTCTCGAGTATCGCAAGCCTTTGGGAAAATCTCCCGCCACCTGCCGATGGAGGAGCCAAAGACGGTATTTTTGCATGTATCGATACCGGAGAAAAGGAGAGTCACTTTCTCCGGACCTCACCAGAGGTGGCTTTAAAAATGTATCGGGATCTTCGCCAAATTCATCGACGAAACAAATAGTTATGTCTATCGTGCACCCACGGTGACTGCGCACGATCAATACATGAGTTTGAAAGTCCGAGAACTTTGGGTCGCTTGCGGCGACGCTTCATAGATTCGTGTCGCCGCAATGTTTGTAACCCTAACCGATCCTGTATTTTTGTAATGTCTTCCCCATGTTCAAGCGAGTTTGTTGCCGCTGTTGCCCATAGCCTGTGAACGCCTAATCTCTGCACTTTAATCTGTACGCTTACGATGAACCTGCGACCGGAATTGGACATCAGCGTTTTTGACCGCCGGCTCAAACAAAATGCACGGAAATCCAACCGCTCCACCATAATCGCTGCCGGCCTCGCATAGCAACGCCAGTTCAGGCAGCGAGTTACTTCGCTTTTGAGCCGGCCACGCAACACGCTGACGTCGCTTGTCGCTGATCACTTGGTCGGACCGGCAGGAACGGAAAGACGACCAGCTATGCGATGCACTTTACTTCTTGGAGTTTTAAAAGCTGTTCCCGTCTCGGCGGACGAGATCAACGGTTTACTCGACGCCGAACTCGAAACAGCTTGCGCCTGTGCACGAGACGAGGCGCAGGAGACCAACCATCCCGAGATCAGTACAAGAGCGGCTGCCACTCCGATCACGCTCTCAATCACAAGCCATCTACGTTGTTTTTTTCGATATGCCGCGAGTTCCGCCACGGACTTTGCGGTTAGTTCGTTTGCCCGCGCAGCATCGACCTTTGCTGACATAAGCTGGAGTTTCAGAGCGTGCACGAAATTGCGCAATTCCTTCAACTCACCGCGGATAGTTTGCGAGGAGGTTGCGAGTTGGTCTGCTCGTTCCTGCTGGGCTGTATTGGCCACTCTCAGTCCCGCCGCTTCCTGCTCCGCCTTATCGAGGAGCTTACGGGCGTGTTCACGCTCTGCCCGGAGGTCTGCATTTGCCGTGAGTAGCTTCTGTTCCAATCCCTGGACCAACACTTCAAGATAGGGTTTGGAGCGCCTGTCGCTGATCACGGTTCCTGCCAGAAAGTTGCCGGCCTTCTGAAGAGTGCTACATACCCAGGCAATATGCTTCTCCTCTCGATCCTTTGTGCTCTCATCTTCATATTGATATTTCGCGAAGTCAGGTAATTTGACTTCAACGACAGGCAACTCCAGCTCCCTTAAGCGCTTTTCCTTCTCTGCCGGCACGAAGTGCTGATGATAGACCTCAACATATACTTCACCGGCCCACCGCATTGCCAGATCTGTCGGTGAAGTGAACCGTAGGTATGCATCAGCGAAGTAAGCGTTGCCATCACGCTCGATTTTCTTCTCTATTTCACCATGTTCAACACTGACTTTGTGACGGCCGAGGTCACCAAGCCTGAGCTCAGTTTCTGTCAGTCTCGCGATCGCTTTTTTGAATAGTAGATGTGACAGTGATTCACCCGGCCCACCTTTGGACTCGTCAGCTTTGTTTCGATATTTAAAAAATGTCGTGCCGCTCTTCAGAACCACGTGGTCCATTGGCAATCTCGCTCCCGACCTGTGCGGGCTCCAATATGTTTTGCCAAGCGGCTTGCCCCCATGCGGAATTCGCGCAATGCGTTCCTGACAAGCGCTCACATGGTCTGATCCAGTGGCATTTACATACGCCCAAGGGTGCTCTACATTAGCCATCTTCTTATTCCGTACGTTCTGGCGCTTCACGCATTTATTTAGTTCACTCGACCTGAGGTCAATCGGATTGCTGACTACGCAATGTGCGCTTTGCAGGCGTTCGCGCTTCAATCCATTTTAAAAAACGGAACGAAGCTCGCGGACGTATTTCGACGCGGTTCGTCGTAGACTGAGTTCGGTTCGATAGGTCAGCGCCACCTACATTACATTAGTATGCTTATCGAATTGAGTGTTTATTATTCCCGTGCAGACAAGAATCTTTCTTCTTAAAAGAAGACTGAGGAGCTCAATATGGCGTTATGCATATCGAATGCCCATGGTTCGTCAGTAGGCGGTTAGCGCTTGAGTAGTCCCGTGGGCAAGCACGGGACCACGCCATCCGCCGGGTTGTAAGGCGTTACGCTCTGCGCTCTGGGCATTTTGAGCAGTCCTGGAGCGCACCAGACGAGGATCGTCCCAAAAACAAGGCACGACGAGAAGTCGTGCCTTATCAAACCAGTAGAAGAGTTCTCTTCGCGAGTCGTCAGTGGATACCGCTTGCGCCTGCAGAAGCTGCCGTTGTCAGAACCGTCCCTCGGCGTACTAGTTTGGCTTGAGCGGAGCCTTTATACTGCTCTGTTACCAAGATGTGGACGAGTACCTGACTAAGAGGAATTCTAGGAATGTCTGTGGTTGCCTGCAACTGGACAATACCGCTTGCAGCTAAATCAATCATTTTGTCCCATCCCTCTTCGAGGGTGTTGGTGCTAGTCCGCCCTCTGAGCAAGTTGGTCTTCGGCGCTTCGCTCGAAATGTGAGCTTTCCCGAAAGCAACCGTCTTGCTGCGACCAAGACCATTCACCACCTCAAAAGCATACGGAACAACCTGACGCTTGAGCCATTTGTCGAGCGCCTGCCACACCTCTGCATCGGTCACATCTGCAAGCCAATAAATCTGGGTGCCGCCAAGTTGAAGACGAAGTGTAAGGATGTCGAGGTCGTCGATCGCCATTTTTCCGAAGCCGAAACAGGTCGACTCGTGTTCCGTGCCAATCGCTTTGAAGGTTTTGGCATTCGTGGGCGACGTGAGAATCGGCAGGTCCGAGGGTAGTCGGCCTTTGAGGCCGTTTGCGATGCCTATGTGACGGGCAAGGCGGAGTTCGCTGAAGGCAAACAGCGTGTCACTTGCGTGCTGCATTTGAGAATGTCCTGTCTAGTTGAGCTGTTGGCTGCATCTGCTACTGCGACGTGATTTACCCGCGTACGTCGCGCTCGGCACCATGGGCATGGTGCGCGAGTACGTCCAGTCACGCTACATATAGCGAGTGCCATCGAACCGACGCTTTATCTAAAATTTTGCCTTCGTTGCGGTTGGTCGAAGATCCACGCGGCGCGCGCTAGGGCGGCGAGCAGCGCAGGATGTAGGCTGATTGTGAAGCTGGTCAGCGGACATCGGATAGGCAAGGTCCCGCTGCGAATCCCTGCGCGTTCATTTTCCTTGCTACTTTCGGTAACCGCTGCGCTTAGCTCAACCGTAACCAGGATTCGTCAATTTCCGACGCAAGTTCATCAGATTTAGGTTACGACGCGTGCAACTAGAAGGGAATGTCAACAAGGTCTATCATCTCAGCGGCGCTCTCGGCGCGGCTTGACTGGCCGCTTTCAAGGAACGTTTGACGCCAAGCGTCAAGCCGTGCCATCACGGCTGTATCGAAGGTTCCGGTAGTGCGCACAAACTCTTCGCCGAATTGTTCTTTCGCGCGAGCTTTCAAACCGCTGTGGGTCTCAGCGGATGTGATGGTGCGGACATAAGGATCGACCCATATTTCGGCCTCGTTCGGGGTCAGAAAGGAAACGATTCCCTTTAGGACGCGCAGTGTTCCAAAAGTATGGACGCGGGTAGGTCGCCCAAGGAGGAACTCCGTGACAAGCGGTTGGTGTTGTTTTGCCACATATTCGATATCTGACGCGACGAAAAACGCCTCGCAGTAGCGGGCGACGAAATCGCCATCCTCCTCACGGAGGATTCTGACAAACTCCGCCGCGACTCTGGTTTGGACTTCGTGTGATACCTGCTCCAGCGCGACTCGGAACGCGCCACGGAGCCGCTCCGGCTCGTCATCGAAGAAATCTGATTCGTAGTTTCCCGTCATGTATGCGTCCGGAATCAGACTCAGAACCAGCCGCTCCCGCTGACTTTCGTTTGCCTCGAGAATGAGGTGTTTAACAATGGTCGTTGAGTTCGCATCACGTCGCACCTTCGACACAATTTGTTCAGCGGTCAGCCCGACCGATTTCCTCCTGCTTCGAGCCAATTCCTCGACAATCATCTCGATGAGTGTTTTCGCGATTGTGGCACTGCTCTGGTCCGGCGCTGGCTCCTCTAGGCGTACCACGCGGCCTGGATGAATTAGATTCCTGTACGATCGGATCACACTACACAGGTCTGCGGTCCGATCCGACAAAACTTTCTCTTGGCGACAAATCGTGATGGCTTCGGCAAGGTCCATTCGAAGGGGGTCTTTTGGAGACCGCGACGGATGGCTGCTTGAAAGCAAATAATCGATCAACAAAGACTCTACAACACTGCCTGCGAGTACTTGGACGCTCTTCCACGCTCCTACCTCTAGACATCGCTCCATTTCGGAAAAATCGCGCTCAAGAGAAAGTCTAAATTCTTTAAGTGATATGAAATCGAAGCTTGCCAAAGGAGTTCCCCGGTTTTGCGGATCGGTTGCGAATCTGGTGTCAGTGCGAAGCATATTGTAGTCAGACGCGGCAGGTCTTCTGTTCTTGGCCTCCGAGGCGCGGCTAGCGTAATTCTAAATCATGCATCGAAAGCGACAGTAGGGTGCGTCCTATACAGATTCAACGCGAAACTGTTGATTTGTTTGCAAATTCTGTATCGCGCGCAAGGAGGTACTTATGACGCTTCAAGAGGTCTACCGCCGCAAGACGGGCGCAGCAAGCGAAGCAACGGAAGCGGTTGGCGCCGTTGAAAGCCTTGAGCTCGAGTTAGCCCTAAGCGCCATTGCAAACTTCGCGCATGCGGATGCGACCGTGGTAGCACATTGCCTTGCCCTAATTTGCGATTGTGAGATTGATTCCTTGCGAGCGGCATTGGCCGACCAGCCGATTCTCAGCTGTTGGCGAAATCAAAAACCTTGGCGTCTAGGTCTTGAGATTTGGGAGCAAGAGACTAGTCTCACAAAGAGGGATTGCCATGACTAGCCCATCCAGCGTTGACAATATCAAGATGCTGAAAGAACAATGCGTAATCATAGTCGGCGCAACAATCAGGGAAAGGCTGCTGGCTGAGACTGCGGCGACTGAGGATGAACGCAGTTTGCGCAAGCACGCTGCGAATCAAATGCGCCTAGCCGCCGATAGCCTTGCTCACGGCATTGCATTTTTGAGGTCTGTACACTGATGTTGGTGGGCATGCTCCAAATGAACACGCGAAATCGTCTTTATCAGATCTTCGGGCATCTGCGCGCTAGGGAGTCTGCATCAAGATGGCGACGAAATAGCGCCCGCATTTCTTAGGCCTGCTGGGATCAAGTCCGTCATGCGAGCGCCACTTGGCGAATAAAACGGAGTGCCTGCATCAGGAAACGAAACATCCCTCAACGACAGATTTTCCGATTGGACAATCCGTATATCGTAGATGCCGCAGCCGAACTCATCAACGGGCTCTACGCTCAGCACTTATCAAGCACCGCGTGCGAGTCGCAGGCTGAAGGTTCTCCAGACCTAAACGCCGGGTTGTTGCGTGCAAGCGTCCGTCTCGACGGAGCATCCGCAATATTCGACGTGCTCACGCGAGGAGACCTCTCTATCTAACAGAGGGCAATACCTAAACGTCGGTGCCATCACGAAACGGGGTAATGTCGGGTTCAACGACTTTTAGGGCTGAGTGCATCACTGCAACCTCTGTAGTAAAGATTTCTTTTGCAAACACGAACTACGGGTTCAGTTTTGTTTGCACCGTGTTTGCTAAGTCTTTGATTCCAAAGAGTACGAAAGCGATGGTTCAACCGGCGGCACCAGTCAGGTGTCGCGCAAGCGAAGCCGGGCGTGTGATTGCCGAGGGCACAGAGGTCAGCGTAGACGTAGTGTGGAAAGAAAAAACAACGTAGATTCAACGGGTTAGGGATCTGAAGTCAGGTTTGTTTGCAAATGCGGGTCTGAGGGAATTGGTGGCAGGACAGTTTTAATAGCATCAAAACGCAAGAACAGGTCTGTTTGCTCCGAAACAGTTTTTCTTTGCAAACAACCATCGAGCTGAACATCGTTGCGGATATCGACTCGTTGCCATCGCTTTTGCTTATCGCGCATTCGGGCAGAGCCTGCACGATTCTGCCTTCGTCCGCGATCGTGCAATGGAACGAGGCGTTGCTGCCGAAAATGCGCAGAATCGTCGATCCGATCATCAGGCGCCCGGCCAGCATTTGCTGGCCCAACGATGCGCCGATGAACTCAGCGACCGTCGCCGTGCGCGAGACGTTGATCGAGTTGATCGCCGAGCACATTGACCGCGATCGCTGGCAAGGCGTGACGATGCGACGAACCTAGATCGCCTTCGCCGCGCGCAAGCGTTCGATGGCTTCGCTGTTCAGCCCCAGTTCGCGCAACACGGATTCCGTGTGCTCGCCGAGCGCGGGCACGGCGTCCATGCGCGGTTCATCGGCGCTGAAGCGTCCGGGCGGATAGAGCGCGGGAATCTTGCCGGCGGGCGTATCGACCTGTGTCCAACGATTGCGCGCTTCGAGCTGTTCATGCTTCCAGACATCGTGCATGTCGTTCATCTGCGCATTCGCGATGCGCGCTTCTTCAAGCCGTTCGATGACCTGTGCGGCCGTCAATGAGGCGAATGCATCGACGATGAGGCGCATCAACTCGTCGCGATGCTGCGCGCGAAGGCTGTGTGCACAGAAGCGCTCGTCGCGCTGAAGCTCGGGCATACGAAGAACGATTTCGCAAAACTTCTTCCACTCGCGCTCGTTTTGCAGGCCAAGCATGACGGTCTTGCCATCGCCTGCGGGGAAAGGGCCGTAAGGGAAGATCGTCGCGTGCGATGCGCCCGCCTTGCGCGGCGGCGTCTGACCGTCGATCGCGTAATAGAGCGGATAGCCCATCCATTCGACCATGCTTTCGAACATCGAAATGTCGATGCGTTTGCCGCGCCCGGTGCGTCCGCGTTCGATGAGCGCCGCGAGTATGTTCGTGTAGCCATACATGCCGGCGGCGATATCTGCGATCGAGCAGCCTGCTTTCGCCGGTGCGCCTTCCGAACCCGTGATGCTCAGAAAACCCGCTTCGCTTTGAATCAGCAAGTCATACGCTTTCTTGTCGCGCATCGGGCCATCGGAACCATAGCCGGAAATGTCGCACACGATGAGCCGCGGATAGCGCTCCTTCAACGCGTCGTAATCGAGGCCGAGCCGTTGCGCCGCGCCGGGCGCGAGATTCTGCACGAATACATCGGCATCGGCGAGCAGCTTGTGCACGACATCGAGTGCTTCAGGATGCTTGACGTCGAGCGTCACGCTTTCTTTCGAGCGGTTCGTCCACACGAAATGCGATGCGAGTCCCGACACACGTTCGTCATAGTTGCGAGCGAAATCACCTGTGCCTGGACGCTCGATCTTGATGACGCGCGCGCCGAGATCGGCGAGCTGACGCGTGCAGAAGGGCGCTGCAATTGCATGCTCGAACGTGACGACCTTGATGCCTTGCAGCGGGCGCATGACCGGCCTCCTTCAGAACGAACGTGGCAGGCCGAGGATATGCTCGGCGACGTAAGAGAGAATCAGGTTGGTCGAAATCGGCGCGACCTGATACAGACGCGTCTCGCGGAATTTGCGTTCGACATCGTATTCCGCCGCGAAGCCAAAGCCGCCGTGATATTGCAGACAGGCGTTGGCCGCTTCCCACGATGCATCGGCGGCGAGCAGCTTCGCCATGTTCGCCTGCGCGCCGCAAGGCTTGTGCGCGTCGAAGCGTTCGCATGCCTTGAAGCGCATCAGGTTCGCGGCTTCGACATTGACGTACGCGCGCGCAATCGGAAACTGCACGCCCTGATTCTGCCCGATGGGACGCCCGAACACGATTCGATCGTTCACATACTGCGTGACCTTGTCGATGAACCAGTAGCCATCGCCGATGCATTCCGCCGCGATCAGCGTGCGTTCGGCGTTTAGGCCATCGAGTATGTACTTGAAACCCATGCCTTCTTCGCCGATGAGATTCTCGGCAGGAATCTCCAGATTGTCGAAGAAGAGCTCGTTGGTTTCGTGATTCACCATGTTGAGGATCGGCTGCACCGTGAGGCCATTGCCGATTGCTTCACGCAAATCGACGATGAAGATCGACATGCCTTCGCTCTTCTTCTTCACGTCTGCCATCGGCGTCGTGCGCGCGAGCAGAATCATCAGATCCGAATGCTGCACGCGCGAGATCCACACCTTCTGGCCGTTTATCGCATAACGATCGCCTTTTCTTTCCGCGGTCGTCTTGATCTTTGTCGTGTCGGTGCCGGTGGTCGGTTCGGTCACGCCCATCGATTGCAGACGTAACTCGCCCGATGCGATCTTCGGCAAGTAGCGTTTCTTCTGTTCCGTCGAACCGTGACGCAACAACGTGCCCATGTTGTACATCTGCCCATGACACGCGCCCGAATTGCCGCCCGAGCGATTGATCTCTTCCATGATGACGGACGCTTCGGTAAGCCCCAGACCCGAGCCGCCGTATTCCTGCGGAATCAATGCGGCGAGCCAGCCCGCTTTCGTGAGGGCATCGACGAATGCTTCGGGATAACCGCGTGCTTCGTCGATCTTGCGAAAGTATTCGCCGGTGAACTGGCCGCAGAGATCGCGCACGGCCTCACGAATGTCCTGATAAGCGTCGGATGTCGATTCGATCATGATGTGCCTGCGGATGTGTGGAGATCGTCAGCCGAGCGTGGCGCGCGCCGTCATGCCGAGCCAGCCTTCGTGATCCTTCGACCAGAGTTCGACAGTCCTGCCATCCGCCGATGGCTGCCCGCACAGATGCAGCGTATTGCCCGCGAAACACGGGCGCTGCGCCTTGAACGCGAAGTCGATGACGGTCGCGTCGGGCAACTCGCGGCGCAGCAGGTCCATCAATAAGGTGGCAATGAGCGGCCCATGCACGACAAGTCCCGGATAACCTTCGACTTGCGTCACATAAGGCTTGTCGTAGTGAATGCGATGCGCGTTGAAGGTGAGCGCCGAATAGCGCAGCAGCAATGTCTCGTCGGGAACGAGGTCGCGTTGCCATTGCGCATCGCGAGGCGCGGCGACCGGAGCGGGCGCGGGCGCACCGGGCGCTGCCGGCTCGCGATACACGATGTCGTGCTCTTCCTCGATCGCGGTGGCATCGCTGCGGTAAATGCGATGCCTGACTGTCACGAAGCCGAGCTTGCCGGTGCGTCCTTGCTTCTCGCTGACATTGAGAATCGTCGATTCGCGCGTAATGCGTTCACCGACGATCACCGGCGCGGGGAAGCGCAGGCGTCCGCCGGCCCACATGCGGCGCGGCAAACCGAGATCGGGCAGAAAGCCGCCTTTCTTCGGATGACCGTCTTCCGCGATGAGCGACTGTTTTGCAATGGGCCGGAAGAAGATCCAGTGCCACAACGGCGGAAGGGCATCCCCTTCATGCGGGGCGGCATCGTGATCGAGTGTGGCCGCGAGGGCCGCGACGGATGTGGGCGCAACGATATCGACGGCGCGCTCTGTTTTCATTGTGTCGTCTCCATTGCCGGGCGGGGCCGGTGAATTACGACTTTAGAGAAATATCGGGCGGGGCGGAAATATCGCTTTCATGTGCCGGGCATAGGTTCAACCTATGACGCGGTGTCATCAATCTCATGACGCGCGGGCCATTTTTCTTCGCGACGCAGCGCCATAACATTCGATCCGTCGAAGTCAAACGCATCACGAGAAAGGAGCCGGATCATGTATGTCGTCACGGGAATCACAGGACAAGTCGGCGGTGCGCTCGCAAACGCGCTGCTGAAAGCGGGCAAGCCCGTACGCGCCGTCGTGCGCGATGAGAGGAAGGGCGCGCTTTGGTCGGCGAGCGGCTGCGAACTCGCACGCGCCACGATGACCGATGCCGATGCGCTCGCTCGCGCCTTCGAAGGCGCGCAAGCCGTGTTCGTTCTGCCGCCGCCGGAATTCGATCCCGCGCCGGGTTTTCCGGAAGCGCGCGAAGTCATCGATGCGATCGTCGCGGCCATCGCGCGTGCCAGGCCGCGCCGGATCGTGTGCCTGTCGACGATCGGCGCGCAAGCCGCTCAAATCAATCTTCTTACGCAGCGCACGCTGCTCGAAGAAGCGCTTCGCAAGCAGCCTGTTCCCGTCACGTTTCTGCGGCCGGGCTGGTTCATGGAGAACTGCGCATGGGATGTCGATTCGGCGCGCAACGAAGGCATCGTGCATTCGTTTCTGCAGCCGCTCGATCGCGCGATTCCGATGACCGCCACCGACGACATCGGCGAACTCGCCGCGAAGCTCATGCAGGAAACATGGACGGGCATGCGCGTCGTCGAACTGGAAGGACCGCAACGCACGAGCCCGAACGATATCTCGGCTGCGTTTTCATCCGTGCTCGGCAAGCCGGTGCGCGCGCAGGCAGTGCAACGCGAGACGTGGGAAGGACTGTTCGCGAGTCAAGGCATGAAGCATCCGATGCCGCGCATTCAGATGCTCGATGGCTTCAACGACGGATGGATCGACTTCGAAGGGCGTAGCGAAGATATCGTCAAAGGCAAGGCGCCCATCGTCGATGTGATCCGCAAGCTCGCCGGACGTCAATCGTGAACGCCCTCGGCCCGCGACGCGCACATCCGCCACGATGACGCCGGCTTCGGCGCATCGACGGTATCACGCCACCAGCGCTCGCCGCGATGCGGCGCTTCGAGATCGAGCCGCTCGCCCATGCGCGGTGTCGCCACCGCGACGCCTCGCGCGAGCGCCAGGCCCGTCACGCGCTCGAAAGGTTCTTGCCACGGATGCATCGCGAGATCAAACGTGCCGTTGTGAATCGGCACGAGCCAGCGTCCGCGCAAGTCGATGTGCGCCTGCACCGTCTCCTCGGGCTGCATGTGCACGTACGGCCATTGCGGATCGTATGCGCCGGTCTCGATCAGCGTGACGTCGAACGGGCCGAGGCGCTCGCCGATGGTCCCGAAGCCGTCGAAATAGCCGGTGTCGCCGCTGAAGAACACGCGCACGTCATCGTCGACGATGACCCACGACGCCCACAGCGTGCTGTTGCCATCGAAGAGACTGCGGCCGGAGAAGTGCTGCGCGGGCGTGGCGGTGAACGTCAGGCCGTCGATCTGCGCGCTTTGCCACCAGTCGAGCTGACGCACTTTTGCGGCATCGATGCCCCATTCGATCAAACGATCGCCGACGCCCAGCGGCGTGAGAAAGATCGCTGTCGTCGAGGCAAGCGCAAGCACGGTTTCGCGATCGAGATGATCGTAGTGATCGTGCGACAGGACCACGCCGCGCAACGGCGGCAGATCGCCAAGCGCGATGGGCGGCGCGTGAAAGCGCTTCGGCCCGACGTTCTTGAACGGCGACGCGCGCTCGCCGAACACCGGGTCCGTCAGCCAGTATTCGCCGCGCAGCTTGAGTAGCATCGTCGAATGGCCGAGGCGGAAAAGGCTGCGGTCGGGCGCGGCATCCAGATCGGCGCGGGTGAGGGTATCGACGGTCGGCGCTTGCGTCGGCATCGTGTTGCGCGGTTTGTGGAGCAGCATGTTCCACATGATGCGCAGCGTCTTGCCGAAGCCTTCGACAGGACGCGGCTTCACATTGCGAAAGCGCTCGCCGTCATGTTGCGGCGATGCGCTCGACAACGCGCGTCCGCGCTTTGCTGCGGCGAAACCCAGGGCACGGCTGATGCGATCGGCGAACGAAGTCATGAACGTGAAGGGACGTGAGCCCGAAGCGGAAAGTAGACTGCACAGTGTAGTTTAATTTTGAGAGAAAAGTAAACCGATCGGTGTAAAATGTGGGGATGGATTCAAGCGACATCAACGACATTCCCCAGCGTCTGACTGACCGGAAGCGCGCCGCGATCGTGAACGCGGCCGTTGCGGAGTTCATCGCCGCGGGCTACGACGCCACCAGCATGGACCGCATCGCCGCGCGCGCGGGCGTTTCCAAACGCACTGTCTATAACCACTTCGAGAGCAAGGAGGCGCTGTTCGCCGCGATCCTGCATCGGCTATGGGATACGAGCGAGACCGGCGATGCGGTGGCTTATAGCGCGAGCGAACCGTTGCGCGCGCAACTGCTCGCGATGCTCACGCGCAAGCTGCGCCTCATGAACGATGAGGCCTTTCTGTCGCTCGCACGCGTGGCGATCGCGGCGGGCATTCACTCGCCCGAGCGCGCGCGGGATATGGTGGCGCGCATCGGCGAACGCGAGGAAGACGTGACGGCCTGGATTCGCAAAGCCGCCGCCGATGGCCGGCTCGCAGTCACCGACCCTGTTTTCGCAGGGCAGCAACTGCATGGCATCGTCAAGGGTTTCGCGTTCTGGCCGCAAGTGACGATGGGCCAGCCGCCGTTATCGAAGAGCGAGCAAAAGAAAGTGGCCGAAGCCGCCGCCGACATGTTTCTAGCACGCTACGAACGCGCTGCGCCCAAACACGGGTGACGCAGCATCCGCGAAGAAGCCGAACGTTCATGCGCGAACCCGAATAAGCAGATTTCGCCGCGATTAAGGTATAGGGTCTAAAAGTGCGCGGATTCTTGCGCACGGCGTTCACCTGGCGGTTTTTATCGTCGGGCAGCGGTAAGCCTTCGTCGAAGGAGAAAGTCATGAAGACCGTCCTCGTTACGACCACGCTTGTGGCCGCGTTTTCCCTCGTCGCCCTCACTCAGGCGCAAGAGCCGAGCGATACCCTGCAGTCCATCCCCGCACCCGTTCAGCAGAACGCGCAGGGCGCCGCGTCGTCCGGCGACACGGCCTATGGCGGCGTGGCACCGGGGCAGAGCAGGAGCGGGAGAACAGCGAACTGGACCGGCGGCACGCAGAGCAATTGCAGTCCGCGACCGTTCTGCAACGTCTATTCGGGCGGACAGTAAGCGCGACGCTGAGAGGGCGGTTTTTTCGGACCGATGCTCGCCCGAAAAAGCCGCCCGCAACGAGGCCGTCACCGGAGGCTGTTAAAATCGCGATACGTTTTCTACGGGCACGATGTGATGGGCTTCGAACAACTCGCCGGACTGAAAGAGCAACTCGCAAAACAGGCTGCTGCCAGCAACGCAGCGAAGAAGAAGGCGCCGCGCGTGCGGCGTCCCGCGCCGGCGGGCGCGAAGGCGGCGGCTCCGTCCAAACCCGCGGCGGCCGCGTCCAGGCCTGCCGCGGCGCCATCGAAGCCGGTTGATCCTGTCGTGCATACCATCGGTAAGCTGCAGAAGCGTTTTCCGCTCGCATTTCCGAAGAATCCCGCGCCTAAGGTTCCGCTGAAGGTCGGCATTTTCGAAGATCTGATGAAACACGCGGAAGAACTCGGACTCAACGAGAAAGAACTGCGTGCGGCGATCAAGGTCTGGTGCCGCGGCAACCGTTACTGGACCGCGCTCGTGCAAGGTGCGCCCCGACTCGATCTGACTGGCGCGCAAGCGGGCGAAGTATCGTCGGCGGATGCGGAACGCGCCGTTTATCTGGAAACGAATCGACTGGCGCGCTCGGCTTCGGCGTCGGCGTCGGCTTCGGCCACCGCTTCCGCTCCGAAAGCCGCAGAGTCCGCGGAATCCGCCAAGTAACGCGAGACGCGACACCGCGCGCAGTTCGCATCGCGCGCGGGTTTCCCTTTTCCTTTCGCGCTAGTCCAAAAGTTCGTTATAGCGTGGCCCGAATGCTTCGCTATCCGAATCATAAAGGGCGCAAAAAACGCGACGCCTTTCAGCGTCGCGTTTCTTCGAATCAACCTTCGATCAGAACCGGTGACGCAGACCGACGCGCGTCACGAACTGCGTGTTCGCGCCCGCACTGCCGATGAACGACGCCGACGAGCCGATCTCCGCTTGCACCGGCGTGCCGTTGTTGCTGCCCGACGCCTTCTGATACGCGCCGCTCGCATAAACATCGGTGCGCTTCGACAGCGCGTAGTCGACCACGGCGTTGATCTGATGCCACTTGCCTTCGAGGTTGCCGCCGAGATCGGAGAACGTGTAGCCGAGGCCCGCGTTCAGCGCCGGCGTGAACGCGTACTTGCCGCCGATTTCATAGTTGTTCAGGTTCGACGATGCAGCCGTGATCGGCTCGAAGCGCGTATGCGTCCAATTCGCCCAGATCGTCGCGGCGGCGATCGTGTAACGCGCGCCGATACCGTACGTTTCCAGATCGCGCAGCCCTTGCGTGTTCACGTTCGCGATGCTCACGCTGAACGCCGGCGTCGCCCCATTCGGATAGCGGATGTTCGTGTACGCCGCGCCGATGCCGAACGGGCCTTGCGCATAGTTCAAACCGAAGCTGTACGCGCTTGAGGCGCCTTGCACGGCAGACGTGCCCGTTCCCGTCGTGGGCGAACCCGCGAAGTTCGTCGAGTTCGAGAAGCCATACATCGCGCCGAACGTCACGCCGTGGAAATTGGCGCTGCTGAACTTGACCGCGTTGTTGATGCGGCTCGACGTCAGCTGATCCAGATCGTTGATGTGATACGCGTAATTTCCGGCGGCCGTCTGGCTGCCCATCGTGTAGTTGCTGCTGAGATAGTCGGTCGAGAACGAGTATTGACGGCCGAAGGTCAGCGAGCCGAAATCGGTCTTCGCCAGACCGACATACGCCTGACGGCCGAACAACGCGCCGCCCTGCCCGAGCGTGCCGTCGCCGCTGTTGAAGCCGCTTTCGAGCACGAAGATCGCCTTGAGACCGCCGCCCAGATCTTCCGTGCCGCGCAGGCCCCAGCGGCTACCCGACGCGACGCCGTCGCCGTACTTCACTAGGCTGTCGTGGCCGCTCGCGGTCGCGACTTTATTCGCATAGGTGATGCCCGCATCGATGATCCCGTATAGCGTGACGCTGCTTTGCGCGTGTGCCGCGATGCCGAACATGCCGAGAACGGCCGCCGCTACGATGTGCTTCTTCATTCTTCTTTCTTCCTTGGTGTTGTCCGCGTGAAGCGGATGCCGCTCGACGCGGCCCGGTTCAGGAATCGCCGCCACGCATTCGTTGAGCGCGAGCGCGGCCATCCCGGCTTCGCGAAGGAATTTCGCAAAGGTCGAGTGCTTCGTGATGGGTAGGGCACTTCGTCAGACGAAACGAGCGATGTCCCGTTGCAAGAACGCAGGCAAGTCGCGTTGCCTCGGCACCTTCGGCCGGCGACTGACGCTATAGCCGGTGGAATATAGCGCGTCGTCAGGTATCGGTAAATTCCGCGAAGCGCCTTGTAGCGTTTCTTCCACAGCAGCGTCACGAGCGGCACCCGATTCTCCATGCACCGTCTGCAACTAACGGTCCATCCCGCCGCACCACGGCCTGCGAACAGGCGCGCGCATTGCAACGCAGGGCAGGCGATCATGCAAGCAACGCGGGTGTGTCTTTAGATCGAACTCAAAAAACAAGGGAGACGGTATGACCGAGCAAAAACACCATGACGCCTGCCGAGCGGGCGTCGCGTTCATCGACGCGCAATTGACCGCGCTCCATGCCTACGCAAGCCTGCTGTCCGACTGGATCGAGCGCGGCGCGCCGCCGCCGGACTTCGCGAAGGCGCAGCCCCTACTTACGCGCAAGCGCTCGCATCCGGAAGCGCACGCGCACAGCGAGGACGGCACGCCCACCAAAAGCCCGCCGCCGGAAGACGCGCGGTCGTGGCCATCGTTCGATACGGCCGATGCGCGCATCGCGTTCGCGCTGACCGTGCCTTGCTCGAATGCGATCCTCGCGGTCGCCGAATACTTCGATATCCATCGCTTGTCGGCGTCGCGCGCGCCCGAAGTGCAGTTCCTGATGCGTCTGCGCGATGCGGCCGTGAACGGCAATACGTTCAGCCTCGCCGGCGACGACTACATGCCGCACGCTGCTTACGCCGGCTTGATCGTCGATCACTCGCTCGACGGAACGTTGCTCTTCAGCGATGGTGTGAAGCCGGGTTTCATCGAATTCGGCGATACGGTCGGCCTATTGCGCTATCTGACGAAGCTGTTGAGGAGCATGCAAACCGCGATCAGCGCGGGCGATGCGGGATGAAGTATCCACGAACATGATCGGGCGCGAAGTTTGCGCGTATGACGGCGACACCAACCGGTCATACGAACATGGACGAATCGCTGAAACGCCTGCGGGAAAGAATCGCGAAGCAGATCGCCGAGCGCGAGGCCACGCTCGTCTCGATGCGTGAAAGCGCGACGCTCGCGCGCACGAATCACGATCGTGAACGCATTCTTCTGACGCTTGCCGTGCTCGACGAAGAGCTCGCCGGATGGAAAAAGATCGCGGCGCGTGTCGAGCAGGCGGTTCTGTTCGAGCCGCGGAATCATCGCGCCATTCGCATGCCGGCAATGCGATAAGTCACTGCCGTTCGACGAGGAGCCCGCAAGCACGCGCGTTGAAATTGCTTCAACATGTAGCGAGATCCGCTTACATGGAGAACCGCAATGACAGCTTCGAAAGGCAGCCACGATACGCCCGTCTGGTTCATCACTGGATGTTCGACCGGCTTCGGCCGCGAACTCGCTTCCGCCGTGATCGACAAGGGCTGGCGCGCTGTCGTGGCCGCGCGCAATCCGGATAGCGTCGGCGATCTCGTCGAGCGTGGCGAAGGACGAGCGATCGCCGTGCGTCTCGACGTCACGCGTGCCGATGAAATCAAGTCTGCAATCGCCGATGCCTACGCCGCCTTCGATCATATCGACGTGCTCGTGAACAACGCGGGCTTCGGCTATCTCTCGGCTGTCGAAGAGGGCGAGGAAGACGAAGTGCGCGCGATGTTCGAAGCGAACTTCTTCGGCGCGGCCGCGATGATCCGAGCCGTATTGCCGCGTATGCGCGAGCGCCGCTCGGGACATGTCGTCAATATCACATCCGTGGGCGGGCTGGTCGGCAATCCGGGCAGCGGGTATTACGCCGCGACGAAGTTCGCGCTCGAAGGTCTCGGTGAAGCGCTCGGACGCGAAACGGAAGGGCTCGGCATCAAGGTGACGGCGGTCGAGCCCGGCCCGTTTCGCACGGACTGGGCGGGCCGCTCGCTGAAGCAGACGCGCAATCCGATCGACGATTACGCGCAGACTTCGGGCACGCGACGCGCGGCGATCGCGGAGCGAAGCGGCAAGCAGCCGGGCGATCCGGCGCGCGCGGCGCAGGTCATCATCGAAGCGGTCACATCGCCGGAGCCGCCGGGACATCTCGTGCTCGGCGGCCCCGGACTCGAACTCGTGCGCAACAAGCTCGCGAAGCTCAACGCCGATATCGACGCGTGGCAGGCGCGCAGCCAGTGGGCCGATAACCCGGTGCAGTGATCATGAAGCGGCTCGCCGCGCAGGAACAGCGCATCCTCTCGCTCGTCGCCGACGATGCCGCTCTTCTGCACGTTGCAACGCCGCGCGTGCGCTTCGTGAATACGTCGAACGGACCGTGCTACGAAGCCTTGTTCAATCGCATCGAACTTGATCGCGCCACGCTCGCGTTGCCGGAGCCGTTGCTTCGTATCGTCGTGGCGCACGAAGTCGGGCACGCGACGCAACGCAAGACGATGCTGCTCGATTTCGCATGGACCGTGCTTTCAGTGATGATGCTGTTATCGGTACCGTGCATCGTCTTCGCGATTTCATCGGAAGATGATCTCTGGCGCATAACCTTTCCCGGTATCGGCTTCGCGTTCACTTTGTTCGTCTGTCTGAAGATTTGGAGCGTGCGTGCCGCAAAACGCGCCGCCGCCTTCGAACTCGATGCGGATGCGAAAGCCGCCGCGCTTTGCGGCCCGGCATTGGCCCTGGCTGCGCTCGAAGCAATGGCGGCGCGCGGACATGTCGATGCAGCGCGCCTCGATGCGATGCGTGCGCGCCTCGTGTCGACGTCGCAATAGTTGCCGCGCGTAATGCCTCGATGGGTAGCGTCGGGCTGGCGCTCGCGAAGCATCTCGTCGAATTGCATGGCGGCGCGATTTCCGTCGAAAGCGAAGGTCCGGGATCATCTCGTGAAGCCGGTCGATGGCGATGTGCTGGAACGCGTGCTGAATCTCGTGGCGCAACGAATCGAAGCGGCCTGACAAGACGCGTCATCCAACGAAAAGGCACGGGCGTCCTTAACGGACGCCCGTGCCTTTATGAGCCGTGCCGTCTTATTGCGTCTGCGAAGCGGGCGGTGTCGCCGACTTCTTGTGATGATGCTTCTGGCCTTTCTTTTTATAGGCGGGCCGCGGCTTGTTGTCGGGATACTCCGCGGCCGCGAACGACAGCGTCGGCGCGGCAAACGCCGCCAGCACCAGAAGCACGAGAGATTTCTTCAAGGACGTTTTCATCGGGGACTCGCTTGGAGGAGATGGCCTTAGAAAGATGAATCGACATGCGCTTGAGAGACGCGCGGCATCGCCCGGTTCCTCGTCGTGTCGACGCCGCTGAGGCAACAGTATATTGCACAAAAAAAGGCAATTCATCAGTGGGCGGGCATAAGGCGTTGAAGCAGCGGGATTTTTGTCGATTCGCACTGCTTTCATAAACGCCGATCCGCTGCCTGCCGTCCGCGACAAATGTCATCAACTGCATCTACTATCGTGCCTGTTCTCAACTCAGGGACGATCCAGTGAAAGAAGACGACATCCGCAGGAATGCGTTCGCCATGCCTGTGCTCAATCCCGCTTATCCGCGTCCGCCGTTCCGCTTTCTCAATCGCGAGTACTTCATCATTTCCTACGAGACCGATCCCGACGCGCTGCGCGCCGTGGTTCCGGAGCCGCTCGAAGTGGATAACGGTCTCGTACATTACGAATTCATTCGCATGCCGGATTCATCCGGTTTCGGCGATTACACCGAAAGCGGCCAGGTGATTTCCGTCATCGATCCGGATGGCAAGAAGGGCAGCTATACGCATGCGATGTATCTCGACGACGAAGGTCCGATCGCGGGCGGCCGCGAAATCTGGGGCTTTCCGAAGAAGCTCGCGTCGCCGCGTCTTGGCGTCGATGGCAAGGACACGCTGCTCGGCACGCTCGACTACGGCACGCAACGCATCGCGACGGGCACGATGGGCTACAAGTATCGTCCGCTCGATCTCGAAGCCGAACGCAGGAAGCTCGCGGATACGCCGAACTATCTGCTGAAAGTGCTGCCGCATGTCGACGGCACTGCGCGCGTGTGCGAACTCGTGCGCTTCTTTCTGCGCGACGTGAGCGTGATCGGTGCATGGGAAGGTCCGGCCGCGCTCGAACTGCACGCTCATGCGCTCGCGCCGGTCGCTGATTTGCCGGTGCGCAAGGTCGTCGGCGCGCGGCATGTCATCGCGAATCTCACGCTCGATATCGGCGAAGTCGCATACGACTATCTCGCGCCGCCCGATGAACTCAAGCTCGCGGTCAACCAATAGCAACGGCAAAGGAGTATTCACATGGCACTGCAAGGAAAAGTCGCGCTCGTGACGGGCGCTGCGAGCGGCATCGGCGAACAGACGGCGCGCAAGCTCGCGACCGATGGCGCGGCGGTCGTCATCGCCGATCTGAATCTCGCGAATGCGCAGAAGGTTGCGGACAGCATCGTCGAAGCGGGCGGCAAGGCGATCGCCGTGTCGATGGACGTGACGAGCGAAGATGCCGTGAACGCGGGCATCGAAGAAACGGTGGCGAAGCTCGGCGGTATCGACGTGCTGGTATCGAACGCGGGCATTCAGATCGTCGCGCCGATCGAAGAGTATGCATACGCCGACTGGAAGAAGATGCTCGCGATCCATCTCGACGGCGCGTTTCTCACGACGAAAGCCGCGATCAGACATATGTACGCGTCGGGCAAGGGCGGCTCGATCATCTACATGGGATCGGTGCATTCGCATGAAGCGTCCAAGCTGAAGTCGGCCTATGTGACGGCCAAGCATGGTTTGCTCGGGCTCGCGCGCGTCGTCGCGAAGGAAGGCGGTCCGCGCGGCGTGCGCGCGAATGTCGTGTGTCCCGGTTTCGTGCGCACGCCGCTCGTCGAAAAGCAGATTCCCGAGCAGGCGAAGGCGCTCGGCATTTCGGAAGAAGAAGTCGTGAAGAACGTGATGCTGAAGGAAACGGTCGATGGCGAATTCACCACGGTCGCCGATGTCGCGAACACCGTCGCGTTCCTCGCGGGCTTCGAATCGAATGCGCTGACCGGGCAATCGGTCGTCGTGAGTCACGGCTGGTTCATGCAATAACGACAAGGAGAATCCATGCGCCGCAGTCAACGCAACACACTCACGCAGGCGAATCACGTCGCGCTGCCCGACTACGATGACGTTTGCCTCGTGCTGCAAGGCGGCGGCGCGCTGGGTTCGTATCAGGCCGGCGTGTTCGAAGGGCTCGCCGAAGTGGGCGTGGATCCGACATGGACCTCGGGCATTTCGATCGGCGCGTTGAATACCGCGATCATCGCGGGCAACGCGCCCGAGAATCGCGTGGCGGCGCTGCGTGGGTTCTGGAACACGATCTGCCAGCCCGCGGATCTCGTCGGGCATGTGGGCGCGTTCATGCCCGCCGCGTTCGGCTTCGCGAATATCGGCCGCAAGTTTTCGAGCATGTGGGCCGCGGCGCGCGCGCTCACCGAAGGGCAGAAGGGCTTCTTCTCGCCGCGCGTTCATTTGCCTTTGACGCATGCGAAGAGCAGGCGCCCAAGCGACGTGAGCTTTTACGATACGTCCGCGTTGCGCGCGACGCTGCTGCAGTTCGCCGATTTCGACCGCATCAACGATGGCGCGATGCGTGTATCGGTGGGCGCGGTGAACGTACGCACGGGCAATCTCGTCTACTTCGACAACACGAAGATGCGGCTCGAGCCCGAGCACTTCATGGCATCGGGTGCGTTGCCGCCGGGCTTTCCGGCTGTGGAGATCGACGGCGAGTTCTACTGGGACGGCGGGCTCGTATCGAATACGCCGTTGACGGAGATCATCCGCGAAAGTCAGCACAAGGACACGCTCGTGTTTCAGGTGGACCTGTGGAGCGCGCGCGGCACGTTGCCCGGCGATTTTCTCGATGTCAGCGAGCGCACGAAAGACATTCAGTATTCGAGCAGAACGCGCGCCATCACCGATTTCGTTTCGCATAACCAGAAGCATGCGCGGCTCATCAAGGAGCTGCTGGAGCATGTTCCGGAAAAGACGCGCCGCTCGCATCCGCTGCTGCGCGAGGCGCAGAAGGTCGCGGATGGCGGCGCGGTGAACGTCGTGCATCTCATCTACAAGAACAAGTTTTTCGAAGGGCACTACAAGGATTACGAGTTCAGCAACGATACGATGGACGAGCACTGGGCGAGCGGTCTGGAAGACATTCGCCGTTCGTTCGGACATCCGGAGTGGTTCGAGGTGCCGAGTCACGATCTCGGCTTCGTGACGCATGACGTGCATCGTTACGAACCCGCGCCGCAGGCGACCGCTGACATGCCGAAGGCGGCGGCGAACAAACTGGATGACGTGGTCGAAGGCGTTTGAAGCGTTGCGGCGTTTGAATTACTCTGGTTAGCCTCGTCACAACGCCTGCGAGGCAAGCCATGCCCGACTGGAAACCCGCGACTTACGCGTCCGTCAGTCCCTATCTCGTCTGCGCAAACGCGCCGGCGATCATCGCATTCCTCGAACGTGTCTTCGATGCACAACTGCTGCGCCGCTTCGATCGTCCCGACGGCTCGCTGATGCACGCCGAATTGCGTATCGACGATAGCGTCGTGATGATCGGCGGCGGCGCGACCGATCAGCAATCGCAGGGTCCGCACATCCACGTCTACGTGCGCGATGCGCAAGCCGTCTACGATCGCGCGCTCCGGCACGGCGCGCAAAGCGTGCAGGCGCCCGCGCGCAAACGCGACGACGACGACTTTCGCGGCGGCTTTCGCGATGCCGCCGGAACGACGTGGTGGGTCGCGACGCAATGACGGGTCAGCGCTTTTTTCGCTTCGCGCGCGCGGCCGGCGCACCGAGACTTTCGCGCAACGCATCGGTCAGCGTCTTGAGAAACTGATCGACGGCAGGCGGCAGACGCCGCTCGCGCATCACCGTGACCTGCAGCAGGCGCTCGTTGAGCAAAGGCTCGTCGATGGGCGTCGCGACGAGCGTCGGCGGGCCCGGATCGCCTTCGAGCGCGACCGCGCTGCCGAGCGTGATCGCGCCGGTGAGCGCGGCGAAATGATGCATCGCGCTCGAGTTGTTGCTCGTCAGAACCGGCTCGAGATGCACGCCGCGCGCCGAGCAGCACCAGTCGATCAGCTGGCGCACCGTCGTGCCGCGATCGAGCACGGCGGTCGGGTACTGAAGCACGTCATCGAGCGTGATGCTCGCCTTGCCCGCCAGCGGATGCGTCGGTGGCAGCAGCGCGCAGACCGGCGCCTTCACGCTGTATTCGACGCTCAGCGCGGTAGATGTCGATGTCGAAAACGCAAGGCCTACATCGACTTCGCCGCTCGCCACCCAATGCTCGACCTGTCCCGGCGTACCCGAACGCATCACGAAACGCGTGCCCGGATGCGCGCGATAGTGCGACGCCATCACGCTCGGCAAAAAGCAGCGCGTGAAACCCTCCGTGCAGCCGATACGCACGATCCCGAGCCCGAGCGCATGCATCTCCGATATCTCCGCGAGCACCGCGTCGCCGTCCATGAGCGCGCGGCGCGCGTGCTGCACGAGCAACTCGCCCGCTTCCGTCAGGATCATGCCGCGCGGCATGCGCTCGAATAGCGGCGTGCCCGCCTGTTCCTCCAGCTTCGCGATCTGCCGGCTGATCGCCGACACCGCGACGTGAAGCTGTTCCGATGCCGCCGCCAGCGAACCCGAGCGCGCGACTTCTACGAAGTATTTGAGAGCGATGCCATGCAGCACGATGCCTTCCCCGAGCGTTGCCTTTTTGGCAATGCTAGTCGCAAAATTTGAAATTGTCGCGAATTTTTGGCGTTTCTAGACTGGCCGGAATGAGTAGCCACAATCGCCCGGAGACGTCGTGAAAGAACATCAAGAAAGTCGTGAAGCCGCCATCGCCATCGCTTGCAAGATGTTCGATTCGGGCGCGTTCTTCGCGGATCTGCAGCGCCGCGTCGCGTTTCGCACCGAGAGCCAGAACGGGCGGAATCCCGCGCTGAACGCCTATCTCACCGATGAGATCAGCGACACGCTCGCGCGCCTCGGTTTTACGGCGCGCGTCGTCGAGAATCCGGTCGCGGGCGGCCCGCCGTTTTTGATCGCCGAACGCCACGAATCCGACGACTTGCCGACGGTGCTGACCTACGGTCATGGCGACGTCGTGCGCGGCTACGACGAGCAATGGCGCGCGGGCCTGAAGCCGTGGGACATCGTCGTCGACGAAGACCGCTGGTACGGCCGCGGCACCGCCGACAACAAAGGCCAGCATTCGGTCAATTTCGCGGCGCTCGCCGCGGTGTTGCAGGCGCGCGCAGGCAGGCTCGGCTACAACGTCAAGGTGATCTTCGAAACGGGCGAGGAGGTCGGCTCGCCGGGTCTCGATGAAGTCTGCGCCGCGCACAAGAATGCGCTCGCGGCGGATGTATTCATCGCGTCGGACGGGCCGCGCGTATCCGCCGAACGTCCGACGCTCTTTCTCGGCTCGCGCGGCGGCGTGCCGTTCGAACTGACGGTGAACCTCCGCGAAGGCGGACATCACTCCGGCAACTGGGGCGGCGTGCTGCGCAATCCGGCCGTCGTGCTGTCGCATGCGATCGCGAGTCTCGTCGACCGCAACGGCAGCATCGTCGTCGAAGGATTGCGGCCGCCGCCGATTTCCGATGCGGTGCGCGAAGCCCTCGCCGATATCGAACTGGGCCGCGACGAAAGCTCACCCGAGATCGATCCGACGTGGGGCGAGCCGGGCCTGACGCCGACCGAACGCGTGATCGGCTGGAACGCGCTCGAAGTGCTCGCGATGAAATCCGGCAACGCCGATGCACCCGTCAACGCGATTCCGCCGCTCGCGAAAGCGGTGTGCCAGTTGCGCTTCGTCGTCGGAACGGATTGGGAGAACCTGCAGACGCATCTCGAACGTCACTTCGCGCAGCACGGCTTCACCGAAGTGACCGTCAAGGCGACGCGCGGCACGCCCGCGACGCGCCTCGATCTCGACGATCCGTGGGTTCACTGGGCACTCGATTCGATGCGCGCGACGACCGGCAAGAAGCCCGCGCTGTTGCCGAACCTGGGCGGCACGGTGCCCAACGATGTCTTCGCGAAGACACTCGGCCTGCCGACGCTCTGGGTGCCGCATTCGTATCCCGCGTGCAACCAGCACGCGCCGAACGAACACGTGCTCGGCTCCGTCATGCGCGAATCGCTCGGCGTGATGGCGGGCCTCTGGTGGGACCTCGGCGAGATGGGCGCGGCGATCGTCGCCACGCGCGACGCGCATTGATCGAACGCCACTCATGACACGCTGACATCATGAACAAAAAGCCCCTGAGCCTGACGCAAATCGTGCTCGCGACTTCGGTCGGCAACGCGCTCGAATGGTTCGATATCGCGATCTATGCGTTTTTCGCGGTGTATATCGCGAAGAACTTCTTCCCGGCCGCGAACGAGACGGCGTCGATGCTGCTCACGTTCGGCTCGTTCGGCGCGTCGTATTTGGTGCGGCCGATAGGCGGCATGGTGCTCGGCGCATACGCGGACAAGCGCGGGCGCAAGGCTGCGTTGATGATGTCGGTGGGGCTGATGATGATCGGCACGGCGATCATCGCGGTGATTCCGCCGTATGCGTCGATCGGATTGATCGCGCCCGCGGGCGTGTTCATCGCGCGCCTGATCCAGGGCTTTTCGGCGGGCGGCGAGTTCGGGCCGTCGACGGCCATGCTGATCGAGCACGCGCCGGATCGCCGTGGCCTGCTCGCGAGCTGGCAATTCGCGACGCAGGGGCTCGCGACCTTGCTCGCGTCGATTTTCGGCTTCGCGCTCGCCAAGCTGATGCCCGCCGCCGAGCTTGCCGCATGGGGCTGGCGCATTCCGTTCTTCTTCGGCTTGCTGATCGGACCGGCGGGTCTTTTCCTGCGCCGCTATCTCGAAGACGCGGCCGATTACACCGAAGCCGAGCACACGTCGACGCCCGTGCGCGATGTATTCACGCAGCAAAAGGCGCTGCTGCTCATCTCGATCGGCGCGCTGACGGTATCGACGGCGGTGAACTATCTGCTGCAATACGTGCCGACGTTCGCGATCCGCGAACTGCATCTCGATGCATCGACGGGTTTCGCCGCGAGCACCGTCGCGGGCCTGATGCTGACGCTGGTGACGCCTTTCGCGGGGCATCTCTCGGACAGGATCGGCCGCGTGAAGCAGATGTCGACGGCGGCGCTCCTGCTCTTCGTGACGGGCTATCCGGCGTTCGCGTATGTCGTTTCGCATGTGTCGGTGGCGTCGCTGTTCGCGCTCGTCGCGTGGCTCGCGCTGCTCAAGGCGATCTATTTCGGCGCGCTGCCGGCGTTGATGTCGGAGATCTTTCCCGTGTCGACGCGCGCGACGGGCATGTCGATCGGCTACAACATCGGCGTGACGGTGTTCGGCGGCTTCACGCCCGCGATCATCATCTGGCTCCTGAGCGCGACGGGCAGCAAGGCCGCGCCGAGCTTCTACATGATGTTCACGGCGGTGATCAGTCTCGCGGCGCTCGCGGCGGTGAGCCGCGGCAAGGTGCAGATGCGAGCGGCGAGCGCGGCCGCCTGAGTCCGCTTCTCTTTTTGATACGAACGCGCCGATTGCCGATGACATCGACAATCGGCGTTTCGCTTTGTATCGCACTGTATCTGCACCGAATCCCGACACACGGCGTTTCATAATCCGCTTTTCGCGAAACAAGCCAGATACGTCCGCGAGTTCAAATACCTCCAAGCCGAACGATTCGCAACACACGGCGAATCGCCAAGACGGCCTTCCATCAAAATTCACTGGAGGTAAATCATGAAAGTCATCCAATCGCTGATCGTCGCCGCTGCCGTCGCGCTTCCGGTTCTTTCGTTCGCTCAGTCGAATCAGCCGATCACCCGCGCCGAAGTGCGTGCGCAACTCGTCGAGCTGGAAAAGGCGGGCTACGACCCGGCAAGCGATCAGACGCAATATCCGCAAAACATCCAGGCCGCGCAAGCGCGCGTGGACGCCGCGAAGGGCCTGACGGCATACGGCGCGCCGGCGAACGGCAACGTCGCGTCGGGCACGCGTTCGGCGGATACGGATGTCATCGGACTCGGCCCGGTTTTCGCGAAGCCGTAATCGCACGGATTTAACGAATTAGAAAGCCCGGACGAAATTGCTCGTCCGGGCTCGACGCGTTTCTGTCAATAACGTATTACGCCACGGTTTCAAGGTCCCGCAGACGATACACTCTCGCTACAAAATCCTATTTTCGACGGCATGCGACGTGCTTCGATTGGTCGAGCGCGGAAAATGGGTATCATCCATCTCCGCCCCGCGCGGATTTAGCCGAACGTAACAATGTATCGCAGTGTTTTGAGTGCGACGCCACTGATTTTCGAGGCGCTTATGCCCACAGACGTAGACAACATCACCGACGAGCAAATCGCGTCGATCGCCGATCGACTGACCGAAGAAGGTCGCAAGGTTTCTCCCTTGACGGTTTGGGCGGAGGCCGGAAACGGCTCCGTCGTCGCCATCGCGGCCGGCCTGCAGCGCTGGCGCGAGGCGCGGTCCCCGGACATGCCGCAGCAGCAGGCACCGACCGGACTGCCCGACGACCTTGCCGAGACGCTCGTGAATGTCGCGCGGCGGCTTTGGACCGTCTCGCGCGACGAAACCGAGCGGATGTCCGGACAGCGGCTGTCCGCCGTGAGCCAGCGGCTCTCGACCGCGCTTGCGGAGCGCGACGAGGCGCTCGCCGAATTCCAGAAGACCGGCGACGAGGCCGCGAAGAACCGCCAGCAAATGATGGAAATGCTGAGCGCATTGCGGGCGTCCGAGGAATCGGTCGTTCGACTGCGCGAAGAGGCCGATGCAGCCACGATACGCGCGCAGACCGCAGAGACGCGCATCGAGGAAGCGGCGCAGCGCGCGTCGGCGGAGCGTGCCCAATTGGAAACCGTGAACGCATCGCTCGAAGAAGAGCGGCGGGCGAAAGAAGCGCTGAACGCGGCGCTGGCGGCCAAGGACGAGGACATCGCACGCATCGCGCAAGAGCGCGATCAGGCACGCGAGCAGCAGGCGAATCTGCATGCGTCGCTTGCGGGCAAGGACGAGGAGCTTGCGCGCATCGTTGACGAGCGCAATCAGGCACGGCAGCAGCACGAGCAATTGAGCGCGTCGCTTGCGAGCAAGGATGAAGAACTCGCGCGTATCGCGGAAGAGCGCGATCAGGCGCGGCAGCAGCACGAGCAATTGAGCGCGTCGCTTGCGGGCAAGGATGAAGAACTCGCGCGTATCGCGGAAGAGCGCGATCAGGCGCGTCAGCAGCACGAGCAGTTGAGCGCGTCGCTTGCGGCCAAGGATGAAGAACTCGCGCGCATCGCCGAGGAGCGCGATCAGGCGCGTCAGCAGCATGAAGCGCTTGGCCTCGTATCGCAGGAAAAATCGGCGGAAGCCGAGCGCCTGTTGCAGGACCTCAACGCGGCGCATACGCGTGCGCAGGCCGCCGAAGCGCAGGCGAGAGAAAACCTCGCGCGCATCGCCGCGCTGGAAGCGGAACTGAACGACGCGCGCAGCGCACTGGCAGCGGAGCGCGAAAGCGCGGCTGCGCGCGGCGCGGAAGTTTCGGCGCAGCGGGAACATGCCGAGCGCATCGGCGCCGAGCTGGACGAAGCCCGCAAGCAGGTCAGCGCACTGATGGAAGAAAAGGCCGAGCAGGGCGCGGAACTCGCGCGCGTATCGAACGATGTCAACGCGTTGCGCGAACGCGCCGAAGCCGCCGAGAGAAACGCGACCGATCTCGCGAAGCGTCTCGTCGAAAAGGAGCAGGGCGACGAGTCCGAGCTGGCATCGCTGCAGCGTCAGGTGGCGGCGCAGGCGAAGGCGCATTCGAAGGCCTACGACGACCTTCGCGCCAATGCCGAGCAGTGGGTCACGTACGCGAAGGACCTGCGCCAGCGCCTCGACGTGGCGAACGAGAAGATCCTTTTCATCGATGCCCGCAGCACGGGCGAGGTCGCGCTGATGCGGCGGCTCGCGGTCGAACTGGAGCGCCTGAAGCCGGATCACGAGCTCGTGTTCCGCGAGGCGCAGCAGAAGCTGATCGGCGACAAGATGGCGCAACAGCTCGCGCAGAAGGGCTATCGCTACGATCCGGCCACGGCGGTGATGTCGAAGATCGAAACGTGAGATCCGCGTGACGATGCATACGCGGACCCTCACCGTCACCGTCGATCGCGACTGGCGCGAGCTTTACGACGCGATCTGGCGTCCGGAAGTCTTCCCGACGTGGGCGTCCGGACTGGCGCAGTCGACGCTCGAAGACATGGGCGATCACTGGCGCGCACGCGGTCCGGCAGGCGAAGTGACGATCCGCTTCACCGAGCACAACGCGTTCGGAATCATGGATCATCGCGTCGGTCTGCCGGATGGCGGCGAGGTCTACGTTCCGTTGCGCGTGTATCAGAACGGCGCGGGCGCCGATATCGCGCTCACGCTGTTCCGCCAGCCCGGCATGTCCGATGACACATTCGCCGCCGACGCCGACTGGGTCCGCCGCGATCTCGCCGCGCTTGCGGCCCGTTACGGCAAGCGCTGATTTTCGCGTATCCCTTCCAGTCAACGCCGGCAAGCTATCATGTGGTCATTCCAAACATGCCGCACGGGCTGGAGAACCATATGGCTGGACCTCAGGAAAGCGTCAGCATGGCGTTGTTCTGCGACTTCGAGAACGTCGCGCTCGGCGTTCGCGATGCGAAGTACGAAAAATTCGATATCAGACCCGTGCTCGAACGCCTGCTGCTGAAGGGAAGCATCGTCGTCAAAAAGGCTTATTGCGACTGGGACCGCTACAAGGGCTTCAAATCGGCGATGCACGAGGCCAGCTTCGAGATGATCGAGATTCCGCACGTGCGTCAGTCCGGCAAGAATTCCGCCGATATCCGTCTCGTCGTCGATGCACTCGATCTCTGCTACACGAAAGCGCACGTCGATACGTTCGTCATCATCAGCGGCGATTCGGACTTCTCGCCGCTCGTGTCGAAACTGCGTGAGAACGCGAAGAAAGTCATCGGCGTGGGCGTGAAGCAATCGACGTCGGATCTGCTCGTCGCGAACTGCGACGAGTTCATCTTCTACGACGACCTCGTGCGCGAGCAGCAACGCGCCATCGCCAAGCGCGAACAGCGCGATGCGAAGCGCGCGTCCGACGAAGAGCGGCAACCGAAGCAGGAGATGGAATCGCGCAAGTCGCACGCGATCGCGATTACCGTCGAGACCTTCGAGGCGCTCGCATCGGAACGCGGCGAGAGCGGCAAGATCTGGGCATCGGTGCTGAAGAGCGCCATCAAGCGCCGCAAGCCGGGTTTCAGCGAGACGCAATACGGCTTTCGCGCGTTCGGCAATCTGCTCGACGAAGCGCAATCTCGCGGTCTGCTTGAAGTCGGCCGCGACGATAAATCCGGCGCGTTCGTGTTTCGTTCTGCTCACACGGCTCAGGTCGCGCCGATGGACGTGAGACCGAGCGAGCCGCCAGCGGTCGCGCCCGCTAAAGAACTCGAGGGAGCGGCGAACGGCCGGCGCAAGGAGAAACGCGGCGGGAGAAAGTCTGCACGCGTGGCGGCGCCCGAACCTGTGTTCGTCGTCGAAGAAGCGCCGGCGCCCGTCGAGGTCGAAACGCCCGAGCCGTCGCAGGAACACGCGTCCGCTCCCGAGCCTGCACCGAAAAAGCCCGCCGCGCCGCGCCGGTCGCGCAAGACCGCGGCGAAACGAAGCGCCGCCGCCGACGTGCCGCATGAAAGCGCCGCGCCCGTCGCCGAGCCCGATGCCGAAGCGAAGGCGCAGAAGCCATCGCGCAAGCCGTCATCGCGGGGCAACCGCTCGCGCAAGACTGCCGACAAGCCGGTCGAATCGTGATGCCACGGCGCGTCAGCCGGTACGCTGCTCCGCCGTCGCCGACGCATCTTGCTCTTGAACGCGCACGGCGGCGTGCTCTTCGGCGCGCCAGCGCTGCCGCGAGCGATACATCGTCGCGACCGCGATGCGCGCCATCTTCACCCAGCCCGAGTGACGCGGGTCCGCGAGCATGCTGAGCGCGCGCGCATAGTCGAGCGTGAGGCCGGGCGTCCAGGCCATCGTCGCAGCGCGTTTGCGAACTTGCGCGGCGACCCACAACTCGGGCGTCGTCATGATACGCACGAGCGGCTTCCATCCGCCGCCTTTGCCCCACACGCGCGCCGACGCGCCTTCGATCGCCGCTTCCAGCGCCCGCGCCACGGAACTCGAACAGTTGCGGTACGTGAGGTTGTACGTCGTGTCGCGCCGATACTCCTGCCAGAAGCGCGCGAGCCGCGCCGGATCGTAATTGCGGATACGCACCTGCTGCGTCGACGGACACCACGCCTTCGATTCCGTTTCGTAGTCCGGCTGAAAGAGGCCGGGCACGTCGTTCTCGCGCGTCGCGCGCAACGTGCGTGAGAATTCGTCCGGCGACCGGTCGATTTCGACCGCCGGATAGAGGCTGATGTACACGCCCTCGGGCGTCTCCAGCGCCGCATGGCCGGTCGAGATCGTGCCGTTCCTGTCGACGGCGGCGATATAGCGATCGATGATCAATTGCCTGCGCGGTTGCGACTTCGCCGTGCCGACGGGCGTCCACACATGCACCGTCAGCGCGGCTTCGCCGGGCGCGGGCGGGCCGTCCCAGACCGCGCCTGCGAACGATGGCGCGGCGGGCTTCGCGTCGTCGTGAGCGGAGTGGGTTGCACCGTCATCGACGGCGGGGTTCGCCGCCATGCGCCGCACGCGCGCCGCGAGCAGGATCATGTTCCAGCCGCCGAAGAAAAGCCCGAACGCGACGCAATACGCGACCGTGCCCGCATAGTGATCCGGATACGGCTGATAGAAGAAGATCGCGATGGCGATCTCGAGCACGCCGCCCGCCATCGCGATACGCCATTTGCGAAAGCGGACCACGCGCGCGGAAATGATCTGGAGCGCGCCATCGACGAGAAAAAGCGTGCCGAAGATGAGCGACAGCACGAAATTGCCGTGCTCGCCGCCGAACAGCACGAGCAGCGCCGAGAGGCAGAAAGTCGCGCCCTTCACGTAGCGCAGCTTGCGCTGGCCGCCCATGCCGGTCCACGCGACGGCCAGCGTGGCGAGGCCTTCGAGCAGCATCAGCAGCACGAAGGGGACGATGGGAAAGTACAGGGAACCGTCGAGCGCGTCGATGAAGATGACGCCGCCGAGCGCGATGCTGAGCAGGCCGAGCGTCATCACCGAGCGCCAGCGCGTGCGCAGATAGTCGACGCCGAGAAGAATCATCACGAGCCGAACCATCGCTTCCTCCGTCTGGTCATTCGACGCCTCGTGCGCGACACGCGCGGCCACACACTATATAAGCCATGGACGGCGGATACGGCAAGAAGCGCAAACCCCAGACGAATGTGCGCGGCGTCGTGCGTGCTGCACGACGCCGCGCGATTTTCACCTACTGCACCGCATGCTTCGCGGCATCTTCGATCACGGCCGCGACCTGCTGCGGCTTCGATTCGTACACGGAATGGCTCGCGCCCGGAATGACCGTGATGTGACTGTGCGCGCGTTCGTAGTACCAGCGTTCGAGATCCGGATTGATGATCTTGTCGCCGCCCGCCACGATGCCCCAGCTCGGTTTCGTCGTCCACGCCGCGGCGGAGAGCGGCGTCGTGAAGACTTGCGCCGCAGTCAGGATCTGCGAGCGCGATTCGAACGTCGCTTGCCTGAGCGGAAGATCGGCGGCGAAGTCTTTCGGGAAGACGGCGGGATTCAGATACGTGTAGCCGTCCGCGGTCTTTTCGACGGCGTTCGTCTGCTTCGCGAGGAAGCTCGGCGTCTTCTTGCCGAGCGCGCCTTCGTCCTCGCCGACGTTCGGCGCATGCGCCGCGACATAGACGAGCCCGGCGACGTTCGGATGCACGCCCGCTTCCGTGATGACCGACCCGCCGTAACTATGACCGACGAGAATCGTCGGACTGTTCTGCAGGTCGAGCACGCGCTTGGTCGCGGCGACGTCCGCGTCGAGCGAGGTGAGTGGCTCCTGCACCATCGTGACGTGATAGCCGTCGCGCGTCAGGATGTCGTAGACCGGCTTCCATCCCGAGCCGTCGACCCATGCGCCATGCACGAGGACGATGTTCTTGATCGGCGCATGCGTTTGCGCGGATACATTCGCCGATGCCAACACGCCAGCCGATAACGCCAGTGCCGACGCGACTTGCAAAATTCGCTTCATGAAAGACTCCGCTAGTGCGAACGATGGATCAGCTGCCGAAGAACGGCTGGCAGAAGTCGGCCGGACCGACGCACGCGTTGTTCATCGCGGCATGCTTCGACGCGCTCGCTGCCGATGCGCTCGTGCCGGTCCGTACGCCGCCATAGGCTTGCGATGCGTCGGTGTGTTGCGCGGCGATTTTGCCTTCCGCTGCCTGAATGTCCGCGGGGTAATACGGATCGCTCGCAATCGCGGGGTTATAGCCGGCTTGCTCGACGGCGACGAGATCGGCACGGACTTGAGCGCGCGTAACGGGGCCGTTCGATTGCGCGAATGCGATCGCGGGCGCGGCGAGCGTGGCGACAACGAGAGAGAGGCTGACGAGGTACTTGTTCATGATCGACTCCAAGGTGGATTGAGTGATGCGATTGATCGGGTATCCGAAATAATGGATGTTCTTCGGTTTCCCTCGATAAGGCCGTTGGTCTGCGTTCGCGTTTCGACCTTGACGACACTGTATCGGCCACGGAACGGCTCGACTACACCTACGAAGGAGCGTGCGTGCACCAACCTTCGATGCATCGATTAAACGTTCGCGTGGCGTGCGCGCCGTGAATCCAGCCGTCTGTCTGATGCGCTCATACGAAGGTGTTAGTTTTCGCGGGCGCAGCCGCCGCGCGCATTAAACCTTGATATAGGCCGGCGCAACCATCGGGCAGTTGGCGCGCGATTTCGGTTTCATTACCTTGGAGTGGCGATGCCGATTCCACGTATTTCTTCGACAAGGAGCCGAACATGGCTGAAGCTGCACTCGCCCTCGATCCGTGGGCGCGAACGATCTTCCTGCTGACATCGTTGAGTGATGGCGCGAGCTTCGAAGCGCCTTCGCCGAGGCGTCCTTTCGCGCAAGGCGGCGATCAACGCGTCGCGGTGAAGCTGATCGAGCGGCCATCGAGCACGACGGCGACGATCGAATGGCGCGACTCGACGCGCTGCTGTTATGGCGATCAGGTGTGGCGTGCGATGCGCGCGCGCACCGTCGGCGTATGCGCGATGAGCGGCGTCGAGATTCGTCGCGGCGATCGTGTTTATGCGCCGAATCCGCGTCCGGTTCCGGGCAATGCGGGCGCGATGATTCTCGCGTCGGTGCTCGATGAGCTGACACCGTCCTGAACTCGTCAGACGAAATCAGTCGATGCCGACGCCCCAGAAACGCGTCATGCCGAATCGATCGATCCTGAAGCCCGTCACATTGTGCGCGACCGGCTGATAAACGGTCGCGTGCGCAATCGGCGTGAACGGAACCTGTTCCTTGAAGATTCTCTGCGCTTGCTGATAGCGCGCGGTGCGTGCATCGATATCGAGCGTGGCCCGCGCTTCCTTGATGAGATCGTCGTAGGGCTTGTAGCACCACTTCGCGAAGTTGCCGCCCTTCACGGCGTCGCAGCCGAGGAGCACGCCGAGCCAGTCGTCCGGATCGCCATAGTTGCCGCTCCATCCGATGAGTAGCGCGTCATGCTCGCCGGCGCGCGCACGGCGTACGTACTCGCCCATTTCGTACGTGACGATCTCCGCCTGCACGCCGATCTTCGCCCAGTCCGCCTGAATCATCTCCGCCATGAGCCGCGCGTTCGGGTTGTACGCGCGTTGCACCGGCATCGCCCATAGCCTGAGTTTGAGTCCGTTCGCGTGACCCGCTTGCGCGAGCAACGCTTTCGCGCGTGCCGGATCGTACGGCGCGTCGCGAATGCCGAAGTCGTAGCCCCATTGCATCGGCGGCATCGGATTGGTTGCGGCGCGCGCGGTGCCTTGATAGACGGCGTCGAGTATCGCGTGCTTGTCGATCGACATGTCGAGCGCGCGGCGCACGGTCACGTCGTCGAGCGGCGCTCTGGACGTGTTGTAGGCGAGATAGCCCAGATTGAACCCCGGTTGATTCACGTCTTGCAGGCGCGCGTCTTTCCTGATCGACGCGATGTCGGCGGGACGCGGATAGCTCATCACCTGACATTCGCCCTGCCTGAGCTTTTGCAGGCGCACCATCGGATCGGTGGTGATCGCGAACGTCAGCGATTTCAGCCGGACGATGTTCGCCTTCCAGTATTGCGTGTTGCCCGCGAAGCGGATCGTCGCGTCTTTCGCGTAGTCGATAAACACGAAAGGACCGGTGCCGACCGGATGCCAGTTGATGTCGCTCGCGCGGCCCGCGGCGAGCAGCTTGTCGGCGTATTCGCGCGAAAGTATCGACGCGAAGGGCATCGCCATTTTCTGCAGGAAAGGCGCATCGATTCGTGCGAGCGTGAAGCGCACCGTATAGGGATCGGGCGCGTCGATGCGCTCGATGTTCGTCGCGAGACCGAGGTCGCGGAAATACGGAAACGACACGGGATAAGCGCGGCGAAACGGATGCTGTGCATCGCGCATGCGCTCGAACGTGAACACGACGTCGTCGGCGTTGAATTCGCGCGTCGGCGTGAAGTAGCCAGTCGTATGAAACTTGACGCCGTGGCGCAGATAAAACGTGTATTGAAGGCCATCCGGTGAGCGTTCCCACGACTGCGCGAGCCCCGGCTCGATATCGCCGTTTTCCCGATCGAACTCCACGAGCCGGTTGTAGACGGTATAGCCCGCCGCGCTCGCTTCGATCGACGACGTGAATTGCGCATCGTCGAATCCGGCGGGGCTGGCTTCGGAGCAGTACACGAGGCTTTTGTCGGGCACGCGCTGCTGCGCGGCGGCGAAATCGGCGATGCAGGCTTGCGCGACCAGCAGCGCATGAATCGCCCGCCATGCGCGCTTGCTTTTGCCTGTCATATGCGTGGCCTCGCAGTGTGCCGATGGCGAATGCAGTATAGGCAGCGCAGCACGCTCTTACAATTTGCGCACGGCATGCGCGCTTCGCATGACGAACGTTCGACCATCGCGCATGAGCGCGCGAGTCGGTATAGCATGCATCGCATGAAGATACTGTTGACCGGACCGGCGGGGCTGTTTCGCGAGGGCGTCGCGGCGCTCCTGCGGGGATTCGCGCAGGATGCCGAAGTGCACGCGGCCGACCGTCTTCCCGATCGATGGCCGGACGAACGCAAGCCCGATTGCATCGTCATGGACGGCGATCGTCTGAACGATGTCCGCGCGCAACTCGACGCCGCGCGCGAACGTGTCGGAACGACGCCCGTGATCGTGCTGTTGAGCATGGCCACGCGCGAGCAAGTCGATGAACTGATCGCGACGGGCGTCGCGGGATGTGTCGAGAAATCCGCTTCGGCAGAGCTTCTTTTTGGTGCGATCGGCCTCGTGCTGGCAGGCGGCGTTTCGCTGCCGCGCTCGCTGCTTTCGTCGGAGAGAAGCGAATTGCGCATGCCGTCCGGAAACGTCGCGCCGGACCCGAACCTGCATCTGACGCCGCGTCAGCTCGAAGTGCTCGCGCTGCTCGCTCGCGGACGCTCCAACAAGACGATCGCGCGCGAACTCGATGTCGCCGAGGCCACGGTCAAGACGCATCTCACGACGATATTCAAGGCGCTGAACGTATCGAGCCGTGGCGAAGCGAGCGCGGTTGCGGCGCGCATGGCGAAGATCCGCGAGACGCAGGTCGATCACGCCATCAGCGGTCAGCTTCCGGTCGCGCGCCTGCTCGCCAGAATGGAAAGCCAGCGTTTCCGGCCCGGCGAAGTGCTGTTTCGCAAAGGCGATCCGAGCGGCCAGATGTTCTACGTCGAGAAGGGCACGGTGCGGCTTTCGGAGCTCGGCATCGAACTGGGCGCGGGCACGGTGCTCGGCGAAATCGGGCTCTTTTCGCCGGAGCATCGGCGCACGTCGACGGTGATCTGCAAGACGGACTGCGAGATGCGAACCGTTTCCGCCGCCGATGCCATTCGGCTCTACTATCAGGAGCCCGAATTCGCGCTTTATCTGGTCCAGCTCATCGCGAGCCGGCTACAGGCCGACAAGGATCGAGGCGCTTAGGAACGCTTCCGTACATAGTGCGGAAAAGGCGCCTTGCTATTCACCGATGCAATGACTACGTTATGGTGTGCGGCAGACATTTCGTGACCCGAAACATCGGACGCGAGTAAAAGATGCCGGGCGTCGCGGCCATTCAAATCATCATCAAACACCGCGCGAGACCCGCGTCTGCCGTCCTGCTGCGCTTGATGCGATCTCGGTGAGAGCATGGGCCATCCGTTATCGAACGGACGCGCCGTCGATCGGTCTTGAAAGTATGAACGCGGAACTTGCCGGTACGGCCAATGTGTTGCAACGCGTCGTGCGTACGATCCTGTTCGCCGATCTCGTCGAGTCGTGCCGGCTCGCCGAAGCGGACGAAGCGGGAACGGCCGCGCGCTGGCGCAATCTGCGCGCGGTCATTGAAAACCGCATCGTGCCGGAGCATCAGGGGCGGCTGATCCGCACCGAAGGCGACGGCCTCATGATGCTGTTCGAGCACGCGTTGCCGGCGGCGCGTTGCGCGCTCGACATTCAGGCGGCGTGCAGGGCGAGCGCGGCCGATCGCGGCGACGGCAACGCCGGGGCCGAGCCGCTCATGTTGCGCGAGAGTCTGCACGAGACCGAGCTTTTCGCGGACGAGCGCGACGTCTACGGACGCGGCGTGAATCTGGCCGCGCGTCTCTACAACCTCGCCGGACCCGGCGAAATCGTGATGTCGGATTGCGTGCAGGCGCGGCTCGCGGGCGTTTTCGACGCGTGCATCGAGGATCTCGGCGAGTGTCATCTGCGGCATCTGGCGCATCCGGTGCACGCGTTCCGTCTCGGCGGACCGGGGCCGCGTCCGGTGATCGCGCCGAACGCCATCGGCGCGGCGGTGCTGCGGCCTTCGATCGCGGTGATTCCGTTCGCGTCGCGCTGCCTCGACGCGAGCCATGACGTGCTCGGGGAGATTCTCGCCGACGACATCATCATCGGTCTCTCGGGCAGCGACGAACTGCGCGTGATCTCTCGGCTATCCACGAGCGCGTTGCGTGACCGGAGCGCGAACGCGTCGCAGGCGGGCGCGCTGCTCGATGCGCGCTACGTGCTGTCGGGCGCGTATCGCACGCATGGCGGCAAGATCGTGCTCGCCGTCGAACTCGCCGATACCAAACTCGCTTGCGTCGTCTGGGGCGAAACGCTCACCGACAGCATCGACGCCGTCATCGCGGGCGAAAGCACGCTCGTCGCGCACATTCATACGTCGGTTGGCACGCGGATCGTGGCGCACGAGCTCGAACGCACGCGCAGCCAGTCGCTGCCGACGCTCGAAAGCTCGACCTTGCTGCTCGGCTCGATTGCGCTGATGCATCGCGGCGTGCGCGACGAATTCGAGCGCGCCGGCCAGATGCTCGACGTGCTCGCGGAACGCGCGCGCGGCCAGGCGACGCCTTACGCATGGCTCGCGAAATGGCACGTGCTGCGCTTCAATCGCGGCTGGACGACGGACCGCGTCGGCGAGGCGCATTCCGCGCTCGCCTGCTCGCGGCGCGCGCTCGACGCCGATTCGCGCTCGTCGATGGCGCTCGCGGTCGAAGGTTTCGTCCGCACGAATCTGCTCAAGCAGCTCGATGCCGGCGAGGATTGCTACGAGCGCGCGCTGGAGGCGAATCCCAACGATTCGCTCGCGTGGCTGCTCAAGGGAACGCTTCATGCATTCAAGGGCGAGGGCGACGAAGCCGTCGCGGCGACGGGACATGCGCTCGCGCTCTCGCCGCTCGATCCGCTGAAGAGTTTCTACGAGTCGCTCTGCGCGACGGCGGCGCTTTCCGCGCGCCAGTACGAGCGCGTGATCGAACTCGCGGAGCATTCGCTGCGCAACGGGCCGAATAACACGTCGACCTTGCGCGCGCTCGCGATCGCGCAGGCGGAACTCGGTCTCGTCGACGATGCGCGGCTCACGATCCGCAAGGTGCTCGCGATCGAGCCGCATCTCACCGTGCGCGGCTTTCTGGAGCGTTCGCCGAGCGCGGCGTTCGAGACGGGCCGCATCTGGTCGGACGCGCTGCGGCGCGCGGGTTTGCCGTTGCAGTAGCCCGCAGGCATTCCTGACGAAGCAAAGAGGTGAACGAATGGCGACTCTCGGCGGAGTGGGCGGCGTAGGTGGCGTGGGCGGTGTGGGCGGCGTGGGCGGCGTCGGTGGCGTGGGCGGCGTCGGGGGAGTGGGAGGCGTCGGCGGAGTCGGCAGCGCCGACATGCTCGGCGGCGCCGAATCGCAGACGATGGGTCTCATCGGCCATCGCGACGGCATCTGCGGGCCGTGGCAGCCGGGTCAGCCGTTTGGGATCAATCCCGAAGAGGACGAATTCCGCACGGACGCGAACGGCAATCCCGTTCGCAATCTCGACGACAACGGCCAGCTCTGGCGCTGGGACGACTGGGTGCGGGCGAGCGTGTTCGACTTCGAACTGGTGTCGAATCTCGCCTTCACGCTCTCGCCAAAGGATGCGGAAGAGGAGGCTGGCGGGACCGGCGTGACGCTGTGGGATCGCGGTTTCAGGATCGACCCGAACGACACCGCGCCCAAGTTCGATCCGCCCAAGCTGATCGTTCAGATGCATCGGCCGGGCAAGGACGTGTTCGTCAAGCAGCTCACGTTCATGGATCGCTACTCCGACCTGCGCGCCGAACGGGCCAATGAAACGCTGCTGCAGATGGGACCGCAAGCAGCCTTCTGGAGCTCGATTCTTTTCCTGAGTCCGCAGCGCACGCCGAAGACGCTCGAACTGCTCGCGACGGCGGTGCGTTTCGCGATCGCCGTGGAAATGCGTTTCAAGCACGCGCTCGCGTGCAGCCGCGCGATCGACTATTCGCCGCAAGTTCAGCCGATGATCCCGACGCCCGGCCACGGCTCGCTGCCGAGCGGACATTCGACGCAGGCGTACATCGTCGCGGGCGTGATGAACGATTTCTTCCGAGATTTACGCAACGCGCCGATGGCGACCGGCGCGCAGCCGTCGACGGCGCTGCACACGCAGCTTTACGCGCAGGCGCGGCGCGTCGCGCTCAACCGCACGATCGCGGGCGTGCACTTCCCGGTGGACACGGCGGCGGGGCATCTGCTCGGGACGACGCTCGCGGAGTATTTCGTGCATCGCTGCAAGATCGACGGCGATCGGGGCACCTTCACGCCGCGCACGTTCCGGGGCGACCAGTTCGACGGCGAAGAGGACTTCAACGATCAGGAGCCGCTCCTCTGGCCCGCCAACGCCACCGCCGCGCAGCAGACCGATCCGCCGACGATGGTGTCGCCCGATTACCCGCATATCTGGCTCGGCAAGCCGAAGCCGACGGGCGCAGGTTCGCCGATTCTCGCCTGGCTATGGAACGAGGCGAAGAACGAGTGGAACGGCAAGGGCTTGAGCGGAAATCGCGTGCCGACATGAACGCGATCTGGCAGGTCCATTCGGATGCCACGCCGCTGCTGGACGAAACCGAAGCCGGCGTGCTGGGCGTAACGCGCGCCGATCCATACCTCGTGTGGGCCGTTCTCACGCGATTCGCAGACCTGGGCGGCCCGCCGCCGGGCTTCGTGCCGATCGCCATCGAGACGGCGCAGGGCACGACGGCGCGCAAGCTCGCCGAGACGGTGCAGGGCAAGAGCGGGATATGGATGTCGGCGCTCTATCGTCATCCGGCCGCGGGTCTCGAAAACACGCGCTTTTGCACCGCATTCGTGACGGCGGCGTTTCTCGATCATCTGAAGACCGATCTCGCCGGCATGATCGAGCGCTTCACGCTCGCGATGCCGGTGCTGGCCGGCGAGCCGCCGCGCAGCGATCCCGTGCCGGTCACGAATCAGGACAAGCTCGCTCACGCGCCGCGTCGCCATGGCGCGCCCAAGGTCGTCGTGGTCGGCGCATGCGACGACGCCATCGCGTTCGCGCACGCGCATTTTTACGCCGATGCAGCCGGCACGGACTCGCGCGTGCGCTGTTTCTGGAATCAGGACGATCCGGCCAACGACGCGCAAGGGCTCGGATACGGGCGCGAGTTCCTCTCGGCGGACATTCACAAGCGGATGAACGACGCGCGGCGCGACGGCGTAATCGACGAAGAGGCGCTCTATCGCGATGCGGGCGCGACGGCGCTCGCCCGCGGATGGACGCACGGCACCGCGACGCTGGACCTCGCCGCGGGCGTCGATTTGCGGCGGCCCGATCTTTCGGCGCCGAATCCGAATCGAGCGCCGGATCCGCCGCCCGAACTGGTCGCCGTGCAATTCCGTCAGCCGGGCCGGACCGTGCGCGACACGTCCGGTCTCTGGCTCGACGCGCAGGCGCTCGATGCGTTGCGCTACATCATCGCGCGCACGCGGGACATCGCCGGCGACGTGAGCCGCGCGTTCATCAATATGAGCTATGGCTATTTCGCCGGTCCGCACGACGGCACGTCGATGCTCGAATGCGCGATGGACGAGCTCTCGCAAACGCGAGCCTGCTCCATCACGCTCCCGGCGGGCAACAGCAATCTCGACCGCTGTCACGGCACGCTGTCCATCGCAAAGGACGCGACAGAAGAACTGCGCTGGCGCGTGTTGCCCGAGTGTCTGACGCCGAGTTTCGTCGAAATCTGGCTGCCCGATATAGGAGATTCGAACATCGAAGTCGCGGTGCGGCCGCCCGGCGGCGGCGCGAGCGCGGGAATCCAGCCCGGCAGCGTCGCCGCCTGGACGCTCGGCAGCGAGCGCCTGTGCACGGTCGTGCATCTCGGCCGCGGCGCGCGCGGCAAACCGCCGATGATTCTCGTCGCGCTCGCGCCGACGATGACGCGCGACCCGAACCGGCGTCCCGCGCCGAGCGGCGACTGGATGATCGAGCTGAAGAATGCCAACCAGAACAGTGACATCGAAGTCCAAGCCTGGGTGCAGCGCAACGAGACGCCCTTCGGCTTCCCCGTACGCGGACGCCAGTCCCGCTTCGACGACGATGCTTACGTGCGCTTCGACAAATACACCGCGCCGCAGGACTACGACGGCCCCAATCCGCCGAGCTGGATCCGTCGCGAGGGCACGCTCAGTTCGATCGCGACGGGCTTTCAGACGTGCGTCGTCGGCGGCTATCGCAAGCAGGACCTGGCCACCGCGCCGTACTCCTCGTCGGGCTTCGACCGCGCGGGCAAGCCGCCCGATCGCGCCGGGCCCGACGTGGCCGCCGTATCGGATCGCTCGATCATCCGCAAAGGCGTGATGGCGGCGGGCACGCGCAGCGGCTCGGCGCTTGCGTTCGAGGGCACGAGCGCCGCCGCGCCGCAAATCCTGCGCAAGATCGCGGTGTCGCCGCCCCAGGGCGCCACCTTTTCGACGACGCCCCGTCAAGACACGCGCAACAAGGCGACGTTGCAGACGATCACGTCCGCCGGCGTCACCGAGCAAGGCCGCAAGCTCGACGCGGACGAGCGGGGCCGGCGCGTGTCGCAGGGCAACGTCGGCGCGGGCATCGTGAAAACGCCGCCGACGGACATCGAAGACCGCTGACGCCCGCTCATTCGTGCGCTTCTAGCGCGAGCAGATTCAGCACGATCAGGATCGCGTCGCGGTTCTCCGGCGCGATCGCGATGCCGAGCGTGTCCTCCATCCAGCGGCCGATTTTCGTCGCGGCGAAGGATTTCGGCGTCGCTTTCTTCTTCATCGTCACGCCGAGCTTGCGGGCGCGATAGTGATACGACGGCACCTCGTACCGGTCCGCGACGGCCTTGAGCCCGCCCTTGCGTTCGCCGCACGCGCCGAGACTCCCTGCGAGGACGATCCGGTCCGGCGCATCGAGCGCCGCGACGAACGCGCGCGCGAGACCGCGCACGTCCGCCTCGCTCAGACCGAATTCGGCGAGCGCGGCTGCCACCGGATCGTCGGGAGCGTGCGCGCGCGAATCGACTTCGGCCTGCACGCCGTCGATCTCGATCGACAGATTGCGCTGCAGGCTCGCGCTGCGCAGACAGTCGATCAGGAAGCGGCGAAAGTACGCGCACAGCGCATGCGCCGTGGACGGCGCGCTCTCCGGCGACGCGTGCGACGGGCGCTGCTCGAAGTCGAGCCGCAACACGCGCGAGAAGAAGAATTGCGAGATCAGCTCCTCCTTGTCCTCGGGCAGTCCGCGCAACTCCGACGGGTAATAGCCGCGCAGCGCCGCCAACACCAGCTTGTAGATCTGGCCGATTTCGCTGTCGGAGAGACTCGTCCGGCGATGCCACAGTTCGGCGAGCGTCGAGGTTTCGAGCGCGAAGGCGCTTGCGTCGCGATGAGTCAGCGCGTCCATGATGACGCTCCCGTTCCCCTGAATCCTCTGTGCGTGAACATGGCCCCTCCTGCGTTTGCTGCGCCGCCCGGCGCGTGGCCCGAGGCGTGTCGGCTTTTCAGCCGTTCCTGCGAGCCGGCGCTTTCAAATTAGTCACGGCGGGGCGCGCGCAAAATCGGCTGGATGGCCTACATCGAAAGTCGTAGAAAGGGGATGGCCATAAAGTTTTCGGCTGACCGGCCGATAGCGCATGAGGAATCGAGCGCCGGGCGTCATCTCGGCGTGGGCCTGAGGCGGTCGAACCGCAAGAAAAAGCAGTCGCAAAAGACTGACAAGAAACGAGAGAGGGCCGATGACTGGTGTCTACAATCCGCTGCTGGTCTGCCTGTCGCTGGTGGTCGCGTTCCTCGCGTCCTACACGGCGATGGAGCTGTCCGGCGGCCTGAATGCGCTTGCGAGCGCGAAACGCCGCCCCGCCTGGCTTGCCGGCGGCGCGGTGTCGATGGGCGTCGGCATCTGGTCGATGCACTTCATCGGCATGCTCGCGTTCTCGCTGCCGATTCCCGTCGGCTACGACGTGTCCATCACGGCGGCGTCGCTCGTGCTCGCGATCGGCGTGTCGTTCATCGCGCTCGCCACCGCGAGCCGGGGCGCGCTATCGTGGCCGCGCCTCGTCGTCGGCGGCGCGATCATGGGCGTCGGCGTCGCGGCGATGCACTTCACCGGCATGCGCGCGATGGAGATGTCGCCGGGAATCGACTACACGGTCTGGAAAGTGGCGCTGTCGGTCGCGGTCGCGATCTTCGCGTCGATGGCCGCGCTCTGGCTCGCGTTCACGCTGCGCGCGTCGAACGTGGAGAACCGCGTCGTCAAGCGGCTCGGCGCGGCGATCATCATGGCGGTCGCCATCACCGGCATGCACTATCTGGGCATGGACGCGGCCAATTTCGCGCCGGGCAGCCTCTGCCTCGCCGATGCCAAACTCGACGCGAACTGGCTCGCGCTCGTCGTCACGGCGATGTCGTTCACCGTGCTCGTCGGCACGCTCGCGCTGTTCGCGCTCCACACGAGCAGCCTGTCGATCTCGCTGAAGCGCGCGAACCGGCAACTGCGCTATCTCGGCACGCACGACGCGCTCACGAGGTTGCCGAACCGCCAGCAACTCACGCTGCGCATCGCGCAGGCGATCGAAGACGGCGCGCGCCGCGCGTCGCCGTTCGCGGTGCTCTTCATCGATCTCGACGGCTTCAAGTCGATCAACGATTCGCTCGGTCATGGCGTCGGCGACGATCTGCTGCAGGTATGCGCCGAGCGTCTGCGCGAGGATTTGCGCCATACCGACATGGTCGCGCGGCTCGGCGGCGACGAATTCGTGATCGTGGTCGGGAACGCGGCGGACACCTCGGCGGCAATGACGGTCGCCAATGGCGTGCTGGGGCGTCTCTCGCAGGAGATCGTCGTCAACGGCTTGCCGCTGCGCGTGAGCGCGAGCATCGGCATTGCGTTTCATCCGCGCGACGGCGCGAACGCCGACGAACTGCTCCACAGCGCCGACGCCGCCATGTACGCCGCGAAGCAGAGCGGGCGCAATACGGTCCGTGTGTTCGAGCCGCAGATGAATCACACGGCGCTCAGGTCGCTGATCCTTCAACGTGACCTGCATCGCGCGTTGAGCGACGACCAGTTGAGCCTGTCGTTTCAGCCGAAGTTCAGCGTCGCGTCGCAATCGGTGACGGGCGTCGAGGCGCTGATTCGCTGGCGTCATCCGGAGCTCGGCGAAATCGCGCCGCTCGAATTCATTCCGATCGCCGAGCGCTCCGGCCTCATCGTCGAAATCGGCGACTGGGTGTTGCGCGAAGTGTGCCGCAACATCGCGCGATGGGACGCGGACGGCCTGCCGGCGATCTCGGTCTCGGTGAATCTGTCGCCGATCCAGTTCAACGTGCCCGATCTCGTCGCGCGCGTCGATGCGCTGATCGCCGCGTCCGGCGTCGATCCGTCGCGCCTCATGTTCGAGATCACCGAATCGACGGCGATGCAGAACATCGAACGGACGAGCCGCACGATCGAGGCGCTGCAAGCGCGCGGCTACGCCGTGGCCATCGACGATTTCGGCACCGGGTATTCGAGCCTCTGTTATCTGCAGCGCTTTCGTTTCGATCAGATCAAGATCGACGGCTCCTTCGTGCGCGATCTCGATTCGTCCGGGCAGCGCGGCAGCGCGTTGCTGTCGGCGGTCGTGACGCTCGCGCGCGCGTTGCAGATCGAGGTCGTCGCGGAAGGCGTCGAAACGCAGTCGCAATTCCGCACGCTCGGCGAACTCGAATGCGATCAGATGCAGGGTTTTCTGCTGAGCCGGCCGATGCCCGCGGCGGAACTTCCGGGCTTCTTGAGCAGCATGGCGGGACGGATCGTCGCGTCCGGCCGCGCCTGCGCCGCGCCTATCGGCTGACGCGCGGCGCGCCCGCCCACAACGCGATTGCGCTCAGATTGTCCGCGCCGGCGGGCGCGTTGCGGCGCGCACGAGCCGCGAGCGCGGCGAGCCAGCTTGCGGCGTCGCCGGCATCGTCGATCGAATCGATCATCGACGCTTCGTCGAGATGTTCCCAGAAGCCGTCGCTGCAGACGAGAAACGCGTCGCCATCCTCGATCGGAAAGGGCACGCGCGCGGCTTCGATCTTCAGTTCGTCGTCGGTGCCGAGCGCCGTGTGCATCACGCTGCGCAGCCGGTATGGCTGCGCGCTGCCCTGATCGAGCGTCTGCAGGACGATGCGTCCGTTCCTGAAACAGTAGATGTGCGTGTCGCCGCAATGCGCCCAGTTCGCGTGTGCGCCTTGCGGGTCGATCGTGAGGATCGCGGCGGTCGAGCGCATGCGTTCGCGCGTGCCGCCGGCCGATTGCGCATCGACGATCGCGCGGTTCGCGGCGAGCATCGCATCGGCGAGTTGTCCCGTTTCGACGCTCTCGCCGCGCGTCGCGCAATCGCGCAGCACGTCGCGCATGGTGTCGACGACGAGTTGCGCCGCGACGTCGCCGCCGCCGAGACCGCCCGCGCCATCGGCGACGATGCCCGCGATCAGCCGGCGATGCGCGACCAGCACGAGCCGGTCTTCGTTGCTGTTGCGACCGCCCGGATCGGTGAAGCTGGCGAGATCGAATCGCATGGGGCTACCTTGAAGGCTTGTCATGGTTGGCGAACGTCGATGAGCGATGCGCGGGCCTTCCGCGCGGGCTACGCGATCAAGACGAACGCGCGTCCGCACTTTTGAAACTCAAGGCGCGAGCCAGCCACGGCGAATCGGCCACGACGCGGCCTTGCGATAGAGCGCAATCAGCAAGCGCATCAGCGCTTCTCCGGCACGCGCCCAGAGCGGCGCGACGAGCGCATACGCGATGCACGCGACACCGATTGCGCCCGCCATATCGAGCGGAAAATGCACGCCGATGCGGACCCGCGCCCACGCGACCGCGACGCCCGCGAGCGCGGCAAGCAGGCCGTCATGCCAGAGACGCGCAAGCAGCAATGTCAGCGCGACGCTGGCGAAGAGCGTCCCGTGATCGCTCGGAAACGACGAATCGGGCACATGCTCGATGAACGTATGGCCGAGGCCGATCATGAACGGCCGCGGATGCATCCACAGCATGCCGATCAACTGATTGAGCCCGAGCGCGAGAAACGTGACGCAGCACGCGCGCACGGCCGCGCCGCGTTGAAGGCGGCCGCCGAAGAGCCACATGAACGCGAGCAGCGCGGGAATGAGATAAACGAGATCTTCGGCGATGGCGATGGCAACGTCGATTTGCCATAGCGGCGTGGCGGCTCGCGCGTTGATCGCAAGGAACCACGCGTGGTTGAGCGCTTCGAGTGCATTCATGCGGCAGTTTCGCTGGTTACGATGATCCGGCCGATCGTATCCGGCGAAACTTATGCGACCCTTAGCCGTGGCTCGCGCGCGCTATTTGCCCTTTGAATTCTGCGCGATGGCTTCGTCGGTTTCCCAGCCGCCGCCGAGCGCGCGAAAGAGGTTGACCTGATCGATCGCGACCTGACCTTCGGCGGCCGCGACCTGCGCCGCGACGCCGGTGAGCGTGCGCGTCGCATCGAGATCGTTGAGGAAGGACTCGCGTCCCGCGCGATACAGGCGATTCGTCTCATCGGCGGATTCGATCGCCGATTTATACGCGGTGCGCAATGCATCGGCGCGCGTGGTGTCGGATGCGTAGGTCGCGAGGCTGCTTTGCGTTTCCTGCAGCGCCTTCAGCACGACGCCGTCGAAATGCGCGAGCGCGCCGCTCGCCGATGCTTCCGCCTGCGTCACGCGCGCGCGCTGACCGTTGATCGGAAAGCTCCAGCTGATGAGCGGCCCGAACGCCCAGCGGTTCGTGTTCGCGCCGAACAAGTCTTCCGCGATGCCGACGGAACCCACCGATGCGCCGAGACTCACCGACGGATACAGCGCCGCCGTCGCGACGCCGATGCGCGCCGTCGACGACGCGAGCTGCCGTTCGGCCTGACGCACATCGGGACGGCGCTTCAGCAGCGCAGCGCCATCGCCGACCGGAATCGGCGCGCGCAGCTTCGGCAGCTTCTTGCAGGCGAGCGCGGCTTTGGGCAAGTCGGACGGCGCGCGCGCGAGCAGCATCGCGAGCCGATACTGCGCGACGCGGCGGCGCGCGACGAAGCGCGGAATGTCGGCGGCGAGCGTATCGGCCTGAGTCTGTCCGCGCGTGACTTCCGACTGATTGCCGCGGCCCGCGTCGCGCAAACGCTGCGTGAGCTTCACGCGCTCTTTCTGCAGGTTGAACGACTTCTGCGCGATCTCCAGCTCTTCGCCCGCCGAGCACGATTCGACATACGCGCGCACGACATCCGCGACCACCGTGATGCGCGCGAGATCCTGCGCGGCCTCGACGGCTTCGTCGTCCGCGTTCGCTGCTTCGACACCGCGCTTCAGCTTGCCGAAGAGATCGATCTCGTAGGAAATGGACAGATCGAGCGCGCCTTCGTTGACGACCGGAAGCTTCTCCGACAACAGATATTGCTCGGCCGATTCCTGCGCGCGCTGAAACGCGGCCGAGGTCTTGCCGGAGAATCCGCCTTGCTTGTTCGCGAACTCGACTTCGGCGCGCGAACGCGCGAGATTCGCGGCGGCGACGCGCAAATCCGTATTCGATGCGAGCGCCTGCGTGACGAGCTGATCGACGACGGGATCGTCATAGAGACGCCACCATTTCGCGGGCACTTCGCCTTGCGTGACGGGCGCGCGATCCGCGCCGTCGATGGCCGCGTTCGCGTAGGGCGCCTTGATCGCGGCGTTATCGGGCAGCGTGTAGTTCGGTCCGAGGGTCGTGCAGCCGAAGAGCGCGAAGGCCGACGAAGCCGCGATGGCGATCGCTTTCATGATGCGCGTGCCGTTCATCGCGATGTGCCCGACGTGCTCGAAGTCGGCGCGGGCGCCGATGCGGGCGACGCCTCCGACGCCGCGCGCTTGCCGATCTTCGGCCCGATGCCCCGCACCGAAACCGTCGCCGTGCGTCCCGCGATCATGCGGAAGTCGGCGGGGATCTCATCGAGCGTGACGCGTACCGGAATGCGCTGCGCGAGACGTACCCAACTGAACGCGGGGTTCACGTTCGGCAGGAGACTCGGGCTTTGCTGACGGTCGCGGTCTTCGATCGCCGCGACGATGCTCTGCACATGACCGCGCAAAATGTTGGCTTCGCCCATGACCTTGATATCGACGGGCTGGCCGATATCGATGCCGCCGAGCTTCGTTTCTTCGAAGTAACCCTCGACGCGGAACGATTGCATGTCCACCACCGACAGCACCGCGCGTCCCGCCGACACGAATTCGCCGGTGCGCGGCGCGCGATCGTTGAGATAACCGTCGACGGGACTCACGATCTCCGTGCGCTGCAGATTCAGGCGCGCGGTATCGATGGCGACTTCGGCATCGGCGAGGGCGGCTGTCGCCTGCTCGACGCGCGAATGCGTTTCCTCGACGACTTCGCGCGCGACGAGATTGCCGAGCGCGCGATTGCGCGCATCTTCGCGACGCGCCTGATCGAGCGTGGCGCGGCGTTGCTGCGCGGTCGCCTGCGCATTGCGCAGCGCGAGCGTGTAGCGCGCCTGATCGATCACGAAGAGCACGTCGCCTTTCTTCACCTGCTGATTGTCGGCGACCTTCACGTCGGTGATGAGGCCGGACACGTCGGGCGCGACTTGAATGACATCGGCGCGCACGTGGCCGTCGCGCGTCCACGGCGCGAACATGTAGTAATCGACGAGCTTCCACAACACGACGCACGCAATCGCGACGACGATGAGCGTAAGCAGAATCTGTCCGAGAGAGAACCAGGTTTTTTTCACGAGATGAGCCGCTGCGAAACGATGACGACAACGCCCAGCACCAGAACATAGATGCCGAGATCGAAGATGGAACGGTGCCACACGAAACGATAAAAGCCGACGCGCGCGAGCACGTTGCGAATCGCCAGATTCAACAGATAGGCGATGAACATCAGCACGAGCACGGCCGGCACGAAGACGCCGAGAATGTCGATTTCGCCGATCATGTATGGCGTTCCGATGAAGAATGAGTGACGAAGATCATGCCGGCTCTTCCTGCGTCGCGGGCGGATGCAATGAGAGCCGCATGCCGACGAGCGCGTGCAGCGTGTCGCGCAGCCATCTTTCCGCGGCCGCATTCTGCGACTGCTCGAGCGCGCGCGACGTGACCTGAGCGCTCGTCGCATCGATGCTGCGAATCAGCTCGGGCGGCACCGGCTGTCGTGCGCGCCGCGCGATGCAGGATTCGAAGTAACGGCGCAGTGCGTCGAGCGTATCGTCGACGGATGTCTGTATGTCCAGCGGCAGCTTGCGGCGCGTGCGGCGCAGATCGAGTGCATTGAGCGCGACACGAAAATCGCGAAAGCTTTCGATCGACGGATGACGATGCGAGTCCGTCGCGGCATGACGCGGCAAGAGCTGCATCAGACGGTCGAGCATGCGTGCGTAGAGATTGCGCTGATCCGCGATCAGCACCGAAGGCGACGCGCTCAGCACGATATCGGCCCACGCCGAGCGCGTGAGACGCGCGGCCGCGAGTTCGGCGCCGAACGGACGCGTCATGCGCGTCCAGATGAATGCGAAGAGCAGGCCCGCGACGCCCGCGAGATTGCTGTTGGCGAACACGAAGAAGTCCGCTTCGTAGGCGCTCTGGATGCTGATGAAGGTTGCGGTGTTCACGGCCGTGAGCATCGTGACGAGCGTGAAGCGCGGGCGCGGAATCAGCGTGCCGATAATAAGGAACGGCACCGCGAAAATCACGACGAGCATCGGGAAATCGTGTACGTGCGGCAAGACGGCGAACACGTAGAGTCCGGCGAGCACGACGCTCAGACACGTCGCGAGAAAGAACGTGAACACTTGCGGCGCGGGCTCGTCGAGCGCGGCGAAGAAGCAGCACGCGACGGCGGCGAGCGTCACGGCGGCCGCGCCGTCGTTCCATCCCGATTCGATCCACAACCCGCATGCAACGATGATCGCGCTCACCGCGACGCCGGTCGAAAAGAGCATCATGCCGCGATCGAAAAAGCGCGCGGTGCCGCCCAAACGCCAGTGACGGAAGTGCGGACGCCATTCGCTCGTCTCGTTGAGAATGGCCGCACGCAACGCGCGAATGTCCTGCCATACGTCGATGACCTGACCGAGACGCCACAGCGCATTCGAGAGCAGCGCGCCGTCCGCGCTCGCGAGCGCTTCGACGGGCGGACGCATCGCATTGATGCGCTCGCGGAAGGCATCGGGCGCACGGTCGTTTGCGACATCCTCTTTGGCGCGCGGCGTGGGCGAGCCGACCCACGCGGCGACGTCCTTCAACAGCGCTTCGAGCCCTTCAGGATGCTCGCCGTGCTTCCCGATCAGTTCGATGAGCGGATCGGCCATCGATGAAATCAGCGGCAGAAAGATCTGCATGCGTCCCTGCAACGCGCGCGCACGCCGGATGATGTCGGGCCGCGTGTGATCGTAGGTCAATTGGCTCAGCAGGAATTCGAGTCCGTTGACGGTCGCCGCGAGCCGCTGCCGCGCCGCCGATATGGAGGCGCCCGCGATATGCCCCGAGAGCGTTTCGCTCGCGTAGAAGGCGGCGTCGCGGAACCATGCGTCCGTTCGTTCGATGAGCGTCGGCGCGAGGCGGCTCGGAAACACCACGCTGCCGACGACGCTCGCCACCACGATGCCGAGCAGGATCTCTTCGGTGCGCGTGATCGCGAGATCGAAGACGGCCGTCGGATTCGTGACGGCGGGCAGCGCGATCAGCGGCAGCGTGTAGCCCGCGAGCAGAAACACATAGCTGCGCGCGCTGCGGTCGAACATCGAGAGAAAGAGCAGCGTGCCCGTCCACAACGCGACGCTCACGCTGAAGAGATACGGCGATTCGACGAACGGCGGCACGATCAACACCGCGCCCGCCGCGCCGATCATGGTGCCGAGCGCGCGATACAGCGCCTTCGAGCGCGTCGCGCCGACGAACGGATTCGACACGATATAGACGGTCGCCATCGCCCAATAAGGACGCGGCAATTCGAGTCTGAGGCCGATGTAGAGCGCGATCATCGCGGCGGCGAAGGTCTTGGCGGAAAAGAGCCACTCGCGCGCGGATGGAAAGGACATGGCGCTATGCTCCGCGCTTTGCGGCGGACCGCGCCGGCTTTGCGGTTTGATCGCCGGCTTCGAGTGCCGCGAGCAGCTTCGCATCCGGCGACGCGCTGAACACGTTCAGCACGCGCAATGTCGTTTCCAGGTCTTCGCGGCTCACGCCCTTCAATAACCGCGCGCGCAGCGCGACGAGACGCTCTTCCATGCGCGCGGTGACGGCGCGGCCTTCGTCGGTAAGCGTGATGGTCTTGGCGCGCTTGTCTTCGGGATCTTCGTCACGGCGCACGAGTCCGGCCGCGCAAAGCTGATCGAGCAGCCGCACGAGCGATGGCCCTTCGATGCCGACATGCTCCGCGAGCGTCACCTGACGCACCGCCTCGCCGAGCCGGTTGGCCGTGAGCAGCGGCACGGCGCATGCTTCCGACACGCCGTACGAGGCGAGCACGCCGTGGCTCGTGCGGCGCCAGCGTCGCGCGGCAAGCACGAGCGTGCTGCTCACGGAGCGGCGCAGAAAGTCGAGATGAGTCATGCGGCGGGATTATAGCGAGAACTCTATTCGTTAGCATGCTATCGACTTATGTTTTTTCTTTCAGATTGCGTACGGTAGGCATGCCCGGAGAGGCAAATTGGCGTGCTATCTTTTCGGCTCGATCATCCTGCCCGAGCCGCCATGCCGATTGCCTATATCCGTGGCTTGACTTCGCCCAGCCGCACCGATTCCGCCAACCGGCGTCTGGGCTGCGCGCTCGCCTTCGTCGCGGGCGCCGCGAACGCGGGCGGCTTTCTCGCGGTCGGGCAATACACGTCGCATATGTCGGGGCTCGTTTCATCGATCGCCGATAACCTCGTGCTCGGCCAGATCGCCTTGGTCTTTTCCGCGATCGGCGCGGTCGGCGCGTTCCTCGGCGGCGCGGCGACTTCCGCGGTGCTCATCAACTGGGGACGGCAGCGGCGCGCGCATAGCGTGTTCGCAACGCCGCTTTTGCTCGAAGCGGCGCTTCTGCTCGTGTTCGGCATGCTCGGCGCCAATCTGGAGACGCATCGCGTATGGGATGTGCCGTTGACCGTCGCGCTGCTTTGCTTCGTGATGGGCCTGCAAAACGCGATGATCACGAAGATATCGAAGGCGGAGATCCGCACGACGCATGTGACGGGTCTCGTGACGGACATCGGCATCGAGATCGGCAAGAGCCTTTACTGGAACCGCGGCGTCGCGCGCGACGATGCCTCTTATGTGCGCGCGAATCACGCGCGTCTCGCGCTGCTGAGTTCGCTCTTCGCGATGTTCATGCTCGGCGGTTTCGCGGGCGCGATCGGCTTCGCGCATCTCGGCTTCGCGACGACCGTGCCGCTCGCCGCGTTGCTGCTGCTGTTCTCGTCCGTGCCGCTCGCGGACGATCTCGCGGCAGGCAGACGCCGCCTGCGCCGCTAAACGGCCTCGGCCGCCTCCCTGACGATCCAGTCGCGAAAGAGCTTCATGCCGTGCGAAAGACGCCGTGACTTGAGCCACGTGAGCCAGTAGCTGCCGGTTCTCACTTCGACATCGAACGGACGCACGAGCAGCCCGGCCTGCAACTCGCGCACGAACATGCGCGGCGGCGCGAGCGCGACGCCCGCGCCTTGCACGGCGGCTTCCACCATCAGGCGCGACGAATCGAAGACGGGACCGTTCATCGTCCATGCGTCGAGGCCCGCGGCGTCGAACCAGTCGCTCCAGTCGTCCGCGCGATAGGAGCGCAGCAGCACTTCATTGACGAGATCGGATGGCGTGTAAAGACGCCGCGCGATGTCGGGCGCGCACAGCGCGGCGAGCGGCGCATCGAGCAGCAGCGCGTTATGCGTCGCCGGCCAGACGCCCGCGCCGAAGCGGATGGCGAAGTCGAGCCCTTCGGACGCGGGATCGACGAGATTGTTATGCGTGAAGAGCCGCAACTCGACGAACGGATGCGTCTCGCGAAACGCCTTCATGCGCGGCATCAGCCAGCCGACCGCGAACGTGCCGACCACGCCCACCGTCAGCACTTCGTGAAAGTGGCCCCCTTCGAACTGCTTGAGCACGGCTTCGATGCGGCCGAACGCATCGCTCAACACGGGCAGTAACGCGCGCCCTTCGTCGGTGACGCTGAGGCCGCGCGGGAGGCGTCTGAAAAGCGGCGTGCCGAGCCGTTCCTCCAGCGCGCGCACTTGCTGGCTGACGGCCGCCTGCGTGACGTTCAATTCCTGTGCGGCGCGCGTGAAACTCAGATGCCGCGCCGACGCTTCGAACGCGCGCAACGCATTCAGGGGAAGATGAGGTCGCATGGCTCGCATAAGTTTTTCTATTGCCAGCGGCAAATTATCCTCGATTGTCGAAGTGCGAAAAAGAGCGGATATTTCGCTTCGTTCCAATCATGCAAACCAGAACGAAGGATCAAGACAATGAAGTTTCGCGCGCTGAGTCTTTTGGCAGCAGCCATTTTTTCTTTTGGCGCGATGTCCGGCGCCGCCTATGCCGACGATGCAGCGAGCGTCAAGTCGACCGTCGATCAGACCATCAAGCCGTTGATGGCGCTGCACGGCATTCACGGCATGGCCGTGGGCGTCGTCGTCGACGGCAAGCCTTATGTGTTCGAGTACGGCGTGGCGTCTAAGGCGACGAAGCAGCCCGTCACGCGCGATACGCTCTTCGAACTCGGCTCGATCAGCAAGACGTTCACCGCGACGCTCGCATCGTATGCGCAGATCGAAGGCGATCTTTCCTTGAACGATCCGGTGAGCAAGTATCTTCCATCGCTCGATGGGACGGAGTTCGGCAAGGTGACGTTGCTGAATCTCGGCACGCACACGCCGGGCGGCTTGCCGCTGCAAGTGCCCGACGAGATTCACGACAACGAGCAACTGATGCAGTACTTCAAAACATGGCGTCCGGCCCGGCCGCCCGGCACGATCCGCACGTATGCGAATCCCGGCATCGGCACGCTCGGTCTCATCACGGCGAAGAGCATGAAGCAGGACTTCGCAGCGCTGATGGTGACGCGTCTCTTTCCCGCGCTGGGACTGAAGCAGAGTTACATCAACGTGCCCGCTTCGAAGCAGCGCGATTACGCGCAAGGCTATACGAAAGACGACGCGCCGATACGCATGAAAGGTGGCGTGCTTTCGCCGGAGGCTTATGGCGTGAGATCGACGGCTGCGGACATGACGCGCTTCCTGCAGATCAACATGAACCTGGTGCGTATCGATCCGGCGTTTCAGCGCGCCGTCGATGCCACGCACACGGGCTATTTCCAGGCCGGCCCGATGACGCAGGATCTCATCTGGGAACAGTATCCGTATCCGGTCGCGTTACAGCCTTTGCTCGATGGAAACTCGTCGTCGATGATCCTGAACGCGACGCCCGTCACGCGCATCGATCCGCCGCAAGCGCCGCGCGACGACGTGTGGATCAACAAGACCGGCTCGACCAACGGCTTCGGCGCCTATATCGCGTTCGTGCCGAAAGCGCGCGTGGGCATCGTGATGCTCGCGAACAGGAACATCCCGAACGAAGAGCGTGTGAAGGCGGCGTATGCAATCATCACGTCGTTATCCGGCGGACGATAAACACGAGAGCCATGCGAATCGATCCCTACAGTCTCGAACTCTTCATCGCGGTCGTCGAGGAGGGATCGATTGCGCGCGCCGCGAGCCGCAGTCACATCGCGCCGTCGGCGTTGAGCAGGCGCATCGCCGATCTCGAAGCGGCCATCGGCGTCGCGCTGCTCATTCGCTCGCCCTCGGGCGTGCAACTGACCGAAGCGGGGCAGCATGCTTATGCGAGCGCGCGTTCCATTCATGGACAACTCGAGAGCATGGCGCGCGAAGTTCAGTCGATGAGCGGCCAGATCGCGGGCGTCGTGCGTCTCTATGCCAATGCGTCGGCGATCGTCGGCTTTCTGCCTGAACGTCTCACGTCGTTCAAGGCGCGCTATCCGCTCGTCGAGATCGCGTTGACGGAACAGATCAGCGATGAAGTGATTCGCGCGTGTCTCGACGATCGCGCGGATGTCGGGATATCGGCGAGCACGAAGGCGCATGCGGGTCTCGATACATGGCGCTTCGTCGACGATCCGCTGATGGTCGTCCTGCCGCCCGGTCACGAACTCGCGCAAGCAGACGCGCTGAGCTTCGCCGAAGTGACGCGCTTTCCGCTCGTCGCGTTGCAGGCAGGCGGCTCGCTCGATCAGACCTTGAAGGAACACGCCGATGCCGCGCGCGTGCCGCTCAACGTGACCGTCACCGTCAACAGCTTCGATGCGCAATGCCGCATGGTCGAAGCGGGACTCGGCATCGGCATCGTGCCGACGAGCGCGGCGTCGGCGTTCGCGGGTTCGCGCAATTTCGTGCGCGTGCCGTTGCGCGAAACGTGGGGCAGCGGCCGATGCCTGCGCGTTCATGCGCCGCGCAAGTCTTCGCGGCTGAAGGCGGTGCAGGCGCTGATCGATACGCTCATCGGCGAGGGTTAACACGGACATCGCGTCTCGCGATGGCCCCAGTGCCGAACGAACACTTCATGCACGCGCGCGGGTGCGTCTAGATTGGCGTCGAGGAGAATGCGATGGCCAATCTGAATGTAAGCGGACGAATCCTGTTTCTGAGCGCGGACGCCGCGAAGGTCGAGCAGCAACTCGCCGGCGAGGATCTCACGCTCGATGAAGCGGGCGCACTGCGCGACGATGTGTCCACCGACGAAATCACGCCGATCAGCGTGCTCACGCGTTTCGACGAGCGGCTCGGTCAATGCCCGTATGTCGGGTTTCATGCGGACGGGCGCAATCCGATCGGCCACGATGCCGTGCGCGCGGGCCGCTTTCAGGTGACGGTCGCGGGCAATCGCTATGGCAAAGGCTCGTCGCGCGAACATAGCCCGCTCGCCGAATATCACGCGGGCATACGGCTCGTGATCGCGCGGAGCTTCGAACGCATCTATCGGCAGAACGCGGACAATCTCGGGCTTTTCACGTCGACGGATTTCGGCCTGATCGAACGCATCCGGCGCGGCGAGGCTATCGATATCGATGAACTCGTTGCGGATCGCGATCCGTTGGCGGCGGCGATCCTTACGAGCGGCGGACTGTTGCGCTATGGAAAGTTGCATATGCAACGAGTCAGCATCGGCGAAGCATCGCACGATGAAGCGCCGCGCACGCTCGTAGAGAAAATTCTCGCGCGTCACACATTGACGACCGATGTGACCAACGCATCGCTCGAAGCGGGCAACGGCATCTTCGTGCGCGCGGACTGGCGCTTCATCCACGAGTACTACACGGGCATGGCCGCGCATATGCTGCACGCGGCATTCGGCCGCCCGCTGACGCTGCACGAACCGCGCAGCATGCTCGCGTTCGAGGATCATCTGTCGTATTCGCATCGCAGCGAACTGCATATCGGGAACGGGCTGCTGCCGAACGTGCGCGAGTTATCGGACGCGCATCGCACGTTCGCGCATGACTACGATGTGCGCAATCACGGCTATCTGAGCGAAGCGAACAGCGAGCTCGACGAAGGCTCCGAAGGCATCTCGCACGCGATGATGGCCGAGCGCTACGCGTTGCCCGGCCACGTGATCGTCGGAACCGATTCGCATACGCCGCATAGCGGCGCGCTCGGATGTGTCGCGTTCGGCGTCGGCACGACGGACATGGCGAACGCATTCGTCACCGGCGCGGTTCGCATGACGGTGCCGCAATCGTTGCTCATCGAACTATCGGGACCGATTCCCGCGGGCGTCACCGCGAAGGACATCGTGCTTCACTTGCTTGCCGATTCGCGCATACGCGCGGGCGCGGGCGTCGGCAAGGTGTTCGAGTTCGCGGGCACGGCCATCGCGAGCCTCTCGACCGATGAGCGCACGACGCTCACCAACATGACGGCCGAGTTAGGCGGCTTCACCGGCATCGTCGCTCCCGACGATGAAACCGTGCGCTTTCTGAAGGCGCGGCGCGGCATCGACTTCAAGATCGAGCCATGGATGCGGAGCGATGAAGGCGCGCGCTACGCCGATGTCATCGCCATCGATTGCTCGCGTCTCACGCCGATGCTCGCCGCGCCCGGCGATCCGGGCAACGGCATCGCGCTTGAAGCGCTCGATGAAAGGCCGGTCATCGATATCGCGTATGGCGGTTCGTGCACGGCAGGCAAGCGCGAGGACTTCGATCACTATCACGAAGTACTTTCGTGGGCGGCGAAGCGCGGCTTGCGCGTGCCCGGCAATGTGACGCTCTATTTGCAATTCGGCACGCAGGACGTGCGCGACTATTGCATCGCGCAAGGCTATGTCGATGCGTTCGAGCGCGTCGGCGCGATTCTGCTGCAACCGTCGTGCGGTGCGTGCGCGAACTGCGGACCAGGTTCGTCGACACAGGCCGAACAAGTCACCATCAGCGCGATCAATCGCAATTTTCCGGGCCGCTCGGGTCCGGGGAAAGTATGGCTCGCAAGCCCGCCGACGGTAGTTGCAAGTGCAATTATCGGCCGCATCGCATCGTTCGCGGAGTTGCAAGAACGCTTCACGCAGTAAGCACGCAGCATGACAGAGCCGCCATCGATGCGGCTTCAAAATACATTCAGGAGACAAGCAATGGCCATCATGCAGGGCACTTCGCGTCTGCACGACGCCGCCGGCAGCGCGTTCACGGACGCGCCCGCCATCGCGGACACGGCGGGCATCTCGGCGCGCCTCGACCGGCTTCCCGCCACGCGCGCGGTGTGGAAACTCGTCTTTCTGCTGAGCCTCGGCTTCTTCTTCGAGCTATATGATCTGCTCTTCACCGGCTATATCGCGCCGGGTCTCGTGAAGAGCGGCATTCTCACATCGACGACCGCGGGTCTCTTCGGCACGACGGGCGTCGCGAGCTTCATCGCCGCGCTGTTCTGCGGCTTGTTCATCGGCACGATCGCGTGCGGCTTTCTCGCCGATCGCTACGGACGTCGCGCGATCTTCACGTATTCGCTGCTCTGGTACGTCGCGGCGAATACCGTGATGGCGTTTCAGGACACGGCACTGTGGCTCAACTTCTGGCGCTTCGTGTCGGGGCTCGGCATCGGTGTGGAACTCGTGACCATCGGTACTTATATGTCCGAGCTTGCGCCGAAACATCTGCGTGGAAGGGCGTTCGCCGTGTGTCAGGCGATCGGCTTTTCCGCCGTGCCGGTGGTCGCGTTCCTTTCGTATCTGCTCGTGCCGCGCGCGCCGTTCGGCTTCGATGGCTGGCGCTGGGTCGCATTGGCGGGGGGCGTGAGTGCGCTGTTCGTTTGGTACTTCCGGCGCAATCTGCCGGAAAGCCCGCGCTGGCTCGCGAGCAAAGGCCGCATCGACGAAGCCGACGAAGTGCTGCGCCGTCTCGAAGACACGGTCGCGCTTCAGTACGGCAAGCCGTTGCCCGCGCCGGGTCCTTCCGATCCCATTGCAAGAAAGGCCGGGTTCGCCGATATGTGGAAGCCGCCGTATCGCAAGCGCACGCTCATGCTGATCGTCTTTCATATCTGTCAGACGGTCGGTTTCTACGGCTTCGCGAACTGGGTGCCGACTCTGCTCGTCAAGCAGGGCGTGACAGTCACGTCGAGCCTGCTCTATACGACGGTGATCGGGCTTGCCGCGCCCATCGGTCCCTTGCTCGGCTACTGGATCGCCGATCGTTTCGAACGCAAGCATGTGATCGTGTTCATGGCGGCCGTGAATATCGTCGCGGGCCTGCTGTTCAGCCAGGCGTCGGCGGCGGTGATGATCGTCACGCTCGGCGTGTTGCTGACGCTCGCGGGCAACATCATTTCGTTCACGTATCACACGTATCAGCAAGAGCTTTATCCGACGACGATCCGCGCACGCGCTGTCGGCTTCGTGTATTCGTGGAGCCGGCTATCGGCGGTGTTCAGTTCGTTCGTGATCGCGTTCGTGCTGAAGGAAGCGGGCGTGACCGGCGTGTTCGGCTTCATCGCGGGCGCGATGCTGATCGTGATGATCTGCATCGGATCGATGGGACCGCGCACGCTCGGCCGATCGCTCGAAAGCATTTCGCATTGAGTTCGAACTAGGCACCACAGGCATGAATCAGGAACTGCTGCACGGCGGTCGACGGGGCGCTCAACGTCGCGCCCTTGCGCCAGATCATGCCTGCTTCCATATGAGGAATCGCGTCGTTGACGGGCCGCGCCTCGATGCGCTTGCCTTCGAGCGACCACGGCCGAAACACCATATCCGATAGCACCGTGACGCCGAAGCCATGCGCCACGAGTCCGCGCAGCGCTTCCATCGAACTCGTGCGAAACGCGATGTTCGGTTCGATGCGCTTCTTGTGCCAGTAGCGCATCGTCGATTGCTCGCCTTCATCGACGGTAATCAGAATGTAGGGATGCACGGCGATATCCTTCAGCGATACCGCGTGCTGCTGCGCGAGCGGATGCATCGGCGCGACCCACAGTTGCCGGCGCGAACGCATCAAGACCTGGCTGTCGAAACGATTCGGACGCTGCAGATTCGATAGCAGCACCACGCCGATATCGACATCGCCATTCGCGACTGCTTCTTCGATTTGCGGCCGCTCCATGTCACGCAGATCGAAATCGATGAACGGATACGTCGCACGAAAGCGCGCGAGCAGTTCCGGCAAAAAATACCCGAGCACCGTATAGGACGCCGCGATTCGCGCGACGCCGCGCATGTCGTGCGCGCGAAACGGCGGCATGTGCATCGCATCGCGCGCGGCGTCGAGCACGCGGCGCGCATGGTTATGAAAATCCTGACCGTCGGGCGTCAGCGCGACGCCTTGCGGCAGGCGCTCGAACAGCTTCGTGCCGAGCGCGCTTTCGAGCGCGAGCACCGCATTCGTGATCGCCGACTGCGATACGTGTTCGTTGGCCGCCGCCATCGAGAACTGGCCCGTTTGCGCGGCGGCGACGAAGTAGCGCAACTGCCTGAGCGTGAGATCGAACGCCATCTGATTTTCAGATACCGGAGTTGTGTATTCGTGATTTTACGATCGCAAATCGGCTTCCTATACTCGGCAAAAAAAACTAATTCCCGAATTCCGGAGACATGCCCTCATGAACGCACCCGATCGCGCCGCACTAGCCGCTGCAACCGTAACGCTCGACGATAAATACACGCTGGAGAAAGGCCGCGTCTATATCAGCGGCACGCAGGCGCTCGTGCGTCTGCCGATGTTGCAGAAAGCGCGCGACCGCAAGGCGGGGCTGAACACGGCGGGCTTCGTTTCGGGCTATCGCGGATCGCCGCTCGGTGCGCTCGATCAGTCGCTATGGAAGGCGAAGGCGCATCTGAAGAATAACGACATCGTGTTTCAGCCGGGCGTGAACGAGGATCTCGCGGCGACGTCGATCTGGGGCACGCAGCAGATCAATCTGTGGCCGGGCGCGACACGCGATGGCGTGTTCGGCATGTGGTACGGCAAGGGACCGGGCGTCGACCGCACCGGCGATGTTTTCAAGCACGCGAATTCCGCAGGCACCGACAAGCATGGCGGCGTGCTTGTCCTCGCTGGCGACGATCACGCGGCGAAGTCGTCCTCGGTCGCGCATCAGTCGGATCATGCGTTCATCGCGGCGGGCATTCCGGTGCTGTATCCGTCGAACGTGCAGGAGTATCTCGACTACGGTCTGCACGGATGGGCGATGAGCCGCTATTCGGGCCTGTGGGTCGCGATGAAATGCGTGACCGATGTGGTCGAATCGACGGCATCGATCGATCTCGATCCGGATCGCGTGGAGATCGTCACGCCGGACGACTACGCGATGCCCGAAGGCGGCCTCAACATTCGCTGGCCAGATTCGCCGCTCGCGCAGGAAGCGCGTCTGCTCGACGAGAAGTGGTACGCGGCGCTGGCCTACGTGCGTGCGAACAAGCTCAATCGCGTCGTCATCGATTCGGACAAGCCGCGCTTCGGCATCATCACGGCGGGCAAGGCGTATCTCGATGTGCGTCAGGCGCTCGTCGATCTCGGTCTCGATGATGACACCTGCGCGCAGATCGGCCTGCGCGTGCTGAAAGTGGGCTGCGTGTGGCCACTCGATGCGCAGGACGCACGCGCGTTCGCGACCGGTCTCGAAGAGATTCTCGTCGTGGAAGAGAAGCGGCAGATTCTCGAATACGCGCTGAAAGAAGAGCTTTATAACTGGCGTGAAGACGTGCGCCCGCGCATCTACGGCAAGTTCGACGAGCGCGACAACGAAGGCGGCGAATGGTCTGTGCCGCGCGGCGACTGGTTGCTGCCGGCGCATTACGAGCTATCGCCCGCGTTGATCGCGAAGGCTATCGCGCGTCGTCTCGCGCGCGCGGATCTTCCCGAAGACGTGCGTGCGCGCATGTTGTCGCGCGTCGAAACGATCGAAGCGAAAGAGCGCGAGGCGACCAAGCCGCGCGTCGATGTCGAGCGCAAGCCATGGTTCTGCTCGGGATGTCCGCATAACACATCGACGCGCGTGCCCGAAGGATCGCGCGCGCTCGCGGGCATCGGCTGCCATTACATGTCGATGTGGATGGACCGCAAGACCGAGACGTTCAGCCAGATGGGCGGCGAGGGCGTCGCGTGGATCGGCCAGATGCATTTCTCCGGCGATAAACACGTCTTCGTCAATCTCGGCGACGGCACATACTTCCATTCGGGCCTGCTCGCGGTGCGCGCGGCGATTGCGGCGAACGCGAACATCACGTACAAGATTCTCTATAACGATGCGGTTGCTATGACAGGCGGCCAGCCCGTCGACGGCGTATTGACGGTGCCGCAGATCGCGCATCAGGTCTATGCGGAAGGAGCGAAGCGCATCGTCATCGTGACCGACGAGCCGCAGAAATACGATGCGAACGTTGCGTTGCCCCAGGGCGTGAACGTGCATCATCGCGATGAGCTCGATCACATTCAGCGCGAGTTGCGCGATACGCAAGGTACGACCATTCTCATCTACGACCAGACTTGCGCGACGGAGAAGCGCCGTCGCCGCAAGCGTGGCACGTATCCCGATCCGGCGCGTCGCGCGTTCATCAACGATGCGGTTTGCGAAGGCTGCGGCGATTGCTCGGTGCAATCGAACTGCCTGTCGGTCGAGCCGATGGACACGCCGCTCGGCACGAAGCGCAAGATCAACCAGTCTTCGTGCAACAAGGATTTCTCGTGCGTGAAGGGCTTTTGCCCGAGTTTCGTCACCGCTGAAGGCGCGCAGGTTCGCGAGCCCAAGGCGGCCGCAGGCGTGAAGCCGGACTTCGATAATTTGCCGATCCCTTCGTTGCCTGCCTTGTCGAAGCCTTACGGCATTCTCGTGACGGGCGTCGGCGGCACGGGCGTGGTGACGATCGGCGGATTGATCGGCATGGCCGCGCATATCGAACGCAAGGGCGTGACCGTGCTCGATATGGCGGGTCTCGCGCAGAAGGGCGGCGCGGTGCTGAGTCACGTGCAGATCGCGCCGAAGCCGCAAGCGCTGCATGCGACACGCATCGCAACGGGCGAAGCGCGGCTCGTCATCGGTTGCGATGCGATCGTGTCAGCATCGAACGATGTGCTGTCGCGCACGCGTCACGGCATCACGCACGCGGCGATCAACAGCGGCGCGACGCCGACCGCCGAGTTCGTCACGAATGCGCAATGGACCTTTCCCGCTGCGCAGACGGAGCAGGCGTTGTCGGAGAGCATCGGCGCGGGATGCGAGTTCGTCGATGCCAATGCGCTCGCGTTGAAACTGCTCGGCGACACGATCTATTCGAATCCGCTGCTGCTTGGTTTCGCGTGGCAGAAGGGCTGGTTGCCGCTCGAACTCGCGAGCCTCACGCGCGCGATCGAACTGAACGGCGTGGCCGTCGACAAGAACGTGCTCGCGTTCAACTGGGGCCGCTTCGTTGCGCAGAACGGCGCCGGCGATCTGCTCAAGTCTACGCAGCACGCGGTCATCGTCAAGATGCCGGAGTCGCTGGAGAACGTGATCGCGACGCGCGAAGCGTTGCTCGCGGCGTATCAGAGCGAAGCGTATGCGCGTTCGTATCGCGATGTCGTCGAGCGCATTCGCGAGAAGGAAAAGCTGCTGAACGCGAAGTTACCCCTTACGCGCGCCGTCGCGGTGAATCTCGCGAAGCTGATGGCTTATAAGGACGAGTACGAAGTTGCGCGTCTCTATGCCGATCCCGCGTATCTCGACAAGCTGCGTGAGCAGTTCGAGGGCGAACCGGGCCGCGATTACAAGCTGATGTTCCATCTCGCGCCGCCGCTTTTCGCTAAACGCGACGAGCATGGCCATCTCGTGAAGCAGCGTTTTGGTGCGTGGATGCTGCCGGCGTTTCGCGTGCTCGCGAAGATGAAGGGTTTGCGCGGCACATCGTTCGATGTGTTCGGCAAGACGGAAGAGCGCCGCACCGAACGCCGGATGATCGCGGATTACATTGCGCTCGTCGATGAATTCGTTGCGACGCTCGATGCGCAACGATGCGATGCCGCGTTGAAGCTTGCGAAACTGCCTGATGAAATCCGCGGCTTCGGGCATGTGAAGGAGCGCGACATCGCGGCCGTCGCGAAGAAGCGCGAACGGTTGATCGAAAGTTATCGCGCGCCGGTGGAGGTGGCGGCGACTGCGTGAGCGGGCGATAGGGTATCGCGAGGTGACGAATCGGAAGCTGTATCGCGGATTCGTCACCGTAACTTCAGGTGGCGAATCAATTCGGATGGCAAAGTATTCCGTTGGCTCGCTATGTTCGAGAGTCAGAATATGCAATCGTCGTTGCCGTATAGCAGAGACGAGCCGTCGTTCGATTGGAAGCCTGCAAAGAAGCCGATTGAGGTTGGTCGCTTCGAAATCCGTCCACCGTCCGTGCCGTTCAATGCAAAGCCAATCCATGACGAGGAGCTGGATGCCGTCATTGGCTATCGCGAGGAAAACGCGGGCGTATCACGATAAGCGAGAGGCGTATAGAGTCGCCGCTCACCGTCGTTCGAGAGCGCGACTACACCATTCTTCACTTCGCTTACAGACACATCCTATGAAGCAGCCCACCGTTCATACCACGGCGCATATTGATTCCAGTGCGACAGTGCAATGGGACAGCGATTGCTTCACTGTGCGCTGCGCAATCGAGTATGCGGCTTCGTCCACTTCCGTCGAAAGACGGTCAACCTAAGCGAAGAGATCGACCGGCGCTGCGATATCCATCCGCCGATCTATGTCATTACTGCGGGAACGCTATCGATGGTGTTAGATTTGGATAAGCGTCTCAAGGGGTTCGACCTCTACACAAATCCCGAAAAGTGGGTTGCATGCTCGCTGCCTTTGCGCGGCGCGGTTCAGGAAACGCCGCATATCGAGACGTCGTTCGATGCAAACGGTCACGGGAACGGGCATCGGGGTCGATGAGAATCTGGCGCAGATTTGCGTAGAGGGTTTATTTCTGGAAATAACGAAGCCGAAGCATGAAACGCTTTGGGCCGCGCTGTTCGGCCGCGGTCACGCGGGAACGTGATTCGGTTCCACGGAAAGGAGGAGACATTCGCATGAAAGCCGTACACAAGCTCGCCGTCGTCGGCATCGGCAAGATCGCGCGGGATCAGCACTTGCCCGCGATAGCCGCGCAGCCGGGGTTCGAACTCGTCGCGTGCGCGAGCCGCAATGCAAGCGTCGAAGGCGTGCGCAACTATCCGGATATCGGCGCGCTGCTCGCCGCCGAGCCGTCGGTCGATGCAGTGTCGCTCTGCGCGCCGCCTCAAGTGCGTTATGCGCAAGCGCTCGCCGCACTCGACGCAGGCAAGCACGTCATGCTCGAAAAGCCGCCAGGCGCGAGCGTGAGCGAAGTCGAAGCATTGCGCGACGTTGCACGCGCGAACGGCTGCACGCTCTTCGCCTCGTGGCATTCGCGCGCGGCGAGCGCAGTCGAACCGGCGCGCGCCTGGCTCGCGTCGAAGGAACCGGGCGCGATTCGCTCGGTAGAAGTGCGATGGAAGGAAGACGTGCGGCGCTGGCATCCGGGGCAGCAATGGATCTGGGAGCCGGGCGGTCTCGGCGTATTCGATCCAGGCATCAACGCGCTATCGATCGTCACGCGCATCCTGCCGCATGAAGTCGCGCTGCGCGCCGCCACGCTCACGATGCCGGCCGATACATCCACGCCGATCGCCGCCGAACTCGATTGCGTCGCGATGAACGGCGCGCCGGTGCGCGCGGTGTTCGATTGGCGTCACGGTCCCGTCGAGGAATGGGACATCGACATCGAAACGGACGCGGGCCGCCTCTCGATGCGCGAAGGCGGCAAGCGTCTGTCGATCGCGGGCAAGGAGATCGATGTCGAAGCCGAGCGCGAATATCCCGCGCTGTACGAGCACTTTCACACGCTCATCGAAACGAAAACGAGCGATGTCGATGTGCGACCGCTGCGACTCGTCGCCGATGCATTCCTCACCGGACGGCGCATCGAAACGGAAGCATTCGGCCGCTGACGCGCGCGCATCACGAAGCGCGATACGTCGCGCTTCGAATCGCATTGATCGCGAATACATCGCCCTCGGGCGCGGCGCTCACGTTCCCGTGCCGCGCGACGAGCGGAATGCGACGCGTGCTTCCCGGCGCGAGATGAAACCAGTCGATGCGTGCGAAGTAGTTCGGATCGGCGATATGCACCCAGCGCGCGAGCTGCGCCGTTTCGACAATGAGACTGAAGCCCTCGTCGTCCTTCTCGACGGTGACGCTCAAGCCGATATCGCGCCGCTCGCCGATCGACGGATCGGGGAAGTGGAACGCTTCCGACAGCACTTCGTTCGTGTCCGCGTCGCGCAGAACGACATGCGTCGCATCGTGCGCGCGCGGGCCGAAGCGATACGCATATGCGATATCGAAGAATGCGCCGATCAGCGCATTCGACGACACACGTTGTACGCTGCGCGGTTGCAATACGACATCGCGCGAACCGCTCGCCACCTTGATCGCGCCTTCACGCAGGCACGCCAGTTCGACCCGTGCGCGAATCTCGCGCGCGGTATCGTTGACGAGATGAACGTCGAGTCCGTCGAGACCTTCATCGAGGATCAACGCCTGCACGGGTTGAAGCACGCGCGCGAGTCCATGCAGCGCGCTCTTCGGTGCGCCGAGAACGTCGATGATGCCCCAGCCCGCGCCCGGACGCACATCGAGCAGATTCCATACGATGCCCCCCGCACAACTCGATCCTTCGCGACGCCATTCCGAGAACACCGCGCCGATCACATCCGCGACGACCGCGCGCGACAGTTCCAGATAGCGCTCGGGATTTTCATAGCGCAAACGCGGCACGTCCATGCGATAGAGCGATCGCATGTAATGCTCGCGCACATCGTCGAAATCCCACGCCGAGCCGGGATCGCGCGGCACGCCTGCTTTCCAGCGCGGTTCGTGCGCGCGCGCATTCGGTATCGCGCGCAGGGCGACATCGTCGGGAACGTTGGCGAACGCGAGACATTCGGAGGCGAAGCGCACTTGCGCGCGACGCACATCGTCGAACGGGCGCTGATACGCCGGCACGCCGTAGTAATGCGTAATGCCGCCGCGCGTGCCGAAAGGCATCGACTCCTTGTCGCCGGGCGCCGCGCTCGGCGAGTTCACGACATACGCGACGTCGGGCCGCTGCGCTGCCATCGCATTCGGCAAGAGTTCGGTGAAGAGGCGCTGCTGATACGCGTCGAAGGGCAGGCCGAGCATCGCCGCCTGCTGATGCACTTCGCTTCCGCCACACAGCACCGCGAGCGATGCGAAGCGTCGCGTGCGTGAAAGGAACTGCTCGGCTTCGCGTTGCGCGCTCTCACGAAATGCTTCGTCGTCCGGATAATCGAAGTTCGCGAACGCGAAGTCCTGCCACACGAGCACGCCGTATTCGTCGGCGAGTTGGTAGAACGTGTCGGATTCATAGAGCGTGATGCCGCTCACGCGAATGATGTTCAGGCCCGCATCGCGAATCAGGCGGAAGACGTTCTCGAGTTTCTCGCGCGGCGCATCGAGCGCGACGATGTCGGCCGATGTCCAGCACGCGCCGCGCGCGAATACAGGCACGCCGTTCACGACGAGCTGAAAGCCTCGGCCGTCCACACCACGATCGACTTCTATCGTGCGAAAGCCGACTTCGCCGAGATCGATATCGCCGAGCTTCACGGCATAGCGCGATGGCTCGCCATGCGTGTGCGGATACCACAAGCGCACATCGGGCACGCGCACGCGGCCTTTGAGCGTGCGCGCGTCGTGCCATTCCAGCGTGGCGTGCGCGTCGCCACATTCGATGCGAACCGGCGCCTGTTCCTGTGCATGAAAGTAGCGCACGGTGACATCGAGCATGCCATCGTTGCCGTCGATGCTCGTGCGCAGATCCACGTTGTCGATGCACGCGCGCGTTTCGCCGATCAATTCGATGGGGCGCCACGGACCCGCCGGTTGAATCGTCGGACACCATCCGGACATATGCCCGAGCAGCGTCGTGCGAACGTTGCGCAACGTGGCGGGTTGCGCGAGCTTCGGACGCCAGCGCGCACGTCCGCGTTTGGCGGCAAGCGCGGGCGCGATCGAACGGAAGCACAGATGAAGCGTATGCTCGCCGTTGAGTTCGACGTCGAGATCGTGCGCGACGAACATCGAATCCGATTCGAGCAGCTTGCGATCGTCGAGCCATATTTCGGCGATGGTCGCGAGCCCATTGAAGCGCAAGCGCCGCATGCCGTCGCCCGCGAGCTTCACGCGATACCAATGATCGGAATGCGCGAACGGCTGCGCGAGCGCTTCATCGCTGACGCCTTGCGCGCGCAATGCGGATGCGATCGTGCCCGGCACGGGCGCGTCGATCCACTGCGTGACGGTGTCGAGCGATGCGGGCGTCGCGCATGAACCCGCTGGCGTGCTCACGCATTGCCAGCCTTCTGAAAGACGCCGCGCCGCGTGCGCGCACTGGTCGTGCATGAACCTACCTCGTCGATGGAATGCGAAGAACGACGCCAAAGCCGCGCGGCATGCGCGCGGCTTCGGCGTTCACAGAAAGCGCGCGGCGAGCGGCTCGATAACCTTGTCGTACGAAGCCTGCATCGAATCGAGGCAGTCTTCGCACAGGTCCGAGCGCGAGCGCATGCGGGCGCGCGCGAGTCGAAACTGCATGACCATCGCTTCGCTCGCGATCGCTTGAGCGCTCGTCTGAATATCGCTCGATACTTCCACGCCGTGCCGGTTCAGCCAGCCGAGATACTTCGACAGCAACTCGAAGTTCGAGCCGAGCTGACGCATCACGTTGAACGTGTAGAGGTGATAGTACGCGGGATCGCGTTCGAGCAACGCACGCAGATGCTCGGGAAATTCCGCGCGCCATTGCGCAACGGGATTCACCGCGGGACGTTCCGCGAGACGCAGCTTGAGCAACTCGACCGAGCGTTGCACCATCGCATCGCCTTCGAGCGGCGCACGCGCGCGCTTCACGAACTCGACGTACGGGAAGAGCGCGTGCACATCGCTTGCGAGGCCCGGCATCAGACGGAACACGCCATCGTAGTCCTCGCCCGCCAACGCGAAGTAACCCGCATTATGGAAGTACGTGATGCGCTTCGCTTCCGTGTCGATGGCGTCGATCGCGATGGTCGTCTTCGTATGCGTCTGCCGATACGCGGTCGCGCGTGTGTCGGGCAGATAGTACGAGTCCATCTCGACCACCACGATCTGCCCGCGGCGCGTCTGCTCGCGCACGTGCGCTTCCAGCGTGTCGTAGATCGCGAGCTCTTGCGCCTGCAGGCCATAGAGCCGCGCGATATCGTCGAGCGAAAACTTCGGGAACGTGAACTGATCGCCCTCGAATGCCTGCGTCACCGTGAAACCGAGCGCCGCATGCGGATCGCAGCCGTAGTGATGCAGCAACTCGATCCACAAGTCGACATAGCAGTTCGTCTCCAGCCAGACGCGCTCTTCGCGATGCAGCGCGTGCTGGATGTAGGCGGTGTCCGCAGGCATGGACGTGTCGGTCACGGCTTCTGCCGGCGAGCGTGCGTTCATGCCTTGTTTCCCAGGTTCGCGAGGCCTTCCTCGATGAGCGGCGCCTTGTCGCCCCAAAGCAACTGACGCACTTTCTCCGGCCACGCCTTGACATCGAGACCGTGGTGACGGAAGAGCGCGAGCGTCGTGCGCTCCATGCCGAAGCCGACACACGCGGTATGCGCGACCTGATCGTCGGCCTGACGGATGTGCCACAGCTCGCCGAAGTGGTCCTGGTGATAGTTGAACGACAGGCACGCGGTCGGACGGTCGGGCGTCGCGACGGGCACGAGCAGTTCGAACTTCAGTTGCTGCGCGCGCTGGCTATCGGCGACGATCATGCCGCCGCGACCGAAGAACGGATCGTTGGCGAGATCGATTTCGAAAGGCAGTTGCAGCAGATTGACGAGCAGCGAACCGCGGTCGATCCACTTCTGACGGAACGCCATCACTTGCTCGGGGCTGCCGACGCGGATGTATTCGCGCATCCGGAACATCTGCATGCGGCCCGGATCGATCGACGGCTCGTGGCGGAAGCAGTACGAGAACGCATCGAAGATCGCGCCGTCAGCCGCGAGATTGCCGCGCTTCGCGACGAGCGGATAGATCGGATAGCACGCGGCCGGCGTGAGCACGAGGCGCGTCGGCTTTTGCTGATCCATCCATTCGTCGGAGCGCTCTTCCTCTTCACCGATATGCACGATCTTGTCGAGCGCTTCGAGCAGGCGATGATGCCCGCGATCGTTGCCCTGGAAGGAGTGGATCGTGCCCGCCAGATTCGGGAAGCTCTTCAGATACTCGCTGTCCTCGAAATCGCGGCGGCGCATCGCGGGCGGAAAGCGCAGCACTTCCGCGTGTTGATCCGCGCCGAGCATCGTGATGGCCTGATTGAGCCGTTCGACGACATCCTCGAATACTTCGCTGCGGCCATAGAGACCGTCTTCGCCGGTATCGAGCAGAATGCCCGCTTCGATCAGGCGATCGCGCAAGGTCAAGTCCGATTTGTCGTACGGTGCCTGTGTCTCTTGTGATTGTGCTTGTGCTTCGGCCTGCATCATGGCGGCCTGTTCCGTCGGCATGTTCATCGTCAAATGGTCCCCGTTGCGGCGCGCTGCGCAAGCAGCAGGTTCGCCGTGTTCAATTCGATGCGATCGTTGCTGATCATGAGCGGCGCCGAATGCAGATCGCGCAGATGGCGCCCCACGCTGAACGGCGTGTCGTTCTTGTAGCCCGCCATGCCGCAGATCATCAGCGTCTCTTGCACGACATGCAAAGCCGACTGCGAGATCGCCAGCTTGAGCATGTTCAGATCGGCGTTGATGCCGATCGACGCCGCGAGCGGTGCGTCGTCGTCATTGCTCTGGTTCGCCTTGCGCGCCGCGCGTTCGGCCTGCGCCGCTTCGACATTGGCGAGCGATTCGCGCAGCCGCGCCTGCATCATCTTGATGAGCGTGAGCACTTGCGAAAGGCGCGCGGCCGAAGGCGGCAACGCGGGCTTGCCGCGCGCCTGATTGCGGAAGAACTGATGCCCGCGATTCGCCGCGTCGCTCGCGATGCCGCACCATACCGACGACCACAAGGTATGGGATACGGGCAGCATGCTTTCGTCGGCGATCTTCGAGAACGGCGTCGGCAGAATCTGTTCCGCGATGCCGCTCGCGACCAGTCGATGTCCTTCGCTGCATGTCCCGCGCATACCGAGCGTGTCCCACGTCCCACGCTGCTCGAGCGTGAACGTTTCGCGCGGCGCGACGATCAGCACCTGATCGGAGGGCGGCGCGTCCGGATGACGGCGCGCCGTCACGAGAATGGCGTCGGAATACTTGCCGTACGAAATGGTCGGTGCGAGCTTCTCGATGCGAAACGCGTTGTCGACGAGATCGACCGCGCACGCGCTCGTACGCATGTTGCCGCCGATGTTCTCTTCCGACGTCGCCGATGCGAGCAGCAACTGTTCGCTGACCATGCGAGCAAGGAAAGCGCGCTGCCACGGCACGTTCACGCCATGATCGACGATGCAAACGACCTGGCTCTGATGCATCGCATAGATCATCGCGGACGAAGCGCAGCCTTGCGCCAGTGCCTCGCACAAGCGCGCGACGCCGGTGAGCGACAGACCGTCGCCGCCGTATTCCGTCGGGATCATCGCGGAGAAGAGACGCTCCTTGCGCATCGCTGCAACCGCTTCGGCGGGAAAGCGCGCTTCGCGATCGACCGCGTCGGCGTACTGGGCCGCGACGGCCGCGACGCGCTTCGCGGCTTCGATCAGTTCGCTTTCGCTACGCAAGATTGCGCTCTGCGCGAGCTCGGCGACTTCAAGCTCCTGAGCGGGCGCGTTCATGCTGCCGCCTGCGAACGACGCAGTTCGTCGACCGCCGATGCGAGCGAATCGACGCTCGAAAAGAGACGGCGCGTGAGCATGTGATCGGGAATTTCGATGCCGAACTCGTCTTCGATCGCCAGCATCACATGGACCGTGGCAAGCGAAGAGAGACCGGCGGCGTAGAGATCGTCGCCGTCGGCGAGCGTATCGATGGGCACGTCGAGACGAGCGGACTCGGCGAGGATGCGGCGCAATTCAGTTTTCATTGTCTATGTTTTCCCTTGTACCCGGCCATTGGTGCAACTAACCCGGGTCGCGACGATGAGTTCTTATCGAATGTCGCTGACCCCGGTGCGAATCGGCAGTGGTGTTGTTGTTGTCTCGCGAAGACGGTTCCACGAGAGCCCTCGCACGCACTGTTTTCTTATAGCTATTGTTTGATCGTATTTAACGAATTTGCGGGCCTATGCGTCCGTGCGATGGCGCACGGAGGGCTTCGTCGAGAAAGCATCGTTTTGTGCGATATCAAGCACGTCGCGATCGGATGCGATGATTCACACTCACGTCAGCGCTTCATATTCGATAAATAGGTAACTCCTTCGCATGGTCGAATGAGTGATAAGCAAAAACGATGCGTACACTGAAAGCATTTTGAAACGATAACTTTCCGGAGTGAATTGATTGGTTCTGATATCGCTGCTGCTTCTATTCATCGCGCTGTTCCTCGTTTGGAGAAAACGGCGCGGCATGATTCTGGTGATGACGGCTATCGTCTTCTGGGGGCTCGGAAGCTGGTTTCCGGGGCCGCTCGTGCAGCTCGCGAACGATCACTACGCGTCGATGAAGGATCCGACGTTCGGCCCGCGCACGGCGATCATCGTGCTGGGCGGGGGGACCTGGTACGACCATAACCGGCGTCTCGTGCCCAAGGGTGACGCGATGACGCGCATCGATCTGGCGGCGTCGCTCTATAAGCGTTGCGTCGAGATGGAGAAGGCGTGTTTTGTCATCATGAGCGGAGGCAACCCGCAGCATCACGAGCAAAGCGAAGCAGACTTATATGGAAGCCTGCTTCTCGACGCAGGCGTGAAGCGCCAAGATCTCATCCTCGAAAATCAGAGTCTCGACACTTATGAGAACGCGCGCAATACGGAGAAGATACTGCGGTCGCGGCCCTACGATACGTCGGTTTTGATAACGTCGTCGCTTCACATGCGTCGCGCGATGCTCGCGTTCGAAGCCTTCGGTTTGCATCCACAGCCGACCGTCGCTTATGTTCGTCCGCAGTTCATGTGGTGGCGTCCGCATCGAAGAGGATGGTTCGATTCGAACAGCGCGTTGCATGAGCTGGTTGGTATCGTGCGGTTTTATGTATGGAGGTGGGTCGGGTTGTATTGAGACTGGCGCGTCGGCGCAAGACCTATACTTCCGGTAAAGACGACACGGAAGGCCATCCAGTGAATCAACTCATCCACGCCGTCGCGTTCGCGGCCGACAAACATCGCAAGCAGCGCCGCAAGGATGCGGACGCGTCGCCGTACATCAATCATCCGATCGCGCTCGCTCATGTGCTCGCGAACGAAGGCGGGGTCGAAGACGAGCGCGTGCTGATCGCCGCCATATTGCACGACACGATCGAAGACACGGACACATCGCGCGATGAACTCGTGCGGCGGTTCGGCGCGGAGATCGGGCGCATCGTCGACGAAGTGACGGACGACAAGTCCTTGTCGAAGGCCGAAAGGAAGCGTTTGCAGGTCGAACACGCGGCGCATATCAGTCACGGCGCGAAGCTCGTGAAACTCGCCGATAAGACTTGCAATTTGCGCGATATTCTCGCCGCGCCGCCGTCCGGCTGGAGCGATGAGAGAAAGCGCGAATACTTCGATTGGGCGAAGCGTGTCGTCGATGAATTGCGTGGCACGCACCGGGAACTCGAAGCCGTGTTCGATGAGGTCTATCGCAAGGGCATCCCTTCAGGACACGTGGTCGCCTGAGGCCAGCGCGTCGCTCAAATAACGCGCCGTGCGGCTTGCAGCATGTTCGGCGATACGTTGCGGCGTGCCCGTCGCCACGATCCGGCCGCCATCTTCACCGGCGCCCGGGCCGATGTCGATGACCCAATCGGAAAGCGATGCGACGCGCATGTCGTGCTCCACGACGACGACCGTATTGCCCGCATCGACGAGCCCTTGCAGTTGCGCCATCAGGCGATCGACGTCGGCGGGATGAAGCCCCGTCGTCGGCTCGTCGAGAATGTAGAGCGTGTCGCCGCGATGCGCGCGCTGCAGTTCGGTTGCGAGCTTGATGCGCTGCGCTTCTCCGCCTGATAGCTCCGTCGCGGGCTGCCCGAGCCGCAGATAGCCGAGGCCGATGTCGCGCAACACGGCGAGCGCGCGCATGACGCTGGCTTCATCGGCGAAGAAGTCGCATGCGCTATCGACGGTCATGCCGAGCACATCCGCAATGTTCTTGCCATGCCATTCGATTTCCAGCGTCTGCGGGTTATAGCGCGATCCGTGGCATGTCGCGCACGACGTGTAGACGCTTGGCAGGAACAGCAACTCGACGCTGACGAAGCCTTCGCCTTCGCATGTCGGGCAGCGTCCTTGCGCGACGTTGAACGAGAAGCGTCCTGCGCCATAGCGGCGCTTTCGCGCGGCCGGCGTGTCGGCGAAGAGCTTGCGAACGTGATCGAAGAGGCCGGTGTAGGTCGCGAGATTCGAACGCGGCGTGCGGCCGATCGGCTTCTGGTCGACGCGCACGAGACGCCGGATCGTCCCCATGCCTTCGACGATGCGTCCGCCCGCCGAAGCGTCGGCTCGAGCGAAGAGCGGGTCCTGCTCGTCTTCTTCTGCATCGTCGAGCGCGCGTCCGAGCCGCTCCGCGACGAGTTCCGGCAACGCCTGACTCACGAGGCTCGACTTGCCCGAGCCCGAAATGCCGGTGACGGTCGTGAAGGCGCCGAGCGGAAACGCGGCATCGATGCCATGCAGGTTATTGCGCGTGATGCCTTCGAGCCGCAACCATCCGCGCGGTTCGCGTGCGACGCGTTCGATCGTTTGCTTCGGCGCGAACAGATGCCTGCGCGTCTGCGATTCCTCCACCGATGCGAGGCCTTCCGGCGGCCCGCTATACAGCACATGTCCGCCTCGTTCACCGGCGGCCGGACCGACATCGATCAGCCAGTCCGCGCGCCGCATGGTGTTCAGATCGTGCTCGATGACGAACAGCGAATTGCCTGCTGCCTTCAATCGCTGCAACGCGGCGAAGAGCGCTTCGCTGTCGGCCGGATGCAAGCCCGCGGATGGCTCGTCGAGCACATAGACGACGCCGAAGAGCTGCGACGCGAGTTGCGTCGCGAGCCGCAATCGTTGCAGTTCGCCGGATGAGAGCGTCGGCGTCGCGCGATCGAGCGAGAGATAGCCCAGGCCCAGATCGATGAGCGTGCCGAGCCGCTCCAGCAAATCCGCCGCGATGCGCTCGGCGGCGGCGCGTTTCTCGTCGGAAAGATTGGCCGTGCGGCGCACGTCCGGCGCGGCCTTGTGCGCCGAGCCGCCTGCCGCGACGCGCTTGGCCGTCGCCGCGATGCGGTCTTTCCTCGCGAGCGCGGGAGCCGGCGCTTCATCACTGGCGGGCCATTCTCCGCGTGCGATGGGCGCAAGTAGATCGGCGAGTCGGATGAGCGGCAGACGCGCGAATTCGGCGATGTCGAGCCCTGCGAACGTCACCGATAGCGCTTCCTTCTTGAGCCGCTTGCCGTGACATGCGGGACAATCGCTGCCGACCATGAAGCGCGACACGCGCTTTTTCATGAGCGCGCTTTGCGTGTGCGCGAAGGTATGCAGCACGTAGCGGCGCGCGCCGGTGAATGTGCCCTGATAGCTCGGTTCGGCGCCGCGTTTCAGCGCGGCTTGCGTCTCTTTCGGCGTGAGACCGGCGTACACCGGCACCGTCGGCTGCTCTTCGGTGAACAGAATCCAGTCGCGATCCTTCTTCGGCAAGTCGCGCCACGGCGTGTCGACGTCGTAGCCGAGCGTCACGAGTATGTCGCGCAGATTTTGTCCGTGCCACGCGGGCGGCCAGGCCGCGACGGCGCGCTCGCGGATCGTGAGCGAGTCGTCGGGCACCATCGACTTTTCGGTGACTTCGTAGACGCGGCCGAGGCCATGGCACACGGGACACGCGCCCTGAACCGTGTTCGGCGAAAAATCTTCCGCGTACAGCATGGGCTGCTTCGGCGGATAACTGCCGGTGCGCGAATAGAGCATACGCACGAGGCTGGAGAGCGTCGTCACGCTGCCCACCGACGAGCGTGCATTCGGTGCGCCACGCTGCTGCTGAAGCGCGACGGCGGGCGGCAAGCCTTCGATCGAATCGACCTGCGGCACGCCGACTTGTTCGATGAGCCGCCGCGCATACGGCGCGACCGATTCGAAATAGCGGCGCTGCGCCTCGGCGTAGAGCGTGCCGAATGCGAGCGAGGACTTCCCGGAACCGGATACGCCGGTGAAGACGACGAGGGCGTCGCGTGGCACGTCGACATCGACGTTTTTCAGGTTGTGCTCGCGCGCGCCGCGCACGCGCACGAAACCTGCTCTCGATGCAGGCGCGGCATCGTCGCGATAGGCGGATTCGCGTTGGGTTTTGCGGGCATCCATGAGTCGGGCGGGTTGTCTGGCCGGGCGCGGCGGCGGAAGTAATGAATTCGCATGCAGCATGCCAGATACCAGATGGCATTTTGAATTACGCATCATGCATGCGATCGCATTCAGACCGGTGGTGAACCTGATCGACGAGGGAAAAAATGAGGACAATGCCGGTGCGGGTTCCGGTCGCGCTGACGGCAGGTGTGACGATAGGCGGGTCGGGCGTTGCGATGGCGCAGTCGGGCGGCAACGGCAATGGCGGATCGGGCAGGGGCAACGCTCACGGCGCGGCAACGGCCGGGCCGACCGTCGGCGGCGACAACACGTCCACGCCCGGCAGTACGCGCCAGGGCAGCTTCCACTCCACGCACAAAAAGAAAGCGAAGCCCGCGACGACGACCCAGTGACGGGCCGATCGTAGCGGCGGGCGTTGCCGATCAGACAGCGACGCTTTCGATGTCGATATCGTCGGTGCCGAGGCGCGAGAAGATGTCGCAAACGGCCCGCATCTCCGCTTCGTCGCGAATGCTCACGATGACGCGTGTAATGCTGCATGCCACGTCAGCGTCGCCGCCGTCCGCGCCGAACGAGGGGAGGATGTCGTCGCTCGACATGTCGAGTCCGTAGGGATAGTCGTGCGTATCTACCACGCCCAGATGTTCCCCGTGCCCCGCGTATTCCGCCGCGATCCATTGTGTCTGCGCATTGTTGCTCTGCGTTTGCGAAGTATGGAAATCCGCGAAGCCGCTCATGCTCGCCACGCGCACGCGGTCGGCCGCGATTCCTTCTGCGCGCAGGTCTTCGAGTGCTTCATCCAGCTTACGGGAGCCGTAGAACGCTCCGCTTACTTCACGCATCATTTGCTCGTCTCCTTGCCTGCCAACCTCGATGCCGCGTCTCAGTATCGCCGTGAAAATTGCGAATGTGAATACGGATGTCCACCGGTTGAGCGCCTGTCCGATGAGTGACTTGCGCGAGAGGCGAAAGACGTGTGGTGCAACGCATAGACATGCGTGGCGATTAACCGGTGAACCGCTGTGATCGGGCTCGCGACTGCGCGAGTTGATGGCGAATCCAACGGATGCGGCATGGACTCGCGAGCCGGACGATGAAGCGAACCGCCAATGCGCGGACAAAAAGGATATTTGCCGACGTGCGGCTGATGCCGTCTGGCGGGCGCGTTTCACTTCATGCGGTACATGAACTTTACGCCGCAACGAACGGTTTATCAACGCTTTGCTTTGTCCCTATTCGGACGTTTTCGATAGGGATTTCCATCATGACCGGCACAGCGTCGAACAGAGCTCGCCGCGTCATGCGGCTCGCTCAATGAAGCGATTATTGGTTCTAGAAATTGCCTCGATGGAACGTCGAATTTCGCGCTGAAAACGATAGTCATCGTACAAGCTGTCCCGCGCCCTATAATTGCTCATCGAGCATACAAAGATCGGCCTTTCAATGTCCCAAGCACTCGCGTCCGGCGCGCTTCGCCGCTCCCGAAATCTCACCGAGGAAGTCGTCGCCGAGTTATCGGAGCGGATTCGCAGCGGCGCGCTTCAGCCCGGCGACAAGCTGCCGACCGAATCGGAAATCATGGCGCAACTCGGCGTGAGCCGGACTGTCGTGCGCGAATCCATTTCGCGATTGCAGGCTGCGCGCCTCGTTCAGACGCGGCACGGCATCGGTACATTCGTGCTCGAAGCGGGCGATCAGGAGCGGTTCCAGATCGAGGCCGCGGGCGATCTCACCGTGCGCGACGTGATGGCGATTCTCGAATTGCGCATCAGCCTCGAAGCCGAGGCGGCCGGTCTCGCGGCCATGCGCCGCACCGATGAAAACCTCGCGCAGATGCGCCGGGCGCTCGACGAATTCGAGCGGCTCATCGAAGCGGGCGAAGGCAGCGCGGTCGCGGCCGATGTGGCCTTTCATCTCGAGCTTGCGAAGGCTACCGGTAATCGTTACTTCCATAGCATCCTGAGCCAGCTCGGCAACACAATCATTCCGCGCACGCGCGTCAATTCGGCGGCGCTTGCGCATAACGATCCTTCTGGCTATCTCGATCGCGTGAATCGCGAGCATGAAGATATTTTCGATGCGATCGAACGCCGCGATCCCGAAGCAGCACGCGCGGCCATGCGGATGCATTTGTCGAACAGCCGGGAGCGGCTGCGGCGCGCGCATGAGGCCGCATCGAAGAATGACTGATCGCAGTGCGTTGTTTAATCTTCTTCAAGCATGATCGAAAGCGTGCCGGCTTCGCTTTGCACGCCGGCATCGAGATCGATCTCGTGCGGCGCCATCCTGGCAATCGCGCGCAGAAGACGCGGCGAGAAGCGCGCGCCGAAACGCGCGATCTCGGCTTCGCGTGTAGCGTCATCGGCATGTGAGAGCGCGCGCAACTCATTCAGCGGCAAGCCAACGAACAGATCGAGCGCGTAAGGCGGCGCATCCGAAGCGGCCGTCGTTCGCGACGAATCCGGCGCGCGTATGCGCAGGCCCGGTTGCAAATGCGATTCGAGCTCCATCGTCACTTCATAGTTCGCTTCCAACTCGAGTGCCGCGTGCGCTTCGTTTCGTAAAAACGGCGCGACGGATTGCAAGCGGGCCAGTTCATCGTCTGAGAGCAGCATGATTTTTTCCTCCGGATATCGGTTGAAGTTATCACGCTCGAATGATGCTTGCCGGCCGAGAAAAATCGACCGAAAGACGGCGTTGCGGTTCGTTCCAAACGCGCCTAATTACTGTTGCGATGGCTTGTCGAGCTATCGTCCAAAAGGCTTGCTTAAGCGCGTGCGCATCAAACGTTTGCGCAATCGGCCCAATTCTTATCGCATGCTTAAGCACCCGCATGTCCGACGGGTTAGTTCGGAATCCCCCAATTCCACGCTAGGATCCGAATAGCTAAGCTGACGAAATTGCCAGCTACGAGTCAACCGAACGCGTAAGTGAGCCGTTAGCCTTTCACGCACTCGGTTCACTTCGTCGAAGAATCGTTATCGACGGATCGCCACTTCGGCGCGCGTTCATCTGCTTGCATTCTTTCTTTCGATAAGCCTCGTTCGAGGCCATATCAAATTCCTTGCGTTTTTTTACGAATCGCCAAGGCCAGTAAGGTAATGTGAATATTACGAAATATTTCCGACAGGAATGTGTCGGACGTGGAGACCAGGCGTTTGAAGATCCTACATAGCGAGTCCTCGAAGGGATGGGGCGGTCAAGAAATACGGACGTTGAAGGAGATGGTCGCGTTGCGCGAAAGCGGCCATACCGTCGAGCTGATTTGCCCGAGCGATGCGCGGCTCGGGCAACGTTGCGCCGAACTTGGGTTCGCCGTTCACCACGCGCGCATGCGCAGTGGCGGCGACATGCGATCGATTCTGGCCATCAAAGCGCTTCTGCGTCGCCGCGCGTTCGACGTGCTCAACACGCATAGTGGCCACGACAGTCTCGTTGCCGGCGCCGCAGGGCGGCTGGCGCGCACGCCGCTCATCGTGCGTACGCGGCATCTGGCATTGCCCATCTCGTCGCTCGCAACTTATACATGGCTTCCGCATCGCGTGATCGCCGTGAGTCATTACGTGCGCCGCTATCTGATTTCGGCGGGTGTTGCGGAGAAGCGCGTGCAGACTATTTACGATGGCATTCCGAAACCTCAGCATGTCTCGCATTCGACGTTGCGCGCGGAACTCGGTCTCGGTGAGGACGCATTCGTTGCGTGCATGGTCGCGATCATGCGCGACAAGAAGGGACATGAAGATCTTATTGCGGCAGTGCGCCCGCTCGTCGACACGCATCCCAACCTGCATGTTGTGATGGCGGGCGATGGTCCTTTGTTCGAACGCATCAAGGGAATCGTCGATAGCTTCGGCCTCGCCGATCGCATTCACCTGCTGGGCTTTCGCACCGATATCCCCAATATCTTTCGCGGTTCCGATCTATTCGTTCTTCCCACGCATCAAGAAGCGCTGGGCCAGGCTTTCATCGAAGCGATGGCGGCGGGATTGCCGGTCATCGGCACGCATGTCGATGGCGTGCCGGAACTGATCGAAGACAACGTGAATGGACTGCTCGTGCCGCCGCACGATCCCGTTGCATTGCGTGCGGCGATTGTCCGCATGATCGACGATCCGGCGTTGCGCCAGCGTCTGCGCGACGAGAGCCTTCGCATCACCGAACGTGGCTTCACCGTAAGCGATATGGCGGACGAAACGGCCAGCTTCTATCAGCGCGCATTGCACGAACGAGGTCATCGCAGATGAGCGCGAAGTATGCACGCGCCGTTCCCGTGCTGATGTACCACCACGTCAGCACATCGCCCGGCATGATCACAGTGACGCCCGATAACTTCGCCGCGCAAATGGACTACCTTGCGCGCGCGGGTTATCGCACCATCGGCGCGGCGCAACTCGCAGGTTTTCTGAGCGGCGAGGACGTGCCCGCGAAATCGCTTGTCATCACTTTCGACGATGGTTATCTGGACAACTGGGTGCACGCGCATCCGGTATTGAAGCGCCATGATTTTACGGCGCTGTGCTTTCTTGTCAGCAGTTGGCCCGGCGAAGGCGGCGTTCGTCCGAATGCATCGGACAACTTGGCAACGATGCCGAGATTGCTCGATCATCGTGCGGGGGAGCGCGCAATCGAAAATGGATACGCCGATGATGTGATCCTGCGCTGGTCCGAAATCGAAGCGATGCGTGAAGCCGGCACGTTCGAATTTCATAGCCATACGCATTCTCATGTGCGCTGGGATCAGGTTGCGGGTTCGCGCGACAAGAAACGCAAGGCGTTGCAGAACGATCTGAGCGCCGCGCGTGGCGCACTGCGCACGCGCCTCGGCGAAGTATCCGATCATCTGTGTTGGCCGCAAGGTTACTACGACGACGACTATCGGGAAGTCGCGTTGAATGCGGGATTCAGGCACTTCTACACATGCCACACCGGAACGAACGTCGGCGCGAATCCGCTGGATCGCGCTGCATCCGACGATACCGAACGCACGATCAAGCGGCTCGAAGTGCGCGACCGGCCGGCTTCGTGGCTGGCATCGCGTTTATGGGTGCATACGCGGCCCGCGATAAGCCGAGCTTATCTGAAGATCAAACGCTGATTCACTGCTGATGCGTTCGCACGAAAGCGGCGATCGCATCGTTCACTGCATCGGTCGCATCGCGATGCGGCGAGTGGCGGCACTGCGGGAGCTTGACGAGCTGCGCGTGCCCGACAGCCGCCGCGATCTTGTCGAGTTGCAGCATCGACGCATATTCGTCGTCCTGGCCTTGAATGGCGAGCAATGGCCGTTTGATCGACGATATTTGTTCCGTGATGTCCCAATGCAAGAACGCGGGATTCAGCCACGCATCGTTCCATCCGTAAAAGGCTGAATCCACATCGTCGTGATAAGCCTCGAGCTTTTCTCGGAACGACGTCGTTTCATACATTTCACGCGCCTTTGTGATGCCTTCCACGGTCATCGGTTCCACGAACAAATGCGGAGCGAGGACGGCGAGACCGGCAAGCGATTCGGGAAATGCGCGGGCGTAGAGCAGGGCGATCGTGCCGCCATCGCTATGCCCGACGAGCCACATGCGCGCACGTTCCCGTGCGTCGATGTGGAGCGCATCGAGCAATGCGGGCAATACTTTTTGCGCTTGCAGATGCAGAAACTCGACCGGCCACTTTTCTTCGGCGCGCCGTGGCGTGGATCGGCCATAACCTGGCCGCGAATAGACGAGTCCCCTGCAGTTCAGGCGATCGCAAAGCATTTGCGGCCAGCCTTTCCATAGCGCGATCGAGCCCAGTCCTTCATGCAGGAACACTGCGATAGGCGCATCGGCGCGCTCCGGATTCAGCCACTGATATTCGATGCGCACCGAGGAAGCGGCGCCATTCAGTTCGACGAAGCGCGTCGTGTCGATGCTTGCTGCAGGGTCGGTCATCTGTTTGCGAATGCTGAGCGTGAAGTACAAAGATTATCAGACGGCGCGCCTGCAGCTTTGAACCCGACTGGCGAATACATCATTGGTCCTGCGCGATCTTTCAAAAATAAATTTATTTGTCTGTTTTTTTCTCTGGACAGCGCTGAACTTTTTCTGCGAAAGTTATTCGTAAGAATCTCGCTGCACTGCAACGCAGATGCGGCCCTTATTCGAATACTTGCGTGTGCAACTATGGCGCGCCCGTTCTGGAGAGATCTGCATGAATCGACCGAAACGAATGCTTCTGGAAAACATTGCCTGGGCACGCGAGACCGCGCACGCCGACGCGCAATTTTTTCCGCGTCTCGCCCAAGGACAGAGCCCTAAAGTGCTGTGGATAGGCTGCGCGGATAGCCGCGTGCCCGCCGAGACTGTGACGAACGCCAATCCTGGCGACCTCTTCGTACATCGCAACATCGCTAACCTTTTTTCTCCATCCGATGACAACACGTTGAGCGTGCTCGAATACGCGGTGCGCGTTTTGAAGGTCGATCACGTAATCGTTTGCGGCCATTACGGATGCGGTGGCGTGCGCGCCTCGCTCCTGCCGAAATCGAGCGACCTGCCGCATGTGAATCGCCGGATCGCGCCGCTGTGCGCGCTGGGCGAACGGCATCGGCACGAACTCGATTCATTCGGCGAGCTCGACGCGCGCGCAAATCGACTCGCCGAACTGAACGTGCTCGAACAAGTGCGGCTTTTGCGAGAACACGCCATCGTGCGAGAGCACGACGTGCCGCCACGCGTTCATGGCTGGATCTTCGGCCTGCACGACGGGCTCATCAAAGTGCTCGCTTCGGGCTACGCCGAAGAGAGCGAAAGTCGCGACATTGCGAGCGCGCAGGTCACATCGCTTCGGGCCGCCTAAGCCCGCTCATTTCTAACGATCGCTTATCGATGCGAGGTCGCTTTCGCGACATTCGCAGGACCCAACTCGTTCGAAAAAAATCATGAACTCGAATAACCGTCTAGCCACTTTTCCGCGAGACATGTTCGCGGGCACTGTCGTGTTTCTCGTCGCGATGCCCTTGTGTCTCGGCATCGCCAATGCATCCGGCGTGGAGCCGTTCGCCGGTCTGCTGTCGGGCATTATCGGCGGCCTCGTCGTCGCGTTGCTGAGTGGCTCGCAATTGAGCGCGAGCGGCCCTGCCGCGGGCTTGATCGTCATCGTCGTCGATGGCATCGCCGGGCTTGGCAGCTTCTCCGCGTTTCTGCTCGCGGTGCTGCTTTCAGGCGCGATTCAATTCGGCTTCGGCATGTTGAAAGCGGGGCGCTTCGCGGCCTATGTGCCTTCGTCGGTTATCAAAGGCATGCTCGCGGCTATTGGCCTATTGCTCGTCATCAAGCAGATTCCGCTTGCTGCGGGATTCGCGAATGCAGGCGCGCCTGCAGCGAACGGTCCGGGCATGCTCGACACGCCCTTCGGTCCGATATCCGCAGCGGCGTGCATTGTCGCCGTAGTCTCGCTTGCGATGCTCGCAGGCTGGGAAACACGCTCGATGCGTCGCTTTGCGCTCGTGCGCGCCGTGCCCGCGCCGCTCGCAGTGGTCGCGTTCGGCATCGGTGCGACTCTGCTGCTCGATCTGTTCGCGCCTGGCTTCGCACCGCCCGCGCAACATCGCGTCGCGCTGCCGTCGCTGGAGTCGTTCACCGCGTTCACGAATGCGCTCGAATTGCCGAACTTCTCGCAGTTCGCGAACCCCGATGTATGGCGGCTCGCATTCACGCTTGCTATCGTCGCAAGCCTCGAAACGCTGCTGAGCCTCGAAGCTGTCGAGCAACTCGATCCCAAGAAGCGCGCGGCGCATCCGGATCGCGAGCTGAAAGCGCAGGGCATCGGCAATATGATGGCAGGTCGATTGGCGCGCTGCCGATAACTTCCGTCATCGTGCGCAGTTCGGCGAACGTGCATGCGGGCGCGCAGAGCCGATGGTCGTCGTTCATGCATGGCGCATTGCTACTCGTGAGCGTGTTCGCGCTGACGAGCGTCATCAACCTGATTCCGCTGGCCTGTCTCGCGGCGATCCTGATCTTCACGGGTCTCAAGCTCGCCAAGCCTTCGTTGTTCGCAGCGGTCGCGAAACAGGGCATCGAGCGCTTCGTGCCGTTCATCGCAACGATTGCCGGCGTGCTGTTGACCGATCTGCTGATGGGCATTTTGCTCGGCATTGCATGCAGTCTTCTGCTTGCCATGCGCGCGAACCTCAGCCGTCCCATTACGATTGCGCAGCACGACGATCACTATCTGGTGTCGTTCAGAAAAGACGTTTCATTTCTTGGCAAGGTCACGCTGAAACATCATCTGCGCACGATACCCGACGGCGCGACGGTGATCTTCGACGCTTCACGCGCGGACTATATCGACCCCGACGTGCGCGAGGAGATCGACAGGTTCGTGGCCGCGGCGGCTTCGCGCGACATGCATGTCGAATGCAGGAAGCTGCCGCACCTTCGCTCGCAAAGTGGTGCGCCCGCATTGCGAGGCAGATGGCTCGGCTTGCGCAGGCAGGAGATGTCGTCGGAGTAAGAGGAAGTCGAACGAGGCGTCTCGATGCACCAACCGTTTCGGGCGCCGTTCACGAGACGATCGAGATCGAGAATCCGTCCCACCCTTTGCTGCCGACCGTTTGAATCGCCGTGGACGTCACGTGGGTATCGGCTGCGAGCATGTCGAAGAACTTGCGCACGCCGATGACGTCCGGGTCGGCGCTGCCGACGTCCGCCACGCGGCCACTGCGAATCACGTTGTCCGCGACGATCACCGTGCCGGGCCGGCTCAGGCGCAACACGAGGCGCAAATAGGCGGGATAACTTTTCTTGTCGGCGTCGAGAAAGATGAAATCGAAAGGCGGAATGCCGTCCCGCACGAATGATTCGAGCGTATCCACAGCGTCGCCGACAATCACCGACGCAACGCCCGACAATCCGGCGCGTTCAATGTTCTTGCGCGCGACGGAAGCATGGTGCTCGACGGCTTCGAGCGTGATGAGCGTACCGTCCGCAGGCAGGGCACGCGCGAGCCAGATCGTGCTGTAGCCGCCGAGCGTGCCGAGTTCGAGAATGCGTCGCGCGCCGCGCAACTGCGCGAGCATCTGCAGCAGCTTGCCCTGGTTTGGCGCGACGTTGATCGCAGGCAGCCCTTCGTCCGCGCTGGATTTCAATGCGGCTTCGAGTGCGGCGTCCGGCGTTTGCGTTCGATCGCACAAGTATTCGTCCATCGCAAGCCATTGCTGTTCGTTCATGGCATCTCCTTGCCGTTGCGGTTATCGCGTTCTCTCGAACGATACAACACGAATGGAGCCCAGTACAAAACGCGTCTGCGCGATAAACAATTCAGATGACCTTGAAAGCAGTTCGCAATCAAGGTGACACATTTGCGCCGACTGTCTTGACGATACTGCGCGACTCGCGCCGCAACTCATGCCCGAGTTGATCGACGGTCAAGCGGATTGCGTCGATCAATGCACGCGCGGCCGGCGAGGGCGTGCCGCCTGCGCGCATCGTAAGCCCGATCTCGCGGCGCGTGGCTTGCAGCGGAATGTCCATTACGGTTAGCTGACCCGACTCGCATTCGTAGTGCAGTTGTTGTGCGGATACGGCAGCGAGCATGTCGGTATGCATCAGGAGCCCGCGAATGACCGCGAGATCGGCGGTCTCGACGGTCGGCATCGGCGGTTTCAGTTTCCATCGTTTGAACTGCGCTTCGAACATTCCGCGCGCGGGTGCCTGGCTACGCGGCAGAATCCATTGCGCAGCGATCAGCTCCTTGAGCGTCAGGCCACTTCGCGCTGCAAGCGGATGCCCGCGACGCGCGATCACTACGATATCTTCCGACATGAGGCGCTCATTGACGAGTCCGCTCGACGCATCGTTCTGACGCAACGCGCCGAGCACGAAATCGATATCGCCGGCACGCAGTCCCGCGACCAGCGTTTCATACGAGCTCTCATCCGTCACGACGCGCACGCCTGGATATTGCGCGGCAACGCGCGCGATCGCGCCAGGCAGGATCAACGTTCTGCCAAGCGGCAGCGCGCCGACCGTGACATAACCTTGAATCGTGCCGCGCAGCGCCGCGAGATCATCAGGAATGTGGCGCAGTTCGTTCAGCGCGCGCCGCACATGCAGCACGAAAGTTTCGCCTTCGCTGGTGAGCAGCAACCCGCGCGGACTGCGATAAAACAGTTGCATACCAGCGCCGGTCTCCATGATCCGGATCGCGCTGCTGACGGCCGGTTGACTGAGCCCCAACGTCTGCGCTGCGCTCGGCATGTGACGATGGCGCGCGAGTGCCGAGAACAACTGAAGCCGCCGTGTATTGAGCAGAAAGGCCGGGAGCGTGCCGCCTGTCGCGGTCCGACGCCGTGACTGGCGCGTGGCGCACCACTGCGCCAGTTCTTCGAGTTCGGCGAAGATGCGCTGGCAGCGCAACAGCACAGCGCGTCCCGCAGGCGTGGGCAACATGCCCGACGGACGACGCTCCAATAAAGTTTCCCCGACCGCCGCTTCGAGTTCCTGCAGCGAGCGTGTGACCGCCGATTGCGCGCGGAACAGTGCCGCGGCGGCGCGCGTGGCGCTGCCCGTTTGCGCGACGAGCCGAAATGCGCGCAGATACGCGAGATTGAGCAGTTCCCGATTGTCCATATGAAGGTGCCCGATGCCATCAGTTTGATTTATCGCATCGTACAGGCTCGTGCGCTTCGCGCTCACTTTCCCCTAATTGTCGTCGCCGATCATGATGTCATGCATAGAGCGATGGATGTCATCGATTGATCGGAGGGTTGCGCCATGTATCAACATATCCTCGTCGCAGTGAGCCCGAGTTTCAGCGAAGCCGCTCTGTCGACCGCGATTGCGCGGGCGCGCGAAAACAACGCGCGTCTGACCGTGCTGCATGTGATCGAATCGTCGCCGTGGTGGGCGGGATGGCAGATGGAATGTCTATCGGACCTGCCCGCGCTCGTGAATCAGCTCGCGCTCTTGATTCGCGGCAGCAGCGAGAAGATGCTTCGGCGTGCGGGCATCGATGCGGACTGGCAAACGCGCACGTTGCCGCGAGACGGGCGCAGCGTCGGCCGCATCATCGCCGATGAAGCCAATCGCCTCGATGCGGATCTCGTCGTGCTCGGTGCAAGGAAGCGCGGCGTCTTCAGCTTCGGCATGGACCGTGTTCGTAACGTGGTGTGCCGCCATACGAATCGGGAAGTGCTGATCGCAACCGTATGCGTCGCTGATTCGGCGGACGTGATGGAAATTCGCGGCGCGGCGTTGCAAACGCATCACGCCTGATGCGCTTATGCGACGGTAGCGGAAACCGTTTCACCCACGCGTAGAGAAACGCGTGCTGCGATATGTCGCGGTACAACCAGAAGTGGCTGATCGACAACCCCTCGGAGAGCGTTGATAATCGCATCGCTTCAATTTTTGCGACGACTTCGTTTTAAGAGGGATAGGGAGTGCGTAGTTTCTGTTTGGGCCAGCGCCGTTGGAAATGGCTGGCTGTAGGTGTCGTGGCTGTGCTGGCGTTAGGCGCGCTAGCCGCAAGCGTCAATGTCATGCCTTCTGACGCGGCGGCAAATGTATCGATGGAAGCGGTCGCGTCGAGCCCGGTGCTCGCTTCGGATCCCTTGAAAGGGCTGTCCGTAGTCGATGCAATCGAGGTGATTCAGGCTCAGGCCAGTGCATCGTATGCTGCGAATCCAGCCATTGAACCTCACGATGGAAAGACGGCCGGCCCCGTCGTCCCGGATGGTTTCAGCTTCGATAGGGCACCGACACCCGCATCCACGACGGTGCCTTCCATTTGCTCCAAAGCCAAGCACATCATTTGTGTCGATAAGACGACTTTCACCGCAACGGTTTATAAAAATGGCATAGCGCAGTGGTCGTATTATGTGCGTCCCGGCGATGCCCGCGGTGCGCGATATGCCACAGGCGAAGGTCGCGGACGCATAGCTTTCAAGAGCCGCCATCACATTTCAAAGGCCTATGGAACGCCCATGCCCTATGCGATGTTCATTGCATGGGACAAGGATCAAGACAAGCACTCCGGTCAGGCCTTCCACCTCTCATACGATTTTCAGAACCAAGGATATGAGGGCGCCAGCCATGGCTGCATGGGAGTAGGATCAGAGGCAGTCATGCAGCGACTGTGGGAGACAAGTCCTGTGGGCACGCAAGTGTATGTCTATCGCAGTTCCAAAGATCCTTCGGAAGCCGTGGCTGACGGATCGAGTCCCGGTTGAAAAAAAGGCCACGCTCAAGTGGCCTTTCGAGCCTATCGGCGCGGTATCACCCCGCGGGTCTGCGTAGCTCGAAGAAAGTCGAAGTCGACGCCTTTGTCCGCCTGGGTGACGGTGTCATAGAACAGCTTGCGATAACCGCGATCCGCAGTGGGAATCGTGACCGGCGATCCTTTAGCGCGCGCTGCGAGTTCTTCATCGCTGATGAGCAGACTGATCTCGCGTTTCGACACGCTCAGGCGAATGCGGTCGCCCGTTCGAACATGCGCGAGCGGACCGCCCACCGCCGCTTCAGGCGTCACGTGCAACACGATGGTGCCGAACGCAGTACCGCTCATGCGTCCATCCGAGATGCGGACGATATCCTTGACGCCCTTTACCGCGAGCTTGCGCGGGATAGGGATATAACCCGCTTCGGGCATGCCCGGCGCACCCTTCGGCCCGATGTTCTTAAGCACGAGGATATCGTCGGGCGTGACATCGAGATCATCCGAATCGATGCGTGCCGCGAGATCGGCGCCGTTCTCGAACACGACCGCGCGCCCTTCGTGTTCCATCAACTTCGCATTCGCCGCCGATTGCTTGATGATCGCGCCGCCCGGCGCGAGATTGCCGTCCAGCACCGCGATACCGCCTTGCGGATAGATCGGCTTGTCGAAGGGGCGCACGACATTCTGCGCGAAAGCGGGGCCCGCAGCATCGATCTCTTCGCCGAGCGTGCGGCCCGTCACCGTCAGCGCGTTCAGGTTCAATAGCGGCTTCATTTCGCGCAACAGCGTAGCCATGCCGCCGGCCTTGTGAAAGTCCTCCATGTAATGCGATCCGGACGGCTTCAGATCGACGAGCACGGGAGTCTCGCGTCCCATGCGATCGAGCGCTTGCAGATCGATGTCATAACCCATGCGTCCCGCGATCGCCGTTAGATGCACGATGCCGTTCGTCGAACCGCCTATCGCGAGCAGCACGCGCATTGCGTTCTCGAATGCTTGAGCCGTGAGGATCCTGTCGATGGTGAGATTCTCGCGCGCCATCTGCACGGCCTGCGTGCCAGTGAGCTCGGCAACGCGCATACGATCCGACGTCACCGCAGGCGGCGAGGCGCCGCCTGGCACGGTCATGCCGAGCGCTTCGGCGATGCACGCCATCGTGCTCGCCGTGCCCATCACGGAACATGTCCCCACGCTCGCGACGAGTTGATTGTTCACCACTGCGATTTCCGCTTCGTCGATCTCCTCCGCGCGAAAGCGGCCCCAATAGCGCCGGCAATCGGTGCATGCGCCGACGCGCTCGCCGCGATGGGCTCCCGTAAGCATCGAGCCGGTGATGAGTTGAATCGCGGGAATGCCCGCCGATGCCGCGCCCATCAACTGCGCGGGCACGGTCTTGTCGCATCCGCCGATCAGCACGACCGCGTCCATCGGTTGCGCGCGGATCATCTCTTCGGTGTCGATCGACATCAGATTGCGCAGATACATGCTCGTCGGTTGCGAGAACGATTCGGCGATCGATATGGTCGGGAAATCCATCGGCAAGCCGCCCGCGAGCATCACGCCGCGTTTGACGGCTTCGATGAGTTGCGGCGCATTGCCATGACACGGGTTATACGCGCTGCCCGTATCGACGATGCCGATGACGGGCCGATCGAGCGCACTATCGGTATAACCCGCGCCCTTGATAAACGCCTTGCGCAGAAAAAGCGAGAAGCCATTGTCGCCATAGCTCGTCAGCGATTTGCGCAGGCCGCTCGGTTGCGCGGGTTCGTCATCGGACTTTTTCTTGAACGTGTCGGTCATGGTCGCCCTGCCGTGTGATAAGCGTTGAACGTCTCCGTGCCTCGATTATCACCGGTTTATCGTCGGGCGATCACGAATCAACCGTCGATCGTTTCGTGCACGCCTTGTTCGCCGCGTTTCCAGTAAGCCGAAGCGCGAATGCGTTTCTTGTCGATGCCGCGTTCGTCGCATAGCAGCTTGCGCACTTCGCGCATGAGCGTGGCTTCGCCCGCCGCCCACACATAGCCTTCGCCATCGGGCACATAGGTTTCGCGAAGGGCGAGCAGCAACGCGCCGCCGGGATGTGAGCTTTCGTTGCGATAACGCCATTGCGCGTACAGATCGGCGCGCGTGTCGAATTCGATGCGCGCGGAAGGATCGGCCACTTCGATGAGCGTCGCGACGCGCGTGCCTTCGGGCAGTTCTTCGAGACGACGCGCGATGGCGGGCAGCGCGGTTTCATCGCCGATCATCAGATGCCAGTCGAAGTTAGTTGGGATGACGAACGAACCGCGCGGTCCACCGATACCGAGATGCTGACCGGGCGCGGCCTGCGCGGCCCAGGCCGTTGCGGGACCGGCTTCGTGGAGTGCAAATTCGATATCGAGCTCGCGCGCATCACGGTCGAAACGACGCGGCGTGAAATCGCGCGCAATCGGACGCGGTTTGGCCGGATCGAACTCGGGACCGTTCGGACCCGCTTGCGGCAGCGCGGGCAGGGTCTCGCCCGGCGCGGGGAAAAACAGCTTGACGTGATCGTCGAACGATGCGCTGACGAAATCGTCGAGCGAGTCACCCGTGAAGGTCACGCGCACGAAGTGCGGATTGAGCGCCTGGACGCGCGTGACTTTCAGCAGCCGAAACTTGAGCGCGTGGCGCACACGCGTGACTTCGAGATCGGGCCGGTCTTGCAGGATGGAATCGGTCATCGTCTTTGGCTCCTTACGCCTGCTTCGGCGCCGGGTTTTGTTCGATTTCGGCCGTCGCGCGCGCGAGGATCGCGGCGATGCGGCGTTGTTCTTCCTGCGATGCGTCGGTGCGCAAGAGCAGCGCCTTCTTCAGCGCGCGGCGAGCGGCGATCAGCTCGGGCGCCCAGCCGTTGTCGGCGGCGGCGTCATCGACTTCTTCGCCCATGTACGCGCGGCGCACGAGATCCATCTTGCGGGCGAAATGCGTGAGCTTCGCGAGCATGATGTCCACGCGTTCGCGATTGGATGCGAGGTATTCGCGGCCCGCGTCGGAAAGGGCATAGCGCTTGCGGTTGCCTTCCAGCTCGACGGTCGCATAACCGAGCTCTTCGAGATAGGTGAGCGCCGGATAGACCATGCCGGGACTCGGCGCGTAGAAGCCGTTAGAGCGGTCTTCGAGCGCCTTGATGAGTTCATAACCATGACGCGGTGCTTCGGCGAGCATTGCGAGCAGCAACAGTTGCAAGTCGTCCGACGAGAACTTGCGGCCGCGCGGCATGCCGTCTTCGCCGCCGAACCCGCCCATGCCACCCATGCCGCCCATGCCACCGGGGCCGCCGCCGAAGCGACCGCCGCCGCCATGGCGATGACGGCCGATCATTCCCCAACGTTCGAAAGCGAATCGTTCGTGCCCCTCTGGGGCGTCGAACGCAGAACCATCAAAGCCGAATGCGCGGAAACCGCCGTCACGCGCACGTTGAAAGCAGCGGGATTTCATAGGGAACACTCCAGATATGTCGTAAAACATATCTAAAGATATATATCGTAAGAGTGTCTGTCAAGAAGATCTTCTTAGGATCGATCGGCGGACGCGCGCATTTTGAACGCCGCATACAATGGCCCGCATTGTCTTTTGCACACATAAATCCATGAGCCATTTCCGTCCCGTCAAGCTGGAGCACGCCAGCCGCCTTATCAACCACGGTCCGACCGTTCTCGTCACCAGCGCGCACGGCGCGCGCCGCAACGTGATGGCCGCCGCCTGGTCGATGCCGGTGGAGTTCACGCCGCCGCGCATCGCCGTCGTGATCGACAAGCGCACCTACACGCGCGAGCTCGCCGCCGCGAGCGGCACGTTCGGCATCGTCGTGCCGGGTGCGGCGATGATCGATCTCACGTACGCCGTCGGCTCGACGAGCGGGCGCGAGATCGACAAGTTCGAGGCCTTCGGAATCGACATCGTGGAAGGGCCGGTGCTCGGTCTGCCGCTCATCGAAACGAATTGCGCGGCTTGGCTCGAATGCAGGCTGATCGACGAGAAGCACACGGAAGACGCCTACGACACCTGTTTTGCCGAAGTCGTCGCAGCCGCTGCCGATTCGCGCGTGTTCGTCGACGGCCACTGGATCATCGACGAATCGAATCAGCCGCTACACACGATTCACCATCTCGGCGCGGGGAAGTTCGTGCGCGCGTCGTCGATGGAGCAGGCGAAGCCGCTTGCGCGCTGACGCCGTCGATGCGCCCCTGGACACGGCTAGCAAACCTTGCCGCGCGGCAGAAACGGCATCGAATTATGGTATTAAGCACGTTGCATCCAATATTCAAAACCGTTCCATGCATTCGAGCTCCCAGGCCGCGCTCCTTTTGCTCGGCATCGTCATCATCCTGATCACGCCCGGACCGACCAACACACTGCTCGCGACCGCGGGCTTGCGTCGCGGCGTCAGGCGCGCCACGCCGCTCATGGCCGCCGAGCTCGCCGGCTACCTCATCGCAATTTCCGTCTGGGGCTATCTCGTCACGCACGCGGCCGGCTTTCTCACCTGGCTCCCGACATTTCTGCGCGTCGCGTGCAGCGTCTACATCGCCTATCTCGCCGTCCTGATGTGGCGCACCGCCGTCTCCCTGCCGACGTCCGCGCAAAAGACGGTCGGCATGCGCACCCTCTTCGTCACCACATTGCTCAATCCAAAGGCGATGCTCTTCGCGAGCGCGATCTTTCCGGCCAGCGCCTTCGGCAATGCCGTCGTTTATCTTCAGACGATGTCGATCTTCGCCGCCGCGCTGATTCCGATCGGCTTTCTGTGGATCACCTTCGGCGCGGCGCTCGGCACCGGGCGTCTCGCGTGGCTGAGTCCCGAGCGCGTTCAGCGCGGGGCATCGATCGTGCTGGCCACGTTCTCCATCGCGCTTGCGTGGACGGCGCTTCACTGAAGCGATAAAACGAACAGCGAAATCTGGAGACTGAATGACCTCTCATCGGCGCGATCCCCTCGACAAGAAAGTTCCGCACGAGCCGCTCACCTCCTACTACGCCGACGAATCGAAAAGGCGCGTCTGGCTGCGCGGCATCTTCGACCGCACCGCATCCGACTACGACGCGATCGAACGCGTGATGGCGCTCGGTTCCGGTTCGTGGTATCGAAATCGCGCGCTGCGATCGGCGGGACTCGCGCGTGGCATGCGCGTGCTCGATGTCGGCATGGGAACGGGGCTCGTCACGAGGGAAGCGGTCGCGATCACCGGCGATCCGGCGCTCGTGACGGGCGTCGATCCGAGTCCGGGCATGGTCGGCGAGGCGCATCTGCCGATCGGCGTGCAAACGCGCATCGGCACGGCGGAAGATCTGCCGTGCGAGAACGCCGCCTACGATTTTCTGAGCATGGGCTTCGCGCTGCGTCATGTAAGCGATCTTTCGAAGGCCTTCGACGAATACTTCCGCGTGCTCGCGCCCGGCGGACGGCTCTGCGTGCTGGAAATCACGCGGCCCGGGCATGGTATCGGCATCGCTGCACTGAAGTTCTATATGCGCGGCGTCGTGCCGACGATCGCGCGCATCGTCGGCAAGAAAGGGGAAAGCGTCGAGTTGATGCGCTATTACTGGGACACGATCGAGGCCTGCGTGCCGCCCGCCGATGTGATCGCCGCGATCGAGCGCGCCGGTTTCATCGACGTGCGCCGCGACGTCGAGCTCGGCATCTTTTCCGCTTATTGCGCGACGAAACCGGCGCGCTGAGCGGCGTCGAGAATCACCGCAGCGCGGCCGCTCAGCAGCAGCCGGCCTGCGCAGTGAACGGTGAAGCGGTAGAGCACGGTGTTGTCGTCGCCGCCCATGCGTTGGGCTTCGATATCGAGCGGGGCGTCGAGCGTGTCGAGCCGGTCGATGTGCGTTTCCACGCCACGCACGCTGGTCAGCATCCCGACGCGCGGTCTCGCTTCGTTCGATGCGACGAGCGCGCCATGCGCCGCCATCGCCTGCGCCGCGTATTCGATGCCGCATACCGACGCGAGACGTCCCTTCGAGCGCAAAGGATTATCCGGCGAAACATGACTCGTCGCGGTGCAGCGGATGCGCTTTGCATCCCACGCGACGACGCCATCCAGCAGACACATGGAGCCGCTATGCGGAATGCGCGCGGCGATCCAGTCGCGGCCGAACATCATGACGGCTCGACGCTCACGGCGAGCTGCGTGCCGTCGAGATAATCCAGCACGACGTTCGCCGCCCGCCGATGCGCCAGCGCGTCGAGCAACGGCAGCGCGCGCGCGGCGGGATTCGACAGGCGCAGCGCTTCGAGATCGGCATCGGCGAAAGCGGAAGCGTCCTCGTCCGACAGATGCGCTTCGATGCGCCCGAGCGTCCGATCGCTCTCATGCGGCGCGAGCACCAGCGCGACGCCGAACGCATCGACGATGGGACGCACTTGGCGCAACGGCTCGGGATAGTCCGTGTCGTAGGCGACGAGCAGCGTCGCGGCGCCATCGACGCTCACTTGCGCGAGGCTTTCCAGCAAGCCGGCCGCGAAGCTGCCGTCGTACGCGCACAGCACGTTCGATGCGGCCATTGCGCGCGTCGCGATGCTCCAGTAGCCCGCGGGCGCGTTGTGGACCGAGTTGTGGAAGCGCGTCGGCGAGAGCTGCGGTTCGGCGCTCGCGAGGGTTTCGCAGATCGCGTGGAAATTCCCGCCATCGCCGCCGGATGCCGCGAACACGGCGGCGAGCGTCGCGGCGTCGCGGCCGCTCTGCGCGACCGCTTCGTGCGCGGCAGCGAGCGCCGCGCGCACGACCGGCCCGGTGCGGCGGCGTTCGGCCGGCGGCAGACCGGCGGGCGCGGGCAGCACGGTTTGAGCGGCGT
>NZ_JFHD01000025.1 GCF_000698575.1 Caballeronia zhejiangensis
CGCGTGCGCTCCACGCTCGACGCGCGCCTGCAACGCTTCGCCCGCGATACGCTCGCCCGCACGCTCGCCGAACTGAACGCGCGCGCGCATCCGCGCAATGTGCACGACGCGGCGGCCATCGTGATCGACAATCGTTCGGGGGACGTGCTCGCGTGGGTCGGCTCGGCGGGCGGCCTGTCGAACGCGCCGGAAGTCGACGCCGTACTCGCGGCACGTCAGGCCGGCTCGACGCTCAAGCCCTTTCTGTATGCGCAGGCGATCGACGAAAAGCGCGTCACCGCCGCCACGCTGCTCGACGACGCGCCGCTCGATCTCGCGACCGGCGGCGGCCTCTACATTCCGCAAAACTACGATCACGACTTCAAGGGCTGGGTAAGCGTGCGAACCGCGCTCGGCTCGTCGCTCAACGTGCCGGCGGTGCGTACGCTCGTGATGGTCACGCCGCATCGCTTCGCGAAGACGCTCGTCGCGCTCGGGCTGCCTTTGTCGCAAGCAGGCGATTACTATGGCTTTTCCCTCGCGCTCGGCAGCGCGGACGTGACGCTGGCGACGCTCGCCAACGCGTATCGCACGCTCGCGAACGGCGGCGTCGCACAGCCCTTCTTCGATCTCGCGGACCATCGGCCGGCGCAGGCGGGCACGCGCGTCTTCAGCCCGGAAGCGAGCTTCATCGTCACCGACATCCTCGCGGACAACAACGCACGCACGCGCACGTTCGGCTTCGACAGCGTGCTCGCCACGCGCACCTTCAGCGCCGTGAAAACCGGCACCAGCAAGGACATGCGCGACAACTGGGCGATCGGTTTCACATCGCGCTACACCGTGGGCGTCTGGGTCGGCAATGCCGACGGCGCGCCGATGTGGGACGTTTCCGGCGTGACGGGCGCGGCGCCGGCGTGGAACGCGATCGTCAACTATCTGAACCGGCGATCGGATAGCCGCGCGCCGCAAGCGCCATCGGGCGTCGTGACGACGCGCGTCACGTATCAGAACGACATCGAACCGGCGCGCAGCGAGTGGTTCGTGCGCGGCACGCAGATGAGCGCCATCGGTCTCACGGCGAACGCGGCGCAGGCGGCGCGCGGCGCGAACGCCGACGCGCGGGCCGCACGCATCGGCGCACCGACGGACGGCACGATCTTCGCGCTCGACCCTGACATTCCGCCGGCGCGTCAGCGCGTGTGGTTCACCCGCGTGGACGGCAGCGCGCGCCTCGCGTGGCGGCTCGACGGCAAACCCTACGGTCACGACGCCCGAGCGGCATGGCTGCCGTGGCCGGGCCGACATGTGCTCGAACTGGTCGATGCAAAAGGCGAAGTCGTCGATAAAGTCGGCTTCGAGGTCCGCGGCGCTTTCGCGAAGACGTCCGCGCGCACATCGAAGTGATGCGCGCACGCCCGCTAAAACAGCGACGTCATCCGTGCAGCGTTTTGCAACGTTAAAGATTGTGCGCGGGCGCGGTGCGCGCGGCGGGGTCGTGCACAATGCGGGCGCCATCGTTCGGGACGGTTTTTTGCCCTATCCTTAACGGCATCTTCCCGATTGGCCCGAACTTATCGATTCATCCTTTCTCTCAAGCCTGGAGTGCCGTCATGCTGAAAAAGCTGCTGATGCTGTGCTTTGCGTTCGTGCTGTCGATGGGAGCGGCGTTCGCCGCGGTCGATGTCAATACCGCCGATCAAGCCGCGCTGGAATCGGTGAAGGGTCTGGGGCCGGTGAAGTCGAAGGCGATCATCGACGAGCGCACGAAGAACGGCCCCTTCAAGGACGCCGACGATCTCGCGACTCGCGTCAAGGGTCTCGGCGCCAAATCGGTGACGAATCTGGAACAGAATGGGCTGACGATCGGCGGCTCGTCGCTGCCGCCGACAGGCAAACCGTCGAAGCCCGCGACGCCGTCGACGCAAGGCGGCAGCGCCGCGCCGAACTCGACGGTCAAATCGTCGACCGCGGCCACCGGCGCGACCTCGCCCGCAGCCACGACGGCGCAGACGCCGGCCACGACGCCTGCCGCGCCAGCATCGGGAACGAAGGCGTCGAAAAAATCGAAAAAGGACAGCGTAGCGTCGGCAGCAGCGAGTGCGTCGAGCCCTTCCGCCGCGAGCGAAGCGAAGCCCGCACAATCGAAACGCAGCAAGAAAGATAAGGCCGCCAGCGCCGCGGCTGCCAGTCAGTGATTCTTCGGGGAACCTTGTCGAAGGAAACTTGCCTTCGTATGACCATCGTCGAACGGCCGCTCGCGGCCGATGCCCGCGCCGCCGCGACCGGTTCCGAGCCGAATGCGGCGGCACAGGCGAACCCACCCCGCAACCTCTCGTAGTGAGACCGTCATGAGCCTACTCGATATCCTCGCCTCCACCCTCGGCAATTCGTCGCAACAACCGGGCGGCCAACCGGCTCAGTCCGGCCAGGCCGCGCTGATCGCAGCGGCGCTCGCTTTCGTCAACAGCCAGCCCGGCGGCCTCATGGGCCTGATCCAGCGCTTCCAGCAACACGGCGCGGGCGACGTGGTCCAGTCGTGGATCGGCACGGGCGAGAACAAGCCCATCAGCCCGGACACGCTCACGAACGTGCTCGGGCAGGACAACGTCGGCGCGCTCGCGCAGAAAGCAGGCGTCTCGGGCGACCAACTGTCCGGCATGCTCGCGGCGGTGCTGCCGCATATCGTCGATCGCGCAACGCCGAACGGTGAGGTGCCGCCCGAAGGCCAGCTCGATCTGACCGGCGTTCTGGGCTCGCTTGGCGGCCTCGCAGGTCTTTTTGGCAAGAGCGAAGAGCCCAAGCAAGGCTGAACGCGCTTTCACGCATTGAATCGAAAGCCCCGCCGGCGTTGAACCGAGCGGGGCTTTTGCGTTTCAGGCGGCTGCAAGCTTGCGTGTCATGTCCTCGATGATCGTGTAGCGGATCACACGCAGACACATCAGCTCGCCGCCGAGCGTCGCAGCGAGTCCCGGCCGCTCGGCGAGCAACGCCGCGTTTTTCTCTTCGACGCGCGCGTACAGATCGGCGGCCGCGCGCACGATCGAACCTGCGAGCGCATCCAGCAGCCGTTCGGCCGTCGTCCTGGCGATACCGAGCACTTCGCCCGCCCGCAGCATCAACGCGCGATCGAAGTCGTCGTAGTAGCGCGCGCCGAGGATGTCCCACGCGAACGATGCCCGCTTCGGCCATGCGTCCTTTTGATACGACGGCGTCGCGTATGCGGCTACGCTCAGCAGGTCGTAGAACGGCGCAAGCTGAATACCTTGGCGCGAGACGAGGAAACTCAGGTTTTTCAGATGCGCGTCCGAATTGCCCACCAGCACATTGAACACGAGCCACGAAAAGAGCCGCGTGCGTGCGGACGCCTGATTTCGGCAACGCGCGGCCAGCGTCGCGAGTTGCTCGACGCTGCCCTGCTCGTACTTGAACGTGCGCGCGAGGTCGAGCAACTGGCAAGCGTCGATGCTATGCAGCCGGCGCCATTGTCCCGCCCGCGACTCGCGGTCGAAGCGATCCACGAGATACACGGGAGAAGGCACGTAGCGCCGATGCACGCCCGGAACGCCGAGGCGCAGCTTGTCGGCGAGCTTCATCACGAACCATTCGTTGATGACCGAGTGCGGATAGTCATCGGTGTCCTGATGATTCGGCTTGAGGATATGCGTCGACGGTGTGCGGCCTGCCGGCTCGAACAACGCGTCGTCGCGCAACACCACCGCCAGCTTGTGCTGCGCGCCGGCGAGCGACATGCGTTTGAGTGCGTCGTGCGTGAGCGGCAGGCGGGGCAACGCGTCGATCCGCGCCTGCAACGCTTCGTCGGGCAGCAAGCGCTCGGCGGGCGGTTGCTCGTCGCTTGCACCGGGTGGACGCAGCGTCACCGAACCCGCCGATTCGGCACCGTAGTGCGCGAGCAGCGCGAAGGCATCGGCTTCGTTGCGAATGGCCGCGTCGCGCGCGAGCAGCGTGCGTTGGCCTTCTTCCGGAAGGAGGTTGTCGAAGTACCACTGCACCGAGCGGCGCGTGCTGCCGTCGCACAACGCGTTCGGTTGCAGCGGCAGCGCCGGACTCAGCGGATAACCGTCCACGCTGTCGCGCCACGCCGGCAGATAGGAGAAAGACCAGATGTCGTCGTCGGCGTTGAGCACGCCCACTTCGACGTCGTTGATGCTCGCGATCAGATTGCGGCGGCCTTCGAGCGTCGCGATGGTCTCAGGACTCATCCGCGTCCTCTCGTGCGCGACGACGTTTCTCGGCGCGCTCGACGCGGACGTAACGCTTGACCGCCTCTCCCGCGAAAAGCTCACCCGCTTCGTCCGGGATATCGACCGTCACGCGCACGCCCAAGCCTTCGAGCACTTGGAACAGCTTGCCCCAATGCACGCTCTCAGCGCCCTTCTCGACCTTGCCGAGAAAGCTCTCGCTGACGCCGATGCTGCCGGCCGCATCGTCCTGGCGAAGCCGTTGCGCTTTGCGCGCCGCACGCACTGCGACGCCGATTTCGCTCGCCGTTCGAATATCGATTTCCATAATTTGAATCCGTGCGATCGCAGGGACAAAACCGAGTCATTGTATGAGATCACGATAATCCATGCAAACGAATGGATTTTCATTCATCGCACGTGCTCCGCGCGGAAATCCGTGCGATCGCACGGATTATAGAAACAAAAAAGGCAACGAATCGCTCCGTTGCCTTTTTCGCCCGACCGCCGCCGCGCTACCGCTACGACCGAACCGCCCTCAATGCACCACGCGATCGAACACGAACTGGCCTTCCCGCACATCGACGGGAATGACGTCCTTCGGCCCGAACCGCCCCGCCAGAATCAGCTTGGCGACCGGATTCTCGATCTCCTGCTGGATCGCGCGCTTCAGCGGGCGCGCGCCGAACAGCGGGTCGTATCCGACCTTGCCGATCTGCGCGAGCGCTGCATCCGAGACGTCGAGGTCCATATCGAGCTTGGCGAGCCGCTCGTGCAGACGCGCCAGCTGAATCTTCGCGATGGACTCGATGTTCGTGCGATCGAGCGCATGAAACACGACGACATCGTCGATACGGTTCAGGAATTCCGGCCGGAAGTGCAGCTTCACTTCTTCCCACACGGCGTCCTTCACCCTTTCCTGCGGCTCGCCGACCATGCCCTGAATGACCTGCGAGCCGAGGTTCGACGTCATCACGATCACCGTGTTCTTGAAGTCCACGGTGCGGCCTTGACCGTCCGTCATGCGCCCGTCGTCGAGCACTTGCAGCAGCACGTTGAACACGTCCGGATGCGCCTTCTCGATTTCATCGAGCAGAATCACGCTGTACGGCTTGCGGCGCACGGCCTCGGTCAAATAGCCGCCTTCCTCATAACCGACGTATCCCGGCGGCGCGCCGATCAGACGCGCGACGCTGTGCTTCTCCATGAACTCGCTCATGTCGATGCGGATCAGATGATCTTCCGAATCGAACAGGAACGCCGCGAGCGCCTTGCACAGTTCCGTCTTGCCGACGCCCGTCGGCCCGAGGAACAGGAACGAGCCATACGGACGATTCGGATCCGACAGACCCGCACGCGAGCGGCGAATCGCGTCCGCGACGGCGCCGATCGCCTCGTCCTGGCCGATCACGCGCTCATGCAGCTTCGCTTCGATCTGCAGCAGCTTCTCGCGCTCGCCCTGCATCATCCGCGAAACGGGAATGCCGGTGGAACGCGACACGACTTCCGCGATTTCCTCGGCGCCGACCTGCGTGCGCAGAAGACGCGGACGCGTCGGGTTGTTCTGCTCCTGCGATTCGGCCTGCGTCACCTGCTTCAGACGCGCTTCGAGTTCCGGCAGCTTGCCGTATTGCAACTCGGCGACCTTCTCCAGCTTGCCTTCGCGCTGCAGACGCGTGATATCCGCGCGCACTTTCTCGATTTCTTCCTTCAGTTGCGCGCTGCCCTGCACCGCCGCTTTCTCGGCAGTCCAGATTTCCTCGAGATCGGAATACTCGCGATTGAGCCGGTCGATTTCCTCTTCGATGAGTTGCAGACGCTTCTGCGACGCCTCGTCCTTCTCCTTCTTCACGGCCTCGCGCTCGATTTTCAGCTGAATGAGACGACGATCCAGCTTGTCCATCTCTTCGGGCTTCGAATCGATTTCCATCTTGATGCGCGACGCGGCTTCGTCGATCAGATCGATGGCCTTGTCGGGCAAAAAGCGGTCCGTGATATAGCGATGCGACAACTCCGCCGCCGCGACGATAGCCGGATCGGTGATCTCGACGCCGTGATGCAGTTCGTACTTCTCCTGCAAGCCGCGCAGAATCGCGATGGTCGCCTCGACCGACGGTTCATCGACGAGCACTTTCTGGAAACGCCGCTCGAGCGCCGCGTCCTTTTCGATGTACTTGCGGTATTCGTCGAGCGTCGTCGCGCCGATGCAATGCAGCTCGCCGCGCGAGAGCGCCGGCTTGAGCATGTTGCCGGCGTCCATCGCGCCTTCGGCCTTGCCCGCGCCGACCATCGTGTGAATTTCGTCGATGAAGACGATGGTTTGCCCTTCGTCCTTCGCGATGTCGTGCAGCACGGCCTTCAGGCGCTCCTCGAACTCGCCGCGATACTTCGCGCCCGCGAGCAGCGCGGCCATGTCGAGCGAGAGCACGCGCTTGCCCTTGAGCGTTTCCGGCACTTCGCCATTGACGATGCGCTGCGCGAGTCCTTCGACGATCGCCGTCTTGCCGACGCCCGGCTCGCCGATCAGCACCGGATTGTTCTTCGTGCGGCGCTGGAGAATCTGGATCGAGCGGCGAATTTCATCGTCCCGGCCGATGACCGGATCGAGCTTGCCCGCACGGGCGCGTTCGGTCAGATCGACGGTGTATTTCTTGAGCGCCTCGCGCTGGCTTTCCGCGTCCTGGCTATTGACCTGCGCGCCGCCGCGCACGGCGTTGATCGCGGCTTCGAGCGCACGGCGCGTCAGGCCGTGCTGCTTCGCGAGACGGCCGGCTTCGCCACGGTCATCCGCGACGGCGATCAGGAACATCTCGCTCGCGATGTACGTGTCGTTGAGCTTCTGCGCTTCCTTGTCGGCGGCGTTGAGCAGGCCCGCGAGTTCGCGGCTGACTTGAACATTGCCGTCGGTGCCCTGGACTTGCGGCAGACGGTTGATCGCTTCGTTGAGCGCCGTTTGCAGCGCCTGAACCTGCACGCCCGCGTGCGACAGCAGCGAGCGCGCGGAGCCGTCCTGCTGCGCGATGAGCGCGGCCAGCAAATGCACCGGTTCGATGTACTGGTTGTCGCGCCCGACCGCGAGGCTCTGCGCGTCGGACAGCGCTTCCTGAAATTTGGTGGTGAGTTTGTCGATTCTCATTTTTTAAAAGCTCCGATTCTGAATACGACCAAAATGAGGCGCTTTTTGTCACTTTCAAGCATCGTTTGGGCCGGAAAGTGCTCTTTTTGCTCTTCGACAATGGCGGCAGCCAACCGCCCAGGCTCTGAATTGACCTACGGCGTCCGGGTTTCGTTCAACGCGTGCCGGCTGGAATCACGAAGGCGCGCGAAGCGCCCCGGGCGCACCCACCGCAATCGGCGCGATGCTGACGATGCCGAGCAGAGCCGCCAGATCGTTCGCGGGTTGAGCGAGCTCGCCGACCGTGTGCTTGTCGAGTTCGGCGAGAAAGGCGTCGCGCGCGGCTGCCAGCACGCCGCGCAACCGGCAGGCCGGCTGAATGACGCAGCGCGCGTGCGACGAGGCTTGCCGATCCGCCGGCTGATTCACGAGGCAGCCCACGAGCGCGAAATCGCTTTCGGTTCTGCGCACGATGTCGCCGATCGTGAGGTCGTTCGTCCGCGATGAAAGTTTCAGTCCGCCGTTGCGGCCGCGCACGGTCTCGACCCACCCGAGTTCGCCAAGCTGCTGGACGATTTTCATCAGATGGTTCTTCGAAATGCCATATGCATCCGAGATTTCCTGAATCGTCGAAAGGCCGGAAGGTCGAACCGAGAGATAGAGCAGGACGCGCAGCGAATAATCGGTGTAATCGGTGAGTCGCATGATCTCGCGCGGAGAAAGTGGATGCAAAAGCGCCTCGGGATTTCGACGAAACGCGCGTATCGTCAAGGAGTCCGCGTCAAGACGAGGGACGATGACACGAGCGGACGTGGCTGACTTACCATCGGCGCACCGCTCGCCCGCGTCGTACCAAAATGCACGGAATCCGTACAAGCGTGCTTTTCGTACGGCTTGAGACGCGCGTCGACGAATCGGCCGCATGGATGCGCCATTTTGCGGCATCTTTACATTCTTCGCCGGAAAATATCTGATCCGCCTTCACTGTTTCAAAGATGACGAACACCGAACACCTTTCCGCCGATGCCCCTCGCGAACGCGCACCCAGCGAAGCCAATGTCCGCGCGCTGGTAGAAGCCTTCTATCGGCGCGTCGATGACGATGCGCTCCTCGGGCCGATCTTTTCGCGCGCGCTCGCCGGCCGCTGGGACGAGCATCTCGCCAAAATGACCACCTTCTGGTCGAGTCTCGTGCTCGGATCGAAGCAATATCGCGGCAACGTGCAGGAAGCGCATCGCCCGATCGACGATATCGAGCCGCAACACTTCGCGCGCTGGCTGTCGCTGTTTCTCAACACGGTCGAGTCGCGCTATGAGCCGGCCGCGGCCGTGCAGTTCATGGAACCCGCGCTGCGCATCGCGCAGAGCTTGCAGTTGAGCAAGTTCGGCTGGGACTACGAGATTCCCGTCGAGCAGCAGGAACTCCTCGCGGCGCTGAAGCGGCAGCGCACGGGCGGCGCGCCCGAGCCGCGCTTCCCCGAGCGTCCCGACGCCGAGCCGTTTCCCGCGAAGTTCATCGGCAAGTCGGCCGACGAAAAATGACGCCGGTCAGGTCTGCCAGCGCGCGAGCGCCGTATCGTCGGACTCGCGCGCGTCGACCCAGCGTTCGCCCGCTTCGGTCTTCTCTTTCTTCCAGAACGGCGCCTGCGTCTTGAGATAGTCCATCACGAAGGCGCAGGATTCGAACGCCTCCGCGCGATGCATCGCCGTCGTCGCGACGAGCACGATCTGATCGAGCGGCTTGAGTTTGCCCACGCGATGCACGATCAGCACGTCCGAGCCGCGCCAGCGCTCGCGCGCCTGATCGGCGATCGCTTCGAGCGATTTTTCCGTCATGCCGGGGTAATGCTCGAGTTCCATCGTCTCGACGGCGCTGCCTTCGTTCAGATCGCGCACCGTGCCGACGAAACACGCGACCGCGCCCACTTTCGGATTGTCGGCGCGCAACGCGGCCACTTCCGCGCTGATGTCGAAATCGGCTTCCTGCACGCGGATTTTCGAACGCGTGTTCATCTCAGCCACCCGTCACAGGCGGAAAGAACGCCACTTCGCAACCCTCGGTGATGCGCTGTGACGGACTCGTCATCACGTGATTGCAGGCCATGCGCAATGCACGGCCTTCCGCGAGCGTCTCTTCCCACACGCCGCCGCGCATGCGCAGCCACGCGCGCACGTCGCCGACATTGACCACCGTGTCCGGCACGCTGACCGTCTCGTTCGCGACGCCCAGCGCCTCGCGCACGCTCGCAAAAAATCTCAAATCGATCTTCATTTCTCTACCGCGTCAGTTCTGAAAATGGGATGAAGCGCACGATCTCGCCCGCGCCGATCGCATGATTCGGCGGATTGTCGATGAGACCATCGCCCCAGACGGTCGATGTCAGCACGGCCGAGCTCTGATTCTCGAAGAGATCGAGGCCGCCCGACGCGTTCACGCGCGCGCGCAGGAATTCGTTGCGGCGATCGCCTTTTTTCTGGCTGAAGTCGGCGCGCATCGAATAGACGCGCGGCGCGACGTTCGTCACGCCCGCGAGCCGCAGCAGAAACGGCCGCACGAACAGCAGGAACGTGCAGAAACTCGAAACCGGATTGCCCGGCAAGCCGATGAAAAACGCCTCATCGCCAACCGCGCCGCCGCGCCGCACCGCGCCGAACGCGAGCGGCTTGCCCGGCTTCATCGCGATCTGCCACATCGAAATGCGTCCTTCGGCCTCGACCGCCGGCTTCACGTGATCTTCCTCGCCGACCGACACGCCGCCGCACGTCAGGATGAGATCGTGATCCGCCGCCGCGCGCCGCAAGGTTTCGCGCGTCGCATCGAGCCGGTCCGGCACGATGCCGAGATCCGTCACCTCGCAGCCGAGCTTCGCGAGCAGCGCGCGCAGCGTGAAGCGGTTCGAGTTGTAGATCGCGCCGGGTTCGAGCGGCTCGCCCGGCATGCGCAGTTCGTCGCCGGTGAAGAAGATCGCGACGCGCACGCGCCGCACGACCTCGAGCTGCGCACATCCGACCGACGCCGCGAGCCCGAGCGCCTGCGGCGTCAGGCGCGTGCCCGCGGGCAGGATCACCGAGCCGCGCCGGATATCCGCGCCTTGTTGCGTGATCCACTCGCCCGCCGTGGGCGCCTGCCCGAACGCGACGCGCCCGTCGTCCGACGCTTGGGCCATTTCCTGCATGACGACGGCATCCGCGCCGGGCGGCACCGTCGCGCCGGTGAAGATGCGCGCGGCCGTACCCGCCGCGAGCGGCTCGGCCGCGTGCCCCGCCGGGATGCGCTGCGACACCCGCAACGTGACCGGCGCGCCTTCGCTCGCGCCAGCGAGATCGGCGATGCGAACCGCGTAGCCATCCATCGAACTGGTGTGCATCGGCGGGACGTCGAGCGGCGAGGTCACGTCGGCGGCGAGCACGCGGTTCAGCGCATCGAGCGTGTCGACGCGCTCGCGGGCGTCGACCTGACGCGCGGCGTCGAGCAGACGGCCGAGCGCGTCGGCGGTGGCGAGCATCGGAGGACGGCTTGAAGCGGCTGGCGTGGATGACATGGCGTTCGGTTGGGACGCGCGCGGCGGCCTGATCGTGAAAGGGACATTGCAATTCCGGTCAACTATTGTAGCGAGAAGGCAGGCGTCGCACCTTCGCCGCCGGGCACGCCGGACATGCGCCGCGACCGATACCGCAATCCATTCGCGCGCCTCAAAGCCGCGGCGGTGCGGTGATACACTCGCAGCACACTTCCCACGTCCATTTCCATGAAATTCTGTTCCCTCTGCGGCCACGAGGTCGGTCTCGCCATTCCGCCCGGCGACAACCGCGAGCGCTTCGTCTGCAACAACTGCGGCACCGTTCACTATCAGAATCCGCGCAATGTCGTGGGCACCGTGCCGGTGTGGGACGACAAGGTGCTGCTGTGCCGTCGCGCGATCGAGCCGCGTTACGGCTACTGGACGCTGCCCGCGGGCTTCATGGAAATGCAGGAAACGACGAGCGAAGGCGCCGCGCGCGAGACGCTCGAGGAAGCGGGCGCGCGCGTGGAGATTCAAAGTCTCTTCACGCTGCTCAACGTGCCGCACGTGCATCAGGTGCATCTGTTCTATCTGGCGCGGCTGCTCGATATCGAAGTCGATCCCGGCGAGGAGAGTCTGGAAGTGAAGCTCTTCGAGGAAAGCGAGATTCCGTGGGACGAGATCGCCTTTCCGACGGTCGGACAGACGCTGCGATTCTTCTTCGCCGATCGCGCCGCCGGCAACTTCACGCTGCATACGGGCGACATCTTCCGCACGCTGCGCGACGGCTGATTCCGCCGCTGTCCGACGAATCTCACTGAACGCCGCCCTCCCGAGAACATGGTTCCCTGGCTCGCCGACGACGATCCCTTCCCGCCCGTCGAGCGCGCGCTCGGCGCGGCGAGCGGCGCGCCGGGCCTGCTCGCCGCGAGCGCCGATCTTCTGCCGTCGCGGCTCATCGATGCTTACGGGCGCGGCATCTTCCCGTGGTATTCCGACGGCCAGCCCGTGCTGTGGTGGAGTCCCGATCCGCGCATGGTGCTGTTTCCGGCCGAGTTCAAGGTGTCGGATTCGCTGCGCAAGACCTTGAAGCGCGTGGTGCGCGATCCGGTCTGGGAGATCCGCGTCGACGACGATTTTCCCGCCGTGATGCGCGCCTGCGCCGACACGCCACGCGACGGCCAGCGCGGAACGTGGATCACGTCGGATATCGTGGATGCCTACACGACCTTGCATCGCGCAGGCAACGCGCACAGCGTCGAGACGTGGTTCGACGGCGTGCGCGTGGGCGGACTGTACGGCGTGTCGTTCGGGCGCATGTTCTTCGGCGAGTCGATGTTCGCGCACAAGACCGACGCGTCGAAAATCGCGCTTGCGGCGCTCGTCGGACACTTGCGCCGCAATCAAATTGAGATGATAGACTGCCAGCAGAACACGTCGCATCTGGCGTCGCTGGGCGGCCGCGAGATCGCGCGCCGCGCGTTCGTCGCGCATCTGAGACGGGCGACGGCGGAACCGGCGATCGGCTGGCGCTTCGACAAATCCGTCCTTCTCGACGTGCTGGCACGCTAAACGCTACGCGCGTGATGCCCGAGCGACACATGCAATGCAGCCGCCGCGCGCCTGAAGACGATCTCGCGCGCCGGCCGGCAACGACGAGACGACGCCTGCGAGAGCCGCCAACGTGACACATCCGAACGAGCTGCCGCTGTCACCGCTTTCCGCGCTGCAATTCTATGCAACAGCGCCCTACCCTTGCAGCTATCTGGAAGGGCGTGTTGCGCGCTCGCAGGTGGCCACGCCGAGCCATCTCATCAACTCCGACGTCTACACCGAACTCGTCAAGGCCGGCTTCCGGCGCTCGGGCGTCTTCACGTATCGACCGTATTGCGACGGCTGCCGCGCCTGCGTGCCGGTGCGCGTGCCGGTCGCGCGCTTCGTGCCGAACCGGGCGCAGCGGCGCGTCTGGAAGCTGCACGGCAATCTGATCGCGAGCGTCGCGCCGCTGCATTACGACGAAGAGCATTACGCGCTTTACATGCGCTATCAGTCGGCGCGTCACGCGGGCGGCGGCATGGACCGCGACAGCCGCGATCAGTACGAGCAGTTCCTGCTGCAAAGCCGGATCAATTCGCGGCTCGTCGAGTTTCGCGAACCCGCGCATCCGGGACATCCGGACGAGCCCGGCGAACTGCGCATGATCAGCATGATCGACATACTCGGCGACGGCTTGTCGTCCGTGTACACGTTCTTCGAACCCGATCTGCCGAAGACGAGCTACGGCACCTTCAACATCCTCTGGCAGATCGAGCAGGCGAAGAGTCTCGACTTGCCGCACGTCTACCTCGGCTACTGGATCCGCGAAAGCGAAAAAATGGCGTACAAGGCCAATTTCCGGCCGCTGGAAGGTCTGATCGACGGCCGCTGGACGCTGCTCGATCCCGCGAACACTCACTCCGCGGGCGCGCTGCCGATGCCGGGGCGCATCAACGGCCCGAGCCAGCCGAAATAGCCGCCGAAGTCCCTCCCGCGCGCCCGGACCGGCACGCCGTCCGAAACGGCTAAAATAGCGGTCTTAAAAAAATTCGCCGTCGCCGGCTTTCATTTCGTGTTCAGTTCCCTCTATCCGATCGCGCGTTCGCATCTCTTCAAGATGGACGCGGAAGACGCTCATCATCTGACGCTGCGCATGCTCGGCGCGGCTGGCCGCACCGGGCTCGCCGGCATGCTCGCCAAGCGCGGCCCCGATTCGCCCCGCACCGTCATGGGCATCACGTTCCGCAATCCGGTCGGACTCGCGGCGGGGCTCGACAAAGACGGCGCGTGCATCGACGGGCTCGCGGCGCTCGGCTTCGGCTTCATCGAAGTGGGCACCGTGACGCCGCGCGCGCAACCGGGCAATCCGCGCCCGCGCATCTTCCGGCTGCCCGAGGCGAACGCGCTCATCAACCGGATGGGCTTCAACAATCGCGGCGTCGATCAGTTCGTCGCGAACGTCAAGGCCGCGCATTATCGCGGCGTGCTGGGACTGAACATCGGCAAGAACGCCGATACGCCGATCGAACGCGCCGCCGAGGACTATCTGTATTGCCTCGAGCGCGTCTATCCGTTCGCGAGCTATGTGACGATCAACATTTCGTCGCCGAACACGAAGAACCTGCGGCAGCTCCAGGGCGCGGGCGAACTCGATTCGCTGCTCGGCGCGCTCAAGGAAAAGCAGGCGCGGCTGTCCGATCTGCACGGCAAGCTCGTGCCGCTCGCGCTGAAGATCGCACCCGATCTCGACGACGAGCAGATCAAGTCGATCGCGGGCACGTTGCTGGCTCACAAGATCGACGGCGTGATCGCGACCAACACCACGCTTTCCCGCACCGCCGTGACCGGCATGAAGCACGGCGACGAAACGGGCGGCCTGTCCGGGCGTCCGGTCTTCGACGCGTCGAACGAGGTCATCCGCAAGCTGCGCGCGGAGGTCGGGACCGACGTGCCGATCATCGGCGTAGGCGGAATTTTCTCGGGCGACGACGCGCGCGCGAAGCTCGCGGCGGGCGCGTCGCTGGTGCAGATTTATACGGGGCTGATCTATCGCGGTCCCGCGCTCGTGAAAGAGTGCGTCGAAGCGCTCGCGTGACGCCCCAATCCGGCATATAGACATAAGCAAACGATATTACGCAGCGATTGCGTTTTCACTATGATCGCCGCATCGAAAAAAGACGCTGTGCCCATCAAGAGGAAAACAACACGATGAAACTGTCCACGCTCAAGAAGCTCGTCGCCGCCAGCCTGATCGGCGCGGCATTCACGGCCGTCACGACCGCCGCCCACGCCGAAGATCTGCTCGATCAGGTCAAGCAGCGCGGCACGCTGCGCGTCGGTCTCGAAGGCACCTTCCCGCCGTTCAACTCGAAAGCGCCGAACGGTGAACTGGTCGGCTTCGACGTCGATATCGCCAAGGCCGTCGCGGCCAAGCTCGGCGTGAAGCCCGAGTTCGTCACGACCGAATGGAGCGGCATCATCGCGGGCCTGCAGGCGGGCAAGTTCGACGTGATCGTCAACCAGGTCGGCATCACCGATGCGCGCAAGCAGACGCTCGATTTCTCGCCCGCCTACACGTACTCGAACGCGCAACTCATCCAGCGCAGCGACGACAAGCGCGAGTTCAAGTCGCTCGAAGAACTGAAGGGCAAGAAGCTCGGCGTCGGCCTCGGCACGAACTATATGGACATGGCGAAGTCGGTGCCGGGCATCGACGTGAAGACGTATCCGGGCGCGCCCGAGTATCTGCGTGATCTCGCCGCCGGGCGTCTGGACGCCGCGCTCAACGACCGCCTGATGCTCGCGTACTTGCTGAAGAATTCGCAATTGCCGCTGCGCACCGGCGCGAATGTCGGCGCGGGCAACCCGTCCGGCATTCCGTTCAAGAAGGGCAATCCGAAGTTCGCCAAGGCGATCGACGACGCCATGACCCAGCTCGAAGCCGATGGCACGTTCTCGAAGATTTCGGACAAGTGGTTCGGCATCGACGTGACGAAGCCGGCGAAATAAGACGCGCCGTTTCCGGCGTCGCGAGGGCGGCATCGTAACGGTGCCGCCCTTCTCTTTTGCCGGCTCGGTTTAATATGTGCCGGTTTGTTTCACTTCAGCACCGTTTCAGTCAACGCGTCTCTTAAATGTCCACGACATCCCTGCTCGTTCAATCGGCGCCCGTGCTGGCGCAAGGCGCGCTGCTGACGATCAAGTTCGCGCTCTACTCGATGTTCTTCGGCCTCATCGCGGCCGTCGTACTGGCGTTGATGGGCATCAGCCAGAACCGCGCGCTCGTGGCGATCGGACGCTGCTATGTCAGCGTGATGCGCGGCACGCCGCTGCTCGTGCAGATCTTCGTCATCTACTACGGCCTGCCGAGCCTCGGCATCTCCCTCGAACCGACGCCCGCGGGCGTGATCGCGCTGTCGGCGAACGTGGCCGCGTATCTGTCGGAAAGCATGCGCGGCGCGATTCTCGGCATCCACGCCGGGCAGTGGCTCGCGTCCTATAGCCTCGGACTGTCGCGCGCGCAGACGCTGCGTTACGTGATCGGGCCGCAGGCACTGCGCATCGCGGTGCCGAGCCTGTCGAACAGTCTCATCAGTCTGATCAAGGACACATCGCTCGTGTCGGTCATCACGGTGACCGAACTGTTGCGCAGCGCGCAGGAAGTGATCGCGGCGACCTATCAGCCGTTGCCGCTTTATCTCGCGGCGGCGTTCGTCTACTGGATTCTTTGCAGCGTGCTCGAATTCGTGCAGCGGATTTTCGAGCGGCGTCTCGCGCTGCCGGGGCGGCACTGATCGCAAACAGGCCGCTGAAAAGCGGCTTTTTCGCATTAGTCGGTTTCGAACGGAAACCTGAGATTCAAATCGCGCCGCGCGGCGTCGATGATCGCGATCATCCGCATCGACGTTGCGTGCGGCATGACCGGGCTCTCGGTTTCGCCGGCGCGCAGCAGCTCGCAGAAATGCGCGGTTTCGTAGTTGAGGCCGCCGCCCGAGAACGGCTCGTCGAGTTCGGCCTTTCTTCCGTCCGTATAAGCGATCGTCGCGCGCGATGGATTCCACCAGTTCTCGTGGATCGTCACCGTGCCGAGCGTGCCGCCGATGAGCGCATCGCCGCGGCCTTGCAGATCGAGTCCGCAGAAAAGTTGCGCGATGCCGCGTTCGTGGCGCACGTTCAGGCTCGCGAAGACGTCGACGCCGGTCGCGCCGAGCCGTCCGATGGTCTGCACGGCGAGCGCCTCGCCGAGCCAGTCGACCGCGAGAAACGCCTCGTAAATGCCGATATCGAGCAGCGCGCCGCCGCCCGCGTCCAGCGAGAACGACGGATGATCGAGCGGCACGTTCGCCATCGAGCAGCCGGCCCGAACGAGACCGATTTCACCGATCGGATCGCTTTGCACATGCTCGCGCAAGCGGCGATACAGCGGATAGAACGGCGGCTTCATCGCTTCCATGAACAACACGTTCGCCGCGCGCGCCGCGTCGATCATGCGTTGCAGCTCGCGCGCATTCACGGCCGCGGGCTTTTCGCACAGCACGGGCTTGCCCGCCGCGAACGCGCGCAACGCGTACCCCGGATGGCTGTCCTGCAAGGTCGCGATGTAGAGCGCGTCGATGTTGGCGAGCAGCGCGTCGAAATCGGTGAATGCGCGGGCATCGAATGCATCGGCCAATGCGCGCGCCGGTTCTTCGCGGCGCGACCACACGCCCGAGAGCCGCGCGCCTTCGACGTGCGTGAGACTGTCGGCGAAGCGCCGCGCGATGCGTCCCGCGCCGACGATGCCCCAGCGGATCGTCTTTTCATCGATATTCGTATTGCTCAAGCCTGCCTCCGTGCGCCAGATTCGTCGTGCGACGCATTGTGCCTGATTGCGTCGCATGACGACTGCGCGCGGCGGGCTCAGACGGCAAAAAGCCGGGACATGTCCCGGCTCGATACATTCGATCGTCCGATGCGTTCGAGGACCCGCTACGCACCCGCGGACGCGTTCACGTTCGGCGACGCAGGCTGACTGTTCACGCGCTCCAGCGAGAACGCGCGGCCGACTTCTTCCGCGGCCAGGTCGACGAGCGCGCGCGTCGCGGCTTCGGCGGCGGCGGGATCTTTCGCCTCGATCGCCTCGACGACGCTCTTCTGCGCCGCGAGCGTCGCTTCGCGCACGGACTCGATGCCGTCGACGATCGGATTGACCGTCACCAGCGCGCCGCGCACGATCGCCGTCATCTGACGAAAGAACTGGTTGCCGCTCGCCGCCACGATGCGCGTATGCAGCACTTCGTCAGCCGCCTGATATTCCGGCTCGCCGACCTGCAGACGCGACAGCGTGTCGAATGCATCGCGAATCCCGGCGATTTCGTCGGGCGTCGCGCGCGCGGCGGCGAGCGCTGCGGCGCGCGGCTCGATCAGCATGCGGAATTCGATTACATCGCGTAAAAACGTCTGATCCGGCTTGGCGCGAAAGCGCCAGCTCACCACGTCCTCGTCGATGAGACGCCAGTCGCTCATCGGACGAATGCGCGTGCCGGTTTTCGGCCGCACGTCCAGCATGTGCCGCGCGAGCAGCATCGAGAGCGCCTCGCGCATGACGGTGCGGCTCACGTCGAACTCCTTCGAGAGGATGTCCTGCGGTGGCAGTATCGCGCCATATTTTTGCTCGACGATCCCTGAGACGAGTCCGTCCATGACCTTCGCCACCAGCGATCGCTCTTTGTTGTCATCCATCTCGCTTCTCCCCTTCTCGCCTGTTCCGTAGCCGTGTGTATGAGCGCATCGCTTTCGCTTCCCGGGCTGCGAAAGGCACGACGGGTTCCCGACAGGTCCATTCGTCGTGCTTGATACGTTGCGTCTTCGTTGCTTCGAATGCCAGTTGGGAATTTCCTGACAGGGTAATCCCTCTGGCTTCGACGTCACTGTTTCGTTTTTTACTTCTTACCGCTTCACGTGCATCTCTTGCGCTCGCGCCGCGCGCGCGCAGGCATTCATCAGGGAAACTGAAGAATGGCTGCGTCGCGTCGCGGCGTGTGCGTTCTTTCGCGGCCCGCTGTTGCCATCGGACCGATCATGCACCCATTTGAGCAAGCATCTCGTAGGCTTTCTGTGCGAACGCGAACGGAAGCCGGCTCGCTTTTGCCTTTTGTATGATCGGATGGTTTGGACGAAAGTACCGTGGCGCGGTGCAAGCGGGGCGATTTGTCAGCCCTATGCTTAAATCGCGCCATCTGTCGTTCGGGGTGTGCGCGCGTCGAGATCGATCTGCCGGCGCTTCAATGCTTCGCGCTCCGTAAGCGCTTGCTGATACACCGCGAGGTACTCGTCGCAGACTCTTTCGACGGAAAGCTGGTGCAGGCCGTGACGCGCGCGCGCCGCCAGTTGCCCACGCGCCTGCCGGTCGAGCAGAAGCCAGCGCAGTTTTGCCGCTGCCTGCCCGATGTCGCCGGCAGGCACGAGCAGACCCGCAGCGCCGTCGTCGAGCATTTCGGGGATACCGCCCACGCGCGTCGCGACGATCGCGCAGCCGGCCTCGCGCGCCTCCGCGATCACGAGCGGACTCGGGTCCTGGCGCGAGAGCAGCGCGAATACATCGGCGCTCGCGAAATACGGCCGTGTATCGGCGACGAAACCCGTGAAGTGCGCGTTCTCCGCGATGCCGAGCTCGGCTGCCAGCGCTTCCATCGATCCGCGATCGGGGCCTTCGCCGACGAGATACAGATGCGGCTCCGCCATGAATTCGCGCTCGCTCGCGGACTGCTCGCGCACCTGCGCGAACGCCTGCAGAAGATCCGCAATCCCTTTCCTGCGATACATCCCCGCCACGCAGACGATATTCGGATGCTTGAGCCGCACCGGTTTCGCGGGCGGCCGCGTGATGAGCCGCGGCGCGCCGACGGCGCCGTTGAGCACGGTCGACAACCGCGCCGGCCCGATGCCGCGCGCCTCCAGATCGAGCGCCAGCGCGCGGCTCACGGCCACCATGCGATCGCCCACGCGCACCAGCGCCGCGCTTTTCTGCAGTTCGTGATGCACCGTGGTGACGAGCGCGAAGCGCCGCCGCATGCTGCCGAAACGCGAAATGAGCGCGCCGGTCATCATGTGCGCGTGCACGATGTCGGGATCGAAACGATCGATGAGACGATTGAATCCCGCGATCATCGACGGCACGCGCCACGGTTGCCGCGACTGCTGCAGCGAAACATGCGTGATGCCGTGGCGACGCAAAAGCGGCTCGAAGCCGCCGCCCGACGATGCGACCACGACGTCCTGCCCCATGCGCGCCTGCATGCAGGCGAGATCGACCATCATGTTGACGGTGCCGTTGCCGATCGTCTGCGCGTGATTGGCGAGATGGACTATTCGCATGAGATAGGCTGTTTGTGCGCTCGCCGGCCCATGCCGGCGGCGTCGATCTTATTGTTTCGAGGACGCGTCTCGAAGCGGCCTGCGCCGCGCCGATCGCGTTGTTATCGCGTTGTTATCGCTTTGTTATTGCCTCGATGCCCGGACGGTCCACGCCTTCGATGCTGCTGACTGCCGCGTTGGTTCTTTCGCCGCGCGCGCGGTTGCGGCGCACGCTGCGCGTCTCTGGTGGCGCTTACAGCAACTCGTACGTCGTGGCGTTGTCGCTCGCGGCGAACGGAGCCTTGCTCGCGCCCGATGCTTCGCGCGATTGCCGGCCCTTTCTCGTCAGACCGATGTACGGCATGCCGTGCTCGAGAAACGGCCCTTCGGTCTTGCGAAAGCCGAACGCCTCGTAGAAACCGCGCAGGCTCACCGGCGCGGTCAGCCGCACGCGGCGGCCGGGCCAACGCTCGGCGGTCACCGCGAGCACGCGTTCGATCAGGGCGTGCGCGGTGCCGTCGCCGCGACGCAGCGGGCTCGTCAAGATCTTGTCCACCACGACTTCCGGATCATCCGCGTCGCCCTCGTTGATGCGTGCATAGGCGAGCACGGGCATCGAACGGCTCATGTCCTCGGCGGCGAATACGTGCGTGCCGGTTTCATCGCGACCATCCGGGTCGAGATGGACATGCGACTGTTCGACGACGAACACCGCACTGCGCGCGCGCAAAATCAGATAAAGCTCCCGCGCAGTGAGTTGTTCGAAATCCAGCGTTTTCCAGTTCATCGATTATCTCCATGCTTTACCGGCAATTACCGGCGTTGCGACGATTGAACGTTACGTGCCGACCCGCCTGAATTCAGTGCGCCATCGCACCGACCCATGACGCGCGCGCCTTTCAAATAAGCTCGACCACACGCACAAAGGCGTCCCGGGGAAAAAGACGCCTTTCCGACGATCAATGCGACCGCGCTGCAGCCCGGGTTGCGGGCTGCCGCGCGCGCGTCGCATGGCGTCGATAGCACTCGCGTAATACGGCACCTTCATGGGAAAATCACAATGCATGCCGCCATCGAACGCGATAGAGACGCACGATTAAAAGCACATTCGCTCCATTGCGCACGCGGTATCGAACGCCGGCCTTTCCGGCCCGAGGTCACGGCATGAGCGCGTTCCATACGAGCGGTGTGACGGATTCAGGAGCAAGTCGTTCCCGCGTCGTGTCACTCGATCCCTTGCGCATGCGTGCGCGGCGGCATCACGCGCACGCGCTGCATCGCGGCGAGCGCATCTGGCGTGAAGCGGTCGCGCCCGTCGATCTGTGGATCGAAATTCTGCACGGCAACGGGCTCGAACCGCGCGCTGCGCTCGCGTTCGCCGTCGCTCAGGACTTCGAAGCCGATCAGTTCACGCTCGGCAAGCTGCCGTTCGAAGACATCGAAAAACTCTACGGCCTGCAAGTGCAGGAGCTTTCCGTGTTCGATTCGCTCGAAGAGCGCGCGCTCGTGCAGACGCGCCGCGCGAATATCGTGCTCGTCGAAGTCGATGCATTCTATCTGCCGGACACGCGCACGGCTTCGTATCGCCGCGAACATGCGAAGACGACCATCGGCATCGATGTGATCGATCGCGATGCGCGGCGTCTCGGCTACTTTCATCACACGGGTTATCACCTTCTCGACGGCGAAGACTACGACGGCGTGCTGCGCTCGAATGCGACGCCCGAGCCGGCGCTTTTTCCGCACGTCGAGTTTGTCAAGCGCGTGCGCGAGCCGCTGTCGGGCACGCCGCTCGCGGAAGTATCGGCGGATCTGCTGTGCGCGCATCTGTTGCGGCGTCCGATGCACAATCCGATCACGCGTTGGCGCGCGGCGTTTCCCGAGCATCTCGATACGATGATTGCGCGCGGCGAATCGTATGCGCGTCATTACGCGTTCAACGTGATGAGGCAACTCGGCGCGAACTTCGAATTGCTCGCGCATTATCTGCAGTGGATGCGCGAACAAGGCTTCGACATTCCCGTGCAGACGTATGCGGGCGCGCGCAAGATCGCGAGCGAAACCATGGTGATGCAGTGCCGCCTCGCGCGCGCCCTTTCGCGCGGACGACGAGAGCTGTGCGAGACATCGTTCGACGTGATCGAGGATGCGTACGAACGCGTGATTCCTCCGCTTGCGGATATCGTGTGCTGAACGTTGATGTCGAACCGCGATTCGCACGCGCTTTCATCTCGGCAGCGACTGTTTAAAAAGACACATTTCAACCCTTGTTTCAAGGGTTTTTTCACTCGCTTACGTTCGCGTCTTATGCGGGTTTTTATGACCTCGTGATGTCGCCGCGAGAATTTCTGCGCGCCGGTTTCTCCGCGTTAATGAGTTCCGCATGAGATTGTCCTCGATGAAACATTTCAGGGCATCGCGTGCACGACTGAAATGCGCTGCGCCCGACCATGAATCCGATGAATGACGCGCAAACGTTTCACGGCGGCTAGTCGCGTGCCGAACTCGCGAGAGGGCCGCTACAAGGCCTATGTGGGCTACTCCTCGCCGAAAGCCGCGCTATTGAGGCGCTTATGCGCGAGGAATCGCACACGCAGATTTCACTTCGTGCAACGGGCGCAACGTTTCCGCTTCACGCAACGCCGCGCGGAAGACTTTTCCCGATGCCGGCAAAGCCTTATCCGGCAAGGCTTCGTGGGGACTCAAACAGCGCTCGGATAAACACGCGTTCGCCAGCCCACGGAGCCGATGGAACACGGATGAATCATTTTCCATTGTCCCTACGAAAGAAGGTGGTATGTCGAAGGGATGTCGACCCGTGAGGCCTGTCGCACCGTGGTCAAAAAATCCTCAACCGCCATTCGAGGGGTATGCGCTGATGAAACTCATCGGGGCACGCACGTATTCCTAAGACCACCGATGTTCAAGACTGAAACAAAAACGCAGCGCTGCGCTGCATCACAAAAAGTGCACGAGTTATGAGGCCCCGCCAGCATTGCGATTGCCCGCATTGGCACAGTCCTCGCTAATAGAAGCACGCAACCCAGACCAGTGCGATCAACCAAAAGCAATTCAAGTACGAAACGGGCGGCTACGGGGCTGATGTCATCCTTCCTCGAGGAACCGGCGCAAGCGGCAATCTTCGAAAACGGTCACATCAGTAAATAAAAATTGAAGCGCAACGCGCGAAAGTTACGAGAGAGAACAATCATGCTGACCCTCCAGTCCGACCTGCACGGCAATCATCTGCTTGGCGCGCTTCCTGCGCACGAATGGCAGGCGCTCACGCCGCATCTGGAACTCGTGCAATTGCGCACCGAGCAACTGCTGTGCGACTCCGGCCAACGGATTCACCACGTCTACTTCCCGACGACCGCGATCATCTCGCTGCTGCACACGATGGAAGACGGCGGTTCGGTCGAGATTGCCGCGGTGGGACGCGAAGGCATGACTGGCGTGCCGGTTCTGACCGGCGGCGAAACGATGCCGACCCGCGTGCAGGTGCAATGCCCGGGCTTCGCGTATCGCATGAGCGCGCAAGCGTTGCGCGAGCAGTTCGGCCGCTCGGACTTCCTGCGCCGCCTGATGCTGCTCTATATGCAGGCGCTGCTCACGCAGGTCGCGCAGACGGCGGCATGCAACCGGCATCACTCGCTGAACAAGCAACTTTGCCGCTGGCTGCTGATCGAAATCGATCGCACGGCGTCGAACGAATTGCAGGTCACGCAGCAACTGATCGCGGACATGCTGGGCGTGCGCCGCGAAGGCGTGACCGAAGCGGCGGGCAAGCTTCACGACGCGGGTCTCATTCATCACAGCCGCGGCTGCATCAAGGTCGTGGATCGCGAGGGTCTGGAAGCACGCGCATGCGAGTGCTACGGGCTCGTCAAGCGGGAGTTCGACCGACTACTTCCGCGTCTTCGTGCAACCGAGGCGATATCGGCCTCAAGTGTCTAACGGCTAGGATTAATGCAAGAAAAAAACCTCGATCTGTTCTCATGGCTGGCGCGTGTTCTGGATGTCTGTCTCATCATCGCGGGCGGATTGATCGCGCATGACGTACGCTTTTCGTCGCTGGATTTCGTCAGCGATATCGAAAGGCTTCTGATCGCGTTCAACTCCGCACTCGCCCTCCTGCTCTTCCCTGCTTTCGGCGTGTATGAAACCTGGCGCGGCAAGCCGTTCGCCATGATGCTGGCGCGCGTCACTTTGGCGTGGATGGCGGTCGTCGCGGGCGCCCTGCTGCTCGCCTTCACGCTACATCGCATGGATACGGTGTCGCGACTCTGGTTCGCGTATTCGACGCTCATTTCCGGCGCGCTCATCATCGCTTCGAAGCTGATCGTGTACTCGGCCTTGCGCCTGATGCGCGGCCGCGGCCTGAATCAGCGCACCGTGGCGATCGTCGGCGCGCAGGGTTTCTCGCGGACCTTGCTCGCGCACCTGTGCAGCACGCCCGAACAGGGCTTTACTCCGGTGTGCATTCTCGATACGACCGGCGACGAGGAACTGCACGCGAGCGGCATCAGCGGCATGCCCACGCCGACGACCGCGATCGGCATGGGCGGCAATCGTTTGCCGGTGCTGAACGATTTCGACGAACTCGTCGAAAAGGTGCGCGCCGAGGAAATCAACGAAGTGTGGCTCGCGCTGCCGCTGTCGCAGGAGCACACGATCTACCGCTTCGTGCATGCGCTGCGGCACGATTTCGTGAATCTGCGGCTGATTCCGGACACGCGCAGCATTTCGCTCTTCAATCATTCGATGACGGATGTCGCCGGGCTCGCGACCATCAACCTGACGACGTCTCCGATCAGCACGCTGCAGATGTGGCCGAAGATGCTCTTCGACCGCCTGTTCGCGGCGGCCGCGCTGCTCGCGCTCTCGCCGCTGATGATCGCGATCGCGATCGCCGTGAAGACGACCTCGAAGGGTCCGGTGTTCTTCACGCAGCATCGCAAGGGCGCGGACGGACGGCCGTTTCGCATCTACAAGTTCCGTTCGATGGGCGTGCATCGCGAGCACGGTCAAGTGACGCAGGCGACGCGCAACGATCCGCGCGTGACGAAGGTCGGCGCGTTCCTGCGGCGCACGAGCCTCGACGAGCTGCCGCAGTTCCTGAACGTGCTGTTCGGGCATATGTCGGTGGTCGGTCCGCGCCCGCACGCGATCGAGCACGACGATCTGTACAAGGATCTCGTCTACGGCTACATGTTCCGCTACCGCATCAAGCCCGGCATTACCGGCTGGGCGCAGGTGAACGGCTATCGCGGCGCGACGGAAAAGGTCGAGAAGATGCAAAGCCGCGTGAAGTTCGACCTCTTCTACATTCACAACTGGTCGTTCTGGTTCGACATCAAGATCGTCGCGATGACGATGTTCAAGGGATTCATCGGACGCAACGCGTATTGATCGGCGTAAAAACGCGAAAGGCCCGGCGATTTTCGGATCGCCGGGCCTTTCGCTTGGTGCGCGCGTGACTTACTTGTAGTCGATGCGCTCGACGCCGTTCTCCGTGCCGAGCAGACAGATATTCGCGCCGCGCGCCGCGAACAGACCGACCGTCACGACGCCCGGCCAGGCGTTGATCTGCGCTTCGAGCGCACGCGGATCGGTGATCGACAGGCCCTTCACGTCGAGGATTTCGTTGCCGTTGTCCGTGATGAACGGCGAGCCGTCCTTCGTCACGCGCACGATCGGCACGCCGCCGAGCGCCGCGAGCTTGCGGCCGATCGCCGTGCGCGCCATCGGCACGACTTCGACGGGCAGCGGGAACGTGCCCATCACCGGGACGCGCTTGCTCGCGTCGGCGATGCACACGAACACGTCCGCCACCGACGCGACGATTTTCTCGCGCGTGAGCGCGCCGCCGCCGCCCTTGATCATCGCGCCGCTCGCGTCGATTTCATCGGCGCCGTCGACGTAAATGGACAGCGTTTCGATGTCGTTCAGATCGAACACCTTGAAACCGTGCGATTCGAGCCGCGCCGTGGTCGCGAGCGAACTCGACACCGCGCCGCGATAACGCGCCTTGGACTTCGCGATGGCGTCGATGAAGCAGTTCGCCGTCGATCCGGTGCCGACGCCGATGATCGCGCCTTCCGGCACGTTCGCGTTCACGTAGTCGGCGGCGGCCTGACCGACCAGTTGCTTGAGTTCGTCTTGAGTCATGGGAGCGGTGCTGCTGTATCGGTGAAAACTGAGATTTTATCGGAGCGCGGGCGACGGCCTCGCGGATCATGCCAACGCGTGCAGGAAGCCGAGCGGATCGTGCGTGCGCGCCACCGACGCGATGAACGCGAACACGACGATCGCCAGCACGCCATAAACGGCGCGCGCGCCCTTCGTGCGGCCGCGCTTGAGCGCGAACGTGCCGAGCACGATATAGACGACGAGCCCCGCGATTTTCGCGCCGAGCCACGCAGCGTTCGCCGAAAAGCCGATGATCGCGACCAGCGCGATGGCGCTCGCGAGCAAAAGCGTATCGACGATATGCGGCAGGATTTTCGTCGCGCGCGCGGCGAGGAGGCGCGAATTCGTCAGCATCCAGATCCAGCGCAGCACGAATCCGGCGATGGAAAGGCCGGCGCATGTCATGTGGATCGCGCGCAGTGTCGGAAACCAGTCGTTCATTGTGGGAAGTATTTATCGAGCAGGGCCTGGGCGATCGCGTCGCTTTCTGCATCCGCGTTGCCCGCGTAATCCGACGGGCGAAAGTGCATCTGAAACGCGCTGAAGACGCGGCGGGTTTTGGCGTCGAGCACGCCGTCGGTCGCGACTTCGTAGCCGTAGCGCTTCAGCTTTTCCTGCAGCGCGCGCACGTCCGATGGCGCCTTCGGATCGCGGCCCGCGAGATGCGTGGCAACAGCCGCGTCGTCGGGCCATGCGCCCACGCCGGCGTCGTATAGCGCATGCCACGGGAAAAGCGGACCCGGATCGATCTTGCGTTGCGGCGCGATGTCGCTATGGCCGACGACGCGCGTCGGCGGGATGTGGTAGCGCGCGACGATATCGCGGGAGAGCTTGATGAGCGCATCGACTTGCGCGGGCGGATACGGCTGCCATTTTCCATCGCTCGACGGGCCGATCGGACCGAGATTCACGTTCTCGATGCCGATAGACGACGCGTTCAGCTCCGTCGCGCCCTGCCACGAGCTCACGCCGGCGTGCCAGGCGCGCTTGTCTTCCGGCACCAGTTGATAGACGACCGGCTCGCCTTTCTCGATGCGCGGGGCGTCGGGGACGACGTAGTGCACGCTGACTTCATCGCCGGTCAGGACGGCGAGCGATCCCGCTTCGTCGATCTCCGTGTAGTGCATCACGAGGAAACGGATGCGGGAATCGGCGTTCTTCGCGTGGTACTGCGTGTCGGCGATGTAGGTGGTGCGGTCTTGCATCGCGGTGCAGGCGGTGAGCAGGCATGCGGAGATTGCTGCGACCATGCCCAAAAACTTCGTGCTCGTCATGATCGCTTTTCCCATAGGGAGCGCACTAACATCCAGTGCGTGTGAAGCGCTTCGCTACTCGGCCGGTGTTTGGGATCCTTCGGCAGGCGAAGCACACGTCCCGCCAACCAGCCATACTCGCTATCCGCGAGTTCCGGTGCAACTGACACGGCATGAGTCGCGGGATGGATCGCGATCAGCGCACGGTCATAGAGCGTGTGCAGATCGGCGCGCAGCAGCAGCCCGTTTTCCACGACGTTCGTGTCTTCGCCCATATAGCGGCAGATGTGGGCGGCCTCGAGAACTTCCTCGACCGGACAGCCGCTCAGTACACAACGGCGTTCATATGCTTCAAGCAGTCTCCTACGGAACGCAGGTTGGCCCTGGCGCATGACAATGGCGGCGAACGTCTTCTTGCGCGCATCTTCGATGCTCGCGGGATCGAAAACACCGCTTGCTTCGAGTCGCGCTTCCGCTTCGGATTCGGCTTCCAGTTCGGCTTGAACCTGAGTTCGGTCCGCGCGTCGAAGCGTGAAACTCGCCGGCAACGCGCCCTCATGCGAGACGTAGTCGAACAAGCCTTCGAATTTGAACCCGGCGCCCGCGAACTCGTACTTTTTTGTGCGATAGAACAGCAGCAGTTCCAAATCGCGCGCTCGATGTTCAGCGATCAAAGCGTCGGTGCGCCCGGCGTTCTGTCCTTGCCAGTGCAAGATGTCGCCCTCGAGTGCATCGACATATTGAACTCGGTCCGGCGTTTTGGATCCCGTGACGAACAGCAGAACCGAATCGAAGCCTGCAGGACGAAATACGCCTGTGTTGATCGTCGCGTCCTGCGTATCGAGGATGCCCTTCAACTGCTCGCGGGTGTACACGCTTCCGACCGCGATCAGATCACTAAGTCGCTTCAAAGCCATGAATGACGTTGGACGCTGACCCTTACTTCTTCACCGCCCGCTGCCTCACCGCCTCAAACAAACAAACCCCCGACGCCACCGACACATTCAAACTCTCGACCGTCCCCGCCATCGGGATATTCATGATTTCGTCGCACGTCTCGCGGGTCAGGCGACGCATGCCCTCGCCCTCCGCACCGACGACGATCGCCACCGGACCATCCAGCTTGGTCTCGTAAAGCGATGCCGTCGCCTCGCCCGCCGTGCCGATCACCCAGACGCCCGCCTCCTTGAGTTCGCGCAGCGCGCGCGCCAGATTCGTCACGGTGATATACGGCACGCTCTCCGCCGCGCCGCTCGCCACCTTCGCCGCCGTCGCGTTCAGGCCCGCCGAGCGATCGCGCGGCGCGATCACCGCATGCGCGCCGGCCGCATCCGCGACGCGCAGACACGCGCCGAGATTATGCGGATCGGTGACGCCGTCGAGCACCAGCAGCAAAGGCGTGCCCGAAATGCCATCGAGCAGTTCGGCCAGATTCTGCGCGAGCGGCAGATCGTGCGCGCGCGCCACCACGCCCTGATGCTGGACGTTGCCCGACAGCCCCCAGAGACGCGCTTCATCGGCCGCGATCAGCCGCACGCCCGCTTCCTTCGCGGTCCGCAGAAAGTCCTGCATGCGCCGATCCTTGCGCGTGGGGTCGTACAGCACCTCCTCGATCGACGATGCATCCGCGCGCAAACGTGCGGTCACTGCGTGAAATCCGTATAGAACCTTGAGACGTGACATGACTGATTCGAACCTTCGGTGAAAACTTGAAAAGCACGACGCGGTCCGAAGCACGAAGCATCGGACCGCGCGTATTCGATGGCGGCTGTATTGACGCGCCGCCCTAACGTTTCTTGCGCGCCGGCCGTCCCTGCGATGCCGACTTCGACGCCGCTCCGCGCTTCTTCGCCGCGCCGCCGCGCGGACTCGCCGCAAGCGACGCGCCCTTCTTCGTGCCGCCGCGCGCGCGCGTGCTCGGGGCGTCGTCGTCGCCGAACGGACGGATACGCGGTCCCGCGCCGATGCCGGCAGCCGCTGCATCGCTCGCACCGGTCGACGGACGCGGCGACGGCGGCTTCACCGGCGTATCGCGAACCAGCCGGAAATCGATCTTGCGCGCATCGAGATCGACGCGGCTCACCTGCACGCGCACGCGATCGGACATCCGGTAGCGAATGCCCGTGCGCTCGCCGCGCAGTTCGTTCTTGATCTCGTCGTACTGGAAATAGTCCGAGCCGAGCTCGGTCACATGCACGAGTCCTTCGATGAAGAGCGAATCCAGTTGCACGAAAATGCCGAACGACGTCACGCCGTTCACCATGCCGCCGTATTCCTCGCCGAGCTTGTCGCGCATGAAGTAGCACTTGAGCCACGCTTCGACGTCGCGCGAGGCTTCGTCGGCGCGACGCTCGTTCGACGAGCAATGCAGCCCGAGCTCTTCCCAGATCGCGACGCTGTTGCGAGCGCGGCCACGCGCGGAGTCGTCGGCCTTCTGCAGTTCGCGCGCGGCTTTCGTGAGGCCCGTGCTCAGGAAAACATCGTGACCGACGTCCGGCAGATACTTCTTGCCCTGCAAGATCGCGTAGATCGCGCGATGCGTGAGCAAGTCGGGATAGCGCCTGATCGGACTCGTGAAGTGCGCGTACGCCTCATAAGCGAGGCCGAAATGGCCGATGTTGTCCGGGCTATAGACAGCCTGCTGCATCGAACGCAGCACCATCGATTGCAGCATCTGCGCGTCGGGCCGGTCGCGAATCTGGGCGATGAGGGCGGCGTAATCGCTCGCGTGCGGCTTGTCGCCGCCGGTGAGCGTCAAGCCGACGCCGCGCAGGAACGCGCGCAGGTTTTCGAGCTTCTCTTCCGTCGGCCCCGCGTGCACGCGATACAAACCGGGATGCTTGTTGCGCTTCAGAAAGTCGGCCGCGCAGACGTTCGCGGCCAGCATGCATTCCTCGATCAGCCGATGCGCGTCGTTGCGATGACGCGGCACGATCTGCTCGATCTTGCCCTGCGAGTTCACGACGATATACGTCTCGGTCGTATCGAAGTCGATGGCGCCGCGCTTCTGGCGCGCGGCATGCAGCGACTTGTAGACGCCGTAGAGGTTCTGCAGCTGCGGCAGGATATCGGCGCGCTTCGCCGCTTCCGGACCCTTCGTGTTGGTGAGCACGGCCGCGACTTCGGTGTATGTCAGGCGCGCCGCCGAGTGCATCACGCCGGGATAAAACTGATACGCCTTGATCTCGCCGCGCGCGGTAATGACCATGTCGCACACGAGCACGCAGCGATCGACATCGGGGTTTAGCGAGCACAGGCCGTTCGACAGCTTCTCCGGCAGCATCGGAATCACGCGGCGCGGGAAATACACCGACGTGCTGCGATCGAGCGCATCGATATCGAGCGCTTCGTTCGGACGCACGTAATGCGATACGTCCGCGATCGCGACCAGCAGACGAAAACCCTGACCACGTCCCACGGCGACCGGCTCGCAATACACGGCGTCGTCGAAATCGCGCGCATCTTCGCCGTCGATGGTGACGAGCGGCACGTCGCGCAGATCGACGCGATGACGGATATCCGCCGCGCGCACTTCGTCGGGCAGCTTGGCGGCGGCGGCGAGCGCGGCGTCGCTGAATTCGTGCGGCACGCCGTACTTGCGCACCGCGATTTCGATTTCCATGCCGGGATCGTCGATATCGCCGATCACTTCGACCACGCGTCCGAGCGGCTGCGAATGGCGGCTCGGGAAATCCGTCAGATCGACGGACACGACCTGCCCGACCTTCGCCTTCTTCGGATTTTGCGTGATGAGGATGTCATGCCCGATGCGCTTGTCTTCGGGCACGAGAATCAGCGCGCCGTTCTCGTTGACGAGGCGCCCGATGACGCGCTTGTTGGCGCGATCCGTGACCTCGACGATGTGCCCTTCCGGCCGTCCGCGCCGGTCATAGCCGACGATGCGCGCGAGCACGCGATCGTTGTGCATGACCTTCTGCATTTCGCCATTGGGGAGGAAGAGATCGTCCTGGCCGTCATCGCGGATCAGAAAGCCGAAGCCGTCGCGATGCCCCTGCACGCGCCCCGCAACAAAATTCGACGGATGCGTGAGTTGATAGTGGCCGCGCTTGTCGAGGCGGATTTGCCCGTCGCGTTCCATGGCCGCCAGTCGCTTGAAAAATCCTTCGCGCTCCTGGCGCTTGATCGACAACGCTTCGGCGATGTCGTTCGCGGCATGCGGTGTCTCGCTCGTGCGCAGCACGCCGAGAATTTCTTCGCGGCTCGGAATCGGATACGGATATTTGCTCAAGGGCGTAGTCGTGTTTTTTCTCGTTGGACGGGACTTTTGCGGTGCTTTGCAACCAATAATGCGGTCATCGTTGCGGGTCATTCTAACACCCGTCTTTTAAGCGCCACGGGCGCGAGACGCCGACGCGGCGCGCTTCGCGGCTCGTTACAGGCATCGCATCGAAACGCTTGACAGATGCGTCAGGCTCGCTATAATTGCGTTCTCTGCTGCTGAACACTCAGTCGAACGATCAGTCGAACGATCAGTAAAGCGCAGCAGATTTGAAGTAACACGCACCCTTGCCCAGGTGGCGGAATTGGTAGACGCACTAGGTTCAGGTCCTAGCGGTGGCAACACCGTGGAGGTTCGAGTCCTCTCTTGGGCACCAGATGTTTGAAAAAGCCACCTTCGGGTGGCTTTTTCTTTTTATGCGGAGACCGTGTTTTTGTCGTAGACGAGTCGTATGACTTTTCGATTGACACGGCGCCCGTTCCCGCTAGAATAGCGGGCTTGCTGTACCCCTTGGCCCAGGTGGCGGAATTGGTAGACGCACTAGGTTCAGGTCCTAGCGGTGGCAACACCGTGGAGGTTCGAGTCCTCTCCTGGGCACCAAGGTCCCTCTTTCGCGAGACGCTCGTTCGAGCGCATCGCACGCAAAAACCCCGCGCATCGTCGCGGGGTTTTTTGTTTTCCGCCTTCGCTTTCGGTTCGCAATTCCGTTTCCCATTCGGTCCCCGGATGTCGAATTGAAATCGAAACGAATCTGCGTTCGCCGATTCACCTTCGTGCGGACGCGGCCGCGCGCCAGTCCCCGCGGCGCTGGTTTTCTTCAGCCGCAAGTGCAGCAGCATCGATGCCCCGCTCCGCGCGCAAGCCGACGCGACGGACAACTGCGTTTCTCCGCCACCCGGCTCGCGTCCGACGCGCCTCGCTTATCGCGCTTCGTCGCCCCGAAAGGCAAGCATCCGCAGCAGCGAATTCGTGTTCTGCGGGCGCAATGCGACGAGGCCGTGCAGTTCCCTCCGATAGCGATAAGCCGTCGTCACCGACAAGTTGACCTCGCGCGAAACCTCGACGACCGGCGCGCCATCGTGCAGCAATGCCAGCGCCTGGAATTTCCTCTTGAAGTCGACGCGTCCTCGGACGCCGCCGCCCGGCGACGCCTCGACGACCCGAAACTCCTTGCGCAATTTCCTGGGCGCCGAGCAGTCCAGCGATATGGACCGATAGCTATAGCCGTCCGTGCCGTTGCTGAAGAGATAGAGCTTGCTGTCGAAAACGTAGCTCCGATCGATCGGCGCGGTCTCTCTGTACAGCGAGTTTATTTTTAGCTCGACTCGGTAAACACATTTATTTAGGAACACTTACTCTCCTGTTGCCGATTGTTAACGGCAGGTGATTGCTGCCTACAGGAGACGACTGTAGTTTGCGATCGTCGTGCGCGGGTCTGCAAACCCGATCACGGCATTCCTACGCGTCCTGGCTTCGCCTGAGCGGAGTCAGGACCGATACTCGCTCGCACCCCTCGACCAGGGCAATCGCGGTGCGAGTTCTCGATATTTTTAGCTCGTTTCACCGCCATCCCCACCAGATGTTTCCGAATTGGCGCTGCCGACGTTCCCACGAGCTAGGCATCTCCGTTTCCCTCGAACGGCAGCGGGGGAATCAGTTGCAATCGGCTACCGCAATCGATGACGCCGACGGCAAAATGCCAGACAACGAGCAATAGATTCATCATCGCTTCGGACAGGCCGAGTTCGCACCTGATAGCCTGAATCGGCACGTCCCGCTGCAGAAAAACGAAGGCCAGATACGTGGCAAGCAGTGTCGGCTCACCTCGACTATTCCGATAAACGCCATCTCCCTTTCGCATGGTCGACTTCCGCACGTTATTGAGCAGTTCCAGATCCAGCGGCACACGCAGATAACTGACCTCTCCACTGCAACGGGCCAGCAAATACAGCACATCCCCCGTAAGCAGCATCCAGTCAGAAACACCGATGTCATCAGGAACGGCGCCCATGCTTAGCCTGACTAAGTGATCTCTCGTCTCCATTTCCAAATATGCTCCTATGGCCACCGTACGCGTGGCAGGTGGTCACACTAGAAGCCCTCCGATGTGACCTGCTGTGGCGCATCCCGCGAAGAACGACCCACAGCCCCTTTGACGCCCCGCGTACTGCGGGGTGTCAAGAATCCAATCGCTTTAATTTTGTTTAGTAAATCGAACTAAGCATTCGATTTTGTCGGTGCTAATGCGAAACAAAAGCATAACGCCCGAATCTCGAATCCTTGAAGTGGACACATCCTAAAGAATGAGACTTCCGAATTAGAGTTCTAATCGGTCGTTATGCTCTTGTTTATTCTGTGGCATGGTGTGTGCTCCGAGTGTTCAAATACCGGAGATTCGTGATGCCTGCCCTGTATGTCATCGCTTTCCTCCTGCTCGCCGGCACGCTCGCCTTCCTGCAGGCGCCGGCGCTCGCATGGCTCACCGGGTTCGCGGTCTGGGTCGCCGCCGGCGCGCTGACCGGTTTGACGGGCCCGCTCGGCGCGACGCTGCTCGCGATCGTCTTCGTGCTTCCGGCGCTCGCGCTCACGCTGACACCCATGCGTCGCGCGCTCGTCAGCCGCCGTGTAATCGCCGTGTTTCGCAAGATCCTGCCGGAGATGTCGTCGACGGAGCGTGACGCCATCGAAGCCGGCACGGTCTGGTGGGACGCCGAGCTTTTCTCGGGCCGCCCGCGATGGGACCGCCTGCTCGTACACGGCACGCCGAAGCTCACGCAGGAAGAGCAAAGCTTCATCGACAACGAATGCGCGCGTCTGTGCGACCTGTCGAACGACTGGGATACGACCGCCATCTGGCAAGACTTGTCGCCAGAAGCGTGGGCTTACCTCAAGGAACACGGCTTTCTGGGCATGATCATTCCGAAGCGCTATGGCGGAAAGGCTTTCTCCGCGTACGCGCACTCGCAGGTCATCATGAAGCTCGCGACGCATTCGTCGGCGGCGGCCGTATCGGTGATGGTGCCCAATTCGCTCGGTCCCGCCGAGCTGCTTCTGCACTACGGCACCGAGGAACAAAAAGATCACTATCTGCCGCGGCTCGCGCGCGGCGATGAAATTCCGTGCTTCGCGCTGACCAGCCCATACGCCGGATCGGATGCCGCGGCGATCCCGGATATCGGCATCGTGTGTCGCGGCGTGCATGAGGGCCGCGAGACGCTCGGATTTCGCGTCACGTGGGAAAAGCGCTACATCACGCTCGGTCCGATCGCGACCGTGCTCGGCCTCGCCTTTCGCGCGCTCGATCCCGATCACCTGCTCGGCGACGACGACGCGCCCGGCATCACCTGCGCGCTCATTCCGACGAACCATCCCGGCGTGAACATCGGACGGCGGCACTGGCCGCTCAACGCCGTGTTCCAGAACGGCCCGAACTGGGGTAAGGACGTGTTCATCCCGATGGACTGGGTCATCGGCGGACGCGCGCAAGTGGGTAACGGCTGGCGCATGCTGATGGAATGCCTCGCCGCCGGCCGCGCGATCTCGCTGCCTTCGTCGAACGTCGGCATGGCGAAGCTCGCGGTGCGCGGCACCGGCGCGTATGCCGCCGCGCGCCGTCAGTTCCGCACGCCGATCGGCCGCTTCGAAGGCATACAGGAAGCGCTCGGGCGCATGGGCGGCAATCTCTATGTGATGGACGCGGCGCGGCGTCTTTCCGCGCAGGCCGTCGATCTCGGCGAGAAGCCGTCCGTCATCTCGGCGATCGCGAAGTATCACATCACCGAACGCGCGCGCAAGGTCATCAACGACGGCATGGATGTCGTCGCGGGCAAGGGCATCTGCATGGGACCGTCGAATTTTCTGGCGCGGGCGTATCAGCAGATGCCGATCTCGATCACCGTCGAAGGCGCGAATATCCTGACGCGCTGTCTCATCATCTTCGGACAGGGCGCGATCCGGTGTCACCCCTACGTGCTGAAGGAAATGGCAGCGACGCGCGACAACGATCTGCGCGCGTTCGACGCCGCGTTCTTCGGACATGCGGCGTTTCTGGCATCGAACGCGATGCGCGCCTTCGTGTACGCATGCGGCGGCGGCGTGTTCGTCGCGAAGCCCGCGCGCGCCGATGCGCGTCTCGTGCCGTACTATCGTGCGGCCACGCGTCTGTCGAGCGCGTTCGCGTTGTTCGCCGATGTGTCGATGCTCACGCTCGGCGGCGAGCTGAAACGCCGCGAACGTCTTTCGGCGCGTCTCGGCGACATCCTCTCGCAGTTGTATCTGCTCTCCGCGACGCTCAAGCGTTTCGAGGACGATGGCCGCCCTGAAAGCGATCTGCCGCTCGTGCGCTGGGGCGCCGAAGACGCGCTTTATCAGGCGCGCGCCGCGTTCGAGGGCTTGCTCGCGAACTATCCGAACCGCGCGGCGGCGGCGTTTCTGCGCATCGTCGCGTTCCCGTTCGGCTTGCCGCACGCCCCTAGCGTCGATGCGCTCGGCAACGACGTCGCGATGCTGATGCAAGCACCCGGCGACGCGCGCGAGCGCCTCGTCGCAGGCTCGCACGTTTCGGCGCTCGAAGACGATCCGATCGCGCGCGGCGAAAAGCTGCTCGCGCTCACGCCTGCCGTCGCGGCGCTAGAGGCGCGTCTGCGGGACGCCGTCAAGGCGGGCGCCGCCGCCCCGCTGCCGCAAAGCCCGCCCGACATCGAAGCCTGGTCGCAGACGGCGGCGGCGCGCGGTCTCATCGACGAAAACGAACGCGCGCTGCTCGCCGAATGGGCCGCTCATGCGAAGGAAGCGGTGAAAGTCGATGATTTTTCCGCAGACTTCGGTATCCTCGAAGCATTGCAAAAGCGCAGCGCGGCGCTCGAGCGGCACTTGCCCGAAGCCATTGCCTGAAGCATTCAGGACCAAAGGCACCGCCCCGCGCGCCCGACGACCGATCGACAATCGATGAAAGACCGCTATCTCGACTTCGTCAATTCGCCCTTCGGCACGAGCATTGCACGCTCGCTCGGCCTTCCGCGTCCCGAGGTTTTGCGCCGCCATCGCGCGGATCAGGCCGAATTCGGCGGCATGGCCGCCATCGGCGCGGGGCCGTCGCCCGCGCTCTTCGACGATCTGATGGCCGTGCTGTCGGCGATCGGCATGACGGGCATCGCGCACGAAAGCGCGTCCGGCTGGCTGCCGGTCGCCGCGCGGCACGGCGCGATGAGCGGCCGCTTCGAGCCGCGCTCGCGCGACGCTTCCGCGACCGACCGCGTCGAGGCGCTGATTTTCGATGCGACCGGCATCGGCGAAAGCGCGCAACTCCATTCGCTCTACGCGTTCTTCCACGATGCGCTGCGTTCGCTCGCGAAGAACGGGCGCATCGTCGTGCTCGGGCGTCCGCCCGCCACGCGCTCGAGCGTCCGCGCCGCGACCGCGCAGCATGCGCTCGAAGGCATGGTCCGCTCGCTCGGCAAGGAAGCGCGCAACGGCATTACGTCGAATCTGCTGCGCGCAGCCGATGGCGCGGATGTCGAGTCGGCGCTGCGCTTTTTCCTTTCGCCACGCTCGGCCTATGTCTCGGGCCAAGTCGTGACCATCGATGCGCCCGCCGACGCGCCGCCAAGCTGGGCCAAGCCGCTCGCCGGCAAACGCGCGCTCGTGACGGGCGCGGCGCGCGGCATCGGCGCGTCGATCGCGGCGGTGCTGGCCGAGCACGGCGCGATCGTCACCGGGCTCGATATCGACGCCGCCCGCGATGCGCTCGATCAGACCATGCTCGCGATCGAAGACGCGTCGCCGTCATCGGGCGCGCACGCGGCGCTCGTCGCGGATATCGCCGCGCCCGAAACGCCCGCCGAAATCGCGGCGGCGCTGGCTGCGTCGGGCGGCATCGATATCGTCGTGCATAACGCGGGCATCACGCGCGACAAGACCATCGCGCGCATGACCGCCGACATGTGGGACAGCGTCATCGACATCAATCTGCTCGCGCAGGAACGCATCGACGACGTGCTGCTCGCGCAGAACGTGTTGCGCGCGGGCGGGCGCATCGTCGCGGTGTCGTCGATCAGCGGCATCGCGGGCAATCGCGGGCAGACCAATTACGCGACGTCGAAAGCCGGCGTGATCGGCCGCGTGCACGCGATGGCGCCGTTGCTGCGCGAGCGCGGCATCACGATCAACGCGGTCGCGCCGGGCTTCATCGAAACGCATATGACCGCGCGTATGCCCTTCGGCGTGCGCGAGGCCGGCAGACGCCTCAATTCGATGGGACAAGGCGGCTTGCCCGTCGATGTCGCCGAGACCGTCGCGTGGCTCGCGAGTCCGGGCAGCGCGGGCATCACGGGCAACGTGGTGCGCGTGTGCGGCCAGAGCCTGATCGGCGCGTGAGGAGGCAGAACGCGATGCACGCACCGACCATGCCGCGCGCCCGCACCGTCGTCGTCGAAACGCTGCCGCCGCCCGCGAAGCTCTACGGCCGCGCGCTGCCCGCGCTTTTCCGGCGCGCGCGTGCGCCGGAGCTGCCCGCGTTGCGGCTCGTGCGCCCGAATGTGAGGATCGACGCCGAACAGGTCGGCCGATACGCGCGCGTGTGCGGCTTCATTCCCGAGCACGGCGTGCCGCTCACGTTTCCGCACGTTCTCGCTTTTCCCTTGCATCTGATGATGCTCACCGATCCGTCGTTTCCATGGTCCGCGCTCGGCGTCGTGCATCTGTCGAACAGCGTGCGGCTGCGGCGTCCGCTCGCGGCCGGTCAGGCGTTGCGCATCGAAGTGGAATGCGGGCCGCTCGTGCCGCATCACAAGGGCCAGGCGTTCACGCTGCATACGCGCATCTATCGGCGCGGCGAGGCGGTGTGGGACGGCGACAGCGTGTATCTGAAGCGCGGCGCGCGCAGCGAGCGCGCGGCGCCGTCGATCGAGATCGCCGATGCCGCCGACGTACGCGTGCCGCTGCTCGCGCGCGAAGCGCGCTGGCAGCTTCCGCCGCAACTCGGACGCGACTACGCGAAGGCGTCGGGCGACTTCAATCCGATCCATCTGCACATGCTGAGCGCGAAAGCGTTCGGTTTTCCACGCGCCATCGCGCATGGCATGTGGACGCTCGCGCGCACGCTCGCCGCGTTGCATCCGGTCAAGGCGCTGGCTTCCGGTTACGCGCACGGCGATTTCAAGACGCCGCTATACATTCCCGGCGATGCGACGCTGTGGACCGCCGCGCCCTCGCCCGTCGCGCGCGATTTCGAAGTGCGCGATCTCGCCGGCGACCGGCCGCATCTGCGTGGCCATTTCGAATGGGAGCTGCCATGAGCGAAGCGCGTCGTGTCGCGGTAATCGGCAGCAATCGCATTCCGTTCGCGCGCTCGAACACGGCGTACGCGAGCGCGTCGAATCAGGACATGCTGAGCTTCACGCTGCAAGGACTCGTCGATCGCTTCGACCTGCACGGCATGCGCCTCGGCGAAGTGGCGGCGGGCGCGGTCGTCAAGCATTCGCGCGATTTCAATCTGACGCGCGAAGCCGCATTGTCGACGACGCTCGCGAAGGAAACGCCCGCCTACGACGTGCAGCAAGCCTGCGGCACCGGCCTTGAAACGGCGATTCTGGTCGCGAACAAGATCGCGCTCGGACAGATCGACGTGGGCATCGCGGGCGGCGTCGATACGGCGTCGGACGCGCCCATCGCGGTGAACGAGCGCATGCGCAGAATCCTGCTCGAAGCGAATCGCTCGCGCTCGGCGGGACAGCGCGTGGGCGCGCTCGCTAAACTGCGGCCCGGCATGTTCTTCAGGCCGCTCCTGCCGCGCAATGCGGAACCGCGCACGGGCCTTTCGATGGGCGAGCACTGCGAACTGATGGCCAAGCGCTGGAAGATTTCGCGCGAGGCGCAGGATGCGCTCGCGCAGGAGAGTCATCGCAAGCTCGCGGCGGCGTACGGGCGCGGCTTTTTCAACGATCTGATGACGCCGTACAAAGGCCTCGCGCGCGACAGCACGCTGCGGCCCGACGTATCGCTCGATCAGTTGTCGGCGCTCAAGCCCGTCTTCGATCGCGACGCGGGCACGCTCACCGCGGGCAACTCGACGCCGCTCACCGACGGCGCATCGGCGGTGCTGCTCGCGTCCGAGCAATGGGCCGCCGAGCGTGGCTTGCCGGTGCAGGCGTTCTTGACGTTTTCCGCGACCGCCGCCGTCGATTTCTTCGACAAGCGCGAAGGCCTCCTGATGGCGCCCGTCTACGCGGTCCCGCCGATGCTCGCGCGCGCCGGAATCGCATTGCAGGACTTCGATTTCTACGAGATCCACGAAGCATTCGCGGCGCAGGTGCTGTGCACGCTCGCCGCGTGGGAAGACGACGAATACTGCCGCACCGCGCTCGGACTCGACGCGCCGCCCGGTTCGATCGACCGCGCGCGTCTGAACGTGAACGGCAGCTCGCTCGCGACGGGGCATCCGTTCGCGGCGACGGGCGGGCGCATTATCGGTACGCTGGCGAAGATGCTCGCGAACGCGCCCGCGCGCAGCGACGGCAAGCCGTTGCGCGGACTGATCTCGATCTGCGCGGCGGGCGGACAAGGCGTCGTCGCGATACTGGAGCGGTAGCCGGAAATATCGGCCAAAAAAATACAAGCCGACGGAGACACCACATGAGCCCGGGACAGGCAGCGCCGCGCGGGACTTCCGAGCCGCACGCGACGGACGGCATCTGGTATGCGTCGTATCCGCCGGATGTCGCGCATGAGATCGATCCTTCGCGCTATCGCTCGCTCGCGCATTTCTTCGACGAATGCGTCGCGCGTTTTGCCGATCATGTCGCGTTCGTGAGCCTCGGCTCGGAACTGAAGTTCGCGACGCTCGGCGAGAAGGCGCATGCGTTCGCGGGGTATCTGCAGGGCATCGGCGTGAAGCCCGGCGATCGCGTCGCGCTGATGATGCCGAACACGCTCGTCTATCCGGTGACGCTCTTCGGCACGCTGCTCGCGGGCGCGATCGTCGTCAACGTGAATCCGCTCTATACGGTGCGCGAGCTCGGCCTTCAGTTGAAGGACAGCGGCGCGCAGACGATCGTCGTATTCGAGAACTTCGCCAAGACCGTGCAGGACGCGCGGCCGGGATCGCGCGTAAGGAACATCGTCGTGACCGGGCTCGGCGATCTGCTCGGCGGCGGTCTCAACGTGAAAGGCCGCGCGATCGATCTGATCCTGCGCTATGTGAAAAAGCAGGTGCCCGCCTACGCGCTGCCCGATGCCGTGCGCCTGCCGCAAGCGCTCGCGCTCGGCGCGCGGCGCAAGTTCGAACCGGTGCGCGTCGGTCACGGCGATATCGCGTTCATTCAGTACACCGGCGGCACCACAGGCATCGCCAAAGGCGCGATGCTCATGCATCGCAACGTGATCGCCAATCTGATGCAGGCGCTTGCATGGGCGGGCGCGCGGCTCGTCGAGGGCGAAGAGACCGTCGTCACGCCGTTGCCGCTGTATCACATCTATTCGCTCACGGTGAATGCGCTCGCGTTTCTTGCGATCGGCGCGCGCAACGTGCTGATCGTCAATCCGCGCGATATCGGCAGCCTCGTGCGCGCGCTGCGTCACGAGAATTTCACGGCGATCACCGCGCTCAACACGCTTTACAGCGCGCTGATGGACAACGAAGCCTTCCGTCAGCGCGACTTCTCGTCGCTCAAGCTCGCGATGGCGGGCGGCATGGCGACCCAGCGGGTGATCGCCGAGCGCTTCAGGGCGCTGACGGGCACAACGCTCGTCGAAGGTTACGGCCTGACCGAGTGTTCGCCGCTCGTCGCCGCGACGCCGCTCGATACGCACGGCGACAGCGCTTTCGATGGAACCATCGGCGTGCCGGTGCCGTCCACGCTCGTGCGCCTGCGCCGCGAAGATGGCGCGTGGGCGAACGTCGGCGAACCGGGCGAGCTTTGCGTCCAGGGTCCGCAAGTGATGAAGGGCTACTGGAACCGTCCGGAAGACACGGCGAAAGCCATCGACGCGAACGGCTGGCTCGCGACCGGGGACATCGGCGTGATGGATGCGCGCGGCATCATCCGGCTCATCGACCGCAAGAAGGACATGATGATCGTCTCGGGCTTCAACGTGTATCCGAACGAAATCGAGGACGTGCTCGCGGCGCATCCGAAAGTGCGCGCGGTCGCGGCCGTCGGCGTGCCCGATCCGGTGACGGGCGAGCGCGTGAAGGCATTCGTCGTGCGTCGCGACGACACGCTCACGGTGGAAGAACTGCTGAAGTTCGCGCGTTTACACCTGACCGGCTACAAGGTGCCTGCTTATGTCGAGTTCCGCGACGCGCTGCCGCTCACGCCGATCGGCAAGGTGCTCAGGCGCGAACTGCGCGACGCCGGATCCACATCGCAGGGCTAGCCCTCACGGAGATACCCATGCCGCGCTCGGCTTCCGGCTTCCGGTTCGCTTGTGCGAGCCTGTTGTGTCTCGCGCTCGCGTCTTTCGCGGCACGCGCCGATCCATCCGATGACGTTGGGCGCATCGGCGATCTCGGCGTCGAGCAGCAGGTGCAATGGCTGTCGCGATCGGCGGGAAGCGGCGCGCTCGCCAGTCTCGACGATGCGCAACTCGTCGCCCTCTTCCGCTCGCTCGACGCGCGCACGCTGCCGCGCTATCTGCAAGACGGCTTACGCGATTTCGATTCGTGCGAGTTCACGATGCGCCGCCGCGAGCGCATCAAAGGCAAATGGCCGAAGCGCGCGGATCACATGCTCGTGCGCGTCACGCGCGAGCCGCTGCGCATCTATGCGAAATGGCTGCCGGATGGCGGGCACGCGGGGCAGGAAGTCATCTACGACGATTCGAAGCGTCCCGATCAGCTTTACGGTCATCTCGGCGGCTTTCTGGGCGTCGTGCCGATGTGGGCATCGGTGAACGGCGCGCTCGCCCGCGCGCAGTCGAATCATTCGATCCGCGAGCTCGGCATCGACGCGATCACGCAACGCTTCATCGACGAAGGGCGCAAGTTCGCCGAAGCGGGCATCACGAAACCAACGAACATCGAAGTGAAGAACGTCGACGGACTGCGCGTGATCGCGCTCACCTACGAAACGGTCGAAGGCCAACCCACCTTCTATGCGAAAAAGGAAGTGCTCGGACTCGACCTCGAACGGCCGCTTTTCCGCACGCTGGAGTCGTACGACAACGACGGCGAGATTTTCGAAAGCGTCGTGTTCGAGCGCATCGAGACGAAACCCTTCGACGACCTGACGTTCGACCCGAAAAATCCCGACTATCGCTTCTGATTTCCTTCTGATTTGAAGCGCGCGCTGACTTCGTGACATCCCGTGTAACAACTCGTCGCACCGCGCGGCGCGCGTTTTAAGTTTCGCCTAAGAGTCGGCCGATAACCTGCCCGCACTCCATCGACATCAAGGTCCGCGCGAAGCGTCAAGCCGAAAGCGCCGCACATCGTCATGCAAACCTGAGGACATCGTTCATGAACCTCCGCCGTCCGGCTTCCGCACCCGTGCGAGCCATCAAAAAGCTTCTGAGCCATCACGAAATCGCCACGCTGCTCCTGCTGATGCACGCGCCGATCGATGTGATGGCCGCCACGCCCGATGTCGCCTCGCTGCAGGAATACGGCTATGTCGAGATCGTGTCGCCGGACGCCGGCACCCCGAAAGTGCGCCTGACCGAAGACGGCAACGCCGTGCTGCGCGGGCTCGGCGTCAAGTAAGGCTTCATTTCGATACGGGCCGCGGACGCCCGGGAACGCGAACTCTGTAATAATCGGTCGATACTTTTTCATCACCGACCAAGGAGTGATTCGCGATGTCCGCCCTCTCACCCATCGTGCAGCGTGTGCTCATCACCAACGACGACGGCATCGACGCGCCCGGCCTCGCCGTGCTCGAAGCGGTCGCCGCCGAACTCGCGCACGAAGTTTGGGTCATCGCGCCCGAGCACGATCAGAGCGGCACTTCGCATTCCATCAGCCTGCATTCGCCGCTGCGCATCTCGCGTCAGGGCGAACGGCGCTTCGGCGTACAGGGCACGCCAGGCGACTGCGTCGTGATGGGCGTGCGCCACATCATGAAAGACGCGCCGCCCACACTTGTCCTGTCCGGCATCAACCGCGGGGCGAATCTCGGCGTCGAAACGATGTTCTCCGGCACCGTCGGCGCGGCGATGACGGGCCTCTTGCTCGGCTTGCCGTCGATCGCGCTCAGTCAGGCTTTCACGGACCGCGAGAACGTGCGCTGGGACACGGCGCGCGCGCTGGCGCCGGGCGTGATCCGCCAATTGCTCTCGATTTCCCACGACGCGCCGACGTGCCTGAACGTCAACTTCCCCGATTGCGACGCGTCTGCCGCGGGTCCGCTCACCGTGACGCGGCAAGGCATCGGGCTCGTGGAAGGCATCGACGTGTTGCCGCTCGTCGATCCGCGCGGCATCGACTATCACTGGCTGCGCTTTCAGCGTGGCCCGCGCCCGAATTCGCCCGATAGCGAAACGGCGGTGGTGGCGGCAGGCAGCGTGTCGGTCACGCCGCTCCATTTCGATCGCACCGACGAGCGCACGTTCGCCACGCTCGAAGCGGGTCTTAAACGCGCCGTCTGAGTTTTCGGTCCGCGCGCGTCTAGAACGATTCTTCTCAGACGGGAACGGTCGCTTTCTCGTATGCTCGGCCGTTCACGACAAGGAGACGACATGACCCGTTTCATCGGCTCGCGCGGTGCACGCGTGACGCTCGGCGCGCTGTGCGCCACTTTCGCCGCGAGCGTTTTCGCGCAGGCGACGCCCGTCGGCACCTGGCAGACCATCGACGATCAGACCGGCAAAGCGAAAGCGATCATCCAGATCGCCGACGACGGCAACGGGCAGTTGTCGGGCAAGGTCGTGCGTGGCATCGGCGAATTCGATCATCCGGAACGGCGCTGCACGGCCTGCACGGACGAACGCAAGGATCAGTTGATCAAGGGCATGACGATCATCACCGGCATGCGTCAGGACGGCGACGAGTGGGAAGGCGGCCAGATTCTCGACCCGGACAGCGGCAAGCTCTACAAGTGCAAGATGAAACTCGAAGACGGTGGCAAGAAGCTCGTCGTGCGCGGGTATATCGGCGTTTCGCTGCTGGGGCGCTCGCAAACCTGGGTGCGCCAGCAATAGCTTTATACAAAGACAAAGCCGGTCGAAGACGTCGATCTTCGACCGGCTTTGCTCATCTCGCGAGCACGCTTCGAGCAATCATGCGGCGTGACGATGTTGCGCCTCTTCCGCTTGTGCTTCGGCGGGCAGGTTCGGCTCTTCCGGCTTGAATTCCCCCGGCACACGCATGCGCGATGTCATCAACGCATAGAGCGATTCGCCGGCCGGCCCGAACAACTGCGTCATGACGCGCAGCAGGACGCCCGATTCGTGCCACGCCTTGAAGCGCCGATGGCACGTCTGATACGACGGATATTTGCGCGGCAGCGTGGACCATGACGCCCCGCTGTACATGACCCAGAGCACACCGTTGAGCACGGCGCGGGTATTGGCGAGCGGCCGGCCCCGCAACTCCGAACGCGGACGCAGTTCGGGAAGCAGCGGTGCAACCATCTGCCATTCTTCGTCGGACATGTCGCGATAGGGCTTCACGGTAGTTTCTCCAATTCACTGACTGATAACCGGTATCGACGATACCGAGTACCCGAAAGCCAGCAAATCGGAGTGGTCCGAATCTTGAAATTGCTCGCAAAACCTTATGCCGATTGGCCTACCGCAGATTTTTGATACTCGTATTAGGTCAGCGAAATATCGGTGACGCGGCGCGGCGCCTCCAGATATTCCTTCGACTGCATCTCGACGATACGCGACACCGTGCGCGTGAACTCGTTGGCCATCGGCCCTTCGACGTACAGTTCTTCCGCGGGCACGGCCGCCGACATCAGCAGCTTGACCTTGTGGTCGTAGAACACGTCGATGAGCCAGGTGAAGCGGCGCGCTTCCGATGCCATGCGCGGCGTCATTTGCGGCACGTCCGACAAGATGACCGCGTGAAAGCGGTTCGCCAGTTCGAGATAGTCGTTCTGCGAGCGCGGGCCGCCGCATAGCGTCGCAAAGTCGAACCAAACGACACCGTCGGCTTTGCGCAATGCCTTGATCTCGCGCTTCTCGATGTGCAGGATCGGGCTTTCGTCGGGCACGGCCGCGAGTTTCGCGAAATCCGCACGCAACGCCTCGCTCGCCGACGCACCAAGCGGCGTGTGATACGCCTTCACCGTCGAGAGCGTTTGCCTGCGGTAATCGGTGCCGGCATCGACGTTGAGCACGTCGAGATGCTCTTTGATGAGCTCGATCGCGGGCAGAAGACGATCGCGATGCAGCCCTTCCGGATACAGCGTGTCGGGCTGGTAATTGGACGTCATCACGAACTGCACGCCAGCCTTGAAAAGACGGTCGAGCAGGCGATACAGGATCATCGCGTCGGCAATATCGGAGACGTGAAACTCGTCGAAACAGATCAGCCGATAACGCTTCGCGATGCGTTTGGCGAGTTCGTCCAGCGGATCCGACTGCCCTTTCAGCTCCTCCAGTTCGCGATGCACCTCGCGCATGAATTCGTGAAAATGCAGACGCGTCTTGCGCTGCACCGGCACGACCGCATAGAAGCTGTCCATCAGGAAGCTCTTGCCGCGCCCGACGCCGCCCCACATGTAGACGCCGCGCGGCAACTCGGGACGCACGAGAAACTTCTTGAGCGCATTCGAGCGGCGCGCCTTGTACGCGACCCACTCTTCATAGCACTGTTGAAGACGCGCGACCGCCGCGAGCTGCGCCTCGTCCGATTGATAACCCCGCGTGCGCAGTTCGTTTTCGTAGTATTCGGTGACGTTCATCTTCGGCCGTTCGATGTGACAAAGGCGAGCGGATCAACCCGCTCGCCTTTGTTGTGCTGCCTTACTGCCAAGGCAAACGGTATTACATGTTCAACGCGCGCTTGTCGACGGCGAGCGCCGCTTCGCGCATCACTTCCGACAGCGACGGATGCGGATGGCAGATGCGGCCGATATCTTCCGACGCCGCCTTGAACTCCATCGCCACGACCGCTTCCGCGATCAGATCCGACGCGTCCGCAGCAATGACGTGCACGCCGAGGATTTCGTCGGTCTTCGCGTCCGCGATCATCTTGACGAAGCCTTCGGCACGGCCGATGCCGAGCGCGCGGCCGTTGGCCATCATCGGGAACTGGCCGGTCTTGATCTCGCGGCCTTCGGCCTTGAGCTGCTGCTCGGTCTTGCCGACCCACGCGATTTCCGGTTCCGTGTAGATGACCCACGGCACGCAGTTGTAATCGATGTGCGGCTTCTGACCGTCGATGATCTCCGCCACCGCCACGCCTTCGTCTTCCGCCTTGTGCGCGAGCATCGGGCCGCGCACCACGTCGCCGATCGCGTACACGCCCGGCACGCTCGTCGCGCAATGATCGTCCACGTCGATGAAACCGCGCTCGTTCGCCTTCAGGCCGATGCTTTCCAGACCGAGGTTATCGGTGTTCGGCACGCGGCCGATCGACACGATCAAACGATCCGCTTCCAGCGTCTGCGCGTTGCCTGCGTTGTCCGTGTAAGCGATCGAAACGCCGTTGGCGCTCGTCTTCACTTCGCCGATCTTCACGCCGAGGTGAATGTCGAGACCCTGCTTCTTGAACTGCTTCGCGGCTTCCTTCGCGAGCGACTCGTCCGCCGCGCCGAGGAATTGCGGCAGCGCTTCGAGCACGGTCACTTCCGCGCCGAGACGACGCCACACCGAGCCGAGCTCCAGACCGATCACGCCCGCGCCGATCACGGCGAGCTTCTTCGGCACGGAATCGAACGACAGCGCGCCTTCGTTGTCGGCGATCAGCTCGTTGTCGACCGGAATGTTCGGCAGATGGCGCGCCTTCGAACCCGTCGCGATGATCACGTTCTTCGCCGTGACGACTTCCGTCTCGCCTTCGCCCGACACTTCGATCTGCACGCCGGCCGCGTTCTTCCCGGTGAACTTGCCATGACCCTTGAGCCACGTGATCTTGTTCTTGCGGAACAGGAACTCGATGCCCTTCGTCATCTTTTCGACGATGCCGTCTTTACGCGCGAGCATCTTCGACACATCGAGCTTCACGTCCGACACGCTGATGCCGTGATCGGCCAGATGCTTCGACGCATTCTCGAATTCTTCCGACGACGCCAGCAGCGCCTTCGACGGAATGCAGCCTACATTCAGGCACGTGCCGCCGAGCTTCAATGCGCCTGCCGGGTTCTTCCACTTCTCGATACACGCAACCGACTTGCCGAGCTGCGCTGCGCGAATCGCCGCGATATAGCCGCCAGGGCCCGCGCCGATCACGACGACATCAAATTCTTTGGACATGACTTTCCTTGGTGTGTCTCCGCTTTTGCGGAGCAGCCTCTTGCGATGCGCGCGAGCCTATCGCGCGCATCGAGGCAACTAAGCTTGTATTACAGGTCCAGCAGCAGACGAGCCGGATCTTCCAGCGCGTCCTTCATCGCGACCAGCGACAGCACGGCTTCGCGGCCGTCGATGATGCGGTGGTCGTACGACAGCGCGAGGTAGTTCATCGGACGGATCACGATCTGGCCGTTTTCGACGACCGCGCGTTCCTTCGTCGCGTGCACGCCGAGAATCGCGGATTGCGGCGGGTTGATGATCGGCGTCGAGAGCATCGAGCCGAAAACGCCGCCGTTCGAGATCGAGAACGTGCCGCCGGTCATTTCTTCGATCGACAGCTTGCCGTCCTTCGCCTTCTGGCCGAATTCGGCGATCTTCTTCTCGATGTCGGCGAGGCTCATCTGATCCGCATTGCGCAGGATCGGCACGACGAGACCGCGCGGCGAACCGACCGCGATACCGATGTCGAAGTAGCCGTGATAGACGATGTCGTTACCGTCGATCGATGCGTTCACGAGCGGGAACTTCTTCAGCGCGTGGACGGCGGCCTTCACGAAGAACGACATGAAGCCGAGCTTCACGCCGTGTTCCTTCTCGAAGCGGTCCTTGTACTTGTTGCGCAGATCCATGACCGGCGCCATGTTGACTTCGTTGAACGTCGTCAGGATGGCGTTGGTTTGCTGCGATTCGAGCAGACGCTCGGCGATACGCGCACGCAGACGCGACATCGGCACGCGCTGTTCCGGGCGGTCCTTCAGCCACTGATCGGCCGATGCCGGTGCGCTGACTTGCGGCAGCGACGGCTTCGCGGCGCGCGCGGCGGCCGGAGCCGGTGCGGCGGCGGGCTTGGCCGGTGCGGCAGCCGGTGCGCCGGCTTGAGCGGCGAGCGCGTCGCCCTTCGTGATGCGGCCGTCGCGGCCCGAGCCCGACACCTGATCCGCCGACACGCCCTTCTCGGCGAGGATCTTCGTCGCGGCCGGCGATGCGGCGCCGCCCGCCGATGCTTGCGCAGCAGCCGGAGCCGACGTGGCAGCGGCGGTTTCCGCGACCGGCGCGGGCTTCACTTCGGCGTCGCCGGCAGCGGCGACGGCGGCAGGCGCTTCGCCCGCTTTCGCTTCGGTGTCGATCTTGGCGATGAGTTCGTCGGCGGTGACGATATCGCCGTCGTGCTTGATGACTTGCGCCAGCACGCCGGCCGACGGAGCCGGCACTTCGAGCACGACCTTGTCGGTCTCGATTTCGATGAGGATTTCGTCCTGGGCGACAGCCTCACCCGGCTTCTTCTTCCACTGCAGCATGGTCGCTTCCGAGACCGACTCGGAAAGCTGGGGAACCTTGACTTCTACGATAGCCATTTCTGTATTTTCCTGATGCGTGTCTGTGTGTACGAGCAGCGAAACCGGGGAACGTCCGTTCGCCCGGTTTCGATCAAGCAATGCTTACTTGGCGATGACCTGCGCGCCCTTGAGGCGGCCGAACGCGCCTTCCACGAGCACCTTCTGCTGCTCGTAGTGCTTCGCGTAGTAGCCGACCGCCGGCGATGCCGATGCAGGACGGCCGCTGTAGGCCAGCTTCATGCCTTCGCGCATGCCTTCGCGCAGATGGTGCTCGACGTAGAACCAGGCGCCCTGGTTCTGCGGCTCGTCCTGCACCCACACGACTTCGGTCGCGTTCTCGTACTTCTTGAGTTCCGCGTCGAACTGCTTGTGCGCGAACGGGTACAGCTGCTCGATACGCACGATCGCGACATCGTTGCTCTTCGCTTCGCGGCGATGCGCGATGAGGTCGTAATAGACACGGCCCGAGCACACGATCACGCGCTTGACCTTCTTCGCCTCGATGGCTTCGTCCGTTTCGCCGATGACCGGCTGGAACGAGCCCTTCGCCAGTTCCGACAGATCGGACACGGCTTCCTTGTGACGCAGCAGCGACTTCGGCGTGAAGATGATGAGCGGCTTGCGGAACAGGCGGATCATCTGACGGCGCAGCAGGTGGAAAACCTGCGCCGGCGTCGTCGGCTGGACCACTTGCATGTTGTGATCCGCGCACAGTTGCAGGAAACGCTCGATACGCGCCGACGAGTGCTCCGGACCCTGACCTTCGTAGCCGTGCGGGAGCATCATCGTGAGACCGGAGACACGGCCCCACTTCACTTCGCCCGACGAGATGAACTGGTCGATCACGACCTGCGCGCCGTTCACGAAGTCGCCGAACTGCGCTTCCCACGCGACGAACGTGTTCGGTTCAGCGGTCGAATAACCGTACTCGAAACCGAGCACCGCTTCTTCCGACAGCACCGAGTCGATCACCGTGAACTTGGCCTGGCCTTCCGCGATGTTCTGCAGCGGAATGTACGTGCCGTCGTTCCAGCGCTCGCGGTTCTGATCGTGCAGAACGGCGTGGCGGTGCGTGAACGTGCCGCGGCCCGAGTCCTGGCCCGTCAGACGCACGGCATAGCCCGATGCGACCAGCGATGCGAACGCGAGGTGCTCGCCCATGCCCCAGTCGAGCTTGGCTTCGCCGAGACCCATCGCGCGGCGGTCGTTGATGACGCGCTCGACGAGCGGGTGAACCTTGAAGTTTTCCGGAATGGTCGTGATGCGCTCGGCCAGACGCTTGAGTTCCGCGAGCGGCACCGCCGTGTCGGCCGCGTCGGTCCACTTGCGGTTCAGGAACGGCACCCAGTCGACCGCGTACTTGCTCTTGTAGTTCGAGAGCACCGGATCGATCGTGTGATGGCCTTCGTCCATCGCCTGACGATATTCCTTGACGAAGTTGTCCGCTTCCTCGGCCGTGATGACGCCCTGTTGCACCAGCTTTTCGGCGTAGACGGCGCGCGTGCCCGGATGCTTCGCAATCGTCTTGTACATCAGCGGCTGCGTGACCGCCGGCGTGTCCTGCTCGTTGTGACCGAGCTTGCGGAAGCAGATGATGTCGACGACCACGTCCTTGTGGAACTTCATGCGGAAGTCGATGGCGAGCTGCGTCGCCAGCACGACGGCTTCGGGATCGTCGCCGTTCACGTGCAGCACCGGCGCCTCGATCATCTTGACGACGTCCGAGCAATACAGCGTCGAGCGCGCATCGCGCGGATCCGACGTCGTGAAGCCGATCTGGTTGTTGATGACGATGTGCAGCGTGCCGTGCGTGCCGTAACCGCGCGTCTGCGCGAGGTTCAACGTTTCCATCACGACGCCCTGGCCCGCGAAGGCCGCGTCGCCGTGCACTTGCACCGGCAGCACTTGCAGGCCTTCTTCGTCGCCGCGACGATCCATACGCGCCTTGGCCGAGCCTTCGACCACCGGATTCACGATTTCGAGGTGCGACGGGTTGAATGCGAGCGACAGGTGAACCGGGCCGCCTTCCGTGGCGACGTCCGACGAGAAGCCCTTGTGGTACTTCACGTCGCCGGCCGGCAGGTCATCGACGTGCTTGCCTTCGAATTCGGCGAAAAGGTCCGCCGGCATCTTGCCGAGCGTATTGACGAGCACGTTCAGACGCCCGCGGTGCGCCATGCCGATGACGATTTCCTGCACGCCGTTCTTGCCCGCGTGACGCACGACTTCGTCCATCGACGCGATGAAGCTCTCGCCGCCTTCCAGTGAGAAGCGCTTCTGGCCGACATACTTGGTGTGCAGGAAACGCTCGAGGCCTTCGGCGGCCGTCAGGCGATTCAGGATGTGCTTCTTCTTGTCGTTCGAGAAATTCGGCGTCGAGCGAATCGACTCGAGCTGCTCCTTCCACCAGCGCTTCTGTTCCGGATCGCTGATGTACATGAACTCGGCGCCGATCGTGCCGCAGTACGTGTCGCGCAGCGCCTTGACGATGTCGCGCAGCGATGCCTGCTCGAAACCGAAGTACAGGTTGTTCGCGTTGAACACCTGATCCATGTCGGCTTCGGTGAAGTCGTAGAAGCCGGGTTCGAGTTCGGGAATGGGGGGACGCTCGCGGCGCTTGAGCGGATCGAGATTGGCCCATTGCGTGCCAAGGAAGCGATACGCGCCGATCAGCGATTGGACGTAGACTTGCTTTCGCGCGGTGGTCAGATCACCGGTGCTTTCGCGCGGCAGAAAGGCGTTCGCCTTCGCGCGCTGAGCGAAAGATTCGACGATGGGGCCGTGAGCCACGTCGTTGTGAGCCGTGCCGTCCGAAGCGGGCACGTTCTGCAACGCGTCGAAGTAGGCGCGCCAGGTCTCGGGCACTGACGCGGGATTATCGAGATATTGCTCGTACAACTCTTCGACGTACGGAGCATTACCGCCGAACAGATAAGAGTTCGACTGGAATTGCTTCATCATTTTACGCTCACCTTTCTTCGAGTTTCTCGAGGAAGTGCGGGTTACGAAACCTTCCGCGCCACGGCCTGACCGTTTAGCGGATTGCGCGAATCAAGTCTGCTTGGAAGGACCTAAAAAGCGACAGCTAATCCGAGAAGCATAGCACAGAACGAATAGTCATATGACGTATCGCCGCATGTGCCCTCGCCTCGTCGTCGCCTCGCCATCCTTTACGCAACAAGGATGTGCGGGCTATTCTGAGATAAGCAAGGGTGCGTTGCGAGGCATCGAAGAATGACAAAAGCCGCCCGAAGGCGGCTTTTGTTCCGACGTTGCTCACAGATGCATGCGCAGCTTATTCGGCGTTGGCTTCGCGGCTTGCGCGGCGACGCTCGTGTTCTTTCAGATGACGCTTGCGCAGACGAATCGACTGCGGCGTGACTTCGACGAGCTCATCGTCGTCGATGAACTCGACCGCGTATTCGAGCGAAAGCTGGATCGGCGGAACAAGACGCACGGCTTCGTCAGTGCCCGATGCGCGCACGTTCGTCAGCTGCTTGCCTTTGATCGGATTCACGACCAGGTCGTTGTCACGGCTGTGAATGCCGATGATCATGCCTTCATAGAGCGCATCGCCCGGCGACACGAACATGCGGCCGCGATCCTGCAGCTTCCACAGCGCATAGGCGACGGCAGCGCCATCGTCCTGCGAGATCAGCACGCCGTTACGGCGCTCGCCGACCGAGCCTTCCTTCACCGGCGCGTACGAATCGAAGGTGTGGCTCATCAGGCCCGTGCCGCGCGTGAGCGTCAGGAACTCGCTCTGGAAGCCGATCAGCCCGCGCGCCGAAATCTTGTACTCGAGACGCGTGCGGCCACGGCCATCCGAGGTCATGTCGAGCATTTCCCCCTTGCGGCGGCCGAGCTCTTCCATCACGCCGCCCTGATGCTGGTCTTCGATATCGACCGTCAGGTTTTCATACGGCTCGCACTTCACGCCGTCGATTTCCTGCAGCACCACGCGCGGACGCGACACGGCCAACTCGTAACCTTCACGGCGCATGTTCTCGACGAGAATCGTCAGATGCAGTTCGCCGCGGCCCGACACTTCGAACGTCGTTTCGTCGCCGGTGTCTTTCACGCGCAGCGCGACGTTGTGATTCAGTTCCTTCGTCAGACGATCGCGGATCTGGCGGCTCGTCACGAACTTGCCTTCCTTGCCTGCGAGCGGCGACGAGTTCACGAGGAAGTTCATCGTGAGCGTCGGCTCGTCAACGGTGATCATCGGCAGCGCTTCGGGATTGTCCGGCGAGCAGATGGTCACGCCGATGCCGATTTCCTCGATACCGTTGATGAGCACGATATCGCCGGCCTGCGCCTCTTCCACCTGCACGCGCTCGAGGCCGTGGAACGACAGCACCTGATTGATCTTGCGATTCAGGATCGCGCCGTCCGGACCCGAGCGCACGGCCACCTGCATGCCCGGGCGGATACGGCCACGCGCGACACGGCCCACGCCGATACGGCCGACGTACGAGTTGTAGTCGAGCGACGTGATCTGAAGCTGCAAAGGACCGTCCGGATCGGCCGGACGCACGGGAACGTGTTCGAGAATGGCTTCGAACAGCGGGCGCATCGTGCCTTCGCGGACATCGGGTTCGAGGCCGGCGAAGCCGTTGAGACCCGACGCGTAGACGATCGGGAAGTCGAGCTGCTCTTCGGTCGCGCCGAGCTTGTCGAACAGATCGAAGGTCTGGTTGATCACCCAGTCGATACGCGCGCCCGGACGGTCCACCTTGTTGACGACGACGATCGGCTTCAGGCCGAGCGCGAGCGCCTTCTTCGTGACGAAGCGCGTTTGCGGCATCGGGCCTTCGACGGCGTCGACGAGCAGCAGCACGGAATCGACCATCGACAGCACGCGCTCCACTTCACCGCCGAAGTCCGCGTGTCCCGGCGTATCGACGATGTTGATGTGCGTGCCTTCGTATTCGACGGCGCAGTTCTTCGCCAGGATCGTGATGCCACGTTCCTTTTCGATGTCGTTCGAGTCCATGACCCGCTCGGCGACCTGTTGGTTTTCCCGGAAGGTGCCCGACTGGCGGAGCAACTGGTCGACGAGCGTGGTCTTGCCGTGGTCGACGTGGGCAATGATGGCGATATTGCGGAGGGCGCGAGTCATAGAAAGTGTCTTGGTTGTGCGCCGTAAGAGCGAGTCCCTTCTGTTGCGAGACTCCGTGGCTCGGCAAGCCCCCTCTGGAAAGCGTCATGCAAGCATGACTACGCGGGCCCGGCGCGGTGAGAACCGAAGAGTATAGCACGCACGGATGGCTAAACCTGGCAATAGGACTCAACCCGTAAATCGGGCCAGCAACTGCCGCATGTCCGCGGCGTCGGGTCGCGACGAACCGCAGGCCGGGCGCGGGCGGATTGTTAAGCATATTCAGAAAAGATCCTTGCACGCCGCGAAACGCCTCCCTATAATCCTGCCTAGTCAACTATTGCAATCGCACAAATATTCTTATGAGCGACGCTCCGAAATCCGCGGCGATCGGCGACTACGTGCTCGCCGAGAGCGTCGGCTATCTGATCAGCCGGGTCCGCTCGACCATGTGGAACATGGTCACGCAACACACGACGTCCGAACTGGGCATCACGAGCACGCAGGCAAGCATCCTGTTCATGCTGGCGGTCGGCAAATGCCTGACGGCGGCGGATATTGCCCGCGAATACGGCATCGATGCGAGCGCGGTCACGCGTCTCATCGACAGACTGGAAAAGCGCGGCCTGCTTTCGCGCGTGCGCAGCGAGGAAGACCGGCGCGTCGTGCGCCTCGCGCTGACGGACGAAGGTCACGCGACCGCGGAAAAGATACCCGCCATCTTCACGCGCGTACTGGACAACCTGCTCGCCGGTTTCACGCCGGAGGAAGTCGGCTTCCTGAAAAGCATGCTGCGGCGGATTCTCGCGAACTCGTGCGATCCATCCGTCGCGCCACTGCTGGGCGGCAACGATAAGCCTGGTACGTCATTGCGATGACAAGCAAATTCGTCATCGCAACCCTACAAAAAGATTGCAACGTCCACCTTTAATTTGCATCTCGAGAGACGAGATATGAACCAGCACTTCCTGTCCGCCATGCGCGGCGAAAGCCGTGCGAAGCGCGCCGTCGCCGCCGCGGTGGCCGCGCTCGCGCTCGCCGGCTGCGCGAACTATTCGGGCATTTCGAGCGACAAGCAGATCGCCGCGCCGGAAAACTTCGAGGCCACGCAAAGCGTGCCGGGCCAAGGCGGCCAATGGCCCACGCTCGACTGGGCGAAGCAGTTCGGCGATCCGCAACTGCCGCAACTGATCGACGAAGCGCTCGCCGACAATCCGAGCATCGCGCAGGCGCAGGCGCGCATCGCGAAGGCGTCGTCGTATATCGAGACGTCGCGCTCGGCGCTTTATCCGAAGGTCACCGGCTCGTATTCGTGGACGCGCGAACTCTATTCCGCCAACGCCCTCTTCCCGCCGCCTTATGGCGGGACGTGGTTCAGCGAGAACAACGTGCTCGCGAGCGCGTCGTGGGAACTGGATCTGTGGGGCAAGAACCGCTCGCGCCTCAACATGGCGGTATCGCAGCAGAAAGCCGCCGAAGCCGACATGCAGCAGGCGCGCGTGACGCTTGCGGCGTCGGTCGCGCGCACGTACAACCAGCTCGCGCTGCTCTACGCGCTGCGTGACGTGGCGCAACGCGAAATCGCGAACCGTCAGGACGTCGGACGCATCACGAACGGGCGCGTCGCGGCCGGGCTCGACACCAACGTCGAGCGCCGAACGGCGGAAGGCAACGTCGCGACCAGTCAGACGAACTCGACGGAACTCGACGGCCAGATCGAAACCGTCCGCTATCAGCTCGCGGCGCTGCTCGGCAAAGGCCCGGATCGCGGCCTCAAGATCGCGAAACCCGTGATCGACCCGAACGTTAACGTGACGCTGCCCGACAACGTGCCCGCCGATCTCGTCGCGCGCCGCCCGGATATCGTCGCCGCGCGCTGGCAGGTCGAAGCCGCGACCCACAACATCAAGGAAGCGAAGGCCGAGTTCTTCCCGGACATCAACCTCGCGGCGGCCTTCGGTTTCGACGCGTTCGGCTGGAGCCGCTTCCTGCAGGCGAGCAGCCGCCAGATCCAGGCCGGTCCGGCGATCCATCTGCCGATCTTCGACGCCGGCGCCTTGCGCGCGCAGTTGAAAGGCCGTTACGCGGACTTCGAAGGCGACGTCGCGAACTACAACCAGACGCTCATCAACGCGATGAACGATGTCGCGACCAACATCTCCGCAATCCGCTCGCTCGACAAGCAAATGGCCGACGCCCAGCGCGCGCTCGCGGCGGCGTCGAGCGCGTATCAGCTCGCCGTGATCCGCTACAAGGCCGGCCTGTCGCCGCAATTGCAGGTGCTCAACGCCGACGAAAACCGCCTCGCCAACGAGCAGGCCGTGACGAATCTGCGCCTGAAGCGCACCGATCTGCAGATCGCGCTGATCAAGTCGCTCGGCGGCGGATTCGACGCGACGAGCAGCAATCTCGCGATCGACCGCAGCGGACAAAGTCAGACGACGACGCAGGCGGCCAATCAGGCCACGCCGTCGAACTAAGCGCCCACAAGAACACGCATCGGACCAAAAACGGAATTTTCGGAGTCTTTCATGAGCGACCCTCAACAAAACGCAGCCGCGGCCGCCGCGCCCGCGCCGAAACAGAGCAACGGCAAACGCCGAGCGCTGATGACGCTGATCGTGCTCGTCATCATCATCGCGGCTATCGCGTACGGGCTGTACTACTTCCTCGTCGCGCGCTTCCACGAAGCCACCGACGACGCCTACGTGAATGGCAACGTCGTGCAGATCACGCCGCAGGTCGTGGGCACGGTGATCTCGGTGAACGCCGACGACACGCAGACCGTGAAGATCGGCGATCCGCTCGTCGCGCTCGATCCGGCCGACTCCAAGGTCGCGCTCGATCAGGCCGAGGCAAATCTCGCGCAGACTGTGCGCCAGGTACGCACGTTCTTCGTCAACAACAACCAGTACGAAGCGCAGATCGCGTTGCGCCGGTCCGATCTGTCGCGCGCGCAGGACGATTTGAAGCGCCGCATGCAGGTCGCGCAGACGGGTGCAGTCTCGCAGGAAGAAATCTCGCATGCCCGCGACGCGGTGCGCAGCGCGCAGGCTGCGCTCGACGCCGCCGAGCAGGAGCTCGCGTCGAACCGCTCGCTCACGGCCAACACGACGATCGCCGATCACCCGAACGTGCTCGCCGCCGCCGCGAAGGTCCGCGATTCCTACATCAACTACGCGCGCAACACGCTGCCCGCGCCGGTCACGGGCTATGTCGCCAAGCGCTCGGTGCAAGTCGGCCAGCGCGTGTCGCCGGGCAATCCGCTGATGGCGATCGTGCCGCTCAACGCCGTGTGGGTCGATGCGAACTTCAAGGAAGTGCAGCTCAAGCACATGCGGATCGGCCAGCCGGTCGAGCTGACGGCCGATCTGTACGGTTCGGGCGTCGTGTATCACGGCAAGGTGGTCGGTTTCTCGGCCGGCACGGGCTCGGCTTTCTCGCTGCTGCCCGCGCAGAATGCGACCGGCAACTGGATCAAGGTCGTGCAGCGCCTGCCGGTGCGCATCCAGCTCGATCCGAAGGAACTGGAAGCGCATCCGCTGCGTATCGGCCTGTCGATGAACGTCGACGTCACCATCAAGGACGAGCAAGGCGGCCAGCTCGGCAACGCGCAGAACACGGTCTACCAGACGAATGTGTTCGACAACTACGGCGCGCAGGCCGATCAGGAGATCGCGCGCATCATCCAGCAGAACGCGGGTACGGGTGCGGGCGCAGGGTCGTCGGCGCAGAGCGCGTCGCCGGCGCACGGGCGCGCGACGAAGTCGGCGTCGGCCGCCAAGCTGATGTAAGCGGACTCGCCACATGTCTTCGCAAAACGTCGTACATCCGCCGCTGTCGGGCGGAAAGCTCGTCATCGGGACGATCGCCGTATCGCTCGCGGTGTTCATGAACGTGCTCGACACGTCGATCGCGAACGTCTCGATTCCGTCGATCTCCGGCGATCTCGGCGTGTCGTCGGATCAGGGCACGTGGGTCATCACGTCGTTCGCGGTCGCCAACGCGATCTCGGTGCCGTTGACCGGCTGGCTCACGCAGCGTCTCGGGCAGGTGCGGCTCTTTCTCGGCTCGATCATCCTGTTCGTGATCGCGTCGTGGCTCTGCGGTCTCGCGCCGACGCTCCCCTTCCTGCTCGCCGCGCGCGTATTCCAGGGCGCCGTCGCCGGCCCGATGATCCCGCTGTCGCAAACGCTGCTGCTCGCGAGCTATCCGCGCGAAAAAGCGCCGATGGCGCTATCGATGTGGTCGATGACCACGCTGATCGCGCCGGTCGCGGGGCCAGTCCTCGGCGGATGGATCTCGGACAACATCTCGTGGCCGTGGATCTTCTATGTGAACATTCCGGTCGGCATCGCGGCGGCGCTCGCTACGTTCGCGATCTTCCGCGACCGCGATTCCGCGATCCGCAAGGCGCCGATCGACACGGTCGGGCTCGGGCTGCTCGTCGTCTGGGTCGGCTCGCTGCAGATCATGCTCGACAAAGGCAAGGATCTCGACTGGTTCAACTCGACGACGATCGTCGTGCTCGCGCTCATCGCCGTGATCGCGTTCGCGTTCTTCATCGTGTGGGAGCTGACGGCGGAGCATCCGGTCGTGGATTTGTCGCTCTTCGAGCTGCGCAACTTCACCGGCGGAACGATCGCGCTGTCGATCGGATACGGGCTCTACTTCGGCAATCTCGTTCTGCTCCCGCTGTGGCTGCAGACGGATATCGGCTACACGGCGACGAACGCCGGTCTCGTGATGGCGCCCGTCGGCGTGTTCGCGATCCTGCTTTCTCCGATCACCGGCAAATTCCTGCCGCGCACCGATCCGCGTTACATCGCGACCGCCGCGTTCCTCGTCTTCGCGCTGTGTTTCTGGATGCGTTCACGCTACACGACCGGCGTCGACACTTGGGCGCTCACGATACCGACGCTGATTCAGGGCATCGGCATGGCGGGCTTCTTCATTCCGCTCGTGTCGATCACGCTGTCGGGCTTGCCGGGACATCGAATTCCGGCGGCGTCGGGGCTGTCGAACTTCGTGCGGATCATGTGCGGCGGCATCGGCACGTCGATCTTCTCGACGGCGTGGGAGCATCGTTCGATCGTGCATCACGCGCAACTCGTCGAAAGCGCCAATTCGTACAACCCGGTGTTCGCGAATTCGATGCAGCAGATGGGCGCGCTCGGTCTGACGCACGAGCAGACCGTCGGCCTCTATAACAGCATGGCGACGCAGCAGGCCGCGCAGCTCGGCGTGAACGACATGTTCTATATTTCGGCGGGGATTTTCGTCGCGCTGATCGTGCTGATCTGGATCACGCGGCCCGAGCGTTCGGGCGGTGGAGATTCGGCGGCGGCGGCATCGGCGGCGCACTGATCGCCTGACTGCTCCCAAAAGAACAGAGCCCGGTCGACATCGACCGGGCTCTTTTTCATTGCGCCGTGACGATGAGCCGTTCCGGCGCGAGCACACCCTCGCCCGCGCGCGCCACGCCCAGCAGACGGCCGCCTTCTTGCGCATAAACGCGCACGCGGCCTGCTTCGAGACGCGTTTTCACGACGTCCGCGAGCTTCAGACGTTGGCCGTGCAGGAAGCGCTGCGTCGCTTCGTCGTTCAACTGAACCGCGGGAAACGTGGATAGCAGTGCATCGACGGGCTGAAGCCGCTCGTCGCGCTCCGCTTCGCTCAGGCTCGCGAGGTGATCGAGCGTGACCGCGTGTTCGAGCGTCAGCGCGCCGACACCGGTGCGCCGCAACGCCGTCAGATGCGCGCCGCAGCCGAGCGCTTCGCCGATGTCCTCGGCCAGCGTCCGTACGTAAGTGCCCTTGCTGCACGTCACGCGAAACGTCACGAGGGGCAGCGCGCACGCGATCAACTGCAGCGCGTGAATCGTCACTTGCCTGCCCTCACGCTCGACCGTCTGACCGGCGCGCGCGTATTCGTAGAGCGGCTTGCCGTCCCGCTTGAGCGCCGAGTACATCGGCGGGACTTGCACGATTTCGCCGATGAACCGCGTCATCGCTTCGACGACGGCAGCTTCGTCGCACGTCACGTCGCGGGTATCCACCGCCTCGCCTTCGGCATCGCCGGTCGTCGTGCGGATACCGAGGCGCATCGTCGCTTCGTAGGTCTTGTCGGCATCGAGCAGGTCTTGCGAGAACTTCGTCGCTTCGCCGAAGCACAACGGCAGCAGACCGGTTGCGAGCGGATCGAGCGTACCCGTGTGGCCCGCCTTCTTCGCCAGATAAATCCGCTTTGCCTTGATGAGCGCATCGTTGCTCGACAGCCCGAGCGGCTTGTCCAGCAAGAGCACGCCGTCGAGCGCGCGGCGGGGAATCTTCGGACCGCCCCTCACTCACGCACCTTCTTCGTCATCTTTTGCGCGCGTCGCGTTTGCCTCGTCGATCAGGCGCGACATCTCGACGGCCTTCTCGATCGTCTGGTCATAGTGGAAATGCAGCGTCGGCACCGTGTGGATGTGCAGGCGCTTGAACAGCATATTGTGCAGATGTCCCGCCGCATGATTGAGCCCTTCCTGCGTCTGCTTCGGATCGCCCGTCAGCGTCGTGAAGTAGACCTTCGCGTGCGCGTAGTCAGGCGTGAGCTCGACGCTCTGAATCGTCACGAGTCCGACGCGCGGGTCTTTCACCTCGCGCATCAGTTCCGAAAGATCGCGCTGGATCTGATCCGCAATCTGCACGTTGCGGTTCGCGGATGTCCGTTTTTTAGCCATGATTTCGTTTCCGTATTCTTGTCGCGCCGCCTGAAGCAAAAAGGGCGGAGCGAGCCGCAAGGCTCACCCCGCCCTTTTTTCAGCGGCTAGCGCATTACAGCGTGCGAGCCACTTCCGTCACTTCGAAGACTTCGAACTGATCGCCTTCGACGATATCGCTGAAGTTCTTGATCGACATACCGCACTCGAAGCCCTGACGCACTTCCTTGACGTCGTCCTTGAAGCGCTTGAGCGAATCGAGCTCGCCGGTGTGAATCACGACGTTGTTGCGGATCACGCGCACCGACGAGGAACGCTTGACCACGCCGTCCGTGACCATACAACCCGCGATCAGGCCGACCTTCGGCACGCGGATGACCTGGCGCACCTCGACCATGCCCGTCACCGTTTCGCGCTTCTCCGGCGCGAGCATGCCGGACATCGCCGCCTTCACCTCATCCACTGCGTCATAGATGATGTTGTAGTAGCGGATGTCGATGCCGTTCGCCTCGGCCACCTTGCGCGCCTGAGCATCCGCACGCGTGTTGAAGCCGATGATGACCGCCTTCGATGCCGTCGCCAGGTTGACGTCCGATTCGCTGATCGCGCCAACCGCGCTGTGCACGATCTGCACGCGCACCTCGTTGGTCGACAGCTTCTGCAGCGACTGGACCAGCGCTTCCTGCGAGCCCTGCACGTCCGCCTTGACGATGAGCGGCAGGTTCTGCACTTCGCCTTCGCCCATCTGCTCGAGCATGTTCTCGAGCTTGGCGGCCTGTTGCTTCGCAAGCTTGACGTCGCGGAACTTGCCCTGACGGAACAGCGCAATTTCGCGCGCCTTGCGCTCGTCCGGCAGCACGATGACTTCCTCGCCCGCCGCCGGCACTTCCGACAGACCCTGGATTTCCACCGGGATCGACGGACCCGCCGTCTTCGTCGGCTTGCCGGTTTCGTCGAGCATGGCTCGCACGCGACCGTAGGCGCTGCCCGCGAGAACCACGTCGCCGCGGTTCAGCGTGCCCGACTGCACCAGAATGGTCGCGACCGGGCCCTTGCCCTTGTCCAGCTTCGCTTCGATGACGAGACCCTTCGCAGCGGCTTCCACCGGCGCGGTGAGTTCCAGCACTTCGGCTTGCAGCGACACGTTTTCGAGCAGATCGTCGATGCCCCGGCCGGTCTTCGCCGACACTTCGATGAACGGCGAATCGCCGCCGTACTCTTCCGGCACCACGCCTTCCGCGACGAGTTCCTGCTTCACGCGGTCGGGGTTCGCTTCCGGCTTGTCGATCTTGTTGATCGCAACGACGATCGGCACGCCGCCCGCCTTCGCGTGAGCGATCGCTTCCTTCGTCTGCGGCATCACGCCGTCGTCGGCTGCGACCACCAGAATGACGATGTCGGTCGCTTTCGCGCCGCGCGCACGCATGGCCGTGAAGGCCTCGTGACCCGGCGTGTCGAGGAAGGTGATGACGCCGCGCGGCGTATCGACGTGATATGCGCCGATATGCTGCGTGATGCCGCCCGCTTCGCCCGCCGCCACTTTCGCGCGACGGATGTAGTCCAGCAGCGAGGTCTTGCCGTGGTCGACGTGACCCATGACGGTGACAACCGGCGGACGCGGCAGCTTCTCTGCCGTTTCCTCGGTGGTTTCGCCTTCGATCAGCAACGCTTCCGGGTCGTCCAGCTTCGCCGCGACCGCGCGATGGCCCAGTTCCTCGACGACGATCATCGCCGTTTCCTGGTCCAGCACCTGGTTGATCGTGACCATCTGGCCGAGCTTCATCATCACCTTGATGACTTCCGAAGCCTTCACCGACATCTTGTGCGCGAGGTCCGCGACGGAAATGGTTTCCGGCACGTGCACTTCACGGACGATCGGCTCGGTCGGCGCCTGGAATGACGTCTGTTCCTGATGCTTGCCGCGACCCTTCGGACCGCCGCGCCAGCCGCGATCGACACCACCGCTCGAATCGCCACGCGTCTTCATGCCGCGACGCTTCGATGCGTCGTCCTGCTGCCAGCCGCCCTTGCCAGCCTTCTTCTTGTCGCCGGCGCCTGCGGGAGCCGTCGATGCGGGTGCCGGCGCGCCTGCAGCCGGCTTCTTCGCCGCTGCGGGACGTGCCGCCTGCGCGCCTTCCGGCTTCGCGGGCTTGTGCAGCGTGCCCTTCGCTTCGGCGGCCTTCGCCGCTTCGGCGGGCTTCGGTGCAGGCGCGGGTTCCGGCGCCTTTACTTGCGCCTTGCGCGGGGTGTTCATCATTTCGCGGATCGCGCGGGCTTCGGCTTCCGCCGCCGCACGGCGCTTCGCGATGGCTTCCTGCTCGAGCCGAGCCTTTTCGGCCTTCGCCTTCGCGTCTTCTTCCGCCTTCTTCGCGGCTTCACGCTGCGCGGCACGCTCGCTCGCAGCCTTCTCTTCCGCTGCCTTTTCGGCGGCTTCGCGCTGCGCGGTGTCGTCCTGCTTCGGTTCCGGCTTCGCTTCGACGGCCGGTTGCGTGCGCGCTTCCTGACGCGCAGCCTGCGCCGCACGCGAGATTTCGGCAGCCTGAGCCGCAGCCGCCGCGCGGCGCGCCGCTTCCTCTTCCTGCTTCTTGCGCTCGGCTTCCGCCGCTTCCTCGCGAGCGCGGCGCTCGGCTTCTTCGCGCTCCAGCTTCGCCTGCTGTTCCTTCAGCTCGCGCTCTTCGCGCTCGAGCTGCTCGGCGGCACGGCGCGCTTCTTCCTCGCGACGCTGCAGTTCGGCTTCGTCGACTTCCGGCTCTTCGACGTGATTCGGCGCGGCCTCGGCCTGCTCCACACCGGTTTCGTCGCGTTTCACGAAAACACGCTTCTTGCGCACCTCGACCTGAATGGTGCGAGCTTTACCCGTTGCGTCGGATTGCTTGATTTCCGACGTATGCCGGCGGGTCAAAGTGATCTTGCGCTTGTCGGCGTCGGCGGAACCGTGCGACTTGCGCAAATGATCGAGCAGACGCGCCTTGTCCGTCTCGGACAGATCGTCGTTCGCGCTCGCTTTCTGGACGCCAGCCGCCTGCAACTGCTCGAGCAGGACGCCCGCAGGCATTTTGAGTTCCGCGGCAAATTGGGCTACGTTGTTACTCGCCATTCATTCCTCTTGATGCAAGGACCAATCCTTGCGGTTAGATCGGGGTCACGCGGCCAGACAGGCCGCCAAATATCAGTGCGCCATGGTCATTTCTCACTGGAACCAGTGTTCACGTGCTTTCATGATCAACGCCTTAGCGGCATCCTCTTGCATTCCGGTCATTTCGACCAGTTCATCTACTGCCAGCTCCGCGAGATCGTCGCGGGTCTGAATCTGGTGCTCGGCGAGCTTTGCGAGAAGCTCGTTGTCCATGCCGTCGAGGCTCTTCAAATCGAGGGCAACACCTTCCACCTTCTCTTCGTTGGCGATCGCCATCGTGAGGAGCGCGTCGCGCGAGCGATTGCGCAGCTCGTGCACGGTGTCTTCGTCGAACGCTTCGATTTCGAGCATTTCGTTGAGCGGCACGTAGGCGATTTCTTCGAGACTCGTGAAGCCTTCGTCGATCAGGATGTCGGCGACTTCCTCGTCCACATCCAGACGCGCCATGAACAGGTCGCGCAACTTGCCACGCTCTTCGTTCTGCTTCAGCGCGGACTCGTCCGGCGTCATGATATTGATTTGCCAGCCGGTGAGTTCGCTCGCGAGCCTCACGTTCTGGCCGGCGCGGCCGATGGCGACGGCGAGCTCGTTTTCGTCCACGACGACGTCCATCGAATGCTTTTCTTCATCGACGACGATCGACTGGACGGCTGCCGGCGCGAGAGCGCCGATCACGAACTGCGCGGGATCTTCCGACCATAGCACGATGTCGACGTTCTCGCCACCGAGCTCGTTACGCACGGCCTGCACGCGCGAACCGCGGATGCCGACGCAAGTGCCGATAGGATCGATCCGCTTGTCGTAGGCGATCACGCCGATTTTCGCACGCACGCCGGGATCGCGCGCGGCGGCCTTGATTTCCAGCAGACCTTGCTCGATTTCCGGTACTTCGAGTTCGAACAGCTTCATCAGGAACTCGGGCGCGGTGCGCGAGAGTTCGATCTGCGGGCCGCGCGCGGTGCGGTCGACCTTCGCGATGTACGCGCGCACGCGGTCGCCCACGCGCAGGTTTTCCTTCGGAATCAGCTGGTCGCGGCGCAGCAGCGCTTCGACACGGCCCGACTCGACAATGAAATTACCCTTGTCCAGGCGCTTCACCGAGCCGGTCATGATCTTTTCGCCGCGCTCGAGGAAGTCGTTCAGAATCTGTTCGCGCTCGGCGTCGCGCACCTTCTGCAGGATCACCTGCTTGGCGGCCTGCGCGCCGATACGGCCGAATTCGATCGACGGAATCGGCTCCTCGATGAATTCGTCAACTTGCGCGTCGGGCTTTTGCTCCTTCGCTTCGAACAGCAGGATTTCCTGATCCGGCTCTTGCAGGCCGGCCTCGTCCGGCACGACGCGCCAGCGGCGGAAAGTTTCGTGTTCGCCGCTCTCACGGTCGATGGCGACACGAATATCCACGTCTTCCTCGAAGAGCTTCTTCGTTGCCGAAGCAAGCGCAGCTTCCAGCGCTGCGTACACGACGTCCTTGTTGACGTTCTTTTCGCGTGCCAGCGCATCCGCCAGCATCAATACTTCGCGACTCATTGTTTGCGGCTCCTAAAGTCAACCTTGGGGACGAGACGTGCCTTATCGAGGTCCGCGAGCGTGAAATCGAGCATCGCAGCGCCGTCCTTCCCTTCAAATTCCAATCCGATCGTTTCGCCGTCAGGGGCGTGCAGGATGCCGCGGAACGACTTGCGCCCGTCCAGCGGCTTCTTCAATGTAATGGCGACTTCGCTCCCCGCGAAGCGCTCGAAATCCGCCAGTTTCTTGAGCGGGCGGTCGAGCCCCGGCGACGATACTTCGAGCCGGTCGTAGTCGATGTTCTCGACTTCAAACAAATATTGGAGCTGACGGGTGACCTTCTCGCAGTCTTCGATCGCGATACCAGCCGGCTGGTCGATGTAGACACGCAGCATGCCGCCTCCCGAACGCTCGAGATCGACAAGCTCGTAGCCAAGGCTCGAGACCGTGGTTTCAATCAATTCCGTCAGTTGCACAGTAACTCCAAGGTGTTCGCGCGCTCCACGCCGAAACACCTGCGGGCGAGCGCCTTCATGCGGGCGCGCACCCCTGCTCCCGAGATGCCGAACCGAATAGCCAAAAAAAAATGGGCGCAACGCCCACATTTTTCAACCGAGGTCGCACTCAGGGCAGCGAAAGAAAACTACGTGCCCAGCGACTTCATGATTTTAGCCATTTTTCAGGATAAACGCAAACGTAACGCGCACTTTCGCCCCTGTTGGACCCGGTTTCACGCCGGTTTGTCCTAACGATCAGAAAGAGCGAAACGCGAGATTTTCGTCGCCGGGGGCGGACCGATGCTTCGCATCCCGCTTTTGGACTTCCCCCGGCGACGTCTTTGCGATTTTTTACATATCGCGCTCAGCGGCCGCGCGAGCGATTACGCGCGCCCCGGCCCGCGCCGCCGGCTTTGTTCTGGCCAGCGCCCTGCTGTCCGCCGCCCTGGCGATTGCCCCGCGGTGCGTTGCCACCGGCGGCACGCTTGCCGGCGCCGCCCGCGCCCTGCGGACCGCCGCCTTGCGGACGCGCGCCGCGCGGACCCGGCCGTGCGCCGTTAGCGCGATTGCCGTTGGGCTCGTTGCCGATGCGGTTGCCGTTCGGCTCCCGGCCGCCGCGACGGCCCATGCCGCCCCCGTTGCCTGCATTGCCCGTGTTGCCGCCGAATCCGCCCATGCCGCCGAGCCCGAAGCTGCCCGGCACACCGCCCGGCTGGCCGCGCCGGCCGCCGCGTCCCGGCGTCTGCTGCTGCGTCATGCGCGAGTGCGAGCTCAGCACCGGCTCGCGCGTGATGAAGCCCATCGACGTCTGCATCGGATCGGGTTGCACACGCGGCGCGGCGCTGCGTCCGCCCTTCTCGGCCGTCGGCAATTTCAGCCCGACCGACGCCATCAGGCTGCGCACCTGATTGTCCTCGAGCTCTTCCCAGCGGCCGCGCTTCAGGCCGCGCGGCAGCGCGATCGGACCATGACGCGTGCGGATCAGGCGGCTCACCATCAGGCCGGCCGCCTCGAACATACGGCGCACTTCGCGATTCCGGCCTTCCGCCAGCGCGACGTGATACCAGTGATTCGTGCCTTCGCCGCCGCCGTCCTGGATGCGCAAGAAGTTGGCGGGACCGTCGTCGAGCTCGACGCCTTTCAGCAGCTTCTGCTTCATCGCCTCGGACAGTTGTCCGACCACGCGCACCGCGTACTCACGCTCGACGCTGTAGCGCGGATGCATGAAGCGGTTCGCCAGATCGCCGGACGTCGTGAGCAACAGCAGGCCTTCCGTATTGAAGTCGAGACGCCCGACCGCGAGCCATTTGGCGGTTTTCATCGACGGCAGCTTGTCGAACACGGACGGACGCCCTTCCGGGTCGGCATGGCTGACGATCTCGCCCGTCGGCTTGTGATACAGCAGGATGCGCGGCGGCTTGCTCGCGAGCTTGCGCTTGAGCGGCTTGCCGTTGATGCGCACCTGATCGGTCGGCATGATGCGCTGGCCGATATGCGCCGGCTCGCCGTTCACCGATACGCGCCCGGCGATGATCAACTCTTCCATGTCGCGCCGCGAACCCATGCCCGCATCCGCGAGCACCTTGTGCAGCTTCGGCGCGTCTTCGTCCGGTTCCAGCACGCGCTTTTGCGGTGCATTGCGGCCGCGTCGCAGCATCGGGGCGCGCACGCCGGCCGAACCGTTGTCGGCGTCGAAGGCCGGCGAGGTCACGTAGGCGAACACGTCGTCGACGGCTGCAGCAGCCGCGCTCTCGACGGTCGCCGGTCCCGCGTCGCTGCGCTTGCCGCGCTTTTGCTGCGGCGGATTCTTGCGCCGGCCGCCTTCGCGCGGCGCGGGCGCGGCGGCCTGTACGCCGGCCTCGTCCGCTGCTTCGACGCCGGTTTCGCCCGCTTCCGCGCGCGCGCTCTTGCGGCCGCGCGGACTCGCCCCTTCGCCCTTGCGCGGCTTCGCGCCCGGATCCTTGCGCGGGGTACGCACTTGTGCCGCCACGACGCCATCGGGCGGCGTCTCGTTGACGGCGCCCGGCGCGCCTGGCGCAGCGTCGGCGCCCTTGGTCTTCGCGACAGCGCGACGCCGTGCGATCAGGCTGCGCGGCCCGCGGCGCAATCCGCGGCGCGGACGGTCATCGCCCTCGCCGCCTTCATCGGCGCGGTCGGTGCGCGTGCTGTCGCCGGCATCGGCCGACTCAGGTGCGTCCGCGGCGTGCACGGGGCGCGCGGATTCAGGCGAATCGCTGTCGTGGGAGTGTGTCAAAACAACCTCAAATGTCGAATCGCGCGCCCGTCGCGGGCGCGTCAAAAAATCCGCTGACCGGTCCGGCTGGTCGTCTCGAAATAATCTTTATGGAGAGCCGGATTGCCAGATCAGGGGCCATGCAAATTGCGTCAGGCGCGGCGCGCCTTCGGTTCTTCGGAGTCGTCGTCCAGTTCGGCTTCGTTCGATGGACTCGCATCTCTTTCGTCTTCACGCGGCATCGGAACGGGCGCATCGTGCGCGGTGCCCAAAGGCTGTGCGTGAATCCCGGCTGTCGACGCGGCGCGCTCGTCCAGCGCATCCGCACGTTCCGTTCCGAGTCTTTCCTGCTGTTCTTCTGTCTGTTCTTGCTCCGCCGGCCCGGCGGCCGCGCGCTCATCGGCCGAAGCGTCGGGCTCGGCGGATTCCGCCGATTCCAGCGCTTCAACGGCGAAGACCTGCGCCGGGGCGTCAGGTTCCCCGTCATTCGACGCTTGTGGCGTGGCCGGCGGCTCGATGCCCGCCGGCGGCGCATTCCCGGCGATGCTGTCGGGAAATTCGATCGAATGCTGCGCGAGCAGCGATGCTTCGAGCTGCGCCGACGGATTGTCCAGCGCGGGCAACTCGTCGAGCGCGGTCAGGCCGAGATCGTCGAGAAACTGCTTGGTCGTCGCGTACAGTGCCGGGCGGCCCGGCACGTCGCGATGACCGATCACCTCGATCCAGCCACGGTCCTCCAGTTGCTTCACGACCTGCGTGTTCACCGTCACGCCGCGGATCTCTTCGATATCGCCCCGCGTCACTGGTTGCCGATAGGCAATGATCGCCAGCGTTTCGAGTACGGCCCGCGAATACTTGGGCGGCTTTTCCGGGTGCAGCCTGTCGAGATAGGCCCGCATCGCGGGCTTGCTCTGAAAACGCCAGCCCGAGGCAAGCGCGACCAGTTCCACGCCGCGTCCCGACCAGTCGGCCTTGAGCGCTTCGAGCAACGTGCGAACGGTATCCGCCGAAATGTCGTCGGCGAACAGCTTGCGCAATTCATTCAGCCTCAGCGGTTCCTGCGCGCAAATCAAAGCAGTCTCGAGGACGATCTTCGCCTCTTGGGTATTCATGCAGCTTGGGTCAACCCTATATGGTCAATGATTCAATTCAAATCGAGCTTGCGCAGGACCGAACGCCACCAAAATGGTGCGAACGATAAAGCTGGACGCGGAGTTTCAAGACGCGCTCGCCCGATTGTAATCGGTCATATTGATTGGGAGCACGCACCGGGGAGAGGCGTAAAGGGCGATCGGTGAGCGAACGCCGGGCCATCCAGCCGGACGAGGTGGCGCTTTCCTAGGCGAAAGCGCGTGACTGAGCGCCATATTACGCAAAAACAACCGGGGCGTAAAGGTGATCGATTGATCGGCGCCCGGACTCACTCGACGCCGGTCGTGCGCGGCCGACGTCGATCGGCACGGCTCAGGCGACGCCGCGCGCCGTCAGGAATCGCTGCAGGCGTTCGACGCCCGCGTCCAGCCGTGCGGGATCGCACGCGTAGCACCAGCGCACGAAGCCTTCGCCTTCCGGGCCAAACGCGCTGCCCGGCGCAAGTCCGAGACGGGCTTCGCGCACCAGCGATTTGCACAGTTCGAGGCTGTTTTGCGCGCCCGGTAGCGAGAAAAACAGGTACATCGCGCCGTCGGGCGTGCGCACGTCGACGCCCTCGATCGCCTGAAGCGCCTGCACGAGATGATCGCGGCTTGCACGCAGATCCGCGACGAGCGCCTGAGTAAAGCGCTCGCCCTCTTCCACCGCGACGACGCCCGCCTGCTGCACGAACGACGGCGCGCACGACGTGTTGTACTCGACCAGCTTGCCGAGATCGTCCATCAGTTGCGTCGGGGCGACGAGCCAGCCGAGGCGCCAGCCGGTCATCAGCCACGCCTTCGAAAACGAATTCACCGCGATCACGCGCTCGTCGCGCGCGGCGAGATCGAGAAAGGACGGCGCGACGCGAGCGTCATCGCCGTAGTACAGGCGTTCGTAGACTTCGTCCGCGACGATCCAGATTCCGTGACGGCGGCAATGCGCGAGCACGGCGCGCTGCTGATCGCGCGTCATCGTCCAGCCGGTCGGGTTGTTCGGCGAGTTGATCATCAGCATGCGCGTGTTGGGCGTGAGCGCCGCGAGCAGGCGGTCGAGATCGAGCGTCCAGCCACGCGGGCCGTAAGTCAGCGAAACGGTATCGACGCTCGCGCCGAGGATTTTCGGAATCTCGACGAGATTCGGCCATAGCGGCGTCACGGCGACGACGCGATCGCCCGCACCGACCACGAGTTGCGCCGCGAGCATCAGCGCGTTCACGCCGGCGCTCGTCACGGCGATGTGCGCCGGCGTCGTCGCGCCGTGCAGCGCGCTCACGTAGCGGCTGAGCGATTCGCGCAGCGGGGCGATGCCGAGATTGTGCGTGTAGAACGTGGCGCCATCGGCAAGCGCGCGGCTTGCGGCATCGCGGATGAATTGCGGCGTCACGCGATCCGATTCGCCGAACCAGAACGGCAGCACATCGGCGACGCCGAAACCCGCGTTTGCGACCTCGCGGATCTGCGACGGCCTCAACGCCCGCACGGCGTCGCGCGCATTCGGCGCACCCGATGCGTGCGCGCCCGCCAATTGACTCAGTTCGCTGACCACCGCGCCTTCCGATTCACTCATCGCTCGCCCCGTCGTCTTGTCTTAAAAAAGAAGTCTAACGCGCGCGCCGTGATTTTCGCGATGAACGGAGGCTTATCCGAGGTCTTCCGCACGCGGCGGCAGCGAGGCGATCAGCGACCACACCGATTCCGCCGCGGGCGACAGCGAGCGATCGCGCCGCCGCACGAGCTCCACGGTCCGTTCGGCGCGCGGTTCGAGCGGCAACGCGACCAGCGACGAATCCGCCGGCAGCGGCAGCGCGAGCCACGGCAGCACGCTCACGCCGACGCCCGCTTCCACGAGCCCGAACACCGTCGCCGAGTGTCCGAGTTCCTGCACCACTTGCGCCTCGACGCCGTGCTCCTGCATGACGGCATCGATGATCGGCCGGCTGCCCGACGCGTAGTCGAGCATCACGAGCCGCTCGCCCGCGAGCGCTTCCCACGGCACCGCCGTCTCGCGCCCGAGCGGATGATCGCGCCGCGCGACGAGACAGAATGAATCGGTCATCACGGGTTCGCCATGGAGTTCGTCGGAGGAAAACGGGCCGATCACGACGCCGAAATCGACCTCGCCCGACTTCACCTTGCGCAGGACATCAGACTGGACGTCGTCGCGCAGACTCAGCGTGATGAGCGGAAACTGCCGCAAGCACGACGCGATCACGCGCGGCATCAGCCGGCAGGCGACCGTCGGACTCGCCGCGACGATCACGCGTCCGCGGCGCTGCTGGCCGAGATCGCGGACCTCGCGCAGCGCTTCGTCCAGGTCGGCCAGCAGGCGCGACACCGTGCCGACGAGATTCACGCCGACATCGGTCAGCTGAACTTCGCGCGTCGTCCGGTCGATCAGCTTGAGACCAATTTCCCCTTCCAGCTCGCGCACGCACCGGCTGACCGCCGACTGCGTGAGGCCGATTTCATCGCCTGCGCGGCTGAAGCTGCGCAGCCTCGATACTTCGATAAAGACGCGCAGTTGCCGCAACGTCACGTTCAATGACGCGTTCATTCAGATTGCTCATCAATATCCACAATTCATGCACGGATTATAGCGAGCATTGGTCTGAACTCATGCCCGAACGCGCGTTTCGCTGCGGTGCAGCAAATCCTCACGACGCACGCTGGATGGGCCTATTGCACTTGATTGGTGATTGTCCCGATTTCTTAATCAGTGTGTTTCGGGTCTGATACGGGCCATGCTGGCATCGCGTCAGCCTACTGCCATGCGGGTTTCCCGGATTTAGCAACAAGCATGGCACGGTTCTCGCATTTCATTGCGCACAGAGGTTGGAGCCATTCGCGGTTACATCGAACATCGTCCGCCGCAATCGCTCTGGCCTTCCCAGGTATTCGTTCATCGGATTCCGACCAGAGTGCGCGGCGCGGGGCAGCGCACCGGGGTTAGCTTCGCTGAGGTGAGATATGGTGCTGTTCGACGATTTGAGAGATAACGAGTGGGCGCTGGTTGAGGCGTTGTTCTGTTCCGAGCCGGCGCGCAGCGAACGGCGCGGCCGTCCGCGCGTCGAAGCGCGGGCCGTGGTCAACGCGGTTTTGTGGGTGCTGTCGACGGGCGAAGGCTGGTCGAAGCTGCCCGGACGCTACCCGTCCCCGCCGACCTGCCGCCGCCGCTTCGACGAGTGGCAGGCAGACGGCACGCTGGCCGAGATCGTGAAGCGCCTGTCCAGCAACGGCCGTGAAGTGTCGCTGCGCGGACGCATCGGTTCCAGCGCCGCCAAACCGCCCGCGCCGCCGAGCCGCGATCGCCTGCGTGGCGCGTTCTGGACGAACCCGGAATCGTGGCGCGCTCCGGCCAAGATGGCCTGAACGGTTCTTTGCATCGACCGAAGCCGGCGCTCGCTGGCTTCACCCAGACATTTCACCTCTCGCGCGGGCCGCGGCCTGCGCGAATCTTTCTCCCCTTTGCGTTGTCGCATTCGGATGTCGTAGCACAGTCGCGCGCACTGCGTCGTCGACGAAACAACTCTTTACGATTCCTTACAGCGCCCCGGCGGATCGCAGCATAGCTTGGTGATTAATCGAACAAGCCCCACGAAGGCTTCGAGGATTTCACCATGAAGGCATCGACTCTGCTCGCTCATGGCGCCTTCGTCGCGCTGACGAGCACTGCGGCGATGAGCCAGGCGCAGCCGCCACCTCCCGCATCCGACTTTCACGTCAGCACGAAGGCTTCGATGGCCGCGCCGCAGAATGCCGGCCGCAATCGCGATGCGACGCCGCCCGCGCCACGCGGCGACCTGCGCGGCGATATCGCGAGCAACGTGCGCGCGCGTCCCGATACCGAACGCGATGCGCGTTCACAACATCATTGAGTTCGTCTGAACGATGCGCGTTTGACGGAACCACTCCGGCGCGCGGCAGTCACACCTCGTGCCATGAGCACAGCATGGCGACAGTGAGATCCGGTATGCCCGTGTCGTTCGCGATACGGGCACTTTTTTGGGGTATTGCCGTTGGCTGCAGGCAGATTGTCGGCTCTTTCATCCGACGACAACGCTCCCTCGACCCATGCGTCGACTGTCGACCGCTGCCGGCCTCGCTGCCGACGTGTCCGGCAGTGCTAGACTCGCGCCTCCAGGACCGCTTCCTGACCACCGAACGTATAAGGTTCCATGCGGCGCAAGTCCCAGTCGCTGCCACGTTCGTCGCGCGAAAGACGCGTGAATTCGTGCTTGCCGCGTTCGGTCACGACCGCGATATCGACCGGTGCGTGAAATCCGGGCGCGGGCGCCACGGTGCGCTGCCGGGCGAGTTCGAGCAAACCGAGCGCGCGCAAGAGATCGAAAACGTTGGGGCGTTTCGCCCAAGGAACCTGACGATACTGCGCTCGGCGAAGTGCTTCGAGTACAACTTCGTTGGAATACGTGGTCATCTCGTTGTTTCTTCCTGTGCAGCCATGACGACGCTCGTGACGGTCGCAAGACGGTCCGCGACGTCGACTAAACGCGGCGCGCCGAATTCCGATTGCGACGAACGACTCGCAGCCGAATGTTTGGCCACCGCTTGCGTTAGGTGCTGCTTTCTATTACAAGCCCCCGTTGACAGCGCGCTAATCACGCGCTCTGCTGCGACATCCGCCGATGCGTTCCGAAGCACGCGATGACGGAACGAATTGCCCTTAAACCAATACGTTACCCCAATCAAATTGGTTCTATTCACTTTATTGCTGCTTTTTTGTGCGTTATTCGCACTATGGCGACGCCGCCGCATCCAGATTGCGATCATCGTGGCGGCGCTCGCGTGGGCGATCGGCGCGGGATGGTTCGCAACGCCTTTGCTCGATCTCGCCCAGCACGGCTATCGTCACACGGACGTGCCTTCGTTCGCACCGAAGACGACGATCGTGCTGATGGGCGGCGGCACGCATCGCAGCGAAGCGGGGCTCGTTCCGAAGTCCAACGCGGTGCGGCGCATCGACGCCGTGGCAACGCTGTATCGCGAATGCCGCGAAACCGGCGCGTCGTGCAAGGTGATTCTGAGCGGCGGCGATCCGGAACATCACGGGCAGGCCGAAGCCGACAATTACGCGCCATACGTGCTTGCGCAAGGCGTCGTTGCGGACGACCTCGTGCGCGAGAATCAAAGCCTCAATACTTACCAGAACGCGCGAAACGTGGCCGGTATTCTCGGCCACGCACATGACAACCGTTTGATCGTCGTCACATCCGCGTATCACATGCGCCGCGCGTTGCGTGCTTTCGAGGCTTTCGGCTATGCGCCGGTGCCGTATGTGTCGGATGTATGGCCCACTCGCCCGACGTTCTTTCCCCGTGTGCGGGGCTTCACGAACAGCGAGCTCGCGATGCACGAACTCGTCGGGCTCGCGCGCTTCGACGTGTATCGCTGGCTGCATCTCTATTAGCGCCTCGTGATTCGGGAGCGAAGCGCATTGATAAGCACTGGAAAATAATTCGACGCTTTTGCTCGATCATGCGCGTCCGCTTTTCGGACAGACGCACGACACACCCTTGCCCGATTCAAGGCTTATGATTCAGGTTGTCTGATGGTCAGACGCGCGAGGTTAGCGGCTGACTTCCCGCACAGCGGGAGCGATTTTTGCTCAGACACAAGTGTCGTTCCAACGGATCGGACAGACGATTCCCAGGTTCCAACTGCCACTCGGAGGTAACAATGAAGAAAGTGTCCCTGGCTGTTCTGTTGTCCCTCAGCGCGGTCGCATCGGCCGCGTATGCCCAGAGCGATCAAGGCGTGACCATGAGCACCGATCCCGCCAAAATTGCTGATGTCGAGTCGCGCGCGCAGGCTCTGCAGTCGCGTCAGGAAAGCCAAAAGATGACCGAGCAGACGCCTTCTTCGCACAAGTCGATGCATCACAAGAAATCGCACAGCAAGCCGGCGGCCCCGAGCCAGTAAGCCGGTTCCCGCTGCAAGGCGCGGGGCCATTCACGCCGCGGTGAGTCGACGCATCGGCTCACCGCGGCGCGAGCAAAATCAGTTTCCCTGCTTCGCGCATTCAGGCGCGTTCGGCGCGATGCGTCACCCAGTCGCCGCCTTCGATGCACGGCAGCCCAGCAGCGGACGCAGCCCCGACGGGATAGATCAGGCAATCGACCCGATCCTTTCTCCCCTCGATTTCCACCTCCACATGCAGGCGATGCGAGCGGAATAAGCCTTCCACGCCCGGATACACATGTTCGATCTCGTCGAGCACGGGCACGAGCGCGTCCTCGATCCGGTAGACATCGCCGCGAATCGGCGCGCCCTTCTCATCGATCACGAGGCCCGGATAGTTGCCGAAGTCGAAAAGCTGACCCCGAACGTGGGCGGCACCGATCCATTCGGGCGTAGCGATGCCGTTTCGCGCGGCTGCGTGGTTGATATCGTTGGCCTCGCCCGCGCGCAGCGTGCCGTAGACAAAAACGTATTGCATTGGGAAAAACGCTCCTGTTGTCGCAAAAGGTGACGACGGGCATTATGCGCCGGGCAATATTCGCGGTGCGCCCGGGCGAGCGCTTTCGGCTACCATCGGCGCGTGGCGGTCGATGAATCCGGCCGCCTGCAACCATCAACTCGAGCGAACATGGCCACCTTTGTCGAATCGAACTCGTCGGGCGAAGAAGTCGAGCATCTCGACATTCCCGTCGAGCATTCGCCGACGCTCGATCATCCGATTCGCGTGCGCTCGCGGCCCGTTCCCTACGGCGTGCGGATCGCGCTGCATACGCATCCGTGGGCGCAGGTCGCCTATACGTCGCGCGGGGTCTTGCGTGTCGCGACAGCGGATTCGACTTGGATGGTGCCGCCTTCGCGCGCGATCTGGGTGCCGCCCAATGTCACGCACGAGGTCGTGATCGTCGAGGACGCTTATCTGCGGACGCTTTACGTCGACGCGAGCGTCGTGCCGGCGGGTCTCGGCGCGTGTCGCGTCGTCGAGGTGTCGCCGCTTTTGCGCGAAGTCATCGCGGCGCTCGATGAAGAACCGATCTCGCGTCAGCGCGAGCGACTGCTGGGCACGCTCGCGCTCGATGAAATCATCCGCTCGCAGCCGCTGCCGCTCTCCGTGCCGATGCCGAACGAGAAGCGCCTGCGCGCCCTGTGCAACGCCGTGCTCGCCGATCCGTCGCATTCCGATCTGGAGCGGTGGTCATCGGAGGCCGGCGCGAGTTCGCGCACCATCGCGCGGCTTTTCAGACGCGAACTCGGCGTGAGTTTTTCCCAGTGGCGTCAGCAGGCCGTTCTTGCGCGCGCCATTCCGCTGCTCAGCCAGGGCCGTCCGCTCGCGCAAGTTGCGCGTGAACTGGGCTATCAGAGCCAGAGCGCATTCTCCGCGATGTTTCGCCGTGCGTTCGGCGAAAGCCCGCGCGCATTTTTCGCCCGCGATGGCCGCGACGAGCGCGACATCGACGGCTCTTAGCGCGTGTGCGCGCTTTCTTCAGACGCGCCGCACCATGTGCCGGATTGCGCCGAGCTGCGCGAGCCGCGGTCCGGCCGGCCGGTATCCGAGCCGAATGTAAAGACGCGCCGCGGGGTTATCGACGAACACGCGCAACTGACATTCGGCGAGCCCGCGCGCCCTCGCCCATCGATGCGCCGTGTTAAGCAGAAAGGTCCCGGCGCCGTGTCCACGATAGCCCTTCGCGATCTGCACGTCGCGAATATGCAGCGAATTGTCTTCCTCGGTGACACGCATGACGCCAATGGGAACGCCATCCGCCTGCAGGATGAAATTTTCGGACTCGCGCCAGCTGGAAAGGAAAAGATCGCCGCGCCACACGAGATTGTGACGCCGATAGTAGCCCACCATGTTGTCGTGCGTGAGCGCTTCGGCGAAGGCGAAGTCCGCCATGTTCGCCTGGCGCAGTTGATAGAGCGAGAGGTCTTCGGTCGGGTCGAGCATCGCACGGGCACGAGAAACAGGTGCCTAAACACTAAGACAGTGTGCGCGGGCTGGCAATGGCCATTAGCACGGTCGAATGCGCAGGGAACGCGTACGAAAGGGAATCGGATATGGCGAGCGGCGGAAAGCGGGCAAAAAAAATCCAGCCCGAAGGCTGGATTTCCTTAAAACAGCTTGGCGGAGCGGACGGGGCTCGAACCCGCGACCCCCGGCGTGACAGGCCGGTATTCTAACCAACTGAACTACCGCTCCACTTCTTTTCATCGTTCACAGTGTCACTTGTGAACTTGCAGCGCTTTTGACTAGCAGCCGCCGATGTTCTGGCGTCCCCTAGGGGATTCGAACCCCTGTACTCACCGTGAAAGGGTGATGTCCTAGGCCTCTAGACGAAGGGGACTTCAACTTCTGCACACCCTGCGGCGAAAAAAAACCGGCTCTCATTAGCCGGAGTGTTTCTGCTCGCAAGTGTTGGCGGAGCGGACGGGGCTCGAACCCGCGACCCCCGGCGTGACAGGCCGGTATTCTAACCAACTGAACTACCGCTCCACTTCTTTTCATCCGTTCACAGTGTCACCTGTGAACTTGCAGCGCTTTCTACTAGCAGCCGCCGATGTTCTGGCGTCCCCTAGGGGATTCGAACCCCTGTACTCACCGTGAAAGGGTGATGTCCTAGGCCTCTAGACGAAGGGGACAGAAACTTGTGATTCTGTCTTTACTACTGCTCCGCTGATCTACTTGCCGCCGATCAGCGAAGACCGAAATTCTATACAACTTCGTGTTACTTGTGAAGTATTTTTTGCGACTTCCGTTTCCGGAGAACAAGCTTCGCACTACTTCAACTGCTTTTTGCTGTTCTTGGTGGAGGTAAGCGGGATCGAACCGCTGACCTCTTGCATGCCATGCAAGCGCTCTCCCAGCTGAGCTATACCCCCTTGCAGAACAGAAACGAGATTGTATAGGGCCTTTTCGAAGTTGTAAATACCCTCTGACGACTTCAGTGAAACTTTTTGCCTCGACAGACGCCGATGCGCGCAATGGATCACGCCCCGCGATCCATTGCGCGGACCTCAACCCGCCGCCTTTTCCAGACGCGCCAACACGACATCGCGTCCGAAGAGCATCAGGACGGCATCGATCGACGGCGTGTGGGTCGTGCCCGCGACCAGCAGGCGCACCGGCATCGCGAGTTGCGGCATTTTCAGCTTGTGCGCGGCGAGCGTCGCCTTGAGCGCGGCCGCGATCGCTTCCTTGGTCCACTCGATGTTCGCGAGCGCCGCACGCAGGTCCGCGATAGCCGGACGCACCGCATCGGTGACGTGCTGCGCGAAGGCGTCCGCATCGATCACCGGCTCACGATAGAACATGGCGGCGTTATCGGCGATTTCCTTCACCGTCGATGCGCGGTCCTTCAAGAGCCCGATCACCTGATCGAGCGGCGCGCCGCCGTCGATCGCCGCGGCATCGATACCGGCCTGCAGCAGGAACGGCTTCGTCAGCTCGGCGAGACGCGCGTTGTCCGCTTCCTTGATGTAGTGCGCGTTGAGCCAGTTCAGCTTGTCGTGGTCGTACTGCGCGGGCGACTTGCCGAGATGCTCGAGATCGAACCATTCGACGAACTGCTCGCGCGAGAAAATCTCCGCATCGCCATGCGACCAGCCGAGGCGCGCCAGATAGTTGACCACCGCTTCCGGCAGATAGCCATTGTCGCGATAGCCCGTCACGCTCATCGCGCCGTGGCGCTTGCTCATCTTCTCGCCCTGCTCGTTCAGCACGGTCGGCAGATGCGCGTACACCGGCACCTCGCCGCCGAGCGCGCGCAGAATGTTGATCTGGCGCGGCGTGTTGTTGACGTGATCGTCGCCGCGAATCACATGCGTGATCTTCATGTCGAGATCGTCGACGACCACGCAGAAGTTATACGTCGGCGTGCCGTCGGGGCGCGCGATCACGAGGTCGTCGAGTTCCTCGTTCGAAATTTCGATGTGGCCTTTCACCGCGTCGTCCCATGCGACCGTGCCCGAGAGCGGATTGCGAAAGCGCACGACAGGCTTCACGCCTTCCGGAACCGGCGGCAGCACCTTGCCCGGCTCGGGGCGCCACGTACCGTCGTAGCGCGGCTTCTCGCCCGCGGCGCGCTGACGCTCGCGCAGCGCGTCGAGCTCTTCCGTCGACATGTAGCAGTGATACGCGAGCCCCTTTTCCATCATCTGCGCGATGACCTCGCGATAACGGTCCATGCGCTGCATCTGATAGAACGGGCCTTCGTCGAAATCGAGCCCGAGCCACGCCATGCCTTCGAGAATCGCATCGACCGACGCATCGGTGGAGCGCTCGAGATCGGTGTCCTCGATGCGCAGCACGAAAGTGCCCTTCATCTTGCGCGCGAACGCCCACGGATAGAGCGCGGAGCGGATGTTGCCGAGATGGATGAAGCCGGTCGGACTCGGAGCGAAGCGTGTGCGGACTTGGGTGGTCATTGCTGTTTACTCGATGAATGGCAGTGCGCCAGGCGCTGAAATGCCGCGCAAAATGAGACGAAATTATACTCGCCGCCCGCTTCGCGCCGGTCCGCGCGCCTTTTGTTTTATGATGTGCGCGCTTTTCAAGATCTCCCCGAACGCCCGCATCGACGGGCCTGCCGGAACCCGCCGCACCGCTGGAGCACACTTTGAGTTCATCGTCACCCCGTCTTTCGCGCCGCGCGTTTTCGCTCGCGGCCGCGTCGTCCGTTCTCGCCGCCTGCACTACCACGAGCGGCGGCAATTCAGGCGAAACGGCGATCGTCACGCCGCCGGCGCCGCCGAAGGCAGAACCGCAACAACCGATGCGTATCGGGCTCGCGCTCGGCGGCGGCGCCGCGCGCGGCTTCGCGCATATCGGCGTGATCAAGGCGCTCGAGGCGCGCAACGTGCGCGTGGATCTCGTCGCGGGCACGAGCGCCGGCTCGGTCATCGCGGCGCTGTACGCATCGGGGATGAGCGGCATCGCGATCAACAAGCTCGCCCTCACGATGGACGAAGCCTCGATCAGCGACTGGGCGATGCCCTTTCGCGCGCGCGGCATCCTGCAAGGCGTCGCGCTGCAGAACTACCTGAACAGGACGCTCGACAACCGTCCGATCGAAAAGATGGCGAAGCCGCTCGGCATCGTCGCCACGGATCTGAAGAGCGGCCAGCCGATTCTCTTTCAGCGCGGCAACACGGGCGTCGCTGTGCGGGCGTCGTGCAGCGTGCCGTCGATTTTCGAGCCGGTGAAGATCGGCGATCGCGAGTATGTCGACGGCGGGCTCGTGAGTCCGGTGCCAGCGGCGTTCGCGCACAAGATGGGCGCGGATTTCGTGATCGCCGTCGATATTTCGGCGCGGCCGGAAAGCGGGCTGACATCGAGCTCGTTCGACGTGCTGATGCAGACCTTCACGATCATGGGCCAGACCATCAAGGCCTACGAGCTCGACAAATACGCGAACGCGGTCGTTCGCCCCAACCTCAACGCGATGAGCAGCAGCGATTTCAGCCAGCGCAATGCATCGATTCTCGCGGGCGAGGAAGCCGTCGCCAAGATGTGGCCGACGTTGCAGCGACAGCTCGCGGAGCGCGGCGCGAAGGTCTGAACTTCTGCAATGCGAAGCATCGGCGCAAAAGAATGCCCGCAAAACAAAACGGCGGCTTCTCACGAAGCCGCCGTCATGGCGAATTAGAACCGGTCAGTAGTCCGCGTCCTCGATCCAGGCCGCCTGGATTGCCTCGAGAATCTTCTCGTTGGACTTTTCGGGATCGTCGTCGAAACCGTCGAGTTCGGTGATCCAGCGATGCAGGTCAGTGAAACGCACATATTGGGGATCGACATCCTGATGCGCGTCGGTGAGTGCCATCGCGATCTCCTGGGTATCTGTCCACTTCATGGGCGAGCCTCCTGTCAGTGATTTTCTTTGGCGTGATTGATGGAGTACCGCGGGATCTCGACCACCAGATCCTCGTCGGCAGGCACCATTGCCTGACATGATAACCGCGATGTCGGTTCGAGACCCCACGCTTTATCGAGCAGATCGTCCTCGTCTTCCTCGGACGGCTCGAGCGCGTTGAAGCCCTCGCGAATGATGACGTGGCACGTCGTGCACGCGCACGATTTCTCGCAGGCGTGCTCGATCTCGATGCCGTGATCCAGCAGATTGTCGCAGATGCTCTTGCCGATGTCGGCGTCGATCACCGCGCCGTCCGGGCAAAGCTCCACGTGAGGCAGCACAACGATTTGAGGCATGTTTCGTAATTTCTCGAATAGGATGATTTAGACGTCGTCGAGCTTGCGGCCCGCGAGCGCGCGGCGGATGCTCTTGTTCATGCGGCGCGCGGCGAATTCATCGGTGCCGGTGGCGAGCGTCTTCGTCGCATCTTCGATCTTCTCGACCGAATCGCCGTTCGCGAGCGCCGCCAGTTCGGTCACGAGCGCGACGATTTGCGCGCGTTCATCGTCGTCGAGCAGTTCGCCGTCGGTTTCGAGCGCAACGTGCGTCGCTTCGATGAGACGCTCCGCTTCCACCTGCGCCTCGCGCAACGCACGCGCGCGCATGTCCGTCTCGGCGGTCTTGAAGCTCTCTTCGAGCATGCGGGCGACTTCGTCGTCGGCGAGTCCGTACGACGGCTTCACGACCACCGACGCCTCCACGCCCGACATCTGCTCGCGCGCGAACACGGACAAGAGACCGTCCGCGTCGACCTGATAGGTCACACGAATGCGCGCCGCGCCCGCCGCCATCGGCGGAATGCCGCGCAACTCGAAGCGCGCGAGCGACCGGCAATCGGACACGAGTTCGCGCTCGCCCTGAACGACGTGGATCGCCATCGCGGTCTGGCCGTCCTTGAAGGTCGTGAAATCCTGTGCGCGCGCGGTCGGGATCGTCGAATTGCGTGGGATGATTTTCTCGGTGAGGCCGCCCATCGTTTCGACGCCGAGCGACAGCGGAATCACGTCGAGCAGCAGCCAGTCGTCGCCTTCGCCGCGACGGTTGCCCGCGAGCAGATCGGCCTGAATCGCAGCGCCCAGCGCGACGACCTGATCTGGATCGAGATTGATGAGCGGCGGCTGGCCGAAGAACGTTTCGACCGCGCGGCGGATCACCGGCATGCGCGTGGCGCCGCCAACCAGTACGACGCCCTTGATGTCCTTCGCGGCGACCTTCGCATCGCGCAGCGCCTTTTTCGTCGGCGTGAGCGTGCGCGCGACGAGCGCCTCGGTCAGCGCGGCGAACTCCGCTTCGGTCACGGCGACATCGATCTGCTGGCCGGTCGAGAGCGTCGCCTGGACGCGCGTTTCGTTCGTCGACGACAGCGCTTCCTTCGCGTTGCGAACGAGATCGAGCAGCAGGCGCACGTCTTCCGGCGCATCGACCGACACGCCCGCCGCCGTCAAGACGTGCCGATACAGCGCGTGATCGAAATCGTCGCCGCCGAGCGCGGAATCGCCGCCCGCCGCGAGCACTTCGAAGACGCCTTTCGTGAGCTTGAGAATCGACAGATCGAATGTGCCGCCGCCGAGGTCGTAGACGGCGTAGAGGCCTTCCGCGCCGTTATCGAGACCGTAAGCGATCGCGGCTGCGGTCGGCTCGTTGAGCAGGCGCAGCACGTTCAGGCCGGCGAGCTTCGCCGCGTCCTTCGTCGCCTGACGCTGGGCTTCGTCGAAATAGGCGGGCACCGTGATCACCGCGCCGACGAGATCCTCGCCGAGCGTGTCTTCCGCGCGATAACGCAGCGTCGCGAGAATTTCCGCCGATACTTCGACCGGGCTTTTCACGCCGTCGACGGTGCGAATCTGCACCATGCCCGGCGCGTCGATGAAATCGTACGGCGCGTTCTCCGCGCCCTCGACCTCGCTCTTGCCGCGGCCCATGAAACGCTTGACCGAGACGATCGTATTGCGCGGATCGATGACCGCTTCTTCCTTCGCGGCGCGGCCGATGCGCCGTCCGCCCTTCTCCAGATAGCGCACGACCGACGGCAGCAGCACGTGGCCGTCCTCGTCGGGCAGCGCTTCGGGCACGCTGCTGCGCACGGCCGCGACGAGCGAGTTCGTCGTGCCGAGATCGATGCCGACCGCCACGCGCCTTTGATGCGGCGCCGGCGCCATGCCGGGTTCTGAGATTTGCAGTAAAGCCATCGTTGGTCTTATGGGGTTGTATGCGGCGCGTTTGCCTTTAGTGTTCGAGCCGTTCGATCTGCGCGCCGATTTCATGCGCCACGCGTTCGATGAACATCAACTGACGCACGGCCTCGCCCGCCGCCTGATCCGACTTGCTGTCGATCAGCGCCTCGAGCTTGGTGAAGCGCATGCGCTCTTCGTCGCGCAGTTCGTCGAGCAGCGCTTCGAGCGCACCGATGTTCTTCGCGTTCGCCGCATCCTCGATATTTTCGCGCCATTCCATCTGCTGCATCAGGAACGCCGGCTCCATCGCGGTGTTGTTCTCCGCGCCGACGTCGATGCCGCGCTGCGCGAGCATATAGCGCGCGCGCTTCAGCGGATCGCGCAGCGTCTGATACGCCTCGTTCGCGTGCGTGGCCCACTGCATCGCGAGACGCTTCTGCGCATCGCCGGCCGCGGCGAAACGGTCCGGATGCACTTGCGCCTGCACGGTGCGATAAGCGTCGTCGAGCTTCTGCTGGTCGACGGCGAAGGTCTGCGGCAGATCGAAGAGATCGAAGTGACTGTCGGTGAGCGTGGCCATGCTATGTCTGTGAATTCAGTGTGCGCGAATGAAAAAGGCGGCACGCGCCGCCTCTTTTGCCGATACCGCCGGCGTCATTCCCGTCAGACGCGGAACGATTCGCCGCAGCCGCATTCGTCCTTCGCGTTCGGATTGTTGAACTTGAAGCCTTCGTTCAGGCCTTCGCGGGCGAAGTCCAGCTCGGTGCCGTCGAGATACGGAAGACTCTTCGGATCGATCACGATCTTCACGCCCGACGACTCGAACACGGTGTCTTCCGGTGCGAGCTCGTCGACATACTCGAGCTTGTACGCGAGGCCCGAACAGCCCGTCGTCCGCACGCCCAGCCGCAAGCCGACGCCCTTGCCGCGCCGCGTCAGATACTTCTGTACGTGTTGTGCCGCTTTATCCGTCAACGTGATTGCCATAGTCTTCGCTTCTCTCTTCGGGGCGCCGCCCCGGACGCCCGTCGTCACAATTACGCCGCTGCCTGCTTCGATTCCGCCGCTGCCGCTTCCGGCGCCGCGACGCCATGACGCTGCTTGTAGTCCGCAACCGCCGCCTTGATCGCGTCTTCCGCGAGGATCGAGCAGTGGATCTTCACCGGCGGCAGCGCCAGTTCTTCGGCGATCTGCGTGTTCTTGATGGTGAGCGCCTGATCCAGCGTCTTGCCCTTCACCCATTCGGTGACGAGCGAGCTCGATGCGATCGCCGAGCCGCAGCCGTAGGTCTTGAACTTCGCGTCCTCGATCACGCCATCCGCGCCCACGCGGATCTGCAGCTTCATCACGTCGCCGCACGCCGGCGCGCCGACCATGCCGGTGCCGACGGTGTCGTCGTCCTTCGAAAACGAGCCGACGTTACGCGGGTTTTCGTAGTGGTCCAGAACCTTGTCGCTATAAGCCATGATTCAAACTCTCCTAATATTCGGTGTCGCGTGGCGCTCAGTGGTCGCTTAGTGCGCAGCCCACTGGATGGTCGAGATGTCGATGCCGTCCTTGTGCATTTCCCAGAGCGGCGACAGATCGCGCAGTTTCGCGATCTTGTTCTTCAGCAGGTTGATCACATAGTCGACGTCCTGCTCGGTGGTGAAGCGGCCGACCGTGAAGCGGATCGAGCTGTGCGCGAGTTCGTCGTTACGGCCGAGCGCGCGCAGCACATAAGAGGGCTCGAGCGACGCCGACGTGCACGCCGAACCCGACGACACCGCGACGTCCTTCACCGCCATGATCAGCGATTCGCCTTCGACGAAGTTGAAGCTGATGTTGAGGTTGTGCGGCACGCGGCGTTCCATGTCGCCGTTGACGTACACCTCTTCGATGTCCTGCAGCCCCTTCAGCAGACGGTCGCGCAGCATGCGGATGCGCTCGTTCTCCGTCGCCATTTCCTCACGCGCGATGCGGAACGCTTCGCCCATGCCGACGATCTGATGCGTCGCGAGCGTGCCCGAACGCATGCCGCGCTCGTGACCGCCGCCGTGCATCTGCGCTTCGATGCGCACGCGCGGCTTGCGACGCACGTACAGCGCGCCGATGCCCTTCGGACCGTACGTCTTGTGAGCCGAAAACGACATCAGATCGACCTTCAGCTTTTGCAGATCGATTTCGATCTTGCCGGTGGCTTGCGCCGCATCGACGTGGAAAATGATGCCCTTCTCGCGCGTGATCTCGCCGATCGCCTCGATGTCCTGAATCACGCCGATTTCGTTGTTCACGCTCATCACGGAGACGAGGATCGTGTCCGGACGGATCGCCGCCTTGAACTTTTCCAGATCGATGAGACCGTCGTCCTTCACGTCGAGATACGTGACTTCGTAGCCTTCGCGCTCCAGCTCACGCGTGGTGTCGAGCACGGCCTTGTGCTCGGTCTTCACGGTGATGATGTGCTTGCCCTTGCTCTTGTAGAAGTGCGCCGCGCCCTTGATGGCGAGGTTGTCCGATTCCGTCGCACCCGACGTCCAGATGATCTCGCGCGGATCGCAATTCACGAGCGCCGCGACGTTCTCGCGCGCTTCCTCGACCGCACGCTCCGCATCCCAGCCGTACTGGTGGCTGCGCGAGGCCGGATTGCCGAACTGCTCGCGAAGATACGGAATCATCTTGTCCACCACGCGCGGATCGACGGGGGTCGTCGCGCTGTAGTCCATGTAAATGGGCAGGTGGGGAATATCGTTGTTCATCAGTCGCTCCGGGAAAATCGGTCAAAGCTCTTGGCTGGGACGCTTTCGTCTGCGCGCGCGGCTCGCGCCGGCGCGGCGGTTATGTCATCCGGCCAGATTGAAAATGGAATTCGGCCCCTTGGGCACGACACGCGCGGCCTCGACGCCAGCCGATTCCGCGCGCCGGTCGCGCAGCACCGCCGACGAACCTTCGCGCGCACGCTGCTGGTCGACCAGATCCTTCAACGAGACGGAATCGAGATACTCGACCATCTTCTGGTTCAGTGTCGCCCAGAGCTCGTGCGTCATGCAGTGGCCGTCGTGCTGCTTCGTGCCTTCGCACGTGCCCTTGCCGCCGCACTGCGTGGCGTCGATCGGCTCGTCGACCGCGATGATGATGTCGGCAACCGTGACGTTCTCCGCGCGGCGCGCGAGGTTGTAGCCGCCGCCCGGTCCGCGAACCGATTCGACGATCTCATGCCGCCGCAGCTTGCCGAAGAGCTGTTCGAGGTAGGAAAGCGAGATGCGCTGGCGCTGACTGATGCCTGCCAGCGTCACCGGGCCCTGCTCCTGGCGCAGCGCCAGGTCGATCATCGCCGTGACGGCGAAACGGCCTTTCGTGGTGAGTCTCATAATTGGGGGCTAACGCTAATACTCGATGGTTTTCGTCAAGTATAAATAGCCCACGTTTTTAGTCAAGTATCCGGGGCGAGATAAGTAGTCTTTTAACGCGTTTTTTTCGGATCGCGCGGCCGCGCCGCCGCTCAGGCAGTCAACTGAGCGCGTAAGGCTTTCAGCAAGCCTTCACATGCGTCCTCGCATTGGTCGAGCACTTTTTCGAAGCCCTCTTCGCCACCGAAATAGGGATCGACCACCACGCGGCTGTCGTCGCGCGTCGCGAACTCCATCAGCAGGCGAATCTTGTCGCGGTGCTCGGACGGGCAGACTTCCGCCAAGGCGGCGGCGTTGGCGTCGTCCATGACGATGAACAGATCGAAGCGCGCGAAATCGGCCGCGGCGACCTGACGGCCGCGCAACTTCGACAGATCGTAGCCGCGCTTCTTCGCTGCCTTTTGCGCGCGTTCGTCCGGTGGCTCGCCGATGTGCCAGTCGCCGGTGCCCGCCGAATCGATCACGATGCGCTCAGCCAGTTTCGCGCGCTCGACGAGGTCGCGCATCACCGCTTCCGCGCTGGGCGAGCGGCAGATATTGCCGAGACAGACGAAGCAGACCGCGATCGAGTTCATCTAAAGCGGGGAAAAGTCGTGATGTCCGGCGTCGATAGAAACAGCACCGGAATGCGTCCCGAATTATACAAAGGGGCACAAATTCTCGCCCACACGGCTCATTCCATCTTGCGCAACGCTTTCATCGCTCGTCCCGATGGATGTCATGCGTGATGAAGCGCGACTCGCCGTTGGGCATGTCGAGCCAGTCGCGATGCGCAAGCGTGCGGCGCATATCGGAGAGACCGCTTTCCCAGTGTTCGCGCATTGTCGAAAAGCCGAACTGGTAGTCCTTGAAATGCCCCTCGTACTCTTTTTGCCGGTATATCAGGTGGATGATGTTGTAACGCTTCGAACATGCCAGTTCGGCGGCGAGCCTGCACCATTCGTCGCCCTCGCGGACGTCTTCGGGCACGAGATCGAGAACGTGCTGCAACACGTTACGGTAGCGCTGCGCGCGCTGCATCTGATCCGTGACGAGACGCGTGCGGCTCGAATACTGCACGTCCTTCACGCGCCCCATCACGTCGACGATGCTGTCGGGCACCGGCCCGCGCGCGCTCCACAGATCGACCTGGAAGGCGAGCGTGTCGCGGCGCGGCGTCGCCTGCGCGATTTCGTAGAGCGGCGTGTTCGACATGAGACCGCCGTCCCAATAGAACTGGCCGTCGATCTCGACTGCGGCGAAGCCCGGCGGCAAGGCGCCCGAGGCAATGAAATGCTCGGCGCGCAAGCGGATCTGCGTGTTGTCGAAATACGCGAAGTTGCCGGTCGCGACGTTCACCGCGCCTACCGACACGCGCGTTTCGCCGGAATTGATGCGGTCGAAATCGCAAAGCCGCTCGAGCGTGGCCTTGAGCGGCGTGGTGTCGTAATAGCTCGCGGTCTGCGGCGAGCTCGACGCGATCGGCGACGGCGGCGGAAAGCGCGGGATGAAAAATCCCTTCTGCCCTTCGACGATCGCACCGAAAGCCTGCATCGCGGTGAACGCCTTGCGAATTTCGTCGGCGGAATCGAATAGCGCGCGCTCGAGGAACGCGGGCAACGGGAAACCGAACGCGGGCCGGCAGATCGTCTCCCAGAATTCAAGCAGACGCGTCACGCGATGCTCGGGCGCGTTGCCCGCGATGATCGCCGTGTTAAGCGCGCCGATCGAGATGCCGGCGATCCAGTTCGGATGGATGTCCGCCTCGTGCAACCCTTGATAGACGCCCGCCTGATAGGCGCCGAGCGCGCCCCCGCCCTGGAGCATGAGCGCGATCGTCTCGTAGGGCGGCAGGTGCACGCGGGTTTGCTGCCCGGCGGACGCCCGAGTCCGCGCGCCTTCCCGTCCTATGACTTCTTCGTTCTCGATTTCCGACATCCCGCGCGTTCTCCTTATTGCATGAACCAGCCGTGACTCACGACGAACGATTGCCCCGTCAGCGCCGCCGTTTCGAACGCGGAAAGGAAGAGCACGGTCTGAGCGACGTCCTCGACGGTCGTGAATACGCCATCGACCGTACCACCGAGCATCACGCGCCTGACGACTTCTTCCTCGCTGATTTTCAACTCCTTGGCCTGCTCGGGAATTTGCTTGTCGACGAGCGGCGTACGCACGAAGCCCGGACAGACGACGTGCGAGCGCACGTTGTGCTTCGCGCCTTCCTTCGCCAGCACGCGCGCGAGGCCGAGCAGTCCGTGTTTCGCGGTCACATAGGCGGACTTCAGCGGCGACGCCTCGTGCGAATGCACCGAACCCATATAGATCACTACCCCGCCGCGATCGTCCTTGTACATATGCTTGAGCGCGGCTTTGGTGGTGAGAAACGCGCCGTCGACGTGGATCGCCATCATCTTCTTCCAGTCGGCGTACGCGTAGTTTTCGATGGGATTGACGATCTGAATGCCCGCGTTCGACACGAGGATGTCCACAGAGCCCAGTTCCGCAGCGACGCGATCGATGCCCTGATTGACGGCGTCTTCGTTCGTCACGTCCATCGCGATGCCGATAGCCTTGCCGCCCTTGCCGCGGATCTCTTCGGCGACCGCGTCCGCGCCCGCCTGATTCAGATCGGCGATGGCGACCGCCGCGCCCGCGCCGGCGAGCGTGAACGCGATAGCCTTGCCGATACCGCTCGCCGCGCCCGTCACGATCGCGGCCTTGCCGTCGAGCTTACCGTTTGATGACATGCGAACCTCCTATCCAGTGGGAAGACATCGGGTGTATGACAACATCCGTCGGCACGGCTATCAAGCTGGCCGTTCGGCATAGGAAAAGTCGGGCGAAACTCAGAACGCTTAGGCCGTTCGGCCGACTGTTCATGAAAGTCCGGGAGCGGTTATTGTGCATGAAGGACGCAATGCGCCGCAGCACGCGCTGGGCGTCGTGAGTCATGCAGCGCACGGGGTCGGCTAGAATAGGCGCCCTTCCGCCGCACCTTTTCATTTTGCTTCTCGCGCCCGACGCGGGCCTCCTGTCATGCTCAGTTACCGTCACGCCTTTCATGCGGGCAACCACGCCGATGTGCTGAAACACGCGATCGTCATTCAGATGCTTCGCTATCTCGGCCAGAAGGACAAATCGTATTGGTATGTCGACACGCACGCCGGCGCCGGAGTGTATTCGCTCACCGAAGGCTTCGCGACGAAGAACGCCGAGTTCGAGACGGGCATCGGCAAGCTTTGGGATCGCGGCGACCTGCCGGCGCTGCTCGCCGACTATGTCGACGAAGTGAAGGCATTGAATCCCGATGGCGGTCTGCGTTTCTATCCCGGCTCGCCCTATCTGGCCTGGCGCACGATGCGCGAGCAGGATCGCATGCGGCTTTTCGAGTTGCACAGCACGGAAATCGACGTGCTGCGCCACAATTTCCGCGATGCCGGCCGGCGCGCGATGATCTACGAAGGCGACGGCTTCGACGGCATTAAGGCGATTCTTCCGCCGCCGCCGAGGCGTGCGCTCGTGCTGATCGATCCGTCGTACGAGGACAAGCGCGACTACGCCCGCACGATTACGTGCCTCGAAGAAAGTATCAAGCGCTTCTCGACCGGAACGTATGCGGTCTGGTACCCCATCGTCACGCGCCAGGAGTCGCAGCGTTTCGCCGATCAGCTGAAGGCCATCCAGCCGAACGGCTGGCTGCATGCGGCCCTCGCGGTGAGGAAACCGCCGACGGACGGCTTCGGGTTGTTCGGCAGCGGCATGTTCGTAATCAACCCGCCCTACACGCTGGCGAAGGAACTGAAGGAATCACTGCCCTACCTCGTCGACGCGCTCGGCGAGGACGGCAACGCTTCGTTCAAGCTTGAACATCGCGCCGACTGAGCACGGTTTCGGGGTCAGGGATGAGGCGCGCGCGGAGTTCTGGGGCGCACGCCGCCGCCAGGCTGAACGGGCACCGTGTTCTGTCCGCTTGAATATTCGACGTATGGTGAAACGACGATGGGCGGTTGAGCCTCCTGCGGGATGCCGGGCAATGTCGCCATCGGCACCATGCCCGGGCCGCCGAGCGGGCCGCTCTGGAGCACCGTGCCGCTCACGCCGCTGTGGATACCGGTTTGCGTATCGAGTACGAGCGGTTCGCCGCCCGGCTTGGCGAGCGCCGGTTGCGAGCCGGGCAAGACTGCGGCGAGCGCGATGCAAACCTGCGTGACTTTCGTGATTCGATGGCGGAACCCGATATTCGTCGTGTCATTGATATGGCCTGGCATCGCGCGCTCTTTTGTGTAGACGAAACCGCTTTACCTTACCCCGGTGGCAAGCTTTAGGCTAGGTGGTTCGACACATAAGCAGCCTTGCAACCGCCCCTTCCACAGGAGATACGATGAAATCAACAAGAATCGCACTTGCCATCTTCACCATCCTCTGCAGCGCAAGCGTGAATGCCCAGACCGCCGCGCCGGCGAGCGATGCAATGCCAGGCATGAATATGGAACAGCACGAGCCGAAGCCGACGGACGTCTCGTCCACCGCCGCGTTCCAGGCCGCCGATCAGAAAATGATGTCGGGCATGTCGAGCATCGAGTACACGGGGGACGCCGACCGGGATTTCGTCGCGCACATGATTCCGCATCATCAGGGCGCGGTGGAAATGGCGAAGGTCGAACTGAAGTACGGCAAGGACGCCAAGCTGCGCAAGCTGGCGAAGGACATCATCGCCGCGCAGAACAAGGAAATCGCATTCATGAAACAGTGGCTGGAGCAGCATCCGCACAAGCAGTAAAACGCTCCGCTCACGTGACGAGCAAAAAGCAAAAGCCCAGCAATTGCGGGGCTTTTGCTTTCACATCGGGCGTGTTCGACGCCAGGAACGAAACGCTTAAGCGTTGTAGCCGTTCGTTTCCAGCGAGCGGATGCGCTGTTCAAGCTGGACGATGTCCGTCGATTGCGCAAGATAGGCTTCGCGGCGGCGCTGCTCGGCGGCTTCAAACCAGATGCTCAGTTTTTCGATGAGGAATGCAAACATGGTGTTCTCCAAGGTCTTCGAAAGATCCCTGGCGGTTCGGGTCAGGGATTACCCGCGTTAGGGAATACCCGGATTATAGGGGAGAACGTCCGTGCCGGGGTAGTGAAATGCTTGAATAGTGTGCATTCGGATTCGGAATGGTGCAGGCCGCATTCTTGCTTAAACCACTGATTTCTCGTATCAATTCGCTCTTTGTCAACAATCTGGTCGTTGCACATGCACCCATTTAGGGCATTACTGCGCCAGCTTGTCCAAGATCGGGCAATCCGGCCGCGCGTCGCCGTGACAATGATTAGCCAGATGCGACAGCGTGTCGCGCATCTCGGTTAATTCGGCGATCCGCCGGTCAAGTTCCGCAACGTGTTCCAGCGCAATCGACTTCACCTCCGCGCTCGCCCGCGACCGGTCCTGCCACAAGGCGAGCAGCTTGCGGATATCGTCGACGAGAAAACCGAGCCGGCGTGCCTGCCGCACGAAACGCAGCGCGTGGACCTCGTGATCGCCATACACGCGATATCCCGATGACGTCCGTCCGACCGGATTGAGCAATCCGACGCTCTCGTAGTAGCGGATCATTTTCGCGGTCACGCCCGAGGCGCGGGCCGCTTCGCCGATATTCATCGTCTGCTCCTGAAAAATGTCATTCCGACTCTACACCTTCCCATGATGGCAAGGTATACGATGTCGTTGATCCGGACTTTTTCAAGGGGAAACAGCAATGACCGAATTCGAAGTTCAGGGCATGAGTTGCCAGCACTGCGTCGCCGCTGTGACGCGCTCGATTCAGGAAATCGATCCGCAAGCGCAAGTTCGCGTCGATCTGGAGCGAGGCAAGGTCGCCGTCGAATCCGCAAAATCGAACGATGCGCTCAAGGAAGCCATCGACGAGGCCGGCTATACGGTCGTCGGCGTCGCTTCGGCATGAGGCAAAACGAGCGCTTTACCGTCGCGCTGATCGGGGCGTCGGGGTTGCTGGGCCGGGCGGTTGCCACGGAACTGGCGAGCGCGGCCAGCACGCAGACGTGGCGCGTCGTGCATACGGCTCACCGGCGCGCCGACGCCGCGAGCGTGAAGCTCGACCTGCTCGACCATGACGCGGTACGCGCGTTCGTGCGCGATCTCGCGCCGGATGCGATCGTGGTCGCGGCAGCGGAGCGGCGTCCGGACATCTGCGAAAACGATCCGGCGCTCGCGCGCGCGTTGAATGTCGAGGCGTTGAGCGTGATCGCCACCGAAGCGCGCGCGCTCGGCACATGGGTATTGTCGATTTCGACCGACTACGTCTTCGACGGCGCGTCGCCGCCCTATTTGCCCGACGACGCGCCCGCGCCGCTCAACGCCTACGGCCAGAGCAAGCTCGACGGCGAACGCGCGCTGCTCGCGAGCGATCCGATGTCCTGCGTGCTGCGTCTGCCGCTGCTTTACGGGCCGTTCACCGACTGGAGCGAATCTGCGGTGACGAGCCTCACGCCCGCGATCGTGAAATCGTCCGAGGCGGCCGGCGCGCCCGCCTCGATGGACGCCTGGGCGACGCGTTATCCGACATACACGCCCGATGTCGCCGTGGTGATTCGCGGCATGCTCGAACATCACGCGAAAGGCGCGACGATCTCCGGGATCGCGCAATGGTCCGGCGACGAGCCGATGACGAAGTTCGATATCGCCGAACGCATCGCGCGAGCACTGAAAGTGGACGCGAAGCTCGTTGCGCAGCGCACGCCCGCGGACGCGACGCCGCGCCCGCGCGACTGTCATCTCGATTCCGGCCGGCTGGAAGCGCTGGGCATCGGCCGGCGCACGCCGTTCGACATCGCGATCGGCAGACTGCTCGCGAAGTATCCGGACGTCTCATCTCAGTGAAAATCGCGGCTCGGCGCGGCCAGGCGGCCGAGCAAAGCACTATGGTCTTCGAGCCGCTGCGCCACCAGATGGCGCACCTCGCCTTCCATTTGCCAGACGCCGTGCACGCCGAGCAGCGACGCGCCTAGCAGCACCTTGCGCTGTTTCTCGACGAGCCCCGGCCAGACGATCACGTTGATTGCGCCCGTTTCGTCCTCGATCGATACGAAAATCGTGCCGTTGGCCGTGCCCGGCCGCTGCCGCACCGTCACGATGCCGCACGCCCGCACGAAGCGCCCGTTTCTGATATCCGCGAGTTCGGCCGCGGTCTTGAAGCGCATACGCGCGAGCTTCGCGCGCAAAAGCGCGAGCGGATGCCGATTGAGCGTGAGCCCGAGACTCGCGTAATCGTCGACGATTTCGCGACCTTCCGATGCTTCCGGCAGCAGCAGCGGCGCCTCGCTCATCGGCGCGTCGCGCAGCAATTCCGGCGCGCGCTGCTGTGCGGTGACCGCCCACCACGCCTGACGCCGGTGTCCTGCAATGCTCGCGAGCGCATTGCCCGCCGCGAGCGCTTCGAGTTCGCGGCGCGACAACGCGGCACGGCGCGTGAGATCGTCGACATCGATGAACGGCGCTTCTGCGCGCGCGGCCATGATCCGCTCGGCCGCCGCTTGCGGCAGACCTTTGATCAGTTGCAGGCCGATCCGCACGCCTGGCCCTTTCGCGCCGTATTGCCGTCCATCCAGCTCGACGCGCTTTCTGAGCCTGCGCGCCGCTCGCTGCACGGTCTTCCGGAACACGCGATCCGACTCTGCCGCACCGTAAAACTGTTGACGCCGCCGCTCCTTGCCGGCATCGAACCCGATGCGCTCGCCATCGCCGGCGCGCGCTTCCAGCACCGACTCCCAATCACTCAGCGAAACATCGGGCGCGAACACCGGCACGCCGTGACGCCGCGCGTCCTGCACGAGTTGCGACGGCGAATAAAAGCCGAGCGGCTGGCTGTTCAGCAGGCCGGCCAGAAACGCCGCGGGCTCGTAACGCTTGATCCACGCGCTGAAATAGACGAGCAGCGCGAAGCTCGCCGAGTGACTCTCAGGAAAGCCGTATTCGCCGAAACCCTCGATCTGCTTGCACACGCGCGCGGCGAAATCGTGCTCGTAGCCGCGCGCGAGCATCTTCTGCATGAGATCGGCTTGATACTTTTCCAGATGACTGCCGCGGCGCCACGCGGCCATCGCGCGGCGCAACTGATCGGCCTGTTCCGCCGTGTAGCCCGCCGCGACCATCGCGAGCTTCATCACCTGCTCCTGAAAGATCGGCACGCCGAGCGTGCGGCCGAGCACCGGCCGCAGTTCCTCTTTCGGATAATCCTCCTCTTCCAGGCCCTGCTTGCGGCGCAAATACGGATGCACCATGCCGCCCTGGATCGGGCCGGGCCGCACGATCGCCACTTCGATGACGAGGTCGTAATACTTCTGAGGCCGCAAGCGCGGCAGCATGCTCTGCTGCGCACGCGATTCGATCTGAAACACGCCGATGGTGTCCGCGCGGCAGCACATTTCGTAGACGGCCTTGTCCTCGCGACGAATATGCGACAGCCCGAAGCCCGGCACGCCGCGCCGCAGCGCGACGAATTCGAGCGCGCGCCGGATCGCCGAAAGCATGCCGAGCGCGAGCACGTCGACTTTCAGGAGCTTCAGCTGATCGATGTCGTCCTTGTCCCATTGAATCACGCAGCGGTCCTTCATCGCGGCGTTTTCGATCGGCACGAGCCGCGACAGACGTTCCCGCGCGATCACGAAGCCACCGACATGCTGCGACAAATGCCGCGGAAAGCCGCGCAACTCGCGCGTGAGCCGGATCAGATGCGTCGTGACGTGCGAATCGTCGCTGAAGCCGGCTTCCCGGAGATAACCCGCCACCGCCGACGGCCCGTCCCACCATTGCTGCGATTTGCCGATGCGCTCGATCAGCGATGCATCGAGCCCGAGCGCCTTGCCGACATCCTTCAGCGCGCTGCGCGTGTGATACGTGATGAGCGACGCCGCCAGCGACGCGCGATGCCGCCCGTACTTCTGATAGATGTACTGGATGACTTCCTCGCGCCGCTGATGCTCGAAATCGACATCGATGTCGGGGGGCTCGTTGCGCGCTTGCGAGATGAAGCGCTCGATCAGGAGACCCATCCGCACCGGATCGAGCTCGGTGATGAAGAGGCAATAACAAATGATCGAATTCGCCGCCGAGCCGCGTCCCTGACACAAAATCCCTTTGCTGCGCGCGAACGCGACGATGTCGTAGACCGTCAGGAAGTACTTCTCGTATTCCAGCTTCGCGACGAGCGCCAGTTCCTTGTCGATGAGACCGATCGTCTCGGCGTCCATGCCGTTCGGCCAGCGCTGCAGCGCGCCCGCCATCACCCGCTTGCGCAGATAGCTCGCGGGCGTCTCGCCGGGCGGCACCAGTTCCTCGGGATATTCGTACTTGAGTTCGTCGAGCGAGAAGGTGCAGCGCGCGGCCACCTTCAACGTTTCCCGGATCGCCTCTTTCGGATAAAGCGCGCCGATGCGCAACCGCGTGCGCAGATGCCGCTCCGCGTTCGCTTCGAGCGCATAGCCGCATTCGGCGAGCGGCCGGTTCAGGCGAATCGCGGTGAGCGTGTCCTGCAAGGGCTTGCGCGAGCGCGCGTGCATCAGCGCACCGCTTGCCGCGATGAGCGGCAATCCGCTCGCCTGCGCGATCACGCGGCACGAAGCGAGACGCTCGTCGTCGCTGCCGTCCTGCCAGAGCTCCAGCGCGAGCCACGCGCGGCCCGCGGCGAAACCGGCCAGCCAGTGCGCGCGATCGAGCGTATCGGCGAGCGTCGCTGCGCGCTGCGGCACGAGAATCAGCAGGCAATCGGGCAAGTGCTTCAGATGCGCGATATCGCCGCGCAAGTCCGATGTATCGGATGAAGCGGCGGGATCGGTGAAGTCTTCCGGACCGATCCGATAGCTGCCCTTCGGCGAACGCGCGCGCGCGTGCGAAATCAGCTCGGACAGGTTGCCGTAGCCCGCCCGATTCGTCGCGAGCGCGATAAGCGTGCAGAACGGCTCGCCATCGGCGTCCGTGAGATGCAGTTCGCTGCCGATGATCAGCTTCAGATCCTGGCTCTTGGGCGGCGGCTCGCCGGCAAGCCGCGCGGCTTCGGCGTCGGCTTGCGCCTTCGCCTCGATGTCCTTGATCGCGGCATGCGCGCGCACGACGCCCGCGAGCGAGCATTCATCCGTAATCGCGAGCGCGGTGTAGCCGTGTTCGAGCGCGGCCGCCGCCAGTTCCTGCGGATGCGATGCGCCGCGCAGAAACGAAAAGTTACTCAGGCAATGCAGTTCGGCATAACCGGGCAACAACGCCGACGCCGACATCGAGCCGGGAAACGCGTTGTCTCCATCCAGACCGATGATGTCGTTCAGATCATCCATCGCGTATCATCCGAAAAAACCGTGCAGGAACCAGTCGCCCGTAAGACGTTCGCGATAGAGCCAGAACATGCGCCCGCGATCGTCGGCGGCGACGTAGTAATCGCGCTGGACGCCGTTGCCGTCCCACCATCCCGCCTCGATACGCTCGGTCCGGCTGATCAGCTTCAACGGACGCCGATAGAACGGCCGCTCGTTGCGCAGCATCAGCTTTTGCGGCGTTTCGAGTATCCACGACGGACGCGGCTGCTGAGGCACGGCGAGATCGGGAAGTTCGAGCGGTTCGTCTGACTCCGTTTGCACTTCGGGTTCTGCTTCTGCCCTTGACGTTTGCGTCTTCGGCGACTTTTTTCCGCGCTTGGGTTTCGTTTCGCTTGCGGGCTTATAAGGTTCGACGGTCATCGCCGCCTCGGGCCGATGATCGTCGCGCGCGACCAGTTGCACCACGTTCTCCGCGCCCAGCCGCGCGCTCAGGCGTTCGAGCAGTTGCGCCATCGATTCGCTGTCGGAACCAGGCATCGGAAACAAGGTGTCGGGCGGCGGCGCATGCTCGCTGACCTTGTCGGCCAGGAGTTTCATCTCGATGACGGGCGCGGCGAGCGTCGTCTGATTCAGCTTCTCGCGCAAGAGCCACAGGATGTGGTCGGCGTCGCGCGTCGGCACGGCCCACGCCACCTTGAATGTCGACGTTTTCGGCGTGTGACGGGCGGCCAGTTCGTGTTCGAGCAAGAGCGAAAATTCGCTGACCGCCGCATGATGCGCAGAGAGCCAGCCGGCGAGTTGCAGCACGAGCCGGCGCGCGGCGAACAGCAGCGCCTCGGCGCTTTCCACGCGCGCCTGCAATTCGAGCCGCGCTTCGAACGACGCCGGCGCACAAAATGCCTCGCGCGGGTCGGGCGCCTGTCCGTACGCTTGCGCGAGCCATTGCAGAACGCCTTGCCCGAAGCGGCGCGCGACGCCCTTGCGCGGCAGACGACGCAAATCGGCGAGCGTCGCGCAACCGATCTGCTCGAACACGTTGCCGTGCGAATGCGCCGATGGGATGAGCGATACGGGCAACTCATCGAGTACGTGCACGAGCGTCGTCTCTTTCACGATGCGTACGCGCCGCGCGACCCGGCGCGTGCGCGCGTGCGCCAGCAGCCACGCGCCCCACGCTGTCGGCGCGCAGCCCATGCGGGACGTGAAGCCACATCCTTTAACCGTCGATGTCACGCTGGACAGCAACGCGCGCAATCCGCCGAAGAGCCGCATGCTGGCGCCGACTTCGAGCAGTACCGTATTCGCATGCGCGAGCACGACTTTGGGCGTGAACGCGAGCAGCGCCAGCGCAACGGCTTCGAGCGCGTTCTGCTCCTCGCGAATGTCGACGGCAAGCAACGTCAGTTGGGGCGCGAGCGCGAACGCATGCGAGCGCGTGCTGCCGGGCCGCACGCCGAGCCGAAACGCGACGAGATCGGGCATCAGGACGCGCGCGTGATCGGCTAGCGCGAAGCATGACTGATCGATATTGTCATTCGCCGTCGAGCTCGCTCCAGGCGATGTCGAGTTCGCCGGCGCTGAGGGCATCGAAGGCGGCCTGACGGCTTCGAGCGATAAAAGCGGCAATGTCACCGCTATCCACAACATGTTTGACCTCTCGTGCTTTCCTTGCCTGATGCGCCCGACGAATATGTTCGGGCAGCGCAGGCATCTGCAGCGGCAAGTTCAACTGCAAGGGCTTGCCGAGCAATGGGCCGCGCCGCTTGATGATGTCGATTTCGAGCATGACGGCCTGCATCCATTCGCGACGGTTCATCGTCTGCGCGTTGGCGGGAAGTATCGGCTTGCAGACCATGCGCAGCGGCGCAGCGGAGGATTGCTTCGCCGCTTTGAGCGGGCGGAACAGAAATGCCAGCGACTGCGCTTCCTGAGCCGCCACCTGCAGTCTTCGCAAGGCTTTGGCATCGACTTGTGGTAGCCAGATCAGCACTGCGCCGATGCCTTCCTGCTTCAACGACTGCTCCGCGGCCCAGAGCACCTGATCCTCGGCCGCTTTGACCCAGACCAGCTTGTTCACCGCGATGTTCATCGTCCGAAGCGCGGCCAGATTGGGCTTCCACGGTGGCGCGACGAAGATGACGGAGCGGCCTTTGCTTGCTGTCAGTTCGCGGATCGAGTGCGCGAGCAGTCTGATTTCGCCTACGCCACTCTCTTCGATCAGCAACTCGGTGACTGAGCCGGGCATCCAGCCTGCGCCGGGCAAGGCCAAGTCGAGCGCTCGAAAGCCGCTCGAGATGATGTTCGAATCGGGATCGTTGACCGGACTGCCCTGCCAGACCTGACGCTGCAGATGCGATGTCAGCCCGATGTCGAGCAATGAAAGTGCTGCACCCATGAGTTTTCCCCGTCCGACGCGAATACAGGGGCCTGCTCATGGCGCAAGCGCTCGGTGGCCTCCGGTTTACTGTATATTTATACAGTATTTTTGCGGGCGAGGGTAAACAGCTGGCGGATAGAAGGATGCGCCGATGGGGCGCGAGGCAAGTCACAGCGCGGGTTATCCGGATTCACGGTTG
>NZ_JFHD01000026.1 GCF_000698575.1 Caballeronia zhejiangensis
CCGGCATTCGATTCGCGTAAACTAGGATCGCTCACCCGAGCGGTCCTTTCGTCTTTCCGGCAGCCGACACCGATGAACACGATTCATGTCACGAATGGCGATAGCGCGGCCCAATCGCTCACCGAAGCCCTGCTGCGCGCGGAACGCGATGAGCGCGTCATTGCGCTGCGCGACGATCTCGCCGTCGGTCCGCTTAGGGACATCGACGAATCCGTGCTCGCGCGCGCCACGTTCTGGCGTCAGATCATAACGAGCGGCATCGACTTCGAAGACGAACTCGAACAGCAACAGGCGCTCTTCACCCGCCTCGCGCGCGGCGACGGACAGATCGTCGTGTGGCACGGTCAGAGCGCGGCGGATCAGCTCACGTTGCGACGCGTCGCCTATCATCTGCGCAATGCGCCGCAGCGCCTGAACGAAGCAAAACTCACGTACGACGATCTGTCGATCGGAACCGACGACAGCGAGCCGCAACGCGTCAGCCGCGAAGACCGCGCGACGGCCGTCGGCATGTTCTCGCCGAAGCAACTGGTCGCGAAGCTGCCGACCGCCGCGCCCATTTCCGTGCTGCGCATCAGCCGGCTCGCGCTCGAATGGCAGGAAGCGAAGTACGCCAACGCGGAAACGCGCCGGCTGCGCGACAACATGCTCGTATCGGGAACGTGGACCGACGTCGACGAAGCGCTGCTCGATCTCGCCAGTCCAGAATGGAAGCCGGCCGCCCGCATCGCCGGCGCGGCGATGGCACAGCGCTTCGATTTCCTGCTCTCCGATGCCGTCGCGTTCTGGCGTTGCCGCGAACTCGTGATGGCGGGACGGCTTAAAATCCGCGGCACGCCGTCCGAAATCAGTCAGGCCGAACTGCGCCGCTGAATCCATATTTATAAGAACGCATTCTTCGAACACATGGCCCGTACCAAAGCGCCCGATCACGAGACGCAACGCGAACAGATCCTCGAACTCGCCGCCGCGAAATTCGCGCAGACGAGCTATCCCAGTACCTCAATGGCCGATCTCGCCGCGGCGAGCGGCACGTCGAAAGCCCGCCTCTATCACTATTACGAGAGCAAGGAAGCGATCCTCTTCGATCTGCTCGATCGCTACACGAAGCGGCTGATGCTGATCATCGCGGAGGTCGAAGGCGCGAGCCAGCGGCGCGGACTGGGCGAGCGCGAGGCGTTCGCCGAGCTCGTGCGCGCGTTCCTCGCCGAATATGAGACGTCGCACAGCCGGCACGTTGCGCTGCTGAACGACGTGAAGTATCTCGAAGAGGCGCAGCGCGAAATCGTCCTCGATCGTCAGCGCGACATCGTGGCGGCGTTCGCGCGACAACTGGCGCGCGCGTATCCGAAACGCGCGACCAAGGACAATCAGACCGCCCTCACGATGATGGTGTTCGGCATGATCAACTGGACGTTCACCTGGCTCAAGCCGGGCGGAAAGCTCGGCTACAGCGAATTCGCCGAGCAGGTCGTCGACATGATCGAAAATGGGTTAAACGTCGACCGTTAGAAAATGCTGCGGCACAACAGACTCACCGGTCGGTGAACCGTTGCGTTCACGCCAACCTGTTAAGCGACTGATTTCATTGACCTAAATTGATTTCAGCGCACGTTTAGAACGTCACACCTAATCGGTTTTAAGGGTTTTCCCGTACTCGCTTCTCCCAGATCGGCTAGAATTCGTTTTGCTTTGCAGCACGCTGCATGACGAATCGAAGGAGAAACGACCGTGGAACTGACTATCAACCGCACTGCCGAGCAGATCGTCGCGCACGATCAGCCGCTCAAAGACGCGCGTATGCCGGTTCTCGTCCGCGAGTTGTCTTCGGCGGATCGCGAGCGTCTCCTCACGCACTTCCTCGCGCTCGATGAAGACGACCGTCTTCTGCGGTTCGGCCAGATCGTGCCGGACCACGTCATCGAGAACTACGTGCGCAACATCAATTTCGCGGACGACAAGGTGTTCGGTGTCTTCGGCAGCGCGCTGGAATTGATCGGCGTCGGCCATCTGGCCTATCTGCCCGCCGAAGGCGACAAGCGCACCGCCGAGTTCGGCGTGTCGGTGCTCGAAAGCGCCCGCGGCCGCGGCGTCGGCTCGAAGCTCTTCGAGCGCGCCGCCATGCGCAGCCGCAACACGCACGTGTCGGTGCTCTACATGCACTGCCTGTCGCGCAACTCGACCATGATGCACATCGCGAAGAAGTCGGGCATGAAGATCGAGTACGCGTACGGCGAAGCGGACGCCTATCTGTCGCTCGCGCCGGCCGATCAGACCAGCATCATGGCCGAAATGCTCCAGGAACAAGCGGCCGTGTTCGACTACGCGATCAAGCGCCAGGCGCATCGTGCGTCGCAGGTTTTTCAGGCGTTCGTTCCGACGGCGGACGCAGCTTAACCATCATCGAGAACAGCGCGGGGTTTGCGCTGCGAGCGGGACCAGCAAGGGCGGCATCGACCGCCCTTTTTCATTTCAGCGCAACGGCAGAACCGTCGTCTCCTTGATGCGCTCCAGCGAGAAGCTCGAGCGTACGTCGATCACCGATGGATGATGCAGCAGCTCGTCCTGCACGAAGCGCGAAAAGTCATCCATGTCGCGCACTTGCACGCGCAGCAGAAAATCCATCTCGCCGGTCATCGCGTCGCACGCAACGACTTCCGGCCATGAACGCACGGCTTCGCGAAAGAGATCGCCGTGCGTCGGCGCCTTCGGTGTGCCCGCCGCGGCCTGCGTGCCGCCGCGCTTTTCCAGACGCACGTTGATATAGGCAAGCAAGCCGAGCCCGAGTTTTTTTGCGTCGAGCAACGCGACGTACCCGCGAATGACGCCGATCTCCTCCAGCCGACGGATGCGCCGCAAGCACGGACTCGGCGACAGATTCACGCGCTCGGCGATCTCCTGATTCGACAGCCGGCCATTTTCCTGAAGGATCGCAAGAATGCGGCGGTCTATCATGTCCAATTCGGGTTCGGCCATTTCATAGCTCCGGAATGCACTCGATTAGCAGTATCGTGCGCAATCTTATGAATGCGCGATTTGTTTCGCAAGTTTTTGCCATCGCCATCTGACTAAACTGTCTTCACGTCGCGCACACGCGCCGCACGCCAATCAGGAGACATGCATGACCGCAACGACTTGGGACAATCCCGTCGGCACCGACGGCTTCGAGTTCATCGAATACACCGCGCCGGATCCCGTCGCGCTCGGGAAACTGTTCGAGCAGATGGGCTTCACGGCGATCGCGAAGCATCGTCACAAGGATGTGACGCTGTATCGGCAAGGGGAAATCAACTTCATCGTGAACGCGGAGCCGGATTCCTTCGCGCAGCGCTTTGCGCGTCTGCACGGGCCGTCGATCTGCGCGATCGCGTTCCGCGTCGCCGATGCCGCCAAGGCGTATCAGCGCGCGCTCGAACTCGGCGCCTGGGGTTTCGACAACAAGACCGGTCCGATGGAGCTGAATATCCCGGCGATCAAGGGCATCGGCGATTCGCTGATCTATTTCGTGGATCGCTGGCGCGGCAAGAACGGCGCGCAGCCGGGCAGCATCGGCGATATCAGCATTTACGACGTCGATTTCGAGCCGATCCCGGGCGCGGAGCAGAATCCGGTCGGCCACGGCCTCACGTATATCGATCACCTGACGCACAACGTGCATCGCGGCCGCATGGTCGAATGGGCGGAGTTCTACGAGCGGCTCTTCAACTTCCGCGAAGTGCGTTACTTCGATATCGAAGGCAAGGTGACGGCAGTGAAGTCGAAAGCGATGACCTCGCCGTGCGGCAAGATCCGCATTCCGATCAACGAGGAAGGCTCGGAGAACGCCGGCCAGATTCAGGAATATCTCGACGCGTATCACGGCGAAGGCATTCAGCACATCGCGCTCGGCACGGGCGACATTTACGGCACCGTCGACGGACTGCGCGGCGCGAAGATCGCGCTGCTCGATACCATCGACACGTATTACGAACTCGTCGATCGTCGCGTGCCGGGGCATTGCGAATCCGTCGCGGAACTGAAAAAGCGCAAGATTCTGATCGACGGCACCAAGGACGAAATCCTGTTGCAGATCTTCACGGAGAACCAGATTGGGCCGATCTTCTTCGAGATCATTCAGCGCAAGGGCAATCAGGGCTTCGGCGAAGGCAACTTCAAGGCGCTGTTCGAATCGATCGAACTGGATCAAATGCGCCGTGGCGTGCTGAAGGACACCACCGCGAGTTAAGAAATACGAGCGGCACAAAAAAAGGGACATGAATTTCATGTCCCTTTTTCCATTCCGGCGGCCCGCTTTGTCGGCGCGGACCGCGACGATCGGGTCAGCCCGCCGTCTCGTCGTCGCTGCTTTCGGATTCGCGGCGCTGTTGGGCGCCAGCCTGAACCGACTGAACGCGCACTTGCGCGACCTGTGCAACCGACGACGCCCCGAACGGCGAGGCATTATTCGCCCGTGCGCCGCCAACGGGCGCGCTAATGGCGAAAAAGGCTGCCGAAACCATCAAGAAATTCTGGATGTGGCGTTGTTTCATCGTTATCTCCTTCTAACTGCTTGCGTACAACTCGCTTTCGGAAGCCAAAACGTGCTTAAAAAGATGGCACGGGATTTCCGGAAGCGCCATTTTAGACAGAGCTGAGCGGCAGGGTTCCGCAGATCGGTCGGTTTTACACGATGTAACAAAACCTTCCCGATCACGGTCAAATCGTCAAGGAATTGACGCAAAGCGCAACCAAGCGAGGAATTTTTAACGGGTTTGTCCCACTGTCTCGAAAACCCTTAGACCGGCAAACTGGAATCCCGGCCCGACCGTTCATAAGACGCGACGGCCCGAAACATGCTTTGGTGATCCCAAACCTCGGGTGGAGGAAGACACATAATGAACGCCCCGCTAGACGCAGAACAAAGAGCTTCGCTAGAAGCCGCGCTGAAGTCCGTCACGCTCGACGACAAATACACGCTCGAACGCGGCCGCGCCTACATGAGCGGCATCCAGGCGCTGGTGCGTCTGCCGATGCTCCAGCAAGAGCGCGACAAAGCCGCTGGTCTCAATACGGCCGGATTCATCTCCGGTTATCGCGGTTCTCCCCTCGGTGGCCTCGATCAGTCCCTCTGGAAGGCGAAGAAGCATCTCGCCGGGCATCAGATCGTGTTTCAGCCGGGCGTGAACGAAGATCTGGCCGCCACCGCCGTGTGGGGCTCGCAGCAAGTCAACCTGTACCCGAGCGCCAAATACGACGGCGTTTTCTCGATGTGGTACGGCAAAGGTCCGGGCGTCGATCGCTCGGGCGATGTCTTCAAGCACGGCAACTCCGCTGGCTCCGCGAAGCACGGCGGCGTTCTCGTGCTCGCCGGCGACGACCATGCCGCGAAATCGTCGACGCTCGCGCATCAGTCGGAGCACATTTTCAAGGCGTGCGGACTGCCGGTGCTGTTTCCGTCGAACGTGCAGGAATATCTCGATTTCGGCCTGCACGGCTGGGCGATGTCGCGCTACTCCGGCCTGTGGGTCGCGATGAAATGCGTGACAGATGTCGTCGAGTCGTCGGCTTCGGTCGATATCGATCCGCATCGCACGCAAATCGTGCTGCCCACCGATTTCGCGATGCCCGACGGCGGCCTGAACATCCGCTGGCCCGATCCGCCGCTCGTGCAGGAAGCGCGTCTGCTCGACTACAAGTGGTACGCGGCGCTGGCCTATGTGCGCGCGAACAAGCTCGACCGGGTGGAAATCGATTCGCCGCACGCGCGCTTCGGCATCATGACCGGCGGCAAGGCGTATCTCGACGTGCGTCAGGCGCTGACCGATCTCGGCCTCGATGACGCGACGTGTTCGCAAATCGGCATTCGTCTCTACAAGGTCGGCTGCGTGTGGCCGCTGGAAGCGCAAGGCGCGCAGGAATTCGCGCGCGGGCTGGAAGAGATTCTCGTCGTCGAAGAAAAGCGCCAGATTCTCGAATACGCGATCAAGGAAGAGCTGTACAACTGGCCAGATGCGCAACGTCCGCGCGTCTACGGCAAGTTCGACGAGAAAGACGGCGCCGGCGGCGAATGGTCCGTGCCGATGGGCAACTGGCTTCTGCCCGCGCACTACGAGCTGTCGCCCGCGATCATCGCGAAGGCGATCGCCACGCGCCTCGAAAAGTTCGATCTCCCCGCCGACGTGCGTGCGCGCATCGCGACGCGCCTCGCCGTGATCGACGCGAAGGAGAAATCGCTCGCGCGGCCGCGCGTCGAGGCGGAGCGCAAGCCGTGGTTCTGCTCGGGCTGTCCGCACAATACGTCGACGAACGTGCCGGAAGGATCGCGCGCGATGGCCGGAATCGGCTGTCACTACATGACGGTCTGGATGGACCGCAACACGAGCACGTTCAGCCAGATGGGCGGCGAAGGCGTCGCGTGGGTCGGCCAGGCGCCGTTCTCGAACGACAAGCACGTCTTCGCGAATCTCGGCGACGGCACGTACTTCCATTCGGGCCTGCTCGCGATCCGCGCGGCGATCGCGGCGAAGGTGAACATCACCTACAAGATTCTTTACAACGATGCCGTCGCGATGACGGGCGGCCAGCCCGTCGACGGCGTGCTGACCGTGCCGCAGATCACGCATCAGCTCGCGGCGGAGGGCGCGGCGAAGATCGTCATCGTCACGGATGAGCCGGAGAAGTACACGGCGAATGTCGGACTCGCGCCGGGCATCGACGTGCATCATCGCGATGAACTCGACGATATCCAGCGCCAGTTGCGCGACATTCCGGGCACGTCGATCCTGATCTACGACCAGACCTGCGCCACCGAGAAACGGCGTCGCCGCAAACGCGGCGCGTTTCCCGATCCGGCGAAGCGCGTCGTCATCAACGAGGCCGTGTGCGAAGGTTGCGGCGATTGCTCGGTGAAGTCGAATTGCCTGTCGGTGGAACCGCTCGAAACCGAGTACGGCACGAAGCGGCAGATCAACCAGTCGACGTGCAACAAGGACTATTCGTGTCTGAACGGCTTCTGCCCGAGCTTCGTCACGGTGGAAGGCGGGCAGTTGAAGAAACCCAAGGCGACGAGCGTCGCGAGCGATGCGATGCCCGCCGTGCCCACGCCCGAGCTGCCGGAAATCGGGCGGCCGTATGGCGTGCTGGTTACGGGCGTCGGCGGAACGGGCGTCGTGACGATCGGCGCGCTGCTCGGCATGGCGGCGCATCTGGAGCAGAAAGGCGTCACCGTGCTCGACGTCACCGGTCTCGCGCAGAAAGGCGGCGCCGTGATGAGCCACGTGCAGATCGCGAATCGTCCTGCCGATATCCACGCGACGCGCATCGCGATGGGCGAGGCGGATCTCGTCATCGGCTGCGACGCGATCGTGACCGCGAGCAACGAATGCGGCTCGCGGATGCAGCCGGACCACACGCGTGTCGTCGTGAACAGCGCGCAAACGCCGACCGCCGAGTTCATCAAGAATCCGAACTGGAGCTTTCCGGGCGCGAGCGCCGAGGCGGATATCCGCGCGGCGGCGGGCGAGCACGTCGCGCTCGTCGATGCCAACCGCTTCGCCGTCGCGCTGATGGGCGACGCGATTTATACGAATCCGTTCGTGCTCGGGTTTGCGTGGCAGAAGGGCTGGGTGCCGCTGCGGCATGAATCGCTGGTGCGCGCGATCGAATTGAACGCGGTGCAGGTCGAGAAGAATCTCGCGGCGTTCGAATGGGGACGACGCGCGGCGCACGATCTTTCGTCGGTTACGCGGCTCGCTCACGGGACGCACACGCAAGACGCGCCGGGCAAGATCATTGCGCTGCATACGCCGAAGGCGCTCGATACGCTCATCGACAAGCGGCTCGACTATCTCGCGAAGTATCAGAACACGGCTTATGCGGCGCGGTATGGGCGGCTGGTCGCGTCGGTGCGCGCGAAGGAAGCGGAACTCGGAACCGGTGATTATTCGTTGACGGAAGCTGTCGCGAAGAATCTTCACAAGCTCATGGCTTATAAGGACGAGTACGAAGTCGCGCGCCTGTATGCCGATCCGGTTTTCCTCGACAAGATTCGCGGGAGCTTCGAAGGCGACTGGAAGATCAAGGTGCATCTCGCGCCGCCTTCCTTGTCGAAGAAGGATTCGCATGGGCATCTGGTGAAGAAGCAGTACGGCCCGTGGATGATGTCCGCGATGCGTGTTCTCGCTCGTTTCAAGTTCCTGCGCGGGACGGCGCTCGACCCGTTCGGACGCACGGAGGAGCGGAAGATGGAGCGCGCGTTGATCGGCGAATACGAAGGGCTGGTGAAGGAGCTGATCGGCGGATTGACGGCAGAGAAGCTGCCGCTCGCGATCGAACTGGCGAATCTGCCGGATTCGATGCGCGGGTATGGGCACATCAAGGAAAACAACGTGAAGGCCGCGAAGCTGAAGTGGGAGAAGTTGCTGGGACGGTGGCGCGATCCGCAGGGCGACGAAAAGCGACAAGTAGCCTGACGCGCTGGCTCAAAAAAAAACGGCGATCCGTTCCCGGATCGCCGTTTTTCTTTCAGCGCAGCAAATAAACCTTACTTCGCCACGCGCGCATTCGCGCTCGCCACCGCCGTCATATTGATGATCCGACGCACGGTCGCCGCCGGCGTGAGGATATGAACCGGCTTCGCGGCACCCAACAAGAACGGCCCGACCGTCACGCCTTCGCCGCTCACCATCTTGAGCAGGTTATACGTGATGTTCGCCGCCTCGACGTTCGGCATGATGAGCAGATTCGCCTCGCCATGCAGCGTCGTGCCGGGGAACGAAGCCTTGCGCACGGCTTCCGACAAAGCCGCGTCGCCGTGCATTTCACCGTCGATTTCGAGATCCGGCGCGCGCTCGGCGATCAGCTTGCGCGCTTCGGCCATCCGGCTCGCCGATGCGCTCGGCACGCTGCCGAAGTTCGAATTCGACAGCAGCGCGACCTTCGGCTGCACGCCGAAACGCTCGATCTCGCGCGCGGCGAGAATCGTCATGTCGGCGAGTTGTTCGGCCGTCGGCGTCTCATTGACGTACGTGTCGCTGATGAACAGATTGCGCCCTTGCAGCATCAGCAAGTTCATCGCCGCGAAGTTGTTGGCGCCTTCGGCCTTGCCGAGCACCTGATCGATGAACTTCAGATGATCCTGATACGTGTCGATGAGACCGCAGATCATCCCGTCCGCGTCGCCGGTATGAACCAGAATCGCGCCGATCAGCGTGTTGAACTTGCGCAGCGCGGCCTTCGCGCTTTCGGGCGTCACGCCCTGACGCGCGGCGATCTCGTGATACGCCTGCCAGCTCTTCTGATAACGCGGATCGTCTTCCGGATTCACGATCTCGAAATCGACGCCTGGCTTCAGCTTCGAGCCCATCTTCTGCAGACGCATCTCGACGACCGCCGGACGCCCGATGATGATCGGCTTCGCGATCTTCTCCAGCAGCACGAACTGCGCGGCGCGCAGCACGCGCTCGTCCTCGCCTTCCGCGAACGCGATGCGCGCCGGCGCCGCCTTCGCCGCCGCGAACACCGGGCGCATCACCATGCCCGTGCGATACACCGTCGCGCCGAGCGTCTCGCGATACGCGTCCATGTCCTTGATCGGACGCGTCGCCACGCCCGAATCCATCGCGGCTTGCGCGACAGCCGGCGCGATCTTGATGATGAGGCGCGGATCGAACGGCTTCGGAATCAGATATTCCGGACCGAATTCCAGCGAATGACCTTCGTATGCCTTCGCGACTTCATCGCCCTGATCGGTCTCTTCGGCGAGTTCCGCGATCGCGCGCACGCACGCGAGCTTCATCTCTTCGGTGATCGTCGTCGCGCCGACATCCAGCGCGCCGCGGAAGATAAACGGAAAGCACAGCACGTTGTTGACCTGGTTCGGATAGTCCGAACGGCCCGTCGCGACGATACAGTCCGGACGCACGCGCTTCGCTTCTTCCGGGCGGATTTCCGGCTCGGGATTCGCGAGCGCGAGAATCAGCGGCTTGTCGGCCATCGTCTGGACCATCTCGGCCTTCAGCACCCCCGCGCTCGAACAGCCGAGGAACACGTCGCAGCCGTGCATCGCATCGGCGAGGGTGCGCGCGTCGGTCGACGCCTGATAGCGCTCCTTCGACGCATCCAGATTGCCGCGGCCTTCGTAGATCACGCCCTTCGAATCGATCACGAGCGTGTTCGACTTCTTCAAACCCAGATGCACGAGCAGATCCAGACACGCGATCGCCGCCGCGCCCGCGCCCGAGCAGACGAGCTTCACTTCCTCGAGCTTCTTGCCGACCACTTTCAGGCCATTGAGAATCGCCGCCGAAGCGATAATCGCCGTGCCGTGCTGATCGTCATGGAAAACGGGAATCTTCATGCGCTCGCGCAGCTTCTTCTCGATATAGAAGCATTCCGGCGCCTTGATGTCTTCGAGATTGATGCCGCCGAGCGTCGGTTCGAGCATCGCGATCGCATCGACGAGTTTGTCCGGATCGGTTTCAGCCAACTCGATGTCGAACACGTCGATGCCCGCGAACTTCTTGAACAGGCACCCTTTGCCTTCCATTACCGGCTTGGCCGCGAGCGGGCCGATGTTGCCGAGTCCCAGCACGGCCGTGCCGTTCGTCACGACGCCGACGAGATTCGCGCGCGACGTGTACTTCTGCGCGTCGAGCGGTTCGTCGTAGATCGCCATGCAAGCGGCCGCGACGCCCGGCGAATACGCGAGCGAGAGATCGAGCTGGTTGGATAGCGGCTTGGTCGGAGTAACCGAAATCTTGCCGGGGCGGGGATTCTGGTGATACGCGAGGGCGCTTTGCTTGAGTTGTTCGTCCATGATTGACCTGAGACGTTTGGGAATTATTTGAACAGGGTTCACACTGCCGTCGACCGTGCTGCAATGAATGCGGAAATGTGAATCGATGGACCAAGTATCACGGCTCGGCACGTCGGATAGACGCAACGTGCCGCTCGGAAGGATGTGACGAGCGGACGGAGCCTTGGTTTTTTTGGGACGTCCAGTGTACACCGCGCACTTGAAATGACGCGATGCAACGTTTCAGCGCAATTTCGTCCGATGAAGCACGCTCAGACGAGCTCGGCGCCGCGCTTTTCGGGGATCAGAAAGAGCGTCGCGATGACATCGAGCAGATAGATCGACGCGAGGAACGCGAGCGCGACCGCGAACGAATAGCGCGCCGCCAGCGCGCCGACCGCGACCGGTCCCAGACCGCCCACCGCGCGCCCGATGTTGAACAGCACGTTCTGCGCTGTCGCGCGCGCTTCGGTCGGATAGATTTCGGAGATCAGCGCGCCGTAGCCGCCGAGCATGCCGTTCACGAACACGCCCATCACCGCGCCGCCGATCAGCAACGCGGACGGGCTCGTCAGATTGGAGTAGACGAAGACCATCGCGACCGCGCCGATCTGATAGACGAGAAACGCGGGCTTGCGCCCGAAGCGATCCGCCGCGAGACCGAACAGCCAAATGCCGAGCGCCATGCCGAGCACGGTGGCCGCGGTCCAGAGACCGGATCTCGTGAGCGAGTAGCCGAACGTCTTCGACAGATAGCTCGGCAGCCAGATCATCAGCCCGTAATAGCCGAAGTTCTGCACCGAGCACAGAATGATGACGCCGATGCTCGCGCGCGCGGTGCGGGCGTCGTCGAAGAGACGTTTGAGCGGCAGCTTGCGGGCGCGGTTCGCTTTCGCGGCCGCGCGGCGTTCGGTGAAGAGCGCGGGTTCCTCCACATGCCGCCGCACGAAAAACGACGCCACCGCCGGCAGCAGCCCCACCGCGAACATGCCGCGCCAGCCGATCAGGGGGAGGAGCAACGGCGTGACGAGCGCGGCGGCGAGCACGCCCAGTTGCCAGCCGATTCCGACATACGACGACACGCGCGCCCGCAAACGCGCGGGCCACGCCTCGGCGACGAGCGCCATGCCGATGCCGAATTCCCCGCCCAGCCCGATCCCGGCGATGGTGCGGTAAATCAGAAGATCGCCATAGCCCTGCGCGAGCGCGCATAAACCGGTGAAGACGGCGAACACGAGAATCGTCCAGGTCAACATGCGGACGCGGCCGAAATAGTCGGACAGCATGCCGAACACGATGCCGCCCGCGACCGCGCCGGCGAGCGTCCACGTGACGAGCGCGCCGGATTGCGCGGGCGTGAGATGCAGGTCGGCGGCGATCGCGGGCAGCATGAAGCCGAGAATCAGCAGATCGAAGCCGTCCATCGCGTAGCCGAGAACGGACGCGATGAGCGCCTGCAGCGCGTGGCGCGTGGGCGCGACGCTGGAATCTTGTGTAGAGGGAACGGATGTCATCGGCGATGTGAAGTTGCGCAACAGCGCCGCGAGTTTACGCGCGAGCGGCGCGGCTTCACAACCTGCAAACAATTCGCCCCGCCTCGCCGCCTCGGGTAAAATGGCGGGCTAGCTGTGCATGGGACGGCCTTAAGGCGCCGAACTAAGGCGCCGAAGCGCCAAGTCCCGTCGACACGCGCGCAGGAAACGCCAAAAGCCATCCGAAAGGAATGCTCTTTCCGCGTTGATCCATGCGCCAGGGCCCGCGCGGCCGCCTCCCGCTTTCCAAGCGCCACACAAGTCCAAGGATTCGCCCATGACAGGCTTCGATCGCCAGACGATCTCCGACACCACCGCCAAGATGTTGCTCGAAGTGCAGGCGGTGCACTTCAACGCGGAAAAACCGTACATCTTCACGTCCGGTTGGGCGAGCCCCGTGTATATCGATTGCCGCAAGCTGATCTCCTACCCGCGCGTGCGCCGCGGCCTGATGGAGATGGCCGAAGCGACCATTCTGCGCGACGTCGGCTACGAGCAGATCGACGCGGTCGCCGGCGGCGAGACCGCTGGCATCCCGTTCGCGGCGTGGATCGCCGATCGCCTGATGGTGCCGATGCAATATGTGCGCAAGAAGCCGAAGGGCTTCGGCCGCAACGCGCAGATCGAAGGTTTGCTGACCGAAGGCCAGCGCGTGCTGCTGGTCGAGGACCTGACCACCGACAGCCGCAGCAAGATCAACTTCATCAACGCGCTGCGCACCGCGGGCGCGACGGTGAATCACTGCTTCGTGCTCTTCCACTACAACATCTTCAAGGAAAGCGTGTCCGTGCTGAAGGACATCGACGTCGATCTGCACGCGCTCGCCACATGGTGGGACGTGCTGCGCGTCGCGAAGGAACAGGGCTATTTCGAGACGAAGACGCTCGATGAAGTCGAGAAATTCCTGCATGCGCCGGCGGAATGGTCGGCCGCGCACGGCGGTGCAACTGCGGCTCCGCAATAAATATTGACAGTCGCAAGGCAATGAAAATGCAAAAAACCGCTGATTAAACTCAGCGGTTTTTTTAATTCTGCAAGCGGACGAACTAAAGCGAGTTCGGATTGGAAAGCGAGGAATCGTCGAGCGAGCCGTCGCCGGAATACGCCGACAGGTTCATTAATCCGTTGCTTTGCGCGTACTGAAACAATTCCGAATCGCGCTCGATGCCGAGTTTGCGCATCGCCGTATTCTTTTGCGTGCTGATCGTCTTGATACTGCGCCGCAATTGAGCCGCAATTTCGGTGATCGTCATGCCCGAGACGAACAGGCGCACCACTTCGAGCTCGCGCTTGGACAGGATGACGCTGCGCTGCTGCCCGCTCGCGCCGAGGCCCATGCTGTCGAGCGCGACCTTCACCGACGGCCCGAGGTATTCCTGGCCGCGCATCACGTGCTGGATCGCCCAGCCGATGTGATTCATGTCGTCGGCCTTATTGATGATGGACATCACGCCGACCTCGCGCAAACGTTTGAGCAACGCCGGATTCTCGAGCATCGTCAGCACGACGAGTTTGACCCGCGGGAATTGCCGTCCGATGTAGCCGAGCAAGGGCATGCCGTCGCCGTACGAACCGCCGGGCATGGCGAGATCGGTGACGAGAACGTCGCATGGAGACTTCTGAAGCAACTGGATGAGTTCGGTCGACTGACGCGCCTGCCCGACGACGTCAACCTCCGGAAACTTGTTGAGCGCCTGCGTCGCGCCGAAAAGGATCACCGGATGGTCGTCTGCGATAATGACTTTTATTCGCTGGCTCATTTAACTCTCCTGTATTTCAGTCGATTTGTTGCCGCGCGAATCTGCATCGAATTACTCATTTCTACATTCAATAGAGTCGGAAGTCGTCGCCGTCAAGGCGCTGCTTTCACTACGTCCAAACCTGCGAGCGCACAATGCGCCATCGGTTAAGTCCCAAGGAATCCAAGCTTTAATGCTTTGTTGCAATGTTAAACTGCAAGCTGGTCCGAAGCGCATCACTGAGACAAAAAACATCGTTGCGGCCAGCGAAACGCTGCTATAACGCGCGGCGATACTGACAGGAGTTCAGCCCATGCGCCTCACCGGCCGACGCGTGAGTTCGAGTGGCCATGTCGTATCAGTACTGTTCATCGCCTTGGCGGCGGCGGTTTTTCCCATTTCGCGCGACGCTGCGGCCGATCCGGTCTTCACCGTGACCAGTACGGATCTCGCGCCGGGCAAGACTATCGGGCGCGATCTGCTTTTCGATCAATCCGAGTGCAAGGGCGGCAACCGATCGCCGCAAATTTCCTGGCATGGCGCGCCTTCGAACGCGCGCAGCTTCGCCGTGACCATCTTCGACCCCGACGCGCCGGGGCGCGGATGGTGGCACTGGGCCGTCGCCGGCATTCCCGCCGGCACGGATCGGCTGCCGAACAACGCGAGCGCTTCGGGCGCGCTGCGCAAGCTGGGCGCCATCGAATCGCGCAACGACTGGGACACGGACGGCTACGGCGGCCCCTGCCCGCCGCCCGGCAAGCCGCATCGCTACATCGTGACCGTGTACGCGCTCAACAGCGCCGATCTACGCTTGCGCCAGGGCACGCCCGCACTCATGTTCGAACACGAAATCCGCACAATGGCCATCGCCAGCGCGCGACTCACCTTCACATACGGGCGATAGTCGGACGTCGAGAACCGTGCGGTCGCGCCGGTCGGTCAAAAATTGTCTTTGCTAGACTGGCCCGAACCGTCCGCACGGCGCGCCTTCGGCGTGTGCCGCCGCGCACGGACCGACCTCGGGGACACCATGCCGAACATCGTCATCGTTTATCACAGCGGCTACGGCCACACGAAGAAGGTCGCGGACGCCGTGCTCGGCGGCGCAACGGACGCCGGCGCGAACGTGAAGCTGATCGCCGTCGGCGAGCTCGACGACGCTGGCTGGGCCGAACTCGACGCCGCCGACGCCATCGTTTTCGGCGCGCCGACCTACATGGGCGGGCCGTCCGCCGATTTCAAGAAATTCGCCGATGCAAGCTCGAAACCGTGGTTCGCGCAGAAATGGAAGGACAAGATCGCGGCCGGCTTCACGAATTCGGCGCACATGAACGGCGACAAATTCCTGACGATCTCGTATTTCGTAACGCTCGCCATGCAGCACGGCATGGTCTGGGTCGGCACGGGCATGATGCCGTCGAACACGAAGGCGGCCACGCGCAACGACCTGAATTTCGTCGGCGGATTCACCGGACTGCTCACGCAATCGCCCGCGGATGCCTCGCCGGAGGAAGCGCCGCCGATCGGCGATTTGGAGACGGCGAAGGTTTTCGGCGCGCGCGTCGCGGCTGTGACGGCGCGCTGGATCGGCGATCGCGCCGCCGTCGACAACGACGGACATCAACCCGCCTCGAATTCGCACTAAAATGTCCGTTTTGCGGCGAGCGCCCGCACGAACCAGCGAGATCGAGATGACCACGAAAGTATTTGTCGACGGACAGGAAGGCACCACCGGCCTGAAGATTTTCGAATATCTGTCGCAGCGCCGTGACATCGAAGTGTTGCGCATCGAGGATGCGAAGCGCAAGGACGTGGAGGAGCGCCGCCGCCTCATCAACGCATCGGACGTGACGTTCCTGTGCCTGCCGGATGTCGCGTCGCGCGAGTCGGTTTCGCTCGTCGCGCCGGACAACACGCGCACCGTGATGATCGACGCCAGCACGGCGTTCCGCACGCAGGACGACTGGGCGTACGGTCTGCCGGAGTTGTCGCGCGCGCAGCGTGAGCGCCTGCGCACGGCGAAGCGCATCGCGGTGCCGGGTTGCCACGCGTCGGCGTTCGTGCTGTCTGTGCAGCCGCTCGTCGCGGGCGGCCTCGTGCCCGCCGATTTCCACGCTCACGCCTATTCGATCACCGGCTACAGCGGCGGCGGCAAGAAGATGATCGCGGAGTACGAAGCAGGCGGCGACGACAAGCTGATGAGCCCGCGCCCGTATGCGCTCGGCCTGACGCACAAGCATCTGCCGGAAATGTCGGTGCGCACGGGTCTGAAACGCGCGCCGGTCTTCACGCCGATCGTCGGACCGTTCCTGAAAGGTCTCGCCGTGACGACGTATTTCTCGCCGGACCAGCTCGCGCGCCCGGCGAAGCCGCAGGACGTGCGCGACATGCTCGCCGAGTATTACAACAACGAGCCCTTCGTGCGCGTCATGCCGTTCGACGCTGAGAGTAACCTCGACGCCGGCTTCTTCGACGTTCAGGCGTGCAACGAAACGAATCGCGTCGATATTTTCGTATTCGGCAACGACGAGCGCTTCGTGACCGTGGCGCGCCTCGACAATCTGGGCAAGGGCGCGTCGGGCGCGGCGATCCAGTGTATGAATCTCGCGATCGGCGCCGACGAAGAGACGGGGCTCGCCCGCTGATCGAGCTTCAGCCGAATCAAAAAAGGCCGATTCGCTACGGGGCGAATCGGCCTTTTTCGTATCAGTCGGTGCGGCGCAGCATCGGAAGGTACCGACGAAAAAAAGCCCGCCAGGGTCGACGGGCTGAATCCATATCAGTGGAGACATGGAGGAGACAGGAGTAAATATACCAAGAATATTGGTGCATCGCAACATGGCCGTTGCGGCGCGCTGACGCCCGACACGCCGACGAAACTCAGGGCTGCATCATCGAAAGGATGAACTGGAGCTGATCCGTGGAAATCGGCTTGACGAGATGCATGTCGAAACCTGCGTCGAGCGTCATTTCTCGATGCTGGGGCTGCCCCCAGCCGGTGAGCGCGACGAGCATCAACGCGTGGCCGTTCGGCAGCTTGCGCAACTGGCGCGCCGCCGCAAGTCCGTCGACGAGCGGCATGCCGAGATCGAGGATCACGACTTCGGGGTCGAACTGCGCGGCGACTTCCACAGCCTGCGCGCCGTTCGCCGCGAGCGCGACCTCGTGGCCCATGCCGGTCAGCAAGTTCGCGAGACCGGCGAGCGCATCGTCGTCGTCGTCGGCTATCAGGATGCGCTTGCTCATGATGGCCTCAGCGGGAACCGTAAATTTCGAGTGTCAGCTTGTTCGACCCGGCCTGCGCCGCCGTAATCTCGGTGCGCGCACCGCGTGCGCCCAGATAGAAGTGCTGGCGCGCGGGCGAATTCTGATCGTGCGTCGCGTCGGGCACGCACGAGGCGATGTCCGCCGCGACGCCCTGCAGCGAATCCGCGCTCGATCCGCCGCGCGGCGTCCATGTGCATCGATAGTTGGTTTGCGAAGCGGCGCACTTCGCGTCGTCGCCGTAGGGAAGCGCGATCGCGCGGCCGTCGAAAGCGGAAAGCGACGAGAAATTCGGCGCGGCGGACAGCACGCGTTTGAGCGCATCGCACGGATTCGGCGTGTCGTCGGCGCGCGCGCACGTCGTCGAAAGCATGCCGAAGCAGAGCGGCAAGAGCGCGGCGAAAACGGCGCGTCGGCCTGTCTCATCCATGAGCGCCTCCTTTTAGCTGTTCTTTTCGTTTCGCCGCGAACCGGACGAGCGCGACTATGCGCTGCCGATTCGCGTATGTCTGTTCGAAAGCGAATGAAGCACTCAAAACGGCAGCAAGTCACGCACCCGTTTTTGCAGACGTTTGGAAGCGCGTTAGTGACGCACGAGCGCCATCATCGCGCCGAAGCCGACGAACACGCCGCCCGTCAGCCGGTTGAACGCCTGCGCGACGCTCGCGCTTTTCAGTTTGTCGCCGATGCGCGCGCCGAGCCCCGCGTACACGGCGTACCAGCTCACCTCGATGACGGCGAATGTCGACACGAGCACCGCGAATTGCGGCAAGACCGGCCGGCTTGCATCGATGAACTGCGGCAGCAGCGCCGCCGCAAAGAGAATCGCCTTCGGATTGCTGCTCGCGACGAGAAAGCCGTTGCGAAAAAGCGTGAAGGGTCTGAAAGCATGCGCGCCGCCGGTTTCGTCGCGCACGTCGATCGCGCCCGCCTTGGCGCGCCAGCTTTTCACGCCGAGCCAGACGAGATACGCGGCGCCGATCAGACGCAGCGTGTCGAAGAGGCGCGGCCACGCTTCGAGAAACACGCCCAACCCCGCCGCCGACACCGACAACATGATGACGAGCGCCGTCAGACAGCCGGCCATGGTGGCGGTCGAGCGCTCGAGACCATGCCGTGCGCCGTGCGTCATGACGAGCAGCATGTTGGGGCCGGGAATCGCGGATACGACGAAGACGGTGGCGACGAACAGCCACCAGAGATGCAGGCTCATTGCGGCGTGGCGAGGAAGAAACGGGATTCGAATTATGCCGTTTGACCGCCTTCGCCACGACATCGATTTACGATTCGCGCCCCGCGCGGCGCGCGGCCACCTGACCGAGCACGGCGAAATCCTTCTCGCCGTCGCCGTGGGCGAGCGCATCGACGAGATTGTCGCGCACGACGCTCGCCACCGGCAGCGGCACGTTGACGGCGTCGCCCGCGGCGATCGCGAGACGCACGTCCTTTAGTCCGAGACGCGCCTTGAAGAGCGCGGGCTCGTAGCGCCGCTCGGCGATCATCTTCCCGTATCCCTGATAGACCGGTCCTGGAAACAGCGAATTCGTGATGACGTCGAGCAGCATCTGCGATTCGATGCCGTGGCCGCTCACGAGCGCCGCCGCCTCGCCGAAGCTCTCGATCGCCGACGCCAGCATGAAATTCGCGGCGAGCTTGAGCACGTTCGCGTGCTGCGGCTCGCTGCCGACGCGCCACGTTTTTTGGCCGAGCGCATCGAGGACGGGCTGCACACGGTCGATCGCTTCGCTCGCGCCCGCCGCGAGAATGTTGAGCTTGCCCGCCGCCGCGACGTCCGGCCGGCCGAGCACCGGCGCGGCGACATACGCGACGCCGTGCTGCGCGTGCAATTCGGCGAGCTCGGTGGCGAGCGCCGCCGAGATCGTCGCCATGTTGACGTGCACCAGGCCTTTCGGCGCGTGCTTGAGCAGGCCGCCATCGACGAGCACGGAGCGCAGCGCGGTATCGTCGGCGAGCATGGAGAACGCGGCGTCGCCGGCGAAAGCCTGCTCGGGCGTATCGACGACCGACGCGCCCTGATCCGCGAGCGCGCGCGTTTTGTCGCGCGAGCGATTCCAGACGCGCACGCTGTGCCCCGCCTTGAGCGCGCGCTCCGCCATCGCGCCGCCCATTTCCCCCAATCCGATGAATCCGATATCCATGCTCGTGTGCTCCTTTGCCTTGTCCGCTTGCCGCGCGCGCAATGCCGCGCGGACCGAGCGCCAGTAAAGCACATCGCCGGAAAGCGCGCAGAAGCGCGCAATGCCATACTGCTGCATGGTCAAGGCGCGCTTTCACTTCCATCGCGAACTGAACGATTTCCTCGCTCGATCCCTGCGCGGGCACACGTTCGCGTGCGCGTGCGCGAAGTCTTCGTCGACCAAGCACATGATCGAGGCGCTCGGCGTGCCGCATACCGAAGTCGATCTGATCGTGAAGGCCGGCCGCGCGGTTGGATTCGACGCCCCGATCGAGCCGGACGATCTCATCGAGGTTTATCCCGCGCGTCACGCGCCCGCCGGAATGGAGAACGGCGCGCTGCTGCTGCGCCCGCCGCTCGACGCCGCGGACCTGCGTTTCATCGCCGATGCGCATCTCGGCGGACTCGCGCAATTGCTGCGACTGGCGGGCTTCGACACGCGCTACGACAACAACTTCCCCGACGATGAAATCGAGCAGCTCGCGCAGGACGAAGCGCGCATCGTGCTCACGCGCGATCGCGAATTGCTCAAGCGCCGCACCGTCTTGCGAGGATGCTACGTGCGGACCCTGCAAGCCGACGACCAGTTCCGCGAAGTCTCGGAGCGCTTCGATCTCGCGCCGCACGTCCGCGCGTTCCGTCTCTGCCTGATGTGCAACGCGCCATTGCGTCCGGCCGCGCCCGGCGAGATCGACGGCCGCGTGCCCGAGGGCGTACGTGAGCGGCATGCGCGCTTCGTGACCTGCGATGTGTGCCATCGCGTGTTCTGGGAAGGCTCGCACTGGCGGCGCATGCGGGCGCGCATCGATGCGCTGGCGGAGGCGGGTCGCTAGTTCCGTACAATGTCGGACTTGCAATCAATCGTCGCATCGGAGCATCGCGTGAACAAATTCGAACTGGAACAGAACAAGGCATTCAAACTCGCCAACGACCTCAAGCAGGGCGGCCGGGCACGCGTGGGCGCAGCGGATGCGCAGAAGGTCGATCGGCGCGAACAGCGCAAGCTGGATCAGGCGAAGGGGCTCGTGCCGTTCGCGTGCAAGCTCGATGAAAAGCTCGTCAAGCAGTTGAAGGAACGCGCCGAAGCGCATGAAGGCGGGATGACGGAAGTGCTGGCCGAGTTGCTGGTGAAGGCGGGGCTGGAGCGGTAAGCGCTGGTTGTCGCCGTGGTGGCCGCGGCAGCGAACGATGCGCGGCGACTACGCTTTGTCGTGCCTGAGCGGTTCCGGCTTGCCCGTTCCCTTGAACGGGCTGCGGCAGCACTCATCGATCAGGCTCGTCAGCTTCTCGAAGGTCTTCGCATCCGAACTGCGCCACTGGTGATAATCACACCAGCTCGGCATCAAGAACTTCACGCCGCGCCCCATCATCCGGCCTGCTTCGTTCGTTTCGCGAACATGTTGCGAAACATATTGAGAAACGACGATTTCGGCGCCCGCGTCCTACGTATGCGCCGCGCTCGCAGAGGCTTCCCACCTTGCGACGCTTCCTCGTCCTCGAGATCTGCCGGCGTAAGAAAACTGACACCCTGCGCCTCCATCAACTCGAACGTCTCGTCGACTGTCCGCCGGCAAAGCTCGTTTTCGACCTCTTGAAGCCGCGCAATGTAGAGCGCCAGCCTGTCCTTCGGAACCACGACGAGCTTCTCCGAATCCAGCAACGGCATCTCGCCCCATTCGCTCGACAACCGCCCCGCTGCCCGCGCCGCTTCATACTTACGCTCGATTAATTCAACGGTCCTAACCATTTTCCGCCCTCGCATTTGCACGACGATGGGCAGATTATGACCGCCAACGTTCGCCCCATGCCACCTGTCCGAACGGGTTAGGAAGAATCGCCTGCGCGCGCCCGGCCGTGTAGTCGGCTTCCGCCTAACGCGCGAGGTCGCGCGCTTCGTCGACATCCGCATGGCGCGTCGCCGGGATGCACGCCACCGCGATCAGCGAGAGCACGAGCCCGCCCATCACATAGAACGTGGGTGCGAGTTGCGATTCGGTCATGCGGATGAGCCACGTCACGATGAACTGTCCGAAGCCGCCGAAGATCATCACCGCGATGTTGTACGCGAGGGAAAGCCCCGTCGAGCGCACGTGCGCCGGAAACAGCTCCGCGATCAGCGCGCCGAACGGCCCGTAGTATCCCGACAGCGCGATCGACAGCAGCGCCTGCACGACAACGAGCCGCATCACGCTCGGTTCCGCCGCGAGCCACGCGAAAAGCGGATAGATGATGACGAGCGTGATCGCGAGCGACCACAGCGACAGCCCTTTGCGCCCGATGCGATCCGACCACGCGCCCGTGACCGGCGACAGCACCGTCAGCAGAAGATTGCCGACGATCAACGCCGTGAACGACTGACCGAACGGCAGCTTCAATTGCTTGACGGCGAACGTCGGCAGATAGGCAATCAGCACGTACACGCTCACCGTCAACGCGATCACCGAGCCGAGCCCGCACAGCACCTCGCGGCCATGCGTGCTGAACACTTCGCCGAGCGTCGCCCGGCGCGCGGTTTTCTTCGCGTGCAGGAACGCTTCGGTGTCGGCCATGTTGCGGCGAATGTACAGCCCGACCGGCCCGATCACGAGACCGAAGATGAACGGCACGCGCCATCCCCATGAATCGAGCGCTTCGGGCGACAGTCCGCGCGAAATCGCCGAGCCGACGATCGCGCCGAGCAGGAGCGACGCCGCCTGGCTCGCCATCTGGAAACTGCCGTAGAAGCCGCGCTTCGAAAACGGCGCCGCTTCGATCAGCAGCGCGGTCGAACTGCCGAACTCGCCGCCAGCGGAAAATCCCTGCAGCAGCCGCGCGAACACGATGACGAGCGGCGCGCCGATGCCGATCGCCGAATACGGCGGCGCTATCGCGAGCAGGAGAATGCCGAGCGTCATCAGTCCGATGACGAGCGTCAGCGCCGCCTTGCGCCCCGCGCGATCCGCATACAGGCCGAGAACGATGCCGCCCACGGGACGCATCACGAACGCGACGCCGAAGGTCGCGGTGGTCAGAAGAATCGACGAATAATCGCTGCTGCTCGGAAAGAACAAGCGGGCGATGACGACCGTCATGAAGCCGAACACGGTGAAGTCGTACCACTCCAGCGCGTTGCCGATGACCGCCGCCATCACGGCGCGCGCGTTCAATGCTCTTCCTGGCATGCGATCCCCCAAGTTCAGTGGGTGTCCGCGCTTTAAAGATGCGAACGCGCGGCTCTTTTTTCCTTGGCGAGTGTAAAGACGGTTTTTCTCCCGATCAAGCTAATTGCGAACGAAGAAAAGCGCGCCGTGCCTTTCGGCCGGGCGCGCTTCGGCTCGGGAGCGAGCCGCGCTTATGCCTTTTTCACATAGGCGCTGCACCAGCCCTTCGCCGCGACCTGCTTGTTGCTGAACATCGGGCACGGCGCGTAGGCGTCCGTCGGCTTGCCCTGATAGAACTGACAGTTGCCGCAGTCCTGCCCGGCGGCGTACTTCGCGAACTTGGCCTTGTCGACCTTGCTCGCGTCTTCCTTGTAGCCGAGTGCCTGCGCGGTGGGATCGCTTTCAGCGACTTTCGGGGCGTCGGCGGCGAAGGCCGCTTTCGAGCCGAGCGCGAACGTCGATGCGACGCCCACGCTGGTAATGAGAAACGTGCGACGTGATGTCTTCATGGTGACTCACTCCATGTTGTATTGGGGGATAGCGCCGTTCTTGGCGACGGCGATACCCGAGCATAGCAACCTGAAAGCGAGTCGACGACGCCAAATGTTAGAGATAAGGCACGGCGGAAAGTCGCATGACAGTCAGCGCGCCATGTCGGCGACGCGTTCGGCGATCGCGAGCGATGCCGTCAATCCCGGCGATTCGATGCCGAAGAGGTTCACGAGTCCCGGCACGCCGTGCGCCGATTTGCCCTGGATCACGAAATCCGCCGCCGCCTGGCCCGGACCGGACAGCTTCGGACGGATGCCCGCGTACGCGGGTTGAAGCGCGTCGTCGGGCAGACCCGGCCAATACGCGCGGATCGCGGCGTAGAAGGAATCGGCGCGACGCGGATCGACGTCGTAATTGAGCGCCTGCACCCATTCGACGTCCGGACCGAACTTCGCCTGCCCGCCGAGATCGATCGTCAGATGCACGCCGAGGCCGGCTTCGTTCGGCATCGGATAAATGAGCCGCTCGAACGGCGCGCGTCCGCTCACGCTGAAGTAGTTGCCCTTCGCGAAGTAGAGCGGCGGCACGTGACGATCGTCCAGTCCGCGAATGCGCCGCGCGATCTCGTTCGCATGCAAGCCCGCACTGTTGATGAGAAACGACGCCCGAAAGCGCGCCGGCGACTCGCCACCCGTCTCGACGATGAAGCAGCCTTCGCGCGCATCGACCGACGTGACCGGCGTATGGAACACGATATTCGCGCCGTGATTCTCCGCCTCGCCCTGCAGCGCGAGCATGTACTGATGACTGTCGACGATGCCCGTCAGCGGCGACCACACCGCCTCGACGCATTGAAGTTGCGGCTCCATCTCGGCCGCCTGCGCGCCGCTGATGCGCACGAGTCCCTTCACGCGATTCTCGATGCCCTTCTGTTCCAGCGCCGCGAGTTGCGGCACCTGATTGCGCGCCGTCGCGACGAGCAGCTTGCCGCATTGCCGGTGCGGCACGCCGTGCTCCTGACAGAACGCGTAGAGCATGTCGCGCCCGCGCACGCACAGTTCGGCCTTCAGCGATCCGCGCGGATAGTAGATGCCTGCGTGAACGACTTCGCTGTTGCGCGAGCTCGTGCCGATGCCGATGCCCTCGCCCGCCTCCAGCACGATGACTTCGCGGCCGCGCTTGGCCAGCGCGCGGGCGATCGCCAGTCCGACGACGCCCGCCCCGATTACTACGCACTCGATCCGATCCATGTCTTCTTCCGCGGCAGATTTGTCCCAACTATTTTACGTTCGGGACTATTGCGCGTTACACAACAAATGCACGCCGATTAGATCGTTTTCCGGTGCAATTCAGAAAAAGGCAAGAATCTGGCCGCCAGATGTCAAAAACGACAGGTTTTGGCGGCCTTTTCGGCAATTTCGCGAACGGCGCGCTTTCAGAAGCCGATCGCTTTTTTGCGCAGGTTGCGGTCGATCTGAATGTCGCGCGCTTCGACGTGATGCCGTCCGTCGATACGTGCGTTGCCGAACGCGTTCAGCATCGCGCGCCGCATGCCGCGCGGCGACGCCTGCGTGAGCGCGTCGAGCGGCGCGTCGCCGAGTGTTTCCGGAAAACGCGCGCCCCACGAATGAGCATTGCGGATTTCGGCGTAAATCGACTGCGCGATGCGCCGCGCGCCGTCGCGATCGGGCGGCGGAATTTCGTAGACGTTCATGCGATTCATCAGGGGCTCGGGAATCGCGCGCGCGTCGTTGGCCGTCGCGATCCACACGACGTTGCCCGCGTTGATCGGCACTTCGGCGAATTCGTCGACGAAAGTCTGCGCCGTGTCATGCTCCAGCAGCGCATAGAGCGCGCCGAGCGGATCGTATTGCGCGTCGCCGGTGGCCTTGTCGATTTCGTCGACGGTCATGACGGGATTCGCGTAGCTGCCGTTCACGAGCGCATCGAACACCTTGCCGGGCTTCGCATTGCGCCATTGCGACGACGCCCCCGACAGGATCCAGCCCGCCGTCAGCGAGCTCATCGCGACATAGTGATTCGACGTGCCGAGCAGCCGCGCGAGTTGCTTCGCGAAGTGCGTCTTGCCGATGCCCGGCTCGCCGAGCAGCAGCATCGGCATGAGTTCGAGGCGATCGTCGGTTTCGAGGCACAGCGCGATCTGCTTGCGGATATCGGCGAGCGGCTCCTCGAAATTCGGCAGGTCGGCGGCGAGATCGTCCACCGACGGCATGCGGTTCGGCTTCACGCAGAAACGCAGATTACCCACTTTGAGCATTTTTTCGTAAGTGGCGCGCAAGGCGTCGTTCGCGCCTTCGGAGAGATCGTTGAGCGCGGACTCCACATCGTCGAGACTGTAGACCTTGCTGAACGATGCCACTGCGAGTTCCTGTTTGACCACGGCCGTCGTCATGTCACACCCCGTCAATTTTTATGGTCGACGAGTCCAGTGTATCGACGCCAAAACCGCACGCAAGCGAGCAGTCGAACGCGTGTGCTGCTAATCGCGATGCGCAAAGCGTGCGAGTATCATCGTCGGACGACGCGGCGAGCGGGTTCGAAATCTGCTTCGCGTCAGGCCAGGTTGAGATTCGTTTCGTTCGTCCACAATTATGTGTTGCGCGGTCTGGCTGAACCGTACCTGCGCCGCCGTGTCACAACGAATTCGCCGGAGAACGCCGATCCAGCGACGCGCCAGCCGCGCCGCCATCCGAACAGTCCGCGCGCAGGAGTCGCTTTCAATGCATAAAACGATACGCACCGTCTTTCTGAATGCCGCGCTCATGACGGGCGCCGGTCTTGCCGCGCTTAACGCGCAGGCGCAGACCGCGCCATCGCAACCGGTGACCTGGGAGTTGCAGGTCGTGCGCGACGGACAACAGATCGACTCGTTTTCCGGCACGACGAACGTCGGACAGGCGCGCACCGACACGCATCACAACAAGGTGCAGAATCGCGTCGGCTGCGCGGATCAGCCTGCCGGCGACATCGATCTGCAACGCACCATCACCATTTCGCCGACGCGCGCGAACGCCGACGACATCACGCTCGCCATCGACGCGCAGGAAACCTTGCAGGACGACAGCTCGCGCGCATCGCCCTCGGGCTGCAAGCTGCCGCCGGTGCCGCGTCAGGTGAGCGGATCGCATCCGGGCTTGGCGCTCAAGCCAGGCGAATGGGCGCAGTGGCAGCTCATCGACAGCAATCCGTCGCTCGCCTACCGGGTACGCGCGAGCCTGGGGTCGCCGGCGGCGGCGCAATGACAACCGCGGTGACATAGACTCAAGAGGCCGCCGCTCGAGACAAAGAACGCATGCGAAACCCAGAACATCTTCCGCCAGGCCCGTCCGCTCATTCGGCCACGCCGGATTTCACGGCGGTCAGCTGGAATCTGCACAAGGGCCGCTCGCCCCTCGGCCTGCGCGCGTGGACCGCGATGCAACGGTGGGTTCAGACCACCAACGCCGACGTCTATTTTCTTCAGGAAGCGATGGCGCGGCGCATGCCGCAGCCCGTGCTCGCAAGCGGCTTCGGCAAGCCGTTCGACGCGCCGCTCGACGATGTCTGGCATTGCCAGGCGACCGAGATCGCCACCGCGCTCGAATTGCAGATCGCGCTCGGACCGAACGTGTTCAAGCCGTCGTGGCGGCATGGCAATGCGATTCTCTCGCCGCATCCGCTCGATCTTTCCGGGCGCTGGGACATCTCCGCGCATCGTTTCGAAAAGCGCGGCTTGCTGGTCGCGCGCGCGACCTTCGCCGGTCAGGCCATCACATTGCTGTGCGCGCATCTCGCGTTGACGCGGCAGGCGCGGCTGCGTCAGATGAACTGGATCGCGCACTGGATCGCGAAGGAAGCGCCGGAAGGTCCGCTCATGCTGGCGGGCGATTTCAACGACTGGCGCAACGACTCCGTGCCGCTTTTCGGCGAACTTGGCATGAGCGAAGTCGCGACGATGCTCGGCGAATCGGGCCGCACGTTTCCGGCTTTCTCACCGGCGCTCGCGCTCGACAAGATGTTCGTGCGCGGCCTGAAGCCGGTCGAATGGCTCGTGCCGACGCAGGACACCGCGTGGCTGTCCGATCACCTTCCGTACATGGCGCGGCTGCGCGTGGAGTGAGCGCGCTCAGGGCTTCGTGAGCAGCGCTTCCAGATCGGCGATGGTGACGGGCTTCGTCAGATGATGATCGAAGCCCGCGTCGAGCGCGCTGCGACGATCGGCATCGCTGCCCCAGCCGGTCAATGCAAGCAGCAGCGCGCTTCGGGTCGCGTCGCGCTTTCTCATTTCGCGCGCGACGTCGAAGCCGCTCATGCCCGGCAACCCGATATCGAGCACCACAACATCCGGTTTGAAATCGTCGAGCGATGCGAGTGCGCGCGGGCCGTCATGCTCGGTGCGGACTTCATGGCCGAGCGCTTCGAGCAGCATCGACATGGCAAGCGCCGCATCGACGCTGTCGTCGACGAGCAGGATGCGGCGGCCCGGCACCGTGCCGCCGCTTGCTTGGGCGGTGGTGTTCATGCAGTTCCCCGTTGCCGTCGTCGCGCGAAAAGGCCAAAGCGGATGTTCCGACCCTCGCACGACGTTATTGAGATGATTGGGGCAATGTAGCACAGCGGGTTCGCGGGCAAGAAAACGACTCCGCGATCACGCCGCCCGGCGGCTCTGCTATCGTGAACGTTCCTTCCGCCGCCGTCTCGCACCACAGTCATGTTCGATCTCTTCGACGACATTCCCAAGCCCGACATCGCGTGGCATCCGGACTGGATCGACGCCGACGCGGCTTGCGATCTGATGGGCGCCCTGATCGCGGAAGTCGCCTGGCAGCAGGACACGATGACCACGCCGGGCGGCCGCGTGCCGCTGCCGCGCCTGACCGCGTGGCAAGGCGAACCGGACGCGGTCTATGTCTATTCCGGCATCCGCAATGTGCCGCAGCCGTGGACGCCCGCCGTCGCGCAACTTCGCGAGCGCGCCGAGGCCGCCTGCGATGCGCGCTTCAACAGCGTGCTGCTCAACCGCTATCGCAGCGGCCTCGACAGCATGGGATGGCATGCCGACAAGGAACGCGAACTCGGGCCCGAGCCGGTGATCGCATCGGTGAGTCTCGGCGCGACGCGCACCTTCGAGTTTCGTCACGCGCGCACGCACGCGACGCACACGCTCGCGCTCACACACGGCAGCCTGCTCGTGATGCGCGGGCGCACGCAGCGCGAATGGGTGCATCGCGTGCCGAAAGAGCCGGGGGCGCGCGGCGAGCGCATCAATCTCACTTTCCGCTGGGTCGATGCGTCGAAACGGAAGTAATCGCGCTCAAGGACGTTTCGCGACGAAATCGATCTCCACGAGCGCATCGCGCGCAAGCCCCGTCACGCCGATGCACGTTCGCGCCGGCAGCGGCTTCGGCAGAAAGTACGAGCGATACACCGCGTTCATCGCGTCGTAGTCGCGCTTGAACTCGGTCAGAAAGATACGCACGCTGACCACATTGTCGAGCGTCAGCCCGACGCCGTTCAGCACGAGAATCAGGTTGTCCATCACGCGGCGCGTCTGCGCGGCGACGCCTTCGGGCAACGGCGCGCCGTCGTCGTTCGGATCGGTCGGCATCTGACCGGTGAGAAACACCCAGCCGTCGGCTTCGGCTGCGTGCGAGAAAGGGCCGACGGGCGTCGGCGCGGCATCGACCATCGTGAATTTCGGCATCTGAGTCACTTCGTCTCCCCGTTTTGCGTTCGATATAAAGCAGAACCGGCACGTTAGCGCGCCAAAATTGCGCGCGCGCCGGCGCCGCATGCGAAGATGGCCCGGCTTACGATTACCTTTTCACACGCGATGCTTCCCTATCCCATTCTCGCCGACGCCGTGTTGCGCATGCTGGCCGCGATGCTGATCGGCTGCATCATCGGCATCGATCGCGATCTGCACGGCAAGCCGACCGGCATGAAGACGCTCGGGCTCGTGTCGCTCGGCGCGTGCATCGCGACGATGTGCGCGCAAGGCTTCTCGATGACGCTCTCCAACGACGCCGACGTGTCGCGCGCCGTGCAGGGCATCGTGACGGGCGTCGGCTTTCTCGGCGCGGGCGTGATCCTGCAGAATCCGCGCGAGAATCGCGTCCGCGGGCTCACGACGGCGGCGTCGATCTGGGTGACGGCGGCGGTGGGCATCGTCTGCGGACTGGGCGTCTGGAGCCTCGCGTTCATCGCGATGATCCTGATGATCGCGCTGCTCACGATCGGGCGCGTCGTCGAGAAGCGTCTGTTGCGTCGCTGGATGAGCAAGCCGGAAGACGAACGCCAGAAATACGCGGACGTCGAAGAGGCTTAGGCGAACGCGTCGGCGGCGGGCGCTTTCACGCGATTGCGGCCCGCGACCTTCACGGCATAGAGCAGGCCGTCGGCGCGCGCCATCAGCGATGCGAGCGGCTCGCGCCCGTCCCACATCGCAATGCCCGCGCTGAAGGTGTAATGCAGCAGGCCGCCGGGCACGGCGCACGGCGTCGCCTCGACGGTCTTGCGCAGCCGCTCGACGAGCGCGGTGACATCGTCGATGCGCGCCGCCGTGCAGAAAAGACAAAACTCCTCGCCGCCGATACGCCCGAACGCATCGTCTTCGCGAATGCGCGCACGCACGATCGACGCGAAATGGCGCAAGACTTCGTCGCCCGCCGCGTGACCGTAGCGGTCGTTCACGCTCTTGAAGTGATCGATGTCGATGACCGCGACGAACTCGCGCTCGCCTTCCTGCCGCGCCCGCGCGAGACGCTCGCCCGCGCCGGCCAGCAATGCCTTGCGCGAAAGCGCGCCGGTGAGATCGTCGAAGCGCGCAAGCCGTTCGAGCCGCTGCGCGAGACGGTCGTGCGCCATCATCACGAGGCCGATACACAGCGACGGCAGCACGAGAATGCCGAGCGCGAGAAACGTGATCTGCATCACGCCGGGCTGCAGCAGCGATGTCTGCGCGGGCGGCTCCACGACGTAGATCGCGCCGCGCACCGTATGGCCGAGCGCGCCGAGCGCCGACGCGCCGGCGACGAACAAGTAGTTATAGCGCGGCCGTTCCCTCGGACGCTCGATCAACACGCGTCCGGCGATCGCGAAATCGCACGCGGCATGAAACGCCGACACGATCACCACGCGCGCATTCACATCCGGCGTCACATACGTGAAGTAGACGATGCCCGCCATCACGCCGAGCCACATGATCCAGCCGGCCCAGCGCTGCGCGGGACGCATGCGAACGTCGAAGAAATCGTTGCAGCCTTCGTAGATGAGCAGGACCGTCGCGGCGAGCAACTGATTCGCGACGACGATGCCGAGCCACGCCGGCGCCACGTTCTGCACGGCGAAAAGCAAGAGCGAAACGATTGCGATGACGTTCGCCCCAAGCCAGCGCGGCACGCCCGCAATCGCGTGCGAGAGCAGCGAAATCAGCACCAGTATCGAGAGGATGCTCGACAGCGCCGTGACGACGAGAATGCTGACGGGACTGAACATCGCTGAAAGTGGACGGGTTATCGCTCGTGCTTTGAGCAAACGACGCCGCACGCGCGGTGCGACGAAAAGATTCGCTAAAAGGGATTCGCGGCGAAAGAGCACGAGTATCCGACAACACCGACGTGTTTACGGCTCGAATCGGCGTGCCTTGAACAGGTCGACCTGCGTCATGGCGTCGCATGACGCATGTAAAAACGCGGCGCAGCCTTTCGGCGCGCCGCGTTCGAACGCGGATTCCCGCGCGCTTTTACCATTCATGACGCTCGCGCCAGCGTTGCTCGCGGCGCATCTCGTGATGCCAGCGGCGCTCGCGCCATTCGTGACGACGCCATTCGCGCTCGCGCCAGCGTTCGTCGCGATCGCCGTATCCATATCCGTAATAGCCGACCGGCACCGCGGGCTGCGCGTACACGGGCTGCGTGTAGACCGGCACGCCGACGCCCACCGCCACATCGACGTGCGCGTTCGCCGATGCCGATATCGCAAGTGCCGCGAGCCCCGCCAGCCCGATCGCCGTACCAAGAAGTTTCTTCTTCATGCCGCTTTCTCCTTGCACCGAGTGCCGTGTGAGTCAGTGCAGTCTAGAAAGCGATGACGGATACAGGTGCAACGGGTTTGCCAGAAAGGTAACGTCAGGTAACGGTCAGCGAAAACGAAGGTGTCCTAGCGCACACGCTTGCCGGAACCGTCGATGACGACTTCGCCATCTTCCTTCGTGAACGGCCCCTTCTGCGCTTCGGGCAGGATATCGAGCACGAGCTCCGATGGCCGGCACAGCCGCGCGCCCTTCGGCGTATCGACGAACGGACGGTTGATGAGAATCGGATGCGCGAGCATCGCGTCGATGAGTTGTTCGTCGCTGAGGCTCGGATCGTCGAGGCCGAGTTCGGCGTATGGCGTGCCCTTCTCGCGCAGCGCTTCGCGCACCGACAGTCCCGCGCGCGCGATCAGCGCAACGAGCGTCTCGCGGCTCGGAGGATGCGTCAGATACTCGATCACCGCCGGCTCGATGCCCGCGTTGCGGATCAGTGCGAGCGTGTTGCGCGAAGTCCCGCACTTCGGGTTGTGATAGATGGTGACGGTCATGGCGGCGATGTCCCTGCGTTCGTGGATTAGCCATCGCATTCTAGGCGATGGCGCGATCGACAGCTTCGCGTCACGCACGCGACCGCGAGCGCCATGCGCGTTCAATTGTCCTGTTCAATCGCGGAGCGACGGCCTATAACGAAGAGTGCAGCGCGGCATGCGTCTTCTGCGGACCCGCGGGTCCCATTCGCCGGCAAGCGCACCGGCGCTCCGTCTGCATCACATTCGAACAAGTCCGGGAAACCCGCCGCGGCAGCCTCGCCGGGAACCGGCGCCAATATCCGCTCGCCAGCGCCATGCATGGCACATGCAGCACTCGTGGCACGTTCCGTGCGGATCAACGATTCGAATCAGCGAACAGCGTTGCGCGGCGTACACGCGAACGCGCCTTTCGATCAAGGAGTCGACATGAAATCACGTATCGCCATGGCGGCGCTCGCCGCCTCGTTACTCGCCACTGCCGGTCTCGCATCGGCTCAGCAGTCCTATTACCGCACCGCGCAGGTTCCGGGACAGGCCACCGCCGACACCTGGACCGATCCCGGCGCGCCCGCGCAAAGCGCCATGCAGGGCCAGTCGACCGACACGTCCTACGGCGGCTCGCCGATGACACGCGGCGCGGCCGGCGCAACCACGATGGGCACGATGGACAGTCCGGCCTCCAAGCCCTGCACGCGCGGGCCGCAATGCAATATCTTCTTCGGCCAGTGAATTCTTTAGACTGCGCCAGCATAGGTGCATGACCCGGCGCGTCCGTTCGGTGAGAACGGACGCGCTTCCCTTATCCACGGAATGGCCAGCATGCACTGCGACGAATCTCCCGCACCTCTCTTCGACGAAGGCTTCAACCAAGTCGTGACCGAGACGCGCGAGCCGGACGGTTCGCTCGATGCCGGCCGGAAGTAAGCGCGCGATGGCCACCTCGAAAAGCAAGACCGCGCGCATTCGCGTCGGCGTCGGCGGATGGACGTTCGAGCCGTGGCGCGGCATGTTCTATCCGGACGATCTGCCGCAAAAGCGCGAACTCGAATACGCGAGCCGCGCGCTGACGTCCATCGAAGTGAACGGCACGTTCTACGGCGCGCAAAAGCCCGCGACGTTCATCAAGTGGCGCGACGAAACGCCCGACGACTTCGTGTTCTCGCTGAAGGCGCCGCGCTACGCGACGAATCGCCGGGTGCTCGCCGAAGCGGGCGATACCATCGAGCGATTCTTCGGCAGCGGCGTACTCGAACTGAAGGACAAGCTCGGCCCGATCAACTGGCAATTCGCGCCGACCAAGAAGTTCGATCCGGAGGACTTCGAACGCTTTCTCGAACTGCTGCCCGCGAAAGTGGAAGGCCGCGCGATTCGTCACGCGGTCGAAGTTCGGCACGAGAGCTTTTGCGATGCGGCCTTCGTTGCGCTCGCGCGGAAGCATCGCGTCGCGGTGGTCATCGCGGGGGATTCGAAGTATCCGCAAATCGCGGATATCACCGCGCCGTTCGTCTATGCGCGCATCATGGGCACGACCGACAAGCAGGCGAAGGGCTATGCGAAAGCGGCGCTCGATCGCTGGGCCGAGCGCGCGAAGACGTGGTCGTCGGGCGGCTCGCCGGACGACTTGCAGACCTTCGGCAAGGCTGCGCCGAAAGCCGCATCGCGCGATGTGTTTCTCTACGTCATCAGCGGATTCAAGGAGCGCAATCCCGCGGCGGCGATCGCGCTCATCGAACGTCTGAAAGGCTAAAGAACCTTTAGCGGACGAGGCACGGCTTCTTGTTGTCGAACTTCCAGTTCGGAATCAGATATTGCATCGCGACGCCGTCGTCGCGCGCGCCGAGTCCATGCTGCTTGTACAGTTCGTGCGCCCTCTCGACTTCGTCCATATCCAGTTCGACGCCCAGGCCCGGCGCTTCCGGCACCTTCACTTTCCCGCCGACGATCTGGAGCGGATCGCGCGTCAAACGCTGGCCGTCCTGCCAGATCCAGTGCGTGTCGATAGCGGTGATCTTGCCCGGCGCGGCAGCGGCGACGTGCGTGAACATCGCGAGCGACACGTCGAAGTGATTATTCGAATGCGAGCCCCACGTCAGGCCCCAGTCGTTGCACATCTGCGCGACGCGCACCGAGCCTTGCATCGTCCAGAAATGCGGATCGGCGAGCGGAATGTCGACCGATTGCAACTGGATCGCATGACCCATCTGACGCCAGTCCGTCGCGATCATGTTCGTCGCCGTCGGCAGGCCGGTCGCGCGGCGGAATTCCGCCATCACTTCGCGGCCGGAGTAGCCGTTTTCCGCGCCGCACGGATCTTCCGCGTAGGCGAGCACGTCGTGCTTGTCGCGGCACAGGCGGATCGCTTCGGCCAAGGACCACGCGCCGTTCGGATCGAGCGTCACGCGCGCATCCGGAAAACGCTCGGCGAGCGCCGTGACGGCTTCGATTTCCGCATCGCCCGCCAGCACGCCGCCCTTCAGCTTGAAATCGTTGAAGCCATAGCGCGCTTGTGCCGCTTCGGCCAGACGCACGACCGCCTCAGGCGTCAGCGCGACTTCGGTACGCACGCGGTCCCAATCGTCCTTGCCGTCCGCGCCGGACGCATACGGCAGATCCGTCTTGTGGCGATCGCCGATGTAGAACAGATAGCCGAGCATTTCCACTTCATCGCGCTGCTGGCCTTCGCCGAGCAAGGCCGCGACGGGCACGCCGAGATGCTTGCCGAGCAGGTCGAGCAGCGCGGCTTCGAGCGCGGTGACGGCGTGGATCGTCGTGCGCAGATCGAAGGTTTGCAGGCCGCGGCCGCCCGCGTCGCGATCGGCGAACTTCGTGCGGACCTGATTCAGCACCGCATGCAGATTGCCGACCGATTGTCCGACGACGAGCGAGCGCGCATCGTCGATCGTCTGGCGGATGTTCTCGCCGCCCGGCACTTCGCCGACGCCCGTGTTGCCCGCGCTGTCCGTCAGGATCACGAGATTGCGCGTGAAGAACGGACCGTGCGCGCCGGACAGGTTCATGAGCATGCTGTCGCGGCCCGCGACCGGCACGACGCGCAATTCGGTGACTTTCGGAGTGTTCGTGGACATGAGCGTGATCCTTCCCAGAGAGGTTGAAGCGGGTTTCAGTGCGCGCCTTGATGCGCGACGTGGCCGTCCGGCGTGCGATCCGAGCGGCGGTTGCGCGTGAAGAAGACCGCGACCGCCGCGATCAGCGATGCGACGCCGAGGCCGTACAAGCCGCCCGACACCGAGCCCGTATGTTGTTGAAGATAGCCGAAGGTCGCAGGCGCGAAGAAACCGCCGAGATTGCCGACCGAGTTGATGAGCGCGAGCACGCCAGCCGCGACGCGCGCATCGAGATAGCCTTGCGGAATCGGCCAGAACAGCGACGACGCCGCCTTGAAGCCGATCGCGGAGAAGCAGATGGCGACGAACGACAGCACCGCGTTGCCGGTCGTCGATGCGAACAGGCCACATGCCGCGATCACGAGCGCCACGGCGACCCACGCCTGCTGGAAGCGCCAGCGCGCGGAGAGCAGCGCGAAGCAGTACATCGCGACGATCGCGATCATCCACGGAATCGTGTTGTAGAGGCCGACCTGGAAATCGGTGAGGCCGCCCATCTTGCGGATGATCGTCGGCAGCCAGAAGGTTGCGGCGTAAATCGTGAGCTGAATCGCGAAATACATGAAGCAGAACAGCACGATCTGCGGATCTTTCAGCAGCTTGATCGCGGGAATGTGGCCGCCGGTGGCCGCTTCGCGTTCCGCCTGTTCGGATGCGATCGCGTTTTGCAGCGCGCGTTGCTCGTCGACGGAGAGCCAGTGAGCATCGCTGATGCGCGATTTCAGCAGCATCCAGCTCACGCCGCACAGGATGACGGAGAACCCGCCTTCGATCAGAAACATCCACTGCCAGCCGTGCAGGCCGAGACCGCGAATCGACAGCAGACCGCCCGTGATCGGGCCGGACAGAATCGATGCGAACGCCGAGCCGCCGAGGAAAATCGCGATCGCCTTGCCGCGTTCCTTCTGCGGCAGCCATTGCGTGAAGTAATAGATGACGCCCGGAAAGAATCCCGCTTCCGCGACGCCCAGGAGAAAGCGCAGCACGTAGAACGACGTTTCGTTCTGCACGAAGGCCATCATCGCCGCGACGACGCCCCACGTACCCATGATGCGCGTGAGCCACGCGCGCGCGCCGTACTTCTGCATCAGCACGTTGGACGGCACTTCGAACAGCGCATAGCCGATGAAAAACAAACCGCTGCCGAGACCGTACGCCGCCGCGCCGATGCCGAGATCGGTCTGCAAATGCGAGCTCACGAAACCGACGTTCACGCGATCGATGTAGTTCGCGATGAACATGATGAGGAACAAGGGCAGCACATGGCGCTTGACCTTGGCGCTGGCCGATTCGAGCAGATCGGCGGCTGGCGTGGCGGGAATCGTGTTCAAGGGATGTCTCCGGATCGCGTCTCGTGGTACGTTGTCTGATGACATTGTATGGCGAGATGCTTTCGGGGGCCAATCACGTGTTTACCCTTTCTCGGCTCTAGGCTTGTCGTATATGGCTTACACGCCGATGGACACCGAGCGCATGTTCGGACGCTGGCCTTCTAAACTAGGACGTCCGACAACTACAGAAGCACAAAGCCGGTTGCGAAAACGACACTGCCGGCGCGAGGCCGGCAGTGTTTAACGAAGACGGGAAATGCTGACGCTTACTTCTTGTCCTGCCCGATCTCGTGATTCGCCATGATCTCGAGCGCGCGGACCATGCCCGAGTGATCCCACGCCTTGCCGCCGTGCGCGGCGCACGCATTGAACAACTGCATGCACGTCGACGTGTTCGGCAGCGCGACGCCGAGCGATTGCGCCGTCGCGAGCGCCAGATTCAAATCCTTCTGATGCAGCTCGATACGGAAGCCCGGATTGAACGTGCGCTTCGTCATGCGCTCGCCGTGCACTTCGAGAATGCGCGACGACGCGAAGCCGCCCATCAGCGCGGTGCGAACCTTTTCGGCATCGACGCCGGCCTTCGATGCGAGCAAGAGCGCTTCGCCGACCGCCTCGATGGTCGCCGCGACGATCACCTGATTCGCGACCTTGCAGACCTGTCCCGCGCCGACTTCGCCGATCAGCGAGATGTTCTTGCCCATCAGGTCGAAAAGCGGCTTGACCTTGTCGAACGTGGCTTGCGCGCCGCCGACCATGATCGTCAGCGACGCGGCCTTCGCGCCGACTTCGCCGCCGGAGACGGGCGCGTCGAGATAATCCGCGCCCTTCTCGCGCACTTTCGCCGCGAATTCGCGCGTGGCGATCGGCGAAATCGAGCTCATGTCGACGACGATCTGACCGCTCTTCAGCTTGCTCGCGACGCCGTTCTCGCCGAACAGCACGCGTTCGACGTCCGGCGTGTCCGGCACCATGATGAAGATGACGTCGGCCTGCTCCGCGACGGCCGCGGGCGAATCACAGGCCGTGGCGCCCGCGCCGGTCAGATCGGCGGGCACGCCGCTGCGCGTGAATGCCGCGAGCTGGACGCCGCCCTTGAGAAGATTGGCCGCCATGGGATTGCCCATGATGCCCAGTCCGATGAAGCCTGCCTTTTGCATGTATCGCTCCTTGATGTCGATTTTCGATGCCGGTTTGTCGAGCGCGACGCTCAGTCCGGGATGAAATGTTTGCGCACGCCCTGCGCCGCGTTTCTGAGCATCCCCAGATCCGCGCACACGGCGACGAATGTGCTGCCCATTGCCAGATAGCGCTCGGCGTCTTCCTGCACGGGCGCGAGAATGCCGCTCGGCTTGCCGGCCGCGTGCGCGCGCTCGAACACATGTGCGATGACCGCCTGCACGTCCGGATGGTTCGCTTGGCCGATGTGACCGTACGATGCCGCGAGATCCGACGGTCCGACGAACAGCGCGTCGACGCCTTCGACCGCGATGATCTCGTCGATCGCTTCGACCGCCGCGCGGCTCTCGATCTGCACCGCGACGCTGATATTGTCGTTCGCGATCTGGAAGTAGTTCGGAACCGTGCCGTAGCGATTGCCGCGATGCCCGACCGACACGCCGCGGATGCCCTGAGGAGGATAACGCGTCGCGGCGACGGCGCGCTCGGCATCGGCGGCGCTGTCGACGAACGGAATCAGGAAATTGACGACACCGCCGTCGAGCAGCTTCTTGATCGCGACGGGATCGTTGGCCTGCGGGCGCACGACAGGCGCGCTCGGGCTGTCTTTCAGCGCCATCAATTGCGGGATGAGCGTGAGCGCGTCGTTCGGCGCGTGCTCGGCGTCGAGCAGCATCCAGTCGAATCCGACCACGCCGACGAGTTCGGTGACGATCGGACTCGCCAGCGACATCCAGCATCCGATCAGCCGCTTGCGCTCGCGCAGCGACGTTCGGAATGTATTGGGCAGCGGTTGATATGGTGACGAAGACGGCATGATGCCTCCCTGTGACGACGGCGATCTGATTGGAAAGCGGCAAGTCCGAACTCACGTAGTTATCGGACGTCTTAACACAGGGTACTGTGGAAACGCGGGAAAACGACAGCGGCGTAAACCCTGCATTCCTTTAGTTTAAGAGATTTCTGCTAAGAATCGTCTAATTCTACTTATACGATGTCTTATATCAATTTGCAGGACATCCGGGCCGCGTCGAATTGACGAAGCGTTCCCCACGCAGGAAGATGCGTCGTCGGACATCCCCACGCGCGAGGCTTATCGCGCCATGCGCGTCGACCGATCCTAAGCGAAGCCAAGACGTCCGACAACGGGTGTAAACGCCGCGCTTCCCAGAACAATATCCATCAGCAGCGAATCACCATGGCCAGTCTCACCGATAAAGTCGTCGCAACCCTGATCGAGGATATCGAACGCGGCGTTCTCCGTCCCGGCGACAAGATCCCGACCGAAGCCGCGCTGATGAAGCAACTGTCGGTGAGCCGGTCCGTGGTGCGCGAGGCTGTGTCGCGCTTGCAGGCGGCGAACGTCGTGGAAACGCGGCACGGCGTCGGCACGTTCATCCGCTCGCCCGAGGAACGCGAATCGGTGCGTCTCGCGGATGCCGACCTGTCGAACCTGCTGGACATCATGGCGATCATCGAATTTCGCATCGATCTCGAAGGCGCCGCCGCCGCGCTCGCCGCCGGCAGGCGCACCGACGCGCATCTGAAGCAGATCGCCGCCGCGCTCAAGCGCTTCGAGGAGCAACTCGCGAACGGAAGTACGGACGTGCTGCAACACGACGTCGAGTTTCACTTGCAGATCGCGCGCGCGAGCGGGAATCGCTATTTCCACGACGTGCTTAGTCAGATGGGACGCGGCGTCAGTCCGCGCACGCGGCTGCGCAAGGCCGAAATCGCGGAGCTGGATCAGATCGAACGTCTGCGCTGTGTGCTGAGCGAGCACAAGGCGATCTATCAGGCGATCGTGCGTCAGGATCCGGACGATGCCCGCGCCGCGATGCGCATGCATCTGAGCAACAGCCGCGAACGGTTGAGACACGCGCATGGCGCTGCCGCCTGAATGAGCGCCGATGTTTTGGGCAGTGCCGCCACGTTGTCTGAGTAAACAAAAGAGTTCGTATGTATACGTGGTAGTAGTTAACAAGCTCGCCGCAAATCGGTGGATAACTGGCAATGCGCTTTTTACGTCAGAGGTTTACCGCGCCGACAACTCCGGTATGGCGGGCGTGGTTTCGGCCTGAACTCGGGACAACTTTCGCGTCGTTTCGACGGACGTCGAGTTGTTCAGAAAGCGCCAACAGTTAACGCGACGATGTGCCAACAAGGTTGTCCACAGGACGATGGCTTTGCATGAACCGAAGTCCGCGCGCGGAACGCCGTTCGAAGTGTTCGCGACGTTTCTCAAACTCGGCCTGACATCGTTCGGCGGACCAGTCGCGCACATCGGCTACTTTCGCGCTGAATTCGTCGAACGCCGGAAATGGCTCGACGACACGAGCTTCACCGATCTCGTCGCGCTATGTCAGTTCCTTCCGGGGCCGGCGAGCAGCCAGGTCGGAATCGCGATCGGCTTCGCGCGCGCAGGATGGATCGGCGCGCTGGCGGCATGGACCGGCTTCACGTTGCCGTCCGCGATTGCGCTGATTCTCTTCGCCCTCGGCCTGGCGCACTCGGCGCAGCTGATTCACTCCGGGATCGTGCACGGTCTCAAGCTCGCGGCGGTCGCCATCGTCGCGCAAGCGGTGTGGGGCATGAAGACGTCGCTGTGTCCGGACCGGTTGCGGGCCGGCATCGCCGTGGCCGCCGCGTTGATCGCGCTGACCGTGCCGTCGGCCGCCGGGCAATTGGGCGCCATCGCGTTCGGCGGAATCATCGGCTGGCGGATGTTGACGCTGACGCATCTGGCGTCGGCGAAGCATCGGCGATATGGCATCGGCAGAACGCAGGGCGCGATGCTGCTCGCGGTTTTTTTCGTGCTGCTCGCTTTGCTGCCGGGCGTCGCCGGTTGGACCGGCGCGAACTGGCTCGCGATGGCGTCGGTGTTTTACCGGTCGGGCTCGCTCGTTTTCGGCGGCGGGCACGTCGTGTTGCCGCTGCTTCAGGCGAGCGTCGTGCCGAACGGATGGGTGCCCAACGATGTTTTTCTCGCCGGATATGGCGCGGCCCAAGCCGTACCGGGGCCGCTCTTTACCTTCGCCGCGTTTCTGGGCGCGGTGATGCCCGCGCCGCTCGGCGGATGGATCGGCGGTTTCGCGATGCTCGTCGCCATGTTTCTGCCCGCGTTTCTGCTCGTGCTCGGCGCACTGCCGTTCTGGGAGACGTTGCGTCAGCGGGACGCGATACAGCGCGCGATGGGCGGCGTGAACGCGGCGGTCGTCGGCATTCTCGGCGCGGCGCTGTACGACCCGGTCTGGACGAGCGCCGTGCATTCGCGTGCGGATGTCGCGCTGGCGTTGGCCGCGTTCGGTTTGCTCGTCGTGGGGCGCGTGTCTCCGGTGATCGTCGTGGCGCTGACCGCGATCGGCGGATGGATGATCGGCGCGTGAAAATGAAAAAGGTCCGCGACATGCGCGGACCTTTTTATTCTTTTTCAGCCGATCAACCGACCTTATTCCACCGTCACCGACTTAGCCAGATTGCGCGGCTTGTCGACATCCGTCCCGCGTGCACACGCCGTGTGATACGCGAGCAACTGCAGCGGCACGACGTGCAGGATCGGCGACAACGCGCCGTAATGCTCCGGCATGCGGATCACATGGATGCCGTCCTCGCTGACGATGCGCGTATCGGCATCCGCGAACACGTACAGTTCGCCGCCGCGCGCGCGCACTTCCTGCATGTTCGACTTCAGCTTTTCGAGCAGCGCGTCGTTCGGCGCGACGGTCACGACCGGCATCGCCTCGGTGACGAGCGCGAGCGGCCCGTGCTTCAGCTCGCCCGCCGGATACGCTTCAGCGTGGATGTACGAAATTTCCTTGAGCTTCAACGCGCCTTCGAGTGCGATCGGATAATGCAGGCCGCGGCCGAGGAACAGCGCATTCTCCTTGCGCGCGAACTCTTCCGACCACGCGATGATCTGCGGCTCCAGCGCGAGCACGCTGTTCAGCGCAGCCGGCAAGTGGCGCAGTTGCGTGAAGTACGCCGCTTCGCGCTTCGCGTCGACGTGACCGCGCATCTTCGCGAGCGTCACCGCGAGCACGAAGAGACCGACGAGCTGCGTCGTGAAAGCCTTCGTCGATGCCACGCCGATTTCGGTGCCCGCGTGCGTCAGGAATGCGAGTTCGGTCTGGCGCACCATCGCGCTCGTCGCGACGTTGCACACGGCGAGCGTGTGCTTGTGGCCGAGCGACTGCGCGTGCTTGAGCGCGGCGAGCGTGTCGGCGGTTTCGCCCGATTGCGAAATCACGACGACCAGCGCCTTTGGATTCGGCACCGATTCGCGATAACGATATTCGCTCGCGATCTCGACCTGCGTCGGAATCTTCGCGATCGATTCGAGCCAGTATTTCGCCGTCACGCCCGAGTAGTAGCTCGTGCCGCACGCGAGAATGAGAATGCTGTCGACCTGCGAGAACGCGTCGCGCGCCGCTTCACCGAAGAGGCTCGGGCTGAACTCGTCGGCTTGCGGAATCGTGTCGGTGATCGCGCGCGGCTGCTCGAAAATTTCCTTTTGCATGAAATGGCGATACGGCCCGAGCTCGACCGCGCCGCCGTACGCCGTCACCACGCGCACTTCGCGCTCGGCGGGTACACCTTCGCGATCGACGATCTTCACGCCTTCGAGACCGATCTCGACAACATCGCCTTCTTCGAGGAACGCGAAGCGGTCCGTGCTGCCGGCGAGCGCGAGCGCATCGGAAGCCAGGAAGTTTTCGCCCTCGCCCACGCCGACGACGAGCGGCGAACCCTGACGTGCGCCGACGACCGTATGCGGCTGATTCCGGTGCATCACCGCGATCGCATACGCGCCGTGCAGTTGCTTCACGGCCTCGCGCACGGTTTGAAAGAGATCGCCGCGATACATGCTGTGAATCAGATGCGCGATGACTTCGGTGTCGGTCTGCGACACGAACTCGTAGCCCTTGCCCTTCAGCATTTCGCGCAGCGACTCGTAGTTCTCGATGATGCCGTTGTGCACGAGCGCGACGGTATCGCGCGAGAAGATCGGATGCGCGTTGTCGGTGACGGGCGCGCCGTGCGTGGCCCAGCGCGTGTGCGCGATGCCGGTCATGCCGCCGAGGTTCGTCTCGCGCACTTGCGCGTCGAGATCGGATACGCGCGCGACGCTGCGCGCGCGGCGCGGCTCGCCGTTGCTCAGAACGGCCACGCCGCACGAGTCGTAGCCGCGATATTCGAGCCGGCGCAGACCTTCGACCAGCACCGAGACGATGTTACGTTGCGCTACCGCGCCGACAATTCCGCACATGGACGTTCTTCCTCTGAGACTTGCATTCGAAAGCGCGATGCACGATGCGCCGCGCGCGTTGGGCTGAATCTGACGTACAGCCTTACGACTTCTTCTTGACCGGGCGCACGTAGCCCGTCTTGCTCACTTGCGACTTCTCATTGAGCACCAGCTCGCCTTCGCCAACGTCCTTCCATACTGTCGTGCCGGCCGCGATCGTCACGCCGCGGCCCACGCGCACCGGCGCGACCAGTTGCGTATCCGAGCCGACGAACACGTCGTCCTCGATCACCGTGCGATGCTTGTTCGCGCCGTCGTAATTACAGGTGATGGTGCCCGCGCCGATGTTCACGCGCGCGCCGACATCCGAATCGCCGATATAGCTGAGATGGTTCGCCTTCGAGCCGCGCCCGAACACCGCATTCTTCACTTCGACGAAGTTGCCGACATGCGCTTCATCGCCGAGCGTCGCGCCCGGACGCAGCCGCGCGTACGGACCGAGCACGACGTTCGCGCCCGTCTTGCCGCCTTCGATGTGCGTGTACGCATCGATTCGCGTGCCCGCGCCGATGGTCGCGTCGCGGATCACGCAGTTCGGGCCGATCGTCACGTTGTCGGCGAGCGTCACGCGTCCTTCGAAGACGCAGTTCACGTCGATCGACACATCCGCGCCGCATTCGAGCGTGCCGCGCACGTCGATGCGCGCCGGGTCCATCAGCGTCACGCCCGCATCGAGCAGCGCGTTCGCGACGTTGCGCTGATGGATGCGCTCCAGCTCCGCGAGCTGGATCTTGCTGTTCACGCCGAGCGTTTCCCATTCGGCGTCCGGCTGCGCGGTGACGACTTCGACGCCCGCTTCGATCGCGCGCTCGACGACGTCCGTCAGATAGAACTCGCCCTGCGCGTTGTTGTTCTTCAGCGACGCGAGCCACGATTCGAGCGTGCGCGTCGGCGTGATGACGATGCCCGTATTGATTTCCGCGATGCGCCGTTCTTCCTCGCTCGCATCCTTTTGCTCGACGATCTTCTTCACCTTGCCCGCGGCGTCGCGCACGATGCGCCCGTAGCCCGTCGGATCGCCCACGTTCACGGTCAGGACGCCGTAGCGCTCCGCGCCCGCGGCGGCGATCAGACGTTCGAGCGTGCTCGCACGCGTGAGCGGCACGTCGCCGTACAGCACGAGCGTCGGAACCGATGGATCGAGCAGCGGCAGCGCCTGCTGCACGGCGTGTCCCGTGCCGAGTTGTTTGTCCTGCAGAGCGAACTGGACGTCCGGCGCGCCGACGGCCTCGCGAACCTTGTCCGCGCCATGTCCGACGACGACGACGAGCCGCGTCGGCGACAGCGTGCGCGCCGTATCGATGACGTGCGCGAGCAGCGGTTTGCCCGCCAATGGATGAAGCACTTTCGGCAGGGCGGAGCGCATGCGCTTGCCCATGCCGGCAGCCAGAATCACGATGTTCATCGCTGAAAGCCTTGCTGGTATGACGAGCCGCCAATTTATCACGCGGCTCTTTGGCGCAATGCGGCGAAACCCACGCTGCGCCTTATTGGATAAAGGTTACAGGTCGTCGAACTGCACAATTGAAACCGTGCCGGACGTTCCTGACGGTTCGGTCGCACACGGTTCCTCGTCGAACGCGATATCGCCTTGCGGATCGGCCTCGCCCGTCGCGCGCAATCCGGCGAACGGGAAAAGTTTGCTGTCCATCAGATGCGACGGCACCACGTTCGACAGCGCGTTGAACATGTTTTCCACGCGCCCCGGAAAACGCTTGTCCCATTCTCGGACCAGCGCCTTCATTTCCGCGCGCTTCAGATTCGGCTGGCTGCCGCACAGATTGCACGGAATGATCGGGAATTCGCGCAGTTCGGCGTATTTTTCGAGATCGACTTCCTTCACGTACGCGAGCGGACGAATGACGATGTTCTTGCCGTCATCGGATTGCAGCTTGGGCGGCATGCCCTTCAGCTTGCCGCCGTAGAACATGTTGAGCAGCAGCGTCTGCAGGATGTCGTCGCGATGATGTCCGAGCGCGATCTTCGTCGCGCCGAGCTCGCCCGCGACTCGATACAAAATGCCCCGGCGCAGTCGCGAGCAGAGCGAACATGTCGTCTTGCCTTCCGGCACGAGCCGCTTGACGATGCTGTACGTGTCCTGATTCTCGATATGAAACGGAATGTCGAGCTTGCTCAGATATTCCGGCAGCACGTGTTCCGGAAAGCCCGGCTGCTTCTGATCGAGATTGACGGCGACGATCTCGAAGTTGATCGGCGCGCGCTCGCGCAGGCGCATGAGGATGTCGAGCATCGCGTAGCTGTCCTTGCCGCCGGACAGGCACACCATGACCTTGTCGCCTTCCTCGATCATGTTGAAGTCGCCGATCGCCTCGCCGACCTGGCGCGCGATGCGCTTGAACAGCTTGTTGTTCTCGTACGCTTCCTTTTGCTGGCGCTTCGTCAGCGCCTCGCGCACCGGCTTTTGCGCTTCTGCGGTTTCGGCTGCGGCTTCGATCGTGTCGCGCGCGTTCATGCTCGTTCCTCTTTGATGCGGAAGACTTCGACGCCGACCGCGTCGCAATCGGGATAGACGTCGGGCTTTTCCGTCGACACGGCCACGGCGCGCACGTTCGGATGCGCGAGCAGCGCGGCCGCGACGTCGTCGCACAGCGTTTCCTGCAAATGGATGTGTCCGCGCTTCACGCGCTCGGCGATGGTCGAGCGCATGAAATCGTAGTCGACGACTTCGGCGAGCTTGTCGGCGACGGGCGTCGACAGCGCGAGCGGCACGTACAGCTCGACGTTGATGACGACACGTTGCTCGCCGCGCTTTTCGAAGTCATGCACACCGATGTTGATGCGAACTTCGTAGTTACGCAGAAAAAGCCGCCGGCAATCGGTCAGCCGGGGGTGCGAAAGTGCGGCAAGCATGTTGGTTCCAATATTCAGTGGCGCGTTTCAGGACTTTTGCGCGCCGATCATGTACATGACGTCGCGCGGACTCGGTACGAGATGCTGGCCGCCGTCGACGACGAGCGTCGTGCCGGTCACGCCGTGCGCGTTCGCGAGATAACACGCGGCCTGCGCGACGTCGTCGACCGTCGATGCGCGGTTGAGCGGCGTCACGCGATGCGCCGTCTCGAACGACGCGGGCGTCTGCCCGGCGGAAATCAGCGTCAGACCGGGCGCGAGGCCGACGACGCGCAGTTTCGGACCCAGCGCCTGCGCGAGCGCGATGGTGGCGTTTTCGAGCGCCGCCTTCGTCAGCGTGTACGACAGGTAGTCCGGGTTCATGTTGTACAGCTTCTGATCCAGCACGTTGATGACGACGCCGCGTTGCGCGTCATCGACGGTTGCGGACTCGGGAGTGATCTCGTGCAGCATGCGCGCGAGCGTGAGCGGCGCCGCGACGTTGACGGCGGTCATCTCGAGCAGCTTCGCGTAGCCGAAGTCGATGGCCGTATCTTCGTCGAAACGCGACGCGCAGTTCACCACGCAGTTCAGACCGCCGAACGCTTCGGCGCACGCCGGCACGAGCCGTTCTACCTCGGCCTCGACGGCGAGATCCGCTTTCAGTGCAACCGCGCGGCGCCCGAGCGACTCGATATCCGCGACGGTTTCGCGCGCTTCATGCGCCGAGTGGCCGTAATGCACGACCACATCCCAGCCTTGCCGCGCGAATTCGAGCGCGACGCCGCGCCCGATGCGTTTCGCCGCGCCGGTCACGAGCACGGCGCGCGCACGCGAAACGGAACCGGATGACGACGTGTTGACGGAAGAAAACGGCGTGGAAGCGCTCATTTACAATACTGGGATGAATCCGAATGCCAGACAATCCGATAGTTTACCTGCTCCGGGCGCCGACGCGCTCGCGCAGTCCGAAGCGCTCACCGACCTGATCCGCAGGCGCATTGCCGCGGCGGGCGGCTGGTTGCCGTTCGACCGCTATATGGACCTCGCGCTGTACGCGCCCGGCCTCGGCTATTACGGCGGCGGAGCAATGAAATTCGGCCGCCGCGCGGAAGACGGCAGCGATTTCGTCACCGCGCCGGAACTGTCCCCGCTTTTCGCGACGACGCTCGCGCGGCCTGTCGCGCAGGCGTTGCAACAAAGCGACACGAAGCAGTTGATGGAATTCGGCGCGGGCACCGGCAGGCTCGCGGCGGGCTTGGTGAACGCGCTCGCCGAACTCGATGTCGCCTTCGACAGCTACACGATCGTCGATCTTTCGGGCGAGTTGCGCGAACGTCAGCGCGAGACCATCGAGAAGGACGCGCCGGCGCTCGCCGCGAAGGTGAAATGGCTCGACGCGCTGCCCGATGCGTTCGAGGGCGTCGTGATCGGCAACGAAGTGCTCGACGCGATGCCTGTGCGTCTGGTCGTGCGCAAGCTCGGCGCGTGGCACGAGCGTGGCGTCGTGGCGCTGAACGACCGCTTTGCCTTCGATGACCGGCCGATCGCGCCGGACGCGCAGGTCGAACTGATCGATGCCGCCATCGATGAAGCCAACGACGAGCCTTTTGCCGAATATGTGACGGAGACGCACGAGGCCGCGCTCGCGTTCACGAAGACCGTCTGCACGATGCTTGTGCGCGGTGCGGCATTTTTCATCGACTATGGTTTTCCGCGACGCGAGTTCTATCACGCGCAGCGCGCGGCGGGCACGCTGATGTGTCACTACCGGCATCGCGCGCATTCGGATCCGTTTCTGTATCCGGGATTGCAGGACATCACGGCGCATGTCGAGTTTACGGGCATCGCGGAAGCAGGCGTCGAAGCGGGTGCGGATTTGCTCGGATTTACGTCGCAGGCGCGGTTTCTGATGAATGCCGGCATCACCGATGTGCTCAGCGATCTCGATCCCGCTGATGTGAAGCGCTTTTTGCCTGCTGCGAATGCCGTGCAGAAGCTGCTTTCGGAGGCGGAAATGGGCGAGTTGTTCAAGGTGATCGCGTTTTCGCGCGGCATTCCCGGAATGCTGGATGCGTTTTCGGCCGGCGATCGGTCTCATACGCTATGAGTAAGCGATCATGATCCGCTGGCTGCTCACTACGTTTATCGCGCTCGCGATTCTTTCGGGGTCGCTGCCGTGGCTCAAGAAGATCGGCATCGGGAGGCTTCCCGGAGATTTCACGCTGCGGATATTTGGGCGGGAATATTCGTTTCCCTTTATGTCGACGCTGCTGTTGTCGGTTTTGTTGTCGTTGATTGCGCGGGCGCTTTGAGGGTTTTGGGTCCTGGCTTTGCTTTTGCTTTTGCTTTCGTTTTCGCCGGATCCCGTATTCGTGTCGGTCTATTAGCATTGCCCCTGTGCGGGGCGGCACTCACTTTCTTTGCTGCTGCAAAGAAAGTAAGCAAAGAAAGCAGCTCCTGATACGCCCGCGGTCACACGCAATTTGGGTAGTCCTCTCGTCCTTCGTGGGCCGCCTAAAGAGTGCCCTCATAGGCCCAATTGGGCTTGGCTCGCGCACGGTCTGCCACATCGCACCACACAACAAACCGGTTCAGCACCAAATAGCTCCAGCCCGCTTCGCGGCCGACCGGTCAATCGGGTCCGCGCGTGCTTCGCTACTAACATCTTTATCGCACTGCGCGCGCAAACCGATGGCTTCCTTTGCAAACCCGGCGGCAGCGCGTAGCGCTGTGCCGAAGCTCTTTCGTGCTGAACCGGCGTTCTCAACGGTTTCGGGCGGCGGACCGTGCGCGATCCAAGCCCGGTTATTGTGATGAGGGCACTCTTTAGGCGAGTGCCATCGAGGACGAGAGAACTACCCAAATTGCGTGTGACCGCGGGCCTGAAAAGCTGCTTTCTTTGCCTACTTTCTTTGCAGCAGCAAAGAAAGTAGGTGCCGCCCCGCACAGGGGCAACGCTAATCGACCGACACGAACACGGGATCCGGCGAAAACAAAAAACAAACGAACCGCAGGACAAAGCAAAACAAAGCAAAACAAGAAGCCGTCAAACCCCCAGAGCGCCTTTCACCGCCGCGACCCGCGCATCATGCACGGCATCCTTGATCTTGGAAGGATTAGAAGCAAACGCCTGCGCAACGGCCCCGGCATCGACCGCACGAGCCGCAACCAACGCCTCCCGCAAACGCTCAGCCTGCGGATAAGCCTGCTGCTCCAACCCAAGCCGCCCACGCGCATCCGCGACACAAGCCTGTAGCGCTTCAGCAAACCGCGCAGGCTTGCGTATCGCATCCGATCGCTCGAACAGCCTGACGAGCGCCGCCGCGCCCATCTCCATCACGCGATGAATATTCCCGTGCTCACGCGCGACGAGCATCGCCAGATCGCGGCATTCGTTCGGCACGCGCAAGCGCTCGCACAAAGGCCGCAAGAGGTCGACGCTGCGTCCCTCATGGCCGATATGCCGCGGCAAAACATGCTCCGGCGTCGTCGCCTTGCCAAGATCGTGCGTCAGCGCCGCGAAGCGCACCGGCAACGCGAATCCCTGCGACGCCGCGTAGTCGAGCACCATCATCACGTGCACGCCGGTATCCACTTCCGGGTGATAGTCCGCGCGCTGCGGCACGCCCCACAACGCATCCACCTCCGGCAGAATCCGCGCGAGCGCGCCGCATCCGCGCAGCACGTCGAACATGCGCGACGGCTTCTTTTCCATCAGCCCGCGCGACACTTCCTGCCACACACGCTCGGCGACGAGCGCATCGACTTCGCCCGCCGCGACCATCCGCTTCATCAGCTCGGCGGTTTCGGGCGCGACATCGAAATCCGCGAAACGCGCCGCAAAACGCGCGAGTCGCAGAATACGCACCGGATCCTCGATGAACGCAACGCCGACATGCCTGAACAACTTGTTCTTCAGATCGCTCTGCCCGTCGAACGGATCGATCACCGGACCGGTCAGCTCGCCCGCCGGCGTGACTTCGCGCGCCATCGCGTTGATCGTGAGATCGCGGCGCGCGAGATCTTCCTCGAGCGTCACATCCGGCGAATAGTAGAACTGGAAGCCGTGATAACCCGCCGCCGTCTTGCGCTCCGTGCGCGCGAGCGCGTATTCCTCGTGCGTCTGCGGATGCAAAAACACCGGAAAGTCCTTGCCGACCGGCCGATAACCCTGCGCCACCATCTGCTCCGGCGTCGCGCCGACGACGACGTAATCGCGATCCACCACCGGCACGCCGAGCAATTCGTCGCGGATCGCGCCGCCGACTGCGTAGATGTTCATCGCGCTTCCTCGCGCGCGCCGTCGATCCACGCCGCGACCGCGGGCAGCGCCGTCACGCGCTTCGCATAATCGAGCGACGTCGCGCTCAGTTCAGGCGCGTAGGTGTTGAAGCGCATGACGACCGGGGCGAACATCGCGTCCGCGATACCGAACTCGCCGAACAAAAACGGCCCGCCCGATTTCGCCAGGCACTCCGCCCAGATCGCCTCGATGCGCGCGATGTTCGCGAGCGCGCCCGGCGTCGCGCCCGCGCCCGGCGTCGCGCCCGCGCCCGGCGCGCGCGTCGTGATTTCCATCGGCATGTTCTCGCGCAAGTCCGCGAAACCCGCGTGCATTTCCGCGCTGATGCTGCGGGCGCGCGCGCGGAGAGCCGCATCGCGTGGCCACATCGCGTGTTCGGGATGCGCCTCGGCGATCGTTTCGACGATCGCGAGCGACTCCCACACGGAATCGCCCGCATCGGTGATGAGGCACGGCACCTTGCCGGACGGCGACACTTCGAGAATCTTCGCTTTCGTGTCGGGCTGGCCGAGGCGGATCAGCGTCTCTTCGAACGGGATGCCGAAATGTTTGAGCAGCACCCACGGGCGCATCGACCAGGAAGAATTGAACTTGTCACCGATAACGAGTTTCATGCGATCACAAAAAGAAGATTAACGATGCGCGGTTGCGCGATATCCGTTGAAGCGCGAGCGCGGCGAGTTGCCGCTCAGATACAGCGGCGCGATGGTCTCGATGCTCGCCGGCTCGTCGATGCCCAGTTCCGGCGCAAGCGGCCCGCTCGCGATGCTCGGCGTCTTCATCGAATCGAGATTGTCGCGCGAGATGACGGGCTGGCCGGGCGCCATTTCCATCGTCATCGCCTGCAGGCGGCCGAGGCTCTCCGGCAGCTTGATGATGCGCGAATGCTTGCCGATGGTCGCGCCCGCGAAACGCACCAGTTCCGCGAGCGTGTAGACGCTCGGCCCGGCGAGCTCGTAGACATGGCCATTGGCGGCGTCGAGATCGAGCACGTTGACCATCGCCTTCGCCACGTCGCCGACGAAGACCGGCTGAAACTGCGCATCGGCACAAGCGAGCGGAATCACCGGGAACATGCGTTCCAGAAACGCAAACTGATTCAGCAGATTGTCCTCCGGACCGAACACGACGGAACTGCGAAAGACCGTCCAGTCGAGTCCGGATTCTCGGACGATCTTTTCGCCGTCGCCCTTCGAACGCAGATACATGCTCGGGCCCGCCGGATCGGCGCCGATCGCGCTCATATGCAACAGACGCCGCACGCCCTTCGCCTCGCACGCGGCGGCGATCTTCCGCGGCAGTTCGACATGCGCTTTCGCGAACTCCGGCCCGTACGGATCGTCGCGCCGTCCCTGAAGAATGCCGACGAGATTGATCACGGCATCGCTCTGATCGATGAACGCGGCGAGTTGCACGGGATCGTGCACATCGGTCTCGATGACGTCGACGGGCAACAGCGTGAGATGCGCGGCGTTCGAGCGCCGTCGCGTCGCGACGCGCACGTTCTTGCCGAGATCGACGAGCGCATTGACGAGATGGCTGCCGATGAATCCCGAACCGCCGATCAACGCTATATGTTGGTGTCGCATAGTTCGCCTCTTGGGTCGCGGCCTGACGAATGCGGCTTCAGTTCAGAACGCCGGCGCAGAAATGAAAACGCCCGCGCGTCCTGTCGTTCGACGCGCGGGCGTGAAGCTTCGTTTCAGACGGTCAGGGTGCGATGTAGCCCAGACGCGCCTTCAACGACTGCGGACGGCCTTCGAACAGCGCCGCGTAATAGACGGTGTTCGACAGCACGTTCTTCACGTAATCGCGAGTCTCGGTGAAAGGGATCGTTTCAGCAAAAACCGCGCCCTCGACGGGTGCGCGCAAGTCCTGACGCCACTGCTTCGGCCGGCCCGGCCCCGCGTTGTAGCCAGCGGTCGCGAGCACGGGCGAGTTATCGAATTGATTGTAGATCATCGACAGGTAATTCGTGCCGAGCAGGATATTGGTGTTGATGTCGTTCATCTGCGCGCGCGACACCGTGCCAAGACCGATCTTCTTCGCGACGAGTTGCGCCGTGCCCGGCATCAGTTGCATCAGGCCGCCCGCGCCGACTTCCGACCGCGCATTGATGATGAAACGCGATTCCTGACGGATCAGCCCGTACGCCCATTCGATGTCGAGATTGGTGTCCTTCGCGTCGCGCTCGACGATATCGCGGAACGGCGACAGATAGCGCAGCGTGAAATCGTGCTCGGCTTTCGTCTTGTCGGCGGTGTTGACCGTGCGGTCGAACATCTCGATGCGCTTCGCATACTGCGCGGCGGCGAGCAGTTGACGATCCGTCATCGTGCGCAGCGGCCAGTTCCATTCGCGGTTGCCTTCGAGCCGCATGTTCAGCGCGTAGAAACGCTGCGACAGCGCGAAGCCCGGCACCGATTGCATCTGCTCGATCTCGGCGTCGGACACCGTGGTGCGCGGCGGCACCGTGATCTTCTGACCGAGCTCTTCGAGCGCGAGCTGGCCGTAGAAGTTGTATTGATCGGCGATGCTCTGGAATTCCTGATTCGCCGTGGCCGTATCGCCGGCCTGCTTCACGGCGCGCGCATGCCAGTAGACCCACGACGGCTGGGCGCGCAGTGTGGGCGGCATCTGTTCGATGGACCAACGCACCATGTTCCAGTCGCCGATGAGGAGCGCGCTGCGCGTGCGCCATTCGTACGCCGGGTTGGACAATTGCGCGTTCGCCGACAGCCGATACCAGTCGGCCGCCGACGGCATGCGCTTGATCGCCGCCTGATAGCCGATCGTGCCCCAGCCGGTCGCGCGCTCCGCGGGCGTGAGACTCGGCGCGACGGAACTGAACGTGGCGGCGGCCATCGCCGGATCGTTGCGGGCGAGGCGCGTGACCGCGAGCAGCGTCAGCTGATGCGCCGGCGTGTTGGGCATCACGCCGCGCGCGAGATAGAGCGGCGGCTTGTTGACGGCGTCGTCGAAGAGCGAATCCTTCGGCTTTTCCTGGCCGAGCGCGTCGACGATATTCGAACCCGTCGACGTGTAGTTCTGCTCGTAGGCAAGGCGGATCTGCTGCCAGACATCGTCGCTCGTGAACTGGCCGGACGCCGCGAGCGCGCCGATCAGATCGACGCAACCGTCGCCATACCATTTCGGCTCGACGAGCAGCGCGCGCGCCGCATCCGCGACGTTCTCGCCGCGCGACAAACGCGCTTCGAGCGCATAGCACTTGACCTGCGTGTCGTCGTTGAGAACGAAACGGGAATACTGCTGCTCGAAGTTCTTCCAGTCGTGACGGCCGCCGAGCACGACGAGATAGTCGTTGCGCAGGCGGTCCGCAATCGCCTGGCCGTCGTAGCGCTGCAGGAACGAGAGCACCGGCGCGTCGGGCGCGTCGAGGCGCGCGTGGCCCTGCGAATCGAAAAGCTGCGGCTTGATCGTGAAGTATTCGATGTAGCTCGGCGCCGGGTAATTCGGAATCTGGGCGGCGAGCATCGCGGCCTTGCCCGCATCGTTCGCGCGCGCGGCATCGCGCAGCTGCAGGAAGACGCCGTCGTCGGACGTGGGGGAGAAATCTGCATCGGGACGGACGGCGGAGGCCGTGCCGCAGGCGACGAGCGTCGCGGCGGCAAGGGCTGCGCCGACCGCGAGATATACTCGGTTGAGGCGTTTTGACATCTTTATTTCTGGAGCGCGAATGGTCTTGAACCGGGTCCTGAGATCGGAGGAAAGCATAGCACGCAACGTTTGCGACGAACCCAAGCGTGAGCCGAAAAGCGCCTTGCGCGCGACCCTTCTCGCGAAGCGCGAGGCGCAACAGGAGCAAGCCGGCCAGGACGCACGAAACGAGGCGCTCGCGATCCGTCTTCAGGAAGTGCTCGCGCGGCACGAAGCGCGCTGCGTCGGGTTTTACTGGCCGGTCGCGGGCGAATTCGACGCGCGCGACGCGCTCACGCGCTGGCTCGCCGCCGACGCCACGCGCAGCGCCGCGCTGCCGGTCGTCGTGAAACCGCACGCGCCGATGGTCTTCCACGCCTGGCGCGCCGACTCGCCGATGAAAGAAGGCCGCTACCGTATTCCGGTGCCCGCTGAAGAGAAAGCCGTGGTGCCCGAACTGCTGCTGATTCCGTGCGTCGGTTTCGATGCGGACCGGTATCGGCTGGGCTACGGCGGCGGCTATTACGACCGCACGCTCGCCGCGTGGCCGAACGGCGCGCGGCCGGTGACGATCGGCGTCGCGTACGAATCGGGTCTGTGCGCGACCTTGCCGCGCGAGACGCACGACATGCCGCTCGACGCGATCGTCACCGAATCCGCTGTCTATTAGAGCGAGGCCGCCGCGCGCGCGGCCGTATCGTAAAGGCCGGAGGCGTTGCGCATCAGTTGCGCGGCCTCGCCGATCTGCTCGTTGGTGAGGCCGCTTTCGCGCAGCGTCTCGATCAGGCAGGCTTCGCGCACTTCGCGATACTTGCCGCACAGCTCGCGGCCCGCCGGCGTCGCGGAAAAGAACACTTCCTTACCGGATTTCTCGCTCTGCACATAGCCGCGAGCGACGAGTTTTTTCAGCGCATACGTGGCAACGTGCGTGTCCTCGATGTTCAGCACGAAGCAGATGTCGGCGAGCTTCTTCTTGCGGTCGCGATGGCTCACGTGGTGCAGCAGCGACACTTCCACCGCCGTCATGTCCTTCGCGCCCGCCGCGGACATGCAGCGCACCATCCAGCGATTGAACGCGTTGCCCGCCATGATGAGGCCGTACTCGAACTCCGACAATTCCGCGCTGGCTTCGGAGACGAGATGCTCGGACGAAACGATCTTGGTGGGATGGCGCGGCATGGCGGTGACCGAATTGAAGTGCGTTGGAGTGTAGCGCAACGTCGATTTTGCGAGCGACGGCGCGCCTCGGCGAAAACCTGTATTGATAATTTCTTGATAATTTATTGACAATGTAACATTCTGCGACGGTGCGGCGTTCATCGAATCGACGAATTTCGCGCATCGCAAAGGCAAATTGAGGCATGACAAGACCACGTATTCATTCGCTGGGCGACTCCGCGCTCGTGTGCGAAGCCGCGCCGCCCGCCACGCTCGACTGCCAGCGCCGCATCTGGGCGCTGGCGGAGCACGCGCGCCTGATGCCGCACGTCGTCGAAGTGGTGCCGGGCATGAACAATCTGACGATCGTGTTCGATCCGCTCGAAGCGGACTACGAAACGCTCGCCGCGCAACTCGAAAGCGGCTGGGACGCGGCCGAGACGCCCGACATGGACAGCGCCGAAATCGAGATTCCGGTGCGCTACGGCGGCGCCGACGGCCCCGATCTCGCCGCGCTCGCGCAGCACACGGGCTTGTCCGTCGATGACGTGGTGAAGCGTCATACGCAAACCGAGTACGTCGTGTTCTTCCTCGGCTTCCAGCCGGGCTTCGCGTATCTCGGCGGGCTCGATCCCGCGCTCGCGATGCCGCGCCGCGCCGAACCGCGTCTCGAAGTGCCGGCGGGATCGGTCGGCATCGGCGGGGCGCAGACGGGCATCTATCCGGCGGCGTCGCCGGGCGGCTGGCAATTGCTCGGGCGCACCGAGCTGAAGCTCTTCGATCCGGCCAGAAATCCGCCGACGCTCATGCAGCCCGGCGACCGCGTGCGCTTCAAGGCGCTGGAGGTACGCGCATGATCGACGTGATTCGCGCGGGCGTGCTCACTTCCGTCCAGGATCTCGGCCGGCGCGGCTACCGGCATCTCGGCGTGAGTTCCGGTGGCGCGCTCGACGCGCTGTCGCTGGAAATCGGCAATCGCATCGTCGGTAACAAGGCGGATGCGGCGGGCATCGAGATCACGTTCGGGCCGACCGTGCTGCGCTTCAAGCATGCGACGCGCATTGCCATCACTGGAACCGATTTCGGCGCGACGCTCGACGACGAACCGGTGTATTCGTGGTGGAGCCTGCCGGTGCGCGCGGGCCAGGAGCTGACGCTGCGCGCGGCGAAGCGCGGCATGCGTTGTTATGTGGCGATCGCAGGCGGCATCGACGTTCTGCCGATGCTCGGCTCGCGCTCGACCGATCTCGGCGCGTGCTTCGGCGGCCTCGGCGGACGCGCGCTGCGCGACGGCGATCGCCTGCCGGTCGGCGTGCCGCAGCCGCACAAGGGCATCGCGTTTTCGCCGGAAGAACCCGCGTTCGGCGTGAAAGCGCCCGCGTGGTGCAAGTTCGTGCTCGTCGACGAACCCGTGCGCCGCGGACGCCATTCGCCGAGCCTCGCGTGGGCCGCCCCGATTCGCGTGCTGCGCGGCCCGGAATACGCGAGTTTCAGCGACGCCGCGCAACAGGTTTTCTGGAACGAGGAATGGACGATCACGCCGAACAGCAATCGCATGGGCTTTCGCCTCGCGGGCACGGCGCTGGAGCGGCGCGAAAAGATCGAGCTGCTGTCGCACGCGGTGTTGCCCGGCACGATCCAGGTGCCGCCGAACGGCCAGCCGATCATCCTGATGGGCGACGCGCAGACCACGGGCGGCTATCCGAAGATCGGCGCGGTCATCAAGGCTGATTTGTGGAAGCTCGCGCAGGTGAGGTTGAACGGCGGCGTGCGCTTTATCGAGACGTCGGCGGAAGAGGCGCGTCACGCGCTCGCCGACGAACGGCAATACGTAAGCCAGGTGGAAACGGCGATCGCGATGCACGAGGAACGCATCGCGCGCGCCGGCTCTTAGCAGCGGGGCGAAAGCCGCGCGAACGACGCGGCGCATACATCCAACATCCAACGGAACGAGTGCGAAAACATCATGGAAATCGATCTCAATGCCGATCTCGGCGAAGGTTGCGGCACCGATGAGGCGCTGCTCGATCTCGTGAGTTCCGCGAACATCGCGTGCGGCTGGCATGCGGGCGGCGCCACGGCGATGCGCGATTGCGTGCGCTGGGCCGTCGAGAAAGGCGTCGCCATCGGCGCGCACCCGAGCTTCAACGATCCCGAGAACTTCGGCCGCAAGGAAATGGACCTGCCGCCGGAGGAAATCTACGCGGGCGTGCTGTATCAGCTCGGCGCGCTTTCGGCGATCGCGCAGGCCGAAGGCGGACGCATCGCGCACGTCAAGCCGCACGGCGCGCTGTACAACCAGGCGGCGAGAAGCGCGGAAATCGCCGATGCCATCGTCTCCGCCGTGCACGATTTCGATCCGTCGCTGCTCGTCTTCGGTCTCGCGAACAGCGGGTTCATCGAAGCGGCGCGGCGCGCGGGCTTGATCGCCATCGAAGAAGTGTTCGCCGATCGCGGTTATCGCGCGGACGGCTCGCTCGTGCCGCGCAAGGAGCCGGGCGCGCTGCTCGATGACGAAAACGTCGTGCTCGACCGCACGCTCGCGATGGTGCGCGATCAGCGGGTGCAGGCCGTGTCCGGCGAATGGGTGCCGCTCAACGCGCAGACGATCTGCCTGCACGGCGACGGCGCGCACGCGCTCGAATTCGCGCGGCGCATTCGTGGCGCGCTGGCGGATGCGGGCATCGAAGTCCGCGCCGCGCACGCCGACGCCTGACGCGGTCAACGAAGGTTCGAACGCCCCGCAACGCCGGGGCGTTTTAGCAAGGAAGTAGTGAATCCACGCGCCCGGTACGAGGCGTGACGTCAATATTGTTTGGAGAACTCATGGCAACCCCTGTCAATCTATGGCCGCTCATCGGTGTGGCCGTCATCATCGCGGGCTTCGTGCTGCGCTTCAATCCGATGCTGATCGTCGCGGCCGCGGCGATCATCACCGGCTTCGCGGCGCATTTTCCCATCGAGAAAATCCTGACCGCGATCGGCACCGGCTTTCTCAAGACGCGCAACATTCCGCTCATCATCCTGTTGCCGCTGGCGGTGATCGGTCTGCTCGAACGGCACGGCCTGCGCGAGCGCGCGCAAATGTGGATTTCGAGCATCAAGGCCGCGACAGCCGGGCGTCTGCTGATCGTCTATCTGTTCGTGCGTGAACTCACGGCGGCGGTCGGCCTGACGGGGCTCGGCGGCCATCCGCAGATGGTGCGCCCGCTGCTCGCGCCGATGGCCGAAGGCGCCACCGAAGCGCGCTACGGCAAGCTCTCGGATGCGACGCGCTTCAAGCTGCGCGCGTACTCGGCGGCGACCGACAACGTCGGCCTGTTCTTCGGCGAGGACATTTTCGTGGCGTTCGGCGCGATCGTGCTGATGGTCACGTTCCTGAAGGAAGCGGGCATCGTCGTGGAGCCGATGCACGTCGCCGTGTGGGGCATTCCGACGGCAATCTGCGCGTTCCTGATTCACGGTTTCCGTCTGTGGCTGCTGGACCGCAGGCTCGCGCGCGAACTCGACGCGCTCACGCGCAACGTCGCGGGAGAAAAAGCATGACGCTCACGATCAACTATCTGTTCTATCTCGTCGGCATCATTCTGCTGGTCGTCGGCGGGATGATCCTCACGGACAGATCGCATCCGCGGCGTCTGACCGCTGGCGGATTCTGGCTGATCTACGCGCTGATCTTTCTCGTCGGCGACTGGCTTCCGGTGACGGTCGTCGGCGTGCTCGTCGTGGCGATGGCGCTGATCGCGGGTTTCGGCGGCGTCACCGGCGCGAAGCCGAAGATGCTTTCCGAAGACACGCGCCGCCGGAGCGCCGCGCGGCTCGGCAACAAGCTCTTCGTGCCCGCGCTGACGATTCCCGTCGTCACCGTGATCCTCACGCTCGGCGCGAAATACCTCGTGTTCGGCGGCGTGCCGCTGATCGAGCTGAAGAACGTGACGCTGATCGGCTTCGGCATCGGCTGCGTGATCGCGCTGGCCATTGCCTGCGTGATGACGCGCGACACGGTCGGCCAGTCGATGCGCGAAACGCGCCGTCTCATCGATGCGCTGTCGTGGGCTGCCGTGCTGCCGCAGATGCTCGGCATGCTCGGCCTCGTGTTCTCGGATGCGGGCGTAGGCAAGGCGGTCGCGCATGTGACGACGGCTTACGTCAACATGGATTACCGGCTCGTCGCGGTGGCGGTGTATGTCCTCGGCATGGCGCTTTTCACGATGGTCATGGGCAACGGCTTCGCCGCGTTTCCGGTCATGACGGGCGGCGTCGGCGTACCGATTCTCGTCGGCGTATTCCACGGCAATCCCGCGACGATGGCCGCGATCGGCATGTTCTCCGGCTACTGCGGCACGCTAATGACGCCGATGGCCGCGAACTTCAACATCGTGCCTGCGGCGCTGCTGGAGTTGCCCGACAAGAACGCGGTCATCAAGGTGCAGGTGCCGACGGCGGTGACGTTGCTGGTCGCGAATATATTCTTGTTGAACTGGCTGATGTTTATTTGATATTTAACGCGCGGGTGGCGTCAGTTCCGCGCCTACCCCGCTTCCACCACGAACCCTCGCTTTCTCAGAAGCTCGAGCACGCCCCGCGGCCCGCCGAGATGCAACGCGCCGATCGCCACGAACACCGGTTTATCCGGCGCGGCGATGGCGACGATCCGCTGCACGAACCGCTGATTCCGCTGATACACCACGCGATTGTCGACCTGCGCCGCGAGCGCCTTGTTCCGCGCCAGCTTGCTCGACTTGGCGTCGTCCCAGGCCTTGAGCGCATCCGCGTCGCCGATGCGCCACAGCCGGTGCAATTCCTTCACATCGGCGACGTTCTCCGCCGGCGTCTGCACGAGATCCTGCGCGAGCATTTCGCGTTGCTGCGCCGACGAAAGCCGCGTGAATGTCGAAATCTGCTCGTTCAGCGTTTCCAGTCCGACGATCTTCCCGCGCGCACGAAGATACACGTTCTGCAACTGCGCCTCGGTTCCGTACTCGCTTTGAAACCCGGCCTTCAACGTGTCGTAGGTTTCGATCAGCATCGATGCGAGCCATGGCCGCGTATGCCGGATCTCCTTCAGCGCCGCCGGATTGCTGCGCATGCGCGCCTCGACCTTCTTCCACATCGAGTCAGGCAAATAGTCGATCAGACACGCGCTGCGGCACATGCCATAACGATTCACATCGTCTTGAGAGAGCAGGAGATCGTCGGGGGAAATCTCGAGCGCGAGCGTAGGCGATGCATCGAGCGCCGCGAGTATCGATTTGCGAAACGGTTGCTCGGGCGGATAGTCGCTCGCGAAACCCACATGGAGCGTGCCGAGCAGATAGATGGTCGTCGTGCCCTTGGTCGCGACGTAGAACGGCATGCGCGGCGGCTGCGCGCGCACCGGGCCGCTCGCGGTCGTGCCGGTCGAGCGGTCCGTGCGCGGCGGCGGAGCGGGATTGGCGGGCGCGGCGGCGGACGCCGCATCGCCCGCGGCCTGCGACGTGCGCGATCCGACCACCGCGAAGCCCGAAGGCGACACCGAGACACCCGCCGTAAATAGCAAGAACGACAGCACGAGGGCTGTCGTTTTGGCGAACGCCGCGCGCGAAAAGCGCGGCTTGACGGTTGAATCCTGCACGATCGACATCTTAAAACATTCGCGTGACGCGTCGTGCAGCCTTCCGGCGAGACTCAGACTTCGGCTTCGCCGACCTCTTCGGCGCGATGGCACGACACCTGACGTCCATCGACCACGCGCAGTTTCGGCTCTTCGACGCGGCATCGCTCGATCGCATACGGGCAGCGCTGATGGAACGTGCAGCCCGATGGCGGATTGAGCGGCGACGGCATCTCGCCCTGCAGCTTGATCTTGATGCGCCGGTCTTCCTCGAAGATCGCGGGCGTCGCGGACATGAGCGCGCGCGTGTACGGATGGCGCGGCTTCGCGAAGATCGTCTTCTTGTCGCCGACTTCCGCGACGCCGCCGAAGTACATCACCATCACGTCGTCGGCGATATGCTCCACCACCGACAAATTGTGCGAGATGAACACGTAGCTCGTGCCGAACTGCGCCTGGAGATCCATGAACAGATTCAGGATCTGCGCCTGAATCGACACGTCGAGCGCGGACACCGGCTCGTCGGCGACGACGATCTGCGGATCGAGAATCATCGCCCGCGCGATCGCCACGCGCTGACGCTGCCCGCCCGAAAACATGTGTGGATAACGCGACGCATGCTCCGGCCGCAAGCCCACGGTACGCATCATCTTCGCGATGCGCTCGGCGCGCTCCGTCGACGAGAGCTTCGTGTTGATCGCGAGCGGTTCGCCGAGCGTCTGCTCGACGGTCTTGCGCGGATTCAGCGACGCGAACGGATTCTGGAACACCATCTGCACGCGCTGACGCAACTCGGCGATCTTCGCACGGTTCGCGCCCGCGACATCGTCGCCTTCGATCAGCAGACGGCCCGACGTGGGCGCTTCGATCATCGTCAATTGACGCGCGAGCGTGGACTTGCCGCATCCCGATTCGCCGACGACCGCAAGCGTGCGCCCGCGCTTCAATTCGAACGACACGCCGTTCAACGCCTTCACCGTGCCGTGCTTGAACGCGCTGCGCTTCACGTCGTAATGCTTCGTGAGCTTGTCGGCGGCGAGCACGATGTCCTGATTCGATTCCTTCGGTACGGCGTTCATCGCGCGCCTCCTTCCACGACCACATCGATGTTCAACGGCTTGATGCAGCGCGCCCGCACGGCCGGATCGTTCTTGTCGAGTTGATACAGATTCGGCCGCGCCTTCCGGCAATCGTCGACGACATATTTGCAGCGCGGCGCGAAGAGACATCCGCTCGGGCGATCGTCCTTGCCCGGCACCATGCCCGGCAGCGCCGCGAGACGTTCCGCGCCGCGCGAATGCTCGGGAATCGCCGCGAGCAGCGCTTCCGTGTACGGATGATGCGGCTCGCTGAAGATCGTCGGCACATGATTCGTTTCGATGATCTCGCCCGCGTACATCACCGCGACGCGCTGCGCCACTTCGGACACGACCGCGAGATCGTGCGAAATCAGCACAAGCGCCATGCCGCGTTCCTTCTGCAGCTTCACGAGCAGTTCCATGATCTGCGCCTGGATCGTCACGTCGAGCGCGGTGGTGGGCTCGTCGGCGATCAGAAGCTTCGGATTGCATGCGACCGCCATCGCGATCATCACGCGCTGATTCATGCCGCCCGACAACTGATGCGGAAACGAATTGATGCGGTTCTTCGCGTCCGGAATGCCGACCTGATCGAGCAGTTCGAGCGCGCGTTTGTCGAGCGCATCGCCGCGCAGACCTTCGTGCAGCTTCAGTACTTCCTTGATCTGATAGCCGACGGTGTAGCTCGGGTTCAGGCTCGTCAGCGCGTCCTGAAACACCATCGCGATGTCCTTGCCGATGATCCTGCGACGCGCGCGCGCCGACGCCTTCAGCAAGTCCTTCCCGTCGAACGTGACCTGATCGGCGGTTACTTTGCCCGGTGCGTCGATGAGGCCCATCAGCGCCATCATCGTGACGCTCTTGCCCGAGCCGGATTCGCCGACGACGCCGACGACTTCGCCCGGCTTCACGGACAGATCGATGCGATCGACGGCCTGCGTGCCCCCGAACGTCACCTGCAAATTGCGGATAGTCAGAAGATCGTTCATGTCAGCCCATCCGTTTGAGTTTCGGATCGAGCGCATCGCGCAGACCGTCGCCGAGCAGATTGATGACGAGCACCGAGATCAGGATCGACAGGCCTGGCATCGTCACGATCCACCATGCGCTTTCGATGTAATCGCGCGCCGATGCGAGCATCGCGCCCCACTCCGCCGCCGGCGGCTGCACGCCGAGGCCGAGAAAGCCGAGCGCGGCAGCATCGAGAATCGCGGACGAGAAACCGAGCGTCGCCTGCACGATCAGCGGCGCGGCGCAGTTCGGCAGCACTTGCGAGAACATCAGGCGCACGGTGCCCGCGCCCGCGACGCGCGATGCCGTCACGTATTCCTTCTGCAATTCGCCGAGCGCCGACGCGCGCGTGAGACGCACGTAACCGGGCAGCGCGACGATGGCGATGGCGAGCATCGTGTTGACGAGCCCCGGCCCGATGATCGCGACGACCGCGACCGCGAGCAGCAGCGAAGGCAACGCGAGCAGCACGTCCATCACGCGCATGATCGGCGTATCGAGCCAGTGGAAGAACGCGGCCATCAGACCGAGCACGACGCCCGGAATCAGCGCGAGCACGACCGACACGAAGCCGATCCAGAACGACAGCCGCGCGCCGTACATGAGACGCGAGAGAATGTCGCGGCCGGCTTCATCGGTGCCGAGCAGGAACATGCGGTTGCCGCCTTCGAGCCACGCGGGCGGAATTTTCACGTAATCGCGATATTGCTCGATCGGGCTATGCGGTGCGATCAGCGGCGCGAGCAGCGCGACGAGAATCAGCGCGAGCACGATCACGCCCGCGACGACGGCGCCGCGATTGCGCGAGAAATTCGCCCAGAATTCGCGCGCCGCGACCATGCGCCCGGACGGCGGCGTGAGCGCGCCCGGCGGGAGATTGTTTTGAACGTCAGCCATTCGTTATGCCTCGCGCCGAGCGGCCTCAAGCGAGGCATGCGCCCCCTTGGGGGGCAGCGAACAAGTGTGAGCGTGGGGGTACATGTTTTCCTCAGCGAGTATGGCGAATGCGCGGATTCAACACGCCGTACAACAAATCGACGACCAGGTTCACGACGATCACGAGCGTCGCGATCATCAGAATGCCGCCTTGCACGACCGGATAATCGCGGCGCGAAATGGCGTCGATGAGCCACTTGCCGACACCCGGCCACGAGAACAGCGTCTCGGTCAGCACCGCGCCCGCGAGCAGCGTGCCGACCTGCAGGCCGATCACGGTCACGACAGGAATCAGCGCGTTGCGCAGCGCATGCACGACGACCACGCGCAGCGGCGACAAACCCTTCGCGCGCGCCGTGCGGATGTAGTCCTCGCGCAGCACTTCGAGCATCGACGAGCGCGTCATGCGCGCGACGACCGCCAGCGGAATCGTGCCGAGCACGATGGTCGGCAGAATCAGATGCGACACCGCCGACGTGAACGCGCCTTCGTCGCTGGAGAAGAGCGCGTCGATCAACATGAAGCCGGTGACGTGCGGAATGTCGTATTCGACCGCGATGCGGCCCGACACCGGCGTCCAACCGAGCTTCGCCGAGAAGAACATGATGAGGATCAAGCCCCACCAGAAAATCGGCATCGAATAGCCCGTGAGCGCGGTGCCCATCACGCCGTGATCGACGACCGTGCCGCGCCTGAGCGCCGCCGCGACGCCCGCCGGCAAGCCGACGACGAGCGCGAAGATCATCGCGCAGATGGAGAGTTCGACGGTCGCCGGAAAGCGCGCGAGGAACTCGCCCATCACGCTGGTATTCGTGATGATCGACGTGCCGAGATCGCCTTTCAGCGCGTGCCCGACGTAGGTGAGGTATTGGACCGGCAGCGGCTGGTCGAGACCGAGGCGCTTCATGGCTTCGGCGTGCATCGCGGGATCGACGCCACGCTCGCCCATCATCACTTCGATGGGGTCGCCGGGAATCAGGTGGATGAGCGCGAACGCGAGAATCGTAATGCCGATGAACGTCGGTATCACCATTCCTATGCGTCGCAAAACGAATCGGAACATGGATCGTCCTTTTCGGTATTGGGAGGACTCAAAACGTGACCGGCGGCTTGGATCTTGTGGACCCGCGCCGCCGGACCTGTTCGATTAACTATGGTTTAGTGCAAAAAGCGTTCCGTAGACAAACTTTATTGCATGCCGACGCCATCGAAGCGAACGTAGCCGAGCGGCTCGATCTTCATGTTCGTCACCTTCTTGCTCACCGGCTGATACACCGTCGAGTGCGCGATCGGCGAGAACGGCAGTTGCTGCGCGAAGATCTGCTGCGCATCGGTGTAAGCCTTCGTGCGCGCGGCGACATCGGTCGTCGAACGGCCCTTCACGACGAGTTCGTCGAACGGCTTGTAGCACCACTTCGAGAAGTTGCTGCCCTTCACGGCGTCGCAGCCGAGCAGCGTGCCGAGCCAGTTGTCGGGGTCGCCGTTGTCGCCGGTCCAGCCGATCAGGAGCGCATCGTGTTCGCCCGCGTGCGCGCGCTTCAGATACTCGCCCCACTCGTACGAAACGATGTTCGCCTTCACGCCGATCTTCGCCCAGTCGGCCTGGATCATTTCCGCCATCAGCCGCGCGTTAGGGTTGTACGCGCGTTGAACCGGCATCGCCCAGAGCGTGATTTCGAAGCCGTTCGGGAAGCCCGCCTTCGAGAGCAGTTCCTTCGCCTTCGCGGTGTCGTATGTCTGGCCCTTCAGATTCTTGTCGTAGGACCACTGCGTCGGCGGCATCGGTGCGGTGGCCGGCTGGCCCGCGCCCTGATACACGGAATCGATGATCGCCTTCTTGTTGATCGCCATGTCGAGCGCGCGGCGCACGTCGGTGTTGTCGAGGCCCTTCTTCGTCACGTTGTACGCGACATAGCCTTCGTTGAAGCCCGCCTGTGACGGCGTATCGACATTCGATGCCGACTTCAGCGCGGCGATATCGCCCGGACGCGGATAGCTCATCACCTGGCATTCGTTGTTCTTCAGCTTCTGCACGCGCACGGCCGCGTCCGGCGTGATCGAGAAGATCAGCTTGCTGATCTGCACGGCGTTCGGCTTCCAGTAATCAGGATTGCCGTCGAAGCGGATGGTCGCGTCCTTCGTGTAGCTGCGGAAGATGAACGGACCCGTGCCGACCGGCTGCTGGTTGATGTCGGCGGCCTTGCCGTCTTTCAGCAGCTTGTCCGTGTACTCGGCGGACAGGATCGACGCGTATTCCATCGCCATGTTCTGGATGAACGGCGCGCTCACTTCCTTCAGCGTGAACTTCACGGTGTACGGATCGACCTTCTCGATCTTCGAGATCAGCTTGTCCATGCCGAGGTCCGTGAAGTACGGAAACTGGACGTTGTACGCCTTGCGGAACGGATTGTTCGGATCGAGCATGCGGTTGAACGTGAAGATCACGTCATCCGCGTTGAATTCGCGCGTCGGCTTGAAGAACGACGTCGTCTGGAACTTCACGCCGTGACGCAGATGGAACGTGTAGCTGAGGCCATCGGACGACACGTCCCACTTTTCGGCGAGACCCGGCTCGACCTTCGTACCGCCGCGCTCGAATTCGACAAGACGGTTATAGACGGTGAAGGTATTCGCGGTGAAATCCGTGCCGGTGGTGTATTGCGCCGGATCGAAGCCGGCCGGGCTGCCTTCCGAGCAATACACGAGCGTCTTGTTCGGGATTCCCGCGGCGTGTGCCGCGGTTGCTGCAAAGAGCGTCGCGGTGGCGACGGCGCCTGCGAGCGCCGATCCGCGGATGGCTCGCAACAGGCTGTTTTTGTTCATGTTTCCTCCAAGTCGATGCCGGCTTCTGGCCGACGTAGCGCGAGTGTACTTGATCGCGCCGCCCCGCTTTTTTCGAAGCACACGCGCAAAGTGGGCGCTACCCTAGCACGAACAAAAGTGACACGTGTACTTGGTTTTCCCCACTAGAGTTTGTCGTCGGTGGCGCTCCGATAAGGGTAGGTTATCGGGCATGTCCGCACCTGATACATCGGGCGACGAAATATTGCTCGAACAGGCGCGCGCTAACGCAAAAAAGACGACGGTAAGGGGATTCAGAGAAAGAACCGCGCGGCGAGCGCCGCGCGGGTGAAACATTGATGCTGATCAGACGCTCTTGAAGCCGAGACGTTCGCAAACCGTCTTCGACGCCCACGCGCCGTTAAGCGTGTAGAAGTGCAGACCCGGCGCGCCATCATCGATGAGACGGCGGCACAGGCCCGTCACCACGTCGACGCCGAACGCGCGGATCGACTCGCGATCGTCGCCGAAGCTTTCAAGCCGGCGCGCGATCCACTTCGGCACTTCGGCGCCGCACATGTCGGAGAAGCGCATCAGTTGCGAGAAGTTCGTGATCGGCATGATGCCCGGCACGATCGGCACGTCGACGCCGAGCTTGCGCGCTTCCTCGACGAACTTGAAGTAGGAATCGGCGTTGAAGAAGTACTGCGTGATCGCCGAGTTCGCACCCGCCTTCACCTTGCGCGCGAAGTTTTCGAGATCGGCTTTCGGCGACCTCGATTGCGGATGAAACTCCGGATACGCGGCCACTTCGATGTTGAACCAGTCGCCGTGCTCCTGACGGATGAACGCCACCAGTTCCGACGCATAGCGCAACTCGCCGACTTCGCCCATGCCCGAAGGCAGATCGCCGCGCAGCGCGACGATGTGGCGAATACCGTGCTCGCGGTACTGCAAGAGAATGGCGCGCAGACTGTCCTTCGACGAGCCGATGCACGAGAGATGCGGCGCGGCCTCGAAGCCTTCCGCGGCCATTTCGAGCACGGTGTCGAGCGTGCCTTGCTGCGTGGAGCCGCCCGCGCCGAACGTCACGGAGACGAACTTGGGCGAGAGCTTCTTCAACTCGGCGCGGGACGCGCGCAGCTTGTCCACGCCTTCCTGCGTCTTCGGCGGGAAAAACTCGAATGAGAGTTCGATCGGTTTCATGATGTTTTTTGACGCACGGCAGCGCGCGGTCCAACGTCAACCGAAGTTGCGATTCCCGAAGATCAGCGCCGACAGCAGCCACGACACGATGCTGTAGAGAATCGAGCCGAAGAACGCGGACCAGAAGCCCGATACTTCGAAGCCCTTCAACAGCGACGAGCACAGCCAGAAGCACAGCGCATTCACGACGAGTATGAAGAACCCGAGCGTGACGATGGTCACCGGCAACGTGAGGATGATGAGAACAGGCCGGATGATCGCGTTGATGAGACCCAGCACCACCGCGATGATGAGCGCCGTGCCGAAACTGCGGATATGAATCGAAGGCACGAGGTAGGTGATGATCAGCAGCGCGAGCGCGTTGATCAGCCATGTCAGCAGCACGGTCATCGAGAAATCTCCGGTTGATGCGTTGAATCGCGCGGGCGTGGTCGTCACGCCCGCGCCTGTTACGGCTGCCGTCAGCGTTTAATAGCGGTAGTGGTTCGGCTTGAACGGGCCGTTCTTGTCGACGCCGATGTAGCCGGCCTGCTCGTCCGACAGCACGGTCAGTTCCGCGCCGATACGGCCGAGGTGCAGGCGCGCGACCTTTTCGTCGAGATGCTTCGGCAGCACGTAGACTTTGTTCTCGTACTTCTTGCCCTGCGTGAACAGTTCGATCTGCGCGAGCGTCTGGTTCGTGAACGAGTTCGACATCACGAAGGACGGATGGCCCGTCGCGCAGCCGAGGTTCACGAGACGCCCTTCAGCCAGAATGATGATCTTCTTGCCGTCCGGGAAGACGATGTGATCCACCTGCGGCTTGATGTTGTCCCAAGTGTATTGACGCGTCGACGCGATATCGATTTCCGAATCGAAGTGGCCGATGTTGCAGACGATCGCGTTGTTGCGCATCGCCTTCATGTGATCGTGGTTGATGACGTGATAGTTGCCCGTCGCGGTGACGAAGATGTCGGCGCGGCTCGCGGCGTATTCCATCGTCACGACGCGGTAGCCTTCCATTGCGGCTTGCAGCGCGCAGATCGGATCGATTTCCGTGACCCACACCGTCGCGCCCAGACCGCGCAGCGATTGCGCGCAGCCCTTGCCCACGTCGCCGTAACCCGCGACGACCGCGATCTTGCCGGCGATCATCACGTCGGTCGCGCGCTTGATGCCGTCGACGAGCGATTCGCGGCAGCCGTACAGATTGTCGAACTTCGACTTCGTGACCGAATCGTTCACGTTGATGGCGGGGAACGGCAGGCGTCCTTCCTTTTCCATCTGATACAGGCGATGCACGCCCGTCGTGGTTTCTTCCGTCACGCCCTGAATGTGCGAAAGGCGCGTGGAGTACCACGTCGGATCGGCGTCGAGGTGCTTCGCGATCGACTTGTAGAGCGCGATTTCTTCCTCGTTCGTCGGCTTGGCGATGACCGAACGGTCCTTTTCCGCCTTCGCGCCGAGGATGAGCAGCAGCGTTGCATCGCCGCCGTCATCGAGAATCATGTTGGCGAATTCGCCGTTCGGCCATTCGAAAATGCGATGCGAGAATTCCCAGTATTCGTCGAGCGATTCGCCTTTGAACGCGAACACCGGCGTGCCGCCCGCGGCGATCGCTGCAGCTGCGTGATCCTGCGTCGAGAAGATGTTGCACGATGCCCAGCGCACGTCCGCGCCCAGCGCCGTGAGCGTTTCGATCAGCACGCCCGTTTGAATCGTCATGTGCAGCGAGCCGGCGATGCGCGCGCCCTTCAGCGGTTGCTGCGCCTTGTACTCTTCGCGCGTCTGGATGAGACCCGGCATTTCCGTTTCGGCGATGTCGAGCTCTTTGCGGCCCCATGCGGCAAGCGACATGTCGGCAACGATGTAATCCTTGGAACCGTTGGAATCGAGAACTGCGGCGTTCATCACGCCCTCCTTTTCTAAAAAGACTAGAAATGTTGACGTGAGCGCCGTTCGATGCGGTGGCTCAGCGGGCGCCTTGACTGCCTGGCGCTTTCGAACCGTCCGGATTGAATGCTTCCGAGCCTGGCGGGCGGATTCGATGAATCGCCCGTCGCAACGCTCCTCGGAAACGAGCGTCGATTGTAGCAAAGTCTCGTGTGGCGAATGCGTTTTCGAGACGCCGAAGAGGGACTTTCGCGGCGCGCGCAAGCGCTCAGAAAGGCAGTACGGAAAGCACTGGCGCGAGCAGCACCATCACGACACCGGCGATCATCATCGTGAGACTCGCGACGACGCCCTCTTCGCTCCCCAGTTCGCGCGCCTTCGCCGTGCCGACGCCATGCGCCGCCGCGCCGAACAACGCGCCGCGCGCGAGCCGCGTGCGCAGCGGCACGAGCGCGAGCACGATTTCGCCGAAGAGCATGCCGCAGACGCCCGTCGCGATCACGAAGAGCGCGGTGAGGTCTTTGGGCGCGTGGATCTTGTCGGAGACGGCGAGCGCGAACGGCGTCGACACGGAACGCGTCGCGAGGCTGCGCTGCAATTCCGGCGACAGATGCAGCAGCTTCGCGAGCGCGAGCGAACCGCCGACCGCCACCAGAATGCCGACCGTCACGCCGACGGTCAGCGAAATCCAGTGCCGCTTGATGAGTTCGCGGTACTCATAGATCGGCACCGCGAACGCGACCGTCGCCGGTCCGAGCAGCCACATGAGCCAGCGCGTGTCGGTGTAATAGACCGAGTACGGAATGCGCGCAATCACGACGATGACCGCGAGCACCGCCGGCACGGCCAGAAGCGGCGTGAGCCACGGCCGCCGGAAGCGCGCGTACAGATGCTTGGCCGCGAAGTACAGCGCGACGGTCAGCACGAAGCAGCCGGCCGCGATGAGGCGCGCGGCGTCGTCTTCGAGAAGCGAGGCAAAGAAGTGGTTCATGTCCGCTCGCTCAGGCGCGGGCCGCGTGTCGCGCGACGAGCACACGGCGCAGGGCGAGACGGCGTTCCAGGCGCGCCGCACGGTCGACGGCGAACGCCACGGCCACCATCACCATCAACGTTCCGCCGACGACCACGAGCGCGAGCCGCCAGCCGTCTTCCATGAACAGGCCGCCGTACTGGACCGCCGCGACCGCCGCCGGGATGAAGAAGAGCAGCATGTCGGACAGCAGCCAGTCCGCGCCCGCCTTGACCCAGCGCGGCGCGACGCCGCCGCAGAACAGCAGCGCGAGCAGCGCGACGAGGCCGATCACGCCGCCCGGCACGGGCAGCGACAGCTTGCGCGCGACGAAATCCGCTACGACCCAGATCCCCGCGAGCGCGGCGGACTGCACCGCGACGCGCAGGAAGCGGGCGAAGGCGGACGGCGTTTTGATCGGCAGGGCGGTGGACATGGCGGCTCTCGTGGGCTGAAGGCGACTGATTAGGGTTATCCCGTAGGCTGAGTATATGGGCGCACCTTGCATAATAAAAATGACTTAACCTTATTCGAATCATTCCAAACTGGAATTCGGAGCCGACGATGGAATTGCGCGCCTTGCGGTACTTCATCGAAGTGGTGAAGCAGAAGAGTTTCACCGCTGCCGCCGAACACATGTTCGTGACGCAGCCGACCATCAGCAAGATGGTGAAGGCGCTGGAGGACGAGGTCGGCTCGCCGCTGCTTCTGCGCGAGGGGCGTCAGATGGTGCTGACCGACGCCGGCCAGATCGTCTATCAGCGCGGCGTCGAGGTGCTGGCGGCGCACGCGCGTCTGGAAGCGGAGTTGAACGATCTCGGCACGTTCGGGCGCGGCACGCTGACGATCGGTATTCCGCCGATGGGCGGATCGCTCTTCACGCCGGCCATCGCCGCGTTCCGTCGCCGTTATCCGAAAGTTGAGCTGAAGCTGTTCGAGCGCGGCTCGAAGGCGATCGAGGCGGCGCTCATCGACGGAGAGCTCGAACTGGGCGGCGTCTTGCAGCCGGTCGACACCGCGATGTTCGACGTCCTACCCGTGAGCCGGCAGATTCTCTGGCTCGTCGCGCCGAAGGGTTCGCGCTGGGACGACGCCCGCGAAGTCGCGCTCACCGATCTCGCCGCCGAACCGTTCGTGTTCTACGGCGAGAGCCTCGCGCTCAACGACGTCGTGCTCAACGCGTGCCGTGAGGCGGGTTTCGCGCCGACGATCGTCGGCCGCAGCGGGCATTGGGATTTCATGGCGGCGCTCGTGCAGGCAGGCATCGGCATCGCGCTGCTGCCCGCGCCGTACTGCCGGCGTCTAGACGCGAACGCGTTCACCTGCCGTCCGGTCGTCGCGCCCGAGATTCACTGGGACATGGCGCTCGGCTGGCGGCGCAACGGTTATCTGTCGCACGCGGCGCGCGCGTGGATCGAGGTCGCGCGGGAAATGCTGCCCGCGAATCTGGATCAGGATTTCATGGCCGATGGCTTTCCGCGAAACCGGTGACATCCACGCAAAAAAAAACGCGCCGGCCCGCCATGAGCGGACCGGCGCGTCATTTACAGCGGCTCGCGCGATTCCCGAATCAGTTCAGTTCCTTGAATTCGATTCGCCGATTCGCCGCGCGGCCTTCGCGCGTGGCGTTGTCGCCGATCGGATGCGCGTCGCCGAAACCTTCCGCCGTCAGCGTGTCGGCCGGCACGCCACGCTGGATCAGATACGAACGCACGGACCGCGCGCGCTTTTCCGACAAGTGGAGATTCACCGCCGGATTGCCCGAACTGTCCGTGTAGCCGCCGATCTGCAGCTTGATCGGCTTGCCGTTCGCGTCGCAATCCTTCAGCCCCTTCGCGGATTCGGCGAGTTCGTTCAGCGCCGCGCGCGGCAACTCGTTTGACGCGAAGCCGAACTTGATCGGACGCAGATTCAGATTCTTCGCGACGTCGGCGGCACTGCAATTCGCGGCAGCGTCCGACGCGGCGAGCGTTTTTGCGGCGGCGGTCGTGTCGGTTGCGCCGATCGTCCAGCCGTCGCCGAAGAACGCCTTCAGCTTGTCCAGCCAGCCGAGCTTCGAATCGCCCGCGCGGCCGCTCAGGTCGATCTTGTCGCCAACCACGCGCACTTGCGCGCCCGGCAGCGTCATGACCGGGAGCAGGCCGTCGAGTTTCGCGATCCACGCGGCGGGCTTCGTGTCCGGATCGACCGCGATGTCCGCCTTGAACTTGTCCGCGCCGAGCTTCGCGGCGAGCGTGTCGAGCAGTTCGCGGCGTTCGTGCTCGTCGTGGACGGTAGCGGTCAGCGTCGGAACGCCGGATGCGTCGACGACGAAGGACATCGTTGCGTCCTTGGAAGGCAGCGCGGCCGGCGCAGACGCTTGATCGGCCGCGGCGGCCGTCGCGCCCGTTGCCGTCTCGGCGCTCGCGTCGGAAGCGGCGTCCGGCTTCGCGACGGGCGCGGCGTCTTCCGGCTTGTTGTCCGTCGAGCAGCCGCGACCGGCCAGAACCGCGAACATCGCGAGCGCGGCAGCGGATGCGATCCACCACCATTTCTTCCGGCCCGCGTCTTCCTTCACGGCGTGATCGGCGGCGGCGGGCGCTTCCTGCGGCTGCGCGAACACGGCGGCTTCCTGCGTCGCCGGATGTTCCAGATGCGCCGACACCGCCTTCAGCCGCGATGCGACACCCGCGAGAAACGCGCCGACCGAACCGAGACCGAGCGCGTTGGCAAACGCGTCGGTCATGTTCGCGCGCACGACCGGCAACTGATGGCCGAGCAGCGTCGGAAGCTGGCTGGGATTGCCGTTGTGCTGCGTGAGATAGCGCTTGAGCACGCCGAAGAGCGTCGCGCCGACCACGCCGGTCAGCGTGCGCGTGGCGCTCGCCGCGACGCCCGTGTATTCGGCGATGCGCTCGGCGAGCAGATTGAGATTGTCGCGCGAGGCGATTTCGGCATCGGCTTTTTCGCTGCTGTCGACGAGCGTCTTGAAACCCTCGTCCTGCACGACGAAGTGCGGCAGTTCTTCGGCGATCAGCGCGTTGGTCGCCGGCGACATGATCGCCGCGAACAGATGACGCGCGCCTTCGAGCGACGACGCCTTGTTCATCATCGCGCCGATCAGCGCCGGCCCGCACAGCGACACGACGCGCCGCGCGGATTCCGGCGCGCAGCCGATGCGCCCGGCGACATGCTGCAACACGCTTTCGGTCAAAGCGCCCTGGACAAGTTGATTGAGGTTGATGCTCATTGAGAATGCTTCCGTGAAAGGCGTTACTGCAATCGCCGGAATCAGGCGTGCCGATTATAGGTTCGGGTTCCGGCGCGTCATCGGGGCGGGATTAACAATCGGATTTATCTCAGTGAGCGGCGCTTTAGGAGCGCGCATCAAAAGTTCCCGATCGATCCCGAAAAGAACGGTGCCTCTACACGGCCGATCCGTGCGCGGCCTATGATTCCTGAATTCGAGATGACGCCCGGACGGCCGATCCGCCGAAAGCGCTGTTGCGCGCGTCCGACAGCGACGAATCACCGCAGAAGGAGAGCGACGATGTCCGATCCCGCCGATCGCCCGTTCGGGCAAACCCACGACGTCACGAATCAGGCGTCGCCGCTCGTCGGCTATGACGCGTTCGCCTTCGATCCGGCGCTCGTCGCCGCCGTCGGACGCGAAGGCGCGCATTGGCATGTGCAGACGCTTTCGCGCGACGGGATGGCGCTGACGCAGCCGGACGTCGTCGCGCTGGCCGAGCTCGCCAACCGCCACGAGCCCGAACTCGCGACGCACAGTCCGCGCGGCGAGCGCATCGACGCCATCGAGTTTCATCCGGCGTGGCATGAACTGCTGCGGCGACTGCGCCATGAGGGATTGCACGCGATGCCGTTCGAGCCGTCCGCGCGCGCCGGATCGATGGCCGCGCGCTGCGCCGGCTACTATCTGCACGGCCAGCTCGAATCGGGCTCGCTGTGCCCGATCACGATGACCTTCGCGAGCATCCCCGTTCTGCGCAACGAACCCGACCTGTTCGCGCGCGTTTCGCATGCGCTGCTTTCGCGCGAACACGATCCGCGCGACATTCCGCTCGAAGCGGGCAAGCATTCGATGATGATCGGCATGGGCATGACCGAGAAACAGGGCGGCTCCGACGTGCGCAGCAACCGCACGCGCGCGCACGCCATCGACAGAAACGGCGCGATGGGACGCGGAGGCGCTTATCGGCTGGTCGGTCACAAGTGGTTCTTCTCCGCGCCGCAATGCGACGCGCATCTCGTGCTCGCGCGCACCGCCGACGAAGGCGGCCTGTCGTGCTTCTACGTGCCGCGTTTCGCGCCGGACGGCCGCAAGAACGCGGTCCAGATCCAGCGCCTGAAGGACAAGCTCGGCAACCGCTCGAACGCGAGCAGCGAAGTGGAGTTTCTCGATGCTTACGGCGTGATGATCGGCGACGAGGGACGCGGCGTGCCGACCATCATCGAGATGGCGAATTTCACGCGGCTCGATTGCGTGATCGGCAGTGCGGCGCTGATGCGCGCGGCGCTCGTCCAGGCGATTCATCACGCGCGGCAGCGCAGCGCGTTCGGCGCGCATCTCGTCGATCAGCCGCTGATGCGCAACGTGCTCGCCGATCTCGCGCTCGAATCCGAAGCCGCGACGGTGCTGTTCATGCGGCTCGCGGGCGCGTTCGAGCAGAGCGCCGCGCCAGGCGGAGCGCTCGCCGAACGCGCGTGGCGGCGCATCGTCACGCCCGCCGCGAAATTCTGGGTCTGCAAGCGTGCGCTCGAATTCACCGGCGAAGCGATGGAAGTCTGGGGCGGCAACGGCTATGTCGAAACCGGGCCGATGGCGCGTTTCTATCGCGAGGCGCCGGTCAATTCGATCTGGGAAGGCTCGGGCAACGTGATGTGCCTCGACGTCCTGCGCGCGTTCGAGCGCGAGCAGGACGCCGCGCACGCGCTCATCGACGACTGGAAGACGACGGCGGGCGCGCATCCGGCGCTGGCGGGCGCGCTGTCGTCGCTGATTGCGATGCTGACGGACGATCCGTCGATCCGGGAAGCGTCGGCCCGGCGCATCGCGCAGCAATTGACGTTGTGCGCGCAGGGCGTGCTGCTCGCGCGGCACGCGCCGCAGGATGTCGCCGATGCGTTCGTCGAATCGCGTCTTGGCGACGCGCGCGGCGAAAACGGGCGCGTGTACGGCACGCTGCCCGGACGCTTCGATCACGCGGCGATCGTCACGCGGGCGTTCGCCGCCTGAGAAAGCGTCAGCGGATCGCCCGCCCCGCTTCCCTCAACGGCTCCTCGTTCTCCAGCCGATACACCCACGACAGCAATTCCGCGACCGCCTGATACAAGGCGGGCGGAATGTGCGCGTCGAGATCGACCTGCATCAGCAGCGACACCATTTCCGGCGATTCGTGCACGTACAGCCCCGCTTCCTTCGCGCGCTGCACGATCATGTCCGCGACGATGCCGTAGCCCTTCGCGACGACGCGCGGCGTCGCCTCGCGATTGCCCGCGTCGTAGGCGAGCGCCGTCGCCTGCCTGCGCGTGTACGGCGGATGATCCTGGCCGCTCACGTTTCACTCCCATCGCCGTGCGGCGGGTGGAACAGATGTTCGAGCGGCGAGCGCACCGGCTTTTTCGCGGCGGTCTTGTCGCCGGAAAGCGCGAGATCGGTCGTGCCGTCCATCGAACGCACGGACAGCGACGCGAGCGCAATGCCCGCCGCTTCAAGCTGACGCGCGAACGCGGCGCCGTCGGCGGCGAGACGGCGCGCGCCCGCGTCGCCCGCCTTGATGCGCGTGACGAGCTTGTCGCCCGACAGCACCAGTTCGGCGTCGACGGTGCCGAGCGCGGGCAGCGACAGCGTGATGCGCGTGCGCCAGGCGCGTTCGTCGGCCGCGTCGTCGGAAGCGCGCTGATCGCGCGGTTCGCGGGCGACTTCCCACTCGAAGCGCGTGCCGGGCCACGCCTCGCCCTGCCAGCGGAATTGCTCGTTCGCGAGCACGTCGAGTTGCTGACGCACGACATTGAGCGTCGCCGGATGGATGCCCGCCGCGAGCGACGCCTGCAGCGCCGATTCGTGCCGGCTCGGTTGCGCCGTCTGCGCGTTGGCGCCGTTCGCGGTTCCGTTCTGCGAATTCGAGAGCTCGGACGGCGACGCATCGCGCACCGACGCCGCGAGCGCGGCCGCCTGCTGCGGCGTCTGCGGCGTCGCGATCGGGCGGCCGTGGAAATCGGGCAGATCGGGCGCGAGCTGCGGCGCGCGGGCATCGTCGAGGCCGGTGTCGGCCGGCGTGACGGCGTTGGCGAGCTCGAACGGCAGGGACATCGAACGGGCATCGACGCGCGCCTGCGGTTCGTTGCCGAGCGACGCCGCGCTGCGCTGGCCCGCGAGCCATTGCACCAGATGCGATTCGTAGAAAAGCCCGCTTTCGCCGACGGTCCTTGCGAGCGCCGTCGCCAGCGCGGCGGCGGGCAGCGGCGGCAGATTCTGCGTCGCGGCGCGCGCGGCCGCCACGGCGGCGGCATTGGAGGAGAAAGCGGTATCGAAGAGGCCGGTCGTGAGCGCGGCGAAGGCGCTCGCGGGGCGCGGCGGCGTCGGCCAGAGCGGGGCGTCGCCAGTCAGCGCGGGCGTCGCCCCGCCGAAGCGCGAAATCACGTCGAGCGTGCGCGCGACGCTGGAAAGCTCGGTTTGCGCCGACGCCGCCGGTCCCGCCGCCACGGCGGGCGCGCCGACGGTCTGCGGCATGTCCGGCTGCGTCGTCTGCCCGACGCTCGTGCCCGTCACGCCGCTGCCGCTCACGCCGCCCGGCGCGCGAATCGCGGACATCAGGAGCTCGGTGCGGCTGGCGAGCAACGATGCGATCGCAGAATCGAGTCCAGTCATGCCCCCATCCTCGTAAGCGCCGGCCGGATCGTCCGGCTGGCGCGGAACCGCGGCTAGCGCAGTCCGATCATTTTCTTCAGTACGCGGGCCGGGCTGTTGACCGTGAAGAGCGCGGACAGGCGCGCGAGACTCGGCGAGGTCAGATCGCGGATCGCGGCGTCGTCGGCGAGAATCTTCTTCACGAGGTCCAGCTTGCGTGCGCGGGCGGTTTCGTCGAGATCCGAACCGGTATCGACTTCCTTCAGGCGGTCGACCAGCTCGCGATAGGTGCCCTGCAACGCCTTCAGCTCGCTCCATTCGCCACCGCGCGCGGCCACCAGCATCTGACCGGAAACCGCCGCAATGGCCTCGTAGTGGGCGAAATATTCTTGTGTCGTCTTCATTCTTTCGAGGCAGTCGACGCTCATACCCGTCATGCGGGCACGGCGGTCATTTGCGCCACTTCCTGTCCAATTCCGACCCAGGCTTCTTCCAGCGTCGCGAGCAGGCCGTCGACTTCGACGAGCATCGACTCGTTCTGCTTGATGTTCGCCTCGAGCAGCCGGCGCGTCATATACGTGTACAGCGCGTCCAGCCGTTGCGCGATCTCGCCGCCCGCATCCTTGTTGAGCGCCTGCTGCAATCCGCTCTCGATGATGCTGATGGCCTTGCCGATCGCCGCGCCGCGCGCGCCGACGTTGTTCTGCTGCAGATGCATGCGCGCCTGCGCGATCGCCTGACGTGCGCCTTGATACAGCATCACGATCAGCCTGTGCGGGCTCGCTCCGATCACCCCTGTCTGAACGCCCACGCGTGCGTAGGCGCTGGCTCCTGCGTGTCCTGGGGAATACATCTCTCGGGTTCTCCTTATGCGATGCCGCAGCGTGCGCGGGCTTCAAGCGGACGCCGTGCCGCTCGTCCTGATCCGTGTGGGTCCGGTAAAACCGGTGAGAGACGAGCGTGCCGCCCGCCTCAAGCGGGCGAACCATCGTTCGCCGTGCCGTTACCGGGGTTATCGGAAAAACGCGGCAAAGCTTTAGGACTCAAGGCTCTAGAGCAATCGCGAGGATCGAGGGACGGATCGTGTGAAGACCGTCAGACGGAGATCTGCATGATGTCGTTGTAGGCCGACACGAGCTTGTTGCGCACCTGCAGGCCGAACTGCAGGCCGACGTTCGCCTTCTGCATGTCGACCATCACGTCGTTGAGCGACACGTTCGGCGCGCCGATTTCGAATGCGTGCGCCTCGCCGAGTGCCTTGTTCTGGTTGTCGCTGATCTTGTCGATGGACGATTTCAGCGCGTCGGCGAAGCTGCCGGCGCTCGCCGCGCCCGATGTCCCGCTCTGCCCCATGACGGCGCCCGACGCGACGGACGCGGCGTTTGCGGCGCCGGTGCCGCCGGCGGCTTGCGACGCCATCGACTGAATGGCCGACATAGCCGAGGAAAGCGGATTGATCGGAAAGTTCATGTTGACTCCGGATGACAGGAAATAACGGGTGCCGTTCGTGGCGGAGACCCGATGCCCGGCCCGCATTTGCGGAGGTTCGCCGAGTACGAAAAAGATTAGCAGCCGGCGGTTTTTCAAAGCGCGGGAAGAACGGGGAAAACCCCGCTCTATTCGCCGAATCGACTTGCAATCTTCTGCGGATAATCCCCATCGTGAAAAGTCCTCCACCGCCGCTTACATGGAAGCGGGAAGCGGCGGAGGGGAACCTCAGGATTCGGAGCTTCGACGCTAAATGGAAACGCCCAACAACTCACTCATCACGCCCGACGCCAGAATGGGCCTGGCGGGCGCACAGCCGGGCGCAGCCGGAACGGCCACCGCCGGCGCGAGCCTCGCGGGCGGCGCGGGAGCCGACTTCGGCGGCTTCGCGCAGCGCATGCCGATGCTCAACCAGTTCCGCTCGAATCCGCGCGTGCCGCTCATCGTGGCCGTCGCGATTCTGGTGATGGTGGTCGCGGGCCTCGTCATGTGGTCGCGCCAGCCGGACTATCGCGTGCTCTTTTCCAATCTGTCCGACCGGGACGGCGGCGCAATCGTTGCCGCGCTCCAGCAGGGCAACATTCCGTACAAGCTCTCCGACGGCGGCGGCGCCATTCTCGTGCCGGCCGAGCAGGTGCACGAAACGCGTCTGCGTCTCGCGAGCCAGGGCTTGCCGAAGGCCGGCTCGGTCGGCTTCGAGCTGATGGACAACCAGAAGTTCGGCATCAGCCAGTTCGCCGAGCAGGTCAACTATCAGCGCGCGCTGGAAGGCGAGCTGGAGCGCACGATCGGCTCGATTTCGTCGGTGAAGTCGGCGCGCGTGCATCTGGCGATTCCGAAGCCTTCCGTCTTCGTGCGCGACAAGGAACTGCCGACCGCCTCCGTGATGGTCAATCTGTACCCCGGCCGCGTGCTCGACGAAGGCCAGGTGGTGGCGATCACGCACATGGTGGCGTCCGGCGTCGCGGACATGCCGGTCAAGAACGTGAACATCGTCGATCAGGACGGCAACCTGCTGACGAGCCAGAACGCCGCGAACGGCCTCGACGCATCGCAACTGAAGTACGTGCAGCAGATCGAGCACAACACGCAAAAGCGCATCGACGCGATCCTCGCGCCGCTCTTCGGCGCCGGTAACGCGCGTTCGCAGGTCAGCGCCGACATCGACTTCTCGAAGCTCGAGCAAACCGCCGAAAGCTACGGCCCGAACGGCAACCCGCAGAACACGGCGATCCGCAGCCAGCAGTCGAGCGAGTCGAGCGAATCCGGCGGCAGCAGCATCGGCGGCGTGCCGGGCGCGCTGTCGAACCAGCCGCCGCAGCCGGCATCCGCGCCGGTCGACGCAGCGGCATCGGGCGCGGCGGGCGCATCGGCGAAAACGGGTCCGCAGAATCAGCGCAAGGACACGACGACGAACTACGAAGTCGATCGCACCGTGCGTCACTACGAGCAGGCGACGGGCGGCATCAAGCGTCTGTCGGTGGCGGTGGTCGTGAACTACGAGAAGAAGGTCGATGCGAAGGGCAACGTCACGATGACGCCGCTTGCCGCCGACAAGCTCGCGCAGGTCCAGCAGCTCGTGAAGGACGCGATGGGCTTCGACGACAAGCGCGGCGACTCGGTGAACGTCGTGAACAGCGCGTTCTCCGCCGATCTGAACGCGACGCCCGACGTGCCGTGGTGGAAGACGCCGGAATCGATCGGCATGGGCATTCAGGCGGCGAAGTATCTGGGCATCGGCATCGTCGGTCTGTTCCTGTACTTCAGCATGGTGAAGCCGGCGATGAAGCGCGCCTTCCCGCCGCCGCCCGAAGCCGCGCCGACGCTCGCCGTACCGGACGAACTCTCGCTGCTCGACGGCCCGTCGCTCGACGGCGGCGGCACGGCGAAGCTGGAAGACGAAGACAAGGATGCCGAGGTGAGTCTCCTCGGTCATGAAAGCAAGAAAGCCAAATTCGACCGCAATCTCGACTACGCGCGCATGGTCGCGCGTCAGGATCCGAGAATCGTTGCGACGGTCGTAAAGAACTGGGTGTCCGATGAACGCTGAAGGCCTGAATAAAGCCGCTCTCCTCCTGATGTCGATCGGCGAGGAAGAAGCCGCCGAAGTTTTCAAGTATCTCGCCCCGCGCGAGGTGCAGAAGATCGGCGCGACGATGGCGGCCCTGAAAAACGTGACGCGCGAGCAGCTCGACAACGTGCTGACCGAATTCGTGAGCGAAGCCGAGCAGCACACGGCGCTTTCGCTGGATTCGAGCGAGTACATCCGCTCCGTGCTGACGAAGGCGCTCGGCGAAACCAAGGCCGGCGCGCTGATCGACCGTATCCTGCAGGGCAGCGATACGAGCGGCATCGAAGGCCTGAAGTGGATGGACTCGGGCGCGGTCGCGGAACTCATCAAGAACGAGCATCCGCAGATCATCGCGACGATCCTCGTTCACCTGGACCGCGATCAGGCGTCGGAAATCGTGTCGCTGTTGTCCGACCGCCTGCGCAACGACGTGCTCCTGCGCATCGCGACGCTCGACGGCATCCAGCCCGCCGCGCTGCGCGAACTCGACGACGTGCTGACGACGCTGCTCTCCGGCAGCGACAACCTGAAGCGCGCGCCGATGGGCGGCATCCGCACGGCGGCCGAGATTCTCAACTTCATGTCGAGCAATCACGAAGAAGGCGTCATCGCGAACGTGCGCGAATACGACGCCGAGCTCGCGCAGAAGATCATCGACCAGATGTTCGTGTTCGAGAACCTGCTCGATCTGGAAGACCGCGCGATCCAGCTTCTGCTGAAGGAAGTGGAATCGGAAACGCTGATCGTGTCGCTCAAGGGCGCGCAGCCGGCGCTGCGCCAGAAGTTCCTGTCGAACATGTCGCAGCGCGCGGCCGAACTGCTCGCCGAAGACCTCGATTCGCGCGGTCCGGTGCGCGTGTCGGAAGTCGAGCAGCAGCAGCGCAAGATTCTGCAGATCGTCCGCAATCTCGCGGAAAACGGTCAGATCCAGTTAGGCGGCAAGGCCGAGGACGCATATGTCTAACACCCGCGCGCAAAAGGCTCCGGTCTCGGCGTATCAGCGCTGGGAAATGGCGTCGTTCGATCCCGTCGAGATCAAGGTCGACAACAGCGCGGCGGAACAGGCCGCGCTCGAAGCGCACCTGCGCCGCGTCGAGGACGACGCGTATCAGCAAGGTCTCGCGAAGGGGCACGTCGCGGGGCAGGCGCTTGGGTATCAGGCGGGTTACGAGCAAGGTCAGGCGAAGGGTTTCGAGGACGGCCGCAAGGAAGCGCTCGCGCAGGCCGCGCGTCTCGCCGAGATCGCCGATGCGTTCAAGACCGCCCTGCAAGCCGCCGATGCGGCCATCGCGGAATCGCTCGCGGAACTCGCGGTCGATATCGCGCAGCAGGTCGTGCGCCAGCATCTCGCACTCGATCCGACGGCGCTCGTCGCCGTGGCGCGCGAAGTCATCGCGTCCGAGCCGGAGCTGTGCGGCGCGCCGACGCTCATCGTCAATCCGGCCGACATGGCTATCGTCGATGCGTATCTCAAGGACGAACTCGAAGCCGCCGGCTGGACCGTGCGGCCCGATCCGGAAGTCGAGCGCGGCGGCTGCAAGGCGCACGCCGCAACCGGTGAAATCGATGCGACCAACGTGTCGCGCTGGGAGCGCGTGGTGGCCGCGTTGGGGAGAAGCAAGCCGTGGTAAATCAACGGATCACGCAGGATGGTCTGAGCGAACTCGAACAGGAACTCGCGCGCGCGTCGTTCGGCCCGCTCGCCGAAGAGCGCGCGGAAGACGAATCGCCCGACGAACTCGCCGCGCGCACCATCGCCGAACTGGCCGGTATCGCGGGCAATCCGCACATCGACACGTGGCGCGACAAGCTCGACGCGCTGCGCTCGCGCAATGCGATCGCGAAGCCGCTGCGTCCGTGCGGACGTCTCACGCGGGCCGCCGGTCTCGTGCTCGAAGCGGTCGGCCTGAAGATGGGCGTCGGCTCCGAATGCATCATCGAGCTGCCGCCGGGCAGCGCGATTCCGACCGCCGAAGCCGAAGTCGTCGGTTTCGCGGGCGACAAGCTCTTTCTCATGCCGACGACCGAAGTCGCCGGCCTGTTGCCGGGCGCGCGCGTCTATCCGTTGGAAAGCGCGCCGATCAACGATCCGATGGCGGGCGCGAAGCGTCTGCCGGTCGGCTGGGAAATGCTCGGCCGCGTGGTCGACGCGTCCGGCCGTCCGCTCGACGGGCTCGGCCCGCTCGGCGCCAAGGTCGATGCGCCGCTGGCGGGTCCGGTCATCAATCCGCTGAATCGCGAGCCGATCCACAAGGTGCTCGACGTCGGCGTGCGCGCGATCAACTCGCTGCTGACGGTCGGACGCGGCCAGCGCATGGGCCTGTTCGCGGGTTCGGGCGTCGGCAAGTCGGTTCTGCTCGGCACGATGGCGCGCTACACGAGCGCGGAAGTCATCGTGATCGGGCTGATCGGCGAACGTGGCCGCGAAGTGAAGGAATTCATCGAGCAGATTCTGGGCGAGGACGGTCTCGCGCGCTCGGTCGTCGTGGCCGCGCCTGCGGACGTGTCGCCGGTGCTGCGGATGCAGGCCGCCGCGTACACGACCTCGCTCGCCGAATATTTCCGCGATCAGGGCAAGCACGTCCTGATGCTGATGGATTCGCTCACGCGTTACGCGATGGCCCAGCGCGAGATCGCGCTCGCCATCGGCGAGCCGCCCGCGACCAAAGGCTATCCGCCGTCGGTGTTCGCGAAGCTGCCGGCGCTCGTCGAGCGCACCGGCAATGGTCCCGAAGGCGGCGGCTCGATCACGGCGTTCTACACCGTGCTCACCGAAGGCGACGATCAGCAGGATCCGATCGCCGACTCGGCGCGCGCGATTCTGGACGGCCATATCGTGCTGAACCGCTCGCTCGCGGAAGCCGGGCACTATCCGGCGATCGACATCGAGCAGTCGATCAGCCGCGTGATGACGTCGATCATCGACGACAAGCACCTCGAACGCGTGCGTCTCTTCAAGCAGATGCTGTCGCGCTATCAGCGCAACAAGGATCTCATCAACGTGGGCGCGTATTCGAGCGGACGCGACCAGTTGCTCGACCGCGCCATCGCGCTGTATCCGCGCATGGAGTCGTTTTTGCAGCAAGGCTTTCGCGAAGAGGCGCCGTTCGAGCCGAGCATCGCGATGTTGAATCAACTGTTCGAATAGTTTTCGACTAGTATCCGAAGCATTCGTCACAAGAAAGCACAAAGACCTTACGGGACCGCCACGCCATGTCGAAGAATCTGCCGATCAACACCCTCATCGAACTCGCCGAAGAGGAACTCGATAACGCCACGAAGAAGCTCGGCAAGCTTCAGCAGGAACACAACGAGATCGAAACGCAACTGAACGCGCTCGTGACGTATCGCGACGAGTATCACGCGCGTTTCACGGCGTCGGCGCAGCAAGGCACGACGGCGCAGACGCTGCGCAATTTCCAGGCTTTCGTCGATACGCTCGACAGCGCCATCGCGCAGCAGCGCACGCTGCTCCTGATGGCCGATCAGCGCATCGAGGCGGCGAAACCCGACTGGCGTCTCAAGAAACAGAAGCTCGGCAGCTATGAAGTGCTGGCCGCACGCGGCGAGGCGATCCTCGCGAAGAAGGCCGCGCGCGTCGAGCAGCGCGAATCCGACGAACACGCCGCCAAGGTGCTGCGCATGCGCGCCGAGCGGGCTTCGTCGTAACCCATTCATCGATATTTCCAGAGGCTCAGCATGTCCTCCGTTTCTCTTCTCGGCGCGCTTTCCGGCGCCACGTCATCGGGCAACTCCGCGGCGCAGCGCGCGGCGAGCGCCGGCGCGTCGTTCGGCAAGACGCTCCAGGGCATCACCGACCGCGCCAACGCCGACGCACAAGCGGCTCAGGCGTTCGCGGATTCGTCCGCCGACACATCGAGCGTGCACGACGCGCCGAAGCCTTCCGACGACGCATCGAAGAGCGACGACGCATCCGATGCTCAGGCCGCCGCGAAGCCCGACGAGACGGACGCGCCGAAAGAGGCATCGAAGCCTGCGGACAAGGCGAATACGGCCGACGCGTCGAAGCCGGCGTCGGGATCGTCATCGGATGCGGCCGCCGCTGCGCAAGCGAAAGCCCGCGCGGACGCCGCGAACGAAGCCGACGCCGACTCGGACGATACCGAGTCCGCGCTCGCCGATGCGGCCGACGCTGCATCGCTCGTCACGACGACCGCATCGACCGGCGACAACAAAGCGACGGACACGACGCACAAGAGCAGCGATGCGAAGTCGGCGCAGGACGCGCTGGCCGCCGCGCTCGCCTCGATGAACAACACGCAGCCCGCGAATGCCGCGGCGAACGGTTCGGTCGGAACGGCGCGCGAGGGCGAGAAAGGCGACGATCAGGGCGGCCTCTTCGCGAAAGGCGGAAAGGGCGCGAGCCTGCCCGGGCTGACGGCGAATGCGAAGGCCGGCGACAAGGCTGTCGACGCAGCCGCGCTCGCATCCGCGCAAACCGCGCCGGCGATATCCGCCGACGCCGCGACCGCCGCCTACAAGCAAGCCGCCGACGCGGCCGCGCACGCGGTCGCGATGCAGACGGCATCGGCGGGTTCGGCGGTGTCGAGTCCGCAGGGCGCGATGGCATCGGCGACCAGCGCCGCGATCGCACCGCACGTTGGCGGCTCCGGCTGGGACGACGCGTTCAGTCAGAAGGTCGTGTTTCTGTCGAAGGCGGATCAGCAAAGCGCGGAATTGACGCTGAATCCGAAAGATCTCGGGCCGTTGCAGGTGACGCTGCAGGTCTCCGATAACCACGCGCACGCGCTGTTCGTGTCGCAGCATGCGCAGGTGCGCGAAGCGATCGAAGCCGCGATGCCGAAGCTGCGCGAAGCGATGGAAGCGAACGGCATCAGTCTCGGAAGCGCGTCCGTCGCCGATGGCTTCACGCGCCAGTCGCAGCAACAAAGCGGTGACGGCCGCTCGGGATCGGGCGGCGGCGGCCGTGCGTCGGGCGGAATCGGTGGTCTGGGCGGCGTGAGCGCCGACGATTCCGTTGCGGCGAGTATCAACGTGCCCGTGCGACGCACGGTCGGACTCGTCGATACGTTCGCCTGATCCTTCTCAGCGCCTCACGCCGCACATTCGGCGCGCAGGCGCTCGGCGACGACGATGTAATGCCGGGGGGCATCGTCCGTTGAAAGCCCACCGGCGTGGTGACGAACATGCCGACGAAATGCGCGACGCCGCGCAGCGGCGCGTTCATCGGGAAGTCGAGCACATGCGACGACGCCGACGTGATGTCGATGCCGCACGCGAGCACGCTGGAGACGAGCGCCGCAAAAAGCAGCGCGCGCAGGAGATAGAGGCCGCGCAGCGGGACGTGCGTGAAACGCACGACGATGCCGAGCGCGATCGCGGGTGCGGCGATGAGCAGAAGCGCGGCGAAAAGCGCGTGCAGCACGCTCCTCCGATGCAGCACGCCGACGAGCGTCTGCGCGCCGGCGAGTCCGCCGATGACCGCAGGCCAGCCGCACGGCGCGTCAGCATGAGAGCCGCCATCGCGACGCCCGAAGGCGGCCAGATCGACGCGGCGCTCGCCAGATGGAAACCGGCCGAGGCCAGTCAATCGCGACTCAAACGACGATCAGCGTTCTCCCAATTGGCGGACTTTTCTCAAAGTCTCGGCATCGTCCTGAGACAGAACACAGCATGAATGCAACATTTAGTATTCCTCTGATGGCGGTCTGAAGGGCGCTCCTAGAATCTGCGCGACTCGTCTCCTTTGCCGCCGCGCAGCAACATGCGCGACGCTTTGTCATGCGCGCATTCGTTTCACTGCTGCTGGCTTTCTGCCTGCACGTCCCTTTTTCCGACGCCTTCGCCCAAGGTTCGTCATCGCCCGTAATTGACGCCGCGCCCAAGTCCCGGCCGCGGATCGCGCTGGTTTTGTCCGGCGGCGGCGCGCGCGGTTATTCGCATATCGGCGTGCTGAAAGTGCTGGAACGCATGCGCGTTCCGGTCGATTTCATCGTCGGCGCGAGCATGGCCGCGCCCGGCCTCTTCTCGCCGATCGAAGTCGACGGCCGCGTGCGGATCGACGGCGGTATCGTCGACAACCTGCCTGTCGATGTCGCGCGCGAACTCGGCGCCGATACGTGATCGCGGTGCAAACCGGCACGCCGCTCAGGAAGCGCGAGAACATCAAGTTGCCCGCCGACGTCGCCCAGCAGATGATCGGCATCCTGATCGGCCAGAACGTGACGGCGGCGAAAGACTCGCTCGGCCCGAGGGACATCCTGATCAGCCCGGATCTCGGCGACATCAAGTTCACCGACTTCGCGCGCGCGCACGAGGCGATCGATGACGGCGAAAAGGCCGCGGCCGGCGCGCTGTCGCTATCGGTCGAAGACTACGCGGCGTATCAGGCCGCGCATCGCACCGCATCGCGGCCCACCGCCGCGCGCATCGACACGATCGACATCGTGACGTCGCCGCGCATTCCGACCGACTATGTCCGGCGGGCGCTGGATCTCAACGAAGGCGATGCCTACGACGCGCACGAAATCAACGAACGCCTCGCGCGCCTCGAAACGAGCGGCTACTTCAAGAGCGTCTCGCACGAATTCGTCCACGAAGACGGCGTGAACCGCCCGCGCGTGAACCCGGCGGAAAAGAGCTGGGGATCCAACTTCCTGCTGTTCTCGCTCGGCGGCCTCCGACATCTGGCGGCGTATGGCGTCAATCAGTTCTCCGGGAACTACCTGTTCTACAGCCAGCAGACGTACCAGTTTCGCGTGGCGTCGCCGAAAGGAACGGCGGTGAACGACGTGTATCTCGGCACGATGGCCGAAGCCGGCAACGCAACGTTCGAGCGCAGCGCACTTCGCATGGGCGATCTGAAGAAGAGCCTCAGCGTGTTCGTCGGCGCGACGACCGCTCGGCCCGGCGTATCTCGGCTACGCGATCGCGCCGGGCGGCATTCAAAGCGTCTATCTCCAGTTCGGCGCGAAGTTCTGAGGCCGACGTGGCCCGCGCGCGCATTTCTTACAACAACAACCATGCTGCAGACGCAGGCGTGGCTCGAACCGGCCCGCGCGCAGCGGCCCACGTCCGGACAACTCACGACGGCCATCGCGTTGCCGCTCTATCACGTCTTCGCGCTGACGGCGTGCGGACTGCTGACGATCCAGACCGGCGCATTGGGCGTGCTGATCCCGAATCCGCGCGACATCGGCGGCATGATCCGGACGCTGCGGCGCTATCGCATCACGATGTTCCCGGCGGTGAACACGCTCTACAACGCGATGCTCGATCACCCGGATTTCGCGCAGCTCGATTGCTCGCGGCTCTTCGCGGCTGTCGGCGGCGGTGCGCCGGTGCAGCAGGCCGTGGCGCAGCGCTGGCTCGAAAAGACGGGCGTGCCGATCATCGAAGGCTACGGCCTGACCGAGACGACCGCGTGCGTGACTTGCAACCCGGCGGACTCGACGCAGCGTGGCGGCACGATCGGCTTGCCGCTGCCGTCGACGGAAGTTTCGATCCGCGATGACGCAGGCAACGAAGCCGCGCCCGGCGAACCCGGCGAGTTGTGCATTCGCGGGCCACAGGTCATGGCGGGCTACTGGAATCGTCCGGACGAGACGGCGCACGTCATGACGGCCGACGGCTTCTTCAAGTCGGGCGATATCGCCGTGATGGATGAACACGGCTTCCTGAAGATCGTCGATCGCAAGAAAGACATGATCCTGGTCTCGGGCTTCAACGTCTATCCGAACGAGATCGAGGACGTGGTCGCCGCGCATCCCGGCGTGTTCGAGGCGGCGGCGGTCGGCGTGCCCGACCGTCATTCCGGCGAGTCCGTGAAGATTTTCGTCGTGCGGCGCGACCCGGCCCTCACCGAGGCCGATCTGATCGCGCATTGCAAGGAGCGCCTGACGGGCTACAAGCGGCCCAAGGCAGTCGAGTTCCGCGAGAGTCTGCCCAAGAGCAATATCGGAAAGGTTTTGCGCAGGGAACTGCGCGATGGAACCGCGTGAGCGCGGAAGGAAGAAAGACGTGAAGCAATTCGTTTCGATGAAAGAGGTTGCGGCGGTGGCCATGCTGGCGCTCGCACGCCATGTCCGCGCCGACGACGCGCCGCCGCTAACGCCGCAAACGCAGGAAGCGCGAGCGCGCCGGCCGAATCGCCGTGGAAGGCTTCGATCGGCTTTCGCCGCGCTGAATTTCCGCTTCTGAGCGGTTCCCCGGCGCGCCACTGCGCCGGGCTCTCCCTTCCCTTTTCTTTCCCCGCGCGGGCGCAATGCCCGCGCCGGCCTCAAGTTTTCCGTCCGAAAAGCCGAGATAGGTATCGAAGAGCGGGTCCGCGCAGGCCCGGAGCAATCGAACGGAATAGCCAGAAAACCCCCCTCTGTTCGACCCATCGCTTTACACCGCGATAGCCAACAATTCACCCTATCGAAAGAGGCACGCATTTTCATGGCTACCACGACCGCAAACCAGCAACCCATCGTTCCCGCGAAAGGCGGGAAGCTCAAAAAGATCCTGATCATCGCCGTCGGCGCGATCGTGCTGCTCGGCGCGGGCGCCGGTGGCGCGTACTTCTTCGTCGGGAAGAATCATGGTCCGGCCAAGCCGGCGCCGGAGCCGCCGCCCGTGTTTTTCCCGCTCGAATCGCTGACGGTGAATCTCCAGTCGGACGACGGCGCCATGCACTATCTCCGCGCCGGCCTCACGCTCAAGCTGAAGGACGAAAAGGTCCAGTTGCTCGTCACCGAGCACATGCCGGAAGTCCGCAGCCATGTGCTGCTTCTGCTTTCCGGCAAGCGCCCGGACGATCTCGCGACCGTCGACGGCAAGAAGCAGCTTGCCAACGAACTGCGCGCGTCGGTCGAAACCGCGGCGAGCACGGCGGAGAAACCGGTGCGCGTCGAGGAAGTGCTGTTCACCGAATTCGTCGTTCAGTAACGCCGCATCAGCGAGTAAAGAGTCATGGGCCACGAAGAGTTCATGTCGCAGGAGGAGGTCGATGCCCTCCTCAAGGGCGTCACCGGCGAGATCGATCAGGAAGCTGACGAGAAAAAGCCCGCCGGCGTACGTCCGTACAACATTGCGACGCAGGAACGCATCGTCCGCGGCCGGATGCCCGGCCTCGAAATCATCAACGACCGCTTCGCGCGTCTCATGCGCGTGGGCATCTTCAACTTCATGCGGCGCTCGGCGGAAATTTCCGTCGGTCCGGTGAAGGTGCAGAAATACAGCGAATTCACGCGCAATCTGCCGATCCCGACCAATCTGAACCTGGTCCATGTGAAGCCCTTGCGCGGCACGTCGCTGTTCGTGTTCGACCCGAATCTCGTGTTCTTCGTGGTCGATAACCTTTTCGGCGGGGACGGGCGTTTTCATACGCGCGTCGAAGGCCGCGAGTTCACGCAAACCGAGCAGCGCATCATCGCGAAACTGCTGAATCTCGTGTTCGAGCATTACGCGACGTCGTGGCGCAGCGTGAAGCCGCTGCAGTTCGAATACATGCGCTCGGAAATGCACACGCAGTTCGCCAACGTGGCGACGCCGAACGAAATCGTCATCGTGACGCAGTTCACGATCGAGTTCGGCTCGACGGGCGGCACGCTGCACATCTGCATGCCGTACTCGATGATCGAGCCGATCCGCGACGTGCTTTCCTCGCCGATTCAGGGCGAAGCGCTCGAAGTGGACCGCCGCTGGGTGCGCGTGCTGTCGCAGCAAGTGCAGTCGGCGGAAGTGGAACTGACGGTGGATCTCGCCGAGATCCGCTCGTCGTTCGAGCAGATTCTGAACATGCGCGTAGGCGATGTGCTGCCGATCGACATTCCGGAGCAGGTCGTCGCGAAGGTGGACGGCGTGCCGGTGATGGAATGCGGCTACGGAATGTTTAATGGTCAATACGCGCTGCGCGTGCAAAAGATGATCAGCGCGAGCGATACGATGAAGGAAGGTGGATATGAGTGACCTGATGCAGAACGACGCGCCCGGCGCGCCGGAAAAAGGTGAAGAGCTGATGCTGGACGACTGGGCGAGCGCGCTCGCCGAGCAGAACGGCAACGAAGCGCCGGTGGCCGCGAGCGCGGGCGTGTTCCAGCCGCTGTCGAAGGCGGCGGCGCCGTCGACGCGCAACGACATCGACATGATTCTCGACATCCCCGTGCAGATGACGGTGGAACTCGGGCGCACGAAGATCGCGATCCGCAACCTGCTGCAACTCGCGCAAGGCTCGGTCGTGGAACTGGACGGCCTCGCCGGCGAACCGATGGACGTGCTCGTGAACGGCTGCCTCATCGCGCAGGGCGAAGTGGTCGTCGTCAACGACAAGTTCGGCATTCGCCTGACCGACATCATCACGCCGTCCGAACGCATCCGGAAGTTGAATCGATGAAACGCCTGGCCGTTGCGCTGCTCTTCGCCGCGCCTCTTTTCGCCCATGCCGCCGACATGAACGCGGTGAACCACGCCGCGCAGATCGCCTCGGGCGTCGGCGCGGGCACCGCGGTGCCATCGCTCGGTTTCGGCGCGGTGTTGCAGACGCTGCTCGGACTCGTGATCGTGATCGGCTTCGTGTTCGGCTGCGCATGGCTCGCGCGCAAGTTCGGCTATCAGGGCGGCAAGCGCAGCGGTCTCGTGAAGGTCGTGGGCGGCGCATCGCTCGGCAACAAGGAACGCGTCGCGGTCGTCGAAGTGGGCGATACGTGGCTCGTGCTCGGCGCCGGTCCTGGCAACGTGCGTCTGTTGCACACGATGCCCGCAGGCTCGGCGGAAGTGGAAGGCGTCGGCGTTCCCGCGCAATCGTCGCCGCCGGCGGGCAACTTCGGGCAGCGCTTTCGCGACGCCCTCGCCGGCGAAGCGAACAAGCGGCTCCAGAAGTTCGTTTCTCCCGGCAAATAAGTCAGTCTTGCCGATGCATCGGGCGCGGTTCGCGAGGACCGCGCCCGATGTGCGTTTACGGCGCACGTTCGCAATAGAACGAGTTGGCGCGGGTTTCCCCCTCTTTTCGCCCCATCGTCCCATGCCGCGATAGCCGAGAATTCACGCTATCGAAAGAGGCAGGATTCCATGGTCATCACGTTCGTCGTTCATCAAGGTCAGCGCATTCTCGATGCCCTCGCAAGCATCGTCGGCGGGAGCAAGTAATGCAGGTGAGTCGTAACATCGTGCGCGGCGTGAAGCTCGCGCTGCCCTTCGCAATCGGCCTCGCGCCGTATCTGGCGTTCGCGCAAAGCACGGCGGGGCTGCCCGCCTTCAACACGAGTCCCGGCCCGAACGGCGGCACGACGTACTCGCTCAGCGTGCAGACGATGCTGCTGCTGACGATGCTCTCGTTCCTGCCCGCGATGGTCCTGATGATGACGAGCTTCACGCGCATCATCATCGTGCTGTCGCTGTTGCGGCAGGCGCTCGGCACCACGAGCACGCCGCCGAACCAGGTGCTCGTCGGCCTCGCGCTGTTTCTGTCGTTCTTCGTGATGTCGCCGGTTCTCGACAAGGCTTACACCGACGCGTACAAGCCCTTCTCCGAAGGCCAGATCGCGATGGATCAGGCGATGACGCGCGGCGTCGCGCCCTTCAAGCAGTTCATGCTGAAGCAGACGCGCGAATCGGATCTCGCGCTGTTTGCGCGCATCTCGCACGCCGCGCCGATGAACGGACCGGAAGACGTGCCGCTTTCGCTGCTCGTGCCGTCGTTCGTCACGAGCGAATTGAAGACGGGTTTCCAGATCGGCTTCACGATCTTCATTCCGTTTCTCATCATCGACATGGTGGTGGCGAGCGTGCTGATGTCGATGGGCATGATGATGGTTTCGCCTTCGACGATCGCGCTGCCGTTCAAGCTGATGCTGTTCGTGCTCGTCGATGGCTGGCAGTTGCTGATCGGCTCGCTCGCGCAGAGCTTCGTTTCCTGATTTCGTGAGACTTTGAAATGACGCCAGAATCCGTCATGACGATGGCGCATCAGGCGATGTACGTCGCCTTGTTGCTCGCCGCGCCCTTGTTGCTGGTCGCGCTCGTCGTCGGTCTCGTGGTGAGCCTGTTCCAGGCGGCCACCCAGATCAACGAATCGACGCTCTCGTTCATTCCGAAGCTGATCGCGGTGGCGGTGACGCTCGTGATCGCCGGTCCGTGGATGCTCTCGACGCTGCTCGACTACATGCGCCACGTTTTCACGATCACGCCTGCGATCACGGGCTGAGTTTCGTTCGATGTTCTCCGTCACCTATGCGCAGCTGAACGGCTGGCTCACGGCGTTTCTGTGGCCGTTCGTGCGAATTCTCGCGCTGATCGCCACCGCGCCCGTGCTGAGCCACATGGCGATTCCGATGCGCGTGAAGATCGCGCTTGCGGCCTTCATCTCGCTGATCGTCGCGCCGACGCTGCCCGCGATGCCGCAGGCGACGGTGTTTTCGGCGGCGGGCGTGTGGATCATCGTGAATCAGTTTCTGATCGGCGCGGCGATCGGCATGGTGATGCAGATCGCGTTCGCGACCGTGGATGCAGCCGGCGAGTTCATCGGGCAGCAGATGGGCCTCGGTTTCGCGACGCTTTACGATCCGCGCGCGGGTGGCAATGCGGTGGTCGTGTCGCGCTATCTGAACACGCTGGCGATGCTCGCGTTTCTCGTCTTCGATGGCCATCTGCAGTTGATGAGCGCGCTCGTGGCGACTTTTCAGAGCGTGCCGATCGAGGCGAATGTGGTGGCGTCGGCCTCGCATGCGCAGGGATGGCGCGTGTTGGTCGGGTATGGCGCGAGCGTGTTTTCGACGGGCTTGCTGCTGGCGTTGCCGATCGTGGCGGCGCTGCTTATCGCCAATCTGGCGCTCGGCGTTTTGAATCGCGCTGCGCCGCAGATCGGGATATTTCAGGTCGGGTTTCCGGTGACGATGCTCGTCGGGCTGCTTTTGTTGCAGCTCATGGTGCCGAATCTGATGCCGTTTTTTCAGCGGGTTTTCGATGTGGGGATTGCGCAGATTGGGCGGGTTGCGGGGGCGCTTTAGTCGCTAAAGAAGCGCCTGCTGCAAGGGCGCCCGATGCTCATGCACTTTGATGATTCGATACTCGTTTTTCAACGCGCCAGCTTCGATCGATTGAATTTGGCGTAGATCGACGACGAGGACGTCGCCTTTTCCAAAGCGTTCGCCGCTATTCACTTTGCTCAGAAATACTTCGTCGTCCAATGCGGCGAAAAAAGGATATTGGCCGTCGTGAACGCGCCATTTGTTTCCGTCCTTGTCTGAGTTGGCTTCCTGTGCATACCCAACGGCAGCGCGTAGCGCTGTGCCGAAGCTGTTTCGTGCTGAACCAGCGCGTTAAAGGGAATGGTTTGTCGGATCGTGCGCGAGCCAAGCCCGATTGGTTCTATGAGGGCACTCTTTAGGCGAGTGCCACCGAGGACGAGAGGACTACCCAAATTGCGTGTGACCGCGGGCTTGAAAAGCTGCCTTCTTTTCCTACTTTCTTTGCAGCAGCAAAGAAAGTAGGTGCCGCCCCGCACAGGGGCAACGTTAATAGACCGACGCGAATACGGGATCCGGCGAAAGCAGAAGGGAGAACGCAGAAAGCAAAAAAAGCCGCCTTCAACCCTGAATGTAATCAAACAACGACATCTTCTGAATCTGCGAAAACGCCATCTGCGCGGCCTGCAGCGAACTCTGCGTCAACTCGTACTGACTGATCGACGAAACGAGGTCGATGCTCGTCAGATTCGCGATGTCACTCGCCGTCTGCGTCTGACTCGTCTGCATTGCGCTCTGCGTCGACTGCACTTGCTGCTCGCGTCCGCCCACCACCGTCTGCGCCGCCAGCACGTTGTTGAACGTGTTGCTCACCTTCGTGCCGATCGTCGTCAGCGTGTTGGTCAGCGCCGCCTGCGCGCCCGGCGATCCCGTCGGCTGCTTGAGCGCGTTCACGAGGCTGTCGAGCGTCGCGAAGATGTCGTTGTTGCCCGACGCCGCCGGCTCCACGGAGAACGTGTCGCCATCGGCGGGCGTGCCGTCGATCGTCACCTTCTGGCCGCCAAGCGCGATGTCCGTGCTGCCCGTGTAGGCCACGTTCGTCGGCAACGATGAATCCGCCGGGTTCGACGTGACCGAGTAGGTCGTCGAGCCATCCGTCGCCGAGACCGAGAACTTGATCGTGTACGTGCTCGCATTGGCCGCGTTGCTCGTATCGTTGACGCTCACGCCGCTGATCGTCCCGGTGCCCGTGTTCGTGCTGGCCGCGCTCGACACCGGATCGCTTTCCGTCGGCAATACGCTGCCGAAGATCGACGCGCCCGTGTCACCCACCGGGATCGTCCGTCCTTCGCTGATCTGCACCGTGCGCTGGCCGTAATCGCCCGAATACTGCGCGCCGACGCCCGACGGGTCGTTCGTGTACGGCTGCGTGCCGCCCTTGAGTCCCGAGAAAATATAGTTGCCGTTGCTGTCCGTGGTGTTCGCGAGGCTGAAGAGCTGATCGCGCAAACCCTGAATCGTGTTCGCGATGGCCGTGCGGTCCGAATCGGTGAGCGAACCGTCGCCCGCATGCACGATCTGCGTCTGCACGCTCGTCAGCGCGCTGCTCACGCTGCTCAGCGTCGCGTCTTCCTGCTGCAGCGCGGACAACGCCGTCGTCTGATTCGTGCCGTACTGCGTGAGCGCGCCGCTTTTCATCGTGAGCTGCACCGCCTGCGCCGCGCCGAGCGGATCGTCCGACGCGGTGAGAAGGCGCTTGCCCGACGAGATCTGCTGATACATCGACGAAAGCGTACTTTGCTGGTCGCTCATCGAAGCGACGTTCAGGTTGAAGTACTGGGAACTGGAAATACGCATCGCGTTTAGCCTCAGTTGAACATGCCGAGCAGCGACTGGAACAGCGTCGCGGCGGTCTGAATCACCTTGCTGTTCGCTTGATAAAGCTGCTGGTACTGAATCAGGTTGGCCGCCTCTTCGTTCAGGTTCACGCCCTGCACCGATTGCTGCGCCGACGTCGCCTGGTTGAGGAGCGAGGTCTGCGCCGTGCTCGTCGCCTTGAGCTGATTCGTCTGGTTGCCGATGTTGTTGATATAGCTCGAGTACGAACTCGTCAGCGTGTCCGTGCCGCCGTTGAGCGACTTCGCCGACACCAGGTTCGACATCGCGAGCGCATTGCTGCCGTCGCTCGTGCCGCCCTTGTTCTGCGCGATCGCGAACGCGTCGCCGTCCTTCGGCGTGCCGCTGATGGTCGCCGAAACGCCCATCGCCGAGACCGTGAGACCGTTGTTCGCGTCGTACGGAATCGTCGTGCCCGCGGTGTACGTCGTCGTGCCGACGGTGACATCGACATCCGATGTAAAGCCGTTCGCCGACGCGCTGTACGTCAGGTTGATGCCCGACGTCATCGTGTTGCTCGTCACCGTTGCCGACGAAATCGATGCCGTGCCGGTGTTCGTGGTCGCCGCCGACGTCACCGCGGGCGACGCCGCCGCGATCGCCGCGCCGTTGCTCGTCGTGAGCTTGAAGTTGTCGAGCGCGCCGCGCGTCGGCTGGATCGTGAACGAGTCGCCCTTCTGCACGCCGCTGAGCGTCGACACGTCGATGTTCAGGCCGTTGATCGTCTTGTTCGTCTCCGTCGCCGGATCGATCGTGCCGAGTGTATTGCCGCTTGCCGGGTCCGTCACCGTGTACTTGCTGCCGTCGTACGTGACCGTGAAGTCGTTCGTCGGCGGCTGTGCGCCATCGGCGATCGTCGCCGTCGGCACGCCGGTGCCCTTGTTGCGCGCGTTCGAGATGACGGTCGGATCGCTCGTCGAAAACAGCTTGCCGCCGGCCTGGCCGTTGAGGTCGAGACCGAGCGCGTTCTGATCGTTCAACTGATTGGCGAAGCTCGTCGCGATCGCGCCGAGTTGCGCCTGCGCCGGATCGAGCGTCTGCGTGCGGAAGTCGATGAGACCGCCGACCGTGCCGCCTGTCAGCGCCGAGTTGTCGAGATACTGCATGTTCGCGGCCGTCTGCGTCGCGCCGTTGCTGCTCTGGTAGGCGATCGTGAGCTCGCTCGGATCGGACGGCGACGGCACGGCTTGCAGCCCGTACTGCGTACCTCCGACGACGAGCGGCTGCCCGTTGCCGATGAACACGTTGTAGTTGCCGTCGGACTGCACGACCTGCACGCCGATCATCGACGACAGGTTCGTGACGAGCTGATCGCGCTGATCGAGCAACTGGTTCGGCTGCTGGCCGCCCGCGCTGGCGATGTTGATCTGCTTGTTGAGATCGGCGATCTGTTGCGAGTAGCTGTTGATCTGCGAGACCGCGCTCGTCAGTTGCGTGTTGACGCTCTGACGCAGTTGGTCGTATTGCTGGCCTGCCGTGTTGATCTGATCGGCGAGCGTTTGCGCGCTGCTCATCAGCGACTGGCGCGCGGAGGAACTGTTCGCCGAATTCGCCACCGACTGCAGGCCGGAGAAGTAATTCGAGATGCCTTTCGAGATGCCGGAAGTCGGATCGCCGACGAGGTTGTTCAGCTGCGAGATCAGCGAGTAATACGTGCTGGCGGCGCTGCTGGACGCTTGCGTGTTGTTGACTTGCGTCGTCAGGTACTGGCTGTACTGGCGCGTGACGGTGACGGCCTGAACGCCGCTGCCGAGATAGCCCGAGCCCGTGAACTGACCGGGCGACTCCTGGTACTGGACTTTCTCGAGCGTATAGCCCGGCGTCGCGGCGTTGCTGATGTTCTGTCCCGTCGTCGTGAGGCCCCATTGGGCCGCGTTCAAACCGGAAAGACCAATGCTGAAGATGTTATTGGACATGCGTGAATCCTGGTGAAGCGGCGTTGGATCGAGCGCTGCCGCATGGCTGATTTGTATATCGGCCGATTGCCGGGGAAGTTGAGCGTTTGCGGGTTGGGTTTTGGCTTTTACCGAAGCCCGGGCGGTTTTTGCGATGGGGCCATTATCGGAGAGGTGGCGCAATGGCTATTGCGCGAAGAGCATGCCTTTTTGGGGCTAATTCTTCGATTTTGTTTCGTTGGCCTTGGTTTTTCGCTTTTGCTTTTGCTTTTGCTTTTGCTTCCGGTTTCGCCGGATCCCGTGTTCGTGTCGGTCTATTAGCGTTGCCCCTGTGCGGGGCGGCACTCACTTTCTTTGCTGCTGCAAAGAAAGTAAGCAAAGAAAGCAGCTTTTCAGGCCCGCGGTCACACGCAATTTGGGTAGTTCTCTCGTCGCAGATGGCACTCGCCTAAAGAGTGCCCTCATCACAATAACGGGACTTGGATCGCGCACGGTCCGCCGCCCGAATACGTTGAGCGCGCTGGTTCAGCACGAAAGAGCTTCGGCACAGCGCTACGCGCTGCCGCCGGGTATGCGAGGGAAACCAACGTGCGGCGGTTGCAGTGAGATGGAGGCGTTAGTGAAGAAGCGCATGCTTCCCCGATTGGCCGGTCGGCCGCGAAGCGGGCCGGAGCCATTTCGTGCTGAACCGGTTTGTTGTGTGGCGAGTGATGGCGGACCGTGCGCGAGCCAAGCCCGATGGGGCCTATGAGGGCACTCGTTAGGCAGCCCACGATGGACGAGAGGACTACCCAAATTGCGTGTGACCGCGGGCGTATCGG
>NZ_JFHD01000027.1 GCF_000698575.1 Caballeronia zhejiangensis
AAATAGAAGCAGAGATTGCGCAGAAAGGTTGCAAATCAGATGCGAGTTGCTAGTATGAAGAATGCATAGAGAGGCAGAAAGACGGGGTACTGACAGCATAAAAACAGCTGAGAGGATGCATGCCTCAACGTAACTTGATACAAGCCTTAACCGCACTGGAGCCCAAAACCAAGGCGGCGAAGGTGCGAGAAGTGATGCCGGTGATTGAACAGCGAATCGCCGCAGGCGTGCGAATCGCCGACATTCTCAAGGCCCTCAAAGAGGGAGGGATCGATCTCACTGAGGCCACCCTGAAGAGCTACCTGTACCGATACAGGCAAAAGCAGCAGGTTAAGCCCGGAGTTGCAGGGCGGCCGGCGCAGCCAGGCGCCGCTCAGTCCGACGCCACACAACCGGTCGACGTCTCGCCGCCGCACCACCCTGCCTCATCCGCATTAAACGAAACCGATTCATCTGCAAGCCCTGCTTCGCGCGGGCCGATTTCGATGCAGGAGCTTGACCGTTTGATGAAGCCTGATCCGGCTGAACAAGCCGAGAAGCTGGCACGTTATGAACGCCTGGCCAAACAGCAACGAAGGAGCCGCAAATGAAAGTCGCCGTCATCAATTTCAGTGGAAATCCGGGTAAAACGACGCTGGTAGATAACCTCCTCGCTCCGCGCATGAAGGCGCCGAAGTTCGAGGTTGAGACCATCAATGCGGGATCGTCCGGCACCGACGCAGAACGCCTCAGGGGTAAGGATTATGGCGGACTGCAAGAGGATCTGATGACGCTCGACTCGGCCATCGTGGATGTGGGGGCATCGAACGTCGAGGAATTCATCAAGCAGATGAGCCAGTTCGACGGCTCGCATGAGGAGTTCGACTACTTCATCGTGCCGGCGGTGAGCGAAAAGAAGCAGCAGATCGATACGGTCAACACCATCGAGACGCTGGCTGGCCTCGGCGTCCCGGCCAAGAAAATCCGCGTGGTGTTCAATAAGGTGGAGCTCGAAGATGCGAACGATGTACCGCGTCTGTTCAGCACGGTTTTTGGCCTCCACGCGGAACGGAAGTGTTTCACGGTGAAACCGGAAGCCGCGGTGTTCAAAAACGAGATCTTTGAGCGGCTGCGTGTACTCAAAAAAAACGTTTCCGAGATCGTCGCGGATGAGACGGACTACCGAGCCATGCTACGTGAAGCGACGGACGAAGACACCAAGGCGCACGCAGTCAGCATGATCTCGGCGCAGAGGCTCGCGAAGTCCGCACACAAGAATCTGGACGACGTGTACAAGGTTCTGTTCAAGTAATGGAGGGCGTTATGGCCGGCAACGTATCCACCGCGCGCGAAGCGCTGATGGCGGAGCTCTTGCAAGATGCCGACGCGCTCGTGCGGCGCTTCGAGCAGGCCGACGAGGCGCTATCCGGGAAGATCGAACGGGCAACCACGGATGCGGCTGGTAAGGCGTTTCTGGCCGCGAAGCTGAATTTCGAGTTGGTCATCGAACAAAACGGCAACAGGCTGATCGAGGCGGGCCGCGTCGCAGCCGCGCAGATCGGAAATCAGCTCAACAGCGGCGCGGCGCAACTCGTCGCTGCGAATGCCGCGCTTGACCGCAAGGCGCGGCGGTTTGTGGTGCTACTTGCCGTATTCGCGCTCTGCGCCGGCATCGTGGGCGGGTATATCGGCAGTAAGCTAGCCGCCGTCATATGAGCAAGGGGCGTTCGTCGAGTGCCAACTTCCAACTGCCGGCAGGTTTTTCAGGCAATGCCTTGCTCTGAGACTGCGCCTGAAAGGCCCGTGAGCGTTGTTCGACAAGCTACGGGTACCATTGCGTCTTCCTTCAAGGTCGCCTGCTCAATCGCTCGGGTGAACAGCACTCAGCAACATCGCCCGATATGTCGACTGACTGTTTGGTTCAGGTCTCACCGTTCGCCGCAGCAATGACCGCTCTCGCGACATAACACGCCGCGCAAAGACGCTCCACGAGATGTTCGTTTCGGCCATTCGGACAAGCCAACGCGTGGACGAGATCGTCCGAGCGCGAAACCATTCTCTGCAGACTTTCAAGCATTGCCGGTGAGGCTTCGCAGAGGAGCCAGGCGGTGCATCCGCCGTAACGCATAAAAGCCCCGTCGAGGGTGACACCCTCGGCGATGCTCCGGCCGTCATCGTCAGTGATTGAAACGATCCGCGCGCAGGCGGCGCTGCTGCGGTCGCGCTCGGTGCAAATTTCCGCGGGGTCTCGATGCTTGGCCACGGCGATCGCTTCGGCAGCTGTCGGCGCTTCGATTTGGATCCTGCCGTAGTGCGGGACATTGACGGCATAAACAACGGTGAAGTTGCTCACGAGTCCATCTCCTTATTTTCCAAAAACGGTTCTCGGCCTGAGCGGTGCGCTCAGGCCTTTTGCGATGTCTTCACGCTGCTTGCTGTTCGTCTGCCCCTTGCAGCGAGAACAGGAACTCGCAGGCCTTTTGCGCCTGACTTGCGGCCGTGAAAATCGCTTTCTTGTCGGCCTTCAGGACCTTGAGCCAGTGATCAAGATAAGCGGAGTGATCGTCGCGAACTTCCGGGGTCAATCCCAGCTGTGCACACACGAAAGCGGCGCCCATCTCGGCGATCAGTTCCTCCGCGGCGTAGGCGTCGTCGCCGAAACGCTTGCCTAACTGACGGTCGAGGCGGGTCTTGTGACTGGTCCAGTGAGTGATCTCGTGCGCCTTGGTGGCTGCGTAGCTTTCCGCCGTATCGAACGAAGCGGGGATGGGCAACTGAACGATGTCGTGCGCGGGTGCGTAGTACGCCTTGTTTCCACCGTGACGGACGAGAGCACCGGTCTTGGCAAAGAAGACTTCTGCATGCTCGATCAACGCGAGGGGCTCCTTTTCGACGGGGTCGCGTTCGGTGCAGTATTCCGCGGGCAGGTTCTCGATCTGGTTGACGTTGAACACGGTGTAGCCCTTCATGAAAGGGATCTCGCGTTCGATCTCGTCGCCTTGGTCGTTGGTCTCGCTCTTGGTGACTTTGTTGGCATAGACAACGAGGCTCCCTTGCTCGCCCTTACGGACGTTTGCGCCGAGTGCCTGCGCTTGCTTGAATGTCATCCAACGATTGGAGTGGAAGCCTTTGTCGAGCTGCTCGCCCCAGAGAAGCAGAATGTTGATGCCTTGGTAGGGGATGCCGTTGTGACGCACAGGGAGGGTGATCCGGTCGCCGGCGTTTCCACCTTTCCACGGTTTTACCCATGGCCTGACACCCTGCTCCAGGTCGGCGATGATCTTGTCCGTCACCCGGGTGTAGATGTCGGGAAGTGAAGTCTTCGTTTGGGCTTTCATGGTCTTTCCTTTAGGTCTCGGGGTGGATGTGCTGGTGTGCGCACATGCACCCGACGACCGTCGGGCGACGACCAGGGAGGCAAGCTGCAAGGGCTGGACACGGGGAGGGGGATCACCCGGGATTTTTCAGCGCTTTATCGAAAAATTTTGGGGACACCCCGTGGCCAGGGCGTAGCCATCTCCCTTGCAGCGCGCTAGGGGCCGCGCCCCTTAGCGAGTTTCTCTGCATGAATCCTTTGATGTGACATTGACGTTGCGAAAGGGATCGTTACCGAATGGTCGGGACTACAGGCCCGGTGAGCGAAGCGAGTAGAGCCCGGTCAGCTAATGCTGATTCGCTCTTCTCTATGTCTCACGAACCGTGTAGGCAAGGAAGCCAATTCTTGACAAATACATTATGCAACTAACAATCTATCTTCTCTCGACTCTGCATCAACCTCCATCCCGACCGCCACACAGCAGGGATGGCAAAGCGAAGATGATTAGTTGCGTTCATCCATGGATGACCCTAGGGCTTGCTTCGACATGGCGCTCTCTTTCCAAGATTTGCTAAAAGATAAAGCTTAGAACCTTCTTAAAACCTTCTAGCAAACTTCGTCGGAGACTTTTCTGTACGACAAATCAAGCGTTTACAAAATTTGTTGGTGAATATTCGACTCGGACAGGTGGCCATTTGACTACCGAAGGTAAGTATTTGACTGATATCGGTGCCCATCTGACTCGACGCGGTGAGTATTCGACTATCGAACTGTGAAAAAGCACGAGTGTCCGGGCTCCGAGCGCGAAAGTTGGTGTTTTCTAGTGATTCGTCGGGCCTATAACATCTATCTGGCTCAAAAAACCTACTATTTTGAAGCTGGGTGACCATTTGACTATGTATCGCGGCGCCATCTATCGGTTTTCGAGTCAAATAGTCACCGCGCATCGCGTCGGTGGTGAGTATTTGACTTGGCTAAATTGGCGATAGGTCTCACGTGCGCACGTCGTTGTTGGATTCCCGGTCTTGGATGGTGAGCATTTGACTTCGAACCACCTTGACCTTGTCGGTGTCATCGAGCTGCCAAGATGAAAGGAAGCCGACCTCCGTCAAGCGGTCGAGAGCTGCCTTGATCGCGCGGCGAAAGAATTTGATTTCAGCCATACGAGATCCGCATAGTTTATGTATCGTCTCGACTTTCATAGGGTACGGGTGCTGATTCGTCGAGTAGAAGGCATGCAGCCATTTCTCCAAGGGAGAGAGCTTGGTCCGGATTTGCCAATCGATACGCGTATAGTCACCAGGCTTCAGTTGCGCTGCGACCTCACTATTGATTTGGACCTTCCAGAACGTTACTTCGTCAAAACCACCCTCTTGCGCACCGGCGTACTTGAGCAAAAGTGGTCCGCCATAGACAACGGGGACGCTGCTTTTCGTACGAGAGCGAGTTACTTCCAGAGCGCATGCTGTCAAGCGACGTATTGTTTCGCGCAACTCGACAAGGCTGCGCGAGTTTTGGGTCCAACCAAGCATCTTTATAAGAGAACGCGCCTCGAACTCTACCCACTCTTGTCGATTGTCGACTGTGGCGCCCCGCGACAGATGGAGAATCTGTAGATAGACGTCATAGTCGCGCTGGCGCAGTTCCTCGCCCGTGTATGTGATTTTGATGTGTTCCAGGGCATAAATCGGTTTCGCCTTCAGGTCCATGCGGGCATCTCTTTGCCCGCAGGTGAAGAGTGCGGATCGAACCAAGTCGTGTAGCACCGGTCGATGATCTTCCGACCATAGGGGAATCTGAACGCGCGTCGGTGGTCGCGGCGACTGTTGATTCGCAGGGTTCCTACCGACAAGCGATTTCTCCAGTCTCGCGACGATTTCCAGCGCTGTCTCCTTGGGCGCCACCTGCTCGCTCGCTTTTGCCGGCTCGAAGAACTCGGAGGAAATCAGACTTGGTGTTTTCTTTGTCATTTGCTTTGTACCTCGGCGTCGATCAGGTATTCTAGTGCCGATTACTTTTTTTGAGTATAACAACAATTTTTGATCGGGCTGACGATGATTGATCCCTTACGCGCTGAGTACACAATCGATGACATTGAGCATCAGGCCAATCGAGTAGCGGATGTGGTTGAGCGTGTGCGGAACAGCATTTTCTCGCCGGATTACATCAAAAAGCCCCCTACTTTCTCGGTCGCGCAACTTGCAGCCCTCTGCCGCATTGATCGAAGCGCGCTCATGAGGCGGGTTGCAAAGGGTGACCTTCCCGCTGGCAAAGAGATCAACAAGTCTAGACGCGATTTCACCCTGGCCGAAGCGCGCCGGTGGGCTCGTGCTTATGGGCGATCGTATACACGCGGACCGGATGATCGGGCCGTAGTCGTAACAACGGGGAACAGCAAAGGGGGCGTTAGCAAAACAACCACGACAATGTGCATGGCGCAGGGACTATCACTCCTCGGATACCGCGTACTGTGCGTCGACCTGGATCCGCAGGGTTCGCTCACGAGCCTATGTGGTTACCTGCCCGATACGCAGGTTCAAGAGGAAGACACAATCTTGCCCTTGTGCGCAGGAGACGAAATCTCGCTTCGCTATGCAGTGAAGCCAACCTATTGGGACGGATTGGATGTCGTTGGTTGTAGTCCGGTGGCCTTCGCAGCTGAATTTCACATTCCAAGTCGACAGTCCAAGCGCGAGCCCGACTTTCGGTTTTATGACGTGCTCAATAAAGGATTGCACGACCTTCGAATGGAATATGACGTAATTCTGATCGATACCTCACCAACGCTTTCCTACTTGTCGTTGAACGCTTTCTTCGCTGCAGATGGCCTGATCATGCCAATACCACCTCGTGGCATGGACTTCGCCAGTTCCAGCCAGTTCTGGACTCTTTTTTCTGGGTTGGCTTCTTCGATAGCTGAACAAGCAGGCGCTGAGAAGACGTGGAAGTTCATTGATGTGCTGCTTTGCATGACGGAGGGCCAGGGCAACGTGAATGAGAGCGTAGTGAGGGAATGGGTGAAGGTGGCCTACGGCGACAAGCTGATGACAGGCGAAATTCCGAAGACGGTCGTATCCAGTTCGTCCGGGACCAAGTTTTCGACGGTGTACGACATCACGAAGTACACCGGCAGCGCTAAAACATATCAGACAGCGCGAGTGGCCTATGACGCGGCTGTGGATCAAGTGGAAGCACAAATCCGACGTGTCTGGGTTAATTGAAGGAGTTATCTGATGACAAGTAAGAAAGAGGAGGCGGCCCGACTTGCCGCTGCAGCACTGGACCCAGTACTTCTGCCGCGCCTAGAACGTAGGACGCCGCGAATTGCAATGAACAGAGTGACGGATTTCACAGGTGAGCTGGAAAAGGTTGAGCGAGACCTGAGCGAGGCAAACAGGAAGCTCGCGCTTCATGAGGGCGCGCGCCCTACGCGGAGGCTTCCCCCAGAGTCAATCAAAGCTTCGAAATTTGCGAACCGGATCGAGCGGTCGTTTGAAGGCCCCTCATTCGAAGCGTTCAAGCAAGAAATTGCGAACGCAGGAGGGAACGTTCAACCGATCAAGGTGAGACAGGTCGCCCCGGGAAGTTACGAAGTCGTGTTCGGGCACAGACGACACAGGGCGTGCTTAGAGCTTGGGCTACAGGTTCTAGCAATGATACAAGAGGACATGTCCGACAAAGATCTTTTCGAGGAGATGAGCCGAGAAAATGAACAGCGCAAAGACCTTTCGGCTTACGAACTCGCAATGCATTACAGACGAGGGATCGATCTCAAACTTTACCGAAACTGGTCTGAGATAGCAGCCGTCTTGGGGAAGACTAAAAGCTTGATGAGTCGGTATAGCGCCCTTGCCGAACTGCCGGACGCCGTCGTAGATGCGTTTCGGTCGCCAAGTGATATTCAGCCCAAATGGGCTGAAAAACTCCGACAAGTGATCGAAGCCGATTCGGCCGCAGTTATCAGCGCGGCGAAGGCGGTAAAGGGCAAACCCCTTCCGCCGAAGGGCGTGTTTGAAGCGCTGATCAATCGCCCCGCGCAAGAGTTCACCCGGGTGAACTTTTCCTTCGGCACGTGGAACGAGACGAGCACGAAGGCGACAATTGACATTAACAAGGCGAACCTGAGTCCTGAGAAACTCGAATCTCTTCGAGCATATCTTGCTGCGCTACAGTCGGATAGTTCACCCGGGTGAACTAGGTTTTGCGAGGGAATGGCGCAATGTAGGCGTCAAGTTCCCTCTTTCAATCACAGCATCTGGCGTTCTAAATTGGCTTCGCCGGCGAGCCACTAAGCTGCCTTTTAGTAAGCATCAATCTCACCAACCATGCGGCACCTACTACGCCGGAGGCCGCGCCGAGCATGGCGGATGCTTTCGGCGAAAACGGCTCCTGGTCGACCTAAGACCTTCCCGACTTTTTGTCAGCTCAGCGAACGTCTGCTCGAACCTCATTGATTCGTCAATACCACGGCCCCCACCCTTGCGCTGCCCTGTTCTGTCCCGCCGGCTCAACGCTCAATTTGCTCGATGATCAATTGGCTGTGCTCGATCATCGCCTGCAAACAATCAGCAGATTCAGCGCCGCCGCGGGGTCGTGCCCGTCCCGGCTTCTGCTCGACGAGAAGTTTTCCCTGGTTGTCGAACGCGCTCGATCGCATCCGCGATGTCGCGATCGGCCGGGTCCAACGCATGGAGCGTATTCATCAGTGAGCGCCTTTCACCTACATTGATCCCGGCCAAACCCCCGCGTTTCGAATGATCTTCAGCTTCCTGCGGCGACGCACAGACCGCGCCTGCCGTATTCGTGAGCCATCGACAAGCTTGCCCGCCTATTCGTCATTCTGACCGTCTTAATCAAAAACGTGAACCTTCGAGTTTCCGGCATCGTGGACTTCCATGGCTTTACAGGAGGTGTCTAAACGAAGCCCCATTTGAACGGTGCGTTCATTCGGCCTCGATGCGTGCCACTGAATCAGCCCAGCCTGTTTGCCCTCGACTCGAAAGTTCAACAATCACCGTCAGCTAGCAGCACATCAATCAGCGGCGTGCGGCGGAATACCCCGCCCATCAAGGCGTCGACGCCGGTTCTGAAGGGCTGTCCAGGGACGTCCGATAGGCGCAGCGCGACGCAGGCGCACCGGCTCGCACAGGATGTGCGCCACCGCTAACCCGCCCGGCAGCGACCGGCGGGAGGGGACTGAAAGCGTGTATGCGGCCGCGACGCTGACGTCGACGCGGGATCTGCGGTAGCGATAGGTGCGCTTCATCGCGTCAATCACGGTGTCTGTCGCGATGACGACGGAGGCGTCGAGTAAGCCAAGTGAGCCAGCGCCACCGAGATGTGGCATCCGGACGATGCGGCAGGGCGACGTACCTCGGCCAGCACACGAGGTGGTAGCAGATCACGAAGATCGTGCGCGGACCCTCCCGCTACGCTGGACCAAGGTCCAGCGACGCAAAGCTGTCAAGCGAGCGATAGCCGATGGCCAGAACGCCAGCGCTCAACCGAAAGCCAGCAGCGGCGACGCGCATCGGCCACGACGCGATCAGTGCGGCTAACCCGCGGGTAGGCGCGACGAGCTTTATGGTCGAAGATAGCGTCCGGCGTTCGCAAAGACGACGCTGTTTTCAACTTTCAGGGTCACACAAAAATGGCAACCGGTACGGTCAAGTGGTTCAAGGACGACAAGGGGTTCGGCTTCATTACGCCCGATGGCGGCGGTGAAGATCTGTTCGCGCATTTCTCGGAAATCCGCGCGGAGGGGTTTAAAACGCTCAAGGAAGGGCAGAAGGTGGCGTTCGACGAGAAGATGGGTCCCAAGGGCAAGCAGGCGGCCAATATCAAGCCGGCGTAAGCGGGGTCGTGTAACCAGGCGCCCCGTTGACCGTTCCGTCGTCGGGGCGCGAAACGGGCAGAGCGGAGGCGGGAAAGTAGCTCTCGTTGCAGGCCAAGATCAGGGGCGAAATGGCAGCAAAAACACCCGCTCGCTCAAGCCTGATAATGGCTATTATCGGGATAGCGTTTGGGGGGTAGAATTGGCGAATTCCGATTTACCAGAGAGGGAAAAGGCCCGTGGCACTAGACTCTGCGGCGGATGACGACGATTTCAACGAGCGCGGCGAGCGCGCCCGGCGGGAGGCCCGCGATTTCCGTCGGCCCCTCGACCGCCATCACGATCACGACGATTCTCATCGCTGGCCGGCCGAGGCGCCTACCGCGGCGGTCGCGCAGGTCGTGCTGGCGGTGGAAGCGGCCATTACGCTCAAGCGCCGGGCGGCCGCCGCGTGGCTCACCGCCCACGGCGATGCGGTGCCGCTGTTGCCGATTAAACCCTCTCGACTCGAGCTGGCGGTGGTGATCGCGCTCGCTGAAACCTATGGCGCCGCGCTCAGTTCGGCGCCACGCTTCGTGCCGGTGATCGACTTCATCGCGGACGATGGCGCCGTGAAATTGGTGCAGCGGGTGATGTATGGCGCGCGCCCGACGACCCACTTTGACGTCAGCGCGTACGCCGCGGAAAATTCGCGTTTGGCCGAACTGGTGCGCGACGCCCGCACGTCGTTTGAATTTCTCTGCGCGAGCTGGCCCGAGATGTTCATGGCCGAGGCGGGCACGGCGCTCGCCCAGCTCGGCCTGCCGCGGCTGCGCGCGTCGGTGCCGCCGTCGATGAATGACGGGAGAGGCGGCGATGCGCCGAGCGACCGATCAGGCGACGAGCCAGGCGACGCGTTCGATGAGGAGGGGGGCGATGCCTGAGCGCGCCTCCTTGTCCCCGGAAAAGCTCACCGCCGAGACGGCGCGCGCCCCGGAAAAGCTCACCGAAAAAGTCACCGGGCAACTCACCGAGCGGCTCACCCTCGAGCGCGGCTACACGACGAAGGATTTCACGGCGCTGCGCGCCTACGTGCAGCGCATCGCGCCCGCGGTGATCGCGCGCAGCTACTACGACCCCGACGAGGATCCCCACGCCGCGACGCCCGGCGCGATGGAGCGGCATCTCACCACCATGCTCGACGCGCTGGTGGCGTTGGCGCTCGCGCACGGCTCAGCCGCGCTCGCCGAGCACTTGCGCGCGTCGATCCGGCGGCATGGGCAACCGAAGCTCACGGCGGTGACGTTCCGCATGGTGACCGAGGCGGCGCAACTGGCCGCGCTGCCGCCGCATCCCGATCATCCGATCGGTGCCTGGCTGCGTCCGCGCGTGGCGCGGCGCCTGAAAGGCGAGGGCATCCAGACGCTCGGTGAACTGGTCGCGTTCTGCAACCGGCGCGGCGGCAGCTGGTGGCGCTCCATTCCGCGCATCGGTCCGGGCCGGGCGCGCGCCATTGTGAGCTGGTTACGCAGGCAGCAGGCATCACTGCAACTAACGATCGAAGCCGACGTCGACTCCTTGGAGCAAGACGGCATTCCGTTGATCACGGCCGACCTGGTCGAGGTGGCGCCGGCCGCCAAGGTGACGGGATCCGGTCCAAGCAGCGACGGTCCGAGCGACGGTTCAAGCTCAACAAGCCGGCTGACGCTGGCACCGCTCGAGCGCTTGGCGGTGCCACACGCCCTCTCCGGCGCGCATGGCGAAAACCGCTCCGCTGCGTTCTGCTACATCCAGGCGAACCACGACCTCGATGCGGTGCGCGCGTATCTGAACCGCTTTCGCGATCAGCCGAAAACCTTGCGCGCGTACACCAAGGAGCTCGAGCGTTTTCTGTTGTGGGCGGTGGTGCTGCGTGGCAAGGCGTTGAGCGATCTGCGCGTCGACGACTGCGAGGCGTACAAAGACTTTTTGAAAAGCCCCGACCCGCGCTTCGTGGGTGAGCGCTTCCCGCGGCACTCGCCGCGGTGGCGACCCTTCGCCTTCTCCAACTCCTCTGCGGCCGCCGATGGTAAGGCATCGCTGTCGGCCGAGTCGCAGCGCTATACCGTTCGGGTACTGCGTACGGCGTTCGCCTGGTGGGTTGATGTGCGTTATTTGGCCGGCAACCCATGGAAGGCGGTCAACGATCCGATGGTGATCAAGCGGCAACGCGCGATGAAGATCGAACGCGCCTTGCCTGCCGATCTGTGGCGCAAGTTGCGCGACGAGCTCGACGTGCGCTCAGTACAAGAGAGCGGGGCGACGGCTGGTGCGCAGTGGCGCGAGTCCCAAGCCGGCGTGCAGTGGCGCGCCGTGCGCGCAGCGATTCTGTTGATGGGCGATTCCGGTCTGCGACGCGAAGAAGCCGCGAGCGCCCGGCGCGAGGATCTGCGGCCGTCATTCTTTGGAACACCGGAGCGGCCAGTCTGGGAGCTGACCATCGTTGGCAAGGGCCAGCGCGAACGCACGGTGCCGGTGAGCGCCGCGACGCTGAACGCGCTGCGCGCGCATTGGCGCGATCGGGCTCAAGATTTGGACGGGGCGGCCGAAGAAGACAAACAGAGCGGGCCGCTGCTGAGCCCCGTCGTCATTCCGCGGACCGACGCGTCACGCCGGCGACATCGAGCTGGGCATGGCGCGGAGGGTAGGGACGGGCAGCCTGCGAATGGAGCGGGCTACACTGCCGATGGACTGAACCGGCTGATTAGTCGGATGGCCACCGAACTGGTTGAGACGATGGATGGGTTGAGCCTTGATGAACGCGTGCGGCTCGGGCAGTCGAATGCCCATGCGTTCCGCCATACCTTCGGCACCCAATCGGTCGCCGACGAGGTCCCGGTGGACGTCGTACAGAAGGTACTGGGTCACGCCTCGCTGCAAACGACGACCATCTATGTCCAGGCCGAAAAGCAGCGCGTGGTCGAAGAGGTGGCTCGCTACTATGCCGGCGTCGCCGCGCATAAAACGGGGCAGTAAGCAGCAGCGCAGTCGGCGCTGCGCGCGTCACTGACAAAACGAATCACCTTCCCGGCGCTCTCTCGTGCACTTGTGCGCCGGAACATAGGAAAACACGATGACGGACAAAGAAATCAACCTGCGCGCCGGACTGGCAGCGTTCTCCGATGTGGACCGCGTGGTCGCCGTGAACCTCGATCAGTTTGACCCGCTGAACTCGCGCGACGATCTGATCAAGTTGCTGGTCGAAACCGGCATCTCGTTTTCGCGGCCTCGTGAAGGAGATATTGTTGCCGAGGACGGCAGCAGCAGCGTCGAGGTGACTATTCGACGGAACGATGTGGTTGCCGCCGCTGCACGCGCAGCGTGCGAACTTGCGGCGAGCTGGATCGATGACCACGACGTCCAGGCATGGAAGGTCGCGACAGGACGATTTGCACGTTGACAAGAGACAAGAAGTCTTGGCGATGGGGCATCGTCGCAATCATTCATCTTGTAATGCGTTGATTCCTGAACTGTTATGAATAAACTTGTGGCGCTACCGGTTTCCGGTGACGCATATTTGCTTCAGCGGCGCGGTCGAAATATCTTGGTCGACGGAGGCTACGGGAGCAGGGCGCTAATTTCAGCCCTCAAGTCACCTGGTATTGCTCTAAGTCACATTGATATTGTTGTATGCACGCATGCCGACAAGGACCACGCTGGTGGCCTGACAGAACTTCTACCATCTATCACGGTTGGCGAGTTCTGGTTGCCAGGTGCCTGGTCCGATTCATTGCCAGATCTTTTGAAAAACCCTCAGCACGTGGTAGACGCACTGCTTGCGGAATTAGATGATCTCGAGCCTGGCGAGGCCTTCGACGGCGATCGGCATGAAGACGACGATGAATTCGAGTCGCGTGTCCACTCCCGGATTGCCAAACAAAGGCGCGAGCTTCAACGTCAGCCTGAAGGTGACTCGACCCAAAATAATCCCGGGCAACCGAACGAGTCGGAGGGCCTGGGGTGGTTGGCAAATCTAGCGGAAAACGTCGATCTGGACGCAGGCAACGACCGGTTGATAACTGACACATTCAACAGAGGACGTAGGCGGCTTAGGTATTACGCTTCAAAGAAGTTCTCCAGCCAAAAATGGGTGCGCTTCTGGGTTGGCTTAATCGACACCGCAGAGCGGATCCGAAAGATTGCTGTACTGGCGATTCGTCATCGGGTGAAGGTTCGGTGGTTCGACTTCGGTGAGTATGCGAAGACGCGGCGCGCATCGGGAGGCGAACCGGGGTTGCTGGTCCCTCTGAACTCCGTTGAGCTTACAGTGCCACCGCCGCCGCTTCTCAGCATGTTTTATAGCGCACGATTGACTCCCGTGAACGAGGAGTGTTTAGTACTTTACTCTCCGGGTGAATCACCGGACGAGCTCGGTGTAGTGTTCACTGGAGATTCTCCATTGGGGGCTGTGCCCGACTATAGTCAACCATTCTTTGACGCACAGCCTGCATGTTGGCCAGGTGTCGTCGCGACTGCACCGCATCACGGTTCGGAAAGTAACGCTGCTGCCTATTCGCATCTGGAAGCAGTAATGCTCGTAACGTTCTGGCTACGATCAGGCGGGTCATCGAGACACCCTGGCGCAACCTTTAGATCACTCGACCGACAGCGTCGCGGATGTACCCATTGCCCGCATCAAAAACATGAACGAGAAGTGGCCGAAATACAGCTTTCCGGTTTCTTCTGGAATCTGATCTTCCGAGTGCGTGCTTACGACTGCAGCTGCTGACAGACCCGTCCTTCGGACCTGTCAGCCTGATGTTTTCTACGATGCGCATCGGCGATCTGTAACAATGCTTCCGATTAACGTGAAAAGTAACGCATAAGGGGCGATCACAACTTATGGATCGGCCGACCACTGGAAAACATGTCGCTGGATCTCTGTACATTCATCGAGACGCGCAGGCCAGCCTGGGGGAATCGCACCGGGCCCGGTTGAAGGAAGCGGTCGAGCAACTACCGCCATCGGCTGCGTCGTGGAACGTAGTCCGCCTTTCGATGAACGATACGGACTTGTCTTTCCTATCGTACCCGACGTTTGATTCCGATCCGTTTCCCGCGTTGGCCGCCAGTTGGTCGGTTCGGGCGGACCCCGAATGGAGCGTGACTCATCGTGATTACACGAAATCAACGAATCCGCCGATACTGCATCGAAAGGAGTTGCTGTTACTTCCGAACGACGCGCGCTGGCGGCGGTTCTCGGAGACAACTGCTGCCGCGGAGGCGATCGGGCTATTTAATAACAGCGCCCGGATTGGCTTCCAACGAGAGTGGCGGGCGTGCATCGAGCGAAGCGGCTACGAGTTGGTCGGAGACGCGTTCATCCCCATCGCAAATGGTCAGCCTCACGAGTTGGAGGCGGCAGATGAATCGCTTGACGTGGCCCGCCACCGAACAGCCCTGAGCCGTTCTTCGCTATCGGCGCCTATGCAAGCGCTGTCGAGATTTGGTCTTCTACATGACGAATGGACCGTCTTCGACTATGGCTGCGGAAGAGGCGACGATATACGTGCTCTTCGTGAACAGGGTTTCCGGGCGGCAGGTTGGGACCCGCACTATGCAGCCGACGAGCCAACGATAGAGAGCGACGTCGTCAACATTGGCTTTGTGCTCAACGTGATTGAAGACGAGGCCGAGCGAAGGCAGGCGCTGAGCCGGGCTTTTGCGCTCACGCGCCGAGTCTTGTCGGTGGCGGTCATGACGGATAAAGTCTCGTCGATCGCAGGCAATCCGTTCCGCGACGGATACCTCACCTCAAGAAATACTTTTCAAAAATACTTCTCGCGAGAAGCGTTTCAGCACTTCATTGAATCAGTCTTAAGTCGGCCCCCGATTGTTGTTGCGCCAGGAATTGCCTTCGTTTTTCCGAGCGTCGAAGATCATGAGGCATTCCTTGTCGCCCGACAGCGCTCGTCTCGAGTGTGGCGCAGAGCCGATCTGACGCGTCCGCGACGTGTTTTGGCTCCCAAGCGTGGCACGTTGCAAGATCGATTATTGGAGGAAGCGAACCTCGGCACTCTGCGACAGTTCGCAAACTTAATGTTGCGGCTCGGAAGAACGCCTCTCGTTCATGAAGCTAGCGAGTACGCCCACCTAATAGAGATAGGTGGATCCCTCTCAAAAGTCGTGCGCGCCTGTCTACAGATCATTGATGCGGACGAATTGCAAGCTGCTAGGCAGGAACGCGTCGACGATACGACGGTCTACTTCGCCCTCCGATTGCTCGAGATGCAAAAGGAGGCGCAGCCGATCACGGAAACCCTGCGGGAAGACGTTAGGGTGTTCTTCGGTGCGCTTTCTCGCGCTATCTCCGCAGGCCGGGAGCTGCTGAATCAAATTGCCGTGCCTGACAACATACGGAGGGCCTGCGAATCTGCCGCGACACAAGGATTAGGAGCGTATGACGAGCACGGTCACGCACTCCTGGTCCGTTCATCGCTTGTTGACGCGCTACCACCGATCTTACGTGTTTATGTTGCGGCGGGTGCCGTGTTATACGGTGACGTCCGCAGCGCTGATGTCGTGAAGATACACGTTGCTTCGGGCAAACTGACTGTACTGGAATATGAAGATTTTGATGGTTCGCCGATTCCTCTACTCAACAGGCGCGTAAAGATCAATCTAAGGACGCAAACTGTCGACTTCTTTGAATATGGTGAGGAGTTCGAGAAGACGGTTTTCCTCGAAAAGTCTCGCCTCCTGAACGAGGAGCATCAAGACTTTGTGGAGCAATCCGCCTTCGACGACAGCGTACGAGCATTGCGTTACTCGTTTCCGAAGCACGGGGTCACCGTCTCTGAGTTCCAGAAAGTGTTGAAGGCCAATCGGTTGGAAGTGAGTGGGTTTGCCCTTGTAGCAGCCACGGACGCGCCTGACTCTGATGAGCTGTGCGGAGCTTCGTTTCGCTACCGGGATTTCTTTTTCTGCGGAGAGACCGCCAAGGCGGAGCTCATCAGCAATCTCCCGAAATCGCCTGAGACTTATAACGCACTTAATCAACTCGCAAGAAACCTTTTGGATCCGGTCATTGAATATTTCGGTGCCGTTGAGCTCACCTTCGGCTTCTGCTCACCGGAACTTGCACGCGCTATTAAGAGACGCGGAGTTGGACGCATTGCGCCGGCTCTTGATCAGCACGCCGCGGAAGAGAAAACTCCAACGGGCTCGTTAGTTTGTGCCCGACGGGGAGCGGCTGTTGATTTCATTGTGCGAGACGAAGACATGTACGAGGTCGCTCAGTGGATAGCCGACCATTTGCCGTTCGATCGAATGTATATATACGGACCGGCGCTACCGATTCACGTTTCCTACGGCCCTGACGAGAGCAGACAGATAACGTATGTGGACCGTAGTTCGGGGGTACGTCCTCGGCGCATCAAAAGGCCTGCAGACGCACCGCGCGCGCCATTCGACAAGCAGCCTGTACGCTGAGCCCTTTTATAACGCCCGCCCGGCGGCGCTCGGTTGCAAACTGGTGACAGCCACCAGTTTGGTCCTTGGATTTGCCGAAACGCTCCAGTATCATGTCAACATGGAAAACCTTATCGAATCCGCCGCCTATTCGCCCGCGTTTTCGGGCCATGAGACGTTCCCCCTTAGGCAAATGTGGTTGAAAAAGGCGTTCGACCAACGTACACGAGAAAACACCGTCGACCGCAACGTGTTTTTGAGCGATGAGGCGATCGCCCGGTTCGGCGTTGGTAAGAACATGGTTTCTGCAATCCGTCATTGGGCGCTGGCATGTCGAGTTCTCGAGGATTATCGGGACACTCGAATCCCATATGTGGTCACGCCGTATGGCGATGCCATTTTTAGCGACAGTGGCCTTGACCCATTTTCGGAGCACCTAGCGACCGCATGGTTTGTCCATTGGTGTCTTGCTGGCGAAGGAAATCGTGCGACGACATGGTTTTGGATGTTCAATCGCGTTTCTTCGCCCGCGTTCACCCGTGACGACGTACACGCACCGCTGATGCAGTTTGCTCTCAAACGAGGACAGAAACTGTCTGCGTCGACGCTGTCCCGTGACATTGAAACGTGCATTCGCAGTTATGTACCGCGGGCTGGCGGCGGTTCTCCGGAGGACTACGCGGAGCCGTTGCTTGGCGAACTTGGGCTGCTGCAGGAAGAGCAGAAAGGTACGTTCGCATTTCGGAGGGGCCCAAAAATCACATTGCCTGATGGGATGTTTGCGTTCGCACTATCGAACTATTGGCGTCGGACAGCGTCGGCGGAGTCATCGTTGGCTTTTGAGGCGATCGCGTACGGCGACGGGTCGCCTGGTAGGGTTTTCAAATTGGACGAGGATTCGGTCGCCGATCGGCTTTTCGGGCTAGCGGCGCTTACGAATGGCCGGTTGGTTTGGGATGACACAGCAGGGTTACGACAGGTGATTCGTCGCGACGAGGACCTGTCGGCGGTTGAGTTGGACATGTTAAGGGCGGCATATGTCTAAAAAGACGCAATCGTTGCTCTCTGAGCACGTAAAAATCGCGCAACACTATCAGCGCTCGATTCGCCTCGATGTGGACCTCGGGCGGATGGATGCGCTTGAGGGCTATCTCTGCCACAGCACCGCGCATTTGGTACTGGAAAGCATGTCGCGGCAGCTGATCGAGACGAATCAACGGGCGTTCACATGGACCGGACCGTTTGGCGGCGGCAAGTCGTCGTTGGCGCTTGCCTTGGCTTCCGCCATCGGTCGCGACCGTTCGCTCCGAGCGAAAGCTCGGGAATCATTGGAACTCGACGATCTGCGCAGCTTCGATGAGGCGATGCCCACGAAGCGCGGTGGATGGTTGGTGTTGCCTGTCGTAGGCAAGCGCGGAAGCGTTGTTCGCGAGATCGCGCGAAGCCTCGCAAGGGGATTGGGGCAAGAGGACCTGCTCGACTTGCGCAAAGTCAGTCCAGCCTCGGTCATTGAGTCGCTGTGCGCCGCTGCGAACGAAAGACGATTCGACGGTGTGATGCTCCTCATTGACGAGATGGGCAAGTTTTTGGAAGCTTCGGCAACAGGCGGGGACGACGTCTACTTCTTCCAGGAACTTGCAGAAGCTGCAGCACGTGCAGCGGGACGAGTTGTCGTAGTTGGCATCCTCCATCAATCGTTCCGACAGTACGCCACACGTTTGGGCCTCGATAGCCGAGATGATTGGGCGAAAGTACAGGGTCGTTTCTCGGATATCTCGCTTGTCGCCGCCAACGACGAGGTGGTCGAATTGTTGTCGCGGGCAATCGAGACCGATTTCCCCCATCCGTCGACCCACGAGGCTGCTACTGTGGTCGCCAACGCTATTCAGCGTCGGCGACCCACGATTGGCGCAGGTCTCGCTGAGAAGCTTGACGGTTGCTGGCCGCTACATCCAACGATGGCTGCGCTGCTTGGACCGGTGTCAAAACGACAGTTCGGGCAGAATGAGCGAAGTACTTTCGGGTTTCTTGCTTCGGTCGAACCTCACGGCTTTCGGTCGTTCTTGAATGAGCAGCTTGTTGACGAAAGCTCGTGGTATCGACCTGATCATTACTGGGATTTCTTGCGTGCGAACCTTGAACCGGCAATTCTGGCGTCTTCTGACGGCCATCGATGGGCGCAGGCCGTCGAAGCTGTTGAACGCTCAGAGGCTCGTGGCGGATCGCTTCACATCTCCCTAATCAAGAACATTGCCATCATCGACCTTTTCCGAAGCGGTTCCGGCCTCACTGCGGAAGAGGATGTGCTGAAGTCGCTCCATCCCACCGCGACTGAGGCGGAATTGCAGCAGGCGATGTCCGACCTCGATAAATGGCGCGTTGCCATCTTCCGCAAGCACATCGGTGCCTGGTCTGTTTTTGAGGGAAGTGACTTCGACATTGACGTTGCAGTCTCGCAAGCTAGAGGCTCGCTTCCGGCGCTGGATTTGGAGCTCCTGACACGACTCGCTAATCTGCATCCTGTTGTCGCAAAGCGCCACTACAGTGAAACGGGCACATTGAGGTGGATGAGCACGTCGCTCTGCCACCTAGACGACGTTCCGCGCATGATCGATCGATTCTCGCCGACGAGCGGCGAGTTCGGCCAGTTCGTTATGGTGCTGCCGTCCAGGGAGGCATCTGTGCGCGGGGCAAAGAAACACTGCCTCTCGTTTCTCGAAGCAGCTGCAAAACAAAAATATTCATACCCGACGATTCTGGGCCTACCGCTGAACCACGCACGGATTCACGAGCTTGGAGTCGAGCTTCTAGCTTTGCAGGCCGTGCAGAAATCTCGACCGGAACTTGAGGGCGATTCTGTCGCGCGCCGCGAGTTGTTGGCACGGACCGCAGTGGTTCGGACACGGCTGGAAGAAGCGCTGCGCGAGGGTCTAACGGGCGCTATCTGGCTTGGGGCCGCCGATGAGGATTTGAAGGGCGTTCGCTTATCGGCGCTCGCTTCGACAATCGCAGACGAGCTCTATAAGAAAGCTCCCAAGGTCCACAACGAGCTCGTGAATCGAGACAATCTCTCATCCAACAGTGTCAAAGCCCGCCGTGACCTGCTTCACCGTATGTTAGGTCACGAAGCGAAAGAAACCTTAGGGTTGGAGGGCTATCCCGCGGAACGAGGGCTGTACGAATCAATCCTCGCAAGTACAGGCCTTCATAGTTTCGACGCAGAAAATGAACGATGGGGATTCTCCGTGCCGTCAGGCGGCGCATCACGTCATTTTGCAGCGCTATGGCGGATGACTGCGAAGCTTTTTGTTGGACATGAGCGGCGCGTGGACTTGTCGGAAGTCTACGCTCGGTGGAGCGCGCCCCCTTTCGGGGTTCGCTCAGGCATTCATCCAATCCTTCTCCTTGCGTTCATCAACTCACATAAAGAAAGCATCGCGGTCTACAAGGATGGGATGTTCGTCCCGGGACTAAGCGACGCTGACATTGATGAATGTTTGCAGGACCCGCGGCGGTTCTCTCTGCGCTGGGTTACGATCGACCAGGATCGTGCTGCGATCCTAACCGGCGTTGCATCGATTATCGGCTCTGTGACTGGAACACGAGTAGTGGCAGACCCGCTCGAGGCCGCCCGCGGATTAGTGTCGCTAATAATGGCACTACCAGCATGGGTGAAGCGGACACAGAAGCTATCAGACAGCGCGCGATCGGTGCGCGACATGCTACTCAAGGCTAGTGACCCGCACAAAGTATTGTTTGTCGATTTGAAGACACTTCTCAGCGCGCACACCGCCGCAGACTATGTGAAGGAACTTCGGCCGGCGATGGAAAAGCTTTCGTCCGCGTACGACAGAATGCTGCAATCGGTGGGCGACCGAATGCTTGAAGCACTCGATTCGAGCCTTGCTGACCTAGGAAGTCTGCGTAAGCGTGCCACCGGTCTTGTCGGCGTATCCGGCGACTTTCGGTTAGACGCATTCGCGACACGGCTTACAACGTTCGAAGGAAAACGCGAAGACCTCGAGGGTATCTTGAGTCTCGCTGCAAACAAGCCTCCGCGAGACTGGAATGATCGTGACATCGATGTCGCACTTCTTGCGATCGCCGAGTGGGCGCTAAGGTTCAAGCAGGTCGAGGCACTATTGTCGGTGCAGGGACGGGCGCCAACGCGGGAGGCGTTCGCAATCGTGATTGGTGCTGGGAAGGAAAGCAAGTCCGTCTCAAGAACCTTCGAGATATCCGAGCGGGATTTGCCTACTGTGAAGCGAATTGCCACGTCGCTGCTTGACCAAATGACTGGCAGGGGATTGAAAACAGAAATACTGCTGGCCGCCTTGGCGCAAGCCGGGATGTCAATAACGGAAAACAATAAGGACGGCTGCCATGGCTGAAAAACACGTACTCGGGCTCTCGGGCGGGAAGGATAGTGCGGCACTCGCAGTCTACATGCGTCAACAGCGGCCAGATCTAGACATCGAGTATTTTTTTACCGACACGGGGAAAGAGCTCCCGGAAGTATATGAGTTCCTTGGACGGCTGGAGGGTTTTCTCGGCAAGCCTATCCTTCGACTTAATCCTCGAAGGGACTTTGACTTTTGGCTCAAAGAATATGGACACTTCCTGCCGTCTGCGCAGACTCGTTGGTGCACGCGGCAACTCAAGCTGTTGCCGTTTGAGCAGTGGGTAAGACCGATGCTCGTTCAAGGGGAGACCGTCGTATCGTATGTTGCTATCCGCTCGGACGAGGAGTACCGAGAAGGGTACTCCTCGAAGCACGCACGGCTCCTAGTCAAGCTTCCATTCCGGGAAGATGGCATCGACAAAGCCGGAGTGATGGACATACTGCAAGCCTCTGGAGTTGGTGTTCCTAAGTACTACGATTGGCGTTCACGAAGCGGGTGCACCTTTTGTTTCTTCCAACAAAAGATCGAATGGGTTCGTTTGAAGCGCGAGCATCCCGATGCGTTTGAAGAAGCTAAGGCATACGAAAAGTCCGCACTTGAGCATGGTTCTCCGTTTACATGGACAAAAGGAGAGCCGCTTACTGAGCTTGAAAAGCCGGGGAGGATCGCGCAGATCGAAAGCGACTACGAGATACGGCGGCACCGTGAGGCCAGCCGAAGGCCTGTGAACCCGCTTCGACCGGTAGCCGTTAATGAAGATCTCGACGATCTATTTCTTGAAGAAGAGGGTGGTGGAGCATGCTTGGTTTGCCACAAATGAGCGTATGCGCCTGTGGTGCCAAGCAAATAAGCATGGCCGAGCTCCTAATGACCAGGGAGGTCGACCGTGCGTGACAAAGACTCCTGATGTTCGCTAGGAATCGACCACATCGAGAGAGTTGCACTGGAAAATTAGCCCTCGACCTGTTTTCGCCGAGGGCTTTACGGTTTAAGTTTAAGCCTCGGTGTCTCTTGAACGGTCAGCTTTAATTGCGTCGACCGCCAACCCGATATCTTCATCAGACAGGAACGGGGCCTGAGCGAACAATAGCCCGTGCTCTCCAGTGAGTTTGGCCGCTAGGTGTCCTTTACCCAAGAGTAGTTCCGCACCGGGCCTGTCCAAAGCGATGCGTGAAGTTGCCTCGCTCGACACCTTAAGTATTAAACGGTTTCCGAGATTTTCCCGCAGTTGCATTGGCATAACATCCTTGTCCGGTCTCTGTGCCGCAAAGAATAGATGGATACCCGCCGCTCGCGCCTTGACACCCAAACGCGCGACGGCAGCGCTGACCGTCGCTTTGTAGGTATCCTCCAGCATCCAATCTGCGAATTCGTCGTGTACAACGAAAACCATGGGCATCCTGTCGGCCGGAGCGACTTTCGCGTTGTATGTTGGCAAGTCTCGAGCCTTTGCCGATGCGAACACGCGATAACGCTCCTCCATTTCTTCAACCAACACCTTGAGTACTTCAACCGCGCGTTCGCGCGATGTGATTATCGGCTCTCGTAGATGCGGGAGTTCTTCCAAAGCCGAATAATCCACGCCCATTTTTGGGTCGATGAGAACGATATTCGCTAATGAACTTGGATTCGTTGCTGCGATATCGAGGAGAAGCGCTTGGATCAGAACTGACTTGCCGCTGCCAGTCGACCCCGCAATAAGCGAGTGAGGCTCGTGCTGCGATAGTCCTTCGAAGTCGCCTCCCAGATTCAGGTAGAGGATGTTTCCGTTTAGCTCTTGGACGCCGAGTACGAACGACGTGTTGATTCCGGCTGTATTTCGCTTTACAGCGCGACGTTCCCAGACTTCCCATAGGGACACCGCCTTTCGATTAGGGCTAGCAATCGATACGATGATCTCGCCGGGGCGCGGTTGCACCGACAACAGCGCAAGGCTGTGCGTCGTTAGCAGCTGCATACGTTTGGCCTCGATGTCCTCGGTACGGAGTCGATCTGAACCCGCGAGCCGAATAAGACAGCCGTTCGGCGTGAGTCTGGTTCCAAGCACGCTAGCCTGGAAACCGTAGCTGTTCATTGCCTTCTTGAACGTAGCGGCGATTTGTGCGGCCCAGCCCCCTCTGTCATCAAGCGATTCGCCGCCCTGTACAACCTCTTGCGCGATGAGACTTGAGAGCGCAGGCCCATAGGCGGCGTTGCCACCGGTTTCCGCCGAGCCTGCCGCAATTGCAACCGTGGAGACCGTGAGATCGTCAAAATTCGAGCTTGCGAGTTGACCCGTATCCGTCGCAGACTCGGTAGACACTCCTCCATGCGTCGCCGCAGTTGGGACGACTTCAAGCGGCTCCCCGACGTTGTTCTCCGATAGCTCGGACACGTCGACCGCGAGCTTGTCAACCATCGCGGACCACGAAACCCGCGGTGCCGGTGGAACCGCATTACACGTCATCCAGGGCGTTTCCGTTCCAATTGATGCACGCACTGGTGTTGGGTCGGTATTGCGCACATACGCCGCTGCTAAGTCGCGAAGTTGCGCTCGGTCAAAGACCTCTTGGAAGGCAATGGCCGGCGAGCCCACGTCAACTTCTACCTGGTCAGCGACCGAAGACCCGCTGGCTCCCGCCTCCGTTGAGTGTACGAACACATGCGAGTATCCACGCAAGGTCATCTTGATCGTACCATCGCGGATCGCAGCCCGAGCGCGCTCGAGTAACGCGGTCTGGCTTGGCAGGGCAATAGCATCGACCAGAAGGTCAGCCAGTCTTGCCAACCAGAGGTCTCGATCAAGGCGACCCGGATCTCCAAACAGTGCCTCCTTTAGCGTTGACAAGGTTGCAAGCAGTTGCGTCTTCGACGTTCGGCGAGCATCGGCGACGTTGGCTACGCCAACGTACTTTGATTCGACGACGACTAAATGTAAGCGAATACCGTCTTGCGCGTCCTCGACGCATAGGCCGAGCAGATCAGCAATTCGGTTCTCCCGCTGCGCGAGCCAGGATGCATAATCGTCAAGGAGGAAAAAGACCTGGATCGAAGCTTTATCAGCGCCTCCGCAGAGCGACTGAAACTCGCGTCTTACGATGAATCGGCTGAGAACCAGGCCAAGCATCTCGCCAGCGGAAACCCCGCGTTTCGCTGCTCGAAGGACGATGTCTCCCGATATCGATAAGGCGTCCATTATGATTCGGTCCGTTCCAGCATCGAGGCCAGCCGAGTCGATCTGAAGTCCCAGTTCCTCCAAACGTCGGCGGGCAAGTACGCGAAGAAGACGGAGCTCCGATGTTGAGCTAACAATCATATTGCGACCGTTTGTCCGCTGCCGACGGTAACGAACGACGTTGATGTTGTTAGCTAGCAATTGCCGCTTATCCAACAATTCATCGTAAGTGGCTACCCACTCAGCAATGCTGTGTGCGTCGTCGAATAACGACTTGAGCTTTTCATCTTGCAAGGATATCTGGCGCGCAGGTACAAGATGATCGTTCGGTGGCACATCTTTTTTTCGAACAACAGCGCCCACCATGTCTACGTATGCGCGGCCCGACGCGGTTTGTTGCGGACAAGTTAGGAAAGTTGTCGACTTAAGTTCATCCTCTCCAGAGATACTGCGATACGACCAACGGGATGGCGCATGTTCCATCGAGTTTCTGTGATTTAGCCAGTGCAACCTAACCCATTCCGGAGAAGCAGTACGAGAGACGACGTCATGCAGAAAGGCGATATCGAACGGGCGAAAGCCATGCGCGACTTCGGGCAATGCGGCATTAGGCGGGGTGACCGAAATCCTGAGTTTCGACATAAAGCTGTCGGATGTCGCACCGATAACGGCCATGTCAGGGTCTGCTTCGGAACTACTTACTAACTCTGCGTACACGCGGCGAAGTTTATTGGCGTCAGTGTGGCGCACTGAAACATTGCACTGTAAATCGGGCTGTGCGTCGGCGAAGTCACTGAGTTCTCGAACCGTTGTAAGCGGCAGCGTTGCAGCGTCTGCGTTGTAAAGAACGATCGACAGGTTACTTGCTTCGTGCCGTTGCAGACTCACGTAGCGCTCGATGAGCTCTCTAATTTGCCGGGACGCCTCTAATGGTGTGACATCACTCATGTCAGCACCTTCACCAACAGCGGGCTCTTCCATCAGGCTGTACCCATTCTCGGTGCTCGTTTCGGCGACTAATCGCGCGACGCCTCCTCGCTCGGCAACGGCGATTTCCGGATAGAAGGGATGAGCAAGCTCATCGCTGAACTCTTGGAAGAATATGTTGCGGTCGCCAAAGTCTGTGTGTTCTGTCCCAAGGAGGTGATTTATGAGCCCGCATGTGCGCCGCAGCTTGACCGAAAGGGCCTTCATCCTTTCAGGATGCCACGGAGGAACAATCACGCACGGCTTTTCGCCTGTTACGGCTACCGTGCCGACACGAAGCACTTCGCTGACAAGTTTAGAGCGCGCAACGTCACCACGGGCGTTCTCCTTCAATGTCCGTAACAGTTCGCCGAACGAATCGGCTTGTCGCATGGCGGCCTCAGTATGCAAACCCCGCTCGGCGAAATCAGACAATGCCTCTAAGTAATCTTTCTCGAACCGATGGAGCGCCGTGCTGATTGCAATGGCTTGCTCTTCGGTTATTCTGCCCTCGTCTTTCAGTGGCTTCAGACGACGGCCGATCTCATGACTCAAACTCTTCAACTTCGAAGGGGGCGGGACCAAAGACCCCGCGTCTCGTCCGAATGTAGCTTCAAACGTGTTGACGTCGAGCAAGGAGACGGCTTGTACACCTCCTTTTTTGCTCACTAGCCGCCGCGGAACCTCGGTCGCAGTAATCGCTGCTTTCTGCCGGAGGCGACCGATGTCGTCGTAGAGCTGGAGGCCGACAGCTTGCGGCCGTCCGATCCATAGAAGGTGTATTTTCCCCGAAGGGACTGTTTGCTCACCGTTAGTTAGTTCTAACGAAATCTCAAACTTCAGCTGAATTTGTGGGCGCGCAATGGACGTGACTGACTTGAAGTCGTTTTTAAGTCGGTCCCTCTCGTACTCTAGAAACGCCGGATATTCTAAGAGAGGGTCGGGGACTTCCGGATTGCTTCCGAGCCCCGGACTACGGACGAATTCGACACGACCTGATAGAAGACTGCGCAGCCCACGGTACATCGTCGAGAAGTAGCAACCCAAGTCGTGATTAAAACGTTCTCGCCAATCCTTTCTACCTCGATTGACACGGATTTTGATACGCTTAGCACCTGCGGTCTCAGCCTCTGAGGCCGTTAACCGTTGAATCGCAGTGACAAGGCCGTCGAGGAAATCGGTACATTCAATGGGCTTTCCAAAAAGCGCTTTTTCCCAGTTCGCCCTTAGCCTCGCATCTTGGTCAAGCCAGTTGCGATGGAGCTCATAAAAACGCTCATCCTCATCATTCCACTCTGAGCGGCTTTCACGCGTGGCGAGGTCGGCCAAGTACTCTTTACGTTCTGGCGTCAGGACGTCCGGATCCGTGCAGTCGTGCTCAAAGAAGTCCAATGTTTGCTTGGCAAGACTTTCCTTCCGTTCTTTCGGCCTATCAAAGATGAGGTGGATGCCATCTGCTTCCCATTCAAACTGGCACAGCGCTTGTGCCGCGCTTCGTTCACCGGGTTGCGATGAGATAAACGCCAGTATGCTTGCAACGGCGTCTTGATTGATCGATTCGCGGCTTTCGTTGAACCGTTCTTCGATCTCGCTGGACTCAATCGGCTGTCCGTTTTTTCGCTGCTTCGCGATCAGTGGCGTTCGATCCGTGAAGAGTTTCTCAAACGCTTTGCGCCACGGGCCACTGTGGTGTCCGTACTGCCGCGCGTTGGCGAAAAGCGAACTGTCACGCGGCAAATGTAAGTACGGGAGCGCCCAACCAAGCGCCGTTCGAATGGCTTCGCCCTTGGTTGTCGAAGCATTGCTGACGGCGCTGCAGTATTCGGCCAATTCATAAAGCGACATCTCTTCAGCGACAAGGAGGCCACGAATCGCTGCCCGAAAAACCGCTTGATCTTCCGGAGTTAAAGACATATCGGTTGCGTCGACCGTGGCGCTTACCCAGTCGCGAGCGTGACTATGAAATTCCGCGGCGCCGATCGCTGCGACATGCTCGAGCGTGTCCGCTAGATTCGGCTCGTTGCCGTTCGCAGTGAGCATCGCCGCCTTCTCGGTCCGCTGATTTCTGATCGCGCCCGCATTGTTATCGGTCAGGACTTCATCAGGAAGACCGGAATTCTCGACGAGCCCTCGAGGAATCCGGACCTCAACGCGGCCATGTAATTCCGGGTCCGCAAGAACCTCATGGACAATCGCACTGATATGCTCTTTGCTTAGCCTGTCTAAGCGGAAAAGCGCAGGACCGTCCGTAGCACGGTCAGGCGCATCAAGAGCAGGAATATGCGAACGAAGAACAGCCGCTCCTACGCGGCCTACAATCTTATCGGCGATGCTCAAACCGCACCTCTTCGACTAAACGGGTTCTCAACAAATGCGCATGAATCTGATAGTCGGCGTACAAGACCGAGCGCCAAGAGACGCGTCTCAAGGTTGTTGGCATTATTCATAAGCGCCTCTTGGTCAATTTGCTGCGATTGTACGAATCGCCGCCCCTCCGCATGACCCACTACTATTCCGTATCTGCGGTGAATCTCGGCAAGAAATTCGGAGAACTCCATTGCTCCGTCCACGACCGCGACAACCAGGGCCTTCAGCAAACGATCACTGGGCGCGTATCTCACTCGTCGGGTAAGTCGACGAGAGCTCAGGCCAATGGCGCGGGCCCATGTCCCATGGAGCTTTCCGAGGTGTTGTTCATGGCGAGAACGAGCACGGTCAGCGAGTCGGTCGAGCAGTTGATCGCCAGAGAGACCGTCCAGCGAACTGTCGTCGTCCTTTTCGTACTGGAATTTTTGCTTCACCAACATCGCACACGCACCGCTTGGGTCGTCTGATGCCAGTGCCTTTTCCCATTCGGGTGCGCTACGTAACGACTCGATGTATGCCAAAACCGCTCGCTGCGACAGATTTTGATTGTGCTGGTAGCCTGCGATTGAAAGGCTTCTGATCTTGGTCCGCTGCGACGAGATAATTTCGCACAAGAACTCGACCGGTTCGGCGTCACGTACCGTGCGCCGTCCTTGTTCGAGAAAATAAAGCAACAAATTAAGGCCGGTGAGCGTTATGAGATGGTCCAATCCGTCATAAACAGGTAGGTCACGATTCAGAATCGCGAGCCAGTCATCGCAGAGTTGATCAAATCTGGCGTCGTGTGCATGCGGAAGGTAACCGACCTCCTTCGAATTGGAGGCCTTTTGTGGTTCGCCTTGTAACGCTTTTACCAGACGATTCATGGGCGCATCGTGCGCGAATAAGCGAGTCACTATCTGACTGCCTAGCTCGGCGCCTCGCTGCGCTCTACTCATCATCAAATAGAGCAGCTCGCCTGTCCGAGCAAAAAAACGGCGATCATTCGATGCGTTCGCCTTCGAGTCGAAACGCAGGTCTTCGTAGAGTGCGTCAGGGCCGAAGGGAAACACAAATCTAGAGCTCCACCGTTTATTGCTTTGACCTTCAAACGCTGAGGCGCGAATCAGCTCTATCGCGCGTCCGAAATCGTCGAACGTCGAAAAATTTCGCCGAAGTTGGGGCAAATGCTGATCCGCTGGCTCGGTAGCATCTTGATTAAACAAGCTGAGCCATCGTGACCATTTGGCGTCGTCGGGAATATGCTCCGAACGGATCAGATCGATGTATGGATTGTTGAAAAGCAAATTGCGAAGGCGAGTTTGATGCTGGGGCTGATAGCGAATGGCCTCACCGCTTTTTTCTCGTAGAGGGGCGTCGCTGTTTGACAGTAATACATTCAAAAACTCAAGGACGGTCAAATGCGGCAATTGTTCGTCGTAAAGACGATGACCCCAGATGTGTTCGTCGACTGCGAACGATATGTCTTTGCTAATGATCATTGACCGCCTCCAACGATCATGCGTTTGAGAAAGCCGCTACCGTTCTGCTCGATCTCTACAAAGGCGAGATCGAGGTCTCCTTGACCGTGTGTCGGCTCATGGAACTCTTCGTCATGTGACGCAAACGAGAGATTTCGAATATGCTCGGTTTTTCGCAGTAGGCGAACTTTGAAGGCGAGAAGATCTTCGAAACACTCATTCGAGAAGCTGCTCGGAAGAGCACCTTCGGCTACCCTACAAAGGAATTCGAAGCGGACGGGTGTTAGCTGAAATTTAACGGAAGATGTAGCATCAGACCCAACCCAGACATCGATGCAGGGGCGCAGAGTATTTGAATCAAAAACGACGCTTAGACCGGGCGCCGCTCCTTTTCGCTGCGCAGGAATTTCAGAATCGCAAAGCACGCTGACCTTCGAATGGCTGAAGCCTCCCGAACTTGCCAAGAACACGGAATGTGTGTTGTCCAAGAGCAGACCTGTGGTTATTCGATTCAATCCACGGATTATTCTTGACCTTATGTTTGGCGGCGGAGGTCTTTTGTCTTCACAAGCGCGATACAGGGCAAGGTAATCTCCTGCGAACATGAGAATAGAGAGATCCCAGAACCGATAGGGCGTAGTTTCGGCATCCGGTAACGTGAAGAAGAGCCGTTGTCGCTGATCGCGCAAGCGTCGAAGGAACGTCGCGGCAACCTCAGCTTCTCGCGCAGTCTCGTCGCCTTCCAGATATTGCGCCTGGCTTGCGATGAACCCGGCGTTCGCTCCATAATCGCCATCGTTCGCGACCAACGCGTTAAAGTCGTCGCTCAAGGTCAGGTCGTGCCGCCCATAAACCAGCATGCCGTCGATCGTGTTTGTCGTTTCCTCTCCTATCTGGAAAGCCTTAAGCGCGCGAAAGACGCCTCGTGCCATGGACCGGCGTTCACCTAGATTCGCACCAAAGACATTGCGATAAATGCTTGCTTGGTCCAAGCTGTTATCATTTTGGATTCGGGCGACATCACCGCAAGTCATGAGGTGTTCTTTGGCATCTGGGTGTCCGAGCAACAGGTTCGTGACTAACGCAAGAAGATCCCGGACTGGAAGGTGAGCCCCGTTAAGCCTGGTAAGCTCGATTAGGTCTTCCAGTCGATTTGTGAAGCGGGCACCATCATCAGCGCCCTTTGCGCGATCTCGATTGATAAGTATTGGGCATCGGCGATCATTCCGATTCAGCGCGCAGTCTTCGCATCGCTCCCACTCTTCGTGTTCGACTATCGCCTTGACGACGGCTCGAAATGAGTGCCGCTGTCGTTGCTTCCCGAGGTCGATCACCTTCAGAGCAGATATTTCGCTGCCGCCATTCAGGAAGGCAGCCTGGACATTTTCTAGGAGGCGAGATTTGGCGCCATTAATGGGTGAGGCGAACTTACGCAAGCGTTCGAGGATTTGACCATGGTTGCACGCAATGACGAAGCCAAGATCGCTGCTGGGATCGAATACTGACTGCTCGAGGCCACCAATGACGGCATTACCCTCGTCCGGTCCGAGTTCGCTCAGATCTTTGATAAAACGCAATGTCGTCCCGTTGGCGAGCTTGAGGGATTGTGTCTTGATTGGTTCATCCCACTGCCGCTCGTCGCCACCGAGTTTCACCCACAGTTTCCGAGCATGATATGTCTTGCCATCCCCCGCGGTGCCGGCAATTAGCATTGATCGGGCGTTGCGAGAGAGCATTATCTCTGCCATCTCGTCAACCAACGGAGTTGGGAGTTCTATTGGTTTCACATGAGCGCGACGAAGAGCTGCGGTCACATGTTCGTCGAATAAGTTGCCGTTTGTGGGCAGGGGACCGTAGTTGCGAAGGAAGCGGACCCAATGATTGGACGGCGGAGTCAATGTCCTCTCCATATCTTTAGCTTTCAAATCGTCAGATTTCAGCACTCTGTCACAGCTTGGCGCCGAAAAAGCGGGCAAAGTACCTCGTTGATCTGATTGTAACCGGCTGTAACTGCGCGGCTTGTCCCGATCGTCTGTTGATTGAATAAAAATGCTCTCGCTGTCGTGAATTTGCATCGTGGAGCGGGCGAGGGCTCGTGATCCGCTTCGTCGCACACCGCAACCTGAGGTGAAAACGCAGCAGGGCGATTGCCCACGTCACGCTGTATCTCGTGTTCTCGCTCTGCGCTGCGGTCGTACATGAGCGCGCCGGCATGAGCGTCGCCATCCCCCGCGCCCCTAGCCACTGCATCGAGCACGATGACCTTGTCGCGCTCGAGCACCACGCATCCAGGGGGGCCTGTAGCAGCACGACGGGACGGTGGCTCATGCGCGCCGGCGCCGGACGCATCACACGCATTTCACCAATACCGGTTGCTGCTGAACGAGCGCTTCCACGAGCGCCCAAGCGGCCAGCCGTTGCCGGGCAGTTCCGCTGACAACGCCGCGTACCAGGTATCCACCATCTTTCCGTAGGCACGCACGAGCTGGGATCCGCGCCACAGCGTTATTCTCCCGGCAGACGTACTTTCCTTGAGAAGAGCATCGATCGAACGCGTTCGATCGTCCGAAGTACGCAGTGGGAAAGGAACAGCGGCGGCGGAGGTCACTGGGAGCGCTCCATATGCCGATTCTGCGATGTATGGGGCGTGCGCAAATTCGTCCGAGATCGGAGATGCGGACCATGGTGCCCGGACGTCTCCGGCCGACTCGGACATCTGGTTCGACAGATACCACACATCGGCTTGCTGCTTAGACGTGGTCGGTCCAGTAGAGCGCCCGAGGAATGCGATAATGTGCGCGAGACCTAGAGAGGTCATCTTCCCCGAACAAACCTTGTCATCCTCCCGCCCTGTCGAAAACACATGCGCACTTCGTTGGATCAGTTGAACCGCTGGCTGTCCGCGCCTTCTGAGACAGAACATCTCGAGTTCAAGGAAGCGAAGGAGCAATACGACCTCACCAAGTTGAAGCGTTACTGCGTGGCCCTTGCTAACGAAGGCGGCGGCAACTTGATCTTCGGTGTCTCGGACAAGCATCCGCGCCGAGTGGTTGGCACCTCCGCGTTTGCAGATCCTGCGGATATTGCCGGCAAGTTATTCGGGGCGCTTCGGTTTCGAGTCGATGTTGAGGAGTTTGGACATGCAGATGGTCGTGTCTTGATTTTTCACATTCCCAAGCGGCCGACCGGGACAGCATATAGTTTGGATGGCGCATATTGGATGAGGTCAACTCACGAACTCGTCCCGATGTCAGAAGATCGTCTGCGAGAGATATTTTCTGAGGGTAAGGCGGATTGGCTCTCTGAGCCCGCAAAGGCGGACTGCACGGCCGAAGAGGTGATTGCGCTTCTGGATTCGCAGGCCTACTTTGATTTGATTGGGATGCCATATCCAACCAATCAAAACGCAGTACTGGCAAGGCTGGAAGGGGAGCAATTGATTCGTCGGACGGGCGAATCGTGGGTGATCTACAACCTAGGCGCGATTCTCTTAGCCAAGCATCTCGATGCATTTCCGCTCTCAGTTTCGCGAAAAGCCTTCCGCCTCGTCGTCTACGAGGGCACAAGTAAGGTTGAGACCAAACTAGATCAAATTGGCAAGAAGGGATACGCACTTGGCTTCGAGGGCTTGCTCTCGATGCTTCATGGCCTCGCTCCAAAGAATCACGTCGTGGAGCAGGCGCTCCGCGAGGAAGTCAGGATGTTCCCCAAGCAGGCGCTGCGCGAACTCATTGCGAATGCGCTTGTTCATCAGGATTACTCTCTGACAGGGATGTCGGTCATGGTCGAGATGTATGCGGACCGTGTAGAGATTTCTAACCCCGGAATTCCTCCGATTCCGCTCGAGCGCTTCATCGACGAATATCGATCTCGAAATGAGCGCCTCGCCGACCTGATGCGGAGAATGGGGATTTGCGAGGAGAAGGGGAGTGGAATCGATAAAGTCATCTCGGCGTCCGAGATGTATCAGCTTCCAGCGCCGGACTTCCGCGTTGGAGATGTACGGACAACCTCCGTGATGTTCGCTCATCAAGACTTCAAAGATATGAGTAAGGGCGATCGGATCCGGGCGTGCTACCAACATTGCGTGTTGCAATATGTCAACAATCGCCGTATGTCGAACCAGAGCCTCAGGGAACGCTTCCGCCTACCATCGTCCAAGGTCGAGGTCGTCTCGGTGATCATTAACCAGACGATTGAGGCGGGAAAGATCAAGTTGGACGACTCAGAATCGACGTCGCGGCGCTACGCTCGATATGTCCCTTTTTGGTCGTAGCGGTTTAGGATCATCTAAAAGCAATCCGATATCGGCACAGGATGATACAAAAAATATATGTAAATCAACCACTTCCAATCTAAATGCAAAACTAACTTGCGGGCAGGCTCGCTTCGTCGGGCACTCCCGCAAAAGTTTGGAACCGACCTCCGGAGGCCGAAAGTGGCAGCTGGGGCCCCCGACGGCTTTCCTCCAAGAGTTTGAATGGAACACGACACCGACCAGGCCGTCACCCTTCGGATCTACCGCGCCCCCTCGGGTCAGTGGGCGGGCCGCTTATTCGCCGGCGAGATGGAGATCGGCGCGGTTGCCGGGTGGACAGTCCGGAGGCGGTCGAGCAGGCCGCGCGCGAAACGGGCGTGTATCCGGATCATATCGAGGTGTATTAGGCCGGACGCACTACACGGCCACCGGCCGCGCCGGGCTGGGTTGATCGCTTGACATAATGCTGTCTTAACGCACTTTCATCAGTCGTACTAACGAGTCATTATGGACGTATATCGCTTGAGTTCGGCGGCACCGTTATGCGTCCCGCGAGGACGTACCGATGCGGCAAGCGTGGACTTCGCTCGCGAGAACACTGTGTCTCGTAAACGGATGAGCACTTTCGACCCCGTTGCCATCGGTCAAGCCACGGGCGGTGCGATGGCCGGCATAAAGGGTCAAGCAATTGCTCGATACAGCAGCATAAGAGCAACGAGTTCTGCATTCCACTCTGACTGGAGGCGTACCCGGCAACGGAGGCTCGCCGTACTGCTGGGAGCAAACGCACGCGTGCCGAGCAACAACTGTAGTCTTCAGCCGCTGATCCGGCGCACTAGCGTGCAGAGATATTCCGCCGCGGGCGTCAGCGGCAGCCCGATACGCTGCACGATGCAGACCGGCGGCGCCGGCAATGCCTCGACGACCCGGATCTCCTGAAACGTCTCGCTCAGGAGCGGGTACTGAATCCACTGCACCGGCAGCATCATCAGCAAATCCGAGTTGGCGAGCGCGGTCATGAACGTGAGCGCGGACTGCGCACGCATCGCCAGACGCGGCGCGGGCAGCCCGTGCTTCTGGAAAAGCGGACCGAGCTCTTCTTCTGCCTTGTGCGTGATCGACGTCGTGATCCATTCAGCATCGACGAGATCGCGCAGCGATGTTGCGTCCGCAAGCGGATGTCCCTTCCGGCCAAGAATGACCCGCGTGTTGTCGAACAGCTTCTCCACCTGAAGCTCATTTGGCACCACCGACGGTGCGGGGCCGATGTAACAGTCCACCGTGCCGTCCAGTAGCGACGCCTCGACGATTGGATACACGCCATCGATGATTTCGAGATGGATGGTCGGATAGCGCGCGCGAAACGGCTGGAGCACCCGGGGCAACAATCCGAGGTGCGGCGCCATCGACATGCACAGCGTGACACGCCCATGCGTCTCGCCTCGCAGTTGCCCGATCTCGTCCTTCGCGCGCTGCAGTTCATTTCGTACTGCGTTCGCCCGCCGCAGGAAGACGCTGCCGAGCGGCGTCAGCCGCACGCCTTTCGCATGCCGCTCGAACAGCGTGACGCCGAGCTCCTTCTCCAGATCGTGAATGCTGCGAGATATCGCCGGCTGCGGCTGACCTAGGTAGCGCGCGGCCGCCCGTAACCCGCCTCGCTCGACCACTGTGACGAAGTCCCGCAACGCATTCAGCTTCATCGTGCTCACCGATTCATTTTTCGTATCACGCGTGAAATTTTGCCATCTTTCTGAATCATGCGGCTGTTCTTAAGATTCCTGTCATCCCGAACCGCATGCAGAACGACAGGAGACAGCATCGTGCAGAAGCGTGCAACACCACGCGTATTGATCGTGGGCGCAGGCCCCGCCGGCCTCGCGTTGGCAATCGAACTCGGCCATCGGGGCATTCCCTGCCTGCTCATCGAACGAAACGACCGGGTCGGCTATGCGCCACGCGCGAAGACCACCAACGTGCGCACGAGAGAGCACCTGCGCCGCTGGGGCATCGCCGATCGCCTGCGCGCCGCGTCGCCGCTCGGCGTGGACTATCCGTCGAACGTGGTGTTCTGCACGCGGCTCGCCGGCTTCGAGCTCGCGCGCCACGAAAACGCGATGTACTGCGCGCCTGGCCGTAATCCGCTCTATTCCGAGCACGCGCAGTGGATTCCGCAGTACACCGTCGAGGAAACGTTGCGGGCGCATGCGCAATCGCTGCCGGACGTCGAGATCCGCTTCCGTTGCGAGCTCCGCGGTTTCGAGCAGGACAGCAACACGGTGAGCGCCACGCTGCGCGATCTCGAGCATCAACGTGACATCGTCGTCGACGCGGACTATTTGGTCGGCACCGACGGCGCGCGCAGTCTCGTGCGGGATCTGATCGGTACCCGCATGGAAGGTCAGTACGGCCTGTCAAAGAACTACAACATCGTGTTTCGCGCGCCGGGGCTCGCCAATGCGCACCGTCTCGGGCCAGCGATCATGTATTGGCAGATCAACCGCGACGCACCGAGCCTCATCGGCCCGATGGACAGCGACGACACCTGGTTCTTCATGCCGACGCATGTCGAGCCCGGCGTTCGCATCGGCAACATCGACGCGCGCGCGATGATCGGCACCGCCACTGGCATCGACCTCCCGTACGAGGTCCTTAGCAGCGACGAATGGGTCGCGAGCCAGCTGCTCGGCGATCGGTACCGGAAGGGGCGGGTTTTCCTTGCCGGCGACGCCTGCCATCTGCATCCGCCGTTCGGTGGGTATGGGATGAACATGGGTATCGCCGACAGCGTCGATCTCGGCTGGAAGCTTGCCGCGACGCTTCACGGCTGGGGCGGCCCTGCGCTGCTCGACAGCTACGAGGCGGAGCGACGCCCGGTTCACAAATGGGTACTGGAGGAGGCCGTCGTCAACCATGCAACGCTCGGCAACCAGTTGCTGGCGGACGATATCGAAGCTCCGGGCGACACGGGGGCGCGCGTGCGCCGTGAAATCGGCAGCCGGATCCAGGCGGCCAAGATGCGCGAGTTCTCTACATTGGGCGTCGTGCTCGGCTATGGATACGACGACTCTCCGATCGTCGCCCCCGACGGCAGCGCTGCGCAGGAAAGGGATTTCATCAATTACGTGCCGTCGTCGCGTCCCGGCGCGTTGGCGCCGCATGCGTGGTTGCATGACGGCAGCTCGCTGTACGACCACTTCGGCAGCGGATTCACGCTGCTCGCGTCCACCGCCGCGACCACGACGGAAATCGAATCGGTAACGGCCGATGCCGCCGCGTGCGGCATGCCGCTGAAAGTGATCCAGCCGGGAGAGGGCGGCGTCGCGAACCTGTATCCCGCCCGCTTCACGCTGATTCGCCCGGATCAACACGTCGCGTGGCGCGGCGACGGCTGGCCGGGCGCGGCTGTGATTCGCACGGTAACCGGCTTCAACGCACCTTGATACAGGAGTCGATCCCGATGACCACGCAATCAGGACGACGCCCGAATACCGTCGGCGTTCACTCCGTTCACGAGTTCGTCTTCTCGGTGCCCGATCTCGACGAAGCCGAGGGTTTCTATACGGCCTTCGGCCTGGACGTGCGCCGGCGCGACGATCGTCTCGATCTGTTTGCCGCCGGCCGGCCGCACCGATGGGCGTCGATCTACGCTGGCGGCTCATGCCAGCGGCTCGAGTACGTGAGCTTCGGAATCTTCGCGGAAGATCTAGGCGCGATGCGATCGCGCATCGCCCGCGACGGCATCGAAAGCGCGCCGCATCCGCTGTCGGACGGCGCGGGGCTCTGGCTGCGCAACCCGGACGGCACGCCGGTTCAACTGCGGGTCGGCCCGAAGGTGTCGCCCGACGAAAAGACCATGCCGTCGCCCGCGCAGCCGATCGCAACCGGACAAGGCGCGGCGCCGTCGCGCAGCCGCGTTGCGAAAGTGCGTCCGCGCCGTCTGTCTCACGTGCTTTTTTTCAGCCCGGACGTGCTGCGCATGGTGCGCTTCTGCGAAGACGTGCTCGGCCTGCGCCTGTCGGACCGCTCGGGCGATGTCGTCGCGTTTCTGCACGGCCCGCACGGCTCCGATCATCATCTAGTCGCGTTCGCCAAATCGACCGGCCCCGGACTGCATCACTCCAGCTGGGACGTCGGCAGTATCGACGAGGTCGGATGCGGCGCCGAGCAAATGCGCAACGCGGGCTTCCCGGAAGGCTGGGGCGTCGGCCGGCACGTGCTCGGTTCGAACTACTTCTACTACGTGCGCGACCCGTGGGGCAGCTTCGCCGAGTATTCGTTCGACATCGACTACGTGCCGCACGAGATCGACTGGCCGCCCGCAGACCATGCGCCCGCAGACTCGCTCTATGTGTGGGGCCCCGAGGTTCCCGAATTCTTTTTCGTCAATTTTGAGCAGGCGTCGGCCTGAAGGAGACAACGTGAGACTCATCGCATTCGTCAACAGCAACGGGCAGCCCGCGATCGGCGCGCGTATCGATGCAAACAATCTGGTCGACCTGACCGCGGCGGGCCTGCCCGATTCGCTCGACGAGTTGCTCCGCATGGGTGAGGCTGGCACGCAAGCGGCGCTTGAAGCGATGAACCGCCGCGGCGTCGTGACGCCAATCGAGGGCTTGCGCTATCTGCCGCCAGTGCGTCAACCATCGAAGGCGCTGGCCATCGGCCTCAACTACATCGATCACGCGGCCGAAAGCAGCTTCGCGCCCCCTAAGGATCCGGTGATTTTTAGTCGCTATCCGTCATCATGGGTTGCGCACGAGCAGCCGATCGTGCGTCCGCGCGTCTCGACGCAGTTCGACTATGAAGCGGAACTGGTGGCCGTGATTGGCAAGCCCGGCCGCTACATCCCGAAGGCGTCCGCGCTCGAGCATGTGGCCGGCTATTCGGTGTTCAACGAAGGCTCGATCCGCGAATACCAGTTGCGCACCAACCAGTGGACGATCGGCAAGAACTTCGACGCGAGCGGCTCGTTCGGCCCGGAGTTGGTCACCACAGATGAGCTTCCAGCAGGGGCGAAGGGCCTGCGGATCCGGTGCCGCCTGAACGGCGAGACGATGCAGGACGCGGATACGAAGGACATGATCTTCGACGTCGCGACCCTCGTCGCCGCATGCTCAGAAGCAGTCGAGCTGCAGCCGGGCGACATCATCATCACGGGCACGCCGTCGGGGGTCGGCCTGGCCCGCAACCCGCAAGTATGGATGAAGGCGGGCGACGTCTGCGAAATCGAAATCGAAGGCATTGGCCTGCTTCGCAACACCGTGATCGACGGGGCGTGAAGCAACCGCGACCGACCAGACAATATATAGGAGGAGACAACGTGATGAACCAGAACTCGGAACACGCGGAAGCGGAGCGGGCGGTCGCCGGCTTTCGCAATCGCGTGCTGCCCCTGCTGTTTGCGGGGTATGTGCTTAACTTTCTCGACCGCACCAACATCAGCTATGCCCAGCTGCAAATGGGCGCGGATCTCGGGATCTCGCTCGCGGCCTACGGCTTCGGCGCCGGCCTGTTCTTCGTTGGCTACGCGGGCTCGTGCGTGCCGGCCAATCTCGCGCTAAAGCGTTTCGGCGTTCGGCCCTGGCTCGCGTTCGTGTTCGTGGCCTGGGGGCTCGTATCGTGTCTGATGGCCACGCTGCAGGGCGAGAAGTCGTTTTATGTGCTGAGGTTCCTGCTCGGCGTGATCGAAGGCGGCTTCATTCCCGCTGTCAACTTTTACTTCGCCAGTTGGATTCCGCCGCGCTTTCGCAGCCGGATCAACGCGGTGTTCATCACGGCGATCCCGCTCGCGATGATCTTCGGCGGTCCGCTCGCGGGCGCATTGCTGCGCATCGACGCGTGGATGCCGGGCTGGCGCTGGCTATTTCTGATCGAAGGGCTGCCGACCGTTGTGCTCGGGCTGATCGTCTTGCGCTTCCTGCCCGCGACGCCGCACGACGCACACTGGCTCACCGAGCAGCAACGCCGTTCGCTGCAGGAGGTGATGAGCGAGGAGACCGCGGAGGCCTCGTCTTCGTCCGGGGCCCGGGCGTCGGAATTCGCCGTGTTCCGCGAGCCGTTGTTGTGGGGACAACTCGTCGCGCTGCTGATCGCCTACGCGGCGACTTTTGCGCTGGCCTATTTTCTGCCGACGATCCTGAAGCACCTGTATCACATCACGCCGCTTCAGATCGGCATGCTGCTGATAATCCCGAATGTGGTGGCATTGACGTTCAGCTATCTCATCGGGCGCAGCAGCGAACGCTGGGGCGACATTCGCTGGCACCTCGCGGCGGTCTGCCTCATCGGCAGTGTCGGATTCTTCTTGCTTCCGACCGCTGCGGAGGTGTCGCTTGGCGGGTTCATCGCGGCCGTGTCGATCATCACGGGCTATACGATCGCGTACTACGGCCCGCTCAATACGTCAATTCAGAACACTATCGGCGCCCACGCCGGACCGCTTGCGCTGGTGACGACTATTGGCTCGATCGGCGGATTCTTCGGGCCAACGCTGACGGGCTGGGTGATGCAGGCTACGGGCGGACAGTGGGATATCGCGGCGCGCGTGTTCGCGATCGCCACGCTAGCAAGCGCCGGGCTCGCGATCGTCTGCGTACGTAACCGGCACACGGCAGTGAAAAATCTGGCACGGTCTCGCGCTTAACCGTGCCCGTCGCCGACACATCGAGAGGCTGGCATGAACAATGTGGAAGAACGGATCGCCATTGTCACAGGCGGCGCAAGCGGCATCGGACAGGAGTGCGTGCGCCAATTGCGCGCGGCAGGGTGGCGTGTTGTCGTCTGGGATCGCAGCGAACAGGAGGGCGGCGTCGCCGTGAATATTGCCGACTACGCGGCCGTCGCCGCCGTCGCGAAGCAGCTCGACGGAGTCGACCTGCTGATCAATGCCGCCGGCATCGCGGGCGGTCGCGAGCCGGTGGCCGAGAAGGACCCCGCCGAATGGGACAGCGTGTTGGCGGTGAATCTGGGCGGCACATTCTACTGTTCGCACGCGCTGTACCCGCAACTGCGCAAGAAGCGCGGGGTGATCGTCAACGTTGCGTCCGTCGCCGGCACCGTGATGATGAAGGGGCGCGCGCACTATGCGGTCTCGAAGGCGGCCGTCGCGACGCTGACACGCTCGCTTGCAAACGAATGGGCATCCGACGGCATTCGCGTGATCGCGGTTGCACCCGGTTACGTGAAGACGCCGATGATTCAGCGCTCAATCGAGGCGGGCGAGCTCAGCGAGGAGAAGCTCGCTGCGATGCATCCGATGAACCGCCTGGCATCGACGCAGGAAATTGCGGCTGCGATGATCGCGCTTGCGCAGCCGCCGTTTCAGTTCATGACAGGGGAGATCGTGACGATAGACGGTGGCATGACGCTCGGAAAATAGTCAGCCGACTCTCCTAGTGAAGCGTTAGACCCTTAGCATGCGAATGTCTGATCGCAAGGAAGTCCTCGCTTCACACCGGGAATCGATGTGCAAACCGGCTCTCCTTTGCTTCCTGCTGAACCCCGCAGCCAAGAAACATAGCCAAATGACGCTGGCCAATTTACATTGGGTATCGCTGTTATTGGCTATGCAGCATCAAGATAGCTAGTTGACGTGTACTCAACTTGGCTACGTGATCCAGCATGCAGCGATTCATGAAGAGTGCTTAACCCGGTTTTCCGTTCCACTGCGCCTCAGACCCCAAGATCAGTACGGTATCGAGGCGACACGGGTCGAACAGGAGTTACAGGGGCTGCTTATTGAGGGGCGGACGGAGGGGCGGACGCTGAGGCGCGGCAAGATCCTGCCGGATCAGCCGGCATGCGCATCATCCGAACCTACTTCGTGCGTGGCAAAGTGATCGAAGTAACCAGCGGCGTCCATCCTGCGAGTCGCCTTAGCTACTCGATGATTTATCACCTGACGCAAACGCCCGGGTAGGCAGGGTACACGATCTGCGGCACTGACAGGTCCCGGACAGGTGATCAACCGAATTTCACCCGCCTGCTTGGCCGGAAAAGCGCAGAGAGACGGGCGCGCGCTCCGGAGAGCGCCCGTCCCCTCTCTAATGCCACGCCAAAGCACGGACGTTCATTGCTTTCGGTAAAGGCACGCCTGCTTCCTTTGCGGCGACCAGCCGCAGCGCGACGCCTGTCTTGGAATCCCGCTCGGACGATCGATCTTTCACTGTACAGCAGGAACCGCCGCCTTTAGCCGTGCCGGCGCAGTCTCCTTTAGCGAAAGTGCGACGACCAGGGCGCCCAATCCGAGATGCATGATGTACTGAATGCCGAAGTGCTTCGCGACATAGCCCGCCACCGCCGGGGCGACGCCCCCGCCGAAGATCTCGCCGATGCCTATGACAAGTCCAGACGCCGTGGTCATCAGCGTCGCGGGTACGGACTCCGCGCTGATTGGTCCCACGGTCAGCGTGATCATACTGAACACGAAGAAGATCGTGGTCGTCAACAGAACGAACAAGAGCAAAGGTTCGGCGCCCGTACGCGATAGCGAGTAAAGCGCAGTGAACGCGCCAACGACGCAGATAATCATGACCGGCTTGCGTCCGAGGCGATCGGACAGCGCGGGCATTGTCAAAGACCCTAGCGCTCCGCCCGCGCCAATCGCGGATAGCACGAAGCCCATTTGCTCCAGGCCCAGATGCAGATAGTCGGTTAAGTAGTTCGGAAGCAGTGCGCTCAGCACAATAAGACACGTCAGCCAACACAGCATCCCAACAACGTTCAACGGGACATTCCTGTAGCGGAGCACCTCGTGCCATTTATGCTTAGCCAGGTCGTGCGTCTCAGTATGAACCACTGCGGCAGCCGGTTGTGTATCGCGCAAGATCCTGTACGTGAGATAGCATACGATGAGTCCCGGCACCGAGACCATGGCAAAGATCCAGTGCCACGGCATCACCTTGAGCAATTGCGTGACCAAGATCGGCGCGATTCCCAAACCGAACAGCGGCAACGCAGTCTGTTGAATCCCGACGTTAAGGCCATGCCTTGTCGGACTCGATGCATCAAGGGTGGCGGTAATGCTGGACGGTGTGTACGCGCCTTCTGCGAAGCCCATCAACGCGCGGATCAGGATCAGGCTGCCCACGCCTGCGGCGAGACCGGCTGCACCCGCCAGCAGCGAAAAGGCGACGGTGGCCGGAATGAGGACTTTTCGGTGACCGATCCGATCGGCAAGGTTGCCGGTGAACATAGCGGAAAGGCCCCACGCGATAGCAAGCGCGCCAGTGATGTGCCCCAGGTCCTGGTAATCAAGCCGGAGTTCCTTCATCAACACCGGAAATAACGGCATGATCATAAACCGGTCGATCCCAACCAAGCCGAATCCGAGTGACAGCAACGTCACAATCTTCCACTCGTAAGCGGTATCCCAATCGGGTGTGATTTTACTTTTCATGTTGCTATGCTCCATCTGTTGGTTTCGCTCTGTCGCCACAGGCTGCAGAACCTTTCGCTTGGGGCTCGTCTAGAACAGCAACGCTTCGCGCCTTTGGCTTAAGTCCGCGGGTGTCGAGCTAAGACAAGTGACTAAAATCGGGTGCTCAGACCAACGCGCGCAATCGCTTGGGTTGCGCTGCTCGACGCACCATTCGGGTCCAAAATGCCGTTGATCTGAGCGTGAGCGCCGCTATTGGCGCGCTGATAGATGCCAGAGACATACACCATCGTGCGCTTGGACAGCCAATAATCGAGCGCGGCCGTGATTTGATGAGCGTGATTGTTATCGAGGTTCTCGTTACCTTTCATATAAACGTAGTCCGCACCAAGCATCAAAGACGGCGTGAATTGCCAGATGCCTCCCAGCTCCGCCATCCACGCTGCGCCCCCTGATGCCGAATTTCGAACCGTCGTGAACAGCGCGTTGGTGGTCAGATTTCCAAGCTTGTAATGTGCGCCGGCGCCCCAGTTCTGGACACTTGTGGCCGGTGCGCCCGTCACGGCACCATATTTCTGATTGGTATAAGCGGCGGCCACACCGAATGCGCCGAGGTCGTAGTTGATGCCAAAACTCGCCGCGTTATTGGCGCCAATCGACCCTGGAACACCGCCAAAGACATGGCGGCCTCAAATGTGAAGTGCAACACCTGTTTCGTATAAGGTGTTGCGATGCACGAAACAACTCAGTATCAACAGCTTCAACCCGAAGAGCGCCTGACCATTGCAAGCCTGCATTTGCAGGGTTCGAGTATCCGGGCCATGGCCCGGATACTCGGCCGCTCGCCAGCCACCGTCAGCCGTGAACTGAGGCGAAATGGTTCTCCCGCTGGCTACGCATCCGTACCTGCAGAAGCGCTCAGCGCCGCGCGTCGCAGTGCGGGTCGTCGTCCCACAAAGCTCTCCCCGCAGAGTGTGTGCTGGCGCATCGTTCTTACCCTGCTTGAGTGGAAATGGTCACCTCAGCAGATATCGGGCACACTCAAGCGCATGTATCCGACCGACCCGACCCAGCACGTGTCCCACGAAACTATCTATACGGCCATCTACGCCCAGCCGCGCGGCGAACTGCGCCGTCAGCTCATCGCCTGCCTGCGCCACGGCCACAGCACGCGCATGCCGCGCACACGGGGTACAGACCGACGCGGGCAGATTCCCGACATGGTCAGCATTCATGTGCGGCCGCCTGAAATCGAGGACCGACTGCTTCCCGGACATTGGGAGGGCGACTTCATCAAGGGCGCCAACAATGCGTCTTCAGTCGGAGTGCTGGTGGAACGGACCAGCCGCCTAGTGCTGCTGGCAAAGATGGAAGATGCCACGGCTGCTTCCGCGCTGGCAGGCTTCTCTACCAAACTCAATTCGATTGCCGAGCCATTACGGCAGAGCTTCACCTACGACCAAGGCAAGGAAATGTCGCGACATGCAGAGCTCAGCGCCGCCACAGGTGTGAAGGTGTACTTCTGCGACCCGCACAGCCCATGGCAACGCGGAACTTGTGAAAACACCAACGGACTGCTGCGCCAGTATCTGCCCAAAGGCACCGACCTTTCGGTCTACAGTCAGGACGAACTTGACGCCATTGCCGACAGTCTGAACAGCAGGCCTCGCGCCACTCACGCCTTTCATTCGCCACTCGAGGTCTTCGCCGCCACACTCGCTTCCGCAGCTCAACCTCATGGCTCTAAACATTAAATCCGCTGTTGCGCTTCAATCTTGAAACCGCCCATACATTGCACCGATGCGCAGCCCGGCTAAAACCGGGCTGAGATACTTGACGGAGTTGGACATGCGTTGGCTGCCACCCGTACGATCCCAGTCGAATGCACCGGTTGGGTTGTTAGGCAGTGCCAGCTTCTGGAAAGGCCCATTGCGCAGGTTGTACAAACCGCCAACATCGCGCGCGGCGTCATTGCCGGCACCGAACAACGCGTCGGACATAAATTCGTACTGGTTTCCGAGTGTCACCGTTCCGAAATGATCGTCTTCGAGCCCAACATAAGCGGTTCTCGCAAAGAGTCCGCCGCCGATGGTTGCGCCATTTGCCAAAGAAAACTGGCTGACCAGCCGAAAGATGGCCTTGGTACCGCCCCCGAGATCTTCGCTACCGACCATGCCGAACAGATTCGGCATGAATATGCCATCGTCAAACTTGGTGTTGCTGTGTCCGCCCTCATTGCTCACATAACTGATACCGGCGTCCATTAGCCCAAATAACGTGACGCTACTTTGCGCATGAGATTGGCCGTGCAGCGCCAACCCAGCCAATGCCAGACTCAAATGTTTCTTCATCTTGTCTCCCAAACCAAAATGGTTCGACCGAAATTTCTGCGGTCATTTGACCGGTGCGTGACGGGCCCAGGATCGCCGGCGCGCGTATCCGAATGTCTGCTGCTGCATGGATTTGCGACCGCCTTTTTATCTGCGCTTGCCGCTCGTGCTATTGAAGCCGCAAATGGTCCAAACGCGAACCCCGACCTTGGCCGATTGAAGCTCCGTCGCGTCAATTAGTAGTGCTAATAAACGGTCTACACTCGATATATGCACCTTGCGGCGCAATTTAGATCAACCCGAGTTCCAGAGATAGGCGAACGTCAACCGATGCGCGTTAGATCGGCCGGTCGAGCGCATCTGACTAAATGCTATGCAGAGTTAAAATAATCAGAGGCTTTCTGCCCAAAAGCTGGGTCCGTGAGTCGACGTATATGGAACGTAAGCCTCGAACACGAAATATCTAGAACTCGTTCTGAGTGAATGGACTTGCATCGTCCAGCCAATCATATGGTTCGATCGACTGACGCAATAGACTAAGACTAACCTCCATCGGCTCCCAAGCCGGGGGGATGGCGACGGGCAGGGACTCACCGGCCTTTACACAAGGCGTCGAGGAAACTAAGGCTTGATTTTTCATAAATTGAACCACGTTCGGTAGCGCGGCCGCGCCTGCTAAACGCTAGTTCAGTAGCGCAGCGCGCACTATGACAGACACCGTTCTTTCGCCAAAGGATCGGAGTGGAACCGACGGCTCGCGCGCACCGGACCAGATCGTTCACGATTCTGAACGGGACGTTTACGTAGCAGCTATCAACTGCTGAGGCGATTCAGTTGGGCGACAGGACGATGTTCCGTGACGAGCTAATGGGTGGGAGCGGCCCCCGCTTCTCCGGTTCGCACCTCATCCATAATCTCGCGAGGCGCTTAGGCGATGCGATCGAGTTGGTAGAACAAGTCCACCTTTTCAACGGCATCCGCACCCGTTGCCTGGAACCGCCGGATGTGTTCGCTTTCTGAATGATGCCGTTCTTGTGCCTGCTGGGTGGCCCAGTGTTCGACGAAGACAAACCGTCGCGGGTCGTCCTGCTGGACGAATAACTCGTATCGAAAATTCCCTTCGTCCCGGCGTGACGGTTCGACCACGTCAACCAAGCTTCTTCGCAACTCGTTCTCCCGCCCTTCCTTTGCGTACATGATGGCAAGTACAAAGAAGTCATTCATAGCTCCTCCTTCAAAAATCATCGGGCGATTGCCGCACAAACTCAGATATGGCAGAGGCGCGTAAAACGCCACTTACGCGCCGTCGTGCCTTGAGGTCGCCGCTTCCTCAGAAGATAAGCCGCGTCGCCATAAGGCCAAGCTGCCAAGCTTGGAAAGAGACGCGACGGGCATCGGCTATCGTGCGTTGTCGACGTTGTTCCCACCTGAACACGTGTCCGGCCAAGCTCCCGACGCTGAGCTGTCCGGCGGATCGATTATTCGCGATCGTATGAGAATTGAATGCCGGCTGTTCCGCCAGTTTCGACGAACAAATTGATGAACGCCGGCACCGTCTCCTGACGTGCCCAGTCACGTTGCAGTTCACAAAACAGTTGGGCCACGCTGATCATCTGACCTCCGGCCTGCTCGATCCGGCGCAACGCTGCCTCATGCGCCGCAACCGAGGTTCCACCGACTGCATCGACCACTACGTAGACCTCGTAACCCTCTTTCAACGCATCCAGCGCAGGGAATGTAAGGCACGCTTCGGTCCACAACGCGGTCATGATCAGCTTCTTGCGGCCCGTTGCTTCCACTGCCTTGCGGAATTCGACGTCTTCCCACGAATTGATCGAGGTCCGGTCATAGGTTGGATAATCACCGAGCGCTTCACGAAGCTGCGGGATTGGTGGCTTGTTCAATCCCGACTTCACATTGACGGTGGAGTGGATGATTGGGAGCTGATACGCGACAGCAGCCTTGGACGCACCGACGATGTTGTTGATCAGCAACTGGCGGTCCATGGAAGCGATCGAGTTCACCTGCACCGGCTGATAGTCGATAACGATGAATGCGGCGTTTTGCGGCGTCAGAAGGTGGTCGCTGGCGGGATCGCGGCGGGGTTCGCTAGACATGGTTCTTCTCCAGAGGGTAGGCGTGCTGACTCGCAGCGCGCGTGGTTGCTCGTATCTGAACCCGGGGTATCTGGTCCTGTCAGATACAAGCGATTTCAATTGAGTTTTCGGTCTCTGGCATTTGACCGAAGGCGAGGATGGCACGTGGCCTATAGCCGGCTGCCACAAGTAAGCGGTCTTTGGACCACCCTTAGATCGCGGTTGGTTAGCGTTGCGCTTCCGTGTTCTCGATGAAGTAAGCGGGCACGTCCGGCCCCCACAGGTAAAGCGAGTCCTCCGGCGGATGGTCGGCACTCGGCCATTCCACGCCGGGCGGGACGAAGTCGATGTCGGCGGAGTACTCGCAAAACGAGCCCCATGGATCGCGCACGTAGTGGAAATGATTCGATCCGAGTACATGCCGACCGACACCCCAGCCATCAACGAAGCCGGCCCTCGCCATCTGCATTTTGCCAAGTCCGACTTCCTCGACTGTCGGTACGTCCCAGGCGCTGTGATGCCAACCTTTTGCGCTCGACTGAACGAACGCCACAAGATGGTGATCACTCCCATGACGCCCATGCATGAATGCAACGATGCCCTTCGAGCCGTCAGAAAACTTTAGGCCAAGCGCGTCACGATAGAACTGGATTGCGCGCTCGATATCGGGCGTAAAGAGCAGCACGTGTGATAGCCGCGTCGGATGCACGGCCGGTGCTTCGTGCCGCGCGGCCGCGCCGCGCAAGCCGCGGCGCACCTTCGCCGCGACCGCCGCTTTCTTCAGCCCCGGTGACGTTTTGTCGCCTGTTCGGATCTGCAGCCGGTTGCCGTCAGGGTCTTCGAACCAGAAGCCCTCGGGATCGTGCGCTCCCGCGTGCGCAGCGCAAGGCTTGCCGCCTGCAGTTTCAACCTGCGCGGTCAGCGCGGCGAGATCATCGCCGAAACAGTTGAGCGACAGATACGCGAGCTGCTTGCGCGAGCCTTTGAGGACCCGTGCCCAAACGTGGTCACTGGCGCTGGCCCGCAGCTCCAGCCCGTCGATGGTTTCATCAACCGCGAGCCCGAAGGCGCCAAAAAAAACCTTCGCCGCCGAGAGGTCAGGTACTTCGAGCGCAAAATGATCGATTGAATGCACGCCGACTGACGCGACGCGCGGTGCTAACACTGCCATGACGGTCCTCCCAGTTAAGCGTCGACAGCCGACTGGCGATCCGCCGTTGCTGAGCTCGCGCTCGGCTCGCGCCCCAAAATCGCTGTGAATACACGACGCAACTCCGCCACCGGGTCGGCATGGAGCTTCTCGGCGCGATAAGCAACGAAACGGTCGGGCCGCACCAGCACGCAGCCGTGGTCCTCGATTTCCCGCTGTTCAGTCCATCGGCCGTACACGTCTTCGGCCTCGCCACCATGCCCGATCCGCAGCGCCCGCAATGGGATGCCGAACTCGCGGCTGATCGTGTCGGCCGCTGCGAGCCAGCGATCTCCGCCGATCCCCGTCAGCAGCGTGAACGCGCCGTGACCAGCCAGATCCAGCGTCGAGATCAGCTCGCCGTTGCGTTGCACCCAGGCGTGCGGCAGATATGCGCCCGGCGTCGTGGTCGGCTGGTAATACAGTTCTGGATCGCGGGTCGGTTCGGGAAATGCGGCACCGTCACGCACGACCGCCGACGACGTATAGCGTTGACCCAGCTCGACCCCGTGACAGTTGAACTGATAGTTCTGCAGTTCGATCGCGGCCGACAGCGCCTTGCGTTTTGCGCGGCCGTCTTCGGAGTCGGCAAACAGGTGGTCGAGCGAGGCCCAGCCTTCGTCGACACTCTGTCCCTGGCGAAAGCCCAGCGCCTGCGGAATCGGCTGCATGTCGATCACCGACTTCATCGCACGGTTCACCACCTGTTCTGCGACTGGCTGGCGCTCGTCCGAATAGCTCTGCAGAAGCGACGGTGCGGCTTGTCCCTTGACGATCAGTGCGAGCTTCCATGCGACATTGAACGCATCCTGAATTGATGTGTTGGTACCGAGCCCGTTGGCCGGCGGGTGGCGGTGTGCCGCGTCGCCTGCGATCACCACACGGCCCTTGATCATGCTGCGGGCGTGCATCTTGTTGATCGTCCACTTGGAGACTGATTTCACCTTGATCGGGATATCCGGGTCACCGATGGTTGCCCGCGCCCGTGCGATCACGCCTTCGTCGCTCAGGTCCGGCTCGCCTTCCTTCGGGTCATACATGAAGAGCAGTACCCACTCGTTCCAGGGGCGTACGCAGATCCAGGTGCCACTGCCGACCCAGTAGTCACTGCCTGGCTGCGCCATCCAGTACAGGACGCCGGGGCGGTGTGCACAGTACCTGGTCAGATCCACTTCAAGCCAGCAATTCGCCGCGCAACCAAGACCCATCTCGCCGTCGTGCTCGAAGCCGATGCTCTTGACGACCACGCTTCGTGCGCCGTCCGCGCCAACCGCGTAATCGGAGACGATCTCGAACTCCTCGCGGGTGTTCACGTCGACCACGCGTGAATACACAGCATCTTCCGTTTGTCGCATCGACACCAGTTCCGTGTTGAACAGAACATGGGCGCCATATTCACGGGCGGCGGTCAGAATCACCGGCTCCAGCAGGTGCTGCGGCGCATTGCACATTTTCGAAGGGCTTGCCAGCTCATAATCGGCCTTGCGCTTCTCGCCGGTGCCCCACGTTTGCAGCCGTGCCAGCTCGACGCCGGCGAAACTGGTCGCCCACACATTGTTGCTCATCAACTCGCACGGAACGGCGAGCGCCTTCACATGCTCCTCGATACCGAGGTCGCGGAACACTTCGATGGTGCGCTGGTTCGTGATGTGGGCGCGCGGCGAATGCGCGGTGCCCGGCCAGCGGGTGATGGCGAGTACTTCAACGCCATACTTTGCGAGCAGCGCCGCCGTGGTCAGGCCTGCGGGGCCGGCGCCCGCGACGAATACCGGCACTCGAATTTGTCTCATGTCTCCTCCAGCTTCCTTACAGAATAAGCAATTCAGGCTTGCAGCGTTTCGTCTGCAACATGGTTTCTCAGCACGCCGAGCCCTTCGATTTCGACCTCGCAGACATCGCCGTGACGCATGATGACTTTCGGCTCACGCGCCCAACCGATGCCTGCCGGCGTCCCGCTCACGATCACGTCGCCTGCTTCGAGAGTGATGGCTTCACTGATGATCGAAATCAGTGAAGCAACGTCGTGCAGCATGTCGGCGGTGTTCGCCGATTGCACCACCTTGCCGTTCAGCCGCGTCTCGAGCTTGAGCCCAGTGCCCCCTGCCGGAAGTTCGTCGGCCGTCACGAACTCGGGACCGAACGCGCCGGTGCCGTCGAAGTTCTTGCCAACTGTCCACTGCGGCGACTTGAACTGATATTCGCGCACCGAGCCGTCGTTGAAGATCGAATAGCCGGCAACACAGGAGAGCGCCCGATCCTTCGGGATATGGCGTCCGCCGCTGCCGAGGATCACGGCCAGTTCGCCTTCGAAATCGAGCGAATCGGACACGCGCGGCCGGATCATAGGCGTTTGATGACCGATCAGGCTGGAGTTGTAGCGTGGAAAGATGGTCGGATAAGTTGGTTGTTCGTACGGGCTTTCGTTCGTGTGATCCGCGTAGTTCAGGCCAATACAAAGAATTTTGCCCGGGTGCGTAAGCGGTGCGAGGTACGTGACCGAGTCAGCTGCAAATTCTTCGCCGACGTCGTGGGCCGAATTGCCATATGACGTGAGGTCCACGCCGCCGGCCAACAGTTCCTCCAGTGTCACGTCGCCAAGCGAGCGAATCGTCGTGCCTTGCAGAACGCCTAGCAGTCTGCGATGACCATCGGGCGAGAAGTTGATATAGCGCATTGCGTCTCCAGCGGGTCGAGTCAAACGGTAATCGATGAATGCCCGGCCACGCAAAGAGCACTAGGGTTTTCACCTGTGCTCCCCGCCGCGTCGGCCGGCTTGTTCGAACTATACTTGAAATAACTGTTTTTTCAAGAAACATATATATTTTTATTTTTTTAGCGTTAACCTGATGAATGAATATAATTGACGGGACTGAAGGAGAAATGTGTGGACCACAGCTTTGACACCGAGACAGCGACCGGGTCGCGCACAATGGCATCCGTATTGGCGCAGACGATCCTGAATGACATCGTGACGGGCGCGATCCCACCTGGCTCAAAGCTTAAGATGCGCGAGCTCGCTGAGCGTTACGGAGCGGGCATGATTCCGTTGCGCGAAGCGTTGTCACGCCTTGCCATGAGTGGGTTCGTTGAGGCGGAAGATCAGCGCGGCTTTCGGGTGACCAAGATTTCGAAGGCAGATCTCCTGGACATCACCACGGTGCGGCAACGAATCGAGTCAGATGCGCTGCGTGATGCGATTGAAAGCTGCAACCTGGCTTGGGAAGGCACGGTGCTGGCGGCGTTTCATCAGGTCAATAGCATCCACCCGTACATGTCCGACGATCCGGCGAAAATGAATCCTGCGTGGGAGCGCGCGCACGAGATTTTCCACACCACGTTGATCGCGGGCTGCCGCTCCAAGTGGCTAAAACAGTTTGCGTCAACGCTGCGCGTGCAAACTGCACGCTACCGTCACCAGTCGATCCGAAGCGCACACGCGCCGTCGCGCGATGTCGCGAAGGAACATGAGGAAATTGTTCGGGCAGTGCTCGCGCATGACGCAGACCGCGCGTGCGGGCTGCTCAGCGAGCACTTTGCGAGGACAGCGCAACTGGTCCTCGAGAACGTCGACCAGCAAACAGGTGGGGCTACAAGGAGCAAACGTGCTCGGGAGCGCGTCGAGGCTTAAATCAGTTCTTTCCAAAGTGCCGATCTTGCGGATAGTAGAGAACACCCGCTTGAGGTTCTCGAGTGAAACCTGATGACGGGGCGATCACGCATTCAGGCACGCCGCAGTTCGCCAAGTGTGAGGCTCCTTGAATTTAGTAGTCGACTGTATAGGCAATCTCATATCTCAGGGTCCCACTTGGGACTTTACGCCGGCGCGTTTAGCCGGCGTTTTTTTTGGCGCGCCCAGCCTGATGGTTGGCGAAGACCTTGCGAAACCCAAGGAAGCAGCTAGGCCGCGCAGCGCGTTTCAGCTCGTCAAGTCGTAGCTTTCTACATGCATCCTGGCAGGGCGCGTCGACGACCCCTTAACAATTACAGCGCGCGACTCTGCTGGGTCGTCACCGCCACTTGTCCGAAGCGTCCATTCTGAAAATCCTGAACCGCCTGATTGATTTCCTCGGTTGTATTCATCACAAACGGTCCATACGCAGCGACGGGTTCATCGATGGGCTCGCCGCTGAGCAACAATACCGTCGCATCACTCGCTGCCTCCACTCGCACGTCGGTTCCCTCGGCCCCGAGCAGGACCAATTGCGCTTCATTCACGGTTCTCATATCACCGTTGACCAGTATTTGGCCGCGCAGCACGACGAGCGCCACTGACCTGCCCACAGGCAATTTGAATTCCGCCGTGCGGCCCCGATTCAGTCTGATATCCCAGACGTCGATTGGCGTGAACGTACGAGCCGGTCCCGGTCGGCCTTTAAAATCGCCGGCGATTACCCTTACTTGTCCGGCGCCGTCCGGCAGCGCGACGCTGGGAATCTCCGTCGCAAGGACCGTCTGATAACCCGGCGCCGTCATCTTGTCCTTCGCGGGCAGGTTGACCCACAACTGGACCATCTCGAGCGTGCCGCCCGTCTTCGCGAAGGCGCGCGAATGGAACTCTTCGTGCAGAATGCCGGCGCCGGCGGTCATCCACTGCACGTCGCCAGGACCAATCCGGCCGCCTCCTCCTGAGGAGTCGAGATGTTCCAGTTCTCCCTGGTACACAATGGTTACTGTTTCGAAACCGCGGTGCGGGTGCTGACCGACGCCGCGCCTGCGTCCCGTCGGCGTGAAGTGCGCGGGACCGGCGTAGTCGAGCATCAAGAAGGGGCTGAGGTGGCGGCCCATGCTTTGATGCGAAAACAGCGTCCGTACGGGAAACCCGTCTCCAACCCAATGCGAGTTGGGATTGCTATAGGTGCCGAGAATCTTCTTCATCATCAAATCTCCTTTCGAAGGTCAAAAACGACCTGAATGCACGACGAAAGAGTAGATGAAGCGCAGTGGCACCGGTAGATAGCGTAGGTTATCCTCAGTGTCTCATTTTTGGAACGACGGCCCCAGTCGATGCACGACCTCAACGACCTCTATTTCTTTGCACAGGTAGTCGATCATCAAGGCTTCGCGCCCGCCGGACGTGCCCTCGGCATGCCCAAATCGACGCTCAGCAGACGTATCGCACAGCTTGAGGAGCAGCTTGGGGTACGCCTCATTCAGCGTTCGACCCGCCGCTTCTCGGTCACTGAAATCGGCCAGAGCTACTACAGTCATTGCAAGGCGATGCTGATTGAAGCGGACGCGGCCCAGCAGGCGATCGACCTGAACCGCGCGGAACCGCAGGGCATCGTCCGAATCACCTGCCCGGTCGCGCTGTTGCATGCGCGCATTGGCGTCATACTGGCCGAGTTCATGGCGATGACCGCTCGTGTGACGGTCCATCTTGAAGCGACGAACCGTGTCGTCGATGTCATCGGTGAGGGTATCGATGTGGCAATTCGTGTCCGTCCGCCTCCGCTGAAAGACAGCGACCTCGTGATGAAGGTGCTGGGCGAACGGAGATGGTGTCTAGTCGCGAGCCCGGGTCTGCTGCAGCAGACTCGGGCTCCTGAGGTACCGGCCGACCTGGCGGCGCTGCCGAGTCTCGACTTTTGCCCTCCGCATACCGATCACGCATGGCAACTCGATGGGCCCGAGGGTAGGCTCGCGGTTATCCGTCACACGCCACGATTCGTCACGGACGACATGATCGCGCTGAGGGAGGCGGCGATCGCGGGCGCCGGCGTGGTTCAGTTGCCTGTCATGATGGTGTCCGACGAACTGGCGCTTGGCAAGCTGGTGCACATCCTCCCGGCATGGATGCCAAAGGGTGGGATCATTCACGCGGTGTTTCCTTCCAGGCGTGGCCTGCTGCCTTCGGTGCGAACACTGATCGACTATCTTGCGATGCGATTTGAGCAGATCGATGAAAGCTGAGCCCGTTGCCGCGGTGCATTCACGGCACTTCGATGACGGGGCGACCGTTGACTATCAAGAGGCAGGACGCGTGGCGCGCCTCGCGTTATCGCCGCATTGGCATGCCGGTGATGCCGAGCGCAAATGGTGGGCATCTGCCGACGCTCATGCTGGCCGGGCATGCGGCTCGCAACGTTGTGTGAATGCCCGTCGTTACCTCGATGACCTTGTCGCGAGTAAGAATGAACTACGTCGAGCTTTTTCACAATATCTCAGCATTCGGTACACGGACCGCTTGTTGGTTGCAGGCGTTGAGCCATCAGTCGGAACCGTCGGCGACTCCTACGACAACGCTCTGGCCGAAACGATCAACGGCTTGTATAAGGCCGAGGTGGTGCACCGACGATCGTGGAGAAATCTGCAGGAAGTCGAGTTCGCCACGCTCGAATGGGTACATTGGTACAACCATCATCGGCTGCTTGGGCCGCGCGGATATGTTTCGCCAGCTGAAGCGGAGGACCACTACAATCGCACTCAGGCGTTGCCCGTTCGCGCGGCGTACCGCCAAACTCATTAGTCTCCGAGAAACCCGGGGCGGCTCATGCTGATAAGGCTTTGCTGAGGGAGGGTGAGAGGCGCTTGACGACCCTGAAGGGACAGTCGTCCGCGCGCAAAGCAGCCGTCCAGATAGGCCCCAATCTGGCACTCAGTTAGCGAAAAATGCCTGCCTGCTGGATACCCAGCGCGATAATGAGGCATCCACATGCGCGGTCGATCCACACGTTCACGCGAAGATACGCCGTCGCAATCGCAGCGTGCGGTCAAGACGGGTTCGCTTGGCGCTTACCGTTAACACGATCATCGTTATCCACGTCCGATTAGCCGAGCGATCAGCTCGCCGACAGTGGTAACGGCGTATTTCCGCATCAAACGCACTCGATGAGCTTCAACGGTTCGGTGACTGATGTGGAGGTCGCGCGCGATCTGTTTGCTGCTTTTACCGGTGACCAGAAATTGCGCGATCTCCCGCTCGCGAGCCGTGAGCTTCGTCGTTACAGGACGGATCTTGGAAATATCCTCGAAACACCAAATGGCGGCAGCAAACGGTTCGTCACGGCTGAACGCTCGTCCCGACACGTGACACCAGAAGAAGCTGCCGTCGATTTTCCGCATGATGCGATCGTCGCTGTACAACCCCTGCTGCTGCATGGTGATCATTGCACGCTTGCCGACATTTTGAAATTCATCTCGGGACGGGTATAGGTACTCCACCGATTTTCCCGTCAATTCATGCGATGAATAACCGAACATCTCGCTGAGCGCTTGATTGCAGGACACGATGACGCGCTGCCTGGTTACCAGCAAGCCGACCGGCGCCATTTGAAACGCAAACGTCATATCGGCGAAAGGATCACTTACCTTGAGCACTCCAGATGCGCCCTGATCAAGCTGCACGTCGCCTATTTGGCATTGTTTCTTCTTACCCTCTTTCACATCGAGCTTAGGTCTATCTTTTTGTTGGCAAGCACCTAGGGAGGCAGGCGTGCTACTAGCATCGTCTTGGAAGCAGGTTGGTTGGTCATCGCCGTCATTGGACGTCTGTCGATCCGTAGTCCTCCAGATTCGTACGACGCTCGACGCCGACACGTTTGCCTCGCGGGCGATGCGTCGGATGCTCACCCCGTTTGGGGGTACTGCCTGCTTTTGCGCAATGATCGCGGTGGTGATGGCGTCGGGGATCGACCGCGGCGCACCAGTTCTCTTTGTGTCAGACAGGCCTTCTACACGGTATTGAATGAACCTTGCGCGCCACTTGGCGACTGTATGGGGAGTAACCTGGTTTCGCTCCGCCACGACCTTGTTATCCAATCCGCTCGCACATCCCAGCACGATACGTGCGCGAATCGCCAACGCGGCCTGCGTGTTGTACCGCATTTCTATCGCTTGAAGAAGCTCCCGCTCTTCGTCACTTAGCACCAACCGCGTTTTGGGGCGTCCTCTGGACATGTTCCTACTCTCATTTCAGTACCTCACCGCACATCGAGGCCAGCGGCTCGCATAATGTAATGAACTTCCGGTACATGATATTGGTGATTGCCCTAGCGTATTTCGACGACTGATGATCGCATCGGTGCCCGTGTAAATTTTGCCCAACATACCGAATGGAGAAGCAGATGAGCGTTGCGATCGTGGGTTGGGGTCACCTGCCATTTGGCCGGCTTGACGCTCTGAGTCTGGAGGATCTGATCGTGGGCGCCGGCCGCAAAGCGCTTAGTGATGCAGATATTCCAGCAGACTCTGTGGATGGCATATGGCTGGGTAATCTGAATGGCGGATTCGTTCCAGACATATTTGCCGCGCCGCTTGCTCTGAACTGCGATGTCGGCCTGCGGTGGAAACCGGCGGTTCGCCTCGAAAACGCATGTGCGTCGGGCTCGGCGGCAGTCTATGCAGCATGTGATGCGATTGAGGCCGGACGAGCACGCATCGCCCTGGTTATCGGGGCTGAAAAGATGACGTCGATATCCGGTTCCGAGGTGACGAAAATTCTTGGAAATTGCGGATACTCGGGTGAGGCAGGAGACTTCCCTGGCGGTTTTCCTGGCATCTTCGCCCGAGTCGCCCAGGATTATTTCGATCAGTACGGCGACCACTCCGCGACGCTTGCGGCAATTGCCGCGAAAAACCATGCGAACGGCGTTGCCAATCCCTGGGCGCATATGCGTCGGGATATTGGCTTTGATTTTTGCAACACCGTCTCGGAGAAGAACCCTCTGATTGCGTCTCCGTTGCGTAAAACGGACTGCTCTCTCGTCTCGGACGGCGCGGCCGCGTTGGTTCTAGTCGCGAAGGAAGTCGCTGCGGATTTCAGGAAGGCTGTCTCGATTCGGGCCCGCGTGCAGGTCAATGATTATCTTCCCCTGGCGCAACGCCGAGCGGTTGACTTCGAGGGCCCTAAGCGTGCGTGGAGTGGCGCGCTTCGAGAGGCCGGCTGTACGATTGACGACCTTTCTTTCGCCGAAGTGCATGATTGCTTCACCATCGCGGAGCTGCTTGCCTATGAAGCGATGGGGCTCGCGCCATCGGGGCAAGGTCATCGTTTGATTGAAGATGGAACCGTCGCACGCGGAGGGCGTTTCCCGGTCAACGCTTCGGGAGGACTCAAGGCGAAGGGCCATCCGATCGGAGCGACGGGTGTTTCGATGCACGTACTCGCCGCAATGCAACTGGCAGGCCAGGCTGACGGGATGCAGATTCCGGGGGCCACCCTGGGAGGCGTTTTCAACATGGGCGGCGCCGCGGTGGCAAGTTACGTCAGCATTCTGGAGCGCAGTCGATGAATATCGCGCGATTGCTATCTCGCACGGCATCGATCTTTGCGGACCGCCTCGCAGTGCTGCGCGGCGAGCAACCGTGGCTCGACTACGGTTCGCTCGCCCAGCGCACAGCGGCATTGGCCGGATATCTCCGAGAACAATTTGGCGTCCAGCCGGGTGCGAGAGTTGCGATATATTCAGAAAACTGTCCGGAATATCTGGAGGCGCTTCATTCCATCTACTGGGCTGGCGCGGTTTCGGTCCCAGTGAATTTCAAGCTCCACCCGAAAGAACTTTCTTTCATTCTGGCGGACTCCGGAGCGGATGTGCTGTTCGTTTCGGAAGAATTGCTGGCGACGCTGAAGGAAGCCGCGATCGACACGCCACCGTGTATGGTTTTCGGCTCTCCCGGGTATGCGCATGCACTGGAGAATGTACCGATCGCCGTACAGCACCGAGATCCGGATGACGTCGCGTCGTTGTTCTACACGTCTGGCACGACAGGACGTCCCAAAGGTGTCATGCAGACGCATCGCAACCTTTTGACGATGACCGCGTGCTACTTCATGGATGTCGATGACATCTGTCCTGAAGATGCCATGGTGTATGCCGCGCCGATGTCGCACGGAGCAGGGTTGTACAACTTCGCCTATATCGTGCGGGGTGCTCGGCATGTGATGCCTCGCTCCGGTGGGTTCAATTCCGCAGAGCTGGTAGAGCTGGCTTCGCGATTGGGACGACTGTCGATGTTTGCTGCGCCAACCATGGTCAAGCGCCTCGTTGAACACGTTCGCGCGGTGCGAGCCGACGTTTCTGGCTTCAAAACGATCATCTACGGCGGCGGCCCAATGTATGCGAATGATTTGCAACAGGCGCTCGAGGTGTTCGGGCCACGTCTGGTGCAGATCTACGGCCAGGGCGAGAGCCCGATGACTATCACTGCTCTTGGCCGGTGTCATCTTGCAGATGCACAGCATCTACGATGGGCGGAGCGCGCGAAATCGGTTGGTGTTGCGCAATCGTTGGTCGAAGTGCAGGTCGTTGACGACCGTGGTCAGCTCGTTCCAAAGGGCGAGATCGGCGAAGTGATTGTGCGTGGCGACACGGTTATGTCGGGATACTGGCGTAACCCTGAGGCAACCGCCAATGCGATACGGGACGGCTGGCTATACACAGGAGATACCGGCTATATGGATGATGATGAATTTCTCACGCTGAAAGACCGATCAAAAGATCTGATCATTTCCGGTGGTTCGAACATTTACCCTCGGGAGATTGAGGAGGTCTTGTTGTCGCATCCGTCCGTGTCGGAAGTTGCAGTTATCGGTCAGCGAGATGTCGAGTGGGGTGAGGTTCCAGTTGCTTATATCGTGCTCCGAGACGACTGCAGTGCTACGCAGGACGAGCTGGACGATTGGTGTCTCCGGAGTCTTGCACGCTTCAAGCGACCGAAGCGTTATGAGTTCGCGTCGAAGCTTCCAAAAAACAGTTATGGCAAGGTTTTGAAGACGGAATTGCGTAACTTGAGTGTGATAGCGCCAGGCGCATAAAGATAGGAGATGGAGACAATGAATAGGGTGAAAACGTCGGTTCTAATCATAGGTGCTGGACCCGCTGGCCTTACGGCGTCGGCGCTGCTTGCAAGAAGCGGAGTCGACGCGCTGACTGTATGTCGGTACTCCGGCACGGCGAACTCGCCGCGGGCACATATCACGAATCAACGCACGATGGAAGTGTTCCGGGATATGGGTATCGAGGAGCGAATGGCGGCCCTGTCAACGCCCAATCGCTTAATGGGTAACACGACGTGGATGACAAGCTTCACAGGTATCGAGTTGGCTCGCCTGCCTTCGTGGGGAACCGGGATCGATCAACGTGTGGAGTATGAGCGCGCGAGTCCGAGTTCTATGTGTAACCTCCCGCAGCACATCCTGGAGCCCGCGATTCTCGACGCCGCGAGAGCTGTGGGGGCACGAGTGCGCTTCGACACAGAGTTGGTGGCAATCCGGCAGACGAAAGACGCCGTCTATTCCACGCTATGCGATCGACTTACCGGAGAGAAAATCGAAGTTGAGTCCCAATACGTCATTGGCGCAGATGGCGCCAATAGCCTTGTGGCGGATGAACTCGGCTTCGAGATGGAGGGGCACCGGGGCATCGCAGAGCAGGTCAACTGTTGGGTCGAGGTTGATTTATCAAAATACGTGTCGCATCGTCCTAGCTCTCTCTACTTCATATCTCAGCCGGGAAATAGTTTCTGGATTGGAAGTGGCGCATGGATTTGCGTGAAGCCTTGGTCGGAATGGGTACTGCTCTTTTCGTTCCGCTCGGCCGATGGCGTGCCAGACCTCAGCGAGCAGGCAATCATCGCTTATGCAAGGTCAACTATCGGGCATCCGGATATTGAGGTCAAAGTAAAAGCGGTCTCTACTTGGGCAATCAACCACATGTTTGCCAAAGAGATGCGCATCGGACGAGCTTTTATTGCTGGCGACGCCGCGCATCGTCACCCGCCAGCGAATGGACTGGGTTCCAACACTTCGATCCAGGATAGTTTCAATCTCGCATGGAAGCTTGCCATGGTGTTAAAGGGCCAGGCAAACGAGTCGCTTCTGGACAGCTACTCTGCTGAACGGCAGCCGGTGGCCAAACAAGTGGTCGAACGCGCGAATAAATCAATCGAACTGATGCAGCCGATCTCGTCTGCATTCGGATTTAGCCATGGCCAGAGCGTGGAGACCGGCTGGGATTCGATCGCAGAGCTCCGCGGAGATAGCCCGCGAGGCCGTCAGCGCCGGAAGCAACTGGCGCAGGCACTGGAGGGGCTACAGCACCACTTCAACGCACACGGCGTTGAGCTTGGCCAGCATTACACGTCCGGTGCGATAGTGGGCGACGGTACCCCTGAATTCAAACCGGACCGCGATCCTGAGTTATATGTCACGCCAACCACCTGTCCAGGTGCCCACTTGCCGCACGCCTGGGTGGAGCAGCGTGCGAAATTGGTCTCTACTCTAGACCTCGTCGGCAGGAATAGCTTCACCGTAGTGACCGGGATTGGTGGACAACGCTGGTGTGAAGCAGCTGAACGTCTTGCGGCCAAGTTCGGTTTGCCAATGCGTCATGTGACCATCGGTCCGGGCCTCGATGCCGAAGACGTATCTGGTCAGTGGTGTTCGCTGCGGGAAATCGAGGATAACGGGTGCCTGCTTGTCCGGCCCGACATGCATATTGCATTCCGGGCGATGGTAATTTCCGACAATCCCTTTGAGGATCTGATGTCCGCTATGGGGCACATCGTCGGCAAGCAACTGATCAGTTTGCCACGGGTTGCTAGCTATTGAGCAACATCGAACCGCGTTCGGTAGTCACACGGAAGGCCCTGCTTTTTTATTCCATTGGAATCAGCGGATCGTGTTCCTTCGAGCGAGCATTAAAGAATTATTAACCGAAAAAAAGTAAATTTTTCGCTTTACATTCTCGCGTGGCGCTTAACGAAGAACCGAATGAGGTTCCAGCTGTTGCTGGCAATAACAACTCTAGTGGTAGAAAAATTGAGGAAGACATGAGCAAAATCGTGGTGAGAGAGTTGGCCTACGTGAGATTGAGATCGCCCGACTTAGATCTGGCGGAGCAGTTTCTATCTGACTTTGGACTATCGCGGTCCGCACGAACTGCGAATGCGCTATACATGCGCGGCACTGACCCGAATCATCACATCCATGTGACTGAGAAGGGCGAGGCGAAGGTCGTAGGGTTTGCATTTGAGGTTGCAAGCAAAGCTGATCTCGAGCGGGCATCTCTGATCGAGGGAGCATCCATCATTCACGAAATTGATGAGCCTGGTGGTGGTCACCGGGTGATCCTCACCGAGCCGAATGGCTATCAAATTGAGCTTGTGCATGGTATCCAGCGTCTCCCGTCGGTTCCTGTCGATCCCAGGATCTATAACACCGGCGAGGAACCGCGACGCCGTGCCGGAGCCTTGCAAAGGCTGCCAGGTAGTCCGACCAGAATCAAGCGCATTGGGCACTGCGTCCTGACCTCGACGAAGTGGACAGAAACTACGCGCTGGTTCCACGAAAACCTGGGGCTAGTGACGACCGATGACATCTACGCCGTAGAGCCGTCAAATGTTATTGCGACGTTCAGTCGCCTCGATCAAGGCGCGGAATATGTCGATCATCACGTGCTCATGTGTTTCAAGGGTGACGAAAATGGATTGAATCACGTGTCGTTCGAAATGAATGATATCGATTCTGTCTTCGCTGACCATTATTGGCTGGTGAATACTGGGAAGTATGAACATATGTGGGGGCCGGGGCGTCATTTCCTCGGGAGCCAGGTTTTCGATTATTGGGCTGATCCGTGGGGTCGAATCCACGAGCACTGGGCGGATAGTGATCGCATCAATGAGGAATATAAAAACCGCCATTGTTCTACCGAGGAAGGATTCGTATCGCAATGGGGAGAGCATCCCCCAGAGAAATTTCTCAGACGCGTCAGCAAATAGGATTCGCTTGATCGCGGATGTTCGCAGTTCGCCGGTTTGGGCAGCGATAACTCTTGAACGCGTCAAAACGCCAAGGAGGAACCGATGGAAATCAAAGTAATGACCGACGAGCAGAGGAAGGCAGTGGCGCTTGAGTATTTCAAGCGCTTGGACCGTGGTGGAAATCTTATCGAGTTGTTCGACGAGCACGCAGAGATGTATTTCCCGAAGTGGGGAATCGCACGTGGCAGGCAGGAGATAGAGCAACTTTTTGCCGATCTGATGACGATCCTGGCCGGCGTCACACACGATAAATCGTACCTGAATGTCATCCAGCAGGGCGACCTCGTGTGTGTCGAGGGCCTGTCGAGCGGAAAGCTGAAAAACGGCGTGGAGTGGCGAGCCGGCACCACGTATGCGGGGCGCTGGTGCGACGTGTTCGAGATTCGCGACTTCAAGATTCACCGTTGCCACGTGTATCTGGATCCTGACTACGCAGGTGCGGACACGGCCCGCTATCCATGGCTCAGTGCTGCGCGCGAAACCCGCTACTAGACCCGTCCCGAGGCAAGTGCCAGGCATCGTTCGCTGTCTGATAGTTAGTGGGCACCGATCGGACCGCGTCGAGCGAAACCTATAAAACTATAACTACTGTCAAAGCAGTAGGTTAAGGAGACGGAAATGGTCACAAAATGGAGCGTTGCGAAAGTAATTTCGCTATTTAGCATAGGATTGCTAATTAATAGCGTTGCGCAAGCTCAAAGCAGTGTCACACTATTCGGTGTATTGGATGGTGGGTTGCTGTACACAACCAAGACGCTCGACCCGACAACCGGTCAGAACGCCGGCAAGCAGTTTTCGGTCATCGACGGCGGATCATACTATTCGCAGTTTGGTCTGGTAGGAACGGAGGATCTTGGCGGCGGATTCAAGGCGAAGTTCCGGCTGGTAAGCGGGCTCAACATTGCCAACGGTGGATTGCTTCACTGCAACGGCAATCTTTTCGGCTGTGAGGCCTGGGTCGGCATCGAAGGGCCGCCCGGCGAGATCAAGCTGGGCCTGCAATTTTCACCCTTCTTTCTCGCCGTCTATGACACGGATCCGCGCAGTCTGTCGCTGTTCGGCAGTGGGTCCATCCCCCTCGTGGACAACGTGCTCGGCACAGGCATCTTTAACGCGAATGCGGTGTCCTATACCAGTCCGACTCTCGGTGGCCTGCAGGCCAGCGCGATGTACGCGTTCGGCGGCGAGGCTGGCAACTTTCAGGCCGGCCGCCAGTACTCGGTCCGACTGAAATACCAGCTGGGTGGCTTGACCGTTAATGCCGCGATCTACGACGGCAATAGCGGCGGTACAGCTCAGACACCGGTTCCAACGACCGTGCAGTACGAAGGTCGCCTGCTAGGCGTCGGATATCAGTTTGGCTCACTGACGGCGAAGGCTTCCTTCGTCAACTACAAAGTTGCCGGGTCGTTCAACAACAATGTCTATGGGGGCGGCCTCACCTGGTATGTGCTGCCGACGCTGGACGTGAATGGTGGAGTCTGGGTGACAAGCGATCGCAACCGGACAACCAACCATTCCGTTCTTGCCGCGCTGGGCACGGACTATTTTGTGTCGAAGGCAACGACGCTCTATGCACAGGTGGGCGTCGTGAACAATCACGGTGCAATGAATACCGGGCTGTCAATGATCGGGGCGCTGTATGAGGTGCAAGGCACCTCGGTCGGCGCCGTGCTCGGCATACGGCACACGTTCTGAACGTCCGGGCGCCAATGTGCTATGTAACGCCATTGCAAGGCGTCGGCGCGGCATAGCAGCACACTCGGTTCATCAAGGAGTGAAACAAAGTGCGGTATATCAACAGGTTCAGGGGCGCGGTAGGCGCGCTCGTCATGGCGGGTTCGGTGGTCGTCGCACACGCCCAGGTGCTTGGAAGCGACGCGGAACCGTCTGCTGCAGCGAGCAGCAGCATGGATAAAGGAGCGCTCAAGGCGGCGAATCGCAAGCTGCAAAAGACCGTGCTGCGCAACCTCTCACAAACGCGGGGACTCAAGGCAGGCAACATTCTCGTCGTAGCGAGAGGTGGGGTGGTCACCCTGGCCGGATCCGTTCCCGAAGCGGAGCAGATTGAACTTGCAGTCTCGGTAGCCAGGGCCGTGAATGGCGTAAGCGAAGTGCGGAATGACCTGACGGTCAGGCCTGAAGGGCTGTAGTGCGCCCCAAGGTCAAATCCGCCCTTGACTCTCGGGGAAACCCGAGCCAGCGGAATCGCTCAATACCAGTCTTGCGATCCGATGCCTTGGCGAATTTTTCGGTCGCGGCAATAACAAGAGTCACTGTCGCGGATGGCAACGAGGAATCTAAATAGTTTTGTGGGCTGTCTGAGCGATCAACGACTTGTGTACGTGAGAAATCAGACGAACAGGTCCGACTAACTCAAACCGTGATGGCAATGACTATCACATTTTTTGCGGAGAACGTATGAAACTGTGTCGATATGGCAATGTCGGTGAAGAAAAACCGGGACTCATCGATAAGCACGGGCGCATTCGGGACCTATCGGGCCACCTCCACGACCTCGGCCCCGCGGATCTGTCGCCACGAGCGTTGCAACTCCTGCGCGACATCTGCCTCGAAGAACTTCCGCTCGTCAGCGGCACGCCGCGTCTGGGCTCGCCGCTGAATGGCACATCCAAGTTCGTCGCGATTGGCCTGAACTACGTCGATCATGCGAAGGAAGCCAAGCTAGCGATTCCCGACGAGCCAGTGGTCTTCATGAAGGCGATCAGCTGCATCATGGGACCGTGCGATGATATCGTGCGCCCACGTGGCGCAACCAAACTGGATTGGGAAGTGGAGCTTGGCGTCGTGATAGGCACGAAGGCTCAATACGTTTCCGAGGCGGATGCGCTGGAGCACGTGGCCGGTTATTGCGTGCTGAACGATGTATCGGAGCGCAGCTACCAAATGCAGTCTTCACAGTGGGACAAGGGCAAGGGCTGCGATACGTTTGGACCGATCGGTCCGTGGCTGGTCACGCGTGATGAAGTCGCCGATCCGCAGAATCTCGGCCTGTGGCTCGAAGTCAACGGCAAGCGCATGCAGCAAAGCAATACCAACGCGATGATTTTCCCGGTCGCGAAGCTGGTTGCATATGTGAGCCGTTATATGACGCTGTACCCTGGCGACGTGATTGCGACCGGCACGCCCGCGGGCGTTGGGGTCTGCGCCAGTCCGCAGGTGTTTCTGAAACCCGGCGACACGATCAGGCTAGGTATCGATGGATTGGGAGAGCAGACGCAAACCGTGAAATCCAGGGACTGATCCAACTGGACCGTGTCAGGTTGGTGGGCAGGCGGCGGTAGAATTGACAAAATTGCTTCGCCATCGCCACCGCTTCCCCGTCGCGATCAGCTGCGGAACACAGTAAGCTCGATTGTCCGCCAGCGTCGCAGTTCATCGCGGTATCTGGCAGGTAACCCGCAAGGGAAGCTGTTGGTCGAGCGGGTAAGAGAACGCGGAGAACGCGAACGGCGGCCTGTAATGGCTCGCATAGGGGTTCGTGCTTTGCCCCGACCTGAAAGGGTGAAGACTTCCGCACAGTGCAGTTGTCGCAGACCAGCCTTTAGATTCAACGAGGGGCAGCTTGCGAGTGACCGGTGGGGCTACGGTTCAGCGCCTCTCGCCGCAGCAATGAGGCGAATCAACGATGTGACGTCTGCGAAGGTCGTATGAAGGCTGGTATGACCGGCGTCAGTATGACGCTTACTGCTGTGGGATTTGCTGTGAGAGGCTACTGGGTTATCCTCGGAACTGAGGTCAACGATGCAGAGGCACAACAGGTCTAGGGCAATTGTGGTCGCCAATCGTCGAAAGTATCAGGCACAGTTGAAGTCCGTGGATGCCTCTGCTGTCCTCGTGGAAGGACGGGACATCAAGCGCGTGGTCGCCGTAGAGTTCCCATCTTACGAGGCGGCGAGATCGTGTTACGAAGATCCGACTTACCAGGAGGCGAGACGATACGCGCTTCAAGCCTCAAAGCGAGAACTGCTCATCCTGAAGGCAAATCTCGCTTAGCAAGCACATGAAGGCGGTCGGGCCAGAGTGGCATATCGTGCCAGTCATTCGGAAATTCGCCGTTGCCGAGGACGACCAGGTTCGACTCGGGGACCTGACGTGTGATCTCTGAGTCGCATGAGAGCCACAGAATCGTTCTTCACTCTCGTTGATTGGATTTAACATAAAGGAATTTAGCGATTTTTCATTAGGAGTCCGAGTCATCGCTACGTGCATGGCTTGCCCATTGAGCGCGAGTCGGCAGCGTGGCATTCTATGTCGACGAAAGCGATCGTTACTGCATGTAAGCCGCACCTAGGAGGGGCGCCTATCCAGCCTGCGACGTCGCCGCCACTTGAATTCTTGAGCCATGCTGCCACGCTGCACCGACTTCGCGGTCTCCAGAGCACGGCATCTTGAAGCCAAGGATGCCGCCGAACGGACCGCGGGAAGCGTCAGACAGACACGAGAGGTTTCTTCCGAGCAGCTTCTGCTCTTCCGAGGTTGGCGAGCGCAGCCGGTCCGATGCTTGACCTCGCGGGACCGATAAAGTGTAAAAATTCGATCTCGCACGCGCGGGAAGATAACGATGGCCGGAGCCTAGCTGCCCTCTGGAGGCACCATGGAGCACGAAGGATTATACGGCGACGGCAAATGCTCAACTTGCTTCGCTGAACCGGCTAGCGAACTACACTTCTGTCCGAATATTGGACCCGGTTACGACGGCGACTACATATCGATGCTGTGCGACTGCTGCGACCACTGCGCACAAGAGTGCGCCTGCACTGGCGACGAAGGGAAACCCGGCCGCGGCCGGTAGGGATCATCGGCGTTGGTGGGTGGTCTCGGCACGATGGCAGCTGCGCCGGCGCCTCGTCTTCCATTCGCATGACATCTGCTCAGGGCAAACAAGAACATCGCGCGACACAAATTCTTACAAAGAAGACGGCGCAAGATTACTTAAAATTTCTAGTATTTGTCTAATCAAAGACACTATCGAGGTGGTTTCCCGGTGCCACGCGCTTGTTGGACGATGCCCAGCATCCTTTCTGCAAACATGGTGATTTCTGCTGGCGTCATGAGTTCTGCCAGCGACATTTTCGAAATCGTCGAGTGGAGCGTCGGCAAGTCAGCATCGGCGCTGACTGTCAGTTGCGGAAATGTGGACTCGAGGCGAGCCACAAGCTCGGCGTTCAGCGGACGCCGGTTTTTTTCCGCAGCGGCCTTGAGCTCGTCGTAGAGCGGCCACGGCAAGCGATATTGAGAGCGATGCGTATCTTCCATAGTTAAATTTGACACTACTCAGGCACTATCGTATAGTGACTATAAGTCACTGGATAGTGACGCAGACAACGAGGGAGAAAGGATGGGCGAATCCGTTCGATCGCAGTATCGAATTCCCAAGGAACTCAACGATTGGCTCAGTTCGCGCGCCAAAGCCGAAGAGCGGTCTAAAAACGCTCAACTGGTCGTTGAACTCAGGACCCGTATGCGGGAAACAACTCACCTGCAGACCGGCCCGATAATCGAGTGTGATCAAACAAAAGGCGACTGAGTAGGCCTTCCCTACTCGATCAGCCCAAATTCTAATATTAGTACTACTTATAAATAGTTGAAATCCGCCAAGAATCGATGAACATTGACGTTTAACTCATGCGAGGGCGAAACATGCAAGTTCAGAACTCAAACCAATCCGCTCGAACCCACAAGGTCGATAGACTGGACATGGTGCTCGACTTGACGGCTAACGCCTGTGTAATCACCCTGCTCCTCCTCCCGCAGTTCGCCCACGCACAAGACGCCTCCGGAACGTTCGGCGGGATCACTGCCTTTTTGAGGTCGGTTACGCAACTGCTCATTTATGAGTGGGGTTACTACATCGGCATCATCACCTTGGCGATCCAAGGATACCGCTGGAAGACCGGCCGCATCGACCTCATGACGCTCGGCGGTTGGGGTCTCGGTATTGGCCTCGTTTTCTTCGCGCCGAACATCGTCTCCGATCTCAAAGCGCGCTCGGCAGGAACGATCGTATGAGTGCCGACGAGCAACTCCATGACGATGAGGGGGAATCGCTCGTCGCTGCGATGACCCGACCCACGATGATTGGCGGGTTGACGCTCGCAAGTCTCGCGATGAGCTTCTACATTCCAGGCATGGCCGCGATGATCGCGCGCTCGGTGGTGCCCGCCATCGCCGTCCCCTTCTTGCTGCTTGGTAGCTACCTGGTCTGCCTCAAAGACGTCTATCTATTCGACATTCTGGCTGCCGCAACACACCTGAAGACGTGCCCGAACAAACGCTTCTGGAGATGCAGACGCTATGCGCCTCGTTGACGTTCTGAAAGAGAAGTTTGACATGTCGCTGTCGATGCCGCTGCCTGACGGGGCAGCTCTCGATGACAAGGAAATGGCGGCAAGCGACATGATCCCGTACAGCGTGCATTACGACGACGAAACCATCATCACGAAGGATGATGGTCTGGTGCAGGTCATTGAACTTGATGGCCTGTACTTCGAGTCGTTCAGCGCAGCGCAAATCAAGCAATTCGAGCGCCGGCGTAACACAGTCCTGCGCTCCATCGCGAACAGCGACCGCGGAGTGTACGTTCACTTGATCCGTCGCAAGATCAATCAGTACCCGGAGGGAGACGGCGGCACATGGTTCGCGCGACGCTTCAATGCAGCGTGGAGAGAGCGCTATATGAGGCGTTCGTTCTACGTGAACAAGATCTACATCAGCATTGTTCGTAACCGATTTCGACAGGGCGCGCCCGGCCTCTTGGACCGCGTCTTCTCGCTGGCATCGGGTGCGAAGGCGTCGGTCGAGAACCTAGAGTCATTCGAGGAGCAAGCGAAGGATCTGAACGAAGCCACCAACCTTGTTGTGCAGACTCTGTCAGGATACGGTGCTCGCAAGCTGTGTGTCCAGCGCCGGCCGGGATTCGCCATTGGCAACGTGGGTGCGGTTGACGCACAGGCGGCGATCGAGCGATTCGATCTAAGCTGGCGAGATTTTCAGGCGCGGTATGGCTTGCGCGACGTGTACGACCGAGAGGAGGTAGATGACTATCTCGGCGAGGACTATTCGGAAATCGCTGGTTTCTTCCACTATCTCATCAATCTGGAAGATGAACGAGTGCCCGTCACGGATGTGCAGCTCGACCGTACGCTTGCCGTGTCGTGGCTCGATTTTAAGGTAGTCGGAAACGTGATGGCCGTGCAGAACCTGAGTGGAACGCGGGCCGGCGCCGTACTGAGCATGGCTGAATGGCCAGCACGCACGCGGTCCCGCATGCTCAACGAGTTTTTGAAGCAACCTGTCGAATACATCGTCACACAGTCGTTCTTCTTCAGCGACCGCATCACTGCCGAGCACGATATGAAGCAGGAACGGCGGCGTCTCGTGGTCAACGACCGCGAGGGCGGTGCGGACGAGGACAAAAAGGAAATTACGGATGGTCTGCGCGATCTGACGAGCGGCCGAGCTGTCAATGGCCTCCATCACCTGACGATTCTCGCCCATGTGCCGGCTACGACGGCGCACGCCGATCCTGTTCGGAACAAAACGCAAACGATTGCGGATCTCGATAAAGCAGTTGCGCTGCTCAAAAAATCGTTCGTGAACCTTGGGGTCAAGGCAGTGCGCGAGTGGTTCGCTGTTGAGACGTTTTTCTGGTCGCAGCTTCCTGGCCAAGCGCAGCACTTCATCGGCCGGCGCGGCAAGATCAAGTCCGGCAATTTTGCAGGGTTTGCATCACTGCATAACTACGCAGTTGGAAAAATTGACGGCAACCTATGGGGGCCGGCGATCATGGCCTTTGAAACGGAAAGCGGTACAGCCTATTACTTCAACTTCCATCGCGAAATGGAAGGGATGGTTGCCGGTCATATGGCCCTGACTGCGGACACCGGCGCGGGCAAGACAACTTTGCTGTCGGCATTGATAGCTATGGCGGACAAGGCGCGTCCGCGCGTGTTCTGGTTCGACAATCGAGAGGGCGCGAAGGTATTCATGCGCGGCATGGGTGGACAGCACACTACGTTGTCGGTGCACGGCAACACAGGCTGGAACCCCTTCAGGCTTCCCGACTCGCCGGAAAACCGCCTGTACCTGGTCGAGTTGATGACGTTGATGCGCACGTGCTACGGCGGCAAGCTCACTTCCGACGACATCGAGCGATTCAAGAAAGCTGTCCACGAAAACTACGACGTCCTGCCTGTCCAAGATCGCCGTTTGCGCAATGTCGCATGGTGCTTCGGGCAGGGCGAGCTGGCGAAGGACATGCGGATTTGGCACGGCGTCAATGGTGCAGAGGGTGGTGCCAACCGGGGCGTGTTCGATAACGAGCACGACAGCATCGACCTTGCGCAGTGTCGGCACTACTGCTTCGAAATGCGCCAGCTCATCAAGGACGGCGTTGCACGTCCCGAGCTGCCCGTCGTGCTGAGCTATCCGTTCCACCGCATCGAGCAGTCGATGAACGGCGAGCCGTTTATTCTCGTGCTTGAGGAAGGTCAAAACCTCGTCAAACACGCGTATTGGCGTGAAAAGATAGACAGCTACATCATGCAAATCCGCCGTAAAAACGGCCTGCTCATTTTCGTCACGCCTGACGCGAAGTATCTCTACTGCGAAACCGATTCGATCCAGAAGCAAACGGCGACCAAGATTTATTTGCCAAACGGCGAGGCCAGTAAGGTTGATCTCGTGGATCACCTCGGTCTTACGGACGGTGAGTTCGATTTCGTTCACGACACTCCGCCCGAAAGCTTTCAGTTCCTGATACGGCGAGGTAGTGAGTCGATCCGCGTCAAGTTCGATCTGTCCGATCTGCCCGAGTTCATCCCCGTGCTGTCCTCGAACGACAAGGGCGTTGCGCTCATGGAGCGAATCATCAGTGAACTGGGAACCGACGATCCGGAACAGTGGGTGCCGGAGTTTATGCAGCGTGCGATTGCCGAGAACACGCACAACCTCAAGAGAAAAGGAGCGTGAACGTGAAAAATGCGCTTTTAGCCCTCGCTGCAGCCGCCTCGTTCAGTGTTTCGGTGCCAACCTACGCCACGGGCATTCCGACGTTCGATGCGGCGAGCTTTCTGCAACTGCAGCAGCAGCTTACGCAACTACAGGATCAGTACAAAACGCTCAAAGATCAGTACGCGGCGATCACCGGTACCTATGGTCGTGGTTCGATCGGGCTGAACCAGTCGATCAGTGCGGCATCGGTCGTGCCGGGGTCGTGGCAGGAAGTTGTTTCGCAGCAGCAAGGCGGGGCATTTGGCTCGAAGCAGGGTTTCTACGAGAAGCTCATCAACACGATGCCACCGGATCTCTTCGCGGATCCGCAGGCGCAAAGCGCCACGACTTACAAGATGAGCACGGATTCGGTTCGGGCAGCATTAGCGGGCGGCGACTCGTTGTACTCGGAGGTTCAAGCGCACCTCAACAACCTGTCGGTGCTGAGTGCGCAGGTCGATACGACAACGAACATCAAAGACGCGCAGGATTTGCAGAACCGCATTTCAAGCGAGAACGGCATGCTGTCGAGCGCGATGGCAAAACTCAACGCGATGAACATGAACCTTCAAGCGAACCTAGTGAACCAGCAGAACCAAGCGACGGCCGCGACACAGAAGTATTTCCGTCGCACGGGCCCATAACCAGTTCTCACTTGAGACAAGACGAAATTCCCCGAGAGATACGTCATGAAAATGCTCGCGTTCCTTCCCGTCTTCATTCTTCTTTGCCCAACGATGAAGGTTGCGAAGAAGGGATGGCGCTTGGTCGCCGTGCTATTTGTCATATCCCTCATGAGCGGGTGCGCAAACTCGTCGAACAAGTTTGACAAGTCGCCATGCGCCTGCAACTTCCAGCCGATCAACACGGGTAGCTACGGGAGCAAAACGAATGCGTAACCTTCATTGGATGCTCGTTTCGGGGGCCGCCGTGGTCATCGCAATTGGCGGGGCCGTTTATTACTTTTTCCCGATGCAGCCAGCGGATCAGGCTGCAACACTTCCTAACGAAACCCGATCACCGTCGAACGATAGTCGCATGCTCGTGGTGCCGGCCGGTAACCCCTTGTTGACCGCCGATGCAAATCAGTTTGGTAGGTGGGTTCCCTCGTATCCGATTCGATGTGGCGAAATCGTCTTCGAAAGGGGCAACTCTAAAGCGCCGAATTTTTCGTTCTGCATCGGCGAAATAAGAAAGCGTGTCACCACGGCGACGGGTTATCAATTAAATCATGATGACGTGGTGGACTCTCGCGTCGCGGCGCATTGGCACGAAATTACGGGAGCCAAATAGCATGGCCGACATGTCCTTACAAGGCTTGGTCGGTGCAGCAGACGGCGTTACCCAGTCATTCTTGTCGCAAACGTATCCGGCCATTGCGGGGGCGATCTCAGCGCCGATCTACTTCGCAGCCGTGCTCTACTGGGCCCTGTTTGGTTACAAAGTATACGCGGGGTACGCCTCGATCCAGTGGAGAGACCTCTTGGCGAAAGCCGTCATGACCGTAGCTGTTTTTGGGACGCTCAATTGGGGCGGCCTGGCGCAGGCGCTCTATTCTGCGTTCGTGTCGTTTATGGAGGGCGCAGCTGCAACGGTCATGGCCGGCAAGCCAACGGCGCAAATGCTGGACGCACTCTGGAATAACGTGGAAGCAGTGTCAGAGCGGCTTCGCTCTGTCGACTTTTATCAGTTCGCGATGATCTGCGACGGCATTCTCTTGTTCGTCATGAACTGCGTTCTGTTCGTCCTCGCACTCGTGTACATGACGATAGCCAAGTTTGGACTCGCGATCACGATGGTGCTCTGCCCGCTGTTTATCGGCTTTCTCATGTTTCCCGAAACGCGGCAATGGTTCATCAATTGGGTGAGCAAGATGCTGACCTTCTGCTTGATGTACATCCTCGTGATTGCGATCGTTCGCTTCGGCTTCCTCGCGTTTGGTGACGCTATCGACACAGCGGGCAAGGTGGCGCAATCCGATGGATTGGCGACCAGCGAGCAAACTGCGCAGCTCGTCATCGTGGAAGGCGTGTTGATCTTGTTCATGTTGGGAGTCAGAGGCTGGGCGTCTGCGTTGGCGGGAGGAGCGTCGTCGTCCACAGGCGCCCTGGTGATGGTCGCCCGCATGGTGCTCGCGAAAGGAGCAGGGAAATGAAATCTCTCGGAAAAGGGACCTTCGCGGGCGACGAGTCGACGCGCCGTACGCAGCTGGGCGGCTCGAACAAGCTCAAACAGGAGCGCAACCGTGCGTACCTTTTCATCGGATTGCTGCTGTTCGTAATCGGCGGCATGGCAAGCGCAATCACCGTGCTCGCCAACATTCACACCGTCATTCCTGTTGTCTCGGTGCTCGACGCGAATGGTCACGTTGTGAAACAACAGGTTGTCAACAAGGAAGCGATATCCGGGCAGGAGAGCTTCGTTCAGAGCCAGGTGTACGACTTCATCATGTACTGCAACACGTTCGACCCGGACTGGCGGCAGCGCTTCGCTGATCTGTGTCGGCTGCATTCGACGCAATCGATCGCCACTCAGTATGACGCGGAAACCAGCGCCGACAACGCGAACAACCCCTACTACCAACTCGGCCAGGGTGGCCGTCGCTACCCGAAGATCACCGGCATTACGTCGCTCGGCAAGGATGCCTATCAGGTTTCGTTCCAATCAATTACGGAGAAGCCGGGCAGCCCGCCGAAGATCGACTACTACACGGCGCTCGTCCGTTACACCTTCACGTTTAAACCGCTCGCATTGGGCGACCGCTGGGAAAACGCCCTTGGTTACGCCACAACCGCATATCGAAAGGATCAAGAGCTGAGCCGCCAGTAACACGCTCCGCGCGAGGAATCAGACCATGAACTTCAAAGCCGTCAGCATTGCTTTCGCCGTCATCGGTGGCACGACGATCTCGTTGATTCCTGCGCCAGCACTCGCGGCCAAATTGCCACACCCGCTTGTGACAGATGATCGAGTCAAGCAGGTGCCGTATGACCCGAATCAGGTATACGAGGTGGTCGGCACGTATGGTTACCAAACCTCCATCGAGTTTGCCAACGACGAGACGGTCAAGGTCGTCACGCTGGGTGACTCGATTGCCTGGCAGACGGTGCCTTACCAAAATCGCCTGTTCATCAAACCGGTCGAGCCGAATGCGGCGACGAACCTGACCGTCATTACCGATAAGCGCACCTATTACTTCAAGCTCACCAGCTCGAAGGCACGCACGACGCAGACGTTTCTCGTGCGCTTCATCTACCCGAACTCGAACGTGAACGGCTACGCAGGCACCAGCCGCTCGGACGCAAACACGAGTAGTGGGATTGATCCTGCGCGGCTGAACATTGACTACGGCGTGTCGGGCGACAAAACCGCGATTCCACTAAAACGCGCCTTTGATGATGGGCAGTTCACCTACTTCCTGTTCGACCATAACGCTGAGATTCCGTCGTTCTATACCGTGGGCCCAGATGGCACAGAGTCCGCCGTAAGTCCGCGCAGGGAAGGCCCGTACATGGTCGTCAAGCGCACGGCGAGCCTCTTTACGCTGCGTAACGGCAATGCCTACCTGTGCGTGCAAAACAACGCGAATCCTTATCGACGCGCTGAGGTAAGCGCCGCTTCAGCGCGAAACGCTGAGGGGCATTGATATGGTAAATCCGAACGGCAACGCTCCCGATGACCGCGAAGCGGCCGTTCGAGAGTGGGAAAAGCAGGCGAATGCCTCAATGGTGGCCGACAACCGCAAGAAACGGCTCGGCGGCGTTGCCATCGCCACGATCGCGGCGGCCGCCATCGCGGTGGTGTGGCTTGTTAAGCATAGTGGCAATGACGCAGTCAAGTCGGCGGCCGGCAGCGATATTTCGATCCCGGATCGCAAGCCCGTGCCAAAACTCAAAGATCAGGAGCCGGCGAGTGTTCGGGCGGCGGGGTCCGCACCGGCCGCAACACCGGCGAGCGCCGTGCAGGCCGATGACCCGATGAAGGCTCAGCGCGAGCAGATGGAAATGCAGCGTCGCGAGCAAGCGCGGCGCTTACTGGAAGCTCGCATGAAGTCGGCCATCATCCCGCCAAACAGCACGAATCAGGCGGCGGGCGGCCAGCCGCAAGCCGGGTCAGACATGGGCGGTCAGCCGCGACAGAACGCCGGGATGCTCGGGGGTGGCTTGGGCGACCAGGGCCCGCAAGATGCCAATTCGCGCTTCGCACGCGCGGTGAGCGGTAACGGCGTCCCGATAAACACGGCGAGCCGGATCGACAATCTCCCGTACAAGGTCTTGCAGGGCGAGTTCATCGAGGCGGTACTGGAGCCTCGTGCGATCTCCGATCTGCCGGGCCAGTTGTGCGCACTCATACAACGCGATGTTTACGGCGCACAAGGCCGGCTTAAGCTAATTCCATGGGGCTCGCGCGTGTGCGGCACATACAACGCGGAGCTACGCAAAGGCCAAGATCGCCTGTTCGTCGTGTGGAACACGCTGCGTCGGCCGGACGGCGTACAGGTGGCAATCGACAGCCCCGGCGGCGACCAGCTCGGGACGGCGGGTATGGGCGGTATCGTCGATACGCATTTTGCCGAGATCTTTGGCATGTCGGCGTTGCTGTCGGTCATCGGTGCAGGCGCATCGAATGTGGGGGTGGGTTCGGGTGATCAATACAACTCCGCCTCGCAATACCGGCAGTCGGTGCAGCAGGCCGCGGCGCAGTCCTCACAACAAGTGCTTTCGCCCTACATCAACATCCAACCGACAGTCACGGTGCCAGCAGGCTCCCGTGTCCGCATCTACGTGAACAAGGATGTGGACTTCACCTCCATTTACAAGGATGAGATCGACGCGGCGAAGCACGGCGACGGTGTGACGTTCATTCAGTGAGGGGCACCCATGTCGCAGATTGCCTCCTTCCGGGCCAAGCTCTCGTTGCTGGCCAACTATCTTGATGACAAGCAAGTCACCGAGATCCAGGTCAATAAGCCCGGAGAGCTGTGGCTCCGAAGGAAAGACGCTTACTACGCAGAGAGAGTCCAAGTGCCGGGACTGACGTACCAACTGCTGTCGTCGCTGGCCGACGTCACCGCCTCTTTCAAGAGCCTCGAAGTCGACCGGGAAAGTCCGATTCTCTCGGCCGAAATCCCAGTGAATCTTGATGACGACATTCCCGATTTCGAGCGCGGAACATATCGGGCCGAGATGATCCTGCCGCCTGTCGTGCCGGAAGGGACGATCGCGATGACGATTCGTAAACAGTCGCTTGTTCGGATGAGTCTGCCGAAGTACCAGGAACAGGGCGCGTTCCGATTCGTGAATGGCGACGTGATCGAGGAACCCTACTCCGATGCACGACTACAGGAGATGTATCGGTCAAAGCAATGGGACGAGTTCTTGCGCGGCGCGGTCGTGGCGCATAAGAACATCGTCATTTCGGCCGGGACGTATTGTGGCAAAACGACATGCCTTAATGCGTTGGTACAGGAAATACCCGCGCACGAACGCATCGTCACGATCGAAGATTCTCGGGAAATCGAGCCGGCGCAACCGAACTGCGTCCGACTTTCCTATGCCCGTCATCAAGCATCGGGACAAGCGGCCGTGACGCCTACCACCTTGCTTCGCTCCTGCATGCGGCTCACGCCTGACCGGGTCATTATGGGCGAGATTCGGGGCCAGGAAGCAGTCGAGTTCATGAATATGCTCAACACGGGCCACAAAGGATCGCTCACGACAATTCACACGGATTCACCGGCCGAGATGTACGATCGTTTTGGGGAACTGATGGACGGCCACACGTCGATGACGCGCGAGCAGATCATTGAGCGCGTTAAAAGGCGTATTGACGTCGTTGTGCAGTGGAAATACACCGAGCGCAATGGCCGCTACATATCGGAGATCCTCTATGCGGGCGCGTGACATGGTAGCGGTGTTCGCAGCGGCCGGGCTGTTGGTCGCGATTCCTCCCTCCGCCTGCGCCCAAACGTCTGCGCCTCCCCTGCCCTTTAGCAAGCTGGCCGCCGAGTGCGCCCCGGGCGTTCATCCAACCACACTCAAGGGCGTTGTGAGCACCGAGTCGGGGGGCAATCCCTACGCGATTGGTGTCGTGGGCGGCCGGCTCGAGCGTCAGCCGCGCAACTTGACGGAAGCCGTCGCGACGGCCCGTGAGCTCGAGCGACAGGGGTTCAATTTCTCGATGGGGCTCGGCCAGGTCAATCGCTACAACCTTGCGAAGTACGGCGAGCGCTACGAGACAGTATTCGAGCCGTGCCGCAACCTCAAGGCCGGCAGCGCGATTCTCAAAGATTGCTACCAGCGTGCAAGAGCGCGGATTCCCGTGGATCAGCAAGCCTTGCGCGCTGCGTTCAGTTGCTACTACTCGGGCAACTTTACGCGGGGTTTCAAGCCGGATGGCGTCGGTCAACGGAGCTACGTGCAGAAGGTTGTCGCGAACGCGACAGAAATAGCAGAGCCAATTCCCGTTGTGCCGGCGGTGATACCGAATAGCGCAGATGCCAGCGTTACCGTTCGACCGGCAGGGATCTCCAAACCAGCGAAGTCCGCGGCAGCGCCGTCGCAATGGGTGTTTTTTGCAGATGATCGAAAACAGGATGGCCAAGCTTCCGAACCGCCCTCTGCCGACGCCGCCAGAGAGTCGGCGGTCAAGGTGAAGCTCGCAACGCCGACGGATGGCCCGGCGGCCGCGGCGACTTCCGCTCGTCCTGTCGCCGCGCCGGCCCGCCGTGAGGCGCGTCCCATATCCGACCAGCGGGCGCCGTCATCGACTACGCAACAAGCTGCGCCATTCGTGCAGTTTGTGGATTGACGTTTCTCTCGCATATGAGAAAAGCGCTTTCAGGAGAAGAAGCGATGAAAGATGTCCTCGTTGCCTTGTTCATTATCAGCGCGTCCCTGTCGGCGCACGCGTCGGACTACGGATGCAAGGTGCTGCTATGCCTGGCGAACCCTGCATCAAATGGCGGCCCTAAAGGCGTCGGCGAATGCGTGCCCCCCATCGACCAGCTCTATCACGATCTCGGCCGAGGGCGGCCGTTCCCGACGTGCGATCGTGCTGACGGCAATGATGGTTCGAGCTACGCCCATCAAGTCTCTGACCCCTACGACCCTTGCCCGGCGACGCTGCGACCCGCCGAGCATGGCGCGTATGTCGTGCAGGGACAGAGGAGATCGGGCGGAAATAAGCCGGGATGGTGGGGAGGTGACGGGTCCTACACACTGAGCGAGCCACCGCAAGTGTCTGAGTCGCCCAGTAACTACAGCTATACCTCGGGGGCTAGGGCGTGTGTCGGTCAATCGATTGGTTCGTACACCGCGGGCAGCTATGAAGAGAGCTACACCGTAAACGTGTTTGACAAAGTGGTCTGGCAGCCCGCGCAGAATCCGCGCGCCATCGACGTGTTTATCGACAATACGCGGCAGCAGCGCGTGCGTTGGTAGTGGCGCTCAACCGCCGATCAATGACGAGTTTCGCCGCATGCGTTGCTGACCGAACAACAGAAGGCCGACGCATCGCGCGGCCTACTCACAAAAGGAGCACCTTCGATGACCCGACCGTTCCTTGTCTGTCTTGCTGATGTGATCGCCCTCTTTGTGGTCACTTATCTGCTGCTGTCTTTTGCGACGACGGTATTGATTCGCTTGGCCAGCTGGCCGGAGCCGAACCGTTGGATTGCGATTTTCGTGGTTGGTGCCGTTGCGATAATCTGCGCACCGGATCTCGCGGCAGCTTGACGACGTGGTAGGGATACCATTTAACCGATCGAAGGATTAGCGGACGCTGCCCAAGACGGCCTTCCGTAAGTGGTTGTTCGTTGCGGAAAGAAACTTAGCTGAAGCGACCGTAGTCCGTGGGCTTGCAGCCGTTGGCTGGCTGCCTGCGTTGGGCTTCGAGCGGTTGGCGCTGCACCGCTTGCGAGCCCTCTGCTGCGCCCTTCGGCTGCATGCCGCCTCCGCGGCGTTTCAGTTCGCGTTCGCGCTGGATCGCCAGCGCCGTCGTCTTGTCGAAGCGGCGCGCAATAGCGGCGGGTAGCGCTTTGACCGAATCCGTGTAGACGCGTGCCTCGTACCGCGCGCGGCTGATGGCGACGTAGTATAAGTTCATCGACGTCGTGCGACTCTTGGTATCGAGCGCGATTAGCGTGCGGTCGTTCGTTAGCCCCTGCGAACTGTGGACAGTGGAGGCATAGGCGTGCTCGAGGTGAAGCGGCCGGTGGGTCGGCAACTCGAGCGACCGGACCGGCCGGCCGTCCCGCTGCTCGACCGACTCGAGCCGGACGATGCCGCTGACGCCACTGACGCCCCAAACAACGCCGGCGACACGCATACGGTCGCCGTTTGTGAGGTCGCGATCGGCATCGTTGCGGTTAATCCGCACAATGTCGCCGACAGACAGCTCGGCGCGCTCCAGTCGGTAGACGCTGAGCTGCGTCACTTTGCGTGGATTGATCGTCGCAGTGGTGCCATCCTGCCGCGCCAAAACGAGCGCATTGCCGGGCAACGCCTCCTTGACGCGGTACATCTCGCCTCGCATCAGCCCGGCTTTTTGATAGTCCTTCTCCGGCTGGATGACCATGCCCGACTGATAGCTTGGCGCAAACCGGCGCTGCGCCTGCGTCAAGTCCACACGTGTCAACGTATCAAACTCACGCCCGTTGCCAGCCAGTGCCAATGACTCGCGCACCATTCGATTGATCTCGCGGCGCGCCTCGTTGGTGCCGGCGACGATCAGCGTGCCGCGGCGCTCAGCTTCGGTGAGAGCGACAAAGTCGTTCACGATCGCACGGTGCCGCTCTGTCGGCTCTTTCAGTTCCTCAACGTGTTTGAGATGGGCGAGCGACTGCGCGACGTGGCCTTCGGCCGCGTGCCCAACGGCCGTCTTCAGTTCATGATCTTTTTGACGCTGGATTTCGCTGATGCGCGTGGTCTGCATGCCATCGTATTGAAGCTGGGCGAACGGCTTGCCGGCTTCAATGGCCTCGGTCTGTTTGGTGTCGCCGATCAAGACCATGCGCGCGCCGGCCCGCTCAACCGTGCGCATGAGCTGCTCCATCTGGCGAGCGCCGACGACGCCCGACTCGTCAAGAACGATGATCGTCTTGCAGTCGACGGGCTTCTCCTTGGACCAAAGAAAGCTCGCGAGCGTGTGCGCTTCCAGCCCCTCGTTCTTAAGCGCTTTGACCTGATTTCCATAAGGGGCGAGCGCGACCGTGCGATAGCCTTCGCTGACGGCCGACGCCTGCTTGATGAGGGTGACAGCCTGATTGACGGTATAGGTTTTCCCGGTGCCGGCGTCGCCCTGGATACCCACGAATCGATTGCTCGTGGCGACGATCGTTTCCACCGCTGAACGCTGACCGGTGTTCAGCGTAGAGTGTTCGAGCGCGGTCCGGACGGCGGCGGCCGTCAAAATCGGCGCGACCGCTCCGCGTCCGGTGCGCTCGATGGCGAGAACCGCCTTCTCACGGGCAAGCGCCTGTTGCGTCGTGTAACGCTTCTCGGCCGGCACGAGTGAGCCTTGCTTGATCGCGTTGGTGACGTACTGCTGCGTCTGCTTGTTCGACCAGGACTTCAGCTCCTGCAGATAGCTTTTCCAACCGGCGACCGAGAGCGCGGGCCCGTCCTTCCGATCCGCCATCCGATACGCGGGGACCGCCTCGATCAGCGCCCCCCGTCCGACCAGGCGTTTGATTTCCGCGCGCACGCCGTCCGGACCGGCCAATCCGACTGAGCGGCGTAATGCCGTCGCCGTCAGCGCGCTCTCACGGACAACGGCCTCACGCTCGGTCAGGTGATTGATGGCGTACTGCACGACCGCCTGCGCGGGCGTCAGACCCGCCGGCAAACTCGTTGCGGCGACGCGATCGTGCTCGCCGGCCTCGGCGTTGTTCCCGCCGCGGGCGTCGATGCTGTTGCTCAACCTGCTGCCCGCCCCGTCGCCCGTCTTGCCGCCGTCTACTCGCCCTCGGCGCTTTCGCCCGCCGCTCGCCTCATACGTCCGTCCGTCGAGATGCGAGTGCGGGCCGTAGTCGATGCCGAGTTCGCGGCTTTTCTCAACCCAGTATTGCTTGACGATCTCGCGATCGGATTCGTCCTTGCGCGGCCGGGTGGCAAGCGCGATCACCTGTTTTTCGAGCGTGGTTGCGCTCGCCCGCGTCTTACCCTCGATCGCAAGGGCTTCTTCGATCACGCGGCTACGGGCGGAAAACGCCTCGATCTGGTCGCGGCTGACATGGGCTAGTTCGAAGTTACCCTTATCGTCGACGAGTCGGATCGAGTAGCCAATCGCCTGGAGGCCCGTCGCCAGCTCGGCCTTATAGATTGCATCGACCTCGTGCTGTACCCGAAAGATGTCCTCGTTCGAGAGCGCCCGCCATGCACCGTCGGCGCGCCGCGTCATGTTCATCACGACCGAATGCGTGTGCAGTTGCGGATCTTTCGCCCGACTCATCTCGTGCCGAAACTTGGCGATGACCATGTTGCCGGTGCGCTCGCGGTAGCTTTTGCCCTTGATCTTCTTGCGAGCCTCGGCGAGTTGCTCGACCTGTTCGAGCGCGCGGGTCACGGCGCAGTCGTGCGCAGCTATCACTTCACGGTCGCCGGCCACGAGCGCTTGCATCGAGACCGATTTTGGCGCCGAGAACGTGAGGTCGAGCCCCATGCGCTTTTTGTTGTCGATCGGGTCGAACGTCGTCTGGATGCGCTCGCCGTTGGGAAGCTGGCCGTCCAAGAGGCGCGAGAGCTGCGCCTGTTCAATTGGCCCGGTGAGCCCGAGGTGTCGCGCGCCCTCACCCTGCCACTCGCCGGGGTTTTCCTTCGCGTAATAGTCATCGGCGGCTGAGAAATAATGCGCGGCCGCGTACTGGTTGTTGCCGCGAATGGGCGTCACGTTGAGCATGGCCGCGCCTCCATCACTTGACCTCGATTGCCGCGGCTCGACGCGGATACTTGACGTAGGGCAGCTTGATTTTGGCGATGGGGAAATCCTCGCCAAACATGACGTAGCCTTCCAGATCCTTCAGGAACGAAATTTCCGAATCCATCACGACGGGTTCCGGCGGGCTCGTGACAAGGTTGCGGCTACGCCCTCCCCCGCCGCCACCGCCTGCATTCGTCGTGATCTGAATTCGCTCGACCTGATGCTTGCCCAGAATCTCGCTCGCCTTATCAGTATTGAGTGCGTTCGACCCGCCGAAAATGAGGTAATTGCGAAAGCACCCGAGCAAGGTGCGCGCGGCGTCCCGGCCGTAGGTTTCGTCCAGTTGCGCCCAGTCCTGAATTGAGGCCGCCATGCGCAGACCGTGTTTCCGTCCTTTCGTCGCGGCCGGCACGAAGGATTCGAGCTTGCCGAGCGACTCCAGCTCGTCGAGGAAAAGCCAAAGCCGGCGGGCGAGCGGCGCTGCGCTTTCCGGGATGCTCATGATGGTGGCGCAGATCGTGTCGATCCACGTCGCCACGAGCGGACGCTGCGTTGTGCGCATGTCCTCGCGCCACGTGATGAACAGGTTGCCCGCGTTTGGGTCATGCACCCACTTGTAGAGCGAGAATTCGCCCTTGGACATGAACCGAAGCGGCCGCACATACTTGTTCATCATGAACTGGATCGAGGCGACGGCCTTCTCCGCGTTCTCGCGGAAATACCCCTGCGAGTCGGTATTCGCGAGGAACGCTTGAATCACCTCGCCATCCTCGCGCACGAGGAGATTGACCAACGCGTCCTGGTCTGGGTTGTTCGTTTCGACCAGCTTGCGCATGGTGTCGGCGAGCACGTCGCGCGTATACGCGCACCACTGCTCGTCGGTTGGATCAAGCTGCGGGGGGATGATACTTCGCGCCATTCGGTCGAAGTCATGTACGCCCCGGATCTCGTTGAAGAGGGTCCAGCCAGCTGAACGTTGGTCAAACGGGTTGAGAATCGTGTCGCCAGGAAAGCTGAACTTCGAATAGAACGTGCCGTTCGGATCCACCACGGCCATCTTGTCGCGGCGCTTCACGGCCGATGCGATCATGCTTTCCATCGCGACCGATTTACCTGCGCCGATGGTCGCGCAAATCAGCGTATTCCGATTCTCAAGGTGTAGCGGCATGGGCATTCGGCCGACCATGATGGGCGGCAAGTCTGCCGCCCCCGGGTTTCGCCCCATCTTCGCTGTCCTCTTACGCTCGGCGCGGAGGCGGCGATTTTCCCGTCGGTTCGCGGCTTTGACCTGATGCTTGACACGGTGCCAGTTCGCCATGCGTGCGCCGCGCAGCCACCGGTGATACCGTGCGCCGCGGAATCCGTCGTCGCCATACTCGTGCAGCAAATACGCGGTCGTGGCCGCAAGGCCGAGACCGAGCACGACCCCACTTGCAATAAGGGGGCTGTGCGGGGTCACATGCAGCGCAGCGGTGAGCGCTTCCGGGAGCGGGCGCAGCGGGACGTTCGCGACATACGCGCCGGCGAGCCAGCCGGCAACGGGTAAGCTGATGCCAAAGAGCAGCGTGGCGTTCTCGGCTTCATGTTTCTGCATCGCCTACTCCCTCGCCGTGCCTATGGCTGCGTCGCATCGCCGGGCTAGCCACTTGGCCAACGTCTGTGCGTCGCGCAGCCAGTAGCTCGTGCTTGACGCGTCGAGGGCGGCGTAAATTTCGGCGTCGATGGTCGGTTCTGACATCACGGATCCTCCGTAAAACGGGCGATCAGGGAAGCGAGTTCCGGAGATGAGGCGGCGAGCAATTCCGCCGGCATACCGGCCTTTTCGCATGCGACGACCAACTCGTTGAACTCGCCGGTTGTCGCCTTCTTGCGCATCAGAAAGATCAGCATTGCCAGCAACGCTTGCGCCGTTTTTTGGCTACGCTCAATCTCGGCCAGTCGGCCAACAAGTTCTTGGTGCTCGGCCCACGCCTCCACGCTGTCGCGGGCGGCTTCACGCTGACTCTCGCGACTCAATGCCTTGTCGCGGATGTATTTCGACAGGTGCTTGCAGCCCGCCAGTGCGGCGGCCTCCTCAACCCTGCGGCGATCTTCCTCCGCGAACCAGACCGGGATGGATTTGCCTGTGCTCATGCGCAATCGCCTAGCACCAAGAACTTAGAATAACTCATTCTTCTGACCTATAGTATTGTCTATAGGTATCAAGTTAGCAGACACATAGCTCTCCTGCAAATTCCTATAAAAACGCTATAGGGAGAATCTAGTGTCATACGCCGTATAAGCACGAGGAAATCGAGCTTCTGCACCCCGTTAGGGGGTGCGTATTGTGTATCGAGATTTCTGGCCTGTTAAGGACAGGGATCTCGAGGGGTTAAGGGCGTGAAAACCATCTAGCCCGAAGGGCGTAGGCG
>NZ_JFHD01000028.1 GCF_000698575.1 Caballeronia zhejiangensis
CGGTGTCGGCGGCGACGACGGTCGCGTTCGCGTCCGATGCGCCCGCGTCGAGCGACACGACCGTCTTGCGGCCCGCCGCCGCGAACGCGATCGCGCAATCGGCCGCGCCCGACAGATCGTCGGCGACGATCAGCAAACTCTTCATTGCGTGGCCCCCCGAGCCTTCGCGGACGAACCCGCATCGCGCCGAGCGTTCACGCGTTTCGCGATGGATGCGGTCAATATCGGCGACACGATCGCCGTCACGACGACGCACGCCGCGACGAGCAGCGTCGCCGACTTGGCCGCCTCGTTGTACACCGGATTCGCCGCCGCGATCAGCGCCGGAACGGCCGCCGCGTTGCCCGCGGTGTTCGCTGCCGCCGCGCCCGCCACGCCCGTGCCGCCCGTCAGACGATCCGCGAAATAGAGCGGAATGCCCGTCACGATGACGACCGCGAAACCCAGTCCGATGCCGAGCAAACCGGCTTGCCAGACCTTGTGCAGATCGAGGCTCGCGCCGAGCGCCAGCGCGAAGAACGGAATCATCACCGGGACGGCGCGGCCGAGAAACTCGCGCATCTCGCGATCGAGATTGCCGAGCAGCATGCCGACCGCGAGCGGCAGAATGCTGCCGACGAGCGTCGGCCACGGAAACGCGGACAAACCGGCGACGCCGAGCGTGACCATCGTCAGGAACGGGCCCGATTCGAGCGACATGATCGTGTACGCGCCCACGTCTTCCGAGCGGCCGTACTGGCCCATCAGCGCCATGTAGAGGCCGCCGTTGGTGTCGTTCATCGCGGCGACGACGGCGAGCGTCGAAATGCCCGCGAACAGTCCCGATGAAATCGGCTGCTCGCCCAGGAAATGCCCGAGCACGATGCCCGCGATGATTGCCGTGCCGACCTTGGTCACGAACAGCGCGCCGCCTTTCTTCAGCAGATAAGGCGTCGCCTTCACGTCGATGCTGGCGCCCATGCATACGTAGAACACCGCGAGAATCGGCAGCGCGCCGGTGAAGAGCGCGTTCGTGAACGAGCCGAAGAACTTCGGCATGCCCGGCATGAACGTCGCGATCAGCGAGCCGATGAGCAACGGGACGATCATCATCCCGCCAGGAACGCGCTCGACGGCGCGCTTGATGTGAAGTTGAGCCATGAAGTCTCCTGAGTGGTCTTTGTCCGATTCGATCATCGATTGATCGAATCGATCAAAGCGCAGTGTAGTCCTCCCGTCGGTTTTGCGCAATTTGGTCGTTCTAGGCGTTTACTCTGATCGATGTCGATCATTCCGACTGTTCGAATGACCAAATCGATCAAAATATCGGCCGTGCGCTCGACACGAACCGCGAGCATTTGACGGACCCGGCCGGTTCGCTACACTGTGCGTCGCCGCCAGAACCGTCAAAAGAAAGGAACAGGATGAAAGTCGAGAAACGCCGCGAAGCCATGTTGAAGGCCGTGCTCTCCGGCATGAACGATGTCGCCGCGCTGTGCGAGCACTTCGGCATGTCGGAGGCGACGGTGCGCCGCGACCTGCGCGCGCTCGCCGACGAACGACGCATCGTGCGCACGTATGGCGGCGCGGCGTCGGTCGGGATGCACGAGCCGGAAGAATCGCTCGATACGCGGCGCGAGAGCTATCGCGAGCAGAAGGAAGCGATCGCGCGCGCGGCGGCGCGTCACGTTCAGGACGGCGACACGATCTTTCTCGACGGCGGCACGACGACCGCCGCGCTCGCGCGCTGCCTCGCCGGGCGCACCGAGATTCACGTCGTGACGAACAATCTGCTGGCGGTGAACACGCTCGCGGCGGCGGATGTGCGCGTGACGCTGATCGGCGGCGACGTGCGGCCATCGAGCATGAGCACGCTCGGACCGATCGCGCAGGTGGCGCTCACGCGCGTCACGTTCGACAAGGCGTTTCTCGGCGCGGATGGTGTCGTCGCGGGCCGCGGGCTGTGCGAGGCGACGGCGGAGCAGGCGTTTCTGAAGGAATGCATCGCGGGCCAGGCGGCGGGCGTGTTCGTGCTCGTCACGTCGAACAAGCTGGAGCGCGCGAATCAGCAGCACTGGACGCCGCTGGAACGCAACTGGACGCTCGTCACAGATGCATGGGCCGAAGCGCCGGTGCTCGCGCGCTTCGAAGAGCGGGGGAATGTGACGGTGGAGACGGCGCAGGTTACGTCGAAAGAATCGTGACCAGCGCGACGGCGGAATCGCCTGCGAGCTGACCGCCGTTATGCTCGGCGAGCGCGACTTTCGCGTCTGGCCGTTGCCGCGCGCCCGCCCGGCCGCGCAACTGCTGCGTCAACTCGACGATCTGCGCGAGCCCGGTCGCGCCGACCGGATGACCGCGCGAAAGCAATCCGCCGTTCGGCCGAAAGCGACGGCGGCGAGGGCAATCGCGGGCGCCGCGCCGGCGATGCGCGTCGACGAATTTCTCGACGACAGCGATTTCCTCGCCGACGTGCTCTCGTCCGCGCGCGATGCGAACGGCAGGTTCTGGCCTGTGCTGAAGCTGCCATATCGGCTGACGAAAACGCCCGCGCGCGCGCGCGCCCTGCCGGGCGCGCCGCAACGCGTCAGACGCGCCCCGCCAGCGCCAGCACGCGCTCCAGCTCCGGAAGATCTACCGGCTTGACGAGATGCGCGTCGAAACCGGCGGCGCGCGTGCGGGCCATGTCCTCGTCGGAGCCGAGGCCCGTCATCGCCGCGACGATGACGTGCTTGCCATCGTCACGCATGCGGCGGATCACGTCGAAACCCGTCAGGCCGGGCATCGACAGATCGAGCAGCACGACCTGCGGCCGCGCCGCTTCGAACGATTCGAGCGCGTGCGACCCGTCGTAGGCGGCGCGCGCGTTGTGGCCGAGCATGTCGACGAGCAGCGTCATGCTGTCGGCGGAATCGCGATTGTCGTCGACGACGAGCACATCGAGCTGACGTCCCGCCGTAGCGGCCGGCGTGCCGCTCGCAGGCGTTCCGCGCGCGGGCGGCTCGGCGAGCGGCAGCCACAGCGAGAACGCGCTGCCTCGTCCGGCGCCGCCGCTTTTCGCCTCGACGTGGCCGCCGTGCAGTTCCGCGATGGCGCGCACGAGCGTGAGGCCGATGCCGAGCCCGCCTTCGTCGGCATGCGCGCCCGGCGGATGCTCCTGCACGAACAGATCGAACACCGTGCCGAGCGCTTCGGGCGAGATGCCGCGGCCTTCGTCGATGACGCGCACCAGCACCGTGCCCCCGCGCGGGCCGACTTCGAGCGTGATGGTCGAGCCGTGCGGGCTGAATTTCGACGCGTTGTTGAGCAGATTGTTGAGCGCCTGCACGAGCCGCGTCGGATCGCCGTTGACGAAAAGCGGCTGGCCGCTGTCCTGAATGTCGATGCGCTGTCCGCGCTCGTCGAACGATGGCTGGCTCGCCTCGACGCTCAGGTGCACGACATCCGCGATATCGACGATGTCCGTCGAAAGACGGATCTTGCCCGAGCTGACGCGCCCCGCTTCGAGCAGATCGTCGACGAGCTTCGTCAGATGCGCGAGCTGGCGGTCGACGATCTGACGGCTGCGGATCACGTCGGCGTCGTCGGACGATTTCAGCTTGAGGATGCTGACCGCGTTGCGGATCGGCGCGAGCGGATTGCGCAACTCGTGGCCGAGCAGCGCGAGGAACTCGTTCATGCGCCGGCTCGACGCTTCGAGTTCTTCGAGACGCCGCCGCGCGGTCATGTCGCGCGTGATCTTGACGAAGCCTTGCGCGCCGCCGTTCTTGTTGGGCAGCGCGCTCAGCATGACGTGCGCCCAGAACTCGGTGCCGTCCTTGCGAACGTGCCAGTCCTCGTGTTCGACGCGGCCGCGCTTCGCGGCGAGCGCGAGATCGTCGGTCGGACGGTCGCGGCCGTGTTCGTCCGAGGTGTAGAAAAGCGCGAAATGCCGGCCGATCGCTTCGGCCGCCGTGAAGCCGTAGATCTCGCGCGCGCCTTCGTTCCACGAGCGCACGTAGCCGTTCTGGTCGAGCATGCAGATCGCGTAGTCGCTCACCGAATCGATGAGCAGGCGCAGCCGTTCGTTCGCCTCGTTCGCGACGTGCCGGTCGGTGATGTCGTGCACGAAGCACGCGAACTGGCGCTGGCCTTCGTACCAGACTTCGCTGATCGTCAGCTCGGCGGCGAACTCGGTGCCGTCGCGGCGCAGCGCGGGCAACTCGACGCGCGTGTTGATGATGCGCGCCTCGCCCGTCGCGAGATAGCGCGTGAGGCCCGTGCGGTGTGCGTCGCGAAAGCGTTCCGGCACGATGAACGACGCGAGTTCCCGGCCCGCGACTTCGCGATGTTTCCAGCCGAAAAGCACGCTCGCGGCCTCGTTCCATTCGACGACCATGCCGGCTTCGTCCATCGATACGAATGCGACGTGCGCGTTGTCGAGCACGGTCTGACGGCGGCGCAGGGCGTCGGCGAGCTTCTTCTCGTATTCGATGCGCAGCGACGACTCGACGGAGAGATCCGCGGCGACGCTGGCTTTCTCCCGCAGCAGCGCGCGATTTTCCTGCGCGATCTCCTCGCGCGCGATGGTTTCCGCGATGCACGCGCAAAACGCATCGAGGATGCTGATGTCCGAATGTCCGAAATAGTCGACTTCACCGGAGATGAGCTTCAGCACGGCGACCGAGCGGCCTTCGTAGACGACGGGCGCGACGACCATCGACACGGCGCCGACGGCTTTGCACGCCGCGCGGTCGACGCGATGATCCGTCGCCGAATTGCGGCAGATGAGCGCTTGCTGGCGCGTGATGCAAAGCCCGGACAGACTGCCGGCCGTGGGCAGCCGCACGCCGATGTGCGCCGCCGCCTTGCCGCTTGCCGCGCGGTAGTGGAGCGTGTCGCCCTCGATCCATTCCACGACGGCGGACGCGACGCCCGCGACTTCTCTCAGCGTGTCAGTGACTTTCTGCAGATAAGCGTTAAGCGGGAGCCGCGAATGGGCGAGGCTGGCGAACGTGGCGAACCATCGCTGGAAATGCGCCTGACGCGTATGTTCCGCCTTGATTTTCTTTTCCGGTGTCGACGCCTCGTATTGAGTCCGCATAGGGTATTTCCAATCGATGGATTCGCGATCTTCGAGTCGCGGAGATATCGGGTTTTTTGCGACGGATTAATCGCTCAATTGGAACACAAATACGGCCGCAATCGTTTGCTGTTCGAGAAGATTTTTAGAGGCTTGGGCCGCCGATGAAGCGCGTCGGGGCGGCATGCCGGGGATTATTGACTGGATCGTAAGCCGTTATGGGCATAAGTACGACAAATGACCGGTTGTGCATTCGCGGATTTATTGCGTGAGTATTAATTCCGTGCCGATGGGCGGATGGCGGTAAATTCGGCTTGCTTTCTTTCGCGCGTTCGGATTTGCGATGCGGGAAAGGACCCCTCGCGGCGGATAGTTTATTTCGTTATCCGGAAAATGCGGTTCGCCGAATTGGTTTATTGGGCGATTATTACGCTATTGCTTTTGCGGTTGCTTCAGGTTCAATACGCATACCTCGCCACGACTTCGGCGACGCGCCCCAACGCGTCGCCCAACGTCGCCACATCCACCGATCCCAGCGCCAGCCGCAGCGCATGCGGCACCTGCGCCGCCGTGCAAAACGGCTCGGCCGTCCATACCGAAATCCGCTCTTCCATCAGCGCCGCCGCGATGCGATCCGCGCGCACTTCCTCGGGCATCGGCAGCCACAGAAAGTACGACGCCGGATGCGTCACGCGCTTCAAACGCCCCAACGCACGCGCCGCGATGAGCTGGCGCATCGACGCATCCGCGCGCTTTTCCGCTTCGAGTCTCTCGACCGTGCCGTCCGCGAGCCAGCCGCACGCGATGGCCGTCATGACGCCCGGCGTGTTCCACGTCGTCACGCGGATGGCGCGCTCGATCTTCGGCACCCATTCGGATGGCGCGACGACATAGCCGACACGCAGTCCCGTCGCCACGTTCTTCGAAAAGCCGGATACGTACACCGTCAGTTCCGGCGCGATCGCGGCGAGCGGCGGCGGAGCGTCATCGGCGAGAAAGGCATAGGCCGCATCCTCGATGATGAAAAAGCCATGCCTGCGCGCAAGCGCTGCCAGTTGCCTGCGCCGCGTCGCCGTCATCACCCAGCCGAGCGGATTGTGCAGCGTCGGCATCGTGTAGACCGCGCGCACGCGGCGCCGCTTGCACAACGCCTCGAGCGCGTCGGGATCGGGGCCCGTGCCCGATGCGCGTATCGGCGCGAGTTCGATCCGGTGCGCGTCGGCGAGCAGCTTGAAGCCGGGATAGGTCAGCGTATCGACCGCGACCACATCGCCGGGTTTCAAGAGCGCCATGACCGTCGTGGCGAGGCCGTGCTGCGCGCCATCGACGAGCATCACGCGATCCGCGCTCACATCGAGACCACGGCGCGCGAGATGACGCGCGACCGTCGCCCGATCGCGTGCGCGTCCGCCATGCGGCTGATAGCGCAACAGCGCTTCCAGATCGCCCGCCGATGACAACTGCCGCAACGCACGGCGCAACAGTTCCGCCTGGCCGGCGAGCGCGGGGTAGTTGAAGTCGAGGTCGACCATGTCCGCGGCGATCGCGACCTGATCGATGCCGAGCGCTCGCGAAAGCGTCGTTTCCTTCACGAACGTACCGCGTCCCGTTTCGCCGCTGACGAGTCCCATCGCGTTCAGTTCGGCATACACGCGCGTCGCGGTCACGATGCCGAGCCGCTCGCGCGCGGCCAGCTCGCGATGCGTCGGCAGACGCGTGCCGGGCTTGAGGCGGCCGGAACGAATGTCATCGACGAACCTGTCGACGATCTGCTTGTAGCGCGGTGGTTTCGGCATGAGCGCCCATTCCCGATGTATCCATGACAATTGTTTGATTGTATTCGTCTCGCGCCGTAGCATGCACTCATGCGTTCCATGCGATGAAAGGAGAACATCATGCATATCGCCATTCTCACGTTCGACGGCTTCAACGAACTCGACTCACTGATCGCGCTCGGCATTCTCAATCGCGTGAAAAAGCCTGGCTGGAAGGTGTCGATTGCATGTCCATCGGACGAAGCGCGTTCGATGAACGGCGTCGTGCTCAAAGCGCAAGCCACGCTCGAAGACGCCGCGCATGCCGATGCCGTGATCGTCGGCAGCGGCATGCTCACGCGCGAAGTCGTCGCGGATCAATCGCTGATGGCGCGCATCAGGCTCGATCCCGCGCGTCAGTTGCTGGCGGCGCAATGCTCGGGCACGCTCGTCCTCGCGAAGCTCGGACTTCTTCGGGACGTCCCCGCCTGCACCGATCTGACGACCAAGCCGTGGGTCGAGGAAGCGGGCGTGCGCACGCTCGATCAGCCGTTCGTCGCAAACGGCAATGTCGCGACGGCGGGTGGGTGCCTCGCATCGCAATATCTCGCGGCGTGGGTGATCGCGCGGTTCGAAGGCGTCGAAGCGGCGCGCAGTGCGATGCATTACGTCGCGCCCGTCGGCGAGAAGGAAGACTACGTCGAGCGCGCGATGAAAAACATCGCGCCTTACATCGACGTCGCCTGGCTCGCCTGAGCGGCGAAAAATCGTGCACCGCAAAGCCCGTCGCATTGCGCGCGACGGGCTTTTTCATGCTGCACGTGCGCAAAGAAAGCCGCTTGTATAAAGCAGTAAACGCTTCGGGAAAGTCCCTACGGAAACATCAGACGTCTGATGTATATTTCATGGACTGTCATCCGAGAGAGCCTCATGCGACTGAGCGTCGAGCGATCGATGAGCGACAAGATCCAGGAGTCGCTCCTCGCCATGATCCGCGAGCGCAAGCTCAAGCCCGGCGACCAGATTCCCACTGAAATAGAGCTTTGCGAGCTGCTCGGCGTCGGACGGTCGAGCTTGCGCGAAGCGGTTGCGCAGATGATCTCGCATGGCTTGCTGTCGCGTCAGCAAGGCAAGGGCACCTTCATCAGACAAATTTCGCTGAAGCTGCACGGCGGACTCGATGATCTGATGTCGGTGACGGACATGATTCGCAGCGTGGGCGCAGTGCCATCGACGAGTCGCATCCACACGGACACCGTCGCCGCATCGGAAAGTCTCGCGGAAAAGCTCGCGATCAGGCCCGGCGATCCATGCGTGCGAATCGAGCGCGTGCGGCGCGCGGACGACGCCATCGCCGCGTATTGCATCGACACGATCCCGAAGCGCGTGTTCGATGCGGCCGAAGGCGATCTGGGCGAATCGCTTTTCGGCATGTTCGAGCGCACGGGACGGCGGCTGTCGCATACACATACGTCGATACAGCCGACCATTCTCACGCCGCGCGATCTGCCCGAACTGGGCGACGGTTTCGGTCTGTTTCTGCTGCTGGACGAAGTGGATTTCGATCAGAGCGGCGAGCCGCTTTGCTATAGCAACGACTACTACAACACGAGCATCTTCAAGTTCGATCTGGTGCGCAAGCGTCGCTGACTGGGATGCGCGCACGGGCAACATCGGAGGAGACACCGATGGAGTTTGAAGCTTTCACCGCGCAGGAACTCGCTGCCTATCTCGGCGGCGTGCCCGACGTGCGCGCGTTGCTGGGCGAGCCCGACGATCTCGAAGTCGTCGAAGTCGGCGATGGCAATCTGAACTATGTGTACTTCGTGACCAACGCGAAGACGCCGCAGCGCAGTGTCGTCGTCAAGCAGGCGCCGCCGTTCCTGCGGCTCGTCGGCAAGACGTGGCCGCTTTCATGTCAGCGCATGGAGCATGAAGTCGCGGCGTTGCGGCGCTTCGGCGCGCTGTGTCCGCAGCATGTGCCGAAGGTTTATCACGCCGACAGCAAGCGCTTTCTGATGGTGATGCAGCATCTCGCGTCGCATCGCATTCTGCGTCAAGGTCTGATGGATGGCACGACGTATCCGCGTCTCGCGAATCATCTGTCGAGCTATCTCGCGCATACGCTGTTCTACGGCTCAGATCTCTTTCTCGCGCCCGATATCAAGAAGCAGGCCGCGAGCGCCGCGGTCAACGCGGAGCTATGCAAGATCACCGAGGATCTCGTCTTCACGTATCCGTTCGAGGATCATCCGTCGAACATGTATAGCCCCGCCTTGCCGAAGGCCGCGATCGAAAGGTTGCGAACGCACGAGCCTTTGCGCATCGCGGCCGCCGACATGAAGTGGGCGTTCATAAATCACGCCGAGACCTTGCTGCATGGCGATCTGCATACCGGCTCGATCATGGTCAACGAAGACGAAACCTTCGTGATCGATCCGGAGTTCGCGTTCTATGGACCGATGGGCTTCGACGTCGGCGCGCTCATCGCGAATCTGCTGCTCGCATATTTCTCGCGCGACTGGCACGGCCGCATCGACGGACGCGATCCCGTCGCGTATCAGGAATGGCTGCTCGAACAGATGACGCGCATCTGGACCGGCTTCAGCGCGCAGTTCCTCGAACTGTGGCGCGATCACGAGAGCCGCAGCAAGCGGCGCTTCATCGGCGGGCAAGCGGAAAGCCGCGCGCTCAGCGCGTATCGCGCGCATTTCATGCGGCGTTTGCTGGCGGATACGCTGGGCTTCGCGGGCTGCAAGATGATTCGCCGCATCGTCGGCATGGCGAAGGTGGCGGAGATCACGCGCATTCCGGATGTCGAGGCGCGCGCGCGTATCGAAGTGCGTTGCCTGCGTTGCGCGGAAGCGTTGCTCGTTGGACGCGCAACGTTCGGCGATATCGAACACGTTGCGGTGCTCGCGCGCGAAATTCAGCGCGACACCGCGACGATGTGACAGGAGACTTCATGGCTTCGCAGCCCTTGTTCAGCACGCTTCCCCCGACGATCGAATGGCGCGACGGCGATCTGCTGCTGCTCGATCAGACGCGTCTGCCGCATGAGATCGTCGTGGAGAACATCGCCGACGTGAAAGCGGTATGGCGCGCCATCCGCGAGTTGCGCGTGCGCGGGGCGCCGGCTATCGGCGTGGCGGCGGCGTACGGGCTTTGCATCGCGATGCGTGATTCGACGACGCTTCCCGTCGCGCTGTATCGCGCGGAGCTGGAACGTCATGCGAACTGGCTCGAAGCGGCGCGGCCTACCGCGGTGAACCTGAGCTGGGGCGTGCGGCGCATGCTGCGTCACGCACGCGATATCGACGCGAAAGATAGCGCGACGCTTCACGCGGCGCTCGTCGAAGAAGCGAAGCGAATCCACGATGAAGATCGCGCGCTGTGCGAAGGCATCGGCGAGCATGGCATGCCGTTGATACGCGAAGGCATCGGCGTGCTCACGCACTGCAATGCGGGCGCGCTCGCGACGACGGGCATCGGCACGGCCACCGCGCCGATCTATGCGGCGCGTCGCGCGGGCCTCGCGTTCAAGGTCTACGCCGATGAAACGCGTCCGCTTCTGCAAGGCGCGCGGCTTACCGCGTTCGAACTGCAGCAGGCGGGCGTCGACGTCACGCTCATCATGGATAGCGCGGCCGCATCGATCATGTCGCAAGGGCTCGTCGATCTCGTGATCGTCGGGACGGATCGCGTCGCGGCGAACGGCGATTTCGCCAACAAGATCGGCACGCTCGGACTTGCCATCGCAGCGAATCACTACGGCATTCCGTTCTATGTCGCGTGTCCTTCATCGACGCTCGATCTGCAAACGGCAAGCGGATCGCGCATCGAAATCGAAGAGCGCGACGCCGAGGAAATCACGCATCTCGCCGGACGACGCATCGCGCCCGATGCGATGCAGGCGCGCAATCCCGCGTTCGACGTGACGCCGCATGCGCTCGTCAGCGGCTTCATCACGGAACGCGGCATCGTGCGCGCGCCGTTCGAGCGCTCGTTGCGCACGCTGTTCGACGCAGAGGGGACCGCCGCATGATCGCGGCCGATGAAAGCGCGTTGCGCCGCGCGATCGTCGATACGTCGCTCGAAATGGAGCGGCTCGGCATCAATCAGGGCACCTCGGGCAATGTGAGCGCGCGGTATCGCGATGGCTTTCTTGTCACGCCGAGCGGCGTGTCGGCGCGCGAGCTCGACGAGCAACAGATCGTGTGGCTGCCGCTCGACGTTACCGACGATGCCGACATTCTTCGTATCGCACGGCCGTCGTCGGAATGGCGCATTCATCGCGACATCCTGCGCGCGCGTGACGATATTCATGCGGTCGTGCATACGCATTCGATCGCCGCGACCGCGCTCGCCATTCATGGCCGCGACATTCCCGCGCTGCATTACATGGTCGCGGCGGCGGGCGGCAAGTCGATACGTTGCGCGCCTTATGCGATCTTCGGCAGCCAGGCATTGTCGGATCACGCGCTTGCCGCGCTGGACGAGCGTCGCGCATGTCTGCTCGCGCATCATGGCGTGATCGCGCTCGGCACCGATCTCTCGCGCGCCGTGTGGCTCGCGCATGAAGTGGAAGTGCTCGCGAAGCAATATCTGCTGGCGTTGCAGATCGGCGCACCGCCTTTGCTTTCCGATCAACAGATGGAAGAAGTGCTGGAGAAGTTCAAGACATACGGCAAGCGCAATACGGAGGATCGCTGATACGCGCGTGACGGGAAGCGATGCCTCATCGCAAGAACAAATCGCATTGAACAACTCGTACAACGGAGACAGTCATGGCCTGGAGCTCGGCAAGATTCGACAGTTGGGGAACGTTCGGCAAATCCACGGGCGCGGCGTTGCTCTGCGCGGCGGCCGCGTTGAGCGGATGCTCGAAGAGCGACAACTCGTCGTCGACAAGCAGCACCAACGCGGCATCGGGCGCGAACGCGGCGGCTAGCGCGCCGGCGAGTGCGCCGGCCGCAACCTCGGCGGGCGGCAAGACGAAGATCGGCTTTTCGATCGCGACTTTGAACAACGCGTTTTTCGTCGGATTGAAGGCGGGCGTGGAGCGCGGCGCGAAGGATCAGGGCTTCGAGCTCGTGCAGACCAACGCGAACGGCGACGCGCAGCAGCAGGTCAACGATGCGATCAATCTGCTGAGTCAGGGCGTGACGGCGCTCGTGCTGAATCCGATCGATTCGAAGGCGATCATTCCCGCTGTCGAGAAAGCCAACTCGATGAACATACCCGTCTTCACGCTCGATCGCGGCTCGGACGGCGGCAAGGTCACGTCCTTCGTTGCATCGGATAACGTCGCGCTCGGGCAGACGGGAGCGAAGTGGATCGCCGAGCAACTGAAGAAGCGCTATGGCGAAGAGAAGGGCAACGTGGTCGACCTGATCGGTCTTGTCGGCACGACCGCCGCGACGGATCGCGAAAAGGGCTTCAGCGAAGAGATCGCGAAGTATCCGAACATCAAGGTCGTCGCGCGTCAGGAAGGCGCGTTCGACCAGGAGAAGTCGCTCAACGCGATGACGAGCATCCTGCAGAAATTCCCGCAGATCGATGCGGTGTTCGGCGCCAACGATGACAACACGGTGGGCGCGGAAAAGGCCATCGACAATGCGGGCCGCTACAAGCCGCTGGGCGACAAGGAGCACATTCTCGTGATCGGCGCGGACGGCACCGCGCAGGCGCTGTCCGCGATTCGCGCGGGCAAGCAGGATGCGACGATCTCGCAGAACCCGATCCAGATGGCGGCGAAGTCGCTGCAGTTCATCGCGGATTACAACGCGAAGAAGGACGTGCCCGCGAACTATGCGTGGCCGACGATGCTCATCGACAAGTCGAACATCGATTCGGACGAAGTGAAGAAGTACGGCCTGTGGTCCGAGGAAGTGAAGCAGTAAGGCCAACCGGAACGCGCGACATGACAGTCGAAACGGCAGCACTCGCGCACACGGCTTCGCACGCGGCGAAGCCGTTGTTGCGCATGCAGGGCATCGTCAAGAGCTTCCCCGGCGTGAAGGCGCTGCGTGGCGTAAGCCTGGAGTTGCAGGCGGGTCACGTGATGGCGATCGTCGGCGAGAACGGGGCGGGCAAGTCGTCGCTCGTGAAGGTGTTGTCGGGCGCATATGAACCCGACGAAGGCACGATCGAGATCGACGGCATGCCGCTCGCGCGTGGCACGAATGCGGCAATCGATGCGGGCGTGGCCGTCATTTATCAGGAGCTTTCGCTCATCAACGACATGACGGTCGCGGAAAATCTGTTCCTCGGCCGCATGCCTTCGCGCAACGGCTTCGTGATGATGCGCGAGGCGAACACGATGGCGCGCGAAGCGCTCGCGCGCGTCGGCCTCGACAACGTGCCGCCCTGGATGCGGCTCGGCGATCTGCCGTTGAACAAGCGGCAACTCGTCGAAGTGGCGAAGGCGATTGCACGCGATGCGCGCATCCTCGTGATGGACGAACCGACTGCCGCGCTGCAAAGCCACGACATCGAGAATCTGTATGCGGTCGTGCGCCGCTTGCGCGCGGAAGGCATGGGCATCATCTTCATCTCGCATCATCTGGAGGAGGTGTTCGAGCTTGCGGATTCCGCTGTCGTGATGCGCGATGGCGCGACCGTCGGCGCGCGCCCGATGTCCGCATGGACCGAAGCCGATCTCGTGCAGGCGATGGTCGCGCGCAATCTCGAATCGTTCTATCCGTGGGAGCCGCGCGAGTATGGTCCGGTCGTGCTCGAAGTGCGCAATCTCGCGAGCGCGCCGCTTCTGCGCAATGCGAGCTTCACGGTGCGCGCGGGCGAGATCGTCGGCATTGCGGGCATCGCGGGTGCGGGGCGCACCGAGCTGCTGAAGACGATCATCGGCGCGTTGCCGGTGACGAGCGGCGAGATCCTCGTCAAGGGGAAGAAGGTCAGCAATCATTCGCCGACGCAAGGCGTGCGTCATGGGCTTGTCTATACGTCGGAGGATCGCAAGCTCGAAGGGCTGGTGCTGGAGGCGAATATCGAAGAGAACGTCGCGTTGTCGAGCCTCAAGGCGCTGGCGAGCGGCGGCTTCGTGAGCCGCGCGAAGAAGCGCAGGCTCGCGCAGGAAGCGAGTGCGCGCTTCGGCGTGCGTGCGTCTTCGGTGTTGCAGATCACGGGAACGCTTTCGGGCGGCAATCAGCAGAAGGTGATTCTCGGCCGCGCGACGGCGACGAGTCCGGTCGTCATCATGCTCGATGAACCGACGCGCGGCATCGACGTGGGCGCGAAGTCGGAGATCTACGCGCACATGGTGACGATGGCGCGCGCGGGCGCGGCGGTCGTCATGGTGAGTTCGGAGCTGCCGGAGTTGCTGGGCATGTCGGATCGCGTGCTGGTGATGTATCGCGGCAGCATCGTGACCGAGATCGCGCGCGACAAGGCGGATTCGGAAACGGTCATTCAGTGGGCAACGACAGGAGCAGGCGCATGACCTCCACGGCAGCCGATCGTTCGGATACGGAGGCGCTGTCGCGCCGTGTGATCCGTCAGTTGAGGAGCGGCATCGGACCTTTGTTCGCGGCGCTCGTCATCATCTGTATTGCGTTGTCGATTGCATCGCCCGAGTTTCTTACGACGAGCACGCTGACCAACATCATGGTGCAGGTGTCTGTGGTCGGCATCGCGGCGGTGGGCGGGACGTTCGTCATCATCACGTCCGGCATCGATCTTTCTGTCGGATCGCTCGTTGCGTTGAGCGGGATGGTCGCGGCGACCGTCATGGCGGGGTCGAGTCCGGGCGCGGTCGGATTGGGCGTTGCGGGGTTGTGCGTGGCGCTCGCGGTGGGCGCGTTCGCGGGCGCGCTGAATGGGCTCGTGATTTCGTGGCTGAGGCTCGTGCCGTTCATCGTCACCCTTGCCGCGATGGCCATGGCGCGTGGCCTGACGCTCGCCATTTCCGATGGCCGCACCAAGTTCGATTTTCCTGACGCGTTCACGATGTTCGGTGCGCAGACCGTTGCTGGCTTGCCTATGCCGATGGTCGTGATGCTCGTCGTGTTCGTCGTCGGACATGTGTTGCTGCGCAAGACGACGTTCGGGCATCAGGTGTTCGCCGTCGGCGGGAATCAGGAAGCGGCGCGGCTTGCCGGGATTCCGGTTCGACGTGTGGTGTTCTTCACTTACATGCTTGCCGGTGCGACGGCGGCGATTGCAGGCATCGTGCTCGCCGGGCGGTTGAATTCCGCTTTGCCTTCGGCGGCTAATGGGCTGGAGTTGCAGGTTATCGCGGCTATTGTGATTGGGGGGACTTCGCTGGCGGGCGGGCGTGGGTCCATCGTCGGGACTTTTATCGGTGTCGTGCTGATTGGGGTCATCAATGTTGGGCTCTCTCTTCTTGGGGTGAATCCGTTCTGGACGCAGTTCATTCAAGGTGGTGTCATCTTTGCTGCGGTCTTGCTCGATGCGCTTAGTCAGCGGAGGAAGGTTTGATGGTTTCTGCTTTTTATCGCCGGATCCCGCTGTCGTGTCGGTCTATTAGCGTTGCCCCTGTGCGGGGCGGCAGTCACTTTCTTTGCTGCTGCAAAGAAAGTAACCAAAGAAAGCAGCTCGTCACCGCCCGCGGTCACACGCAATTTGGGTAGTTCTCTCGTCCACGGCGGCACTCGCCTAAAGAGTGCCCTCATAAGCCCCATCCGGCTTGGCTCGCGCACGGTCCGCCGCCCAATAACTTCGAGCGCGCCGGTTCAGCACGAAACAGCTCCGGCACAGCGCTACGCGCTGCCGCCGGGTATGCAAGGGAAACCAAAGGGCGGCGATTGCAGTGAGATGGAGACGTTAGCAGAGAAGCACATGCACTCCCGATTGACCCATCGGCCGCGAAGCGGGCCGGAGCTATTTGGTGCTGAACCCGTTTGGCGTGTGGTGCGATGAGACGGACCGTGCGCGAGCCAAGTCCGATGGGGCCTATGAGGGCACTCGTTAGGCAGCCCACGAAGGACGAGAGGACTACCCAAATTGCGTGTGACCGCGGGCGTATCGGAAGCTGCTTTCTTTGCTTACTTTCTTTGCAGCAGCAAAGAAAGTGAGTGCCGCCCCGCACAGGGGCAGTGCTAATAGACCGACACGAAATCAGGCTTCCACACAAACGCAAGCGAACAGAACAGAACCGAACCGAACCGAAACAAGGAGCAAACAAAGAGATGAAGAAGATCATCAACAACCCTGAAGCCTTCGTCGATGAAATCATCGAATCCCTGCTGATAGCGCATCCAAAATGGATCAAACCCGCGACAGAAGACAAACGCGCACTCGTCCGCGCTGACGCCCCGACGCAAGGCCGCGTAGGCATCGTCACCGGCGGTGGCTCGGGCCACATGCCCGGCTTCCTCGGCTACGTAGGCGAGGGCCTATGCGCCGGCGTGGCAGTCGGTAACGTCTTCTCATCGCCATCATCGGAACAGATATTCGAAGCGACGAAAGCAGTCAACGGCGATGCAGGCGTGCTCTACGTCTACGGCAACTACGGCGGCGACGTGCTCAACTTCGATCTCGCCGCGGACCTCGCGGAAGCCGAAGGCATCGACATCAAAACGGTCGTGCTGACCGACGATGTCGCCTCCGCACCGAAAGACCGCGCCGCCGACCGACGCGGCGTCGCCGGCATGGTCTTCGCATTCAAATGCGCTGGCGCCGCAGCAGAACGCGGCGATTCGCTCGACGACGTCGCGCGCATCTGCGCCAAGGCCAACGCGAATTGCCGCACGATGGGCGTCGGCCTCTCGCCGACCATCCTGCCCGCCGCAGGCAAACCGACGTTCACGCTGCCCGAAGGCGAGATGGAAATCGGCATCGGCATACACGGCGAACCCGGCACGCATCGCGGCAAGCTCGAATCCGCCGATGCCATCGCCGAGCGCATCACGAAGCAGATCGTCGGCGATCTCGCCGCGCCGAAAGGCTCGCGCGTCGCGTTGCTCGTCAACGGCCTCGGCGCGACGCCGCTCGAAGAGCTCTATCTGCTGTACCGGCATTCGGCGAAACTCATCGCCGATGAAGGGCTGAAAATCGCGCGCTCGTATGTCGGCGAATACGTGACGAGTCTCGAGATGGCGGGCGCATCGATCACGATCATGCTGCTCGACGACGAACTCGAGGCGCTGCTCGAAGCGCCCGCGCGTTCGCCGTTCTTCCGCGACGGCACCGAATCCTGAAAGGAGCGTGCAATGAGTGTGACGAGCAAGGAACTGCGGGACATCCTCACGCGCGCGCTGAACGCGCTTCCCGCACACGCCGATGAACTGCGCGATCTCGACGCGGCGCTCGGCGATGGCGATCTCGGCATCACGGTGCAGGCGGGATCGACGGCAGTCGTGAAAGCGTTGAACGCATTGCCCGACGAGGCGACGTTGAACGACATCATGCTGGCCGCGGCCAAGGCATTCTCGACGGCGAATCCGTCGACGTTCGCGGCGCTCGTCGGCGGCGGATTGATCGCAGCGGCGAAGACGGTGAAGGACAAGGACGCGATCGGCCGCGACGATGCGCTTGCGATCGGTCAGGCGGTGGCGGCGCGCATCATCGAACGCGGCAAGAGTCAGGTCGGCGACAAGACCGTGCTCGATGCGCTCGTGCCGAGTATCGATGTGCTGGCCGCATCGCAAGGCAGCGCGACGGACACGCTCGATGCCATGATCGCCAAGGCACGCGAGCAGGTCAGCGCGACTGCCACGCTGCAGTCGAAGAAGGGCCGCGCTGCATGGGTGCAGGAGCGCAGCATCGGGCACGCGGATCCCGGCGCGACGGCTTATGTCAGGTTTCTAGAGGCGTTGAGAGATGCGGTCGGGGGATGAATGCCAACGCCTTCACGCTCGCTTCCTCTGCACCACGACCTCACGCTCGCGCTTGCCCGCCGGCACCACCTTCAACTTCTTGCGCGTAAGAGCGAGCGCTTCGGCCTTCGTTGCGACGCACGGCCCTGAGCCGAGCAAAGGCTGACGCGCCGTCTCGCGCAACGCGAGCACGGACACCACGCCAATCACGGATGCCGCCATCAGGTAATACGCGGGCATCATCAGATTGCCGGTCGCATCGACGAGCCACGCCGTGACGAGCGGCGTCGTGCCGCCGAAGAGCGACACGGATACGTTGAAACCGATGGCGAGCGCGCCATAACGAATGCGCGTCGGAAAGAGCGCGGGCAGCGATGAAGGCATCACGCCGGTGAAGGTCGATAGCAGCGCGCCGAGTATCAGCAAGCCGAGAAACACCGGAAGCATCGCGCCCGTTTGAACGAGCAGCAACGCGGGAATCGACAGCGCGAAAAGCCCGATGCAGCCGATTATCATCACCGGCTTGCGGCCGATGAGATCGGAGAGATGGCCCGCGAAGAGCGTCATCGGGATCATCAGCATCATCACGAGCAACACGAGAAACAGGCCGTGCGTTTCATCGAAGTGCAGCGTCGCCGAAAGAAAGCTCGGCAGATAAGACAGCGCCATATAGTCGGTAACGTTGAAGATCAGCACGAGGCCGACGCATTGCATCATCGGCTTGAATTGCCGCGACAGCAGTTCGGCCAACGATTGTTTCGGACGCGACCGTTCATGCGCCTCGCGTGTCTCGGCTTCCTTCTTGAACGCGGGCGTCTCTTCGAGCTTCATGCGGATATACAAGCCGACCAGCCCGAGCGGACCCGCGATCATGAACGGCACGCGCCATCCCCATGAAAGCAGCGCGTCGTGCGGGAGCAGGGCGGTCAGCAACGCGACCGTGCCCGCGCCGAGGATATAGCCCGCGAGCGTGCCGACCTCCAGAAAGCTGCCATAGAAGCCGCGCCGCGCATCGGTCGAGAACTCAGCGATGAACGTCGCCGCGCCGCCGTATTCGCCGCCCGTCGAGAAGCCTTGCACGAGACGCGCGACGAGCAGGAGAACGGGCGCGAGAATGCCGATCGAGTGATAGCTCGGAATCAGGCCGATGCAGAACGTGCCGACGGCCATCATGATCATCGTCATTGCGAGCACGCGCTGGCGGCCGATCCTGTCGCCGAGCGGCCCGAAGACCATCCCGCCGACAGGACGCACGAGAAACGCAGCGGCGAACGTGCCGAAGGTCGCGATCAACTGCGCGGACGGACTGCTCGACGGAAAAAATACTTTCCCCAGCACGACGGCGATATAGCTATACACGCCAAAGTCGAACCATTCCATGGCGTTGCCGAGCGCCATCGCGCCGACGGCACGTTTCAGCAAGGCATGGTCGACTACCGTGATATCGCCCAGCGTGAGATGCGGCGACGTTTTGCTTCGGGCGTTGCGCTCGTGCGAGAGGCTCAATTGTCTCACTCCTGATTTCGCGGCGAACGCGAGGGACTGCGTTGCGTTCGCGCGGAAGGCCGCCGATGGGGCGCGGGGCCCTCGGCACGATGAATGATCAGAGTGTGCGGGTCGCGGCGCGTGCATGCCTTCGCTCACGCGTCCTTGAATCGGCAGAAAACGACACTCGCATCATTGCAATGTCGGATTGCATCGCACACGCGACGCGCAAGCGTTGGCCTCGGTCCGACAGGAGCGCCTTGACGCGATCATCGCTCAACGCGCCAATCCCTTTACGCGCAACGCTCACAGCGATTCAGCGCGTCATTGGCACGAGCCATGCGTTTGATGAAGCGGGCGCGATGCCGCCGGCACGATGATTTCATTCCGGGAACCCTGTCGACGGATCGCGCCTCTTTTTATCGACGGATTCACGGGGTTGCCATGAAAGCGAAGACCATCGCCGTTCTTCTCGCCGCGAGCGCGGCGTCGTCGGCCGTGCCTGCGTTCGCGCACGATTGCGGCGCGGCGAACATGCAGTGCGAAAGCGCGGTGAAGCATGTATCGCACAAGGAGAACAGCGCGCGGGCGGTTCATGGGATGCGCGCGAAGAGCACCGGACACGAAATGCCCGACGCTGCCAAGACGCCGCCAATCGAACACGAGCAGCACGACAGCATCGATGCGTGGTATCGCGGCGGCTGATCGCTCAATCGAACGTGATGCCGTCGAAACGATGTCCGCCGAGCGGACTGATCAGATAGCCATGCACGCGTTTCGATATCGGCTGGAAGATGTTGGCGTGCGCGAGCGGCGTGTACGGCACCTGATCCTTGAACACCACTTGCGCTTCTTCATAGAGCTTCGTGCGCGCGTTCTGATCGGTGACGAGACGCGCTTTCGCGAGCAGATCGTCGAACTGCCTGTTGCACCACTTCGCCATGTTGCTGCCGTGAACCGCGTCGCAACCGAGCGTCGTGCCGAGCCAGTTGTCTGGATCGCCGTTGTCGCCGAGCCAGCCGTAAAGAATCGCGTCGTGCTCGCCGTTCGTCTTCGCGCGCTTGTTGTACTCGGCCCATTCGTAAGTGACGATGTTCGCCTTCACGCCGATCTTCGCCCAGTCCGATTGAATCAGTTGCGCCATCAGACGCGCGTTCGGGTTATAGCCGCGCTGCACCGGCATCGCCCATAGCGTGATCGTGAAGCCGTTTGGAAAGCCCGCTTCCTTCAGCAGTTCCTTCGCCTTCGCGGGGTCGCGCGGTGCGTCCTTCAGCGCCTTGTTATACGACCATTGCGACGGCGGCATCGGATTCGTCGCGATGGTCGCTGCGCCTTCGCAGACCGTCTTGATGATCGCCTGCTTGTCGATCGCCATGTCGAGCGCGCGGCGCACGTTCACGTTATCGAGCGGCTTGTGCGTCGTGTTGTAGCCCACATACGCGACGTTGAAGCCGACGCCCGACAGCACCGTGAGCTTCGGATCCTGCTTCGCTGCGGCAATGTCGGCGGGACGCGGAAACGACGTCACCTGGCATTCTCCGCTCGATAGCTTCTGCTGACGCACGGCGGCATCGGGCGTGATCGAGAAAACCAGCTTGTCGATATGCACGTCCTTGCGGTTCCAGTAAGTCGGATTGGCGTCGTAGCGGATCGTCGCGTCCTTCTGATAGTCGCGGAACACGAACGCGCCCGTGCCCACTGGCTTCTGATTGAGGTCTTCCGGCTTGCCCTGCTTCAGCAGTTGCGCGGCATATTCCGCCGATACGATCGATGCGAACTCCATCGCGATGTTGCGCACGAACACGACATCAGGCGTCTTCAAGGTGAAGCGCACGGTGTAGTCGTTGAGCTTGTCGACGGATGCAATGTTCTTGTCGTAGCCGAGATCGGTCAGATACGGGAAGCTGACGGGATGCGCCTTCTGAAACGGCTCGTTCGGATCGATCATGCGCTTGAACGTGAATACGACATCGTCCGCGTCGAAGTCGCGCGTCGGCTTGAACCAGGCGGTCGACTGAAACTTCACGCCGCGCCGAAGATGAAACGTGAAGGTCTTCGCATCCGCGGACTCATCCCCACTTCTCGGCGAGACCCGGCACGAGATCGAGCGTGCCGCGCTTGAATTCGACGAGCTGATCGTAGACCGCATGCGCGCCCGCATCGAAGTCGGTGCTCGTCGTGTATTGCGCGGAATCGAAACCGGCGGGGCTGCCTTCGGAACAGAACACGAGCGTCTTGTTCGCCGCCGATGCGGCTTGCGACGTCAATGCGAATGCGGCAAAGAGGGAAACGGCAAGGAGTCGATGCGTCAGAACCATTTTTCTTGTTTGCTCGGAAGAGTGGGCAAGCCGCCTCGCGGCGGGCGTGAGCCATACTCTACCAAGCAAACGTTTTTCGAGCTTGCTACATCGAGCGCAACGCGAAGCGCTTGAGCTTGCCCGTCTCGGTGCGCGGCAACGCCGTTAGAAACGTCACGATGCGCGGATACTTGTAAGGCGCGACAGTGCGCTTGACGAACGCCTGCAATTCAGCAATGAGCGCATCGTCGCCGGTGAAACCGGGATTGAGCACGACGAACGCCTTTACCGCTTGCCCGCGCGTTTCATCGGGCACGCCGATCACGCCGCATTCCGCCACCGCTTCATGCTGCATCAGCACGCTTTCCACTTCCGGCCCGGAGATGTTGTAGCCCGCCGATACGATCATGTCGTCGGCGCGCGCCTGATAGAACACGTAACCGTCATCATCGATCACGACGGAATCGCCGGGCAAGTTCCAGCCGTCGCGCACGAATTTCGACTGACGTTCATCGGCGAGATAGCGGCAACCCGTCGGGCCGCGCACCGCGAGCTTGCCGATGGTTCCGGGCGGCACCGGCTGCATCGCATCGTCGACGGCCTGCACGATATAGCCCGGCACCGCGCGTCCGATCGCGTGCTCGCGCACGTCCGCACCCGCCGACGAAACGAAGATATGGATCATCTCCGTGCCGCCGATGCCGTCGATCATTTCGATGCCGCTCGCTTCGCGCCATGACGCGCGCGTGGAATCGGGCAACGCTTCGCCCGCCGACACGGTCTTCTTCAGGCTCGACACATCGAAGCCTTCGATGAGCGGCGCCATCTGCCGATAGAACGTCGGCGCAGTGAACATGATCGTCGCGCGAAAGCGCTGCACGGTTTGCAGGAGCGTTTCGGGCGTGAGCTTTTCGAGCAGGATCGTCGACGCGCCCACGCGCAATGGAAAGCACAGCAGGCCGCCGAGGCCGAACGTGAACGCGAGCGGCGGCGTGCCGCAGAACACATCGTCGGCCGTGGGCTTCAGGATGTGTCGCGGGAACAGATCGCACATCGCAAGGACGTCGCGATGAAAGTGCATGCAGCCTTTCGGCGCGCCGGTCGTGCCGCTCGTGAATGCGATGAGGCACACGTCGTCGGCGGCGGTGTCGCAGGCATCGAAATGATCGGGCTTGCTTCGAGCCAGCGATTCGAGCGACGCGGGTGCATCGTCGTGAAACGTCAGCACTTGCGCGAGCGCTTCGCAATGGAAGTCGTCGCCTTTCGTCGTGCAGCGCTGCAGTTCTTCCATGAGACGCACATCGCATAGCGCCGCCGATATCCGCGCCTTCTCGATGATCTGCTTCAGTTCTTTCGCGCGCAGCAGCGGCATCGTCGGCACGACGACGAGACCGGCCTTCAGCGCCGCGAAGAACGCGACGGCCATCTGCAAGGTATTCGGCCCGCGCAACAACACGCGATTGCCCGGACGCAAACCCATTTCATCGACGAGCACATGCGCGCTGCGATTCACGAGCGTGCGCAACTCGCGATACGTCGTTGCGTGCGGCTCGCCGTTCGCATCGGACCAGATTGCCGTGCGATCGCCATGTCCGCTCTCGATCGCGCGATCCAGCAATTCGGTCGCGCAATTCACGCGCGCCGGATAAGCGACGTCCGCATTGTCGAGCATGAGCACCGGCCATTGTTCCTGCGGCGGCAGATGATCGCGCGCGAAAGTATCGATGTGTGCCGAGCGTTCCATCGTGTCCTCCGCTTAGTCGGGGATAACAGCCGTGGCTTCGATCTCCACCAGCGCATCGTCTTCGATGAGCGCGACGACTTGCACCGCACTCATCGCGATGTCGTAATCGCCGATCAGCTCGCGGAATGCCGCGCCGATTTCCTTCGCCGCCGCGAGATACGCGCGCTTGTCGGTCACGTACCACGTCATGCGAACGAGATGCTCCGGCTTGCCGCCCGCTTCGCGCAGCACGGCCACGATATTGCGCAGCGCCTGCGCGGCCTGAGCGCCGAATGCGTTGCTGACGAAGCGCGCCTCTTCGTCCCAGCCGATCTGCCCCGCGATGAACACCTGCGTGCCGCGCACCGCGACGCCGTTCGCGTAACCGCGCGGCTTGATCCAGTCCGAAGGCTGAAGGGTCTTTTTCATGAGCGTGATTCCTCTTGAAGTGCGCGGCTCGTGCCCGGCGCGAACCGTTCGATCGCGAGGGCGATGTCGCCGGGAATGGCGATCGAGCGGCCATCGTCGAGCGATGTCGTCACGAGGACCTGCTTCGCGCGAAAGCGCACTTCGCCGTCGCAATGACAGACGATGTCGATGCGGATCGAGCGCTGTCCGACGGAATCGACCGCGAGCGACAGCGTCACCGTTTCGCCCATGCGGCTCGGTCGCGAGAACTCGCAATTGAGCTTGACGATGGGAAGTCCGACGCGGCGCCGCGAGATCATGTGCGCGTAGTCGATGCCGAGCGCATCGTCGAACCAGTCTTCGACGAGCATGTTCGTCATCACCAGGTATTGCGGAAAGTACACGATGCCCGCCGGATCGCAGTGCGCGAAGCGGATTCGCATCGGCATGTCGAAGCGTTGTGTCATCGTTGATGTGCTCCGTGCGCCTTGAGCAAGTCGCGTCCGACGATCAACTGCTGCACTTCCGTCGCGCCTTCATAGATGCGCAGCGCGCGTATCTCGCGATACAGCGATTCGACCGCCGTACCGCTCTTCACGCCGAGGCCGCCCCACAACTGCACGGCTGCATCGATGACCTGTTGCGCGCCTTCGCTCGCGTGCCATTTCGCCATCGCGGCTTCGCGCGTCACGCTCTCGCCCTGATCGCGCAGCCACGCGGCGCGATACACGAGTAGCGCGCTCGTGTCGATGGTCAACGCCATCTGCGCGAGCTTCGCCTGCGTGAGCTGAAAGTCGCCGAGCGTCTGGCCGAACATCTTGCGCGATGCGGCGCGTTCGAGCCCTTCCTGCATCGCGTGACGCGCGAAGCCGAGCGATGCCGCCGCCACCGACGTGCGGAAGATATCGAGCGTGCGCATCGCGATCTTGAAGCCTTCGCCCGCGGCGCCCAGCATCTGACTGCGCGGCACGCGCGCGTTCTCGAAGTGCAGGCGCGCGAGCGGATGCGGCGCGATCACGTCGATGCGTTCGGCGATCTGCAAGCCGGGCGTATCCGCATCGACGATGAACGCGCTGATGCCGCGCGAGCCCGGCGCTTCGCCTGTGCGCGCGAACACGACATGGAAGTCCGCGATGCCGCCGTTCGATATCCACGTCTTGTCGCCGTTCAGCACGTAGGCGTCGCCATCGGCGCGCGCATCGAGCGACATCGCCGCGACATCCGATCCCGCTTCCGGTTCCGACAACGCGAACGCCGCCAATGCAGTGCCGTTCGCGACGCGCGGCAAATAGCGCTCTTTCTGCGCATCGGTGCCGGCGAGCGATATGGCGCCCGAGCCGAGCCCTTGCATCGCGAAGGCGAAGTCCGCGAGGCCGTCGTGTTTCGCGAGCGTTTCGCGCAGCAGGCACACGGCGCGCGTGTCGATCGTATCGTTCGATGCGCCGTATCGGGTGCCGCCGATGCAATGCCTGAGCCATCCCGCATCGCCGAGCATGCGCACGAGGCGCTTGCAGGCCGCGTCGGTATCGGCGTGATCGACATGCTTCAGATGCTCGTTCGCCCATGCATCGGCATCGCGTGCGAGTTCGCGATGTCTCTCATCGAAGAAGGGCCATGCGAGCGCGCTGTGTGGATCGGCGTTCATTCAGTCTCCTTCGAACACGGGACGCGTCTTCCCCGCGAACGCGCGATAGGCGCGCTCGAAATCGCGCGTGCTCATGCAGATGGCTTGCGCCTGCGCTTCCGATTCGATCGCTTCGTCGATGCTCATGCTCCATTCCTGATGCAGCATCTTCTTCGTGATGCCGTGCGCGAAGGTCGGCCCGGCGACGAGTTCGGACGCGAGCTTCGCGGCTTCGTCGAGCAAGGTTTCGGGTGCGCAAAGGCGGTTGTAGAAGCCCCAGTGATAGCCTTCTTCGCCGCTTGCCGAGCGGCCCGTGAAGAGCAATTCGGCAGCGCGTCCCTGACCGATGATGCGCGGCAGAATCGAACACGCGCCCATGTCGCAGCCCGCGAGACCGACGCGCGCAAAGAGAAATGCGAGCTTGCTGCGCGCGGTGCCGAGACGCATGTCGGACGCCATCGCGAGGATCGCGCCCGCGCCCGCGCAGACGCCATCGACGGCGGCTATGATCGGCTGCGGGCAATGACGCATCGCCTTGACGAGATCGCCCGTCATGCGAGTGAAGAGCAATAGCTCGGGCATCGGTAGATCGATCAGCGGTGCGATGATTTCATGCACGTCGCCGCCGGAGCAGAAGTTGTCGCCCGCGCCGTGGATCACGACGGCTTTCACATCGGTCGCATAGGCGAGTTGCCGAAACAGATCGCGCAACTCCGCATACGATCCGAACGTCAGCGGGTTCTTGCGTTCGGGCCGGTTCAGCATGATCGTCGCGACATCGTTCGTGACGGACCATCCGAAGTGCGTCGCGCGATAGTCCGCGAGCGTTACGCGATTGCCGGCGAGAAGCGCATCGGCGCTCGATGAGCTCATCTGTGTCTCCTTAGTCCTTCAGCGTCTTCAGCAGATGCTGCTTCAGCTTGCCGAGCCGCTGATGCGTCTGCGATTTTTCGTTCAGTTCGAGACCGCCGAACATTTCGACGACCCATTGCTCATGCGCGGTCGCCATCTTGTCGAACGCGGCGCGGCCTTGCGGCGTGAGACGCACGCTCGTCGAACGGCGATCGTTCGGATCGGCATAACGCGATACCAGTCCTTCTTTTTCGAGCTGATCCGTGATGCCCGTCACATTGCCGCCGGTGACCATCATGCGGCGCGATAGCTCGGTCATCTTCAGGCCCTCGGGATGACGTTCGAGTTGCGCCATCAGGTCGAAGCGCGGCAAGGTCGTATCGAACTCGGTGCGCAGGCGCTTGCGCAGTTCGGCTTGCACGAGGTTCGTCGTGGTCAGCATGCGCAGCCATAAGCGCAGTCCCATGTGGCTGTCGGCGCCGGTGCTCATCTCGAGATCGACGACGTTGTCCGCCGGTTTCTCCACGCCCTTGCGCGGCGCTTTCTGCTCGGTTGCGGCGTTCGTCTTCTTGTTGCCTGCGATGTTGCTCACGTTACTTCTCCACCTGATACGGATATCGACTGGCCGTTCATCGCATCGGAACCGGGCGCGCACAGCCATAGCACGGCGTTGGCGACTTCTTCCGGCTGCACGAAACGGCGTTGCGGGTTGTTGCGCACGAGCGCATCGCGTGCGTCCTGTTCGCTGCGCGCGGTCTTCGACATGATCTGATCCAGCGATGCGCGCAGCAGCTCGGTTTCGGTATAACCGGGGCATACCGCGTTGACGGTTATGCCCTTCGTCGCGACTTCGAGAGCGAGCGCGCGCGTGAGACCGATGACGCCATGCTTCGCTGCGCAATACGCCGCGACATACGCATAACCGATCTGTCCCGCCGTGCTCGCGACATTCACGATGCGGCCAAAGCCACGCTCCAGCATCGACGGCAACACGGCGCGCGTGCAGAAGAACACGCCGGTGAGATTGACGTCGATCATGCGTTGCCACAGTGCCGCATCGGTTTGCGTGAAAGGCGCGGCTTGCGCGTGGCCTGCGTTGTTCACGAGGATATCGGCCGGACCGGCGCGCGAGAAGGCTTCGGCGACGGCGGCTTCATTCGTCACATCGACGCGTATGCACGCGACGTCGGCGTAATCGCGCATCGCGTCGCGCTGCGCTTCGAGGCGCGCGAGATCGCGGCCCATCAGCGTGATGCGTGCGCCGGCATGCGCGAGCGCCTCTGCGCACGATGCGCCGATGCCGCTGCCACCGCCTGTCACGACCGCGTGTTTGTCGGCGAGAGTCGTCATGATCAGACCGTTCCTTCAGCGCGTTGCGCGCGTTCTTGCGGCGTGAGGCGCGCATTGTCGGCGGCCAGTGCGCGCTCGCGTTCGAGATTGCGCTCCAGTTGAGATTTGGCGGCCGCGTATTGCTTCGGCCACGCGATATCGAAGTAGCCGATCTTCGCGGCCTCGTTCAATGTCCACGATGGATTCGCGAGATGCGGGCGCGCCACCGCGCACAAGTCCGCACGTCCCGCGGCGATGATGCTGTTCACGTGATCCGCTTCCGAGATCGCGCCGACCGCGATGGTCGCGATACCCGCTTCATTGCGTATGCGATCCGCGAACGGCGTCTGGAACATGCGCCCGAACACAGGCTTCTCCTGCTTGCTGACTTGCCCTGAAGAGACGTCGATCATGTCCGCGCCGGCGGCCTTGAATGCGCGCGCGATCTCGACGGCGTCGTCGGGCGTCGTCCCGCCATCGACCCAATCGTGCGCGGAGATGCGAACGGACATCGGCTTGTCTTGCGGCCACACGGCGCGCATCGCCTTGAATACTTCGAGCGGATAACGCAGGCGATTTTCGAGCGAGCCGCCGTATTCGTCAGTGCGATGATTGGTCAGCGGCGAGAGAAAGCTCGACAGAAAGTAGCCATGCGCGCAGTGCAGTTCGAGCCAGTCGAAGCCTGCAAGCGCGGCCATTTCCGTGGCGCGCACGAACTGCGTTTCGATCTCGCGCAATTCGTCGTGCGATGCCTCGCGCGACCATTGGCTCACGCCTTGCAGATACTGTTGTGGCGATGCGGAAACCAGCGGCCAGTTGCCATCGGGAAGCGGCTGATCGATGCCTTCCCAGCTCACGCGCGTCGATGCCTTCGCGCCCGCATGGCCGAGCTGCATGCCGATCTTCGCATCCGATTGCGCATGCACGAAATCGACGATGCGCTTCCACGCCGCGAGATGCTCCGGCGCATACATGCCCGGACATCCCGGCGTGATGCGCGCTTCGGGCGACACGCAGGTCATCTCGGTCATCACGAGCGCGGCGCCGCCCATCGCGCGCGCGCCGAGATGCATCAGGTGATAGTCGCCCGCGATGCCATCGACGGCGGAATACTGCGCCATCGGCGAAACGACCACGCGATTCTTCAGCGTGACGCCGCGCAATGTGAACGGCGTGAACATCGGCGGAACGGATCGTTGCCGCGCGTTGCGCTCGATGCCCGCACGCGCGGCCAGCCAGTCTTCGAATGAGGCGAGATATCCTGCATCGCGCTCGCGCAGGTTTTCATGCGAAATGCGCTGCGAGCGCGTGAGCAACGAGTATGCAAACTGCTCGGGCTCGAACGACGCGTATCGATCCACATGCTCGAACCACTCCGTCGAATTGCGCGCGGCATTCTGAATGCGCAATACATCGACGCTGCGTACTTGCGTGTAATGCGCGAGCGCGCCGTCGAGATCGCCGTTCTTCATCGCGAACGCAGTGTCGATGCTGTTCGCGAGTTCGATCGCATCTTCGAGTGCGAGCTTCGTCCCCGATCCGATCGAAAAATGCGCGGTATGCGCGGCATCGCCCATCAACACGACGGGCGTCCGTTTGCCGTTCGCGGATTCGCGCCAATGCACCCATTCGCGATTGACGACGCGCGGAAAGCGGATCCATTGCGCCGATCCGCGCAAGTGCGTGGCGTTCGAGATCAGCGCGTGGCCGTCGAGATGCTTCGCAAAAAGCTTTTCGCAGAACGCGATGCCGTCTTCCTTGCTCATGTCGGCGAGGCCGGCCGCACGCCATACGCGTTCGGGCGCCTCGACGATGAACGTCGACGTGTCTTCATCGAAGCGATAAGCATGCGCCTGAAACCAGCCCCATTCGGTTTTTTCGAACGCGAACGTGAATGCGTCGAAGCACTTGTGCGTGCCGAGCCACACGAAGCGGCAATCGCGCATGTCGATATCGGGCTGATACGTCGACGCGTATTTCTGCCGAATCGCGCTGTTCAATCCGTCGCTCGCGATGATGAGATCGGCGTCGTAGTCCTCGTCGTTCGTGACTTGCGTTTCGAAGACGAGCTTCACGCCGAGGTCTTCGCAACGCGCTTGCAGGATATTCAGCAGACGTTTGCGGCCGATGCCGCAGAAGCCGTGACCCGACGAGCGCACGGTGCGCCCGCCGATGTGGACGTCGATGTCGTCCCAGTGATTGAAGGCGTCGAGAATGGCATCGGCGCTTGGCGGGTCCGCCGCGCGCAGGTTGCCGAGCGTCTGGTCGGAGAACACGACGCCCCAGCCGAACGTGTCGTAAGGACGGTTGCGTTCGACGACGGTGATGTCGTAAGCGGGGTGGCGGCGCTTCATCAAAAGCGCGAAATACAGGCCCGCCGGACCTCCGCCGATGCAGACGATACGCATGCTTGCTCTCCGACTCGTGTCTTTCCTCGTGATAATTTAGGTTTGGATAATTTAGATGTCAAGTAAAAAGACGACGGAGCGCACCGCGCGTCCGTACTTTTCCCCGCTAGTCTTCGCGGATTTCCCGTGCGCAACGCTGCAAGCGGATGAATGCCCGATACCGCGCGTCGTGAAGGCGCGCGAGATCGCCCGTTGCCGGCGCGTAGGTTTTTTCGACGCGCGCCATGCCGCTCATCGCCGATCGAACGTCGCCGAACAGACCGCCCGCCACCGCGCCGAGCATCGCGGCGCCGAGCAGCACCGGCTCATCGACCTGCGTGGCCAGCACCGGCTTGCCGGTCGCATCGGCGAGCAGCTGCCGGACGAGATCGAGCCGGCCCGCGCCGCCGCTGATCATCACGCGCTCGATCGGCGCGCCGGCGTCCGCCTGCGCTTCGATGATCTGCCGCAGACCATAAGCGATGCTGCATACGCCGGCGACATACAGCGCGACCAGATTGTCGAGGCCGGCTTCCATGCCGAGACCGGCGATGACCGCGCGCGCGTGCGGATCGGCGAAGGGCGCGCGGTTGCCGAGAAACTCCGGGACGACGTGCAGGCCATCGGCGAGCTTCACCGCGTCCGACAGGCTGCCGGAGCCCTGAGCCGCCAAGCCGGCGAGCATGCCCGGCAGCGATTCGCCGCGCTCTTTCGCGCCAAGCGTGGCTTCGGCGGCGGCGGGATGCATCGCGAGCAGGCGCTCGATCGCCGCGCCGGCGACCGATTGACCGCCTTCGTTGAGCCACGCCTGCGGCACCATCGCCGAGAAGTACGGGCCCCAGACGCCGGGCACGAAGACCGGCTCGGCGGTCGTCGTCATCGTGCATGACGACGTGCCGAACACATAGGCGAGGCACGACTCCGGATCGCCCTGTGCGCCCACGGTGCCGATGCCGCCCGCATGGGCATCGATCACGCCCGCGCCGACCGGTGTGCCCGCGATCAGCCCGAGTTCCGCGGCGGCGCGTTCGGTCAGCCCGTTGCCGAGCCGCGTGCCCGGTTCGACCACCTGCTGGCCGATGCGCGCGAAGCCCTCGTCCGCCAGCGCGCCGAGACCGATGGTCCGGAAATAGCTCTCGTCCCAGCGCCGTTCATGCGCGAGATAGGTCCACTTGCAGGTCACGGTGCAGACCGACCGCGACGTATCGCCGGTCGCGCGCCATGTCAGGAAGTCGGTGAGATCGAAGAATTGCCATGCGGCGTCGAAGACGCGCGGACGGTTTTCCAGAAGCCACAACAGCTTCGGCGTCTCCATTTCCGGTGAGATCCTGCCGCCGACGTATTTCAGCACCGCGTGGCCGGTCGCGTTGATGCGCTCCGCCTGCCCGATCGCGCGATGATCCATCCAGACGACGATGTCGCGTTCCGCCTGCTCCGACGGTCCCACGGGCAGCGGTTTGCCGCCATCGCCGAGCACGACGAGCGAGCAGGTCGCATCGAAGCTGATGCCCGCGACGGACTCCGGCGCGATTGCCGCCTGCGCGAGCGCCGCTTTTACGGCGTGGCAGACGGCGCTCCAGATTTCCCCGCTCGATTGCTCGACGATGCCGCCGCTTTCATGAAACAGCGTGATGTCCTTTTTCGCCGATGCGGCCATGTTGCCGGCGGTATCGAAAATTCCGGCGCGTGCGCTGCCGGTGCCGACGTCGACGCCAACGACGTAGCGTTCGCCGGCGCTGCGGTTGCTTGCGTTCATCTCTCTGTCCGTGGTTCGGGATAGGGGCGTCGCAGATCGACGCTGTTCGGCAAACCTGCCGCCGAGTAGTATGCCCGAACCCCGAATTCCGAAGACGGCAACGCGAGGCGCTCGTCTAAAGCCGCTACTTGATGAAGCTGAGTTCCTTGCTGATCTTTTCGAGGATCGGCTTCTTTCTCTCGTTGAAGACCGCCTTGTTTTCCTGGATGAGATTGTTGCCCTTGGTATCGATCGAGATGATCAGCGGGCCGAACTCCTTCACGCGGTTGATCCACAAGGTTTCGGGCATGCCGAGATCCTGCCATTCGGCGCCTTCGATTTCCTCGACGAGCGTCGCCGCGAGCACCGCGCATCCGCCCGGGAAGATCGCATGAACCGCCTTGTGCTCCATGCAGCCCGCGGCCGTTTCCGGTCCCATGCCGCCTTTGCCGACGATCAGCTTCACGCCGGTCTGCTCGATGAACTCGCGCTCGAATTTCTCCATGCGCATGCTCGTCGTCGGTCCGATGGACACCATCTCGAACGCGCCGTCGTCCTTCTTGCGCACGATCGGGCCCGCATGAAAGATCGCGCCGCCGTTGAGATCGACGGGCAGATCGCGCCCTTGTTCGATCAATCGACGATGCGCGACATCGCGGCACGTCACCAGGCGCCCCGTCAGATAGACGACGTCGCCGACCTTCAGATCCTCGAGGTCTTCGCTTTTGATGGGGGTTGTCAGAACCTTCTTCACAGTACGACTCCTTCATGCGAGAGCACTTCGTAGGACATGTCTGCGTTGATGCGGATCTTGCCGCGGCGATGCGCCCAGCATCCGGTGTTGATGGCCACCCCGATGGTCGACGGATGCCGCGCCGACGATTCGATGTTGACGCCCATCACGCTATTGTTTCCGGTGAGCCCCTGAGGGCCGATGCCGACTTCGTTGAGCCCTTGTTCGAGCAACTCTTCCATCAGCGCGGCGCGCGGATTCGCGCTCTTCGAATCGACCGGACGAAGGATCGCCAGCTTCGACAGTCGCGCGGCAGTCTCGACCGAAGTGGATACGCCGACGCCGACGAGCAGCGGCGGGCACGCATTCACGCCGCGCTCGGTGATGACGTCCATCACGAATTCGGCGACGCCTTCATAGCCTTGCCCCGGCATCAGAACCTTCGCCGCGCCGGGAAGCGTGCAGCCGCCGCCCGCCATGTAGACGTCGATCGTGCAGCTGTCCTTCTCCGGCACGATGCGCCAGTCGAGCCACGGAATCTGCGTGCCGGTGTTCGTGCCCGTGTTCTTCTCGTCGAACGTTTCGACGGCGTTGTGACGCAAAGGCCCGAGCTTCGTCGCGCCGGCGGTGGCTTCCTGAAGGATTTCCTCGAGCTCGCCGAGCAGCGGAAAATTCGCGCCCGCCTCGACGAAATACTGGATCACGCCCGTGTCCTGACAGCTCGGACGGTTCAGCTTGTCGGCGGCGTCCTGGTTGCTGTCCATCGAATCGTAAATCGACTTGGCGAGCGGATTGGTTTCCATCGTGCGCAATTCCGCGAGCTTCGCCTTGACATCCTTCGGCAGGCGCTTGCCGATATAGGCGGTGAACTTCGCCATGGTGTCCGTGACGGACTGAATGGCCGCTTCCTTTTCCATCTTGATTCCTCTACGACGTGTTGAGTTGGGGGACGCGCGCGTGCTTTTTCAGTGTGCGGCGGCGTTGCTGGTCGATACCGAAGGCTTCTGCGAGCGGGCGAGAAGCAAGGTCAGCACGGCGGACATCACGAGAAGACCGGCGACGAAATAGAGGCCGCCCGCATAGCTGCCCGTCGATTCCTTGAGCCAGCCGATGACGACCGGACCGGCGAAGCCGCCCAGATTGCCGATCGAGTTGATCGTCGCGATGCCGGTGGCGGCCGCCGCGCCGGAGAGAAACATCGTCGGCATGGTCCAGAGCGGCGGCTTCGCGCAACTGATGCCGATGTTCACCAGCGTCAGCGAGGCGATCAGACCGACGACGCTATTGGCCATCGCCGCCACGATCAGGCCGACCGCCGCCGCGACGCACGCCAGCACGACGTGCCAGGTTCGCTCGCCGGTGCGATCCGAATGGCGCGACCACAGCACCATCGCGATGACGGACACGATCGGCGGAATCGCGTTGAGCAGGCCGACGGTCATCGACGACACGCCCAGTTGCTTGATGATCTGCGGCGCCCAGATGCCGAGCGTGTACAGCCCCGCCGACGTGCCGAAGTAAATCAGCGACAGCGCGATTACGCGGGGATTCGCAAGGCCGCTGATGATGCCGTGCTTCGCCGTGGTCGCGCGGCTGGCGGTTTCGGCGTTCATGACATCGACCAGCCAGTTGCGCTCGTCGTCCTTCAGCCATTTGGCCTTCTCGGGCTTGTCGGTCATGTAGAAGAAGACGACCACGCCGAGAATGAGCGCCGGCACGGCTTCGAGGATGAAGAGCCATTGCCATCCGTGCAGTCCCATTACGCCGTCCATTTCGAGCAGCGCGGCGGACAGCGGCGAGCCGAGCGCGGTGGAAAGCGGCGCGGCGGCCATGAAGAACGCGACGACGCCAGCGCGATGCCGCGCGGGAAACCAGTAGCTGAGATACAGGATGATGCCGGGGAAGAAGCCCGCTTCGGCCGCGCCCAGCAGGAAGCGGATGATGTAGAAGCTCGTCGGCCCGGTGACGAACGCCATCGCCGCCGAGATGATCGCCCACGTCACCATGACCCGCGCAATCCAGATGCGCGCGCCGACCTTGTGCAGCACGATGTTCGACGGCACTTCGAACAGGAAATAGCCCCAGAAGAAGATGCCCGCGCCGAAGCCGAGAATCGACGCGGTGAAGCCGAGGTCGGTCTTCATCGTGAGCGCCGCGAAGCCGATATTCACCCGGTCGATATACGCGATGAAGTACAGCAGCATGATGAACGGCACGATGCGCCAGCTGACCTTGCGCAGAGTGCGCTTCTCGATGTCCATTTCCATGGAACGTCTCCTGATTCCGATTGATAGGGTTCGAAACCGTCTGGTGCGGTTTTGATGCCGTCTTCGAACGTCGGCTCGAAGCGGTCGCCCTTTACGTGAGCTGACGCCTAAGTTAAAACCGTTGGAATCGCGTATGAATCGACTTAAACTTAATTCATCATTGCAAAAAAATCACGAATGGGCACCGACTCGGAACTGGGATTCTTCTGCCTGCTGGTGAAGCAAGGCAGTCTGGCCGCGACCGCGCGAGAGCTGAATCTGACGCCGCCGGCGGTCTCGCGGCGGCTCTCTTCGCTCGAAGACCGGCTCGGCGTGCGCCTGCTCAACCGCACGACGCGGCGCATCAGCCTGACGAGCGAAGGCGAGGTGTATTTCGCGAACGCCCAGCGAATATTGAGCGACATCGACGACATGGAGCGGACGGTCTCCAGCAGCCGGGCCGCGCCGAAAGGACTGTTGCGCGTCAATGCGCCGTTGGGATTCGGGCGGTCGTATATCGGTCCGGCGATCTCGGAATTCAGCGAGGCGTTTCCCGATGTCGAAGTGCAACTGCATCTGACCGATCGGCCGATCAGCCTGCCGGACGAGAGCATCGACGTGTCCGTGCGCTTCGGCGAGATGCCGGATTCACGGCTGATCGCGAAGAAGATCGCGTCGAATCGGCGGCTTCTGGTGTCGTCGCCGGGATATTTGCGTGTGGCCGGAGAGCCGGCGCATCCGCATGATCTGACTTCGCATCAATGCATCGTGCTGCGTCAGAACGAGGCCGCCTATGGCAACTGGCGTCTGACGCGCAGCGGGCGCACGGAGACCGTGAAAGTGCACGGCAAGCTCAGCACCAACGACGGCGAAGTGGCGCTGAACTGGGCGCTGGAAGGGCGCGGCATTCTCATGCGCGCGGAATGGGACGTCGCGAAGTATCTGCGCAGCGGAAGGCTGGTTCAGGTGTTGAGCGAATACGACACGCCGCCCGCCGATATCTACGCGGTCTATCCCGAACGGCTGAATCTGTCGCCGAAGGTCGCGGTTTTCGTCGATCATCTGCGTCACTATCTCGGCCAGCACGCCGATGGTCCGTCGCCCGCCGGCTCGCCGTGGTAGCGGCGCTTCACGCGTCGCCCTTCAGCTCCTGCGCGATGAAGTCGACGAACGTGCGAATGCGGTTCGACATCTGATGCCGCTGCGAGTAGACCGCGAAGATATCGGCGTTGGGCGTTTCGTGGTCGGGCAGCACGCGCACGAGCGAACCATCGGCCAGATACGGCTTCAAATCCCATTCGGCGCGCATCAGGATGCCGTGGCCTTCGAGCGCCCATTTCACGGCTATTTCGCCGTCGTTCGTCGTGAGCGTGCCGTCGATCCGCACCGCTTCCGTCTTGCGCGACGCGCCGCGTCCGGACGTGAGCCGCCACACGCCGTAGGCTTCGTCGCCCTGACGAATGCCGATGCAGTTATGCCGCGTCAGATCGTGCGGGACGAGCGGCATGCCATGCGCCTCGATATACGACGGCGCGGCGCACAACAGCCGCCGGTTTCCCGCGAGACGCCGCGCGATCACGCGCGTATCGGGCGGTTCGCCGAACCGGATGCAGACGTCGAACTTGTCGTCGGTGAGCGGCGGCGGCGTGACCGACAACTGCAACTGCACCGACACTTGCGGATACATCCTGCTGAAACGCGAAATCAGCGGCGCGACGTGACTGCGCCCGAAACCGAGCGTCGCGTTCACGCGCAGCAGACCTTTCGGGCTTTGCTTGGCGGCGCCGAGCAGTTCGGAGAGTTCGTCGATCTCGTCGAGAATCCGGCGCGCGTGTTCCAGATACAGCTCGCCTTCCGGCGTGAGCATCATCCGCCGCGTCGTGCGATTGACGAGCGCCACGCCGGCGCGCGCTTCCATCTGCGAAAGACGCTTGCTGACGGCCGCCGCCGTGAGGCCGAGCTCGCGCGCGGCCGCGCTCAGACTGCCTGCCGCCGACAGCGTGGAGAAGAAGCTCAGATCGGCGGGCTGGACGGCATCGGGCATCGGTTCATTCGTAACTTCAGGTTAAAGATGCTTTGAGTCTAGCACCGGTTTTGGAGCCGGAATGCGGTTAAAGTTCGCCCATACCCGACAACATCGAAGGACGGAGACATGAAGACCTATCGCATTGCAACGATTCCCGGCGACGGCATCGGCAAGGAAGTGGTTCCGGCGGGCCAGCAAGTGCTCGAAGCGCTCGCCGAGTCCACGCAGGCATTCGCTTTCGAATTCGAGAATTTCGACTGGGGCGCGGACTATTACCGTCAGCATGGCGTGATGATGCCCGCGAACGGACTCGATGCGATCCGGGACAAGGACGCCATTCTCTTCGGCTCGGCGGGCGATCCGGACGTGCCCGATCACATCACGCTGTGGGGCCTGCGTCTCAAGATTTGCCAGGGATTCGACCAGTACGCGAACGTGCGTCCGACGCGCATCCTGCCGGGCATCGACGCGCCGCTGAAGCGCTGCAAGCCCGAAGACCTGAACTGGGTGATCGTGCGTGAAAACTCGGAAGGCGAATATTCCGGCGTGGGCGGGCGCGTGCATCAAGGTCATCCGATCGAAGCCGCGACCGATGTGTCGATCATGACGCGCGCGGGCGTCGAGCGCATTCTGCGGTTCGCGTTCCGCCTCGCGCAGTCGCGTCCGCGCAAGCTGCTGACCGTCATCACGAAGAGCAACGCGCAACGTCACGCAATGGTCATGTGGGACGAGATCGCGAACGAAGTCGCCGCCGAATTCCCCGATGTCAAATGGGACAAGGAACTCGTCGACGCCGCCACCGCGCGCATGGTCAATCGTCCGCAGACGCTCGATACGATCGTCGCCACCAATCTTCACGCCGACATTCTCAGCGATCTCGCCGCCGCGCTCGCGGGCAGTCTCGGCATCGCGCCGACGGGCAACATCGATCCGGAGCGCCGCTATCCGTCGATGTTCGAACCGATTCACGGCTCCGCGTTCGACATTATGGGCAAGGGCCTGGCGAATCCGGTCGGCACGTTCTGGTCGGTCGTGATGCTGCTCGAACATCTCGGCGAGTTCGACGCGGCCAAACGCGTCATGCAGGCGATCGAAGCCGTGACATCCGACAAGTCGCTGCACACCGGCGATCTCGGCGGAACCGCGACGACGGCGCAAGTCACGGCCGCCGTCTGCGCGCTGGTCGACAAGCAGGCGGCTAACGCGGCCTGAATCGGTTGCCCGATGACGTCCCGCGAGCGCGTCTATTTCTCCGCGCCGATGGTCGTCACGGGCTGCCATTTCATCGACTTGACCTGATACAGCGTCGATGTCGGGTTGTTCAGATCGCCGAACTTGTCGAACGAGATATTTCCGGTGATGCCGTTGTACTGGATCGTGCGCAGCGTCTCGATGATCGCGGCGGGCTTCACGGAATTTGCCTTCTTCATCGCGGTGATGGCGAGCCACGCGCAGTCATACGCGAACGGCGCGTAGGTGAGCGTCTCCGCGCCGAAGCGCTTCTTGAATTTCGCGGCGAATGCGCGGCCTTCGGGCAATGAATCGACGGGCCGGCCGTATTCCCAGGCCATCGCGCCTTCAGCCGCGTTTCCCGCCGAACTGATGAACACACTGTCGGCAATCCCGCCGCTGCCGACGAACTGCGCGCGGATGCCGAGCTGCTTCATGCGCTTGACGATCAGCCCGGCCTGACCATCGAGTCCGCCGAAGTACAGAAGATCGGCGTTGGCGGCCTTGATGTTCGTCAGTTGCGCATTGAATTCGACGGCCTTGTCGTTGGTGTATTCCTCCGACACGACCTGGCCGCCCGCCGCCTGCACCGCCTTCCTGAACTCTTCGACAGCGCCTTGCCCGAAGGCGGTCCGGTCGTCCATGACCGCGATCCGCTTCGCCTTGGTGACCTTCACGGCATACGTGCCGGCGTTGCCGGAATTCTGCGTGTCGGTGGCGATGATGCGGAACACGTTGTTCAAGCCCTGACGCGTAATCGCGGGATTCGTCGCCGCGGGATCGAGCAGCGGAATGCCGGCCTTCCCGAAGATGGGCGCGGAAGGCAGCGCGACGCCGGAGTTGTAATAGCCGACGACCGCAACGACGCCATCGTCGACGAGCTTCTGCGCCACCTGAACGCCGATGCGCGGATCGCCCTGATCGTCGACGGATGCGAGCTCGAACTGGACCGGCTGTCCGTCGATGCTGATGTGCTGGGCGTTGGCTTCTTCGATCGCGAGCCGCACGCCGTTTTCCAGATCCTTGCCGTTCGCGGCGCTGATGCCGGTGAGCGGCGCGGACAGGCCGATCTTGACGGTCTGCTGCGCGCTTGCAATGAGCGGAGCCAGGCAGAGCGCGGAGGCCGCGAAGAGGGAAACGAACGTTTTCATGACAGGGCACTCCATCAAGTGAAGGTCATACGCGGTTCGGGCGTTCGCTTAACGCGGGCGAAGGCCGTCATTCGGCTTGTCGTATCGTTTCGGGACTTATTTTCTGTCGAATTCCGGCGGTTCGTATTCGGGGGAAAATACTGATGTCTCCGCGAGCGAACGATTGTTCTGCGGCGCGCCCATCATGAGTCGAGGATTTGCAGATGAATCGGACAGAGAAAGAAAAGATGCTGGCTGGCGAGCTGTACACGGCCAACGACGCAGAAATTCAGGCCGATCAGGCAGCGGCGCGCGCATGGATGGCGCGCTTCAATGGCGCGATGGACATGCCGCTCGCACAGCGGTACGGGTTGCTCGGCGAACGGTTCGCCGCCATCGGTCCGGACTCGATGGTCCGGCCGCCGTTTCATTGCGACTACGGCTACAACATCACGCTCGGCGCGGGCGTGTTCTTGAACTACAACTGCACGATTCTCGATGTCGTCGCCGTGGAGATCGGCGACATGACGCAGATCGCGACGGGCGTGCAGATTCTGACCGCCGATCATCCGCGCGATCCTGCCGTGCGCGCGACGGGCCTCGAACTGGGGCGTCCCGTGCGGATCGGCCGCAATGTGTGGATCGGCGCGGGCGCGATCATCCTGCCGGGCGTGACGATCGGCGATGACGCTCTGATCGGCGCAGGCAGCATCGTGACGCGCGATGTGCCCGCCGGCGCCACGGCGGTCGGGAATCCGGCGCGTGTTCGTCCTGCTGTCCGCGACTAGAAGTCCCGATCGCCGTTACCAGTTCTTCGATGCGAGCAGCGCCTTCACCTGTCCGGCGACGATGGTATAGCCGGCGTCGTTGAGATGGATCGCGTCGGAGCGCAGTGAAGACGGCGGAATGTCGTGGCTGTGATCGATGACGTCCTGAGGAAGGCTCGGATTGTAGGCATTGACGAGCGCAGACTCGACGTCGATGAAATTGTCGGGATACGCCGCCTTCAGGGACGCGTTGAGATCGTCGAGATATTTCGCGACTTCTCCGCCCGCATACTCGCCCGTGAAATCGCCCTTGATGATCGAAAGCACCGCGAAGTGCGCGCCCGCGGGCTTGAGCCACTGTACGATGGACTTCACGTCCGCGAGGACGGTCTGTGCGTCATAGCCATTGTTGCGGCCGACCCAGATGATCGCGGTCCATGTGTCATAGCCTTCCGAATCGCCGAGAAATGCCGATCCGGCGGCGCAAGGCACTGCCGATCCGGCGCTGTCCCGCACGAACGTATAGGTTTCGGTCGTCGATGGCGGCCCGCCGTCCGCTGTGCGCTGGAGCGCGCCATGCACCGAGCAGAGCGTGCCCGGCTTGCTCCGAGCGACGTCATCGGCGGGTGTCGACAGCATGTCGATCGACACGCTCGAAAGATGGACCGCCGTGTTGCCCGCCGGCACGGCGTCGCCATCGACCGTGACCGTCGATGGCAATGCTCCGACGCGCGCCGCGATCTGCGTCGATGTCTGCCCGCCGATGCCGAGATTCGCAAAGGTCCGATTATTTAGCATGCCGGACAAAATTGCCGGGTAGCCGCCGATATCCGATCCGACTCCCTGCGTCAGGCTATCGCCGATGGCAACGATATTCGGCGACGAACCCGCGGGCGTGGCAGCGGGAGCAGGCTCTGAAGCCGGCGTAGGCGCGGTCGCGGTGGACGTGCTTTGAACGCCCGAAGAACTGTCGCCGCCGCCGCCGCAAGCCGCCAGCAACGAAGTGGCGGCCAATGCCGCCAAGCGTGCCTGAATCCGGTTCATGTCTCCCCCAAGTCGACTGGACGTCGTTGTCATTGCCTGCGAGGGTACTGTCATGAAACCGGGGACATGCCGGCCGGACGGAAATCGCCAAGACCTTGTCGGCCTGGAACCTGTCCGGCGCGCGCATCCGCATGTCGCGTTGCGACTAACTGCTTACTCAAACTTCGCGATCGGGCAGCAACGCCGCAAGCAGCCGCCGTAACTCCAGACATTCCTTTTTCGTCAGCCGCGCGGTGAGAATGCGCTCGACTTCCTCGACGCGCGGACGCAGCGCCGCCAGTTGCTTCTTTCCGGCCGGCGTCAGGAAGAGCACGTAACTGCGCTTGTCGACGGGATCGTCCGAGCGTTCGATGAGACCGTTGCGAACCATGCGCGCGACGAGATCGGCGATCGTCGAACGGTCCACATCGAGTTCATCGCCGAGCTGGCGCTGATTGACGCCGGGCGTTTCGTGCAGGACTTCGAGCGCCGCGTACTGCACGCTCGTAATCTCGGCGGAAACCTCGGCGAGCCACACCGCGACATGGCGCTGCTGCGCGCGACGCACGAGGCTGCCCGTGTATCGCGACAGCGCGCGGTCATCTTCTTTATTCGGCAATTTGATCAGTTCATGAGCGGGTTGAAGCACGCGGAAAGATCGGATCGAAAAAGGCGTTCAGTTCCGCGTACGCGTCCAGGGGCAGGACATGCGCGACGTATTGATCCGGACGGACCACGACGATCGCGCCCCGTTCGCGATCGATGCCGCGCTCGTGGAAAATATCAGTCGCCGCATCGTTGGTAAATGCTTTCTCGTAGTCGACCAGACCATAGCGCCCCTTGCGCGGCAGGAGAATGCCCGGCAGTTCATTCAACGCGACGTCGCGATGATCCCGCTGCAACACCGCGCGCAGATCGAGAACGCTGTCCGGATCGGCGCCTTCCGGCGTCACGCGCCGCAGAACGGAATCGGGCGAAGCGCAAAGATGTTCGCACAGCGCATGCAGCGCGCGGCCGTTCCCATCAGCAAACGCATACAGACGCCAGCGGCCATCGGCGCGCGCGACGTGTCCGAGATGCATCGGCTTGGCATCGGCCAGACGAATCACGGGCGACGAGTGAAAGCGCGTGCCGATCGCGAAGCCGCTCGCGAGCGCCTGATGCGTCGGCTCGCCCGTCAGCATGGCCGGACGGTAGCGCGTCGCGACGCCCGCTGTGTAGCGGCCCGCGCGCACGAAGTACGCCTGAAGCTCGGCGGGATCGACGCCGCCCGCTTCGGGCCGGTTCGGGTCTTTGGGCGGTGCGGCCATCATGGCCGACCATTCCTTGTCGAAATCGATGAGCTCCTGCGCGATCGGCTGACGTTCGTCGGAATAGGTGCGCAGCAGGTCGGCGTCGCCGAGTCCGCGCAGCACCGCGCCGAGTTTCCAGCCGAGATTGAAGCCGTCCTGCATCGAGACGTTCATGCCCTGGCCGGCCTTCGCGCTATGCGTGTGGCAGGCATCGCCCGCGATGAACACGCGCGGCTCGCGACTCGTGCCATCGGCGGCGATGGCATCGTCGAAACGGTCCGTCAGACGCTGCCCGACCTCGTACACGGAGAACCACGCGACTTCCTTCACGTCGAGCGAATAGGGATGAAGGATACGTTGCGCGGTCTGAATGATGCGATCGACCTTGATCTGCTTGATGGTGTCGCGATTGTCCGCCGTGACCTCGCCCAGATCGACGTAAAAGCGCACCAGATACCCGCCTTCGCGCGGAATGATGAGCAGATTGCCTTCGCTCGCGGATTGAATCGCGACCTTCAGACGAATGTCGGGGAAGTCCGTGACAGCGAGCGCATCCATCACGCCCCACGCGTGATTGGCCGCATCGCCACGCAGCGTTTGCCCGATGGCCGTCCGCACGCGGCTGCGCGCGCCATCGCAACCCACGACATAACGCGCGCGCACGGTGACGGTCTCGTCGAGCCGCGCCGCATCGGTGCGCCGCAGCGTGACTTTCACCGGATGATCGCCGTCGCCGTCGCCGTCGCCGTCGTCGTCGCCGTCGTCGTCGCCGTCGCGCTCGACATCGACGACTTCGAGATCGTAGTCCGGTTCGAGACGCAAGGCGGAACGCCGCATCACACCGAGCAGATAGTCCTGCACGCGCGCCTGATTGACAATGACGTGCGGAAACTCCGACAAACCTGTTTCGGTATCCTGAACGCGGCCGGTACGCCTGATCGCGCCGCGATCTTCGGCATCGGGCCGCCAGAAAGCCGTTTCGTTGACCCAGTACGCCTCGCGCTGCAGGCGATCGCTCAGGCCGAACGCATTGAACATCTCGACAGTGCGGCACGCGACGCCGTCCGCCTGGCCCATCAAGAGCGGTCCGGAACGGCGCTCGACGATGCGCGTATCGATCGTCGGAAACTGCGAGAGTTGCGCGGCCAGCACGAGTCCCGCAGGCCCGCTGCCGACGATCAGGACATCGACCGTTTCGGGCATGTCGACGCGAGGCGCGTCGCTGGCGGCAGGTTCGATCGTCGGATCGCCGACGCGGAAACCGTCGAGATGAAATTGCATGGTGTCTCCCTCTTTGACTGGATGTCTCGATGGCCTGAAATATACTCCGTACACCAACTATATCAAAGCGATTCCGACGAACTGGATGTTTACCCCTAGATCGGCGCGTCTCGTGCAGCAAAGCATGACGGGTTGCGTCGGCTGGCTCGGGCCGCAGCGTGCGTTATGCGCGCGTGGCGGCATCGACGAATGCGGATATATTCAATTGCGTGGCGGCGGGCGATCGGCTCGTACATCTGATTCGCTCGGATCGGCGACGGCGATCTGGATCGTCAGCCGCACGGGCGGCTGAGCCGCGCATGTGATGGAGCAGCGCACGCAGACTTTCCTGCTGCGTCCGCGGGCGAAGTATGAGATGACGCCGTCATCCGAAAACGCGACCGGTTCGCAGGAATCGCGTGCGGCGGGAAACGATCAACCAAGGAGGCATCCATGGTCATCACGAACTCGCAGTCCGGCACGAACGTCGAGGAAATCGCCGCTGGCGTGTATCGCATCAACACGCCCGTGACGCTGCCCGGCGATGCGGGCGGTTTTTCCTTCAACCAGTATCTGATCGTCGATGACGATCCGCTGCTCTTTCATACCGGTCCGCGCAAGATGTTCCCGCTCGTGCGGGAAGCGCTCGCGAGCGTGATCGATCCGGCGCGCTTGCGGCACATCGCGTTCTCGCACGTCGAAGCGGACGAGTGCGGTTCGCTCAACGAGTGGCTTGCGGCGTCGCCCGATGCCACGCCGCTGTGCGGCACGGTTGCTGCGATGGTGTCGATCACCGATCTCGCCGATCGCGCGCCCGTCGCGCTCGCCGACGGAGAATCGATCCCGCTCGGACGTCATCGCGTGCGATGGATCGACACGCCGCATCTGCCGCACGCCTGGGAGTGCGGCTTCATGATGGAAGACAGCACGCGCACGCTCTTATGCGGCGATCTGTTCACGCAAGGCGGCGCGACGCTGCCCGCGTTGACCACCGGGGATATTCTGGGCCCGAGCGAAGCGTTCCGGCGCAGCATGGATTACTTCTCTCACACGCGTAACGCCGACGCGATGTTCGAGCGCCTCGCGCAACTCGCTCCGACCACGCTCGCCTGCATGCACGGCAGCGCGTGGAGCGGTGACGGCGCTGCGTTGCTGCGCGCATTGGCGCAGAGCGTGAAGCAATGAAACGTCCGACGTCATTCGATAACGAGTTTCGTCAGACACATTCCTTTCGCCCCGACGACACAGCCCGTCACGACATCGAAACGCAGGCCGTGCGCGGGGCATTGAAGGATATGTCCGTCGAGCCGGCCGTTCGCGAGCGAAGCGCCGTTGTGCGGACATGAATTGTCGATCGCGTGAACGACGCCTTCGATATTGAAGAGCACGACGCTGCGTCCATCGACGAACGTGAGCGTGCGCGCGCCGGTCTGCGGCACGTTCTCCGGCGCGATCGATAGTTTGTGTGTCATCGCGGATTCAATGCCACGGACTCAGGTCATCGCACGGCGTGTGCGCGTCCATCCAGTCGTAGGGGCCGTATGACGCTCCCCACGCCCATGTCCGCGTGGACGTCGAGGTCGACGGGACCTCCGGCTTCGATTGTTCGACGGTGTCGGCGGTTTCGGTCGACGAAGCCGTGTGCAGGCGATCGGTCATTGCGGTTTCTCCTTGAAGTGGCGTGAATTTATCGGCTGATTTCGGTTGCTTGCTGCTCTGATGCACGTCCGCGCAGCGCGTCGATCTTGTCGAGATCGCGTGCATATCTCGCTCTGCCGAGCGCGAATGCGACCATTGCCGCCACGCCGACGAGCGGAATCACCTGTAACGCGCCCAACAGACCGATGCGGTCGGCGATCGCGCCCGTCACGAGCGGGCCGGGCGCGAGGCCGAGCAGGTTGTTGGCGAGCGTGAGCGTCGCGAATGCGGAGGCGTGGATCGTCGATGGCGTGAGGTTGGCCACCATCGCGCCCGCCGGCCCCGACGTACCCGCGACGACCAGAATGCCCGCGCCGAGCAGCACGAGCTGCAATGCGCCTGGCGCAACGCGGAAGCCGATGGACAGCAGCACGATCGAGATCAGGCAATAGGCCAGCGCCGTGATCCACTTGCGCGACGGCGCGTTGCGGCAAATCTTGTCCGTGACGACACCGCACGCGACCATGCCGATTCCGCCGAGCAGCACGAAGACGGCGGCGCCTGCCGCGGCCTTGTCGGCGGGCATCGCGTAGTAGCGGTTGAGGAAGCTCGGCATCCACGCGATCACCGCGCCCATGATGAAAAGCTGCAAGCCGCTGCCGACGTACGCGCAGACGACGGAAACCGTCGAGAAGAGTCCGGCCAGCAGCGCGCGCAGACTCGTGCGGATGCCGTCCGCCTGTCGCGTGGCGGGTTGCGCGTCGCCATATCGCGCGGCGATGCGCTTGTCGGAAACCGTCAGACGATAGACGATCACGAGCACGATGCCGAAGATCGCCATCGCCGCGAACGAGGCACGCCATCCGAAGTGCATGGCGACGAAGCCGCCGAGCGCCATGCCGAGCACCGAGCCGAACGCACCGCCGGCCATGAACGCGCCGGTGAGCGTGGAGCGCAAGTGCGCGGGGAAAATGCTGAGAATCAGCGCGATGCCGACGCTGCCGTAAGCCGCCTCGCCGAGACCGACGCAGGCGCGCGCCACGAGCATTTCGCCGTAGTTGGTCGCGATCGCACAGCCGAGCGTCGCGAGACTCCAGAGCGTCGCCATCAGAACGAGGCTGCGCACGCGGCCCCAGCGGTCGGCGAGCACGGAAAGCGGAAAGGTGAGTAGGCCGACCATCAGCGCGACGACGCCGCTCAACGAGCCCAACTGCGTGTCGGAAAGGCCCCATGCCTGCTTGAGCAGCGGAAACACCGCGTTCAGCACTTGCCGGGACATGTAGTCCGATAAAAGCAGACCGAAGGTCAGCGCGAAAACGATCCACGCGTATTTGCGTGATTTGGCCGTGGCGGTGTTGTCGTCACACTTCGCCGGCTCGATGCAATGAATATCCAAGATTGTCTCCTCCGATGTCCGGCTTCCGGCAGGACGCGTGAGCATCCCGCCATCGCCGTGGAGTGTTGATGTCAGGCCGCGCGCAGCGGCAGATTGACCTGGCCGGCCTTGCGGTTCGGCGCCATACCGTTGGCGGCGAGCGTTTCGTCGATGGTTTCGTATTGCACGCCGATGCGATAGATCTCGCGCGCTTCCTTGCCGCTCGCGATCTCGCGTCCCAGTTCGCGCGCCACGCGCACGCACTGCTCGATCTGCTGCACCGACGTGAAACGGTTGCCGTGCTGATCGATGATCGTATCCTCGATGCCGCAGCGCGGATGCAGGCCCATCGACATCGCCATCATGTTGAACGGCAGCACGTTCTTCAGCAGCGACTCCGCCGTGAGCGTGCAGCCGTCCGGCGCGCGATGCACGAAGTTGAAGAAGTTGAACGGATTCGGACCGTCGAAGCCGCCGCCGATGCCGATCCACGTCAGATTCAGCGGCCCCTTGTACACGCCCTTGCGCACGAGGCGTTCGAGCGTCTCCAGCGCGTGGATGCCGGTCAACTGGAAATGCGGCTGGATGCCGGACGCCTGCAGACGGCGCAGATGCTCCTCGACCCATGCGGGGCCGGCGGGAACCGTCATTTCCGCGTAGGCGGCCATGAACGCCGGGTTGGAGAGCGAAGTGCCCGCCAGATACTCCGGATACAGCAGCTCCATGATGTTCATCTGCGTCGTGTTGATCGCGACGGTCACCTGATCGGGCTTCGGATCGAGTTCGGCGAGCATGTGACGCGTATCGTCGGAGAGCCACTTGGCCGCCTGACCGTCGTCTTCCGGCGCGAACGAGATCGAACCGCCGACCTGGATGATCATGTCCGGCACCGCCGCGCGCACGCCGGCGATCAGCTCGTTGAACTTCGAGAGGCGCTTGCTGCCCTTGCCATCGAGTTCCCGCACATGCAGATGGAGAACGGTCGCGCCCGCGTTGTAGCAGTCGACGGCTTTCTGCACCTGCTCTTCCATCGTCACGGGGATATCTTCAGGGAAATCTTCCGGCATCCACTCGGGACCGTAAGGCGCAACGGTGATTACGACCTTGTCCTGGTTTTCGGGGTGCAGGGAATCGTCGAGGAATTGCATGTTCGCTCCTGTGAATTGGATTCGTTGACCTGAACCCATCGTAGTGGAGAGATGTCTCGTGCAACCCTCTCGCGTCGGGAGGGGAGGGCGCGATATTGAGGGCGCGATCTGCAGCCGTTGCCCCTCCCGCCGCGAGAGGGGTTTTGACCGCGCGCTTTCCGTATTCTTGCAACATGACTTCACGCGCCGTGAAGCGGCCGATTACGCGGCTGCCTTTTCGATCACGACGTCCGGAAGCAACAAGATACGGAGACCTTATGAAACTCGGAAGAATTCCATGCTTCGCCGCGTTGCTCGCGTGCTCAGGCGCTGCGGCGGCACAAGGTTCGGTGACGCTTTACGGCGTCGTCGATGCAGGCTTGCTTTATCAGAGCACGTCGGCCGCGTCGTTCGCGCCGAACGCGCCCAATCTGGGCAAGGTGTATCGCTACAAGGACGGCGGCATCTACGCCAGCTACTGGGGCCTTAAAGGCTACGAGGATCTCGGCGGCGGATATCGCGTCAACTTCAGGCTGCAGGGCACCTTCGATTCGGGCAGCGGCCGCTTCGGTCTGTCCGACACACCCGGCGTGCCCGCGCAGTTCAACCAGTTCGCGACGCTCGGCATTTCCGGCCCGTTCGGCACGTTCAACGCGGGCCGCCAGATCGTGCCGATGGTCTACGCAATGTTCGATACCGACGTGCGCGGCGCGCAGTACTTCGGCAGCATTCTCACCGCGTGGCTCGGCATGAACCAGGCCGCCGGCTGGCCGGGCACCAGCACGAACGGTCCGATCGGCGCGCTGTACGACAGCAACGCGCTCGTCTACGAATCGCCGAAATTCTATGGCGCGTCGCTCGCGCTCGAATACGCGCCGGGCGGCGTACCGGGCGAATTCCAGGGCGGCACGCGCGAGTCCGCCGTGGTCAAGTATTCGAACTTCGGCCTGAACCTCGCGGCGGTCTACTACAACGGACACGATGCGAACCCGCTGCCCGGCGTCGCGGCGACCGGCCTCAACAACAACCGGCTCGTCTACTTCGGCGCGATGTACACGTTCAGCGACATTTCGGTGTCCGGCTCGTACAGCCACGGCAAGAATCCGGCGAACGCGGGCCGCGCGGACTACGACCTCTATTCGGCGGGCCTCGGCTATCGCTTCTCGCCGGTGTTCAAGATGACTTCGGGCTTCTATTACCTGAAGGACAACAACAACTCGACGAATCATTCGAGCGAATTCGCGCTCGGCGCGGAGTACAGCCTGTCGAAGCGCACGCTCGCTTATGCGCAAGTCGGCTATGTCGACAATCACGGCACGATGAACCAGACGATCGTCTACGGGCAACCCGTGGCTCCGGGCGAGTCGACCACCGCGGCGATGATCGGCCTGCGGCACAACTTCTAAGACGATAAACGGAGCAACCATGAAGAAAATCATGTCACGCAATGCGGTGGGCGGCGCAGCGATCGTGATGGCGTCGATGAGCGCCGGCCTCGAATCGAGCCAGTCGATCGCGGCGGCGAGCGCGCCTTCGATGGCCTCGGCCGCGAGCGCGCCTGTCGCGACGCGCAAGGAGAATCGCGCGCTGCGCAAGCTCGTGTACGCGGCGTTCGCGAAGGACAAAAGCATCGATGCGGGCGATATCGGCGTGAGCGCGAAAGACGGCGCGGTGACGCTGACGGGCACCGCGGCCGACGCGGCGCAGATCGAGAAGGCTGCAACGCTGGCGAAAGGCGTCCCGGGCGTGACGTCTGTCACGAACAAGCTGACCGTCCGGCGCAATTTCGCGCAATAACGGAGATTGCATGAGAACGATGGAATACAGCATGGCGACGATCGATGAATTCGTCGGCCAGGAATTGGGCGTGTCGGACTGGGTCATCGTCGATCAGGCGCGCATCGAGGCATTCGCGCAATGCACGGGCGACATGCAGTGGATTCACGTCAACGAGGAACGCGCGAAACGCGAGAGCCCGTTCGGCGGAACGATCGCGCACGGCTATCTGACGCTGTCGCTCCTGGCGACGCTCGCGATCGAAGTCGGCCTCATTCCGCCCGATGCATCCGCCGCGCTGAATTACGGACTCGACAAGGTGCGCTTCATGACGCCGGTGCGATCGGGCAAGCGCGTGCGATGCCGCGTCGTGCTCAGTGCGGTGGAGCGCAAGGACGGCGGACGCATCCTCGTGAAGACGGACAGTGAATTACAGATCGAAGGCGAGACGAAGCCGGCGCTGATCGCACAAACGCTCGCAATGCTCGTCGCGTAACGGCGGCGCGTGGAAGGAATTTCAAATGATCAACGAGAACGAAGGCCTCACGGCCAGCGCCGCCGACGGCATGCTCGGACCCAACCCGTTCGTCGGATTGCGCGCGGTCGACATGTTTGCGGCTGCGGGACAGATCGGCGCTCAGGCGATGCTGCATCCCGCGTTGCTGATGGGACAGACCGCGGCGCTCGTCCGCGATCTGAGCTCGGCGGTCAACGGCGCTCACGCGCCTTCGCCGCAGCAAGGCGACAAGCGATTCGCCGATCCGGCATGGCGCGAACAGCCGCTGTATCGCACGACGCTGACGGGGTATCTGGCATGGCGCGATGCGCTCGCCGGATTCATCGATCGGTCCGCGCTCGACGATGCCAGCAAGGAGCGCGCGCAGTTCGTGATGTCGCTCCTGACCGATGCGCTCGCGCCGACCAACACGCTCGCGGGCAATCCGGCGGCGCTGCGCAAGCTCGTCGACACGCGCGGTGCGAGCGTCGTCGCCGGCATGCGCAACATGCTCACCGATACGCTCAACAACAAGGGCATGCCTTCGCAGGTCGACAAGCGCGCGTTTCGCGTCGGCGGGAATCTCGCGACGACGCCGGGCGCGGTCGTCTTCCGCAACGAAGTGCTCGAACTCATCCAGTATGCGCCGGCGACGCCGAACGTCCGCGCGCGTCCGCAGCTCATCGTGCCGCCGCAGATCAACAAGTTCTATATCTTCGATCTGTCGGCGGGGAAGAGCATCGTCGAATATCTGGTGCAGAGCGAGTTCCAGGTGTTCGCCGTGAGCTGGCGCAATCCGACCGAGGCGCAGCGCGACTGGGACATGGACACGTATGTCGCCGCGCTCATCGAAGCGATCGACGCGGTGCGCGACATCACCGGTCACGCGGATGTGAACCTGCACGGCGCGTGCTCCGGCGCGATGACGATCTCCGCGCTGCTCGGCCATCTGGCGGCGCGCGGCGACAAGACGGTCCACGCGGCCACGCTGATGGTCGCCGTGCTCGACAGCAGCGCCGATTCGCAACTCGGTCTCTTTACGACGCCCGAAGCCATCGAAGTCGCCAAGCGCAGCAGTCGCGCGAAGGGCGTGCTGCCCGGCGAGGAAATGGGCCGCGTGTTCGCATGGATGCGGCCGAACGATCTCGTCTGGAGCTTCTGGGTCAACAACTATCTGATGGGCGAGGCGCCGCCGGCCTTCGACATCCTCTACTGGAACAACGACACGACGCGCCTGCCCGCGAAGCTGCACGGCCAGTTGCTCGACATCTTCACGCGCAGCCTGCTCAGCGAGCCGGGCAAGCTGACGGTGCTCGGCACGCCGGTCGATCTGTCGAAGGTCGAGTGCGACACGTATGTGATGGCCGGCGTGACCGATCACATCACGCCGTGGAAGGGCGTCTATAACACGGCGCGCGCGTTCGGCGGCAAGACGCGCTATGTGCTGAGTTCGAGCGGGCATATCCAGAGCCTCATCAATCCGCCGGGCAATCCGAAGGCGAAGTTCTTCCGTAACGACGCATTGCCCGAAGACGCCGATGCATGGTTCGCCGGCGCGCGCCCGGAAGCGGATTCGTGGTGGAACGACTGGCGCGACTGGCTTGCGCAACGCTCGGGCGAACTGCGTCCCGCGCCGCGAGCCCTCGGCAACCGGCGTCACAAGCGACTGGCCGACGCGCCCGGAACGTATGTCAGCGAGGCCTGAAGCGAAGCGTCCAAACGGAAAACAAAGATGAAAAACGTGCGCGCACCGGAAATACAGACTGTTTCGCTGGATGGCCAAACGCTTCGCGTGGGCATCTGGCGTGGCAACGAGACTTCGCCGCCGCTCGTCGTGTTCAACGGCATCGGCGCGAATCTCGAACTGATTCAGCCATTCGCCGATGCGCTCGGCGATGTCGAAGTCGTCGTCTTCGATGTTCCCGGCGTCGGCGGATCGCCCGCGCCGCTCGTGCCGTATCGCTTCGCGACGCTCGCGGTGATGACCGACAAGCTGCTCGGGAAGCTCGGCTACGAAGGGCCGGTCGACATTCTCGGCGTGTCGTGGGGCGGCGCGCTGGCGCAACAGTTCGCGTATATGTATCCGTATCGCTGCCGCAGGCTGGTGTTGGCCGCGACATCGCCGGGCGTCATCATGGTGCCGGGGCGGCTATCGGTGCTGTCGAAGCTCGTCGGCGCGCGGCGTTACCGCGATCCGGACTATCTGCGGGAAGTGGGCGCGGAGATTTACGGCGGCGCTTATCGGCGCGATCCCGCGCTGCTGGCGGAACATGGCCGTCACATTCGCGCGCCGGGCGGACGCGGATACATGTATCAACTGCTCGCGACGTGCGGATGGAGCAGCCTGCTCTGGCTCGGCTCCCTGCGCCAGCCGACGCTCGTCATGCACGGCGACGACGATCCCATCGTTCCGCTCGTCAACGCGCAAATCCTTGCGCGCCGCATCCGGCGCGCGACGCTGCATGTCATCGAGGACGGGCATCTGTTTCTCATCACGCGAACATGCGAAGTCGGGCCGCTGGTGCGCAGTTTCCTGGCGAGCGAATAGCGAAAGAAACGCGTATCGTGTCGGATACCTCGGACTCGCATCGTGCTTCATGAACCTCATTCGCCTCGACATGCGGCGCGCGATCGTCATCGCCGCCGCCAGCTTCATGCTCGCGCTGACAGGATGCGCGTCTTCTTCACGCGATGCGCAATCGTCGCTCGATGCCGCCATTAACGGATCGCAACGCAGCGACAAGGCGAGGGCGCGCGACGTCTATCGTCATCCGAGAGAAACGCTGCAGTTCTTCGAGCTGACTCCGACCCAGGCGGTGCTCGAAATCGCGCCGGGCGGCGGGTGGTACACGGACATACTCGCGCCCTATCTGCACGATTCGGGTCAGCTTTACGAGGCGCAATATCTGAGCATATCCGCCGATCTCGCCGCCGAGGACAGCGATACCGACGCCGCTTATCGGCGCAAGCTCGCGGCTGCGCCCGCGGTGTATGGAAACGTCGTCGTCGGCACGTTGCACGCGGGGCGCTTCATCGGCTTTAACGCGCATGAGCGGTTCGACCGCGTGTTCACGTTCAGGAACATCCATAACTGGATCAAGGACGGCCAGATCGATGCAAACCTGCGCGCGTTCAATGACGCGCTCAAGCATGGCGGCGTGCTCGGCGTGGAGGAGCATCGCGCGCGGCCGGGAACGACCGTGCAGCAAATGATCGATTCCGGCTACGTGACCGAAGCATTCGTGATCGAGCACGCGCAAGCAGCGGGTTTCGTGCTGGTTGCGCGCAGCGAGATCAACGCGAATGCAAAGGATACGAAGGACTATCCGAACGGCGTGTGGTCCTTGCCGCCCACTTACCGGGGCGGCGATGTCGACCGGTCGCGTTACGCCGCCATCGGCGAGTCGGATCGCATGACGCTCAGGTTCGTCAAGCCTTAGTGAGGTCTCAGACCTGAGCGATGCCGCCGTCGACGAAGAATTCCGCGCCCGCGACGAAGCTCGATTCATCGGATCCGAGGAACAGCACGACCTTCGCGACTTCGTCCGGATCGCCGACGCGTCCGAGCGGCACGTTCGACGCCATGTAGTCGAGCAGGCCTTGCTGCTGCGCCTGATCGGGGCCGGCCAGCTCGACGAGACCAGGCGTTTTCACCGGCCCCGGGCTGACGACGTTCACGCGAATTCCGCGATCCTTCAGGTCCAGCGTCCAGCTACGCGCGAGGTTGCGCACGGCCGCCTTCGACGCGCTATAGACGCTGAACGCGGCGGTGCCCACGCTGCCCGCCGTCGACCCGGTCAGGATCACCGATGCGCCGTCGCGCAGCAGCGGAAGCGCCTTCTGAACGGTGAAGATCGTGCCCTTCACGTTGCGCCCGAACGTGTCTTCGTAGTGCTCTTCGGTGATCGCGCCGAGCGGCAGCATCGAGCCGCCGCCGGCGTTGGCGAACAGCACGTCGATGTGCGAATGCTTCTGCTGAACGGCATCGTAGACGCGGTCGATATCCGCGAGGTTCGACATGTCCGCGCGGATGCCGACGACGCGGCCCTTCATCGACTCGACAGCCGCGTCGAGCTCCTTCTGACGACGGCCGGTGATGAACACCGACGCGCCTTCCGCCGCGAAACGCGCCGCCGTTGCATAGCCGATTCCGCTGGTGCCGCCCGTCACGACCACGACCTTGTTTTCGAATTTGCCAGTCATTTGAGTTCTCCGTTGGTTTCGCGTCGCACGTTGCGTCGCGTTGAAGACATCATGCCGATGAGACAATCGGCGCGGTAGACTGCGAAACTGGGTTTGATAGTTCCAAAAATGGGTCAATCGAGGCAATCGGCATGGCGGACATCAACGATTACGTTCTATTTGCGGAAGTCGTCGGGCATGGAGGCTTCGCGGCGGCGAGCCGCGTCCTGCGCACGCCTAAATCGACGATCAGCCGACGCATCGCCGGGCTCGAAGCGCGGCTCGGCGTGCGCCTGATCGAACGTTCGACGCGCCGCTTTCGCGTGACCGACGTCGGACAGGCGTTCTACGAGCGTTGCCGGACGATCGTGCTCGACGTGCAGCAAGCCGATTCGGTCGTCTCCGAAGCGCTCAGCGAACCGCGCGGCGTGATCCGCTGCAGTTGTCCGCTCGGTCTCATGCCGACTTTGTCGAAGGCATACAACACGTTTCTGACGCGCTTTCCGAAGGCGCGCTTGCAGGTGATCGCCGTGGATCGTCCCGTCGATCTGATCGAGGAACGCATCGACATTGCCATTCGCGTGCGCGTCAGGCTGGACACGGACGCGTCGTTGATCGTGCGGACGCTGGGGCATTCGAGCCGCATTCTGGTGGCCGCGCCCGTCGTCGCGTCGCTTTGCACGAGCGGCGACATTGCGGTGTTATCGACATTGCCGACGCTCGCGACCACCGATCAGATGGGCGAGATCGAATGGCAATTCACCGGACCGGATGGCGCGTCGCATACGATCCGCAGCGAGCCGCGCATGACGTGCGTGGACTATATCTCACTGCGCGATGCGACGATGGCTGGGCTCGGCGTCGCCTTGCTGCCGGATCACGTTTGTCGCGAGCAGGTCGCGAGCGGCGAGCTCGTGCATGTATTTCCGTCGTGGAAAACCGAAACCGGGATCGTCCACCTCGTCTTCACGACCCGTCGCGGGCTGCCGCCTGTCGTCCGCGCGTTCATCGATCATGTGGCGTCCATCTTTCAGCTTTGAATCTCGCTCACGGAATGCGATAGCTGCCGGTCTTCTTGCCGACGTAGTTATATGTCCCTTTGTCCGAGGGCAGGGCGACGACTTGCTGCCAGTCGAACTGACCTTCGATGCCCTTGTATTTTCCCGTGCCCGAGCCGATCGTTCCCTTGCCCTTGGGCGTGCCGCCCTGATACGTGTAGGACTCGATGAACTTGTCGCCGTCCTTGTCCGAATAGACGCAATATCCGGTCGCCGTGCCCGCGCTGAAGCCAGCTTCGACGCAGCGCGCGGTGACGTTTTGCATCAGCGGCGATTTGTTGTTCGTCATCAGGAGCGTGGATTCGAAGAGATACACGGCGTCATCGCCGCTCACGCTGATATTGCGCACATCCGCGCCGGATGCGGTGTACGTGGCTTCGATATTGCCTTGCTTCGGAAGCGTCTGCGCCCAAGCGGCGGATGCGCCTGCCATCAGGCTCAGAACCGGCAACGCAAGGAGTTTCGTTGAACAGGGGAAACGGGTCATGATCAACCTCCAAAATTTTCTTCAGAACATATGGTTCGAGTTCCTAACTAATTCGAGCGAGCTTCGTCGCGGACGGATGCCTTTCGGACGGCGCTTGCACATCCCGTTATAGAAGTTTCAATCTGAAAGGTCCAGCGATTCGTCCGCACCGCTCTGGACGTTCGCGATGAAGCACGAACGTACGCGTTCCGCGCTACGCCGCCCGGCGGCTATGACAAAATCGGCCTCATGAGGCCTCCTTCCCCAACCGTTCCCATCTCGGTCGTCAACGGCTTCCTTTCGGGCGCCGACCGCGCCGCGGTCATCCGGCTCGCGGAACATTCCGGCATTCCGCACGAATTACTCGGCATGCCAGCCGCGCGCGTCACACAGGAGCAGTTTTCGACGCTTTATCGCCTGCTTGCGATGGAACTTGACGACGAGATGCCGGGAATCTTCGCGCGTCCGCTGCGCAACGGCACGCTCAAATTTCTGTGTTTGAGCCTGCTCGACGCGCCGCGTCTGGAGGTCGCGCTGCATCGCTTCGGGCAGTTCTTCCATCTGGTGCTCGATGAATTCCAGCTCGTGTCGCGCCGCGAGGGACCGTATGCGACCGTCGAATTCGTCGCGAATCCCGCTGGACCGCCCGCGAGCGCGCTCGCGCGGGAACTCGTGCTGAAGCTCGTGCACGGCGTCGCGTCGTGGCTGATCCGCGCGAAGATTCCACTCATCGAAGCGGCGTTCGAATTCATGCGGCCCGCGCAGTCCGGCGATCTGCTGTACCTGTTTCCGGGGCCGGTGCGTTTCGGCCGCGACCGCACGCTCATCGCGTTCGATGCGCGCTATCTCGACCGCCCGATCCGTCAGCGCAAATCCGATCTCGACGCGTTTCTTCAGCGCGCGCCGGAGGACTGGATTTTCGTGTCGTTCACGGAAGAGATGGTGTGTCATCGCGTGCGGCAGTGCATCGCGACGGGCCTGCCGTCGACGCCGACCGTCGATGCCGTCGCGCAGCAGTTGCACTATTCGATGCGCACGCTCTGCCGACGTCTCGAAGCCGAGGGCACGACCTTTCAGGCGATCAAGGACGAAGTGCGCCGCGACATCGCGATCCAGCGTCTCACCCGTTCGAACGATGCCATCGCGGCCATTGCATACGACGTCGGCTTCGATAATCCGACCGCGTTTCATCGCGCGTTCCGTCACTGGACCGGCAGCACGCCCGCGGCGTACCGGCAAAGAAAAGGCGAGTGACGCGCCCAAAAGCGGCCGGCGCGTTTGGCAGATTTTGTCAGTGAAAGGGCAGATTCCGGTAGCTAAGGATTTCGGCGGCGTTGATACCATGCATCGCAACACATCAACGTTTGTTTGCCACAGCGCGCGTTTCGTCGAAAGGCTGTGGGCCCAGGAGTCATCGATGAATTACACGCCGCCCGTCAAGGAAATGATGTTTGTCATGGAAGAGCTGGCAGATATTGCAAGCATCAGCCAGCTTCCCGGACTTGCCGATTCGAACGCGGACACAGCGCTTGCCATTCTCGACGAAGGCGCGAAACTCGCCGCCGAAGTCATCGCGCCGCTGAATGCGCGCGGCGACCAGCAGCCGAGCGAGTGGCGCGACGGCGAAGTGACGGCGACGCCCGGTTTCGCCGATGCCTTCCGTCGATACACGGAAGGCGGCTGGCAAGGCATCAGCCATCCGGCCGAATTCGGCGGACAGGGGCTCGCGAAACTGATCGCGTCGCCGTGCATCGAAATGCTGAACGCGTCGAACCTTTCCTTCGCGCTGTGCCCGCTGCTCACCGATGGCGCCATCGAAGCGTTGCTGCTCGCGGGCTCGGACGAACTGAAGGCGCGCTATCTGCCGAAGCTGATCGAAGGCGTCTGGACCGGCACGATGAATCTGACCGAGCCGCAAGCCGGCTCCGATCTCGCGCTCGTGCGTTCGCGCGCCGAACGGCAGGGCGACGGCACCTACAAGGTGTTCGGCACCAAGATTTTCATCACCTGGGGCGAGCACGACATGGCCGAGAACATCGTCCATCTCGTGCTGGCGCGCACGCCGGACGCGCCCGAAGGCGTGAAAGGCATCTCGCTGTTCGTCGTGCCGAAGTTCCTCGTCAACGACGACGGCAGCCTCGGCGCGCGCAACGACGTGCATTGCGTGTCGATCGAGCACAAGCTCGGCATCAAGGCGAGCCCGACCGCCGTGCTCCAGTACGGCGATAACGGCGGCGCGACCGGCTATCTCGTCGGCGAAGAGAATCGCGGCCTCGAATACATGTTCGTGATGATGAACGCGGCGCGCTTCGGCGTCGGTTTGCAGGGCATCGCGCTGTCCGACGCCGCTTATCAGAAGGCCGCCGACTATGCGAAGGAACGCGTGCAGAGCCGTCCCGTCGATGGTTCGAGCGCGGGTTCCGTCGCGATCATCCGTCATCCCGACGTGCGGCGCATGCTCGGCACGATGCGCGCGATGACCGAAGGCGCGCGTGCGCTCGCCTACGTCGCGGCCGCGCACGCGGATATCGCCCATCATCACGACGACGCCGACACGCGCGCCCGCCATCTCGCGCTCAACGAATTCCTCGTGCCGGTCGTGAAAGGCTGGAGCACCGAAATGGCAAACGACGTGACGAGCCTCGGCGTTCAGGTTCACGGCGGCATGGGTTTCATCGAGGAGACCGGCGCGGCGCAGCTCTATCGCGACGCGCGCATCCTCGCGATCTACGAAGGCACGACGGCGATTCAGGCGAACGATCTCGTCGGCCGCAAGACGCTGCGCGATCGCGGCGCGACGGCGCAGGTGCTGCTCGCGCAGATCGACGAGACGCTCGACGCTCTGAAATCCGTCGATGCCGGCGATGCCGCGCGCGTTTTCGATTCGATGCATCGCCGTCTCGCCGATGGCCGCGACGCGCTCGCGAACGTCGTCGCCTACGTGCTCGAATCCGCGAAGCGCGATCCGAACGCGGTGTTCGCGGGCAGCGTGCTGTATCTGAAGCTCGCGGGCATCGTGTTGTCGGGCTGGCAGATGGCGCGCGCGCTGCTCGTCGCGCAAGCCAGACGGGCCGACGATCCGGCGTTCCACGGCGCGAAGATCGCGACCGCGCACTGCTTCTCCGAATACGTGCTGACGCAGGCGCGCGCGCTGGAAACCGCGATCGTCTCGGCGCACGGCGACGATCCGCTGTTCACATTGAGCGAGGCGCAATTCTGACGCCTGCGCGCGAAATCAACAGGAGCGATGCAATGCGTGAAGTAGTGGTGGCAAGCGGCGTGCGAACTGCGATCGGCGACTTCGGCGGCAGCCTGAAGGATTTCTCTCCGACGCAACTCGGCGCGATGATCGTGCGCGAAACGCTTCAGCGCGCGAACGTCGCGGGCGACGACGTCGGTCACGTCGTCTTCGGCAATGTCGTGCATACGGAACCGAAGGACATGTATCTCGCGCGCGTCGCGGCGATCGACGGCGGCGTCGCGCAGCACGTTCCGGCGCTGACGGTGAACCGGCTGTGCGGATCGGGCTTGCAGGCCATCGTATCGGCTGCGCAGACGATCATGCTCGGCGACGCGGACATCGCGATCGGCGGCGGCGCGGAATCCATGAGCCGCGCGCTGTACGCGTTGCCGGGCGCGCGCTTCGGGCAGCGCATGGGCGACGGCAAGCTCGTCGACATGATGCTCGGCGCGCTGCACGATCCCTTTCAGACAATCCACATGGGCGTGACGGCGGAAAACGTCGCGCGCAAATACGGCATTTCCCGCGAGGCGCAGGATGCGCTCGCGCTCGAATCGCATCGCCGTGCGGCGCGTGCGATCGCGGAAGGCCGTTTCGGCGAGCAGATTCTGCCGATCACCGTGCGCGCGAAAAAAGGCGATGCCGTCTTCGACACCGACGAGCACGTCCGCCACGACGCGCGCCCGAGCGACTTCGAAAGCCTGAAGGCCGTGTTCGTCAAGGAGAACGGCACGGTGACGGCCGGCAACGCATCGGGCATCAACGACGCGGCGGCGGCCGTGCTGCTGATGGAGCGTGGCGAAGCCGAGCGGCGCGGCGCGAAACCGCTCGCGCGGCTCGTGTCCTACGCGCACGCGGGCGTCGATCCGGCGTATATGGGCATCGGTCCCGTGCCCGCGACGCGCAAGGCGCTGGAACGGGCGGGTCTGTCCGTCGATCAGCTCGATGTCGTCGAGGCCAACGAAGCGTTCGCCGCGCAGGCGTGCGCGGTGACGAACGAGCTCGGACTCGATCCGCGCAAGGTGAATCCGAACGGTTCGGGCATTTCGCTCGGGCATCCGGTCGGCGCGACGGGCGCGCTCATCACGGTGAAGGCGCTTTATGAACTGAAGCGCATCGGCGGGCGTTACGCGCTCGTCACGATGTGCATCGGCGGCGGTCAGGGCATCGCGGCGATCTTCGAAAATCTTCAGTGAATCAGCCGAACGCGGGGACGACCTGCAGGAGCGGCTCGGGCTTCACCGCGATCTCGCCGGAGAATGGGCGGTCGTGCGAGAGAATCAGCAGCATGGTCGTCGCGAGACTCGCGCAGAAGAGCCCGATCGCGACGGCCGATGTCAGCCGGTTTTCGCCATGAACGAGCGCGATCGCGAAGACGAGACACACGGCGAGAAAGCCGAGGCACAGCCATTTGATGCCGCTGACTTCGGACCGGCTCACCAGAATGCGCTCGCGGCGCGCTTCGAGCGCCCATTCCAGCGATACCGCTACCTGCCGCTGCGCGGTCTGCTGTCCGGGGGTTATCGCGGGCAGGGCGAGCGCGAACTGAAGCGCCTTGTTCAGCGTCGGCGGACTGATTTTCAGCGTGACCGCGCCTTGCGCCATCATCGGCCATTCCGTATTGACGGTGTATTCGATGTATTCGCGGATCAGCTTGCGCAACTGGATCTGCGCGTCTGGCGGAAAAGCGGCGGACAGCACGACGACGGATCGCAGCGCGCCGGCTTCGGCATCGACGGCGCCGTTGGCGCGCGCGGTGTCGTTCCAGACCTGCGCGGCGGTGAACGCGATGAGCAAGCCGAAGATGACGCCGATCGGCGAAAGCAGGCCCGGCGAAAGCGTCGTGAAGGCGCGCCGATGCGCGCTGGCCGCGAGCCGGCCCGTTACGAAGTGGATCGCCGCCCCCGCGACGCCCGTCGCGCCGAATACCACGAGCGTCATCTGCCAAAGCGGAAGGTTATGCAACCAGGTGCTCGTCATCGGATGCGCTCCGTGGACCCGAACGGAGCACATTAAATCACAGTCGATGGGGGGCTTCGAAGGTGCCCGTGCGCATTTCGCCGCTGGGCTGATAGCGGGTGATAGCCGCTTCCGAACGTCAGCACATTCGCGGCGCGCGGAAATCGACGCGGCGGTGAGTGCGGGCCACGCGCTAGCGAATTTTCTGTTGGCGGTCGAGTTCGCCGAGGTTCGCGAAGAATTCGTCGCCGTCGACGTGGTCAGCGCGATCGATTTGCGTATGCCCGATGGCAAGGATATCCAAGAGCGCGTTCGTTATTTGCGCGGTCGCGCCGCTTTGCGCCGCTTCGCTCTCAAGATTGATCGTCGGTTTCATGGGGTCGGCTATGTTCACGGTCAATTCAGTCAAGGAATGAACAACCGAATCTCGACCATATTCAGTCCCGCAGCAACGCGATTCCGCCCAAAATCGCCCCACTCACCGCCCGAGCCCGCTCGCCGCGATCTGCTGCTCGACATACTGCGCGAAGAGCGCGTGCATGCGCGTCGTCGGATGCAGTTCGTCGGCGAACATGTACGTCTGGTCCGCGTTCGACGTCACGTAGGTCGCCGGCGAGCACAGCAGCGACGTATCGTGCGGCGTCTTCGACGGATCGCACGCCTGCGCCGTGTTCGACACGGTGAATCCGTTGGCCTGATAGTTCGCGATGGTCTGCGTCGTCCACGTATAGGAATCGACGACGATGACCTTGCCTTGCAGCCCGTTCGTCTGCAACGCCGAGGTCAGCGTCGCATTGAAAAGCTGCGACAGTTGCGTGAGGTTGCCGCCGCCATCGGACTGGCGGAGGCCATCGGGCGAGAGTCCGATATTCGGCACGTTCACCACCACCACATGCGTGGCTCCGCTCTGCACGATCTTGCCGACGAGTTGCGCGAGCGTCGTCGCGGCGGTCTGCACGGTCGTGTTGGCGGCGGGCGGCGTGCCCGCGCGCAGAACATCGTTCGCGCCGGCCCAAACGAGCACGAGCTGATTCGAATTGAAACTTCCGTGCGACGACAGATAGCTCGAAATCTGCTGATTGACCGGCATTTCGATATCGCCGATCACATCGGTCAGGAACTGGTTCTGATCGGCCGGCGTGGCGACCGTGGAACCGCCTTGCGCGTAGCCCAAACCGCTTTGCGGCTTCAACTCGTGTCCGAGGTCGATCGTGAATGCCGCCGTCAGCGTGTCGCCGTAATACTGCGCGACATTCTGCGTCCAGACCTGGCCCGGATTGGTCGTGAAGCGCCCGCCTTTGACCGCGCTCGCGATGGGCGCGTACGTGCCGACATCCGACAAGCTGTCGCCGAACGCGACGACCTGCAGCTTCACGCCGCCCGCCGGCGCGGACGGACTCGTTCCGCCCGAGTCGCTATCGCTGCCGCTGCCGCCGCCGCATGAGGTAAGCAGTGCAATCAGCACGGCAGAAATTGCGCGGCGAATGCCGGGCGTGATTCCGATCTGGCGCATCGCTCCTCCGTCTCATCCTTGTCCGGGGCGGCTTCGCGCGCGTCGACGGAATGTCGTCCGGCGAGGAAGAACTCGCGGCTCCGGGTATCGATGGCAACGTCAAGCAAGAAAGATGCGCTTCCCACTCCAGCGTCAGTAACCCGCTTATTCCGTCCCGCAGTCGTTGCAGGTGTTGTCGATGTACCTCGCCGGTTTGCCGTGCGTGGGCGGGCTGATCTGCATATAGCCGCCATCCAGGATGTTGTGACGCACGACGTTCCCGCTATAGTCGACGCCGCCTTCGCCATTCGCCCCGCCCGTGATGTTGCCCCCGTTGACCATGCGGTTGCATTCGAGCACGTTGCCGCCGGTGTCCTGCGTGGCGTCGTTGTTCTCGGGGCCCATGCGGCAGTTGTCGGCGAGGTTATAGGCCACGCGCCCGTTCACCGAGCCGACGAGCGCGATGCCGTACAGCGGGCAGTTGGCGAACGAGTTGAACATCAGCACGGCGCCGGTGCCGCCGCCCTGGCCTTCGGTCTGGAACATAGACTGGCCGAAGAAATCGCGGAAGCTGTTGCCCGCGAGGACGAAGTTGTCGACCGCGCCATTGGTCTGGACGGGAATGTCGTATTCGCCGGGGCGATCCCATTCGCGGATACGCGTCGGATTCGCGCCCACGAAGTTGCAGCCGACGAGACTGTTGCCCGTCGACGGCCCTTCGTAATTGAACATGTTGCCGTTGTTGCGGATCGTCTTCCTGAGCGTCACGCCCGGCTCGCACTGTAGATGCCGGTTGCTGGCCGTGACGACGACCGTGTGATTGAGCAGATACGTGCCGGCGGGCACCAGCACATCGCCGGCATCGATGGCGGCCTGGAACGCCTTGGTGTCGTCGGTCTTGCCGTCGCCGGCCGCGCCGAAATCCTTCGGGCTGCGCGGATCGACGAGCTTCGGCGGCGTGAACGACGTCAGCGGACAACTCGGCGTCGCCGGGACCGGCGAACTCGTGAGCGTGGCGCGATGCGCGCCGCCGTAGTTCTCGTTCCTCAGCCGATGCCACCAGCGCACGAAGGTTTGCCAGTTCAGCCGGTTCAGAACCCGGCCATCGTCCCAGACTGCGTAGACCGTCTGCACATGCTGCGTCACGCGTGGCGTGTTTATCGCGAGCACGGAAACAACAATCATTATTACAACAACCCAAATGGATTTCTTCATTTGCCTTCCGTACGCGCATTGAGATTCACGATGACGAGGCTCCGATGACGCCGCGCGCAGCCGCCACTCTCGCACGTTATGAACGTGGACTTCTGCACGGTAGCGCACCCGGCAAGCGCGCAAACTGCCCGGGCGTGCCAGCATGACCGTGCAGAATCGCGGGGTTCGCGCATGGCATCGGCGCGCGCCGTGCTGTGGCGAACAGTTCGCGCATGCCGTTTGATGCACTCTCCCCCGGTGCGCAAGCAAGCATCCGTCTTGCGCGGATCGAGGTCAATTTGCCGGAGGGAGAGTGCTGACCGCAACAGTGCAATCGCTAAGAGAACGTCTGCTCGGGGTTCATCAGGATCACAAGCGCATCGCGAGGAGCGCCTTCGTCCTGCTGCTGTTCGTTCTTGCCGGGAAGCTGATCGGCGCATCGAAGGAAATGGCGATCGCGTATCGATACGGCGTCAGCGGCACCGTCGATGCCTATCAGCTCGCGCTCACGATCATCACCTGGCTGCCCGCGACGATCACGAATCAGTTGAGCGTGCTGCTCGTGCCCGCGCTCGTCGCGCTCAGGAACGACAAGCACCGGCAGAACCAGCTTCTCAGCGAGCTCGAGGGCGCGGGGCTTGCCATCGGCATCGTGGTATCGCTGCTGCTGTATTTTTTGTGGCCGCACATGGTCGGTCTCTTCGCCGGAACGCTCTCCGAATCGACGCGCGAAATGTGCCGGCAGATGGTCGTCGGGATGACGCCGGTCGGCGTGCTGGCCTTCACGATCTGCATTTCGGCGGCGCGGCTCCAGGCATCCGAAAGGCACATCAACACGCTGCTGGAATGCGTGCCGGCCATCGCGCTGCTGGTGTTCGTGCTGAGCGCGCGCAACAACACGTCGATCATGCCGCTCATCGTCGGCACGACGATCGGCATCGTGATTCAGGCCGTGTGGCTGCGCATCCTCGCCCGGCGCGCCGATGGCGTGCCCGCGCGCCCGCGTCTCTCCGTGCGCGCGCCGCATTGGCCGGGCATGACGCGCTCGCTCGGCATGTTGCTGATCGGCTCGGTGGTGGCGAACCTGTGGCTTCCCGTCGATCAATACTTCATGGCGCATATGGGCGATGGCGCCATCGCGACGCTCGGCTACGCGAACCGGCTGCTGTCGCTGCTCGTGAGCATGGGCGCGATCGCGATCAGTCGGGCGACCTTGCCGATTCTTTCGGAAATCCTGCATCGCGGCGATCACGCGCGGGCGCGCAGCACGGCGCGCAAATGGTCGTTCGTGATGCTGGGCGTGGGAACGGTCGGCGCGATGATCGCCTATGCGCTTGCGCCGTACGCGATCAAGCTGCTGTTCCAGAAGGGCGCGTTCACGAGCGAGGACACGATCGCGGTCACGAGCCTGTTCCGCTGCGGGCTTTCGCAGATTCCGTTTTCGTTCGGGATGTGCGTGCTCATTCAGTCGTTCGCGAGCGAGGCGCGCTACAAGGCGATCACGGTCATTTCCGTGCTGGGATTCGCGACCAAGCTAGCGGCCACGGCGATTCTGATCCGCTTTTTCGGATCGCAGGGCGTGCTGCTCGGGACCGGCGTGGGCGCGGCGAGCGTCTTCATCTGCTACTTCTTCCTCACCAGCTTCGCGCCGACCGCTACCGCACCGCGTTCCGATAGCCAGTGATTCATCGGCAGTCAGCCGCTCCGTTCGCGCGAGCGGCTGACCCGCTGGCAAGTCCTACGCGCCCCGCACCATCACGCCATGACCGCGACGCTGCATTTCGGTGTCGTCCTCGGCGCTGTAGTCGCGGTCGAGCGCGGCAGCCGCCGCATACACGCCCGGTTCCTCGATGACGCCCGCATGGTTGCCCGGCACTTCCGCGACCGTCAGCCCACGGCGCGCAATCTTGCGCCAGAGCGGCAGCGGATCGCCCCGGTCTTCCTCGCGCGACGCGGCCCGTACGTAGACGATCGGGCCGCCTTCGTACGGCTTCGGCCGATAGTTGTTCATCGCGGCGCGGAACGTGTCGCGCATGCGCCGCAAAACCGGCGGCATCGGATCGGCGGATGCGACTTGCGCCGGCGTCTGCGGCACGCGGCCGAGGCGCATCGCCAGCTTGTTCCCGGCGGCCGACAACTTCGCGCCCGCAAAACCGACGCGTTCGCGCGGCGACATCCGCGCGAGCGTCTTCCATAGACGGCTCGCGTAATCGCGGCGGAATTCGAGCAGCGCGAACCACGGCAGCCAGCGTTCCTGCACGTAGGTGTCGAGCAGACACACGAACTCTGTCTGCTCGCCTGCGCCGAACAACTGCTGCGCGATTTCGAGCGCGACCAGTCCGCCGAACGAGAATCCGGCGAGCGCATACGGGCCGTTCGGCTGAACCTTGCGAATCTGCTCGACGTAAGTCTTCGCCATGTCCTCGACGCGGCGTTGCGGCGCCGTCTCGCCATCGAGCCCGAGCGCCTGAAGGCCGTACACCGGGCGCTCCTTGCGCATATTGCCGATCAGGCGCGTGCATTCGAGCACCGATCCCGTCACGCTATGCACGAGGAAGAGCGGGACGCCTTCGCCTTCGCGCATCGGCACGAGCACTTCCGATGTCTGCGGCAGCGCGCCGTTGTCGATGACATCGGCGAGCTTCGCGATGGTCGGCGCGCGCAACATCGTCGAGAGCGGGATTGGCCGTCCGATGATCGGTTGCAGTTCCGCCAGCAGACGCGCCGCAAGCAGCGAATGTCCGCCGAGTTCGAAGAAATTGTCGTCGCGAGCGATCGGGGCGAACGCGAAGAGTTGCTCCCATTTCGTCTGCAACAGCCGCTCCAGTTCCTCGCGCGTCGCGTAGCTCTGCGGCACGTCGCCGGATCGCGGCTGCAACGCGGGATGATGACGGATCGCATCGAGCGATGCCGGATTGCGCAGCGCGGCGGCGTTGGTCACATCGAGCCCGTTGACGGCATTGCGCACTGCGGCTTCCGTCAGCTTGCCGCTATGCGTGACCGGCAGATCGTCGACGGCCGCGATCACGTCGGGGACATGGGCGGCGGACGTGCGGCTCACGAGATCGCGCCGGATGCGCGCGATCAGCGTGCCGGTGAGCCGCGCGCCGGCTTTCAGCGTCACGAGCAGCACGAGCCGTTCGCCGACCGGATTGCCGGGCGCATCGGCATCGGCATCGGCGGCGCGCACGCGCTGCTGAACGACGATGCCCTCCCGAATCTCGGGAATGTCGTTGAGCACGCGATAGATCTCGCCCGGCCCGACATTGATGCCGCGCACGACGAGCACGCCGTCGCTGCGTCCGTGCAGACGCGCCGTGCCTTCCGGCGGAAACTCGATCTGATCGCCGTGCGTCCACACGCCCGCATTGGCGCTGAAATACGCCTTGTGAAAGCGCTCGCCGTCCGGATCGTTGAGAAATCCGAGCGGGCGCGACGGGAACGGGTTCACGCACACCAGATCGCCGACGCCTTGCGTGCGCGCGCCGTCGCGCCACGCCTGCACATCGAACGCGAGGCTCTTGCATTGCGCCTCGCCCGCATAAACCGGCAGGTCCGGGTTGCCGAGCACGAAGCAGCCGAGGATGTCGGTGCCGCCGGAAATCGACTGCAATCGCAGCGGCTTCACGTTGTCGCGGACCCATTCGAACTGCGCGTCGAAGAGGATCGCGCCGGTGGACATCATCGCGTGAAGGCCGCCCAGATCGAATTCGCGCGACGGCACGAGCCCGGCGTCCTCGCACATCTTCAGATACGCGGGACTCGTGCCGAACACGTTGACGCGTTCTTCGGCGACGAGCCGCCACAACGTATCGACCGATGCGATCGGCCCGTCATAGGTAACGATTTCGACGCCCGACGCGAGCGCCGACAACTGCCAGTTCCACATCATCCACGCGCAACTCGTGTGGAAGAACATGCGGTCGCCCGGCCGGAGATCGCAATGCAGCCGATGCTCCTTCAGATGCTCGATGAGGCTCCCGCCCGCGCCGTGCACGATGCATTTGGGCTTGCCGGTCGTGCCGGACGAGAACATCACGAAGAGCGGGTGATTGAAGTTAAAGCGCTTCCATTCGACCCGCGCCGGATCGCCGGCCGCGAGCAGCGCGTCCAGCGAGTTGACGGGCGGCGCGGCGTGCACGGCCGACGGATCGCCATCGAGACTGACGATGCCCGCAAGCGTTGGGAGCGCGTCGGCGAGCATCGATATCTTCTTGTCGAGCGGCGTGCCGGTGTCGAACGGCTTGGCGGCGGTATGCGCGAACAGGAAGCGCGGTTCGAGTTGCGTGAAGCGGTCGAGCAGCGTTTCGATGCCCATTTCCGGCGCGGCGGTGGACAGCGTCGCGCCGATCGCGGTCACGGCGAGCGCGGTGACGATCGCATCGGCGTCGTTGCGCATCACGCCCGCGACGCGGTCGCCTTCGCGCAGGCCGAGTTGCGTGAGCGCGTCGGCGAGACGAGCCACGCGCGCACGCAATTCGCCGCGCGTAAAGCGCACGCGGCGGCCATCGGCGTGACAGGCGGTGAGCGCGGGCGAATCCGCGGGCGCAATCGAGAAGCCGAGCAGATTCTCAGCGTAATTGAGCGTGACGTCGGGAAAGAACCGCGCGTGTTCGCAACTATCGCCGACGCATACCGGCTCGGCTTTGCCCGACCACGTCAATCCCGGCGTCCATTGCAGAAAGGACTTCCAGAAGCCGCGGTAATCGCGGATCGAGAAGTCGTGTAACTCGCTAAAGTCTTTTAATGGCTGGCCGGATTGCGCTCGCAGCGCCGCGGTGAATGCGGATATCTGCGATGGTGTGGTTTGGACGGTTTCCTGGACAAAAATCGGCAGACGCGACCTCGCCTCGCCGAGCGATTCCGAACGATCCATGAAGTGGCTCCCTCAGCAGTTATGGCAATACCTTTGGGCACTCGGTTTGCCTTCTTTTTTTAAATCTCTGGATTGTCTGCGGCGCTTTTTCGCGCTCTCGAATAGGTCCGATTCCGGCGGACATGTGCCATCGACGATTAAGCGTATCCAGACAGATCGCCCGGTAATGTGCGGAGAGAAACACAAGTCGTTCGCTGATTAATGAAGCGCGTTGGGAGTCGGTAGGAATGACGCGAATCGTCGGCTGGTCATGCCATATTATTTAATCAGGGGCTGAAGAGTTAATTCGCGACCTCGCGCGACCGAAACAATGCGATTTGCGATGCGTGAATTCGACACGCTTATAAACATCGAATAACCGGTATGCGTGGCATTCCTAATTGGAAAGATTATGAAAGATTCGTGATGCTATTCGTCAGGCCGCCGTAAGTGTGTGCGGTTCCTGCTGCTCTAAGATGATGCACGCAACGATATTTCCAGCACGGACAATAAGCGTCGTGCATCATGTCATGTCGCCTGAAAAAATACTCCGAACGCAACATGCATTTTCCGGCAAGAAGAAAGTTCATTGCCCTCGCGCTGGCGGCATGCGTGGGCGGCGTCATAGCGGCGCGCGCGCTCGAACACGATAGCGAACGAGCCGACGGTATCGCGTACGGCACGGATCCGCGCGAGCGGCTCGACGTCTATGCACCCGATTCGGGCACGCCGGGGAATCGCCCGGTCGTCGTGTATTTCTACGGCGGAGGCTGGCAAAGCGGCCATCGCAAGGACTCGCGCAATATTGCCGAGGCGCTCGCCGCGCACGGCATCGTGACCGTCGCGCCGGATTACCGCATTTATCCGCAAGCCGTTTTCCCCGGCTTTCTCGATGACGCCGCCGCCGCCGTGCGCTGGGCACGCGATCACGCGCACGAATACGGCGGCGATCCCAATCGCATCTTTCTGATGGGGCATTCCTCCGGCGCGCACTTGGCCTCGATGCTCGCAACCGATCCGCGCTATCTCGCCACGCAAGGCATCGCGAATACTTCGCTGCGCGGGATGATCGGACTCGCCGGCCCCTACGCCGCGATCCCGACGAGCGATCCCCACATGGACGAGATCTTTCCGGCGGCGTTGCGCGCGGGTGCGTTGCCGATCGCGTTCATATCGGGAGACGAACCGCCGATGCTGCTCGCCGCAGGCACGGCCGACACCGATGTCGATCCGCGCAACAGCGATCGCTTCGCGGAAGCGCTGCGCGCGCATCATGACGCTGTCGTGCTGAAGAAATACGCGGGATACGGCCACGACACGATCATCGACACGTTCTCGGCGTCGCGCCGCAAGGATTCGCCCGTTCTCGCCGACGTCGTCGCGTTCATCGGCGCGCATTGAACGAGGCCGCGTCGGTTCGCCGCACGCGTGCTCCGGTGGATTGCTTGATGCAAGTCAATCGAGGATCGCGCAGCGCTCCTTAGAGTGATTCAGGACGCGTATGCGCGACCTTATTCATCGACCTCCGGAGCACATGATGCAAGCACGCGATGTAATGACTTCCCCTGTCGTTTCCGTCACGCCCGAAACGAGAGTGCATGACCTGGCGCGGCTCCTGGTGCAGCACCGCATCAGCGCTGCGCCCGTCGTCGATCAGGATGAGCGCGTCGTCGGCATGATCAGCGAAGGCGATCTGCTTCATCGCGAGGAAATCGGCACCGAGAAACGCAACCGCCGCTCGTGGTGGCTCGACATGCTCGGCTCCGATGGCGGCGCGGCCGACTACATCAAGTCGCATGCCCCGACGGTCGGCGAGATCATGACGCGCGAACCCATCTGCGTCAAAGAGGACACGTCGCTGGCCGATATCGCCGCGGTGCTCGAAAGCCATCACATCAAGCGCGTGCCGGTGCTGCGCGATGGCCGCCTCGTCGGCATCGTCAGCCGCTCGAATCTGGTGCAGGCGCTGGCGTCGGCGCTCGCCGTCGAAGCCGCGCCCGAGGCGCTCGCCAGCGATGCCGAAATCCGCGCCATGCTGATGGGCGATCTCGCTGGACGCGGCTGGGCGTTTCCGGGGCGCAATATCGTCGTGCGCGATGGCGTCGTGCATTTGTGGGGCACGGTGTGGTCGAGGGATCAGCTCGATGCCATGCGTATCGCGTCGCAAAGCATTCCGGGCGTGAAGCGCGTCGAGGATCACACGATTCCTTATCCGATCATGCCGGGGCTGTGAAAGTCCAAAGCCGATCAACGACAGGCGCGTCGCGGCGTAAGTCGTCTCGATCGGCCGATTTCTCCCACTATCCGGGACGACCCGAATTGCCGCGAACGGGCATCCGGTCCTACTATCGAATCCCGCTGCTATCGCGGCCAGAGGTACCCCCGGGTCATGCGTCCGAAGCGCATGCCTACATCAGCTAATCAAACGATGGGGAGACAGGTATGCTCAGCGCACACGAATTCGCAACCCTCATGCTCGTCAAGGATGCCGCCGATCAGATCATCGACCGGCACGAGCTCGACACGCTTCTCGAACGTCAACTGATCGCGATGGAACAACTCGTGAGCGGCGCGCAACTGCCGCGCATCACGGAAGATGGCGATTGGCTGCTGCGCGCCGTGCGGCGCACTCACTGAGTCGTCGGGACGTGTGCAGACATACTGAGTCACGTCGGTACGCATCGGCCTGACCGCACTATCGATATCACGATTTCTCGTTTAGCCCGCGAGGCATGCGTTGTTAGCATTGGCATCGGTAAAGATGCCTTCGCTCAACGAGGAAACACGCATGTCCGACCGCAAGAACACGCCTTCCATTCCCGCGCGCCGTCGCACGCTCTTCACGCTCGCCGCGCTCGGTGCGGGGCTGTCGGGCGGGCTCGCCACGCGCATCGCGCAAGCCGCCGATGCGCCGAAGACCTTGCGTATTGGCTATCAGAAGTACGGCAACTTCGTCGTGCTCAAGGCGCGCGGATCGCTCGACAAACGCCTTGCGGCGCAAGGCGTCACGGTGCAATGGCTCGAATTCCCGGCCGGGCCGCAACTGCTCGAGGGACTCAATGCGGGCGCGGTCGATATCGGCACGGTAGGCGAGACGCCGCCGATCTTCGCGCAGGCGGCGGGCGTCGACTTCGTGTATATCGGCCACGAGCCGCCCGCGCCGCACGCCGAGGCGATCGTCGTGCCGAAGGATTCGACTATCCGTTCGGTCGCGGAATTGCGCGGCAAGAAAGTGGCGCTGAATAAAGGATCGAATGTTCACTATCTGCTCGTCGAGGCGCTCAAAAAAGCGAATCTCACGTGGTCGGATATTCAACCGGTCTATCTCGCGCCCGCCGATGCGCGCGCCGCGTTCGTGCAGGGCAGCATCGACGCATGGGCGATCTGGGATCCGTATCTCGCCGCCGCCGAAAAGCAGGCGAACGCGCGTCAACTGACCGACGCAGAAGGCATCGTGCGCAACGTGCAGTACTACCTCGCGACGCGCAAGATCGCGGCGGCGCAGCCGCAACTCGTGCATGCGGTGCTCGAAGAGCTGGATCAGGTCGATCGCTGGGCGCGCGACAACGTCTCCGCCGTGGCGGCGCAATTGTCGCCGCTCGTCGGGCTCGATACCGGCATCCTCGAAACGGCGTTGAAACGCACGTCGTACGGCGTGCAGCCGATCGATCCAGCCACGCTCGCGTACCAGCAGCAGATCGCCGATACCTTCACGAGCCTCAAGCTCATCCCGAAGAAGCTCGACGTGACCGAAGCGCGCTGGAACGTTGCCTGACGCGGCGACCGGCGTTAGCACGATCACGCACATCCTTAGCGCGAATCGATGGTTCAGCCGCGCGCGACGCGTCGTTAGACTCGTTCGAGCGCCGCTGCATTCCTGCGCGCGGCAAGCCCTCTCTCAGACACGACGAACATGAATGTTTTCTGGTTCATCCCCACGCACGGCGACAGCCGCTATCTCGGCACGTCGCAAGGCGCGCGCGCCGCGAATTACGATTACTTCCGTCAGATCGCGGTAGCCGCCGATACGCTCGGCTACGAAGGCGTGCTGCTGCCCACGGGCCGTTCCTGCGAGGACGCGTGGGTGGTCGCGTCGAGCCTCATTCCCGCGACGAAGCGCCTCAAGTTTCTCGTCGCGATTCGCCCTGGCCTGAGCTCGCCGGGATTGTCGGCGCGCATGGCATCGACGTTCGACCGGCTCTCGAACGGGCGTCTGCTCATCAACGTCGTGACGGGCGGCGATCCGACCGAACTCGCGGGCGACGGCGTCTTTCACGATCACGACACGCGCTACGAAATCACCGACGAATTCCTCACGATCTGGCGCGGCCTGCTCGAACAGTCGCACGACAACGGCAGCTTCGATTTCGACGGCAAGCATCTGCAATCGCAGGGCGGCAAGGTGCTGTATCCGCCGGTGCAGAAGCAGCATCCGCCGCTGTGGTTCGGCGGTTCGTCGGCGGCGGCGCACGATATCGCGGCGAAGCACATCGACACGTATCTCACGTGGGGCGAGCCGCCCGCGGACGTCGAGAAGAAGCTCGCCGATATCCGCAGCCGCGCGAAAGCGGAAGGGCGCGACATCAAGTTCGGCATTCGCCTGCATGTGATCGTGCGCGAGACCGAAGAGGAAGCATGGGCCGACGCCGACAAACTCATCAGCAAGCTCGACGATGAAACCATCCGCCGCGCGCAGGCCTCGTTCGCGAAGATGGATTCCGAAGGCCAGCGACGCATGGCCGCGTTGCACGGCGGCAGCCGCGACAAGCTGGAGGTGTATCCGCATCTGTGGGCGGGCGTCGGGCTCGTGCGCGGCGGAGCGGGCACCGCGCTCGTCGGCAATCCGGAGCAGGTCGCCGGGCTGATGAAACAGTACGCGGAACTCGGCATCGATACGTTCATCCTGTCGGGTTATCCGCATCTTGAAGAGTCGTATCGTTTCGCCGAACTGGTGTTTCCGCTTCTGCCGCGCAAGCAGCGCGAGCAGGCGAGCGGGCCGCTCTCGGGGCCGTTCGGGGAAGTCATCGGCACGTCGGAATTGCCGCGCGCATCGGCATCATGAAACTGGCATTCATTGCCCGCCGCGCGCTGCCGTGGCTCGTGCCGTTGATGATCCTCATCGCTTGGGAAAGCGCCGCGCGCACGGGCGGACTGTCGTCGCGCGTGCTGCCCGAACCGCTCGCGGTGGTGAAGGCGGCGTGGGCACTGATCGAATCCGGCGATCTGTGGGCCAACGTCAAGGTCAGCGCGGGCCGCGCGCTCGCGGGCTTCGCGATGGGCGGCGGAATCGGCTTCGTGCTCGGTCTCGCGACGGGTCTTTTCAAGCCCGCCGAAATCGCGCTCGACTCGACCGTGCAGATGATCCGCAACATCCCTGCGCTCGCGATGATTCCGCTCTTGATCCTGTGGTTCGGCATCGGCGAGGAAGCGAAGCTCGTGCTCGTCGCGCTGGGCGTGTTCTTTCCGGTCTACGTCAACACGTATCACGGCATCCGCTCGGTCGATCGCGACCTGATCGAGATGGCGAGAAGCTACGGCTTGTCCGGCTTCGCGCTGTATCGCGATGTGATTTTGCCGGGCGCGTTGCCGTCGATACTCGTCGGCGTGCGCTTCGCCTTCGGGCTGATGTGGGTGATGCTGATCGTCGCCGAGACCATTTCCGCGCAGTCGGGCATCGGCTACATGACGATGAACGCGCGAGAGTTCCTGCAAACCGATGTCGTGGTCGTCGGCATCCTGCTGTACGCGCTGCTCGGCAAACTCGCCGACATGGCCGCGCGCGCGATCGAACGCGCGACCTTGCGCTGGCATCCGGCGTATCAAACGAAGGCGCAATCATGAATCTGATCGATATCGACACGCTGACGCCCGCGTTCAGGCGCGTCGAAACACATGCGCGCGCGCCGCTCGGCGGGCGCGATATCGCCGTGTCGCTGCGCGGCGTGGAGAAGCGCTTCGGCGAGCGCACGGTGCTGGATCGGCTGGACTTGTCGATCGAGCGCGGCAGTTTCGTATCGATCGTCGGGCGCAGCGGCTGCGGCAAGTCGACGTTGCTGCGGCTCATCGCCGGTCTCGATCAACCGACCGGCGGCATTCTGCAGCGCAACGCCGCCGCGCGATCGGACGAACTGCAAGTGCGGATCATGTTTCAGGACGCGCGTCTCTTGCCGTGGAAGGGCGTGCTCGACAACGTGATGATCGGCCTGCCGCGCGACAAGCGCGACGAAGCCCGCGCGACGCTTGCCGAGGTCGGCCTCGCGGAACGCGAGAAGGACTGGCCGTCGCGTCTGTCGGGCGGGCAGCGTCAGCGTGTGGCGCTGGCGCGCGCGCTCGTGCATCGGCCGGATCTGCTTTTGCTCGATGAACCGCTCGGCGCGCTCGATGCGTTGACGCGCATCGAAATGCAGGGCTTGATCGAGCGTTTGTGGCGTGAACATCGGCTCACCGCGCTGCTGGTCACGCACGATGTGCAGGAAGCGGTGTCGCTCGGCGATCGCATCGTGCTGATCGATGCGGGGCGCATCACGCTCGATACCGACGTCCCGCTGCCGAGGCCGCGCACGCGCACGGCGCCGGGGTTTGCCGAACTCGAGGAACAGGTGCTTTCGCGGGTGCTTCAGCGAGGCTCGACCTGATCCTGGCGTGAGCGCCGCCCTCACTATCCCTCCAGCGGCACCGCGCTCACGCACTTCAACTCGTCGAGACATACGCTCGACTTCACGCCGCTCACGCCGGGAATACGCATCAGCGTGTCGAGCAGAAACTCCGACAAGCCCTCCAGGTCCCGCGCGATCACCTTCAGCATGTAATCGATATCGCCGGTCACGGCGAAGCATTCCTGAATCTCCGCGAGCTTGCCGACGACGCCCTTGAACTTCGCGAGGTCGCGCACGTGCCCGCGCTCCATCGTCACCTGAATGAAGGCGACGACGCCGAAGCCCAGCGCCTGCGCATCGAGCCGCGTCTCGTAGCCCTTGATGACACTCATCTCTTCCAGCCGCCGATGCCGCCGCAACGTCTGCGCCGGCGACAGGTTGATCGCTTCCGCCAGTTCGAGATTGGAGATGCGTCCGCGCGACTGCAGTATCCCGAGCAAACGCAGGTCGATACGATCGATCTCGATAGTCTGCAATTTTCTTTCTCCGATGAACCAATCGATGAAATCCGGACGCGCAAACTAGGGTTTGTCTGCGCGCGTTAGGAAATCATATTGTGCCGTAACAAATTTACACTGATTCCCCTAAATCGAGCACAAGGAGAGAGACACGTGACACATGAGGGACACGGCACGCTCAAGCGCGGCCTGAAGAACCGTCACATTCAGCTGATCGCGCTCGGCGGGGCGATCGGCACCGGGCTTTTTCTCGGCATCGCGCAGACGATCAAGTCGGCGGGACCATCGGTGCTGCTCGGCTACGCGATCGCGGGCATCGTCGCCTTTTTCATCATGCGGCAACTGGGCGAGATGGTCGTCGACGAGCCGGTCGCGGGTTCGTTCAGCCACTTCGCGGACAAATACTGCGGACAGTACGCGGGCTTTCTGTCGGGCTGGAATTACTGGGTGCTCTACATTCTCGTGTCGATGGCCGAGCTGTCCGCCGTCGGCATCTACGTGCAGTACTGGTGGCCGGGCATCCCGACGTGGATCTCCGCGCTCGTCTGCTTCTGCATCATCAACGCGATCAATCTGACGAGCGTGAAATCGTATGGCGAGCTGGAGTTCTGGTTCGCGATCGTGAAGGTCGTCGCGATCGTCGGCATGATCGGCTTCGGCGGCTGGCTGCTGTTCTCGGGCAGCGCCGGGCCGGACGCGAGCGTGACCAATCTCTGGCGTCACGGCGGCTTCTTCCCGAACGGCGTCTCCGGTCTCGTCATGGCGATGGCCGTCATCATGTTCTCGTTCGGCGGGCTGGAGCTGGTCGGCATCACCGCGGCCGAAGCGGACGATCCCTCGCACACGATTCCGCGCGCGACCAATCAGGTGATCTATCGCATTCTGATTTTCTACGTAGGCGCGCTCGGCGTGCTCCTTTCGCTGTATCCGTGGCAGAAGGTCGTGACCGGCGGCAGCCCGTTCGTGCTCATCTTCCATGCGATGAACAGCAACTTCGTCGCGCATGTGCTCAATGCCGTGGTGCTCACGGCGGCGCTCTCGGTCTATAACAGCGGCGTGTATTGCAACAGCCGCATGCTCTATGGTCTCGCGCAGCAGGGCAATGCGCCGCGCGCGCTGCTCAAGGTCAACCGGCGCGGCATTCCGCTCGCCGCGCTCGGCGTCTCCGCGCTCGCGACGGCCGTCTGCGTGCTCATCAACTATCTGATGCCGGGCAAGGCATTCGAGTTGCTGATGGGGCTCGTCGTGTCGGCGCTCATCATCAACTGGGCGATGATCTCGCTCATCCATCTGCAATTCCGACGCGTGAAGGCGCGCAACGGCGAAACGACCGTGTTCAAGAGCCTCGGCTATCCGCTCACCAACTATCTGTGCCTCGCGTTCCTCGCGGGCATTCTCGTGGTGATGTGCCTGATCCCCGATCTGCGCATCTCGGTCTATCTGATTCCCGTGTGGCTCGCGGTGCTCGGCGTCGGCTATGCGATTCGCAATCGCCGTCGCGCGAGTGCGGCCTTGTCGCGCGTCTGAAGGAGACGGTCATGTTCGAACACATCGATGCCTATCCCGGCGATCCGATCCTTTCGCTCAACGAAGACTTCGCGAAGGATCCGCGCGCGGACAAGGTCAATCTGAGCATCGGCATCTACTACGACGACGAAGGCCGTCTGCCGGTGATGCGCGCCGTGCGCGACGCGGAAGCGCAGTTGCTCGCGGAACCCGCTGCGAAACCGTATCTGCCGATGGCGGGCTTCGCCGCGTATCGCGATGCCGTGCAGTCGCTCGTATTCGGCGACGATTCGCCCGCGCGCATCGAAGGCCGCATCGCGACCGTGCAGACGCTCGGCGGCTCCGGCGCGCTCAAGGTCGGCGCGGACTTCATCAAGCGCTATTTCCCGGCGTCGCACGTCTGGGTGAGCGATCCGACGTGGGATAACCATCGCTTCATCTTCGAGCGCGCGGGCTTCACGGTCGGCACGTATCCGTACTACGACGAAGCGAGCGGCGGCCTGAAGTTCGACGCGATGCTCTCGGCGATCCGCGATCTGCCTGCGAAGAGCGTCGTGCTGCTGCACGCGTGCTGTCATAACCCCACGGGCGTCGATCTGAACGATGCGCAATGGGCGATGCTCATCGATGCCATCAAAGCGCGCGACTTGCTTCCGTTCATCGACATGGCGTATCAGGGCTTCGGCGCGGGACTCGATGCGGATGCGTTCGCGATTCGCGAGCTGGTTCGCCGCAACGTGCCCGCGCTGATCGCCAATTCGTTCTCGAAGAACTTTTCGCTCTACGGCGAGCGTTGCGGCGCGTTGTCGGTGATCTGCGAATCGGCGGAGATAGCGGCGCGCGTGCTCGGTCAACTGACGAGCGCCGTGCGCGCGAACTACAGCAATCCGCCGACGCATGGCGCGAGGATCGTCGCGCGCGTCTTGACGACGCCCGCGTTGCGGCAATCGTGGCAGGAAGAACTGGCGTCGATGTGCACGCGCATCGCGCGCATGCGTAGCGCGATTCACGCGCGTCTTTCCGGCAACGTGCCCGATGCGATGCTTGCGCGTTACGTCGAGCAGCGCGGCATGTTCACGTACACGGGGCTTTCCGCCGCGCAGGTCGACGTGCTGCGCGAACGGCACGGCGTCTATCTGATCCGCTCGGGCCGCATGTGCGTCGCGGCGCTGAACGAGCGCAACGTCGATGCGACCGCGCGCGCCATCGGCGAAGTGCTGTCGAAAGCGATCGCGTAGCCGCTCATTTTCGCCTCATTGTGCGCGGGCACACTGCATCCATCGCTGATGAAGGAGGGATGCAGTCATGGAAACGTTTCGCTCTTATGTCGATGGGCTGCTCGACCAACTCGACGCGCACGCCGATCGCACGGTGCTGCGCTATCTCGACGACGACGTGACCGGCGCGGCGTTTCGCGCATCGATCTATCGATATGCGCGGGCGCTTGCGTCGTTCGGCGTCACGCGCGGCGGGTTCGTCGCGATGTTCGCGCCGAACTGCCCCGATGCGCTCGCGATCCGCTACGCGACCGGCCTGCTCGGCGCGACGACGATGTTCCTGCCCGCGATCACGCGCGCGGAACAGCGCGCCGCGTTCGTCACGCGCATGCAGCCGACGTTGCTCATCGCCTTCGAACAGACGAAGCATCTCGTGCCGGCGCATAGCGGCGCGCGTCTCGCGTATGTCGGAACGGGGCCGGCGCGTTTGCGGCTGGATATCCGGGCGCGCGTGCAGCACGATCTGCCGGTTGAGAGCCGTGCAAGACCCGACGATCTCGCGGTGGTGGTGTCATCGGGCGGCTCCACCGGCGTGCCGAAAGCGAGCCGCCGCAGCTTCGCCGCATATTCGACGATGGTGAGCGCGCCGAGCCCCGAGGATCGGCGGCAGCTCGTCAACGGCGCGCTTGCGTATCTGTCGCAAGTGCTCGTCGATAACACGTTGATGGGCGGCGGCATCGTCGTGCTGAAGCCTGGCTACGATCCCGCCGAAACGCTCGCGACGATCGAAGCCGAGCGCATTACGGACGTCTTGCTCGTCGAACCGCAACTGTTCGAAACGATGGATCATCCGGACGTTCATCGGCGCAATCTGTCTTCGTTGCGCTCGGTCGCGCATATCGGCGGATCGGCGCCCGCGATTTTGCGGCGGCGCGCGATCGAGCGCCTCGGCCCGGTGCTCACGCACATGTACGGCGCGAGCGAAGCGGGGCTCGTGAGCGTGTTGACGCCGTCGGACTATCTCGTCGATGCGAGTCTGCTCGAGAGCGCCGGGCGCATCCGGCCGGGCGTCGAGGTGCGGATTCGCCGCGCCGACGGCACGTTCGCGCGTCATGGCGAGCACGGCGCGATCGAGGTGAAATCGAAGGCGGTGGCGCAGAGCTATTACCGGCAGCCGATCGAAGCGGCGCAGAAGTTTCGCGATGGCTGGTGCATGACGGGCGATATCGGCTTCATCGACGGGAGGGGTTATCTGCATGTGATCGGACGTGGAGGGGATGTCGCCGAAATCGATGGTGCCGTCGTCGGTCCGGCGCAGATCGAAACGCCGCTTTGTGCGTTGCCCGATGTGCGCTATGCGCGCGCTGTTGCATCGGCCGATGCTGCGCGCGGTTATGTGTGGGATGTCGTAGTGGTGCCGTGGACAGGAAGGCGTGTGGATGTCGCGCGTTGCATGCGGGCGCTTGAATCGGCGTGTGGGGTCGCAGTGGCGAAGGTTGTGCGGATGGCTGCCGTGCAGCGCGTGCCGCTTACCGAGCAAGGGAAGGTGAATCGGGCGGCGATTGGGTTCTGGTGTCGGGAGGCCTTAAGTACCAGGTGTACATTCGGCCAAGCGCGTGCGATGCCGGCTGCAGTCAGTTGAAATATTGTCCTTGGTAAGTAAGCACGCCGATCGACGACGTAAAGCTACCGCCATCGACAAGTCCCTCACTCATGCTCCGGAGCACGATCAACGCATTTGCCGAATTGAGCGTGCCCGAAGATCGAACGCAGCCGTAATGACACCATTGCTACCGCCCTGCGCATTTTGAGTGGTGTATTCCTGTTTAACGCTCGCAAACGGGAGTTAAACATTCTCGGCATGGTAGCCACCCGATCCAATAGGATCGACGCCGCTAATACGCACGTCTTCAAGCGTGAACTTCTGGAAGTCGAGCGGCGTCCCGCCTGACTTGCGCATCGTGAGGATGGCTCTCGGGATAACCGTGCGTTTTGAAGGCATACACGCAAAGTCCGAATTAGCCCCTGTGCCTCGCCCGCCCCAGCACCAAATGCGCCATCGTCCCCAGCACGATCCCCCAAAACGCCGACCCCAACCCGAGAAAACTCATATTCGAAGCCGTCGCGATAAACGCGATAAACGAAGCTTCCCGATGCGCCTCATCCTGCACCAGCCCCACGACGTTCGCCGCGATCGCGCCGAGCAGCGCGAGACCGGCGAGCACCGCAACGAACGCATTCGGCAGCGCGGCGAACAGCATGACGACCGTCCCCGCAAAGCATCCGCCGATCAGATAGAAGACGCCATTGGCGATGCCCGCAACATAACGATTCGCCGGGTCGCGATGCGCATCGGGCCCGGTGCATAGCGCCGCCGTAATCGCTGCGATGACGATCGTGATGCCGCCCGAAAACGCGACGAGCATCGATGCGAGGCCCGTCGTCATGAGCACGGGACGCGTCGGCGTCTGATAACCCGACACGCGCAAGATCGAAAAGCCAGGCAGGAATTGCCCCGTCAGACTGACGATGACGAGCGGCAACGCAAGACTCACGGTCGATTGCCAGGACCAAGTCGGCATCGTGAATACGGGGCGCGTGAGATGAAGGCTGACCGACTCGAAATGCGTCAGGCCGAGTGCCATCGCCAGCGCGCAGCCGGACGCGAGAACCAGAATGAGGCAGTAGCGCGGCGCCCATCGGCGAAAAACGAGGAAGCTCGCGATCATGCCCAACGCGAGCCACGGCGTAACGGCAATCGACTTGAATACGTTCGTGCCGAACTGAAAGAGAATGCCGGCCATCATCGCGCAGGCGATGCCCTTCGGTATGCGCTTGACGATCTCATCGAACCATCCCGACAAGCCGAGCACGAAGATGCACGCGCCCGCGACGATATACGCGCCGATCGCCTCGCTCACCGGCATGCCCGGAAACAGCGTGACGAGCAGCGCCGAACCGGGCGCCGACCACGCGGTGATGATCGGCTGCTTCAGCCACACACTCAGCGCGATGCCCGAAACGGCCGCGCCCATCGAGATGGACCAGACCCACGACGCGATCACGTCGTTGCCGACATGTGCCGCGTGCGCGGCCTGGAAGAGAATCGCG
>NZ_JFHD01000029.1 GCF_000698575.1 Caballeronia zhejiangensis
CGCGAGCGTGCCGCGCGGCGCGCTGATCGACGCGTCGACGCGGATAGCGCTCTGCGCCGCGAGCGAAAGCGTGTTGACGCCGCTCCACGCGACCGGGCCGTCGATCAGCACGAGGCCGAACGCCGCAAAGCCCGCCGGCGACGCGGCGCTGATCGACACATTGGTCGATTCGAGCACGCGCGAAAGCGTCGCGCCCTGAATCGTGCCGAAGCGCTGTCCGAATGCATCGCCGCCGCCGACGAGCGCGGCGAAGTCGCTTGCAATGCGCCACGTTCCGGTTTGTCCCGATGCCGCCGCCGTCGTGACCTGCGCGTCCGGCGCGACGCGCACCTGCGTGCCCGCCGTTTCGATGGCGCCGCCGTTGCCGCCATCCGGCGCGGATGCGTCGAGCGTGCCGCCGGCCTGCACGACGCCTTTGTCCGCGATGAGGCGGATCACGCCGTTCTGGTTCACGGCGCTTCTCGCGCGGATGACGCCCGTGTTGTTCACGACATTGGCGAGGAGCGCGTCCTCGGCGCTCGCGACGAGCCAGGCCTGACCGCCATCGGCCTGAATCAGACCGTGATTGGCGGCGAGCGCACGCAACGCGCCGCGCTCCACCGACAAGCCGATCATGCTGTGATCGCCGAGCGTGACCGCGATGCGCTCGCCCGCCGCGAGCGCCGCGAAACCGCCGGGCGAGTCGATCGTGCCGGCGTTGATCGCGCGCGCGCCGATCAGCGCGACATAACCGCCGGGCGCGCTCGTGAGCGTGCCGAGATTGACGACCGCCGCGCCGTCCTCGTGATGATGATGCCGATGCCAGCGCCCGTCGCCCGAAAAGGTGTAGTGGCCGCTCATGAAATCGCTTGTCGACAGATTGAGCGTCGATGCCAGCAATCCACCGACGTTCACCTGCGCGCCCGGCCCGAAGATCACGCCGTTCGGATTGACGATGAACACTTGGCCGTTCGCGTCGAGCTTGCCGAAGAAGGCCGTCGGGCGCGGTCCGACGACGCGGTTCAGCGCGATCGAATTCGCGCCCGGCTGATTGAACGTGACCGCTTCGCCAGGGCGCGTGCTGAACGAATTCCAGTCGATGGCGAGGCGGCCGCTATTCTGCTGAATGATCGTGCTGGCGCCCGCGCTCGTCACCGAGCCGGAACCGGCGACGACGCGCGCGCCGCTCGGTTCCGCGCGCGCGGACATGCACGCCATGACGATGAGCGTGGCGATGCAGAGCCATCGCGCGGGGAACGCGGTGCTCGCGCGCAGAGTCTTGTTCATGTCGGCCGACTCCTTTCTGTTGCGGCGCATCGTCGTGACGAGATGCAGGCGCACCATCAAGCAGTTTAGTGTTCCGAAGCATGCTTGCAACTACGCGTTTAGAGAACCTTCGCATACGCGCTGTTCTTCGCCATTCGTATTAGGAACGCGGCGTTTTATCCGACGATCACGCGGCCTGGCTCGCGAGCGTCTCTTCGACGAACTCGCGCAGGAACGTGACCCACGTGCGGATCTTCGCATCGAGATACTGGCGGGACGCGTACATCGCGTAGATGGTCATTGTCTGAAGTTCGCACTCGGGCAGCACGCGCACGAGCGCGCCGCTGTCGAGCCACGGCAGCGCGGCGAGCATCGGCAACGGCGCGATGCCGAGACCGTTCGACAGCGCGACCGCGAGCGCATCGGCGGAATTGACGCGCAGGCGGCCCGGGTCGAGCTCCACTTCGACGTGGCCGCGCGGGCCTTCGAAGACCCATCGGTCGACGGGGAAAAACGTCGTCACGAGTTGCAGGCACGCGTGGTTCTTCAGATCGTCGATGCGCTGGGGCGTGCCCGCCCGTTTGAGATAGCCCGGCGACGCGCACAGCACGCTCGGCATCGAGCAGATTTTCGTGGAGACGAGCGCGGAGTCGGGCAGTGCGGACGTGGTGACTTGCAGGAAGACGTCGAAGCCTTCGTCGAGCATGTCGGGGATATGTTGCGAAAGCGTAAGCTCGACGCGCACCTGCGGATGCTGCTCGAGATAGCGCGTGAGCGCGGGCACCACGTAGTGCTGGCCGAAGGTGATCGGGGCATGCATGCGCAGCACGCCCGTCGGCGAAACCTGGGCGTTGCTCGCCTCGGCCTCGGAGAGATCGACGAGTTCGAGCACTTCCTTGCAGCGCGTGAGATAACGGTTGCCGGCATCGGTGAGGGCGACGCGGCGCGTCGTGCGATTCAGAAGCCGCGTGCGCAGATGCGTTTCGAGTTCGGTGACCGCGCGCGAGGCCTGCGCCGTCGTGATGTCCATCTGCTGCGCCGCGACGGTGAAGCTGGCCGCTTCAGCCACGCGCGCAAAGATTCTCATGCTCCGCAACAAGTCCATCGTCCAGGCATCCGTTTGACGAAGCCGGAACTATCCCACGTCGGCGCAACAGCGCGCAACCTGCGCGGGCGAAGCGGCGTCGCATCGGCTTTTCGCACATTCGTTTCAGGATTCACATCTGTTACAGGCGTTGTAACGCAGCCCGCACGCGGCGCGGCTACGATGGATTCATGGCTGCATATGAATCCAGGATCGCATCGCGGTCTGCTTGTCGGCCTTCTCAGACGAGGACGAAATGAACATCAAGGGCTTGGTCGGGATCGGTATCGCGTTGTCGGCGGGACTCGCTTGCGAAGCCGCCGTGGCGGGCGTGAGCCTGGGCATCAATCTCGGGGTTCCGGTTGCGCCGGTTTATGCGGCGCCGGTGTACGTCGCGCCCGCGCCCGTCTATGCGCCGCCTCCGCCGCCCATGTACGCGCCGCCGCCTCCGCCCGTCGCCTATCAGCCCGCGCCGGTCATGGTTGCGCCCGCGCCGGCGATCGTCGTCGGCTGGCACGGCGACCGCTACTGGGATGGCTATCGCTACTGGGGACGCCGCGACTGGTACGCGCATCACGGCGGCTATTACGGCTATCGGCACTGGTAAGCCGGAAGCCGGCGGCAACGGGGCATCATCATGAAAAATTCAACTCGAACTCGAACCCGGTCGCGCCTCGCGCGCTCGCTGATCGTGCCCGTCGCGCTCGTGGCGGCGGCGGGGCTCGGCGGCTGCGTTTATGCGCCGCCTTATGGCTATGCGCCCGCGCCCGCTTATGGCTACGCGCCTGCCTATGGCTATGCGTATGGACCGGGCTACTACGCGGCGCCATCGGTGTCGCTCGGCATCGGCTTCTCGAGCGGCGGCGGCGGTCACTGGCACGGCCGCTGACGCGCGGTCCATTCCGACTGGAACGTGCGTTGCTGCGATTTCTCTGACTCTTTCGGAGAAAGCGCAACATGACCGAGCAAACTGCAAGCTTGCTGTCGCAACACGCCCGCTGCGAGCATTTCATGCTGCCGCCGAACGGCTGGGTGCCAAATAACACGCGGCTGCCCGTCCTGGTGTGGCGCGGCGCGATCGACCCGAAAGCCACCGATTGCGCCGAGCGCTTCGAAGCGCTTTTCGCGCAGAACGGCTGGCCGCCGCAGTGGCGCGACAGTGTCTTCGACTATCACCACTTCCATTCGACCGCGCATGAGGCGCTCGGCGTCGCATCGGGCGACGCCGAACTGATTCTCGGCGGCCCGCATGGCCGCGTGATCGCGGTCAGCGCCGGCGACGCGCTCGTCCTGCCTGCCGGCACCGGCCATTGCCTGCTGACGGCCGGACGGCGCTTTCAGGTCGTCGGGGCTTATCCGCCGGGGCAGCAATGGGATATCCGCCGCGAAGCGATCAGCGAGCAGGAACGCATCGCGATGGAAGAACTGCCGTTCCCGCGAAGCGATCCCGTCGCCGGAGAGGACGGGCCGCTCGCGCGTCACTGGCATTAGCCGATCACGCTTTGCTTTCCTTCACGCATTGAGACCGGCGCGCGCCGACGAGCGGCACGCGCTTGATCACGCCCGTCGCGAGCGCCGTGCCGACCAGCACGATCGCGCAGGCGGCCGCCATGCCCATCGACACGCGCTCGGCGAGAAAGAGCGCGCCCCACAGAATCCCGAAGATCGGAATCAGGAACGTGACGGTGATCGCGCGTGCCGGCCCGGCGACCGCGATCAGATGGAAGAACATCATGTAGGCGAGGCCCGTGCACGCGACGCCCAGCCCGAGCACCGCGCCCCACGCGTGCAACGATACGGCGCCGGCCGGCCAGAAAAAGAGCGCGAACGGCAGAAGCACGATCGTCGCCGCGCTCATCGTGCCGGTGGCGACCGTCAGCGAATCGACGCCCATCAGATGCTTTTTCGTGTAACTCGCGGCGACGCCGTACGAAGCCGATGCGGCGAGCGCGGCGAGTGCGGCCAGCGCGGTCGCCACCGGGGAGGCGGCGGCGGCGCTCGCGTCGTGCGCGAACATCTGATCCCAGACGAGCGCGAGCACGCCCGCGAAGCCGATCGCAAGTCCCGCCACGCGCATGCGCGTCAGCCGGTCGCTCAACCACAGATACGCGACGATCGCGCCCCAGAGCGGCGTCGTCGCGTTGATGACCGACGTGACGCCCGCCGACAGCGTCAGCTCGGCATACGCGAAGAGACAAAACGGCGCGGCGGAATTGAGGACGCCGACGACGAGGAGCGGCCACGCGCGTTCGCGCATCGTCGAGAAGGCTGGCCGCGCCTTGCCGCGCAGCGCTAGCACCAGAAGCAGAAACAGCGCGCCGATGCCCACGCGCAACGCCATCAGCGGCGCGACGCCGAGATCGGTCACGCCGACGCGGATGAACAGGAACGAGCCGCCCCAGAGCGCGGCGAGAACGAACAGTTGAGCGAGATTGACGGGATTCATGGCGGCTTGGCGATAGAAGTCGGGAGCGAAACCATCGTATCGGCGTGCGTCGTGCCGACGTTTCGGCGCGGCGTGAAACGAAAGATGCGGCGCGATTCACCCGCTCGCCCAGCTCCCGGAATCCCGCATCGTAGGCGCGCGCCGATGCCGCCGCAAACGAGCATTTCTCACCGTTATGTGAGAAAAATTGCCAAGCGCCGCGCGGCTCGACCGACCGCGGACGCCGAGGTTGCTGGCAGGCCCGATCGGTGCGACTCTTGCATGATCGAAAGATGGACGATGGTTCTTGCAGCGCGATGGACGCAGTCAACGGGAGAGAAGCCATGGACAATGCAAACGGCAACGCATCCACGATTCAGTCGATGCAAAACAGCGACCGGGGCGATCCGGCCGATCCGCCGCTCTCGCGCCGCACGGTCGCGAGCGCGATGGACGCGGCGCTCGCGCCCGGCATGGCACACGGACAGGCCGCGAGCGTGACGCCGCTCACGCCGGGCGAGGCGCACAAGCCCGCAAGGTATTCGCCGTATCACGTGCACGGCGATGTGCTCGAAGGCGGCGACAGTCCGACGGTGCTCGCGCAGCCCGCCGCGACGCACGCCGCGGGACAGGGCAGTCAGTACCATCCGTCGCGACCGATGCCGCGGCGCGCGCGCGACGTGCTGGCGGGCGCGCAGGACATCATCGCGACGCAGTACAGGCAGGCGAAGGAGGGCACGGACGATTACGTGCACGACAATCCCTGGAAATCGATCGCGCTGGCGGCGGTCGGCGGGCTCATCGTCGGTCTGCTGGCCGCACGCTGAAGCGCGGCGGGCCTCAACCTTGCTGGGTTGCTGATATCGGCAGAGGCTTATCGCCGTGCCGGACCGACATGGAAGAACGATCGTACGACCTCTGCACCGACCGGTGCGAAATCTGGAATCCGCTGACGATGGCGCTCGCCAGTCCGCGGCGCGTCTTGATCGTGCATTCGGAATCGAACGTCGGCGATTCGTTCGCGCTGCTCCTCGCGATGCGCGGTTTCGAGGCCGTGCAGATCGGCGATGCGGCGGCCGCGTCGCAATTCATCCGCAACTGGCGGCCGCAGGTGTTGTTCGTGGATACGCTCATCGGCGACGCGCACGACCACGCGCCGGCGCGCACGCTGCGCGAAGCGCTGACCGTCGATCGGACGGAGGGCGAAGTGGAGTTGCTGATTGCGCTCGCCGCCGATGCCAAGCAGGATCCGCGCGATGCATTGCACGCCGCGGGCTACGACGGCTTTTGCAGAACGCCGTGCCCGGTCTGGTGGATGTTCGACGTATTGAAGTGTTTCTACGTCCACTGATGCGGGCGGTGCATTGCGCCGCCGCCCGCCGCTTGAGGCCTAAACCGCTCGCGATGCCTTGAAATCGTTGGTTTCCAGTTCGACCGACTGGCCGCCGTTGCGCTCGAGCGCGCGCCGGGCGGCGTCTTCGATTTGCACGCGTCCGCCTTCGAACGCGGAGAGGAGATCGTGCGACGACGTCCCGCTATTGCCGAAGTGATCGTTGAGCGCATCGAGGGAAATGCTACACCACACCTCGCGGCCGTCCACCTTCGCCTCGAACGCGACACGCGCTGCCGCCACGACATGACGGCGCCCGCTGAACTCTATCGTCATCCTTATCACCTCCTGTTTTTCGTTCGGAACACGGTTGAGCGCGATCATCGCGAGACTTGCAACGACGCGCCCGCGATGTCGATGCCTACGACTGCGTGCGGCCTTGCGCGCCGCGCACGTCGTCTTGCATGATACGCCCGCGCTGCGCGGGGCGTACGGGAGGTGACTTTGCAATGACCGTGCCCGCGCGGTACAAAGCGCCCTATCCGCAGCAGAGGCAGCCGCCGCGATGCCTCATGCCGTAACTGCCGGCTTCTTCGGCGGCGCCGGCGGATGCGCTCGAACCGCCCACGCTCGGCGCGCCGATCGTCACGCGCGCAGCGGTCGCGCCGCATTGTGGACAGGCCGCGGGATCGTCGCGCTCGGCGATGCGGCGGACGGCTTCGAACGCGCCGCAATCCGCGCATTCGTAATCGTAGACAGGCATGACGTTTTCACTCGGAGAAAGAGGGCATCAATCACGGTAGCAAGCGCTATGCAACGCCTCGCCGCGAAGCCGGGCGTGCCGATGTCAACGCCCGTCCTTGCGCAACAGGCGCAGACGCGCTTCTTCGAGCGACTCGAACTTGCTGTCGGCCTCGTCGTAGATCGACACCTTGCCGCGCCCGATGTCGTACACCCAGCCCTGCACCTGCAGCTTGCCGAGCGCGAGCCGGCCCGCGACCGCCGGATGCGTGCGCAGATGCGTCAGTTGCAGGCGGATGTTCTCCTCGACCATCGCCTGGACGATGCGTTCTTCTTCCAGCTTGCGCGCCATCACGACGCTGCGCGCGGCTTCGGCGTTGCGCAGCCATGCGTGAACCGTCGGCATTTCATCGGCGATGGCCGCGCCTGACGCGAGACCTTTCATCGCGCCGCAATCCGAGTGGCCGCAAATCACGATCTGCCGGACGTTGAGCGCGAGCACCGCGAATTCCACCACCGCCGACACGCCGCCGAGCATCTCGCCATAAGCCGGCACGATGTTGCCGATGTTGCGGCACACGAAAAGCTCGCCAGGGCGCGTCTGCGTGATCATTTCCGGCGATACGCGCGAGTCCGCGCAGGTAATGAAGAGCGTATGCGGCGCCTGCTGGCGCGCGAGGCTCTTGAACAGCGCTTCGCTGTCGGGGAACACGAAACGGCTGAAGTCGTCGGCGCCTTGCAGCAGGTACAGCAGGTCGCCGGTTTCGGCGCCGTGGCGTTCTTCGCTCATCGATTTGTCGGACATGGTGTCGCCTTTGTTGTGCGGTTCCGACGCGCGTGCGTGCGCGTCACGTCAAGGCGAAAGCTTGCGGGGTTTTGAGATGGATCGCAAGTCGCTCCGATTCAAGACCTTCACGGGCGCACCAATTCGGTGCGAGGGCGTCATCCGGTTCGGTTTTCTCGAAGTGACGCGCTCAAAATCTCCTATTTTTCGACGCGTACCATTCGGCTAGATTGTTTTCATTGAAAGCAATCAGAAAGGAACCGACATGAAATGCCCGGTATGTCCCGCGACCGAACTACTGATGACCGTGCGCGAGGGCATCGAAATCGACTATTGCCCGCACTGTCGCGGCGTGTGGCTCGACCGCGGCGAGCTCGATCAGATCATCCGGCGCGCGGCGCAGGCGTCGCTCGCGGAGGCGCAAGCGTCCGGGCGCGACGAATGGGACGAGCGCGGACACGATCGCGAGCGCCGCACGCATCGGCAGGACGGTTACCACTACGGCGATTCGCGCGGCAAGCGCGAACATGCGCGGCGCAAAAAATCCTTTCTCGGCGATCTGTTCGACTTCGACTGATCGGCGAGCGTCACGCGCATCGGCAGTAATTCGGCGGCAAAACAGCAAGGAGAACGGCAAATGTCAACGGTGAAGCAAGTCCTGAAGGCAAAGCGCGACACGACGGTTCACACCATCGACGCGGAGGCGAGCGTGTACGAAGCGATCGCGCTGATGTCGCGGGCGGAAGTGGGCGCGCTCGTCGTCGTGGTGGGCGACGCGGTGTGCGGCATCGTCACCGAACGCGACTATGCGCGCAAGGTGATCCTGCAGGACAACGTCTCGCGGACGACCACCGTATGCGAGATCATGACCGCGCCGGTGATGTCGGTCAGCCTCGGAACGAGCGCCGACGAATGCATGACGCTAATGACGCGGCAGCGGATTCGCCATCTGCCGGTGATCGAGGGCGGCCGGCTCGTCGGGATGATTTCGATCGGCGATATGGTGCGGCATCTGATCGAGGAGCAGCAGTTCGCCATCGACCAGCTCGAAAGCTATGTGCGCGGCCCGCGCCACGATGCACCGACGTGCGCGCTCACGCGGCGTAGCGAGATTCCGCAGACACTCGCGCTGCGTATCGTGTAGCGCGTCAGCGCGCTTGCGCCGTCAGAAGCGCCTGCAGGTTGCGCACGACATCGTTCCAGTCGCCGAGGCCGCGGGCGCGAACCAGGCGCATCGAGGCATACCAGGGCGTGACATGCGGATCGCGCTCGTAACGCCATTCCGCGACCTGATTGAGAAACAAGTAGCACGGCTTGCCGAGCGCCCCCGCGATGTGCGACAGCGCGCCATCATTGCCGACGAACGCATCGAGCCTGTCGATGATGCTCACGCTTTGCGTCAGCGTGACGTCGGAGGCGAGGGTGGTGAAGCGGTCGAGGTCATTCGAACGCGGGGCGTTCAGCCAGCGCTTGCGCTCGAAGCCGCGCTGCATGACGACCCAGTGGATGTCGGGCGTGCTGTCGAAAAGCGGGACGAGATCGGGCAGGGCGAGGCTGCGGCTGGCGAAATTGTTCGCCGATTCGCACGACGACCAGAAAATGCCGACGCAGCGCCGGCCCTGCGCGCGCTGGCGGATCTCATCGACGATTGCATCGGCGGCGCAGGGATCGGCGGGCTCGATATAGCGTGCCGACGACGCATAACCGAGCACCGGGAAAAGCGCGGTAAAGAGCGCGAAAGGATCGGTCCACAGCGCGCCGTCCGTTGCGACGGCGAAGCCGGCCGCGCGCATGGCTTCGGCGTCTCGGGCGGATTCGGCATCGGGCATCGCGAAGCGATAGTTCCGGTCCGAGCCGTCGGCGTAGGCGATCTGCACGCCCAGCGCCTGAAGCGCGCCGGCGTAGCGCACCCAGTTCACTTGATCGCCGTGGCCCGACGCGATCGACGTCATCGTCAGATGCGCCGGCAGGACCCGCTGTCCGCACCAGTAATGCTCGATATCGACATCGGGAAACAGCACGCGGCGCGCTTCGTGCGATGACCAATAGCGATGCAACAGTTCGACGCCGCTCGCGATGCCGTTCAGGCGCATCGCGCTGCGTCCCTGATGATGTCCGAGCACATAGGCGGAATGTTCGTCGACGTCTTGCGCGCTCAGTTCCAGAACCCGGTCGTCGCAGCCGAGATAATGCCAGCCGTAGACGCGCCACAGGAATGCGAAGATCGGTGCGACATCGGGCTTGCATCCCACGTACTCGATCATGCTGAGCGCGACTTCCTTCAATCCGAGATGCGCGCACGCGTCGCACAGGCTGTGAAGCTGGAAGCCGAAGGTGTTCGATCGGCGCGTGAGCTCGCAGCCGATATCGACGGCGCGCAGAAATTCGCCCCCTCGCAGATGCGCGAGCGCGCGCGCGTGCAGGTACTCCGAGGTGTGTCCGTCGGCGGCGAAGCGACCATCGAGAAAACGGAAACATGCGTCGATTTCGCCTGCATACAGGTTGGAATGGAACTGTTGGTAACTGTCGATCATGGGAGCTTGCCGAGTCAGGTGGCGGCATTATTGCGTGCGCCGAAGCGTCGGGCGCGCAGGCGGCAAGCCTTTTCACAAAAATTTCGGATTCTTGATTAATGCGTTGATAATCCGACAATTTTTGAAAAATAGCGGCGCGTCTCGTTCGATTATAGGTGGCGTGCCGGCGGGGAAACTCGCTCGAGTCGGTCCCGGCGCGATGACCAAAACACGACATTCCAATTCGGCGTAACATCAAAAATGCCGATAATCTGTCTTATGTTAAATCAATGACGCGATCGGACGAAGCCCATCTCTCACGGTCTCATCCCATCTCGCCAGCCCGCTCCAGCAGAAACGCGCGTTCCCGCCCGTTCTTCGTCAGCGAAGCCGCGCGCTCGAATTCCGCGCGCGCCTCGTTCTTGCGCCCGAGCTTCGCCAGCAGATCCGCCCGCACGCTCGGCAGCCAGTGATAGCTCTTGAGCGCGGGTGCGTCGGCGAGCGTGTCGACGATCGGCAGCGCGGCTTCCGGCCCGTACGCCATGCTCACGGCGACCGCGCGATTCAGTTCGACGACAGGCGTCGGCGCAGTCTGCATCAGCGCGTCGTAGAGCGCGACGATCATCGGCCAGTCGGTGTCGGCGGCGCTCGGCGCGCGCGCATGGCACGCCGCGAGCGCCGCCTGCAACGCATACACGCGGCGCGCACCGCCCAGCGCTTCGGATCGCTCCAGCGCGGCAAGCCCGCGCCGGATCAGAAGCGGATCCCAGCGGCTGCGGTCCTGACCGGGCAACAGCACCGGACGGCCTTCCCGGTCGACGCGCGCCTTGGTCCGCGACGCCTGAATCTCCATCAGCGCGACGAGCCCGTGAACCTCGCTCTCATCCGGCGTCAGCTCCGCGAGGATGCGCCCGAGCCTGAGCGCGTCTTCGCACAACGCCGGTCGCATCCAGTCGTCGCCGGCGGTCGCCGAATAGCCTTCGTTGAAAATCAGATAGATGACTTCGAGCACCGATCCGAGCCGCGCGGCGCGCGCATCGGCTTTCGGTACCTCGAACGGCACGCGGGCGGCCGACAGCGTGCGCTTCGCGCGCACGATACGTTGCGCGATCGTCGGCTCCGGCACGAGAAACGCACGCGCGATTTCATCCGTCGTGAGTCCGCCGATCAGGCGCAGTGTCAGCGCGGCGCGGGCATCGACGGACAGCACCGGATGACACGCCGTGAAGATGAGCCGCAGCAGATCGTCGCCGATGTCGTCCTCGCGCGCGGCATCGAGCGCATCGACGAAATCGGGCGTGATATGCGCTTCCCGCGCGTCGAGATCGCGTCCGTATTCTTCGTGCTTGCGCGCGTGCAGCGCGTGTTGCCGCAGACGGTCGAGCGCCTTGTTCTTCGCTGTCGTCATGAGCCACGCTCCCGGCTTCTCGGGCACGCCCACGCCCGGTTGGCTCCAGTGTTCCAGCGCGGCGACGAACGCGTCCTGCGCCAGTTCCTCGGCAAGCGCGACGTCGCGCACGACGCGCGCCACGCTCGCGATCACCTTCGCGGACTCGATGCGCCACACCGCGTCGATGGCGCGCCGGGCGGCATCGTCCGGCGTGCTGTCCCGTTTCGCGCGCCCGCTCACGCCGCTTCCGGATCCATGTGCACGAGCTCCCAGATATGGCCGTCGAGATCTTCGAATCCGTGGCCGTACATGAAGCCGTGATCCTGCGGCGCGCGCGGCGCACGTCCGCCCGCGGCGATGGCTTTCGCAACCAGATCGTCGACTTCCGCCCTGCTCTCGCACGACAGGCACACGAGCGCTTCGGTGCTCGCGTGGGCATCGACGATCGGTTTTTTGGTGAAAGTCTGGAAGAACGTTTCGACGAGCAGCATCGCGTAAATGTTTTCGCCGATGACGAGGCACGCGGCGTCGTCATTCGTGAACGCCGGATCGAAGCTCAGGCCCAGTGCCTTGAAAAACGTCATCGAACGCTTGAGATCGCGAACGGGAAGGTTCACGAAAATTTGTTTGTGCATGGCGGCGGTCTCCGGGTTGATCGCTGTTTTCAATACCACGACGAACGGCGCGCAGGAAAATCGACACGAAGCGCGTGTCAGGTATAGCAAGGGCCGACTTTTCGGACTTCGACGGTGCACCATTTCGCTGCCGGACATTCGGCCGCGATCGCGACCGCTTCGGCGCGCGTTTCGCAATCGATCAGAAAAAAGCCGCCAATCATCTCCTTAGCTTCGGCGAACGGTCCGTCGATGACGCGCGCATCGCCCTTCGTTGCGCTGACGCGCGCCGCATCCCTGAGCGATGTCAGCGATTCGACCGCGCGCAGCACGCCGCGCGCCTTCAGTCCTTCCGCGAATTCGCCCATCTGGCGATACGCCTCGCGCCCCTCTTCTTCCGTGCGCTGGCCACGCTGTTCGACCGGTTCCACGACGAGTAGCAGATAAGCCACGACGAGCCTCCGAATGTTTTTTGATGCGTTCAAGTCTATCTCGATATTGACAAACACGAACATGCCCATCGATACTGCGACACATGCACGCAGCCATCCTTTTCTCCATCGCCGCGATTAAAAACCGCATGAACGCCATCCGTGGCGGGTCATCGGGACAGCGTGTGCGCTAGCAGAAAAGCAAGCAGACAGATTCCGAAGGCCCCGCCGCAAGACGGGGCCTTCTTGTTTTTGCGTGCAAGGTTCCGTCTTCGGCTCACATCATGGAGAGCAGAGATGGAAGAGGTATCGCAAGTTTTCGCGCGTCATGGCGTCGGCCACGGCGTCGCTTCCGGGCGCCTTGCTGCATCGGGCGCGCGCGTCGTGGTCTTTGTCGAAGTGCATCCGCATCAGATGGTGTCGTGGCGGCTCACGCGCGACGCCGAACTGCGCATCGGCGATGCGGCGGCGCCGTCGATCTGGCTGACGCGTCATCGCGATCCGTACGATTACTGGATGAAGCCCGGCGATGTCGTGCGTCTCGCGCGCGGCGAGCGTGTGTGGCTCACGTCCGAGAGCGATCAGCCGATCGAGGTGTCGCTCACGTCGTATCGCGTCGCGAAGCGCGGACTCGTGTCCCGCTGGCTGGCGAGATACTGGCCGCGCATGTCGGACCGGCACGCCAACGCATTCTGACGATGCCGATGCCGATGCTCACGGCTCGACGCAACGGAAGCTCGCCGCGACGTTGATGCTGCCCTTGCCCATATAGCGCGGATAGTTCGGATAACGGCACATCGGCCGCGTGCGTCCGTTGGTGGCGGGCGCGATGTCGCTGCCAATGAGCGTCTCCGGCGCGATGCCGTTGCTCACCCAGTCGTCGAGCGCGCCGAGCTCGTCCCACGCGGGGATGAACACGCCGTTGCCGTGCTGGAATCCCGGCACCATGTAGAGCCGCATGAACGCATCGACGCTGTCCTTTCCGTAACGATCGACGAGCCCGCGATAAAACGCGATCGTCTGATTCGGGCTGATGACTTCGTCGGCGAGGCCGTGCATCGCGATCAGCTTGCCGCCATGCGCGATGAACGCGGTGAAATCCGGGTTCATCGCGCCGACGGTGTACGCGAGCGTGACGAGGCGCTGCTTGAAGCGCCCGGGCGTGTCGACGTCGAACGTGAGCGAGCTGAACGCGAGATCGCGCGTGACGAAGTGGCGGATATAGGCATCGCCTTGGGCGAACAGATAGCCGTTCGCGGCGAACGTCGGCGGATTGAGCAGCGTCGGCGAATCGCCGAGGCCGAGCGCGCCGGAGAAGTCCACGCCCTGAAACACGTTGTAGCCCGGATAGGCGCTGACGTCATACGCGAGCGGATACGGCAAGGTGACGCCGTCGCGCAGGGTCTCGAGCGTGTCGATCTGCGCGTCCGACAGACAACTGTCGCGCAAGGAAGGCCGCTGTCCGTTCTCGCAACGCAGCGACGCGATGATCTGCGGCTCCAGTTTCCTGCACGCCTCGACATTGCTGACGATCCCGTCCGCCGCGCCGTCGAGCCGGTCGCAATCGTGCACGACGGTCTCGAAGACGCGCCGCTGCTGCGCAAGGCCGACGAAGCCGCCCGGCTTCGCATACGACGCCTGGCCGACCTTCACGCCCATCAGCCGCACGCCGGAAAAGTTGATGGCGGGCGCGTTGGCGATGACGCCGTCGTAGTCGTTCGGAAACCGCTCGATCACCGTGAAGCCCTCGCGGCCGCCGGTCGAGCCGCCCGCGAAATAGGTCTTTTCGGGCGCCCGCCCGTAGCCCATCTGGATCAGCGCGAGCGCGACGTCGCGGGTTTTCTTCAGATGGCCGAAGCCGAAGTTCACGATGGCTTCGTCGTTGCCGGCGAAGTCCGCGCGCCCCGAATTGCCGACGTGGCCCGAATCGGAGCCGAAGGTCGCGTAGCCGCGCGCGAGCGGCGTCGAATCGGGGGCGAAGGACATCGGCTCGGTGCCGGAAACGATGGTGCCGTTGTAGCCGCCGCCGCCCATCTGCAGGGCGCGGCCGTTCCAGCGGCTCGGCAGATTCACTTCGAAGCGGATATCGGGCGTCGTGTCCTGCAGCGCCCTGATGAAGCCGGTAATGCGGCAGTATTCGCCGTTGCGGTTGCCGAGCGCCGCCGCCTTCACGACCGATGCCGAAACGATCGCCGCGCCGCGCGTCGGCAAGCCGATGATCGACGCGGGCACGGTTTTCCCTTCGAGATCGGCGCAGTGTTTCGTCAGATAGGTCGCCGCGTGGGCGTTCGAGCACGCGGCGAACGCGATCGCCGCGAGAAGCGCACGGATGCCGGGCAAACCGGAAGTGAAGAAAAGGAAGAACCGAAACACGTCTTTTAAGGTGGCTACTTCAAACGCCGCACAATATATAAGAACAGTTTGCAGATAGCCATTCGGGTCTGCCGGTCGTTGCAGGGCCGCGTCCGGTGCCCTGCCCGCGCATGTCATTCGCCGTCCCATTCGCCGCGCAGATCGCTATTTTCCAGAAGCTGTAGCAAGGTTTCGGCCGGACGGCTCAGATGTTTGGCGCCGAACGCGATGAATTCCACTTCGGGCAATTCGGGCAAGTCGGCGCGATTCACCGGCGGCGCGAGTCCGCGCGCCGCCAGGAAATGCGAGCGCACCGTCAGCCCGAGACCGCCGCGCGCCGCGGCGATGCAGCCCGCGTGGCTGCTGCTCGTGCAGACCATCTGCCAGCTTGCGCCGGACATCGCGAGCGAATCGAGCACGACGCCGCGCGTGACGCTCGGCTCCGAGACCAGAATGAGCGGCAGCGGCTCTTTCGTATCGACGACCGTTCCCGGCTTCGCGAGCCATTCGAGCCGGCCGGAAAAAAGCCGCATGCCGCGCGCATCGCCCAGACGCCGCTTGCCGACCGCGAGATCGAGCTCGCCCGCATCGACCATCTGATAGAGCCGTCCCGTCATGCCGATCGTAATCTCCAGCTCGACATCGGGATGCGTGTCGCGAAAGGCCGCGAGCACGCTCGGCAGCGGCCCGAGCGCGATATCGTCCGATGAGCCGAGCCGCACGCGTCCGCGCAGCCGCGGCGAGCTGAACTGCGACTGCGCGTGCGCCATCGCTTCCAGAATCACGCGGGCGTGGACCAGCATCGCTTCGCCGTCGGCGGTGAGCGCGAGCGAATGCGTATCGCGCACGAAAAGCCGCCGCCCGACGCTCTCCTCCAGGCGACGAATATGCTCGGACACGCTCGACTGCCGCAGCCCGAGCTGGCGCCCGGCGTCGGTGAAGCTGTGCGACGCGGCCACCGTCGCGAATGTCGTCAGCCAGACTGGATTGAGCATGCGATATTGTTATCGCATATTCCGATGACAGTCAATGCGGCTAGCGGTCTTCCCGATGACGTGCGGAGTAATTAAGATTTCACATATCGCGCAAACGACCTTGCTTTCAAAAGGCTTTCGTGGGCGCGCGGCCCTCCGCAACTCCGCTTCCACATGACCAAAGGTTCCTCCCACACGGCACTGCTCTGGATCGTCGCCGTGGGCTTTTTCATGCAGGCGCTCGACACGACGATCGTCAACACGGCGCTGCCTTCCATCGCGCGCAGTCTGAACGCCGCGCCGCTCGCGATGCAGTCGATCGTCGTCGCCTACACGCTCACGATGGCGCTGCTCACACCCGCATCGGGCTGGCTCGCCGACCGCTTCGGCACGCGCCGCGTCTATCAGGTGTCCATTTCGCTGTTCGTGATCGGCTCGCTCGCCTGCGCGAACGCGCACTCGGTGAACCAACTGGTGCTCGCGCGCGTGCTGCAGGGCGTCGGCGGCTCGATGCTGCTGCCGATCGGGCGTCTCGCCATATTGCGCGCCGTGTCGGGCGAAGCCTACGTTTCCGCGCTCGCGATGATCTCCGTCGCCGGCCAGGTCGGCCCGATTCTCGGCCCGACGCTTGGCGGCTGGTTCGTCGAGTCGTTCTCGTGGCACTGGATCTTCCTGATCAACGTGCCGATCGGCGCGGTCGGCCTGTATGCGGTGCAGCGCTTCCTGCCGAACGACACGGTGCATGACGCCCCGCCCTTCGACTTCGTCGGCTGCGGCTTGCTCTCGATGTGCATGGTGTCGTTCTCGCTCGCGCTCGATTGCCCGGTCGAGACGCATCGCGGCGCGGTATCGGCGGCGCTGTTCGCGCTCGCGGCCGTGTCGACGTTCGCCTATGTTCCGTACGCGCGCAAGAAGCGCAATCCGCTCTTTCAGCTCGCGCTCTTTCGCGAGCCGAACTTCAGCGTCGGGCTGATCGGCAATCTGCTATGCCGGATCGGATCGAGCGCCGTGCCGTTTCTGCTGCCGCTTCTGATGCAGCTCGAACTCGGCTACAGCCCGCTGCATTCGGGTCTGATGATGCTGCCGATCGCCGTCGCCGGCACGATCAGCAAGCGCTGGATCGCGCAGCTCGTGAAGCGTTACGGCTACGACATGTTCCTGCTCGTGAACACGGCGCTCGTGGGCGCGTCGATCGTCGCGTTCGCGCTGTTTTCGCCGACGCTGCCGCTCGCCGTCGAAATCGCGATTCTCGCCGTGTTCGGCGCGTGCAACTCGATGCAGTTCGCCGCGATGAACAGCGTCACGTTGAAAGGCCTGTCGAGCAAGGACGCGGGCAGCGGCAACAGCCTCTTCTCGATGGTGCAGATGCTCGCGATCGGTTTGGGCGTGTCGATCGGCGGCTCGCTCGTGCAGCTCTTCGAGGGGTCGTTCTCGACTGCGACCGGCTTCAAGCTGAGTTTCGTGTGCATGGGCGTCGTCACGTTGCTGTCGGGTGTCGTGTTCCGCTATCTCGATGACGCGCCGGGCCGCTCCGCGCCTGCCGCAGCGGGCAAGCGCGCGGCATAGCAAGTATTCTGTCCGTCCAACCGATCTTTGGAGCGCAACCGTGCAATACCGCAAATTCGGCAATACCGGTCTCACCGTTTCGCGTCTCACCCTCGGCACGATGACCTTCGGCCTGCAGACCGAGGAAGACGTGTCGCGCAGCATCATGGACCGGGCGGCGGACGCGGGCGTCAATTTCATCGACACGGCGAACGTCTATCCGCTCGGCAGCGGGCACGATCTCGCGGGCCGCACCGAGGAAATCGTCGGCCGCTGGCTGAAAGGCCGTCGCGACCATTACATTCTCGCGACCAAGGCCGTGCATGAAATGGGGCCGCTCGCGTGGCACAAGGGCGCATCGCGCAAGCATCTGCTCGACGCGATCGATGCATCGCTCAAACGGCTCGATACCGATTACGTCGATCTCTATCAGCTTCACAACGACGATCACGACACGCCGCTCGACGAGATGCTCGAAGCGCTCGATACCATCGTGCGGCAAGGCAAGGCGCGCTATATCGGCGTGTCGAATTTTCTGGCGTACCGGCTGGCGCGCGCGCTCGGCCGCTCGGATGTGCTGCGCGCCGCGCGTTTCGTCTCCGTGCAGCCGCGCTACAACCTGCTCTTTCGCCAGATCGAGCGCGAATTGCTGCCGCTCGCGACCGAGGAAGGACTCGCCGTCATTCCCTACAACCCGCTCGCCGGCGGACTGCTGACGGGCAAGCACCGCTACGACGCCGCCCCGAGCGACGGACGCTTCACCGGCGCGGTCGGCAAGGCAGGCGCGATGTATACGCAGCGCTACTGGCACGAGCGCGAATTTCACACCATCGAAGCGATCAACGGAATCGTTGCGCCGACCGGACGCTCGCTCGCGAGCACGGCGCTCGCGTGGGTGCTGGCGAATCCGGCGGTGACGTCGGCGATCATCGGCGCGAGCCGGCCCGATCAGCTGAACGAGACGCTCGCGGCCGTCGATCAGCCGATCGATCCCGACATCAAGGCGAAGCTCGATGAAGCGACAGTCGAATACCGCTTCGGCGACGCGTTGCGCTGATCGTTCAGACGCGGGCCGCGCGGGCGCGAACCACGCCTTCGAGCGAGTAGATCGCGAGCGCGGTCCAGATGGCGCCATAGCCGATCACCTGATCGTGCCCGAAGAACTCGTGATAGATCACGACGCCGATCAGCAATTGCAGCGACGGCGTGATGTACTGGATGAGCCCGAGCATCGATAGCGGAATGCGCCGCGCGCCTGCCGCGAACAGCAGCAGCGGCACCGCGGTCACGGGCCCCGCCGCCGCAAGCAGCAGTTTCACGCTGAGCGAGGCATGTTCGAAGCCGCTGCCGCCGTGCGAATTCAGAAAAAAGAGATACAGCAGCGCAACGGGACACAACAGCATCGTTTCGAGCGTGAGTCCTTCGAGCGCGCCGAGCGATGCGGTCTTGCGCAACAGCCCGTAGCCGCCGAAGGTCAGCGCGAGCGCGAGACTGATCCACGGCGGCGCGCCGTTCACCCACGTCAGCCACGCGACGCCTGCCGCGGCGATCGTCACCGCGAGCCACTGCACCGGCCGCAGCCGCTCGTGCAGGAACGCCATCCCGAACAGCACGTTGACGAGCGGGTTGATGAAGTAGCCGAGACTCGCCTCGACGATGCGCCCGTCGTTCACCGCCCAGATATAGATGCCCCAGTTCGCCGACAGCAGCACGGCGCTCGCGGCGAAACGCGCAAGCAGACGCTTGTCGCGCAGGACGGGGCCGAGCCACTTCCATTGACGCCGCACGGTCATGACGATCAGCAGGAATGCCATCGACCACGCCATGCGATGCGCGAGCATCTCGACCGCGCCGATCGAATGCAAGGCCTTGAAGTAAATCGGAAAAAGGCCCCAGATGGCAAAGGCCGCGAATGCGTAGACGACGCCTGGATTCATTGTTCGATGCGTTGAGCGGATAAACGCCGCGTACGAACGATCGGCTCGTTCGCGCGCCTGCTCGCCGTGTTCCCGGAAAGCGATCCGCAAGGATTGGAAGCCGGATTTTAGTCGACGCGAGCGGTTCGGCTCCAGCAGTGACCGAACAATCGGCCGGTTCGCGGCGAACCCTTGGACGAATTCTTGCTCGAACCCTAGCGCGAACGCCCCGCTCTTCGCCCTTTTGTTTGTTTCCTGGCCGCTAATGAATAACCACAACGTCAATCAGAAGTTCTTCCATATCCTGCTGTGCGTCGTGACGCTCGCGCTCGCCTGGGTGCTGCTGCCGTTTTTTGGCGCCATCTTCTGGGGTGCGATTCTCGCGATCCTGTTTCAGCCGATGCAGCGTTACCTCGCCGCGCGCTTCGGCAAGCGTCGAAACCTCGCCGCGCTGACGACGCTGGCCGCCGCGATTCTCATCGTCATCATTCCGCTCGCGATCGTCGCGGTGACGCTCGTGCAGGAAATCGCCCTCGTCTACGCGCGGATCAAGAGCGGCGAGCTGAATTTCGGGCTTTACTTCCAGCATGTGCTGCACGCGTTGCCGGCGTCGGTGCAGCAACTGCTCGGCCGTTATGGACTCGACGACATTCCCGGCGTGCAGCGCAAGCTGATGGAAGGCGCGTCGCAGATCAGCCAGTTCGCCGCGACGCAGGCGCTGTCGATCGGGCAGAACACGTTCCAGTTCGTGGTGAGCTTCGGCGTGATGCTTTATCTGGTGTTTTTTCTACTGCGCGATGGCGGCGAAATCGGACGGCGCATCCGGCGCGCGATTCCGCTCGATCCCGAGCCGAAGCAGCATCTGATCGCGAAGTTCACGACCGTGGTGCGCGCGACGGTCAAGGGGAACATCGCGGTTGCGGCCGTGCAGGGTCTTCTCGGCGGGCTGATTTTCTGGATTCTCGGCATCGGCGGTTCGCTTTTGTGGGGCGTGCTGATGGCGTTTTTGTCGCTGCTGCCCGCGGTCGGCGCGGCAATCGTGTGGGCGCCCGCCGCGCTCTACTTTTTCATGACGGGGCAAATCGTCAAGGGGCTGATTCTGGTCGCGTTCTGCGTCGTGGTGATCGGGCTCGTCGATAACGTACTGCGACCGATTCTCGTCGGCAAGGATACGAAAATGCCGGACTGGGTCGTGCTTATTTCGACGCTCGGCGGGATGGCGCTTTTCGGCATCAACGGGTTCGTGATCGGGCCGCTCGTCGCGGCGCTGTTCATGGCGAGCTGGGATTTGTTTTCGCAGGATGGGGTGAGCGGCCGGGGCGAGTGACGCGCGTTGGTCTGCCTGGTGTCGTGGCCTGCTCGTCTGTAACGAATCATCAAGAAGATGTGTCTTGGCGTGCAGGCTGTCTGTATGTGGTGGTTTCGAACCACCATCCGGCAGTACCGCATGACAACCGATCCCAGACTCGCAAAACTCCGAGCAACGGCAACTGGCTTTTTACTTTGCGCGGTGCTCGCCGGTTGCAACGGCAGGCACGACGACATGCCCGCCGCGGCCGACGACGTTCCGGTGCTTTCGGTTCCCCTCAAGCGTGACGGCCACTGGCTCCTCGAGGCGCGCAGCGCGGACGGCAAATCAGTGCGGGTCCTTCTGGATACAGGTGCGACCCTGAACGTACTCGATAGGCGCGGTCGGCTGGCCGCCGTCCCGATGACGCCGGCCGCCGAAGCGGTTTTCCTCAGGAACGGCCTGCTATCGGAGCCCGTTGGCGACCGCGCCGTCACGAGCGGAACGGCGAGCGACACGATGCGCATGGAGCTTGGCACGAGTCCGGCGATCCGTCTCGACGGCTGGTCGATCCCGGCGGGCGGACCGGTGCTCATCGGTGATATGGCGCGCCTTTCTTCCGTCTATGAGAGGCCTTTCGACGGCATCATCGGGATGGAGTCGATGCGCAATCTGACATGGCGAGCCGATTATGTTGCCGGGCGCCTCTCCGCGTATGCCGGCGAAGCACCTGCGCACGCATGGCAGCAGTGCGCGTTCATGACGCTGGATGCCGCGCAGCGAACGCCGCTCATCGAACTGCGTCTCAGGGACGAACCTTTGCCGTTCCTGCTCGATACGGGCGACAACGGGGATGTCGCGCTGCCACAGGAAACGTTCGATGCGATCGCGGAAGCGCAATGGTTCGAGCGCATCAATACGACCTTTTCCTACGATGCGACCGATCGATTCACGCCGAATCAGCAGGGTTTGATCGCCGGATTCGCCATCGGTCAGAAGGCGCTACCGAAACTCACGGTGCTGGCAGGCTCACCAACGCCTCGTATCGGCCAGGGCTTGCTGGAAAAGATGGACCGCTTCGAAATGGATTTCCGTCACTACCGGTTCTGCTTCGATCTTCCCGATACGCCCAAAGACAGCACGCCCTCGATCATCGGCGCTGGCCTGCAGCGCGCTGGCGATCGCTACAGGGTCGCCGCACTCGCACCGGACGGCAGATTGGCCGCAAGCGGCATCGAGATTGGCGATCGGGTCGTCATGGTTGAGCGGACGTCGGTTGCGACGCTTAAGTTCGTCCGTCTGCTCGAACTGTTGAACGCGGCCGCGACCGGCGAGGTGACTATCGAACGAGGGAAACGCACGCTGGTTATCAAGTTGAGGGCGATCTGAATTGCGGCGCGTAGTGGTGGTCTCGCAGCATTGGCGCGCTGCCATGCCACGTACCCCGGTTACTTCGAAGGTAGTTCCGACGCTGCGCTGCGCAGTTGTTCTGCGCGTCTGCTGTTGAGTTCTGCGATGCACGCGAGTCGCCTGATCTCGTGAGAATTCCCTGCGGCCCCACCATTGAGTGACGCTGAGAATTTGCATTGAGCCTCACGATACTAAGTGAACGACTTATTCGACGTTGAGAGACTCGCTCGGGCCGCGCGGCTGAATCTGTCGTCTTCATCCCACTGCGCGAGCGCGCTGATAGCATTCTGTTCGGCCTGTTTCAAATCGCGTTCGCTCTGATTTGCTTTTTCCTCCAGGCACGCGCGCACGTGCACCTGCGAAAAGTGGAGTGAACTGCATTGTGCGCGTAGTTCCTTTTCGCTCAACACTGAATTTGCATGACCGAAAAATGGAAAGCAGGCTATTAGACTCACGCCGACGCGCCTTAACGTACTCATGGCCTTCTCATTCTTCATCGCGCAATAATGGTCCAGACGTAGTCGAATTTTTTTGCGTACTCGCTGTCCCCACCGCCGTTATAGCGATTCGCAATCATGGCTGAGTTTATCGGTCGCCAGCCAGTGATGACTTGTCCGATCGATGCCTTTCGGCACTTTAAGATTTGACCCGAGCGCAGGATATTCGCTGCCGGATTCAGGCTTTTGAGCACATCGACCGTACTCCCCTGCGCCTTTGCGATCTTTTCGAGGCTATCGCCACCCTTGACGGTTACATCGAACGTTCTGGAATCGCCGTCCAGCACACTTCGGTACTCGAATCTTGCCGAACGCATGAGCAGATAACCCACTCCCGCCCGAATGTTATGAAGGGGGTCTGCTCTGACCGACGCGACCGTGAGGCGGGACTTCCATGCTGGCGGCAGAATCAAGTCTCCACCTTCCTTGGCAGAGAGCAGCGCTGACAGCCCCGGATCTCCTGCTACACCTATTTGCATCGGCTTCTTTTTCCATTCGGAACTGTTGGCGCCGGATTCGACCCATGTCATTGCCTTGATGATCCGCCAATCGAGCGGTCGATATCCCGCGTTTCCGATCAGGTGATGATTGAATTCGCTGACCGCCAGCTGAACTTCATTGTCCCAACTGTTCCATCTATCATCCCCAACCGCTGCACTTATTCCGTCGCGCCATTTATCAAAACTGGGTGCTGAATTGTCCGCCATGGTTCGATCCTCCTGCGGACAATTCTCAGTCATGTAGCGCAGATTGTTTAGACGAATCCTCTTAATTCGTGGCTGACTGCGATCCATGCGAAGCGACGCGTCTGAGCAAAAAAAAACGCGCCGTCCTTTCAAGACGGCGCGCGTTGTTCAGATAACTGTCGGAGGTAGTGTCAGCGCGTACTCGGCGCCGTATACCGGCATTCGAACCGCTTCCTCACCGTTCCGTTTTCATCGACGCTTTCCAGATAAACGTCGAATTGCCACAAGCGCGCCATGTGCTTGAGCACTTCGTCGCTATCGTTCGCGAGATGGCGGTTATCCGTCATGAAATGCCGCAGCGTCAGGCTGCGATCCCCACGCGTGTTCACCGAATAAACCTGAATGTTCGGCTCCCGATGATGAATATCGTATTGCCGCGACAGCGCCTGACGCACGTAACGATATCCGCTGTCGTCATGAATGGCCGACACTTCCAGCGCATCGCGCATATCGTCATCGAGAATCGAGAACAGACGCATTTCCCGGATCAGATGCGGCGACAGATACTGCGCGATAAAGCTCTCGTCCTTGAAGTTGCGCATCGCATAATGCAGCGATTCCAGCCAGTCGCTTCCCGCGAGTTCCGGGAACCATTCGCGATCCTCGTCCGTCGGGTTTTCGCAGATGCGGCGAATGTCGCTCATCATCGAAAAGCCGAGCGCGTACGGATTGATGCCGCTGTAATACGGCTTCGTCACCGGCGGCTGATACACCACATTCGAATGCGAATGCAGAAACTCCATCATGAAGCTGTCTTCGAGACGGCCTTCGTTATAGAGCGTGTTCAGCAATGTGTAATGCCAGAACGTGGCCCAGCCTTCGTTCATGACTTGCGTCTGCCGCTGCGGATAAAAATATTGCCCGATCTTGCGCACGATGCGGATCACTTCCCGCTCCCACGGCTCAAGCAACGGCGCATTCTTCTCCGCGAAATACAGCAGATTCTCCTGCGGCTCCGGCGGATACCGGCTCTCGGTTTCCTCGGGCGACGGCTCCTTGCCCTTGGGCAGCGTGCGCCACAGTTCGTTGACCTGCGATTGCAGATACGCTTCGCGCTCGCGGCGCATCGCCGCTTCCTTCGCCAGCGACAGTTTCTGCGGCCGCTTATAGCGATCGACGCCGTAATTCATCAGCGCGTGGCACGAATCGAGCAGTTCCTCGACGCGATCCAGCCCGTAACGCTCCTCGCACTCCGCGATGTAATTCTTCGCATAGACGAGGTAATCGATGATCGCGTGCGCGTCCGTCCACAGGCGGAAAAGATAATTGCCCTTGAAAAAGGAGTTGTGCCCGTACGCGGCGTGCGCAATCACGAGTGCCTGCATCGTCATGGTGTTCTCTTCCATGAGATACGCGATGCAGGGATTCGAGTTGATAACGATCTCATACGCGAGCCCCATCTGCCCGCGCCGATAGCCTTTCTCGGTCGCAAGAAAGTGCTTGCCGAACGACCAGTGGCGATAATTCACCGGCATGCCGACGGACGCATACGCATCCATCATCTGCTCGGAGCTGATGATTTCCAGTTGGATCGGATAGGTGTCGAGACCATAACGGTTCGCGACGCGCGATATCTCGGCGTCGTACTCCTCGATCAGTTCGACGCTCCAGTCCGACGGGCACGGCAGCGGTCGCCGCTTCTCCGATACATTCATTCTGCCTTCCTCGTGCGCGCCGTCTGCTTTCGCGGACGCCTTGCGTTGCCTGGCCTCTGATTCGAGCTGGGAATCCACACGATCGTCCGTGCCTTCCAGCTGATACCCACGCGTCTCGTTGTGCAAATGCCGCGTCGTCATGCGGCCGCCTGCTGCTTTTCGAACAGCTCGCGGAACACCGGATAGATGTCCGCCGCCGAATCGACTTTCTTCATGGCGAGTTCAGGCGCGCCCATCGCAAGCTGAGCATACTCCAACCAGAGATTCTGCTCCTCCGGCGCAACTTGAATATAGGCAAAATACCGGACCTTCGGCAGGATGTCTTCCGCGAGCAGCTTGCGGCACTTGGGCGAGTCGTCCGTCCAGTTGTCGCCGTCCGATGCCTGCGCGCCGTAAATGTTCCATTCAGTCGGCGAATAACGCTCGTCCATGATCTTCTTCATGAGTTCGAGCGCGCTCGACACAACCGTGCCGCCGCTTTCCGTCGAATGGAAGAACGTGTCTTCGTCCACTTCTTCCGCGCGCGTATGGTGCCGGATGAACACGACTTCGATCTTCTCGTAGTTCCGCTGCAGGAACAGATACAAAAGGATGAAGAAGCGCTTGGACAAATCCTTGCGTTGCTCGTCCATCGAACCGGAGACGTCCATCAGGCAGAACATCACGGCCTTGCTCGACGGCGTCGGCTGCTTCACGCGATTGATATAGCGCAGGTCGAACGGATCGATGAACGGAATGCGCGTGATCCGGCCCTGCATGATGACAATATCCGCTTCGAGCCGGGCGATGTCTTCGGGATCGCCGTTCTCTTCCTTCAGTTGTTCGAGCTGGCGCTCCATCTCACGCAGTTGCGATGCAAGCGGCCAGCCGAGCGCGATGCGCCGTCCAAGCGCGGAGCGCAGCGATCTCACCACGTCGATATTGTTGGGCGTGCCTTCCGCCGCCCAGCCCGCGCGCACGTTCTTCCACGTCGGCACGGCGAGCAGTTGCGTCTTGACGAGGCGCGGCAGTTCGAGATCGTCGAAGAAGTACTGCATGAACTCTTCGCGCGAGAGCTCGAAAACGAAGTCGTCCTGCCCTTCGCCTTCGTTGCTCGCGCTCTTGCCGCCGCCGCCCGCGCCGCCCGGCGGGCGCGGAATCTTGTCACCGCGAATGTAATCCGCATTGCCCGGATGAACGTACTCGCGCTTGCCGCCCGGTCCGTGACGGAACGAGGGCTCGGAGATGTCCTTCTTGGGAATGGTGATGCTCTGAGTGCTTTGAATGTCTTTGATGCTGCGATCGCGCACCGCGTCGGAAACGGCGCGGCGAATGTAACTCTTGACGCGTCGCAGGAAGCGCTCGCGATTGGCGATGCTCTTGTTCTTGCCGGCTAACCTGCGGTCGATGATTTGGTGCAGCACATCCAGTCTCCCGCGTTATTGGCGAGGTTGTGAGGCGCTGCGCGAAGCTTCGACTGATCGCAGCGTCTTTCGTCTCGCAAACTGTCCACTGTGCGGTCCGGTTGCAATCCACGCGCCCGGACCGCCGGGACTTCCTGACTATCGCTTTGCGCGGGACCGGAGCCAGGCGCTTCGAGCGCCGGCTCCCGTCTTGCCTTGCTTACATCACGACGACTTGCGCACGCGCAGATACCAGTCGCACAGGAGCCGGACCTGCTTCGGCGTATAACCCTTGGCGACCATGCGATTGACGAAGTCTTCGTGCTTGCGTTGCTCTTCGGCCGATCCTTTCGCGTTGAACGAAATCACCGGCAGAAGTTCTTCCGTGTTGGAGAACATCTTCTTCTCGATCACCACACGCAGCTTCTCATAGCTGATCCACGCGGGGTTCTTGCCGCCATTGGCCGCACGAGCGCGCAACACGAAGTTCACGATCTCGTTGCGGAAGTCCTTCGGGTTGCTGATGCCCGCGGGCTTCTCGATCTTCTCCAACTCGGCGTTCAATGCCGCGCGGTCGAAGCTCTCGCCGGTGTCGTGATCGCGGAACTCCTGATCCTGAATCCAGAAGTCCGCATACGTCACATAGCGGTCGAAGATGTTTTGTCCATACTCCGAATACGACTCCAGATAAGCGGTCTGAATCTCCTTGCCGATGAACTCGGCATAGCGCGAAGCGAGCACGTCCTTGATGAACGACAGATACTTCTGCTCCGTTTCCGGCGGGAACTGCTCGCGCTCGATCTGCTGTTCGAGCACGTACATGAGATGCACCGGATTCGCCGCGACCTCGCTCGAATCGAAGTTGAAGACACGCGACAGGATCTTGAACGCGAAACGCGTGGACACGCCCGTCATGCCTTCATCGACACCCGCGTAATCGCGATACTCCTGATACGACTTCGCTTTCGGGTCCGTGTCCTTCAGGTTCTCACCGTCGTAGACCTGCATCTTCGAGAAGAGGCTCGAGTTCTCCGGTTCGTGCAGACGCGTGAGCACAGCCATCTGCGCCATCATCTTGAGCGTGCCCGGTGCGCAGACCGCCTCGGCGAGGGACGAATTGCGCAGCAGCTTCTCGTAGATCTTGATCTCTTCGCCGTAGCGCAGGCAGTACGGCACCTTCACGACGAAGATACGATCGAGCAGTGCTTCGTTGTTCTTGTTGTTGCGGAACGCCTTCCACTCCGACTCGTTCGAGTGCGCGAGGATGACGCCGTCGAACGGAATCGCGCCGAAGCCTTCCGTGCCCTTGAAGTTGCCTTCCTGGGTCGCGGTCAGCAGCGGGTGCAGCACCTTGATTGGCGCCTTGAACATCTCGACGAATTCCAGCAAGCCCTGATTGGCGAGGCACAGGCCGCCGGAATAGCTGTAGGCATCGGCGTCGTCCTGCGAATACGTTTCGAGCTTGCGGATGTCCACCTTGCCGACGAGCGACGAGATGTCCTGATTGTTCTCATCACCAGGCTCGGTCTTCGCAATGCCGATCTGACGAAGAATCGACGGATAGCGGCGCACGACGCGGAACTTGCGGATGTCGCCGTTGTACTCGTGCAGGCGCTTCACCGCCCACGGCGAGAGAATGCTCTTGAGATAGCGGCGCGGAATGCCGTATTGCTCTTCGAGCACCGGACCGTCTTCGTCGTAATCGAAAAGGCCGAGTGGCGATTCGTTGACGGGCGAGCCCTTCAGCGAATAGAACGGCACACGCTCCATGAGCTGCTTGAGTCGTTCGGCGATCGACGACTTGCCGCCGCCCACCGGACCCAGCAGATAAAGGATCTGCTTCTTCTCTTCGAGACCCTGCGCCGCGTGCCGGAAGTAGGACACGACGTTCTCGATCACTTCCTCCATTCCGTAGAACTCGCGGAATGCCGGATACACCTTGATGACCTTGTTTGCAAACACACGCGATAAACGCGGGTCGAGCCGAGTGTCGACCATCTCCGGTTCCCCGATGGCCGTCAACATGCGTTCGCCCGCTGTTGCATATGTGGCAGGATCTTCTTTGCAGAGCGCGAGATACTCTTCGAGCGAGAATTCCTCCTCGCGAGTTTTTTCGAAGCGCGTCGCGAAACTGCTGTAGATATCCATGCTACCTCCTCGCCGAAGTCAGAAAGCTATGCCGTGCGCAACGCGCGTAATCGAAACGACATCGCTTGAAATCATCCTAAACCCTTTCGAATTTTTTTTCACGCACTTGCGTTGTTCATTTGCTTCGAAGAATTCCTAGCTTGGTGCGCTATTTTCGTTCACCTACAATGTTCATCCCAATGTCGCTATCCTCTTGCGCGACATGGTCCCTGCCTGTTCGCTTCCCCGCGCTCTTCGCTACTTATCTACTGCTTCCGTCCGCCAATGCGACGTGCGCCTCACATCCTTGGTTACGTGGACAAGCGCTCAAGAGATGCACGCATCCGATAAAGACGATGCGCGTGCGACATCATCAATAATCGTTCCCGGTGCGGCGCATCCGAACATCAAGCGAGCACCAATTCCAGTTCGCCGATGCGATCGATCGCACCATGCAGCATGCCCGGTCCATCGACGCGATACGCGCCCGTATAGGAACCTGTTGTAATGGTCCAGAACGGCTCGACCGTCAAACCCATGCGAGAACAATGGTTGACGAGCCACGGCAGCAATTCGCGCGGATCGCCCGCGGGATTGCCGAGCGCGGCCGGTGCGATCGACACGCCGTCGAGGGTGAATTCCAGTCGCGGCGTCAGAAAGTCGAAGCCCGGCGCGACGACGTCGTAAGGTTCCATGCCCGATACGACGAGCGCGCCGTTGTTCTGCGAATCCGCGAGCTGGGCCAGCGGATCGAGATTGGGCCATTGAGCGAAACGGCTGTCGACGACTTCGAGCGCGACCGCGATGCCGCCGATCGCGTCGAATACTTCCTCGCGTGTGTAAGGGTCGGGTCGCGCGGGCAGCGCATAGGAAAAGCGGAACGCGACTTCGAGTTCCACGAGCACGCGGAAAAACGATTGAAAAGGTAGGCGCGCGGGCGAAACGTGGACGAGCGCGGCGTCGATGGGCGCGCCCGTGGCGAGCGCGTCGGGTGCGCGCGCGCCGATCTTCCAGGCGCCGATGCGCGCATCCGCCTCCCTCAGCATCTCGTGCTGGATCGCGTAGGCGGTGGGCGCATCCGCAGGTATGTCGGCCGGCGCCAGCGTGTCGATCAGCTGATGCCGGCGGCGGGCGTCCGCGAGCTTCGCGGCGAGTGTCGATCCGGTCATGTCGATATCCTCGTGTGAGCGGTGAGGCACCCACCAGTGTACGGGTTACCGGATCGACGTTGGTCGCGCGCGTGTGCACTCGCGCGCATTCGGGCCTTAAGCGCCGTCTGTCGCGCTCAGAAAGTCTCCCAGTCGCCGCTTGCCTCCGTCGTGGCGGACGCTTTCGGCGCGGGCGACGGCGCGGCGGGTGCGCGCTTCGCCGACTTCAAGGCAACGCGCGCAGGCATCGTTGCGCGCGGTGCAATTTTCGCCGCCATCGTGGATGCTGCCGGAACAGCAGCAAGCGCCGCGCCGTCCGCGACCTGGAACACCGCCACCGCCTGCCGCAGCCGCCCGGCCTGATCTTCGAGCGACTGCGCGGCGGCCGCCGCTTCCTCGACGAGCGCCGCGTTCTGCTGCGTGACTTCGTCCATCTGCGTGACGGCGCGCGACACCTGCTCGATGCCGCTCGACTGTTCCTCCGACGCCGCCGCGATCTCGCCCATGATGTCGGTCACGCGCTGCACCGCGCCGATGATCTCGCTCATCGTGCGGCCGGCTTCGTCGACGAGCGTCGTGCCCGTCTGCACGCGCGCGACGGACGTGTCGATGAGTTCCTTGATTTCCTTCGCCGCCGCCGACGAGCGTTGCGCCAGACTGCGCACTTCGCCCGCGACGACCGCGAAGCCGCGCCCTTCTTCGCCCGCGCGCGCCGCTTCGACGGCCGCGTTGAGCGCCAGAATGTTGGTCTGGAACGCAATGCCCTCGATGATCGTGATGATGTCCGCGATCTTCGACGAACTGCCGTTGATCTCGCGCATCGTGTCGACGACCTGCGTGACGACCGCGCTGCCCTTGCCGGCGATTTCCGACGCGTTCGCCGCGAGTGCGCTCGCCTGCCGCGCGTTGTCGGCGTTCTGGCGGACGGTGCCGGTCAGCTCTTCCATGCTCGACGCGGTTTCCTGCAGCGCCGATGCCTGTTCTTCCGTGCGCGACGACAGATCGGTATTGCCCGCGGCGATCTGCTGCGTCGCCGACGCGATCGATTCGCTGCCCGAGCGCACCGTGCGGACCGTCGTCAGCAGGCTCGCGCGCATCTTGGCGAGACCTTCGAGCAACTGGCCCATTTCGTCGCGCGACGTGATGGCGACCTCGCGGCGCAGATCGCCCGCGGCGATCGATTCGAAATGACCGAGCGCCGCTTCGAGCGGCCGCGCGATGGCGCGCCTGAGCGACAGCCACGCGAACGCGGCCGCGGCGATGCCGAGCGCGATCGCGCCGAAGCTCAGCGCGCGGAACCATCCGAAGCGGTCCTGCGTCTCCTCATAGCTTCTCGCGGATGCTTCGGTCAGATGCTTGCGCAGCGCGTCGTTGGCGTTGGCGAGTTCGTTGTACGTCGCCTGCATCGCCTTGGCGTTCGCGATGATGGCGTCGTGATCGTTCGCCAAGACCGCCGCGACGCCCTTGTCGACGATGCCCTGCAGCGCGAGGCGCCGGTCCTGAGCAGCGTCGGCGAGGCGCTTTTCTTCCGGCGCTTGCGGCAGCGCCAGGTATTGCTTCCAGTAGCCGTCCGCGCGTTCGCGCATCATACGCGCGCGCTCGACCGTGGCCGCCACTTCCGGCGTGCCGGCGAGCAGCGCCGCGCGATCGAACACGAGACGCTCGCGCGCCGCATACATTTCCGCGTTGCCGACGGCGATCGCCGCGGGCATCTGCACCGAATAGGTGTCTTGAAACGCGCGATTCGAATGGCTCATGCCGGTGAGCCCCAACGCGCCGATCGCGATGAGCAGCGCCCCCAGAAACGCCATCGAGATGCCGAGGCGCGCCTTGATCGTCAAAGCTGTTTTCATTGAATTTTTTCCCTGATGTCGCTCGCGAGCGGAGTCGTCGTTGCGTGGCAGCGTGCGCGCTGGACATCGCGCGACCGCTATCGATGTAAACGGCGCGAATGTGTCGGCACTTGAGGAATTTGTTTCGTATGAAAAGAAAACGGCGCGTCAGACGCGCCGTGTTTTCAATGAATATTGAAAAGTTATGCTGAAATTTCGCTGCGGTGCGGAATCGATGGTTGCGCGCCCTCGCGCGTCACCGCGATTGCCGCCGCGCGCTGGCCGAACGCGATTGCGTCTATTGCCGCCGCGCCGCGTGCGAGTTCCGCCGAGAAGCCGCCGATGAACGTGTCGCCGGCGGCGGTCGTATCGACCGCTTCGACGCGCGGCGACGGCAGATGAACGCCTTCGTCGTCCGCGCCGTCGAGCAAAGCCAGCACGCCTTGCGCGCCGAGCGTCACGATGACGTTGCGCGCGCCTTTCGCCTTGAGCGCCTGCGCGGCGCGGCGCGCGTCGTCGGGCGTTTCGATGGCGACCCCGGAGAGCGTCGCGGCTTCGAGTTCGTTCGGAATCAGATAGTCGATCAGCGGGAACCAGTCCGGCGGCAATTTGCGCGCCGCGGGCGCGGGATTCAGGATCGTCGTGCGCTTCAGGCGACGGCCGGCGGCGAGCGCGGCGCGCACGGCGTCCGGCGGCGTTTCGAGCTGGCACACGATGACGTCGGCGCGCGCGATGAGCGCCTCCTGCGCTTCGATGCGCGCGGGCGTGACTTCGGCGTTGCTGCCCGCGACGATGACGATCGCGTTCTGGCTCGCATCGTCGACGACGATGAGCGCGACGCCCGTCGGCGCGCTGGCGCTGGTCGCGAGCGCCGTGCAGTCGATGCCTTCCGCTTCGAGGCTGCCTCTGAGCGTGGCGCCGTTCGTATCGTCGCCGACGCAGCCGATCATCGCGACATGCGCGCCCAGGCGCGCCGCGGCGACCGCCTGATTGCTGCCCTTGCCGCCCGGCATCTGCGCGAACGCGTGTCCGGCGAGCGTTTCCCCCGGTCGCGGCAGGCGCGGCGCGCGCGCGACGAGATCCATGTTGAGGCTGCCGACCACGGTCACGCGGCCGGTCTTGGCACTGTCGCCCATCTCGTTTCCTTTGGTTCCTTTACTGCACCGCGGTCGTTACGCCTTCGCGCCGCGCGACTCGGGCACTACCGCGGTCGATTCGCGGCGCACGAGGCGCGGCGGCACCACGCGGCGGCGCGTCGTGCCCGTCAGCTTGCCGGTGATGCGCTCGATCAGCGTCTGCGCGGCCATTTCGCCGAGCGCGCGCACCGATTGCCCCACCGTCGACAAGGCCGGATAGGTGTAGCGCGACAGCTCGACATCGTCGAAACCGATGATCGAGCAGTCCGTCGGCACGTTGATGTGACGCTCCGCCGCCGCACGCAGCGCGCCGATGCCCATCATGTCGTTGCACGCGAAGATCGCCGTCGGCTTCATGTTGTCGAGCAGGAGCGAGGCCGCCGCGTAACCGCCCGTCGCGGAAAAGTCGCTCTGCTGGATCGCGTTCGGCGCGATTTCCATGCCGCGCTCGGCCATCGCGCGGATGAAGCCGTGCAGGCGCATCGCGGAAACGGCGGTCGCGACGGGGCCTGTGATGCAGCCGATCTTCGAATGCCCGAGCTGCAGCAGATGCCGCGTCGCGAGATACGCGCCCTTTTCGTGGTCGATCTGCACGAGGTCCGATTGCAGCCCCTCGATATTGCGGTCGACGATCACGAGCGGCTCGCGCGCGCCCGCGAGGCATTGCGCGAGCACCGAGTCCTCGCCCGCCGATGCAATCACGAGCCCGTCGATGCGCTTTTCCTGCAGCACGCGCAGATAGTTGCGCTGCTTCGCGGGATCGTCGTCGGAGTTGCAGAAGAACACGCAATAGCCGTTCTTCGCGCAGCCGTCCTCGACGCCGCGCGCGAGCTCGGCGAAATACGGATTCGTCGCGTTCGGCACGAGCAGGCCGATGGTCGCCGTCGAGCGCGCCTTCAGCGAGCGCGCGACCGCCGACGGCACGTAGTCGAGCTCACGGATCGCCCGCTCGACTTTCGCCCGCACGTCGGCCGAAACCGGCCGCGAATTGTTCACTACGTGGGATACCGTCGTAAACGACACCCCGGCAATGGCTGCCACGTCTTTGATCGTCGCCATACATCGTCCTTCGCTATGCTTTGGTCCAACTGCTCTTATTGGTCGTAAGGCGTCCGGCGCGACCACTTTCATGCGCCGCTCTGCTTTCCCCGCGCCCTGCCTGCTTCATTGTGTGCGGCGGCGATGAATCCCCGTTCGCCGCTGCCGCCCGCTGCCTTCTCTCGTCGCCGGCCGTTGCTCCACCCCGTTCGGAGCGCCCGCCTGCGCCGCCCTTCGATCAAACCCGCTTTCTCCTGCTGCGGTATGTATCCAGCACCACCGCCACCACGATCACCGCGCCGGTAATGATGCGCTTGGTCGGCTCGTTCGCGCCGATCTGCGCCAGTCCCGCCGCCAGCACGGAGATGATCAACACGCCGAAAAACGTGCTGATGACCGAGCCGCGCCCGCCCATCAGGCTCGTTCCGCCGATCACGACCGCCGCGATCACCTGCAGTTCCAACCCCGCGCCGGCGTTCGGATCGGCGGCTTCGAGCCGCGAGATCTGAAAGAGCGCCGCGAGTCCGGACAAGGCGCCCATCAGCGCGAAAACGATCACCTTGTACGGCCGCGGATTCACGCCCGCGAGACGCACGGCTTCCTCGTTCGTGCCGATCCCTACGAGATATCGGCCGAAAACCGTCCGGGTCAAGACCAGATGGGCAATTATCATCACCGCGACCGCGATCAGGAACGCGGGCGAGATGCCGAACGCGATCGGATTCGACAGAAAATCGAACGCATCGCCGATGTACGCCGTGCGCGAATTCGTCATCTGATACGCAAGCCCGCGCGCGCCTTCCAGCACGCCGAGCGAGACGATGAACGACGGAATCCGCCACGCCACCGTCACGAGGCCGGTCACGGCGCCCGTCAGCGCGGCGGCCGCGAGCCCGATCAGCGCCGCCGGAAACGCCGGCCAGTGCCACTTCAGCGCGGCCACGCTCACCACCGACGCGCCCAGCGCCAGCACCGAGCCGACCGACAGATCGATGCTCGCGATGATGAGCACGAACGTCATGCCGACCGACATCACGACGAGATCCGGAATCTGGTTCGCGATCGTGCTGAACGTGTCGTACGTCAGAAAGTGCGTGCTCAGCACCGAAAACAGCGCGATCATCGCGGCGAGCGCGCCCGCGAGACCCAGGTAATTCGAAATGCCCAGACGCGTGCCGACGCCTTTCGTGCTCTTCGGCGCATCGGCGGGCAGATTCGCTTCGCTCATTCAATGCTCCACGTTGTCTTCGGGCGCTTTCGCGTCCGGGGCGATGGGCTCGTGCAGGATCGCCTCGCGCTTCGCGTAACCCGAGAACGCCGCCGCGAGCAGCGCGTCCTGCGTCCAGTTCGCGCGCTCGAACACGCCCGTCATGCGCCCCGCCGACATCACGCCGATACGGTCGCAGATCAGCATCAGCTCGCGCAGGTCGCTCGACACGACGACGAGCGCGCGTCCTTCGCGAGCGAGCGCGCCCATCAGCCCGTAGATGTCGAACTTCGCGCCGACGTCGATGCCGCGCGTCGGCTCGTCGAACAGCAGCACCGAGCAGTCGCGCGCGAGCCACCGGCCGATCACGACCTTCTGCTGGTTGCCGCCCGACAGTTCCGACACGGCCTGCGCCGGCCCCGACGTGCGAATCCGCATCGCGTCGATCTGCCGTTGCGCGAGCGCCGCTTCCCGGCGCGCGTCGACCACGCCGTGCCGCGCCACCGCGCCGACGTTGCCCAGTGAAACGTTCGCGGCGATCGGCAGGCTGAGCAGCAGGCCCTCGCCCTTGCGATCCTCCGTGATGAGCGCGATGCCTTCTTCGACCGCATCCGACGGCGATTGCACCGTCACGCGCCGCAGCGCCTGCCCTTTGCGCGCGACGGACACCGTGCCCGCGTCCGCGCGATCCGCGCCGTAGATGAGCCGCATCAGCTCGGTGCGGCCCGCGCCGATCAGCCCGCTCACGCCGAAAATCTCGCCCGCGCGCACCTCGAACGACACGTCGCGCACGGCCGGCAGCCGCGTCATGCCTTCCACTTTCAGCGCGACATCGCCGATCCGCCGTTCGCCCAGATCGATGCGCTCGCCGATCTCGCGTCCGACCATCAGCGTGACGAGCCGGTCGCTCGTGAGCGCGTCCATCGGACCGATATGCACGAGGCGTCCGTCGCGCAGCACGGCCGCGCGCTCGGCGATGCGCCGCAATTCCTCCAGCCGATGCGAGATGTACACGAGCGCGACGCCGCGCGCCTTCAGCCTTTCGACCTGCTCGAACAGCAGATCGACTTCGCGCGCGGTGAGCATCGCGGTCGGCTCGTCGAGAATCAGCACGCGGCAATCGCCGATCAGATTGCGCGCGATTTCCACCATCTGCTGATGCCCGATGCCGAGACCGCCGACGAGCGTATCCGGATCGATCGCGTCGAGCCCGACTTGCGCCATCGCGTGACGCGCGTCTTCTGCGAGGCGCTTGCGGTCGATCCAGCCGAAGCCCTTGCGCGGCAAGCGGTTCAGAAAGAGATTCTCCGCCACCGATAACGTCGGCAGCAGGTTCAGCTCCTGCATCACCATGCGCACGCCGAGCGATTCGGCCTCCGAGCGGCTCTTCGGCGCGTAGGGCTGGCCCGCGAGCGTCATCGCGCCGGTCGACGGATCGGTCAGCCCGCCGATGATCTTCGACAGCGTGCTCTTGCCCGCGCCGTTCTCGCCGGTCAGCGCGAGCACCTCGCCCGCGACGAGATCGAGCGATACGTCCGTCAGCACCGGCTCGACATAGGTCTTGCCGATGCCCGTCACCGTCAGCACGTTCGCATCGTTCGGTCCGGTCATGGGGCGCTTCAAGGCTCGGTTGTGCATCCTCGGAATGATCCAGCACGGCTGGGCGAAGCCCGCGCGAAAGGCCGCGGAGCGTGCCCGCGCCGTCTGCCTTTCGCGCTCGTCAGTGTGTTATCGGCACGCCCGCCGCGAACTTGAGGCTTCGCGCCGGCTCACTTCGTCACGAGATCGACCGGCGTTTCCACGACCTGCGAAAGCTCCGACTGCTTCTTGTGGCCGGCAATCGCCTTCAACGCCACGTCGATGCCGAACACCGCCTGCTTCGCCGCGTACTGGTCGGCCGTGGCGAGCACGCGGCCGTCCTTGAGCATCGGCTTGATCGCGCCGATGTTGTCGAAGCCGACGACCTGCACCTTGCCCGCCTTGCCCGCCGCGCGAATCGCCGACACGGCGCCGATCGCCATGTTGTCGTTGTCGCACAGGAGCGCCTTCACGTTCGGATTGGCGTTCAGGATCTGCGACGCGACCGCGTTGCCCTTGTCGATTTCCCATTCGCCCGACTGCAGCGCGACCACCTTCATGCCGGCGGCGTCCATCGCCTCCTTGAAGCCCGCGCTGCGCGCCTGCGAATTCGTCGTGGTCGTCACGCCTTCGATGATCGCGACTTCATCGCCCTTCTTCAGTTTCGGCGCGAGATAGTCGCCGACCTTACGCGCGCCCTTCTTGTTGTCCGGTCCGACGAACGGCACGTTCAGATCCTTCGACTTGAGCACGTCCGGATCGAGCCGGTTGTCGATGTTCACGACGATGATCCCCGCGTCCGCCGCCTTCTTGATGACCGGCACGAGCGCCTTCGAATCAGCCGGCGCGATCACGAGCGCATCGACCTTCGAGACGATCATCTGTTCGACGATGCGGATTTGCGCCGCCGTGTCGGTCTCGTCCTTGATGCCGTTGGTGATCAGGTCGAACTGGCCGGCGTTGTGCGCCTGATAGTCTTTCGCGCCGGTTTCCATCGTCAGGAAGAACTCGTTGGCGAGCGATTTCATGACGAGCGCCACCTTGGGCTTGCCCGCCGGCTGCGCGAACGCCGATGACGACGCGAACGGCAATGCGGTGCAGGCGGCGAGCGCGACGGCAGCCGTGAGGACGCGTCGGCGGATGATTCGGTTCATGCGGATCTCCAATGCTTATTCTGGTTTGTTGGTCTTGCGAGATGCAGCGAACGCGAGCAACGCCAATCGAAACGCGCCGGACGCTCGCGCGCCAATGCCTTCGACGCCCTTTCGCGCACGTTTGAACGTTTGCTCGCCGTCGATTCTCGTTGGACAGGCGCCGGAGGTCAATCGGGCTAACGTGTAGTGCAGCACATACGACAACGCCGTCGAACGGCTGCTCGACGGCGTTTTTAGTTGCCTGCGGACAAGACTCAGAGATCTTCGACCGACTGCCCTTCGACCTTGTTGTCGATGATGTCGCGCGCGTAGTCGATGCCCGCGCGCGTCGCGTCGATCGGACTGTCGAACGGTTCCTGATCGGGCACGCCGAACATCACCGAGCGGCCGCTTTCGCCGTGCGCGCTCTTCGCGATCGTCACGACTATGTCGAAGTGTCGCGGGCTGTCGTCCGGCTCGTCGCGATCCTTCGCGCGCCTCAATGCCTGAACCTTGATCTCGAAGCCTTTGTAATGATCCGACAGCGGCGTGGACATGGACGATCTCCTTTCGCATTGACATGCATCGCACGATCATACGTCGGCTGCATCGGTCGTGCGGATCGCCGGCGACGAAAGGCGTTTGCAAGCCTCGTTCCCGCGACTCCCGATTTCACCCTATCCCGCACACCGTTCATATTGTGTTTGCCATAATGCGCGGGCGACATGCCGATACAGACACGCGCCGTCGAACAACAACCGTCACTCAAATCAGGGAGCGTCACATGACCATTCGAGCCACCGCCCTCATCGCCGTGCTGAGCCTGACGCTCGGCGCGAACGTCGCCTTCGCCGCCAACAGTCAGCAAAGCAAGATGACCGATTGCAACAAGCAGGCGGGCGACAAGAAAGGCGACGACCGCAAGGCCTTCATGAAGAGCTGTCTGTCCGCCGCGCCGGCTGCCGCATCCGCGCCGATGACGCAGCAGCAGAAGATGACGGCGTGCAACAGCCAAGCAGGCGACAAGAAAGGCGACGACCGCAAGAGTTTCATGAAAAGCTGCCTCAGCAACAAGGGCTGATCTCGCCTGCGTTCGCGTTCTGCACGCCGCGCCGTTCGCGCGCGGCGCCCCTTGCGTATTTACGCTCCCTACCGGCCGATATTGCACTGCACCCAAGCTAGTGATTCGCACCGTCGTCTTTTTCTCATAAGATGGCGCGAAGGCGGCCCCTTACGAAATACAAGAAAGACGCCATCGGCCGCCGCCGTTTCGAGCGAGGCGAAAAGCCTCGCATGGAGGCATCGGATGGCATGGAGACACAAGAACCGCTGGTTCAGGCGGTGGCTCGTGGCGATCACGTTCTGGTTCGTGCCGGTGCTGATCGTCGCGGTGAACGAAGTGCGCGAGGAGATGGCGTACAACAACGTCGATCTCCATAAGTCGCTTGCCAGCTGGGAGTTGACCGATGCCCAACGCGCGGCCGGCGCCGCGGCGCGCTGCCACGGCACGTCCGAAGAAGCGCGCGCAGCCGGTTGTCCCGAAGATGCCATCGCCGCCACCGAGGTGAAGCATCAGGAAGCGCTCAACGAATACGCGCATCGCAAGGCGACGCTCGCCGATTATCTCTGGCATGCGTTCGTCGGCTACTGGATCGTGCCCGCAGCGTTCCTGCTCGTGCTCGGCGTGCTGATCGGCGGCATCCGGCGCGCGCTGCGCCGTCCGCAACACACGCCCGCGCCGCCCTCCGCCGAAGTAAAAACGACGACCCATCCGTGACCGAGCCTCGGGTACGGTCGTTGCTACTTCCTTCAGCGGTTTTCTCGTACGACCTAAAGGCAGCGTCACGAAAATTCTGCTCGCCTTGGGCCGCACTTCGGGCGAAAACGCCGTTTCCATTTCGGTTTGGTCAAAGCTTCGTCTAACCTTGTATCAGACGATGTGTGCTTCGAAAGATTTGTGTAATTTAACGACGCGCCTGACGCTTATGGGGACGGATTCGGAGTAAGCTAGGTCCGGCTTGTTCGCCCGAATGTTGCGGAGCCTGAAGACCCAAGCCTGACAAGGCTTTCGGCGCATGGGCCGAGGCTCGCGGTTTCACCTTGCTGTGCTATAACTTGGCGTGCCTCACCCTCCCGCTCTTATGGGGTTTCCTAAATTCCACGATGGAGAACAATGATGCAAAGACGAAACTTCATGCTCAAGTCGACGGCCGTGCTGGCAATGGGTGGCCTCGCGCTTGCCGGCTGCACGGCAAACCGGAACGCCGGCAGCGAAGCGGCCGCGGGCGCCGCCGATGACCGCCGCGCCATCGACGCAGATGTCGACAGCACGATCCAGCGTCTCTATGCCACCGTCGGCGGCTCGCGCGAGCTGGTCGCGAAAGCGCGCGGCGTGCTGGTGTTCCCGTCGGTGCTTCAGGCCGGCTTCATCGTCGGCGCGCAATACGGCAAGGGTGCGCTGCGTGTGGGTGGCAGCAGCGTCGGGTACTACAGCACGACGTCCGGCTCGTTCGGCCTGCAGGCAGGCGCGCAGTCGAAGGCGCTGATCTTCCTGTTCATGACGCAGGATGCGCTCGACAAATTCCGCAACTCCGACGGCTGGTCGGCGGGCGCGGACGCATCTGTGGCGTTGGTGAAGATGGGCGCGAACGGCGTGATCGACACGACCACCGCCACGAAACCGGTCGAGGCCATCGTCCTGACCAACGCCGGCCTGATGGCCGACGTGTCGCTGCAAGGCACGAAGGTGTCGCGCATCAAGTACTGAGCGCGTCGCGCTTTACCTCGCGGCGAATGCAAAACCGCCGTGTGGTGCGACCTTCCGGGTCCCGCCACACGGCGGTTTTTTGTTTTTTCCCGCTTCGTGTCGGGTCGCGCGTCAGGTCGTCGTCGCGCGATCGATCACTTTGAAGCGCGCACGCTTCTGCGCGCGCACGACCGACTGATACGCCTCGAGATATTGCCGAGCCATGCGATGCGACGTGAAGCGCTCCTCGAAGCGATTGCGCACGCGCTCGCGCGACAGCGTATGCAGACGATTCACCGCGGCCACCGCACCGATTTCATCCTCGACGATGAAGCCAGACACGCCCTCGTCCACCACTTCCGGCACCGAGCCGCGATTGAACGCGATGACCGGCGTGCCGCACGCCATCGCCTCGATCATCACGAGGCCGAACGGCTCGGGCCAGTCGATCGGAAACACGAGCGCGTGCGCGCCCGACAGGAATTCGGCTTTCTGACTGTCGTTGATCTCGCCGACGTACTCGACATACGGCAGCTCCAGCAGCGGCGCAATCTCGCGCTCGAAATACTCGTGGTCGGCGAAATCGACCTTGGCGGCAATCTTGATCGGCAAGCCGCATCGGCCCGCGATGCGAATGGCCGTATCGACGCGCTTTTCCGGCGAAATGCGTCCGAGGAACGCCAGATACTTCTGCTCCACCGGCTGCGGCACGTAGAGCTTCTCCGGCAAGCCGTGATAAACGGTGCTGACCCATTTCGCCTGCGGCAGCGGATGCCGCTGCGCGTCGGAAATGGAGATTACGGGCGCGGTGTTGAACGTATCGAATACGGGCTGCTGCTCGGGCAGATCGAGCCGGCCGTGCATTGTCGTCACGAACGGCGTGTCCTGGCGCTTGAACAGCGAGAACGAGTAATAGTCCATGTGAAAGTGCAGGACATCGAACTCTTCGGCGCGGCGGCGCACGAGTTCCATCAGCAGCATGTGCGGCGCGATGCGGTCGCGGATCGCCGGGTCGAGCCGCAACGCGCGCGGCCACACGGGTTCCAGGTTGGCGCTGGTCTGCGAATCGCCGGTGGCGAAGAGCGTCACCTCGTGACCGAGCTCGACGAGCGCCTCGGTCAGGTACGACACCACACGCTCGGTCCCGCCATAGAGCTTCGGCGGCACCGATTCGGTCAGCGGAGCAATCTGGGCAATTCTCATCGTTCTCGTCTCCATGCGGATATCGACGTGCGGCTGATCGCTTGCCAGCCGCGGCGCGCATCGAGTATGACAGCGGATCGTAAGGCCGGACAACGAGGTTTGCCCTTACGAATCGTTCCGCCATCCGCTGCGATGAAGCCCATTATCGAGTGCGGATACGCCCGTTCCGGACGTCTCTTGCACTTTCATCGCTCTGTTACAGCACGGAAACATTCGTTTCCGGCGACGGTTACCGTTCGGCATCGCCGCGCAGATCGGCGAGGAAGTTGTCGCGCCACACGCCCAGATCGTGCTTGCGCAGCGCCGCCATGTTGGTCTCGTAGCGCTGCTTGCGCTCGGCGAGCGGCATCGCCAGCGCGCGGCCGATGGCCTCGCTCGTGCCGACGATATCATGCGGATTGACCATCACCGCGCCGGTCATTTCATCGGCCGCGCCGGCGAACTGGGAAAGCACGAGCACGCCGGGATCGTCAGGATTCTGGGCCGCGACGTATTCCTTCGCGACGAGATTCATGCCGTCGCGCAGCGGCGTGACGAGCCCGATCTGCGATTCGCGAAACAGCGACATCAGCTTCCAGCGGTCGTATCGCTGATTGAGATAGCGGATCGGCGTGTAATCGAGCCCGGAGTAACGTCCGTTGATGCGCCCCGCTTCGTACTCCAGGTTCTGGCGAATCTGCTGATAGGTTTCGACGTCCGAGCGCGTCGGCGGCGCGATCTGCACGAGCGTGACATTGCCGCGCCACTCGGGCGACTTTTCCAGAAAATGCTCGAACGCGCGGAAGCGCTCGACCAGTCCTTTCGAGTAATCGAGCCGATCCACGCTCATGATGAGCTTACGGCCTTCGAGGCTCTGCTTCAGGTCCATCACGTCCTGACGCGCCTCGCCGCGTTCGGCCTGCTCGGCGATTTCATCGGGAAACACGCCGATGCGATAAACGTTCGTCCGCAGCTTGCGTCCGAACGCCTCGACGTGGCCGTTGGGGGTCGCGGTGCCGTGCGCGTGCCGGACGATGTAGTCGTGAAACGCGACGCGATCGCTTTCCGTCTGAAACCCGACGACGTCATAGCAGCACAGCGACTTCACCAGTTCCTCGTGCGGCGGAATGTTCAACAGGATCTGCGGCGACGGAAACGGAATGTGCAAGAAGAAGCCGATGCGATTCGTGATGCCCGCCGAGCGCAGCGCCTCGGCGAACGGGATCATGTGATAGTCGTGGACCCAGATGATGTCGCCGGGTTCGAGCAGCTTGATGAGCTTGTGCGCGAGCCACGCGTTCACGCGCCGGTAGCCCGCGTACTCGTCCCGGTCGTAGACGGCGAGATCGTTGCGATAGTGGAAAACCGGCCACAGCATCGCGTTCGAGAAACCGCGGTAGTACTGGTCGTAGTCCTTTTTCGGCAGGCCGACGGTCGCAAAGGTCACCGCGCCGTCCTGTTCGAGTTTCGGTCCCTGATTCGCGACGGTTTCGCTCACGACGTCGCCGCTCCAGCCGAACCAGACGCCGCCGCTGTCCTTCAGCGCGCCGAAGACACCGACGGCGAGCCCGCCCGCGGAGCCCTTGGTTTCGGTCGGCGTGGCGACCCGGTTGGATACGACGACGAGACGGCTCATAGACTTTCCTTTTCCTCTTCGAACGTGATTAACGTGACTTAACGTGACTTTCTCAGCATCAACCCGAAATTTTCGACCCGGAAACGCCGCGCGGGTTTCCGTCAGGTCTTTTCTGCCGGCGCCGGCGCGGTGGACGCCGCCGCGTGCGCCTTCGGATCCGGCCCGGTCGGCTCGCCGCGGCTCGCGACCGGATCGGCGGCCGTATTCGCCGTGCTTGCCGCGTGTGCCGTGCCCGCCCTTTCGAGCGGCGGCGCGAAATCGACGTGACTTTCCTTGTCGGTCGACAGATCCGCCCGCGCGCGCGGCAGATAGTGCGGATAAGTCGCCTGCACGAAGTTCACGAGCCCTTCGCGGACGCGGCAGCGCAAATCCCAATTCAGCGCCGAGTCGAACGAACTGACGAGCACGCGCAGTTGCATCGCGCGATCGGTGGCGTCGGTGACCTGCAGCACCTGCACACGGCCATCCCATTCCGGCGCGTGCTCGAGGATGCGCTCCAGCTCCTCGCGCAGCGGCGCGAGCGGCATCCGGTAATCGACATACAGAAACACCGTGCCGATGATCTGCGAACTGTTGCGCGTCCAGTTCGTGAACGGATTTTCGATGAACCACTGCAACGGCACGATAAGCCGCCGCTGATCCCAGATGCGGATCGACACGTACGTGCCCGTGATTTCCTCGACGCGTCCCCATTCGCCCTGAATCACGACGACATCGTCGAGGCGAATCGGCTGCGACAGCGCGAGCTGCAAGCCCGCGATCAGATTGCCGAGCACCGGCCGCGCGGCGATACCGGCGACGAGCCCGGCGACGCCCGCCGACGCCAGCAGGCTCGCGCCGATCTGCCGCACGCTCGGAAACGCCATCAGCGCCGCGCCGAAACCGATGATTACGATCACCACCATCACCGAGCGCGCGAGCACGCGCGCCTGCGTGTGGATGCGGCGGGCGTTGAGATTGTCGTCGGTGTCGAGCGGATGCGCCTGCACGATCGCCTCGCCCACCGCGCCCGCCGAGCGCGCCGCGAGAAACGTGAGCGCGACGATCAGCGCGACGGTCTCGACATCGCGCAGCACGCCGATGAACGGCAGCGTATCGGGCGCCTCGAAGATCATGAAACCGAGCCCGAGGATGATGAGCAGGATGAGCGCGGGCGTGTCGATATAGCGCAGCACGACGCTCATCAGCGGATAAGGACGCGCGATGCGCACGAGAATGCGCGCGCCGATGCGATGCGCGGCAATCGCAAACGCCACCGCGATGACGGCCACGACGAGCGCGCCGGGCCAGGTGCCGAGCGGACGTTCCGCAAGATTCAGGAAATGGTCGAGTGAGAGCATGAGCGTCGCGGGATCAGCCTCGAGAAAGTGAAAGCGGCGAGGAGGACACGGCGGTCGCATCGCACGGATGCGTGGTGCTGCGCGATATTGCGCCAGGTTGCAGACAGCAGCGGCGATGGCCGTCCGGGCGCGGCCGTCGCCTCTTGGTTCAGCAAGCGTGACGCCAGTGCTCCGGCGTCACCAGATGCTCAGCGTTCCGCCTTGCAGGGAAACGCCTTGCCGAGTCCGAGCGAAACCATCGTGGTCGCGTTGAAATCGGCCTTGTCGGGATTGTTGGCGATGTACTTGCGCACCGCGTCCGTAAGCTGCTGCGGCTTCACGTCCGCCGGCAGGCAGAAGTACTGGCCGACCTGCGGCCCGGAGGTTCCGCCGATCGCCTCGATCGTGTTGTAGATGCCGTCCGCCGCGCCTTCGATATAGGCCGCGCAGGCGGTCCGTGAGTTGGGATCCGTTTTGGTGCAGAGCTTGTTCAGATCGTTGCCGGTAAACGCGAACGCACAGACGGGCGTCGCGAGAGCACAGGCGAGGACGAATTCCCGCAGCATGGTCTTCCTTTTATGTTGAGCGGCGGCTTGGTCGGAGCAACGGGTTCGGAGCGATGCGCGGCCGCGCCTGACCGCGCTCGCCCCGTGACTTGATGTCGCGCCGTTATTTTGCACCGTTTGAGCCGCTTTGCGCAGCGCCGCCGCCTTGTTGCATCGAGTCCAGACGCGCCTTCAGACCTTCGGCGACATCTTTCTCGTTGTACTTCTGCGCGAAATCCACCGCCGTCAGGCCGAGCTGATTCTTCACGCGCAGATCGGCGCCCGAGTCGAGCAGCAGCTTGACCGTCGAAAGATGACCGCCGCGCGCCGCCATCATGAGCGGCGTCGTGCCGTTGGGCGAGCCCGCGTCGATATAGGCCGAATGGTCGACCAGAATCTTCACGATGTCGTCATGGCCGTTGGTCGCGGCGTAGTGCAGCGGCGTCCAGCCTTTCTTGTTCACTTCGGCGTCCTTGGCGATCAGCAGATTCACGAAGGTCGCGTCGCCATTGAGCGCGGCAAGCATCATCGCGTTTTCGCCGGCGGGATCGAGCTTTTCGAGGTCGGTCTTCGGGTTGTCGGCGAGCAACTGGCCGACCTTGTCGGACTTCTCGCGCGCGGCGATCACGAGGATCGGCGTGCCCGTGTTGTCGACGGTGTTCGGGTCCGCGCCCTGCGCGAGCTGCTTCTTGACCGCCGATACGTCGTCGAACTTGACCGCCTTGATGAGCGAGTCCACGGACGCGGCCCAGACCGGCTGAGCGATCGCGCAGGCCGCCAGCAGCGCGCCGGCGACGAGTCCGCGCACGGCCGTGCCCTTGCGCGCACCGCGCGTCGTGTTCAGAGTGGAAACCATCGGGGAAGTGTTCATAAGTGACCTTCGAATTGCCTTGGAACAGTTTTTTTGCGCGCGGGCCGGCCGCCCTCAGACTGGCCGCGCGATCTTGAAGAGCCGGAAGAAGTTGTCGGTGGTCGCCTGCGCGACGGCCTCTTCCGGCTGCTCGCGCAACTGCGCGATGAAACGTCCGACATAACTCACGTACGCAGGTTCATTCGGCTTGCCGCGATACGGCACCGGCGCGAGGTAAGGCGAATCGGTTTCGATGAGCAGGCGCTCGATCGGCACGCGCCGCGCGACGTCCTGCACATCGGTTGCCTTCTTGAACGTGACGATGCCCGACAGCGAGATATGGAAATTCTGCGCGAGCGCCCGTTCGGCGATCTCCCACGGTTCGGTGAAGCAATGCATGACGCCGCCCGGCACGTCCGCGCGCTCTTCCTGCATGATGCGCAAGGTGTCGTCCGACGACGACCGCGTGTGGATGATGAGCGGCTTGCCCGTCGCGTGCGCGGCGCGGATATGCGTGCGAAAGCGTTCGCGCTGCCATTCCATGTCGGCGATGCTGCGCCCTTCCAGCCGATAGTAGTCGAGCCCGGTTTCGCCGATCGCGCAAACTTTCGGATGCTTCGCCAGCTCGACGAGTTCCGCGACGCTCGGTTCGCGCATATCCTCGTGGTCGGGATGCACTCCGACCGACGCATAGACGTTTTCGTGCTGCTCGGCGATCGCGAGCACCGAAGGCAGCGTCTCGAGATCCACCGACACGCACAGCGCATGTGTCACGGAATGCGCGCGCATCTTGTCGAGGACGTCGGGCAATCGGTCCGCGAGCCCTTCGAAGTTGATATGACAGTGTGAATCGACAAACATCGGGTGCTCCTTGGTGCATTCCTTGCGGCGCGGCTCGACGGTCTCTGGCCGCTCTGGCCGCTCAGGCCGTATAGATCCCGCGATAGCCCATGAACAGTTCCTCGAACACGAGGCGCGCGTTCAGCGGATGATTTTCCACCGCGCGCTGCCGCGTGACCGTCTTCATGTAGCGCGCGAGCGCGGCCGGATCGGCGCTTTGCGCGCAACGTGCGAGCGCCTTCGCCGCGGCGGGGAAATAGCGCGGACGGCTAGCCGTGCGTTGCGCGAGCAGATCGTAAAGCCAGCGCTGCAACCAGCCGAGCACGAGCGGCACCGGCAGCTTCTGCAGGTTTTCGCCGCACGCGAAGGCATCGCAATTCGGTCCGGCGGCAAGCTGCGCGAGCGTGAAGTCGCGCAAGGCGCGGTTCTCGTCGTTCGCCAGCGCGAGCGCAGCGAGCGGCGCGCCGCCGGCCTGCGCGAGGAGCGCCGCCGGATCGTCGACGCCTTGCGACGCGAGCCACGCACTCGCTTCGTTCGCCGGCGGCACACTCATCGGCCATTGGCGGCAGCGGCTGATGATCGTCGGCAACAGCCGGTCGACGCGCGCCGACACCAGCAGGAACACGACGCCCGACGGCGGTTCTTCGAGCGTCTTCAAGAGCGCGTTCGCCGCTGCGACGTTGAGCGCCTCGGCCGGATACAGCACGACGACGCGCAAGCCGCCCCGATGCGAGCCCACGCCACAGAAATCCAGCAGCCCGCGCACCTGCTCGATCTTGATTTCCTTGCTCGGCGTGCGGGTCTTCTTGCCTTCTTCGCCATCGGCTTTGTCGGCGGGAGCGTCGGCTGCGTCGCCGGTTGCGGCAAGGCCCGCGAGCGCTTCGGGCAGCACCGCGCGGTAATCGGGATGATTGCCTTGCGAGAACCAGTGACACGCCGGACAAGTCCCGCACGGCTCGCCATTCGCGGCGGGCGTCTCACACAGCAAACCCTGCGCGAGATGCTGGGCGAACTGCAGCTTGCCGATGCCCGCTTCTCCGTGCAGCAGGAGCGCGTGCGGCCAGTGCGCGCGCAGTTGCTGCAGACGCTGCCAGTCGTCGGTTTGCCAGGGATAGATCATCGATAGATTCTTTTGAATTCAGACGCTTGCGATAACTTCTTCGAGCTTTTTGCGAATCTCGTCGATGGAGCGCGTCGAATCGACGATGAAAAAGCGCTGCGGCGATTCATCCGCGCGGCGCAGATACTCGCTGCGCGTGCGCTCGAAAAACGCCTCGGATTCGCTTTCGAACTTGTCGGGGGCGCGCGCGGCCGAGCGGCGCTCGCTCGCGGTGTCGGTCGGCACGTCGAAAAGCACGGTCAGATCGGGCTGGAAACCGCCCTGCACCCAGCGTTCGAGCGCTTCGAGCTTGTCGCGCGGCAGACCGCGGCCGCCGCCCTGATACGCGAACGTGGCGTCGGTGAAACGGTCCGACAGCACCCAGTCGCCGCGCGACAGCGCCGGTTCGATCACCTGCGCCAGATGCTCGCGGCGCGCGGCGAACATGAGCAGCGCTTCGGTTTCGAGGTCCATCGGCTGATTCAGCAGGATGCCGCGCAGGGTTTCACCGAGCGGCGTGCCGCCCGGCTCGCGCGTCATGACGACACGATGCCCGCCCGGTTCCACTTTGGCTTCGAGCCGTTCGCGGAACCAGTCCAGATGCGTGGTCTTGCCCGCGCCGTCGATGCCTTCGAACGTGATGAACTTGCCGCGCGCCATTCATTGACCCCGGATGTATTTGTCGACGGCCTTGTTGTGGTCGCCGAGATTGTCGGAAAAGATGCTGCTGCCGTCGCCGCGCGACACGAAATACAGCGCGTTGCTCGAGGCGGGATTGAGCGTGGCGTTCAGTGCGGCCACGCCGGGCAGCGCGATCGGCGTCGGCGGCAGGCCCATGCGCGTGTAGGTATTGTACGGAGTGTCCGTCTGCAGGTCCTTTTTCTTCAGCTTGCCGCCGTAGGCCGGGCCTAAGCCGTAGATCACGCTCGGGTCCGTCTGTAGCGGCATGCCGATGCGCAGCCGGTTCGCGAACACCGCCGCGACGAGCGGCCGGTCCGCAGCGCGCCCCGTCTCCTTCTCGACGATGGACGCCATCACGAGCGCTTCATAAGGCGTCTTGTAAGGCAGATTCGGTGCGCGCGTGTTCCACGCTTCCGTGAGGCGCGCCTGCATCAGCCGATACGCGCGTTTGTAGACGGCGAGATCGCTCGTGCCTTTGTCGAACAGATAGGTGTCGGGGAAGAACAGGCCCTCGGCGGACGCCTTGTCGACTTCGGCCGCGCCAATCGCGCGCAGCAGGTCGGTGTCGGTCATGCCGACGGTGTCGTGCTTGAGCGCGGGATTGCTGTCGAGCTCGCCGCGCATTTTCTGCAGCGTCCAGCCTTCGATGACGGTCGCGACATATTCGTTGACGTCGCCGCGCGCGATCTTCTCCAGCACCTCATAAGGCGTGATGCCGGTCTTGAATGCGTAATTGCCCGATTTCGGTTGCGCGGACAGGCCGAGCACGCGCGTCATCAGCACGAAAAGCTCGGGTTCGACGGGCACGCCCCCGCGGTTCAACTGGGCGCTCACGCTGCGCAGGCTGCTGTGGGGCTTGATGGTGACGTCGAGTTCGGGCGTCGGCAATTCCATGGGCCGGTTGGCCCACCAGTACACGCCGCCCGCGACGGCTGCCGCGAGCACGGCGGCGAGCACCGCTGCCACGACGCATTTCTTCAGAAAGGACATGCGAAACACGCTTGAGATAAGACCAATATAATAACTTGCCGCCTGCGCCAGAGCCGCATTCCCGGGCCCGCGCCCAAACGATAGGATTGACAGCCCGCCGACTCATGAATTCCCAGACCATCGCTCTCGCCGCTTCAGACTTCGATTCCGTCAAGACCGCCGGCGCATACATGCCGCTCACCCAGTTCGGCGTGATCGACGTCAAGGGCGAGGACGCCGCCTCGTTCCTGCACAGTCAGCTTACGAACGACGTCCAGCATCTCGACGCGTCGACCGCGCGTCTCGCGGGCTACTGCTCGGCCAAGGGCCGGCTCCTCGGCTCGTTCCTGATGTGGCGCACCGCCGACGCCGTGCGTCTCCTGATCGCACACGACGTGCAGGCGGCCGTGCAGAAACGCCTGTCGATGTTCGTACTGCGCGCGAAGGCGAAACTCACCGACGCGACGCCCGAAGTGGCCGCCGTCGGCTTCGCGGGCGACGTGCGCGCGGCGCTCTCCGGAATTTTCGATGCGCTGCCCGACGGCGTGCATGTCAAGGTCGAAGGCCCGCACGGTTCGCTGATCCGCGTGCCGGACGCGGCGCATCGGCCGCGCTTCCTGTGGGTCGGCCCGAAAGCCGATGTCGAGGCGCAACTCGCGAAACTCGATGAAAAACTCAAGCGCGTGCCCGAGCAGATGTGGGACTGGCTCGACATCCACGCGGGCGAGCCGCGCATCACGCACGCGACGGTCGAGCAGTTCGTCCCGCAAATGGTCAACTTCGACGTGCTCGGCGCGGTGAACTTCAAGAAGGGCTGCTATCCCGGGCAGGAGATCGTCGCGCGCAGCCAGTATCGGGGCACGATCAAGCGGCGCACGGCGCTCGCGCACGTCGAGAGCGCGACGCCCGGCGCGGAGCTCTTTCATTCGGACGATCCCGGCCAGCCGTGCGGACTCGTCGTCAACGTCGCGCCCGCGGAGCATGGCGGCGTCGATTGTCTCGTCGAGATCAAGCTCGCGGCGCTTGACAATGGCTCGGTGCATGTCGGTTCCGCCGATGGTCCCGCGCTCACCTTCGTGCCGCTGCCCTACGCGTTTCCAGCCGACGCCTGAGGTCGAGCGCGCATGTGTCTGATCGTCTTCGACTGGCAACCCGCGGCGTCGCAGGAAAACGGCCGCGCATTGCTGACGCTTTCCGCCAATCGCGATGAATTCTTTCGCCGCGACGCCGAACCGATGCACTGGTGGCAAGACGCGCCAGACGTGCTCGCCGGCCGCGATCTGACGGGCGGCGGGACGTGGCTCGGCGTATCGCGCGACGGGCGCTTCGCGGCGCTGACCAACTATCGCGCGCCGGGCAACATGCAGCCGAATGCGCCGACGCGCGGCACGCTCGTGAGCGCTTTTCTCGCGGGCGAGCGCATGGCGCCGCTCGACTATCTGCAGGGCGTGGCGCACGAAGGGCATCGGTATAACGGGTTCAATCTGCTTTGCGGCGACTTCTTGCGGCGCCAACTCGGCTGGTATGGCAATCGTGCCGACGCGCCGCCCGCTTTGCTCGATGCAGGCGTGCACGGTTTGTCGAACAGCCTGTTGAATACGCCGTGGCCGAAGCTCGTCGCGCAGCGGGAGGCGCTGTGCGATCTGATTCACGCAGATGAACGCCCGTCGCTCGATGTGCTCATCGAGACGTTGCGCGACCCGCGCATCGCGAACGACGAACATCTGCCATCGACGGGGATTTCGATCGAGCGGGAGCGCGTGCTGTCGGCGGCGTTCATCGAAACGGCCGATTACGGCACGCGCAGCACGACGGCCTTGCGCGTGAATCCGGCGGCGCTCGGGTTAGCGCTGGAAATCAAGGAACGCAGCGACGATGACGGCTCGCATCGCGTCGTGAGGCCGGGGGCGTTTGAGCGGGCTTTTTCGTTTGAGATCGGTTGATCAGCGTTTCCTTCGTGTGAGATACAGGATCGCAGCGATCAGCACGACGGCAATGGCATCGACCGCAACGAGCGCGGGAAGAGGATCGGTCCACTTGTCCATGTTCGTCGTGCGCGCGTAGTACGGCGGACCGTCGCCGTATGCTTCATTGAGGTTGTACACATTCAATGTGGCGACGAGAAGCAAGATGAACAGCGCGCCGAGATAGATGAAGGAGCGAGGCGTTTTCCTGGTCATGGGCCGATAATTCGGATTCTAATCATGGGTGAGCCAGCTTCTACAGCGTCCCGAACGCCTCCCGCAACGCCCTCACCGCATCCGCATGCGCCGCCGCTACTTCCGGCACGAAACCGCCCATCTTGAAGAATTCGTGAATCATGCCTTCGTAGCGCTTGAGCGTGACCGGCACACGCGCGTCTTCGAGTTTCGCCGCGAACGCAGTGTCTTCGTCGTGTAGCGGGTCGTAGTCCGCCGCCGCGATCCACGCCGGCGCGACGCCCGCGAAATCCGGCGTACCGCGCGCCGCATCGAGCGGTGCGAAACGCCAATCGTCGCGATCGCGATCATCACGCAGATACTGCGCGAAAAACCACTGAATCGTTTCGCCTGAGAGCAGATACCCGTCCGCGAGGCGCGCATGGGAATCGCTCTTTTGCCACGCGCTCGTGCCCGGATAGATCAGCAATTGCAGTTTCAGGTCGATGCCCGCATCGCGCGCGAGCACCGCGCACACGATCGCGAGCGTGCCGCCCGCGCTGTCCCCGCCAACCGCGAGCCGCGCCGGATCGATGCCGAGCGTCGGAGCCTCGCGCGCCAGCCATTGCAGCGCATCGAAGGCATCGGTCACGGCGACGGGAAACTTGTGCTCCGGCGCAAGCCGGTAATCGACCGATACGACCGCGCATTGCGCATCGTGCGCGAGCTTGCGGCACAGCGCGTCGTGCGTCGCCACGCTGCCGACGGTGAAGCCGCCGCCGTGAAAATAAAGAAGCCCCGGAGAAGGCTGCGCCCAGCTCGGCTCGATCGGATGATAGACGCGCACGCCGATCGTTGCGCCATCGCGCACGGGAATCCGCAGATCCTCGATGGCGTGCACCGGCAATGGCGCGATATCGAGAATCTGCGCGCTCATCGCGTAGGCTGCGCGCGCCTCTTTCGGCGTGAGCGTGTGATACGGCGGTCGATTCGCGCGCGCGACCATCTCCAGAATTTGCGCGATCTTTGGATTGAGCGGCATCGGCGGAAAGAGCGTCAAAGGGACACGATCATGCCACGAACCGTGCACATCAACGCGGACGTTTCAGAGACATCGGATCGGTCGGGTTGCGCAGTTGCGCGATATCGTCGAGCCGCAGTTGCACCGACGGCATGATGGCCGGATGCGTGATGACATAGAAGCGCCCTTCGCGCACCGCATCGAACGTCAAATCGGCGATGTCGCGCGCCGACAGCTTCCCGCCCTCTACCGCCCGCGTGAGTTGCCGCGCCGCGAGCTTTTGCGAGGCGGTGTACGGCGCGTCGTTGGCGAGCGCGTCGGGGCGCGAGCGCTCGGCATCCGCGATGCCAGTCGGCACGAACGCCGGACACAGCAGCGACACGCCGATCATCGACGCGCCCGCCAGCCGCAAATCGTGATGCAGCGTCTCGGTCAGCGCGACGACCGCGTGCTTCGATGCGTTGTAGACGCCCATCGCGGGCGCGGCGAGCAGGCCCGCCACCGACGCCGTATTGACGATATGCGCCGGCTCGTTCTGTTCGAGCATGATCGGCACGAACGCGCGCAGGCCGTTCGCGACGCCCATCACGTTCACGCCGAAGACCCATTGCCAGTCGTTCGCGCTGTTCTCCCACACGAAGCCGCCCGCGCCGACGCCCGCGTTGTTGAAGAGCATGTGCACGCCGCCGTAAGTGTCGAGCGATGCCTGCGCGAGCGCGTGCACCTGAGCAGCGTCGGATACGTCCGTCGTGATGCCGATCGCGTCGCCGCCCGCCGCGCGTAGCGCATCGACGGTCGCGGCGAGCCCGGCGGTGTCGAGATCGGCGAGCACGAGCTTCATGCCGAGCGCCGCGCCCTTCTTCGCGAACTCGCGCCCGAATCCGCTGCCCGCGCCCGTGATGACGGCGACCTTGCCTTCGAAGCGATCCATCACACGAGTTTCACCAGTTGCTTGCCGAAGTTCTTGCCGCGCAGGAGGCCGAGAAATGCCTCAGGCGCATTCTCGAGCCCTTCGGCGATGCTCTCGCGAAAATGCAGCTTCTTCGTCGCGACACGCTCGCCGAGTTCGTTCAGCGCCTGCGGCCAGACATCGAGATGTTCGGAGACGATGAAGCCCTGCAGCTTCAACCGCTGCGTGAGGATCAGCCGTGGCGCGTCCAATTGCGTCGGCTTGCCGTCGTAACCGGAGATCATCCCGCATACGGCGATGCGCCCGAACGCGTTCATGCGCGCGAGCACGGCATTGAGCACGTCGCCGCCGACGTTCTCGAAGTAGCCGTCGATGCCATCGGGCGTCGCGGCTTTCAGATCTTCGTGCAGCTTGCCGGCCTTGTAATCGACGCACGCATCGAAGCCGAGCGTCTCGACGACATAGCGGCACTTGTCCGCGCCGCCCGCGATGCCGACCACGCGGCAGCCCGCCGCCTTCGCCAGTTGCCCGACGACGCTGCCCACAGCGCCGCTCGCCGCCGACACGACGACCGTCTCGCCCGCCTTCGGCTCGATGATGCGGTTCAGTCCGTACCACGCCGTGACGCCCGGCATGCCGACCGCGCCGAGATACGCGGAAAGCGGCACGCGCGAGGCATCGACCTTGTTCAGGCCGGTGCCATCGGATGTGCCGTATTCCTGCCAGCCGAACATGCCGACGACGCTATCGCCCGCCTTGAACGCCGGATTGCGCGATTCGCTCACGACGCCCACGGTGCCGCCGATCATCACTTCATCGAGCGGTTGCGGCGCGGCGTACGACTTCGCGTCGTCCATGCGGCCGCGCATGTACGGATCGAGCGACAGATAGTGATTGCGCACGCGCACTTCGCCGTCCTTCAGCGGCGCAAGCGGCGTCTCGACGAGCCTGAAATTCGACACCGACGCCTCGCCTTGCGGACGCGACACGAGCAGAATTTGTCGGTTGATCTGTGCGTCTGCCATGCTGAACCTCCTTCGCTCGAATGGTGTTCAGGCGTCGCTCGGACCGGGCGTCGCCTTCGGATCGGACCGCATCTTCTGCCGGACGATGTCGCGCCCGACCGCGAGCCGCTTCATGTACTTGAACGTGCCGAGCGCCTTCGCGACGAAGTGGCCTTCGCTGTCGCGAATCTCGCCTTCGCAATAAGCCATCGTCGTCGAGCGATGCAACACGCGGCCGTAACCGCGCAATTCGCCGCGCCCCGGCTGCATGAAATTGACCTTCATCTCGACGGTGACGACGCCGATGCCATCGCCCGCGACGCTGCGTGCGGCGAGCGCCAGCGATGCGTCGAGCATCGTCATCGTGACGCCGCCGTGCGCGATGCCCCAGGTGTTCAGGTGTTCGTCGCGAAGCGGCAGCCGCACTTCGCTTTCGCCGTCCTGCGCCTTGACGAGCTCGACGCCGAGCGTATCGATGAACGGGCTCTCGAGCGCGACGCCGTTGCTTGCAGGTTGATCGGAAGAGGACATCGCGCTCACACTTCGTAGTCGACGCATTGACGCACTTCGCGGATCGCCGCGACGAAGTCCTTCAGCGCCTGATGTTTCGGATGCACCTGATACGCTTCGAGCGCCGCCTTGTCGTCGAAGTCGGACACGAGCACGACGTCATAGGTGCAATCGAAACCCGGCTGCGCGGTGCCGACTTCGAAATGCCCTTGCCCTTTCACGATGCTGCGGCAGGTTTCGAGCTTCGCCTTCAGCTTCTGCGCGTTTTCGGCGCGGCTCGCGCCCTCGGCGTTTTCCTTCAGCTTCCACATGACGATGTGACGTAGCACGGCGACTCCTGTTATCGAACGAATCTCGAAGCGTAGCAAAAATCGCCGGGCCGCAAATGCTCACACGATTTCGAAAAGACCCGCCGCGCCCTGTCCGCCGCCGATGCACATCGTGACCACGACGAACTTGGCGCCACGCCGCTTGCCTTCGATGAGCGCGTGACCCGTCAGGCGCGCGCCCGACACGCCGTACGGATGCCCGACCGCGATCGCGCCGCCGTTCACGTTCAGGCGCTCGTCGGGAATGCCGAGCCGGTCGCGGCAATAGAGCACTTGCACGGCGAACGCTTCGTTCAGCTCCCACAAGCCGATATCGTCGACGGACAGGCCCGCGCGCTTCAAAAGCTTCGGCACGGCGAACACCGGACCGATGCCCATTTCGTCCGGCTCGCAGCCCGCGACCGCGAAGCCGCGAAAAATGCCGAGCGGCGCGAGACCTTCCTTCTCGGCGAGCGTCGCGCTCATCACGACGCACGCCGACGCGCCATCCGAGAACTGGCTCGCGTTGCCCGCCGTGATGACGCCGCCAGGCAGCGCGGTGCGAATCTTCGACACGCCTTCGAGCGTCGTATCGGCGCGGATGCCTTCGTCGGCGGCGAGCGTCACTTCTTGCGTGAACATGCGCCCCGTCGCTTGATCGGCGATGCCGGCAAGCACGGTGATCGGCACGATTTCATCGTCGAACTTGCCCGCCGCCCGCGCCGCCGCCGCGCGCTGCTGCGAGCGCACGCCGTATTCGTCCTGCCGCTCTTTCGCTATCTCGTAGCGCTTCGCGACGTTCTCGGCGGTCTGCAACATCGACCAGTAGATTTCGGGCTTGTGTTGCCTGAGCCAGCCTTCGGTCAGCATGTGACGGTTCAGCTCGTTCTGCACGCACGAGATCGATTCGACGCCGCCCGCGACGAACACATCGCCCTCGCCCGTCATCACGCGCTGCGCGGCAAGCGCGATCGTCTGCAAGCCCGACGAGCAGAAGCGGTTCACCGTCATGCCGGGGACGGAAACCGGCAAGCCCGCGCGCAACGCGATCTGCCGCGCGATGTTCGCGCCCGTCGCGCCTTCCGGATTCGCGCAGCCCATGATGACGTCCTCGACGCGCGCCGGATCGATGCCCGCGCGTTCGACGACCGCCTTCGTCACATGGCCGCCGAGCGTCGCGCCGTGCGTCATGTTGAGCGCGCCGCGCCACGATTTGGCGAGCGCGGTGCGCGCCGTCGATACGATGACTGCATCGGTCATGTCGTTGCCCCCGCTTTGAGAATTTCGTCCGAGCTCACGCGTTGCACGCCCGCATCGCGCATGTCGTTCCATGCTCGGTCGAGCGAGCCGTTCAGATCGATCGCGCGGCACGCGTCCTCGATCACGATGACGTCGAAGCCCGCCGCACGCGCATCGAGCGCGGACCACGCGACGCAATAGTCCGTCGCCAGTCCGGCGAGCCACACGCGTCTTGCGCCGACGTTGCGCAGATAGCCTTCGAGACCGGTCGGTGTCGAACGGTCCGCTTCGAGAAACGCCGAATAGCTGTCGACGTGTTCGTGATGCCCCTTGCGAATCACGAGCCGCGCGTGCGGCACATGCAGATCGCGATGCAGCGCCGCGCCTCGCGTGTCCTGCACGCAATGCACCGGCCACAACACCTGTTCGCCGTAAGGCAAGGTCATCGTCTCGAATGGCGCGCGGCCCTCGTGATTCGCCGCGAACGACACGTGCGAGCGCGGATGCCAGTCCTGCGTCAGCACGACATGCGAGAAAGCGCGCGCAAGCCGATTGATGACCGGCACGACTTCATCGCCGTGTGCGACGGCAAGCGCCCCGCCCGGCATGAAGTCGTACTGCACGTCCACGGCGAGGAACACGTCTTCGACAGGTTTGATATCAGCCATTGAAGCGTCCATTCGATTGCGCGAGTTCGGTGACGCGCGCGGCGGGTTGCCACGCGTAGCCGTTGGCCTGCTTCGCGTATTTGCGCATCGCGCGTTCCACGTTGTAGAGGCCGATGGTGTCCGCATACAGCATCGGGCCGCCGCGCCAGAGCGGAAAGCCGTAGCCCGTCAGATAAACCATGTCGATGTCCGAAGCCTTGCCCGCGATGCCTTCCTCGAGAATCTTCGCGCCTTCGTTCACGAGCGAAAGCACGAGACGCTCGACGATCTCTTCATCGCGGATCTTGCGCCGCTCGACGCCGCGTTCCTTCGAATACGCGACGATCATGTCATCGACCACGTTCGACGGCAGCGCGTCGCGCTTGCCCGGCTGATAGTCGTACCAGCCCGCGCCGGTCTTCTGGCCGAAGCGGCCCATCTCGCACAGACGATCCGCGACGCGCGAATAATGCAGCTCCGGCTGCTCCCGATAACGCCGCTTTCTGATCGCCCAGCCGATGTCGTTGCCCGCGAGATCGCTCATGCGAAACGGCCCCATCGCGAAGCCGAAGTTTTCGATCGCGCGATCGATCTGCGCCGGCAGCGCGCCTTCCTCCAGCATGAAGAGCGCTTGGCGGATGTACTGCTCGATCATCCGGTTGCCGATGAAGCCGTCGCATACGCCCGACACCACCGCCGTCTTCCTGATTTTCTTCGCGAGCTGCATGACCGTTGCGAGCACGTCCTTTTCGGTCTTCGCGCCGCGCACGACTTCGAGCAGCTTCATCACGTTCGCGGGGCTGAAGAAGTGCATGCCGATCACGTCGCCGGGACGCTTCGTGAACGAGGCGATGGTGTCGAGATTCAACGTCGATGTATTCGATGCGAGGATCGCGCCAGACTTTGCGATTTCGTCGAGCTGACGGAAGACCTGTTCCTTCACGCTCAAGTCTTCGAACACGGCTTCGACGATCAGATCGGCCTGGGCCAGATCGCCAAAGGCAAGCGTCGGCGCGATGAGCGCCATGCGCTCTTCGACCTTTTCCTGCGTGAGCTTGCCCTTCTTGACCTGCGCCTCGTAGTTGCGCCGGATCGTCGCGATGCCGCGATCGAGCGCGTCCTGCTTCGTTTCGAGCAGCACGACGGGCAGATCGGCGTTGAGAAAGTTCATCGCGATGCCGCCGCCCATCGTGCCCGCGCCGATCACGCCGATGCGCTCGATCTTCCTCACGGGCGTGTTCGACGGGACATCGGCGATCTTGGCAGCCGCGCGTTCGCCGAAGAACGCATGCCGCAACGCGCGGCTTTCGGGCGTCTGCACGAGCGCGAGAAAGCATTCGCGCTCGAAGGCGAGACCGCGCTCGAAACCTTCCTTCACGCCTTTTTCGATTGCATCGATGCACTTGTGCGGCGCCGGGAAATGCTTCGCGACTCCCGCGACACTGTTGCGCGCGAACTGGATGAAACCCTCGGCGTTCGGATGCTCGATCTGGCGATCGCGGACTTTCGGATGCGGACCGCCGCGATCGGCGGCCCGGCGCGCGAACGACAACGCGCTTTCCAGCAGATCGCCGTCGGCGAGTTCATCGAAAAGCGCGGTTTGCGCGAGCTTTTCTGAGGGCACCGGCGCGCCCGACACGATCATGTTCAGCGCCGTTTCCAGCCCGACCACGCGCGGCAGACGCTGCGTGCCGCCCGCGCCCGGCAAAAGCCCGAGCTTCACTTCCGGCAGCGCGATCTGAGCACCGGGCACGGCGACGCGGTAATGCGCGCCGAGCGCGAGTTCCAGACCGCCGCCCATCGCGACCGCGTGAATCGCCGCGACGACGGGCTTCGCGCTCGCTTCGAGCGTCGCGATGACGGTCATGAGCGTCGGTTCCTGCGTGGCTTTCGGCGTGTTGAATTCGGTGATGTCTGCGCCGCCCGAGAACGCCTTGCCCGCGCCGATGATGACGATGGCGCGCACGTCGGCATCGTCGTTCGCGCGCTCGACACCTTCGACGATGCCGAGCCGCGTCGAATGCCCGAGACCGTTGACCGGCGGATTGTCGAGCGTAATGACGGCGACGCCGTCGCGGATCGTGTAGTCCACTGCCATGAACGTGTCTCCTGTCGACCGGATATGAAATCGATTGTGGGCGATCGGGGCAGAATACACAAAAAAGCACGATCGTTCAAACGACGCGTTTCGCGCCAATCGATCGCCAGAAATGCACGAAGCCCCGGCGCGCGCACCGCGAGCCGGGGCTTTCGATGACGCAAGAAAAAGCTAGACCGGATTCTCCGCGGCGTTGGGCAACACGTAATCGCGAAACTGCTCGCGCAGGCGCACTTTCTGCAGCTTGCCCGTCGCGGTGTGCGGCAGTTCCTCGGCGAACACGACATCGTCCGGAATCCACCACTTCGCGACCTTGCCCTCGAAATGCGCGAGCAGTTCCTCGCACGTGACGGTCGCGCCCGGCTTCAGCACCGCGACGATCAGCGGCCGCTCGGTCCACTTCGGATGCGAGCACGCGATGCACGCCGCTTCCGCCACCTGCGGATGCGACACCGCGATGTTCTCCAGATCGATGGAGCTGATCCATTCGCCGCCGGACTTGATCACGTCCTTGCTGCGATCGGTGATCTGCATGAACCCGTCTTCATCGATGGTCGCGACATCGCCGGTCGGGAACCAGCCGTCGACGAGCGGAGAATCGTCCCGGCGAAAATACCGATCGATGACCCACGGCCCGCGCACATGGAGATCGCCGAACGATTTGCCGTCCCACGGCAGTTCGGTGCCGTCGTCGCCGACGACTTTCATGTCCACGCCAAAGAGCGCGTGGCCCTGCTTTTCCAGCGAGCGGCGCTGCTCGTCGAGCGGACGCTGCTTCTGCCTGAAACTGAGGCGCGACAAGGTGCCGAGCGGCGACATCTCCGTCATGCCCCACGCGTGGATCACTTGCACGCCGTACTCTTCCTCGAAGATGCGCAGCATCGCGGGCGGACACGCCGAGCCGCCGATTACCGTGCGCTTCAACGTCGAGAAACGCACGTTCTGCTGCTTTATGTAGGTGAGCAGGCTCATCCACACCGTCGGCACGCCGGCGGAATACGTGACGCCTTCGGCTTCCATCAATTCGTAGAGCGACTTGCCGTCCAGATCCTTGCCGGGAAAGACGAGCTTCGCGCCGACGAGCGGCCCCGCGTGCGGAATGCCCCATGCGTTGACGTGGAACATCGGCACGACGGGAAGGATCGCATCGCTCGACGATGCGCCCATCGCGTCGGGCAACGCCGCGCCGTACGCGTGCAGCACCGTCGAGCGATGCGAATACAGCGCGCCTTTCGGATTGCCCGTCGTGCCCGACGTGTAGCAGAGAAACGATGCCTGACGCTCATCGAGCATCGGCCATGCGTAGTCGCCGTCGTGCTCGCCGATGAGGCTTTCGTAGCTCATCACCGGCACGCTCATGTTCGACAGATGTTCGGCGATGCACGCGGCATCGCCGAGCGCGATCCAGCCCTTCACGTTCGGGCACTGCGGCGCGATCAGTTCGACGAGCGGACCGAAAGTCATGTCGAAGCAGACATACGAATCGTCCGCATGATCGATGATGAACGCGATCTGATCGGGAAAGAGACGCGGGTTGATCGTGTGGCACACGGCGCCCATGCCGCTGATGCCGTAATAGCATTCGAGATGTCTGTAGCCGTTCCACGCGAGCGTGCCGATGCGCTCGCCCTGCTCGACGCCGAGCGCGGTCAGCGCCTGCGCCAGTTGTTTCGCGCGCTTCTCGCAATCGCGGTAGGTGTAGCGGTGGATATCGCCTTCGATGCGCCGCGACACGATCTCGTTGTCGCCGAAGTGGCGTGAGGCATGAGACAGCAGGGACGACGCGAGCAGCGGTATGTCCATCATCTGCCCGTAGAGCGGCGACGTCATAGGCGAAGTCCTCGAATCTGGCGAATGCTGATCGGATGGCCGGGCCGCGCTCTGCAGGCCCGCGGGCGCGGAATTACAATATCGTTTAACTCAGAGGCGCTCAACATGTCGTTTTCCCCAAGCAATGCCGTGCGCGCGGCGCGCGACGAGACGCCCGCCGACGCGCGTTCCGTGAACGAAATCGCCAGCGCGATCCGGGTCGGCGAGCCGGGCTCCTTCGCCGCGCTCGGCACCGCTTTTCTCACCCGTCTTCCTGCCGCGCCCGTTCCCGATCCGTATCTCGTCGGGATGTCGCGCGAGATGGCCGAAACGCTCGGATTCGATCCGCAAGTCGCCACCGGCCCTGAGAAAGACGCGTTCGCCGCCTTCTTCGCCGGCAATCCGACGCGCGACTGGCCCGCCGATGCCCTGCCCTATGCCGCCGTCTATTCGGGGCATCAGTTCGGCGTGTGGGCGGGACAACTGGGCGATGGCCGCGCGCTCACGCTAGGCGAAGCGGAGCACGACGGCGCGCGTCTCGAAGTGCAACTGAAGGGCGCGGGCCGCACGCCCTATTCGCGCATGGGCGATGGCCGTGCGGTGCTGCGGTCGTCGATCCGCGAGTTTCTGTGCTCGGAAGCAATGCATCATCTCGGCATCCCGACGACGCGCGCGCTCACCGTCATCGGCTCGGACTTGCCGGTGCGGCGCGAGATCGTCGAAACGGCGGCGATCGTCACGCGCGTGTCGCCGAGCTTCGTGCGCTTCGGCCACTTCGAGCATTTCTATTCGAACGATCGCATCGACGAGCTGAAGACGCTCGCCGATCACGTCATCGACCGGTTCTATCCGCATTGCAGGGATGCCGACGATCCGTATCTCGCGCTGCTCGACGAAGCCGTGCGCTCCACCGCCGATCTGATGGCGGAGTGGCAAGGCGTCGGCTTCTGCCACGGCGTGATGAATACCGACAACATGTCGATCCTCGGCCTCACGATCGATTACGGTCCGTTCGGCTTCATGGATGCCTTCAACGCGCATCACGTCTGCAATCATTCGGATACGCAAGGACGCTATTCGTATGGGCGCCAGCCGCAGGTCGCGTACTGGAATCTCTTCTGTCTCGCGCAGGCGCTCGTGCCGCTCTTCGGCGCGAATCTGCCCGAGGAAGGCCGCGCCGAGCGCGTGGTCGAAGAGGCGCAAAAGGTGATGGAACGCTACAAGGATCGCTTCGGGCCCGCGCTCGTCGCGAAGATGCGCGCGAAGCTCGGCCTCGATATCGAGCGCGAAGGCGACGACAAGCTCGCCAACGGTCTCTTCGAAATCATGCATGCGAATCGCGCGGACTTCACGCTGACGTTCCGGAACCTGTCGAAGCTCTCGAAATCCGACGCGAGCCGCGACGCGCCCGTGCGCGATCTGTTCCTCGATCGCGCCGCATTCGATGCGTGGGCCGCGCAGTATCGCGAGCGCCTCGCCCACGAGCCGCGCGACGACGCCGAGCGCGCCGCGGCGATGAATCGCGTGAATCCGAAGTACGTGCTGCGCAATCATCTGGCGGAAAACGCCATTCGGCGCGCGGCGGAAAAGGATTTTTCGGAAGTGGCGCGTCTTCTGGACGTGCTGCGCCATCCATACGACGAACAGCCCGAATACGAAGCCTACGCGGGCCTGCCGCCCGACTGGGCGAGCGATCTCGAAGTCAGTTGTTCTTCGTAGGATCGCCCTCATATACCAGGCCTTCCCGGCCAGATCAAAGGAACGACAGATGAGCCACGACGCCACCCCGACGAGCTATCCGCTGCAAAAGGACGACGCCGAGTATCGCCGCGAACTCGACGACATGCAGTACCAGGTCACGCGCCACGCCGCGACCGAGCGCCCCTTCACGGGCAAATACTGGGATCACAAGGAGCGCGGCGTCTATGACTGCGTGTGCTGCGGCACGCCCCTGTTCGAATCGGACACGAAGTTCGACGCCGGCTGCGGGTGGCCGAGCTACTTCAAGCCGATCAACGGCGAAGTGATCCAGGAGAAGACCGACCGCTCACACGGCATGCTTCGCATCGAAGTCGTGTGCAAGAACTGCGGCGCGCATCTCGGCCACGTCTTCGAGGACGGCCCCGCGCCGACCGGCCTGCGGTATTGCATCAACTCGGCTGCGCTACAATTCGAACCCAAGTAAGCGCGAGCCCGTCCATTTCGTCGTACCGGCGCCCGCCGCTTCTCGCGGGCGCTTTTTTCTCGCGCGCCTCGCATCCATCCGATGCCCATCACGTCCGCACGCCAATGAAATTTCTGTTCGATCTGTTTCCGATCATTCTCTTTTTCGTCGCATTCAAGGTCTGGGGCATCTATACCGCGACGGCGGTCGCGATCGCGGCGACGCTCGTGCAGATCGCCTGGGTCGCGTTTCGGCATCGCAAGGTCGATCCGATGCTGTGGGTCAGTCTCGGCGTGGTCGTCGTGTTCGGCGGCGCGACGCTCGTGCTGCACAACGATACCTTCATCAAATGGAAGCCGACGGCGCTCTACTGGCTCTTCGCGTTCGCGCTGATCGTCGCGCAGATCGGCTTCAGAAAGAATCTCATCGAAGCGATGATGGGCAAGCAGATCGTGCTGCCGCATCGCGTATGGGGCCAGTTGAATGTCGCCTGGGCGGTGTTTTTCGCGCTGCTCGGCATCGTCAATCTTTTCGTCGCGTATAACTTCACGACGGATCAGTGGGTGAACTTCAAGCTCTTCGGCGCGACGGGCTGTCTCGTCCTGTTCATCGTCGCGCAAAGCTTCTGGCTTGCGAAATACATGAAGGAGGACGGGCAATGAGCGCATCGTTCGATTTCACGAGCGCATCGGCGGCGGACAAGATCGCGCATCTCGAAGCGCGTTTGAATGCCACGCTGCAGCCTCAGTCGGTGCATATCGACGACGACAGCGCCGCGCACGCGGGCCATGCGGGCGCGGCCGCCGGCAGCCATTACACGGTGACGATCGTCGCGGAATGCTTCGCGGGCAAGGCACGCGTGGCGCGACATCGACTGGTGTATGATGCGCTGGCCGAGGAGATGCGGCGCGGCGTGCACGCGCTCGCGATCCGGGCCTACACGCCGCAAGAGTTCGCAGAACAATTCGAATAAACCCGCGCGCGGTTCGACCCTAAGCCTTGCCTCTTAAATCTCGCCTTTGAAGGCGTCTGTTTGTTCAGTTAGGAACCTCCGATGACTTTGAAAAAAACCCGCGTCTGGGTGTTGCTGGCTGCATTCGCGGCTGCTCCTGCGTTTGCGCAAAACATCGCCGTCGTCAACGGCACGCCGATTCCCACGTCGCGCGCCAATGCGCTCGTGAAGCAACTCGTGGCGCAAGGTCAGCAGGATTCGCCGCAGCTTCAGCAGGCGGTGCGCGAGGAACTCATCAACCGCGAAATCCTGATGCAGGAAGCCGCGCGCGAAGGCATCGCGACGCGTCCCGACGTGAAGGCGCAGGTCGCCGTCGCACAGCAGACCGTGGTGTTGCGCGCGCTGATCGAAGATTTCGTTAAGAAGAACACGCCGACCGACGCCGAGATCAAGGCGCGCTATGACGAGCTCGTCAAGCAAAACGGCGGCGGCAAGGAACTGCATCTGCATCACATTCTCGTCGAGGACGAAGCGCAGGCGAAGGATCTGATCGCGAAGATCAAGGCCGGTGCGAGCTTCGAAGATCTCGCGAAGCAATATTCGAAGGACCCGGGATCGGGCAAGAACGGCGGCGATCTGGACTGGTCCTCGCCTTCGGCTTACGTGCCTGAATTCGGCGCGGCCGCGGAGAAGCTGAAGAAGGGCGAAATGACGTCCGAGCCGGTGAAGACGCAGTTCGGCTGGCACATCATCCGTCTGGACGATGCGCGTGATGTCGCCCCGCCGCCGTTCGATCAGGTGAAGGCGCAGATCGCGCAGCAAATGCAGCAGGAAAAGCTGCAGGCGTTCGAGGAAGGCTTGCGGAACAAGGCGGTGGTGAAGTAAGCGCGCTTGCTTGTTCGTTGGTAACAAAGCCGCCCTTCGGGCGGCTTTGCCGTTTCATGCGCCGTCAACCGCCCAGCTTCGTCCTGACCACCGCGCCCGAGCGCGTCAGCTTCGGCATTTCGCGGTTCTGCACCACGCTCATGAAGCCCGCCCAGTCCGCTGCGAGCGCGGCCTTGTCGACCTTGTCGGTGTCGCCGAGCTTGTAGCGCTCGCCCTGCACGTAAGGACGTTCCCACGCGGCCCGATGCCACGCGCGTTCCGCAAGCGCAAGCAAGCGCGGATACGCCATGTACTCGAACTGCTGATCCGTACGCATCACTTCCGCCCAGGCTTGTCCCTGAATGCCTTCGATACGCGGCGCCGGTCCAGCGCTCGTCACTTCGAACGGTTTGCCGTCGCGATCGGGCATGATCTCCGCGTTCTGCGGCAGATTGTCAGGCGCGAGCGAGAACGTCTTGAAGCTGTCCGTCGCGTGCGAGCCCCAGTAATACCCGCGCTCGCGCTGATCGAAGGCATAGGGGAAGTCGAAGTACAGATAATCCGGCAGCGCGAGCACCGTCTTGTAGCCCTGACTGCCGAGCGTCTGCACGGTGTCGGACGCGCCCCAGAAGATGGTGTCCCACATCGTCACCATCACGTTCGACGTCGCGAAATCCTGCGGACCGTTCGCGTGCTTGATGCCGTCCTGCCACGCGGCCATCGTGCCGATGCCGTTCGCGCGCACGATCTGGCTGACCTGGCGCGCGAAGATCGACGGCAGTTCGTCGACGGATGCAACCTTGCCCGACGCGATCATCGCCGCGCACTGCGGCGAGCGTCCCCACGGCTTGTCCTGCAACGCGAGGTTCACGCGGCCCTTGCCGGGATCGGTGCCGTCGAGCGGCTGGAAACCGCTGCCGAGAAGGATGTTCTTCGCCTCGTCGCCGCCGAAGTGCCACACGGAAAGCGGTGCGCCCGCTTCGCGATGCATCGACGCGACTTCGCCGATCACCTTCGATGCGAAACGCTGCGCACCGTCCGAGCACGGATTCAGGAAGCTGCGGCGGTCGTAGAACTGGACGGTCGTCGTGTTCGATGTATCGGCCGGATCGAGCAGACGGTACGCGTTCGCGGCCGCCTTGTTGCCGAGCGCCGCAAGACGCTGGTAACGTGCTTCCATCGACACGACCGCGGCGCGCGCGTGGCCCGGCATGTCGATTTCCGGAATGATCTCGACGAAGCGATCCGCCGCATAACGAAGCAGCGCGACATATTCGGCGCGGCTCAGATAGCCGCCGCCCGAGCGATTGTCGGGACCGGAGCCGAGCTGCGGCAACAGGCACTGCGTTTCCGTGAGATCGTGGCAACGCTTCGCACCGATTTCGGTCAGCTCCGGCAGACCGGGGATTTCGATGCGCCAGCCTTCATCGTCGGTGAGATGCAGGTGTAGCCGGTTGAGCTTGTATGCGCTCATCTGGTCGATCAGACGGCGCAACGTGGCGGGCTGACGGAAGTTGCGCGCGACGTCGACGTGCATGCCGCGATGCGTGTATCGCGGCGCGTCTTCGATGGTCATCGCCGGCACGCTGCCGCCGCCCGCGGGCGTAAGCGAGAGCAAGGTCTGCACGCCGTAGAACAGCCCGCCCGCATCGAAGGCGTCGATCTTCACGCCGTCTTGCGCGATCGTCAGCCGATAACCGCCCGCGCGCGCGATATCGGCCGGCAATGCGCCTCCGGCGATCTGCCCGCTCACGCGCACGGCCGCGCCGGTCAGACCGAGCGTCGCCGCGCGCGACGTGAGCGCCGCCACTTGCGACGATGTCAAACCGGACGCCGACAAATCGATTCCGCCGACCTGCGTCGCGCCCTCACCCGCCGTCGAACGCAGCACCGCCGGCACCGCGCGCGCGGCGGTCTGCTGCGCCGATGGCAACGCGGCTTCGGCGCGTGCGCGTTGCACTTGCGCGGGCGTTGCGGCGAATGCCGCTGCGTCGTCCGCGATCGGCGGAATGCGATCGACGTAGCGGGTTTCATCGTCGGTATCGTTGTGCTTGAGGATGGCAGGCGCCGCATTGCCGTCCGCCACGACATACGCGCGCGGCAACAGATCGCTGTAGCGCTGATACCAGTACTCCCCGACGAACGGCACTTCGATGCGCTCGCCCGCGCCGAGCGTGAAAGCGCCCGCGCGCGGCGTCAGCGCGTAGAGATCGCCGGTGACGTGCTTCCACGCGAACGCCGGATGTTCCACCATCAAAATGCGCCGGATGCTGTGCACGTACAGCGTCCAGCCGCCTGCCGGGAGACTGCGGCTGCCGGTGTTTTCGAGAATCAGCTTGCCGCGCGCGCAACTGGCCCAGTCGGCGCCGAGATCGGCGCAGTTCGTGCCGGACTTCGCGGCATCGTTGCCGTCGATGTCCACGCGCACCATCAGGTTCTCGCCGAGCGCCGCCGCGCGCGCCGTCGGCGAGAGATTGGCCGAACCCGAATCCGAGCTGTCGCCGCACGCCGCGACGAGACACGACGACGCGATGACCGTCATCGCCAATAAATTCCGTATACCTAAATATTTTGATGGCAACTGCCTCATTTCTCCTCCGTGGTCGAACGCGCCTCGCGACGCGCCGAAGCACTATACCCGCAACTTACGCGTTGATTATTTTGGGATATTTGCCGGAAAGCAGTGTTATGGAACGGGCTCAAAAATAAAAACACCCCGAAGCGTCAGCTTCGGGGTGTTCGGTCCAGCCATGCGACGATGCGCGATTAGCCGAGGAAGCGTCGCGCGTTCTGGAACACGCGCAGCCACGGGCTGCCGTCGGTGGTCCAGTCGTCGGGCGTCCAGCTCATCTGCACGTTGCGATGCACGCGTTCCATGTGCGGCATCAGCACGGTGAAGCGGCCATCGGGCGTCGTCACGGACGTAATGCCCTGCGGCGATCCGTTCGGATTGAACGGATACTGCTCCGTCGCATTGCCGCGATGATCGACGTATCGCATCGCGACGAGCGCCTGCGCCGGATCGCCTTGCTGCGAAAAGTCAGCGAAACCTTCGCCGTGCGCGACCGCCACCGGAATGCGCGAGCCTTCCATGCCCGCGAAGAAGATCGACGGCGAATTCTGCACTTCGACGAGCGAGAAACGCGCCTCGAACTGCTCCGACTTGTTGCGCGTGAACTTCGGCCAGCTTTCCGCGCCCGGGATGATCGACGCGAGGCTCGACATCATCTGGCAGCCGTTGCAGATGCCGAGCGCGAAGGTATCCGGACGCGCGAAGAACGCCGCGAACATGTCGGCGAGCTTCGCGTTGAAGCGGATCGTCTTCGCCCAGCCCTCGCCCGCGCCGAGCACGTCGCCGTACGAGAAGCCGCCGCACGCGACCGCGCCCGCGAAATCGGCGAGCGTGGCGCGCCCTTCGAGCAGGTCGCTCATGTGGACGTCGTGTGCATCGAAGCCGGCGCGATCGAACGCGTATGCCGTTTCCAGATGCGAGTTCACGCCCTGTTCACGCAGGATCGCGACACGCGGACGCTTGCCCGTCGCGATGAACGGCGCAGCGACGTCTTCCGCCGGATCGAAGGTGAGCACCGGCGCGATGCCAGGATCGGCGGCGTCGAGCAGCGCGTCGTATTCGGCGTCGGCGCAGGCCGGGTTGTCGCGCAGACGCGCGATGCGCCAGCTCACTTCGCTCCACGCGCGATGCAACTCGACGCGCGGCGCATCGAAAATCTTCTTCGCGTCGCGATAGATTTCGACCGCGCCGCTCCGGTTCGGCTTGCCGATCACATGCGAGCACGCCGACAAACCGTGTTCGCGCAGCGCGCCGAGCACCGCGTCGCGATCCGATGCGCGCACCTGCACGACCGCGCCGAGCTCTTCCGAGAACAGCGCGCGGATCGTGCGGTCGTCGCGGCGGCCGCTCGTCTGCTTGGCCCAGTCTTTGGCGTCGCCGTAATCGGATTCGTGATCGGCGTCGAGCGTCAGCATGTCGATGTTCAGCGACACGCCCACATGCCCCGCGAACGCCATTTCGCAGACCGTCGCCCACAGGCCGCCGTCCGAGCGGTCGTGATAGGCAAGCAGCTTGCCATCGGCATTCAAAGCCTGGATCGCCGCGAAGAAGCGCTTGAGGTCTTCGGGATCGTCGACATCGGGCACTGCGTCGCCGACCTGCTGCGTGACCTGCGCGAGAATGCTGCCGCCCATGCGGTTGCGGCCACGCCCGAGATCGATCGAGATCAGCACCGTGTCGGTATCGTCGACGAGTTGCGGCGTGAGATGCCGGCGCACGTCCTCGACCGGGGCGAACGCCGAGATGATGAGCGACACCGGCGACACCACTTCGCGCGCGCCGCCGCGTGCGTCCTGCCACTTGGTGCGCATCGACAGCGAATCCTTGCCGACGGGAATGCTGATGCCGAGCGCCGGGCACAGTTCCATGCCGATCGCCTTAACGGTGTCGTAGAGCGCGGCGTCTTCGCCGGCGCTGCCGCACGCGGCCATCCAGTTCGCGGAGAGCTTCAGCTTGTTGAGCGATTCGATCGGCGCGGACGCGATGTTCGTCACCGCCTCGCCCACTGCCATGCGGCCGGACGCGGGCGCGTCGATGACGGCGAGCGGCGTGCGCTCGGCCATCGTCATCGCTTCGCCGCGAAAGCCCGCGTAATCCATCGTCGTGATCGCGCAATCGGCGACGGGCACCTGCCACGGACCGACGAACTGGTCGCGCGCGGTCGTGCCGCCGACCGAACGGTCGCCGATCGTGATGAGGAACGACTTGCTCGCGACCGTCGGATGCTTGAGCACGTCGACAGCGACTTCGGACAGCGACAGACCCGTCACGTCGACGGGCGTGAATTGCGCATTCTCACGCTTCACATCGCGATGCATCTTGGGCGGCTTGCCGAGCAGCACGTCCATCGGCATGTCGACGGGTTCCTGGCCTTCGTTGGCGTCGTCGATCAGCTTCAGCTGACGTTCGTCCGTCGCCACGCCGACGACCGCCACCGGGCAGCGTTCGCGCTCGCAAATCGCCTGGAACGCGGGCAGATCGGCGGGCGAAATCGCCAGCACGTAACGCTCTTGCGCCTCGTTCGACCAGATTTCGCGCGGCGACAGACCGCTTTCCTCGAGCTGAACCTTGCGCAACTCGAAGCGCGCGCCCTTGCCCGCGCCATCGACGAGTTCCGGGAACGCGTTCGAGATGCCGCCCGCGCCGACGTCGTGGATCGACAGGATCGGATTGCCCTCGCCCAACTGCCAGCACGTATTGATGACTTCCTGCGCGCGCCGCTGGATTTCCGGATTGCCGCGCTGGACCGAGTCGAAATCGAGTTCGGCGGTGTTCGCGCCCGTCGCCATCGACGATGCCGCGCCACCGCCCATGCCGATACGCATGCCCGGCCCGCCGATCTGGATCAAGAGCGTGCCGGCCGGCAGGTCGAGCTTGTGCGTGTGCTGATCCGAAATATTGCCGATGCCGCCCGCGATCATGATCGGCTTGTGATAGCCGCGCACGCGGCCCGCGACGTTCTGCTCGTAGGTGCGGAAATAGCCGCCGAGGTTCGGGCGGCCGAATTCGTTGTTGAACGCGGCAGCGCCGATCGGGCCGTCGATCATGATCTGCAGCGGCGACGCGATGCGGTCCGGGCGGCCATACGGCGCGTGCTCGTCGGACGGATTGCGTTGCGTGAGCGGCACGGCGGCGTCGCGGTCGTTTTCCCACTTTTCGCGCGCGTCGGGCAGATCGAGGTTCGACACGGTGAAGCCCGCGAGACCGGCCTTCGGACGCGCGCCGCGGCCCGTCGCGCCTTCATCGCGGATTTCGCCGCCCGAGCCCGTCGCCGCGCCCGCGAACGGGGAAATCGCGGTCGGGTGATTGTGCGTTTCGACCTTCATCAGCGTGTGGGTCAATTCCACGTTGCGCCGATACTGCTCGTCGGCGCCGCGCGGGAACCAGCGTTCCGCGACGCCGCCCTCCATGATCGCCGAATTGTCCGAATACGCGACGATCGTGCCCGCGTGATTCAGCTTTTCCGTGTTGCGGATCATCTGGAACAGCGACATGTCCTGCTTTTCGCCGTCGATGGTCCATTCGCCATTGAAGATCTTGTGGCGGCAATGCTCGCTGTTGGCCTGCGCGAACATCATCAGTTCGACGTCGGTCGGATTGCGCTTCAGGCTCTCGAACGCGTTCACGAGATAGTCGATCTCGTCTTCCGCGAGCGCGAGGCCGAGCTCGGCGTTCGCGGCCTCGAGCGCACGGCGGCCCGTGCCGATGATGTCGACGGTCTGCAAAGGCTTCGCGGGCAGCTCGTCGAAGAGATGCAGCGCCTGGTCGCGCGATGCCGCGACGCTTTCCGTCATGCGGTCGTGCAGCGCATCCGCGACGGCCGCGCGCGCTTCGTCCGACAGCGCCTTCTTGCCGCCGAGGAAGCCGCTTTTCATGACGACCGAGAATTCGACGCCGCGCTCGATGCGACGCACTTTCTCGAGGCCGCAGTGATGCGCGATGTCGGTCGCCTTGCTCGCCCACGGCGAGACCGTGCCGAAGCGCGGCACGACCATGAACGTCTCGACATGACCGCGCTCTTTCGAGTCCGCGAACGGCGCGCCGTAGTGCATCAGCGCGGCGATGCGGCTGTTGTCATCGTCGGTGAGCGGCTCGGACGCGTTGACGAAATGCAGGAACTGGCCGCGCACGCCGACGATGTTCGCGTCGATGCGGGCGAGCGTTTCGAGAAGGCGGGTCTGACGGAAATCGGAGAGGGCCGAAGCGCCGGGGAAACACGAGAAGTGGGCCATTGTGACGGTGCGTCGATGACGTCTGTGTGCCGCTCGCGCGACGCTCGATCGCTTTTTGCAAACCGGATATTCGCAAATTCGGACTCGAGCACGCTAAACGGCGTGAGGCGAAAGGAAGACCGCGATTATAACCCGGAAGCGTCTCGAAATCGGCCGGGGCGGTCCGTCCGCGTGGCGCGCCACGGTGCAGCGGCGACGCGAAACGGATCGTCGCGCATCCCGAAATTGTCCGCGCCGGGCCGGCCATCGGGGATCGAGCGTGCCGCGGGCCACATGAGCGCCCGGCTCGCCGTCCCCCGCAAACGATTTTGGCGCTATCATGGCGCGCTTTCTTCGGGTACGGCGCGTGCCGAATCACGCCGCCAGCCTGTCGTTTCACCGTCAACGCAGCAGCCGGGCGTCCGTGCCCGAGCGTCACGCCGCACTGCAATCTCGCGCCTTCGGGCACAAAAAGTCATGGATGTCATCGTCATCGGCGGAGGAATCGCCGGCATCGCCACCGCCTGTCAATTACATGCGGCCGGTCATCGCGTGTGCGTGGTCGAGCGCCACGCGACCGTCGCGCAAGGCGCCACCTACGGCCAGGGCGGCGCGCTGCTGCCCTCGCCGCTCGATGTCTGGTTCGGGCCGACGTTCATGGCGTCGAGCCGCTCGAAGCAAAGCGGCATGGTGGTCAAGACCGGCTTCGACTCGGCCGCGCGCGATTTTCTGAAGCAGCTCGCGACGCTGCGCGATCCCGAGGCGTTCGCGGCGCAGTACGCACATCTGCAGCCGCTCGTCGATGTGTCGCGGCGCGTGCTCGCGGACATCGAAAGCCGGCTGGAACTCGATTTCGAGCAGCGCCGCGGCGTGCTGCACGTCTTCAGGCAGCCGCGCGAGCTCGAAGACGCGCAGCCGGCCATCGATCTGCTCAGAAGTTGCGGCGTTGCGCATCAACTGCTGACGCCCGAGGAATGCGTCGCCATCGAGCCTTCCGTGCCGGATTTCCCGGAATTCGCGGGCGGCGTGCTGCTGCCCGACGAGCGCACCGCGAACTGCCCGCTCTTCACCAAGCAACTGAAGCAGGTGCTCGAAGACGGCGGCGTGCAGTTCCGCATGCATCGCGCGGTGGCGTCGCTGCGTCTGGACGATGGCCGCGCGGCCGTCCAGCTCGCCGGTCCCCACGAAGGCAAAAAGCGCAGCGCCGATGTCGAGCTCATCACGGCGGACGCCATCGTCGTCGCGGCGGGCACGGGCACGCCGGGGCTCATCGGCGGCTCCAAGTCGGCGTCGTCGCTCTTTCCGCTGCGCGTGCATACGCTCACCGCGCCCGTCGCGTACGAGGAGCGCGCGCCGCATCTGACGGTCGTCGATTCGATCAAGCGCATCACGATGACGCGCATCAACCAGCGGCTGCGCGTGGGCGGCGCGGGCGTGTTCCAGAGCGCGTCCAAGGCCGACAAGCCGCTCGACGCCTCGCTCTCGCGCCGCGCGCTCGATCTGCTCGGCCAAGGCACGCACGACTGGATTCCGGGCGCGGCGCGCGTCTCCGCTGCGCGCGCGTGGGAAGGGCTGCGCCTCGTCACCGCCGACGGCCTGCCGCTCGTCGGCGCGACGCGCCATCCGCGGCTTTTCGTGAACGCCGCGCACGGCCCGGCGGGCTGGGGCCTCGCGTGCGGGTCTGCTAAAGTGATCGCGGATCTCGTTTCCGGCGTTACGCCCGATGTTCCCGCCGATACCCTTGCCGCGCTGAGCCCCGAACGCTTCTAGCAGCGCGCTGCGACGGGCACGAATGCTGCGGACGCCGGGTTTCCAAAGCGCTTTCCCGCCCGCCGCCATGACCGCTGCCCGCTCGCCCTATTTCACTCCCAAAGACGATCCGCTCACGCTTCTGACGCTCGCCGAGCTGCGCACGCTCGAAGCGCGCGCAGCCGCCGCGCTGCCGCCGCATACGCTGATGGCGCGCGCGGGCGCGGCCGCCGCGCAATGCGTCATCGATGCGCTGGAGCACGATCCGGATTCGCGTGCGTTGCCGGTGTGGCTCGCGGCCGGCCCCGGCAACAACGGCGGCGACGCGCTCGTGATGGCCGAGCGCCTGCATCGCGCGGGCATTCCGGTGCGCGTGTGCATGCCCGTCGAAGTGAAGCCCGACGACGCGCGCTGGGCGCTCGACGCGGCGCGCGCGGCCGGCGTCTCGATCGACGACAAGCCGCCCGCCTCGTTCGACGGCGTCGGCTGGCTCGTCGACGGCATGTTCGGCATCGGTCTCACGCGGCCGCTCGAAGGCGTGTTCGCGGAAATCGCCGCGCGCATGACGCGCCGCGCGCGCGCGTCGGGGCGCGTGCTCGCGCTCGACGTCCCGAGCGGCCTGAACAGCGACACCGGCGCGCCCGTGAACGGCGGCGAAGCCGTGCGCGCAACGGACACGATCACCTTCATCGGCGCGAAGCCGGGGCATTTCACGTCGCTGGGCCGCGATCTGACGGGACGCCTTTTCGTTTCGACGCTGGAAGTCGATGCAAGCGCGGCGCCGTCGATCGTGCTCAACGCGCCCGCGCTATTCGGCGCATGCATGCCGCCACGCGACAACGCGACCCACAAAGGCACGTTCGGCTCGCTCGCGGTGGTCGGCGGCGATACCGGCATGTGCGGCGCGCCGGTTCTCGCCGCGCGCATGGCGCTCTACGGCGGCGCGGGCAAGGTGCACGTCGCGTTTCTTGGCGAAGGCTTTCCGCCTTACGATCCGCCGCATCCCGAGCTGATGCTGCATCACGTCGATGACCTCGCGCTCGACAGGATGGACGCGCTCGCCATCGGCTGCGGCATGGGCCCGAGCGAGCGCGCCAAAACGGTGCTGACCGACGCGCTGAAGCTCGATGTCCCGAAATTGCTCGATGCCGACGCGCTCAATCTCATCGCGAAAGACGACGCGCTCGCCTCCGCCGTCGCGGCGCGCGGCGCGCAGGGCGATCCGTGCATCCTCACGCCGCATCCGCTGGAAGCCGCGCGTCTATTGCAAACCGACGCGAAAGCCGTTCAGGCCGATCGCATCGCGGCCGCGCGCCAGCTCGCCGCGCGCTATGCGGCCATTGCGGTGCTCAAGGGCTCCGGCACCGTGATCGCCTCGCCCGATGGCCGCGTCGCCGTCAATCCGACCGGCAACGCGGGACTCGCCACGGGCGGCACCGGCGACGTGCTCGGCGGATTGATCGGAGCATTGCTCGCGCAGAAGCTCCCTGCATACGAAGCGGCGCTCGCGGGCGTCTGGCTGCACGGCCTCGCCGCGCAGACGCTCAGCGACGGCGGCATCGGCCCGGCCGGATTGACTGCCGGAGAACTCGCGCCCGTCGTGCGAAGTCTCATCAACCGCCGCTTTTACGCGGAGCACGCGCGCAACTGACGGTTTTCGCGCGTCCCATTGCAAGGCCGCCGTGACGCTTTGCAAGCATCCGTTCATGCATCGTCGCTATACTCTTTTTTGATTCGGGCAACCGCGGCCGCTCACATCTGCTTCAGTCGCGTTCACCAGACACGACGCACAGGCAGGCGAGCCGCAATCGCACGAACGTATTCCTCTGTCACCTTCAGACTAACGGACCGCTCATGACCCAAAACTCGATGCTCAACTCGCTTCCTGCCTGGTCGGCGCTCCAGACGCATTACGATGCCATCTCCGGCGAGCGCCTGCGCGACTGGTTCGCGCCGCAGAACGACACCGCGCCGACGCGCGCCGAGCGCCTCACTTTCGCGGGCGGCGGCCTCGCCATCGACTTTTCGAAGAACCGCGTGAAGGACGAAACGCTCAAGCTGCTCGTCGAAGTCGCGCGGCAGGCGAAAGTCACCGAACGCCGCGACGCGATGTTCCGTGGCGATATCGTCAACATCACCGAACATCGCGCCGTGCTGCATACCGCGCTGCGCGCGCAGTCGCCGGATGCGCCCTTCCACGAACAGGTGCAGAAGGAAAAGGCCAAGATGGCCGCCTTCGCCGACAAGGTTCGCGACGGCTCGTGGACGGGCTATACCGGCAAGCGCATTCGCCATGTTGTGAATATCGGCATCGGCGGATCGGATCTCGGGCCGAAGATGGTCGTGCACGCGCTGCATCATCTGGCGTCGAAGGATCTGGACACGCATTTCGTATCGAATGTCGACGGCGCGGATCTCTGGAACGTCCTTCAGCAAGTCGACGCCGAAGAAACGCTCGCGATCGTCGTCTCAAAGACCTTCACGACGCTCGAAACGATGACGAACGCGCATTCGATGCGCGACTGGTTCCTGAAGTCCGGCTGCCCCGAAGATCAGCTCGCGAAGCATTTCGTCGGCGTGTCGGCGAATCCGGCTGAAGTGGTCAAGTTCGGCATCGCGAAGGAAAACGTCTTCGAGATGTGGGACTGGGTCGGCGGACGCTACTCGCTGTGGTCGGCGGTGGGGCTGTCGATCATGCTGTCGGTGGGTCCGCAGAATTTCGACGCGCTGCTGCAAGGCGCGGCCGCGATGGACGAGCACTTCCGCACCGCGCCGCTCGACAAGAACCTGCCGGTGCTGATGGGCATGATCGGCATCTGGTATCGCAATTTCTTCGGTTCGCAGAGCGATCTCGTCGCGCCGTATTCGCAGGCGCTGCACTATCTGCCTTCGTATCTCCAGCAGCTCGAAATGGAGAGCAACGGCAAGTCGGCGCGTCTCGACGGCAAGATGGTCGATTACCCGACCGCCGCCGTGATCTGGGGCGAGCCTGGCACGAACGGCCAGCACGCGTTCTTCCAGATGCTGCATCAAGGACCGACGATCATTCCGATCGACTTCATCGCCGTGCTGACGCCGGAGCATCCGCTCGTCGATCATCACGCGAAGCTGCTCGCCAACTGCTTCGCGCAGAGCGAGGCGCTCATGCTCGGCCGCACGCTCGAAGAAGCGAAGAAGGTCGCGGGTCCGGGCAAGGAGGAACTGGCGACGCATCTGAGCTTCCCCGGCAACCGTCCGACGACGACCATCATGCTCGACGCGCTCACGCCCCAGTCGCTCGGCGCGCTCATCGCGCTCTACGAGCACAAGGTGCTGGTGCAGGGCACGGTGTGGGACATCAACTCGTTCGATCAGTGGGGCGTGGAGCTCGGCAAGATTCTCGGCAAGGTCGTCGAGGCCGATATCACCGCCGCGAGCGCCGATCCGGCCAAGCACGATTCGTCGACATCCGCGTTGATCGCGCGTGCGCGTGAGGCTTTGAAGCGCTGAAGCGCGCGTTGAAGAAGGTGGCCCGCGGCGCTTCGGCGTCGCGGGTTTTTTTATACGCCGATGCCGTTGACGAGCCGCCCCGCTTCGATCGTCACCGTCGCGTCGCAGCGCTCGGCGAGTTCGGCGTCGTGCGTGACGAGCACGAGCGTCGCGCCGTTGCGGCGGTTCATCTCGAACATCAGGTCGATGATCGCGTAGCCCGTGGCGGCATCGAGGCTACCCGTGGGTTCGTCGGCGAAGAGCACGGCCGGATGCGTGACGAAGGCACGCGCGAGCGCGACGCGCTGCTGTTCGCCGCCGGAAAGCAGCTTCGGATAGTGGCCCGTGCGCTGCGCGAGACCGACCTGATCGAGAAGCGAGCGGGCGCGCGCCGCGATCTCGCCGTGAGGCATCTCGGCGCGCAGTTCGAGCGGCAGCATCACGTTTTCGAGCGCGGTCAGATGCGGCATCAACTGGAACGACTGAAACACGAAGCCGACCGCGCCGCTTCTGAGCGCGGCCCGTTCGTCTTCGTTCAGGTTCGACAGCTCCTTGCCGAGCAGACGAACCGAGCCCTCGCTCGCGCTGTCCAATCCGGCGAGCAGGCCGAGCAATGTCGACTTGCCCGAGCCCGATGCACCGACGATCGCGACGCTGCTGCCCTTCGCGATCGACAGATCGATCTGATCGAGAATCGTGAGCTCGCCCGTTGCGTCCTTCACTCGCTTGCTTAACCCCCGAACTTCGATGACCGGCTCGATATTGTTTTGCATGGAAACTCTGAAAATTAACTTGCGCGGCCTCGTGCCGGCGATCCTGTTGATGGCGGCATGTTCGGCGACAGCGCATGCCGCCGATGCGCAAGCCGCAGCGCAACCGAAGCCCGCGATCGTCGTGCTGGGCGACAGCCTGTCGGCCGAATACGGCCTGCCGCGCGACACCGGCTGGGTCAACCTCTTGCGCGACAAGCTTGCGAAGGAGCGTTTCGATTATAGCGTCGCCAATTCGAGCATCAGCGGGGACACCACGAGCGGCGGGCGCGCACGATTGACCGCGGTGCTTTCTCGCCTGAAGCCCGCGGTCGTGATCGTCGAACTCGGCGCGAACGATGCGCTGCGCGGCGTGCCGCTCGCGACGACGGAGACGAATCTGCGCAGCATCGTCGATGCCTCGCAGGCGGCGCATGCGAAGGTTTTACTCATCGGCATGTACGTCCCGCCCAATTACGGCCCGGACTATACGCAAAAGTTCCACGCCGTCTATGAGCGCATCGCGAAGGACAAGAACGTGCCGCTCGTGCCGTTCCTGCTTGCCGGCATCGCTGACAAGCCCGCCATGTTCCAGGCGGACCAGATTCATCCGACGGTGCAGGCCCAGCCTTTGCTGTTGGAAAACGTCTGGCCAACCTTGAAACCCTTGCTGGGCGCCAGTGCGTCACATTAGGACGACGCCGGCCGCGACAGCTCTTGCAGAACCAACGCGGAACACGGCCACGATTCAGATATCTGAGACTTTCGCGTAACTCTTATAACCCGCTCGTCTCGTGAGCGACTCTACAAGGAGGTCACGTGAAACTTATCCCTCTCCTCGGCCTGGCCGTCGCGCTCTCGGCTTGTGCCGCACAGCCGCCCGCCAACGTGCAACAAGTCGGCATGAGCAAGCAGGCGCCCAATGTCGTCGCGCAGTGCATCGCGCAAAAGTGGGCCGAAAAGTCACAGCAGCAGGTCGTGTCGCAGAACACGCTCGCCAACAATCAGGGCGTCGACGTCTATGTGCCCGGCCAGCAGCCGCCGAATGGCGCCGCCGCGGTGGTGCAGCCAGCGCGCTCGGGCTCCGGTACGTGGGTCGGTTTCCGCGCCTCGGGCGCTGCCGGCAGTCAGGCAACCGGCGATATTCAGGCTTGCCTGTAAGCATCGTGCTTGCCGTCTCGTAGCGGCGTAGCAAAGCAAAAAAGCCCCGCTTCTTTCT
>NZ_JFHD01000030.1 GCF_000698575.1 Caballeronia zhejiangensis
ATTCGCGGCGCTGTCGCAGAACAAGGCGGAAGCCGCGCAGAAAGCGGGCCGCTTCAACGACGAAATCGTGCCGGTCGCGATTCCGCAACGTAAAGGCGAGCCGCTGCAATTCAACACCGACGAATTCGTGCGTCACGGCGTGACGCCCGAAGCGCTCGCGGGCCTGAAGCCGGCGTTCTCGAAGGAAGGCACCGTCACCGCTGCAAACGCATCGGGCATCAACGACGGCGCGGCGGCGGTCGTCGTGATGTCGGCGAAAAAGGCCGAAGCGCTCGGCTTGACGCCGCTCGCGCGCATCAAGGCGTACGCGAACGCGGGCGTCGATCCGAAGATCATGGGCATGGGCCCGGTGCCGGCGTCGAAGCGCTGTCTGGAGCGTGCGGGCTGGAGCGTGAACGATCTCGATCTGATGGAAATCAACGAGGCGTTCGCGGCGCAAGCGCTGGCGGTGCACAAGCAGATGGGCTGGGATCAGTCGAAGATCAACGTGAACGGCGGGGCGATCGCGATCGGTCATCCGATCGGCGCGTCGGGCTGCCGGATTCTCGTCACGCTGCTGCACGAAATGCAGAAGCGCGATGCGAAGAAGGGTCTGGCGTCGCTGTGCATCGGCGGCGGCATGGGTGTCGCGCTGGCGGTGGAACGTCCGTAACAAGTCACAGATAGTCACTGGCGGGATTGGGAAGGGCCAGCGGGCGGCAAGGAGATCGCCGTCCGCATAACGAAAATGGAGTGAGGAATGGCGAAGCGTATAGCGTATGTAACCGGCGGGATGGGCGGCATCGGCACCAGCATCAGCCAGCGCCTGCTTAAAGATGGCTTTACGGTCGTCGTGGGCTGCGGTCCGAATTCGCCGCGCCGGGTGAAATGGCTGGAAGACCAGAAGGCGCTCGGCTTCGAATTCATCGCCTCGGAAGGCAACGTCGGCGACTGGGAATCGACCAAGAACGCGTTCGACAAGGTCAAGGCCGAAGTCGGCGAGATCGATGTCCTCGTGAATAACGCGGGCATCACGCGCGACGTCGTGTTCCGCAAGATGACGCACGAAGACTGGACCGCCGTCATCGACACGAACCTGACGAGCCTCTTCAACGTGACGAAGCAGGTCATCGACGGCATGGTCGAGCGCGGCTGGGGCCGGATCATCAACATTTCTTCGGTGAACGGGCAGAAAGGCCAGTTCGGCCAGACGAACTACTCGACCGCCAAGGCCGGCATTCACGGCTTCACGATGGCGCTCGCGCAGGAAGTGGCCACCAAGGGCGTGACGGTCAACACGGTGTCGCCGGGCTATATCGGCACGGACATGGTGAAGGCGATCCGTCCGGAAGTGCTGGAGAAGATCGTCGCGACCATTCCGGTGCGCCGTCTCGGCACCCCGGACGAAATCGGCTCGATCTGCGCGTGGCTCGCGTCCGAAGAATCGGGCTTCGCGACCGGCGCGGACTTCTCGCTGAACGGCGGCTTGCATATGGGCTGACGGGCGGCGGCTTCCCGCAACGCCGAAACGCGCGCGGGAAGTCACCACTCGCCGGATTTATCAACGATGCGGCGAACATGCAGCAGCGCTTTTTTGCGACAACGCAAGACCTGCTTGCTGCCATCGCAGTAAAGTTTTGCGTTTAAAGGCGTTAAATGACCACCACTACTACTACAAAGAAACCCGCCGAACGACTCATCAAAAAGTATCCAAACCGTCGGCTGTACGACACGGAAACGAGCACCTACATCACGTTGTCGGATGTGAAACAGCTCGTGCTCGATCAGGAAGATTTCAAGGTGCTCGACGCGAAGTCCAACGACGACCTCACGCGCAGCATCCTTCTGCAGATCATTCTGGAAGAAGAGAGCGGCGGCCTGCCGATGTTCTCGTCGGTGATGCTCTCGCAGATCATCCGTTTCTACGGCCACGCGATGCAGGGCATGATGGGCACGTATCTGGAGAAGAACATCCAGGCGTTCATCGACATCCAGCAGAAGCTGACCGAGCAGAGCAAGGGCATCTACGACGGCAACGCGCTCAACCCCGAAGTCTGGTCGCAGTTCATGAACATGCAGGCGCCGATGATGCAGGGCATGATGACGAGCTACATCGAGCAGTCGAAAAACATGTTCGTGCAGATGCAGGAGCAGATGCAGTCGCAGGCGAAGTCGATGTTCAACACGTTTCCGTTCCCGACGCCCACGCCTTCGTCGACGGAAAAGAAGTAGTCCGGTTCGAGGGCGCGTGCGGGCGTCGAGGCTTGCGCGCCTCGGCGTGAGCGCTCGCGCGCCGTCCGTTCATTGCCCGCCCACGGCTTTCGTCGAATCGTACGCCAGCGCCGCGCCGAAATCGCCGCGATACGTATAGGCGCCGTGGTGCTCCAGTGTCGAGCGTGCATCCACGTACACCTTTCCGCCAGAATCCCGCCAGCGGCGGCAAAACGCGTAGTCCTCGGAAAGATAGCGCCCGGTTTCCGGCTCGACCATCACGTCGAAGAAGCGATGGCAGTAGCCGTGCAACGGCGAATCCGGCGGCGCGTCGGGCACGTAGCGCAACTCGGGCATGCGCGCGATCATCGTTTCGAGCACCGCGCGGCGTATGCACATGAAGCCCGTCGGCGCCTCGTCCACTTTCATGAAGCCGTCGTCGTCCACTTCGAGGCGCGCGCCGTCATGCAAATTCACCGGATAGCGCAACGCCCGTTCGAGAAACTGCGCTTGCGTGAGCCCGGCGGGAATCTCGCCCGTCCAGTCGATGCGCTCGAGCGGATACACGCCGGCGACGACATCGCGACCCGCGAGCAGCAGACGCAGCGCCTGCTCCGGCGTGAAGCCGATATCGGCATCGATCCAGAAGAGATGCGTGTGCTCCGTATGCATCAGAGAATGCGCGACGGCTTCATTGCGCGCGCGTGACGAGACTTTCGCCGGCGCAGATGCGCATCGAGCCTCGCACGCCGAGGCGCCAGAGCTCGTTGGTGAGCGCGAGCATGCTGGTGGCGTAGCCGGACGTCACTTGGCCCGAGTAGCAGGGCGTGACGAAGAGCGGATTGAAATGGCGCAGCGCTGAGTAGTCGAGCATGAAACCGATGTGTGATTCGAAGCAATGAGAGACGCGGGAAGCCGCGGATTCGCTCGAGTTTGCTGCGCGCCAGCTTCAATCGGAATGAGACAAAGGAAAAGGGGGCCGAGCCGTGTCCGCGGCTCGCCGATGTAAAATAGTGGATTGGCCTCTTGCGCTCCCACAAGACACTCTTCCCCGTGAAAAATTCTTTAGATTCAATCGATTCAATCGATTCACTTGCCAGGACGAAGCCCGCGCCGAAAATCGGCATGGTGTCGCTCGGCTGCCCGAAAGCGCTCGTCGATTCCGAGCAGATCATGACGCAGTTGCGCGCCGAAGGTTACGAAATCTCCGGCACCTATGACGGCGCGGACCTCGTCGTCGTCAACACCTGCGGCTTCATCGACGAAGCCGTGCAGGAAAGCCTCGACGCCATCGGCGAGGCGTTGAACGAGAACGGCAAGGTCATCGTGACCGGCTGTCTCGGCGCGAAAAAGAGCGCGAGCGGTTCGGGCCTCATCGAGGAAGTGCATCCGAAAGTGCTGGCCGTCACCGGTCCGCACGCGACCAACGAAGTCATGAACGCGGTGCATACGCATCTGCCGAAACCGCACGATCCGTTCACCGATCTCGTGCCGCCCGCCGGCATCAAGCTGACGCCGCGCCACTACGCTTACCTGAAGATTTCGGAAGGCTGCAACCATCGCTGCACGTTCTGCATCATCCCGTCGATGCGCGGCGATCTCGTCTCGCGCCCCGTCGCCGAAGTCATGCTGGAAGCCGAAAATCTGTTCAAGTCCGGCGTGAAGGAACTGCTCGTGATTTCGCAGGACACGAGCGCGTACGGCGTCGACGTGAAATACCGCACGGGTTTCTGGAATGGCAAGCCGCTCAAGACGCGCATGACCGAGCTCGTCGGCGCACTCGGCGAACTCGCCGCGCAGTACGGCGCGTGGGTGCGCCTGCATTACGTGTATCCGTATCCGAGCGTCGACGAAGTCATCCCGATGATGGCCGAAGGCCCGCTGCGCGGCCACGTTCTGCCGTATCTCGACGTGCCGTTCCAGCACGCGCATCCCGAAGTGCTGAAGCGCATGAAGCGCCCGGCGAACGCGGAAAAGGTGCTCGAGCGCGTGAAGACATGGCGCGAAATCTGTCCCGATCTGACGATTCGCAGCACGTTCATCGCGGGCTTTCCGGGCGAGACGGAAGAGCAGTTTCAGACGCTGCTGGATTTCCTGAAGGAAGCGGATCTGGATCGCGTCGGCTGCTTCGCGTATTCGCCGGTCGAAGGCGCAACGGCGAACGAACTCGACGGCGCGTTGCCCGACGAAGTGCGCGAGGATCGCCGCGCGCGCTTCATGGAACTCGCGGAAGAACTGTCCGCGAAGCGCATGAAGAAGAAGGTCGGCAAGACGCTCAAAGTGCTCGTCGATGAAGTGGGCGCGGAAGGCGGCATCGGCCGCACGGCGGCGGACGCGCCGGAAATCGACGGCGTCGTGTACATCGCGCCGACGACGAAGGCATCGAAGCGCTACAAGGCCGGCGACTTCGTGTCGGTGAAGATCACCGGCGCCGATGGCCACGATCTCTGGGGCGAGGTCTAAAGCCATGCCAGGGATGCCGCACGTCCTCGCGCTCGGCGAGGCCATGATCGAGTTCAATCAGTCGACGCGCGATCAGCCGAACTATCTGCAAGGCTTCGGCGGCGACGTCTCCAACTTCCTGATCGCGGCATCGCGCCAGGGCGCGGCGACGGGCTTCGTGTCCGCGGTCGGCAACGATCACTTCGGGCAATTGCTGCTCGATCTGTGGCGCGCGGAAAACGTCGATACGTCGACGGTGCGCGTCGATCACGATGCGCCCACGGGCGTCTATTTCGTGTCGCACGGCGAGAGCGGGCATCGCTTCGACTATCTGCGCGCGGGTTCGGCGGCGAGCCGCTACGCGCCGTCGCACTTGCCGCTCGATGCGATCGCCGCCGCGAAGGTCGTGCATCTGTCGGGCATCAGTCTCGCGATCGGCGTGGCCGCCTGCGATGCCGCGCTCGCCGCGATCGACCATGCGCGCACGCACGGCGTCAAGGTCAGCTTCGACACGAACCTGCGGCTGAAGCTGTGGCCGCTCGCGCGCGCCCGCGCGGTCATGCTCGAAGCGATCCGCGCAACCGACATCTGCCTGCCGAGCTGGGACGACGTCACGCTGCTCACCGGCCACGAAGACAAAGACGCGATCGTCGATGCGCTGCTGAAACTCGGTCCGAAGGTCGTCGCGCTGAAGCTCGGCAAGGAAGGCGCGTATATCGCGACGCCGGACGAGCGGCGCGTGGTGCCGGGCCGCGTCGTGCAGGCGGTCGATGCGACGGGGGCGGGCGACTGCTTCGGCGGCGCGTTCATCGCGCGCATCGTTGCAGGCGACGATCCTTTCGCCGCGGCGCGCTACGCGAACGTCGCCGCGGCTTTGTCGACGCAAGGTTTTGGCGCAGTGGCGCCAATCCCGCGAAAGGACGAGGTCGAGCGCGCGCTGGCAGAATAGCCGAACCTCAAACGAAGGAGACGACAACATGCAACGTGAAGTGGTGGTGGTAAGCGGCGTGCGCACGGCGATCGGCGATTTCGGCGGTTCGCTGAAGGACTTCAGCCCGACCGATCTCGGTGCACGCGTCGTGCGCGAAGCGCTGTCCCGCGCGAACGTCGCGGGCGATGAAGTCGGTCACGTCGTGTTCGGCAACGTCGTGCATACGGAGCCGCGCGACATGTATCTCGCGCGCGTCGCGGCGCTCGACGGCGGCGTCACGCAGCACGCGCCCGCGCTCACGGTGAACCGTTTGTGCGGCTCGGGCTTGCAGGCGATCGTGTCGGCGTCGCAGTCCATTCTGCTCGGCGATGCCGATGTCGCCATCGGCGGCGGCGCGGAAAGCATGAGCCGCGCGGCGTACATCATGCCCGCCGCGCGCTTCGGCCAGCGCATGGGCGACACGCGCATCGTCGACATGATGGTCGGCGCGCTGAACGACCCGTTCGACAAGATCCACATGGGCGTGACGGCCGAGAACGTCGCGGCGAAGTTCGGCATCACGCGCGAGATGCAGGACGCGCTCGCGCTCGAATCGCACCGGCGCGCGGCGAAAGCGATCGAAGCCGGCTATTTCAAGGATCAGATTCTGCCGATCACGCTCGCTTCGAAGAAAGGCGACACCGTGTTCGACCGCGACGAGCACGTTCGCCTGAACGCCACCGCCGAAGACTTCGCGAAGCTCAAGCCGGTTTTTGCGAAGGAAAACGGCACGGTGACGGCGGGCAACGCGTCGGGCATCAACGATGCGGCCGCGGCCGTCGTGCTGATGGAGCGCTCGGTTGCGGAAAAGCGCGGCGCGAAACCGCTCGCGCGGCTCGTCGCGTACGCGCACGCGGGCGTCGATCCGAAGATCATGGGCATCGGCCCGGTTCCCGCGACGCAGAAGGTGCTGGAGCGCGCGGGCCTCTCCGTCGACGATCTCGACGTCATCGAAGCAAACGAGGCGTTCGCCGCGCAGGCGTGCGCCGTATCGCAGGAACTGAAGCTCGATCCCGCGAAGGTCAATCCGAACGGCTCGGGCATTTCGCTCGGGCATCCGATCGGCGCGACCGGCGCGCTCATCACCGTGAAGGCGTTGTACGAACTGCAGCGCATCGGCGGGCGTTACGCGCTCGTGACGATGTGCATCGGCGGCGGCCAGGGCATCGCGGCGATCTTCGAGCGCATTTGAAGGACTCACGGATGATGCCAAGCATGAAAGGGCCGCGGACGGTCGCGGCCTTGACGATCTTCGCCGCGCTTGCCGCGTGCAATTCGCCGATGCCGGCGGGCCAGACCGGCGTGCAGGCACAGAACGCACGCGAGCCAGCGGGTGCCGACGCGCACGGCGCGCAAGCCGCGATCAAGGAACTTGCCCTGCCGCCGCTGAAGCCGCTCACGCCGAATCCGGAGTACGCGAAGTTTCCTCGCTACGTCGGCACGCTCGGCGACAAGCAGATCGAGATGAAACTCGGCGCGAAAACCGACGAGCCCTCCGGCGTGCACGGCGAGTACCGGTTCGCCGGCAGCCCGAACGTGATTCTCGTCGCGGGCGACCGCGACGGCGACACGCTCGAAATCGAGGAATCGAACGACGGCACGCACATCACGGGCAACTGGGTCGGCAAGTTCGCGGCGGACGGCAGCGTGTCCGGCGAGCGCATGAACCCGGACGATTCGAACCCGCAGCCGTTCGATCTGCGGCCCGCCGCGGCCGGCAAGACCTTGCCCGCGACGGGCACCGCGAAGGCGCCGCCCGCGCCGTCGCTGGAACCTGCGCCGCCCGCGCCGCCCAAGAATGCCGTGGGCGGCACGAGCAACGTCATCATCGGCGAATGATTCGCTCTGTCTTCACCCCGCCGGGCGTTCCGGCGGCGGTCTCTTTTCATTCCGTATTGCAAAGCCATGACTGATTCCAGCAGCAAGGACCGCGATCTGCAAACCCGCATCGTTCAGCCTGAAGACCGCATCACGCCCGGCTTCGAGTCGTTCTCGGTGCCGGTCGCGCGCGCATCGACGGTCGTGTTTCCCGATCTCGCCTCGATGCGCTCGCTCGTCTGGAGCGACGATTCGAAGTGGCGCTACGGCCTGCACGGCACGCCGACGACCATCGCGCTCGCGCAGCGTCTCGCCGCGATCGAGGGCGGCGAATTCGCGCTGCTGCAGCCGTCGGGGCTCGCCGCGATCTCCAACATCTACTTCGGTCTCGTGAAAGCGGGCGATCACGTTCTCGTGCCCGACAACGCCTACGGTCCGAATCGCGATCACGCCGACTGGCTCGCCGCCGATTTCGGGCTGCAAGTGACCTATTACGATCCGATGACCGGCGCGGGCATCGCCGATTCGATCCGTCCGAACACGAAGCTGATCTGGCTCGAAGCGCCCGGCTCGGTGACGATGGAAGTGCAGGACGTGCCGGCGATCGTCGCCGTCGCGCGCGCGAAGGGCATCGTCACGGCGATCGACAACACGTTTTCCGCGGGCCTCGCGTTCAAGCCGTTCGAGCATGGCGTCGACATTTCCGTGCAGGCGTTGACGAAATATCAGTCGGGCGGCAGCGACATCCTGATGGGCGCGACCATCACGCGCGATGAGGAACTGCACAAGAAGCTCAAACGCGCGCGGATGCGTATGGGCATCGGCGTGTCGGCGGACGATGCGTCGCTCGTGCTGCGCAGCCTGCCGTCGATGAAAGTGCGCTACGAAGCGCACGACCGCACCGCGTACGCGCTCGCCCAGTGGCTCAAGACGCGGCCCGAAGTGAAGGCGGTGCTGCATCCGGCGCTGGAGGATTGTCCCGGCCACGCGTTCTTTGCGCGCGACTTCAAGGGCGGTGCGGGCGGGCTGTTTTCGATCGTCTTCGATGGCCGCTACACGAGCGCGCAAGTCGATGCGTTCGTCGAAGCGCTCGAACTGTTCTCGATCGGCTGGAGCTGGGGCGGCGCGCACAGCCTCGCGATGCCGTACAACATCCGCTCGATGCGCACCGCGTCGCAATGGCCGCACGGAGGCGTGCTGGTGCGTTTCTACGTCGGTCTCGAAGCGGAAGCGGATTTGCGCGCGGATCTCGAAGCCGCGCTCGCCAAGGCGTTCGCCTGAATGAAAACGGCGCCCCGAAGGCGCCGTTTTCACATCGATCAGAAGAGCCGCAACAAGCCGTCGAGTCCGACGAAGTTGAACGCGAGACTCGCCGATTGCCGCACGACCGGCTTCGCGCGGAACGCGACCGATAATCCGGCTTCCGCCATCATCTTCAGGTCGTTCGAGCCGTCGCCCATTGCGATCGCGCGTTTCGGATCGATGCCGATCTGCGCGCACGTTTCGATGAGCGTGCGCGCCTTCACATCCGCGTTCACGATCTCGCCGACGACCTTGCCGGTCAGCTTCCCATCGACGATTTCGAGCGTATTCGCGCGCGTGTAATCGAGGCCGAGCCGCGCCTTCAGACGCTCGGTGAAGAACGTGAAGCCGCCCGACACGAGCAGCGTTTTCAGGCCCGCCGCGCGCGCGCCTTCGAGCATGCGTTCCGCGCCCGGCGACAGTTGCAGGCGCTCTTCGTAGACGCGTTCCAACGCGCTTGCATCGAGACCTTTGAGGAGCGCGACGCGGCGCGTGAGGCTCTCGTTGAAGTCCTTGATCTCGCCGCGCATCGACGCTTCGGTGATTGCCGCGACTTCGGCTTTCAGCCCGCAAAAATCCGCGATTTCGTCGATGCACTCGATCGTGATGAGCGTCGAATCCATGTCCATCGCGACGAGGCCGAAATCGGCGAGCTTCGCGTTCGCTTCGATAAAGGCGTAATCGAGCGCATGGGTGCCGCAATAAGCGTCGATGTCGGGGCGCTGCAGCGGATCGGCGTCGATGAGACGCAGAAGGGTGTCGTCGACGCGCTGCGTCTCTTTGGCGCGTGCGAGCGCCGCGAGCGGCCGCAGATGCGAATCGGAAATGGCGCTGGGACTTTGAATGACGAGGTTCATCAAAAAGAGCAGGAAAGGGCGGCGAAACCGCCATTGTAAAGAACCTTCAGCGCTGCACGCGCGCCGGATCGACATCCCAGTAAGGCGGCTCGCCGAACTGTACTGCGAGGAAGTCGATGAACGCGAGCGTCTTCGGCGGCACGAACGCGCGGCTCGGATACACCGCCCAGATCGCGACGGTCTGCGCGAGCGGGTAATCGTCGAGCACGGTGACGAGTTCGCCGCTCGCGAGCAAGGGCGCGACGCTCCACGTCGATTTGAGGCCGATGCCGATGCCCGCCGCGAGCGCATCCCGGATCACTTCGCCGTTGTCCGTCACGATGCGCCCGGACACGCGCACGTCGATGACGCCCGTCGGCGTGACGAAGCTCCAGTCGCGCTGATCGGCGAGGATCACGCATTCGTGATCGACGAGATCGGCGGGATGGCGCGGCGTGCCGTGTTCGGCGAGATACGCGGGCGATGCGCACAGCACGCGCCGGTTGCTCGCGAGCTTTTTCGCGACGAGCGTCGAATCCTTCAGCGCGCCGATGCGGATCGCGAGGTCGATGCCTTCATCGACGAGATCGACGATCTGATCGGTCATGCGCAAATCGACGGTCACGCCGGGAAACTGGCGCAGAAACGCCGGAATCAGCGGCGAGATGTGCTGGCGGCCGAGCGAAGACGGCATCGTCACGCGCAGCCGGCCATGCGGATGCGCCCGCGCGCGCCCGACCGATGCGCGCGCGGCTTCGGCGGCGTCGAGCAGTTCGCGCGCGCGCGCCGCGAAAATCTCGCCTTCCTGCGTGACGGAGACCCGCCGCGTCGTGCGATGCAGAAGCCGGGTGCCGAGCATGCGCTCCAGCCCGGCGATGCGCGCGCTCGCCACCGCCGGCGACAAGCCGAATTCCCGCGCCGCCGCCGACAGATTCGCCAGCGCCGCCGCGCGCACAAAAAGGCCGACGTCGAGCAGATCGAGCCGCTCGCGCGTCGTGTCTTCCGTTACAGGATCGCTCGCCATTCGATGGATTTCCCGAAAAATGTTTCAGCGATTATGACGGTTTTCGAAAGACCGATCGCACTTTAAGATCGAATCCAGTCCACTCACGACGGAGCAAAAAATGAAAGCCATCGGTTTGACCCGCTATCTCCCGATTTCCAATCCCGGATCGCTCGTCGATATCGAACTCGACAAGCCCACGCCGACCGGCCGCGATCTGCTCGTGAAAATCGAAGCGATCGCCGTCAATCCCGTCGACACGAAAGTGCGCGCGCCGAAAGACAAGATCGAGGAGACGCCGCGCGTGCTCGGCTGGGACGCGGCGGGCGTCGTGGAAGCGGTCGGCCCGGACGTGACGCTCTTCAAGGCCGGCGATCCGGTCTACTACGCGGGCGACATTACGCGTCAAGGCGTGAACAGCGAGTTTCATCTGATCGACGAGCGCATTGTCGGCGCGAAGCCGAAATCGCTCGATTTCACCCACGCCGCCGCGCTGCCGCTCACGACGATCACCGCGTGGGAAGCGCTCTTCGAGCGGCTCGGCGTGTCGGCGGAAGGCAAAGACGCGGGCAAGTCGGTGCTGATTATCGGCGGCGCGGGCGGCGTCGGCTCGATCGGCATTCAGCTGGCGAAGCGCGTCGCGAAATTGCAGGTGATCGCCACTGCCTCGCGGCCCGAATCGGCGAAATGGGCCGAAGACCTCGGCGCGGATCACATCGTCAATCACTTCGACGACATTCCGAAGCAGATGAAGGCAATCGGCTTTCCCGAAGTCGATTACGTGCTGATCTTCAACGACACCGACAAGCATTTTCCCGCGGCCGCCGACGTCATCAAGCCGCAAGGGGGCATCGCGTCGATCGTCGAGAACGCGCAGCCCGTTCCCGTCGAATTGCTGAAAGCGAAGAGCGCGGCGTTTCACTGGGAGTTCATGTTCACGCGCGCGATGTTCAAGACGCCCGACATGATCGAGCAGCACAAGCTGCTGTCCGAAGTGGCGCGGCTGATCGACGCAGGCACCATCCGCACGACGCTCGGGAAGAATCTCGGCGCGATCAACGCGGCGAATCTGCGCGAGGCGCATCGCCTTCTGGAAGAAGGGCGCACGGTCGGCAAGCTCGTGCTGACCGGCTTCTGACGAATGTGTTGACGAACATCATCGACGTTGCTGCTCACGCGGGTTTTCCACTAGGATGAGCCAGCGGGCGGGGCGCTAGACTGGATCGGCCCTACAGCTTGCCGGCGCTTCGCGGCGCCGGTCTTTCCTTCCAAGCGCTCGATACGGAGGTGGCGGCATGAATCGTCGTTTGATCGTTCGTCGCATCGTTTCCGTCGCCGCGCTCGCGCTGTTCGCAGCGACCGCCCACGCGACGCCAGGCATCAAGGTTCTCTCCGAAGCGCCCAATGACGGCCCCATCAAGTACACGGTGAAGATGGCGTCGAAGAATTTCGGCAACGAGCAGGAAACGCGCACCATCCGCTCGGGCCAGACCGACGACTTCACCTGGCAGGGCACCGCGCCGAGCGGCGCGCAGGCCGTACCGGACGGGTGCCCGCAGGCGGCGTCGGTTCCCAAAAGCGCCGACGGGCAAGCGGTGCGGCAAGTGCAGATCCGCTTCGCGCCGGTCGTCGCGGACAACGGCGCGGCGAACGTGCAGATCAGCTTTCGCGCATACGCGCCGAAGGGCACGAGCAAGGTGACCGTGGGCGGCAAGAGCCTGCAATGTCCCGTCGATAATCGCTTCAGCCAGATCGTGCGCTTCTCGATGCCGACCTCTACCGGCTCCAAGAAAACCGTCACGCTCGATGACGGCACGCAGTTGACCGTCACCGCGAGCCGCAAGTAACTCGATGGACGCGCCAGCCTTCCCGGCGCGTTTTTTCGATGCCGCATACGCAACTAACTGTCTCGTTTTCCGAACCGCGCAAACTTGTCGCGCAAACTCATCCTCAGTAAAGCTTACAGATGAACGGCCGCACGCAAGCGCGGGCGACCCGGCGCGCCGTGCGTCCGCACGCCCGCGCCGCTTGGCACGCTTTGTGCGAATCTTGTCGATGCCGCGCTGAAAACGGCGCGCAGAAACGCTTGGGCGCATGTTCCCGAGCGTATCCATCGATTCGATCCGACAGCGAAGGTGTCGCAATGCCGCACATGATCTGGAAAGGCGCGATCAGCTTCGGGCTGGTCCACGTGCCCGTGCAACTCTATCCGGCGACGCAGTCGGAGAAGGTCGGCTTCAACCTGCTCGACAAGCGCTCGATGGACCCGATCGGCTACAAGCAGATCAACAAGAACACGGGCAAGGAAGTCACGCGCGACAACATCGTGCGCGGCTTCGAATATGAGAAGGGCAAGTACGTCGTGATGACCGACGCCGAAATCCGCGCGGCCAATCCCGAATCGACGCAGACGGTCGATATTCTCGCCTTCGTCGATGCGCCCGAGATCTCGTTCCTCTCGCTCGATACGCCGTACTACCTCGCGCCCGATCGCAAAGGCGAAAAGGTCTACGCGCTGCTTCGCGATGCGCTGAAGGATACGGGCAAGGTCGGCATCGCGAGCGTCGTGCTGCACAACAAGCAACATCTGGCGGCGCTGATTCCGGTCGGCCCCGCGCTCGCGCTCAACACACTGCGCTGGGGCGACGAAGTGCGCGACTTCAGCCAGTTCAAGTTCCCGGACGAAGACACGAAAAAGGCCGGCGTCACGCCGAAGGAACTCGAAATGGCCAAGCGTCTCATCGACGACATGAGCGACACCTGGGACCCGACGAAGTATCACGACACCTTCAAGGACGACATCATGGCGCTCGTCGACAGGAAGGTGAAGGAAGGCAAGGTTGCCGAGGTGATGAAGATCGACGAAGGTGGCGAGGAAAAGGCATCCGCCGACATCCTCGACTTGTCCGAACTGCTCAAGCGCAGCCTGAAGAAAGGCGGCGCGGCGAAACGCGGCGGCAAGGCCGCGCAATCCGATGACGATTCGGGCGACGAAAGCGGCGAGGAAACCGCGCGTCCGGCACGCAAGACGACGCGCCGCAAACGCGCATAAGCGCACGACCCAACGACGATGGCTGAGAAACTCGAAACCTATCAACGGATGCGGCGTTTCGACAAGACGCCGGAGCCGTCCGGCGCCACGAAGCGCAGCGCGCGCGCGAAAAAGGCCACGCAAAGCGCGCTGTCCTTCGTGATTCAGGAACACGACGCACGCCGCTTGCATTACGACTTCCGTCTCGAACTCGATGGCACGCTCAAATCATGGGCGGTGCCGAAAGGGCCGAGTCTCGATCCGTCGGTGAAGCGGCTGGCGGTGCACGTCGAAGATCATCCGCTCGATTACGGCTCGTTCGAAGGCGAGATTCCCGAGGGCAACTACGGCGCGGGCAGCGTCATCGTGTGGGATCGCGGGACCTGGGCGCCGCAATCGGGCAGCGTCGAGGACGCGGCGCGCGAGTATGCAAAGGGCAAGCTCAAGTTCACGCTGGACGGCGAAAAGCTGCACGGCGGCTGGACGCTCGTGAAAAGCCACATGCGCGGCAGCGGCGACAAGGAGCAATGGCTGCTCATCAAGGAGCGTGACGACGAAGCGCGCCCCGAAGCCGAGTACGACATCTTGCTGAAGAAACCCGGCAGCGTGCTGTCCGATTCGCTCGGCGCACGCGACGAAACCGGTGCGCTGCGCGAGCGCAACGAACGCAAGGCGGGCGCGAAGAAAGCGCCGGCGCGCAAGACCTCGGCGAAAGCAGCGAAGGCGGGGAATGGTCACGCGCATCCGGATATCGTCGCAAATCGCAACGCCGAGTCGTTGCGCACGTTGTCGCACGAACCGGCGATCGAAGGCGCGCAAAAGGCGAAGCTGCCCGCGACGCTCAAGCCGCAACTCGCCACGCTCGTCGATGCCGCGCCGCCCGGAGATGATTGGGGCTACGAAATAAAGTTCGATGGCTATCGCGTGCTCGCGCGCATCGAAACGGTGAAGGGCAAGCGCGAAGTTCGCATCTATACGCGCAACGGCAACGACTGGACCGCGAAGTTCTCGAAGCAGGTGAAGGCGCTCGACAAGCTCGATATCGAAAGCGGCTGGCTGGACGGCGAAGCCGTGGTGCTCGACGAGCGCGGCTTGCCCGACTTCCAGGCGCTGCAGAACGCATTCGACGTGGGGCGCCCGCAAGACATCGTCGTCTATTTCTTCGACGTGCCGTATCTGAACGGCTACGACTTGCGCAACGTGCCGCTCGTGCAACGCCGCGCGATCCTGAAGGCGGTCATCGAGCCGCTCGACGATCCGGTGCTGCGCTTCTCGCAAGACTTCGCCTTTCACGCCGACGACCTGCTCAAGAGCGCTTGCGACATGGCGCTGGAAGGCATCATCGGCAAGCGGATCGACAGCACCTATGTCTCGGGGCGCAGTGCGTCGTGGATCAAGCTCAAGTGCAGACGCCGCCAGGAATTCGTGATCGGCGGCTATTCGGAGCCCTCTGGCAGCCGCGGGCAGTTCGGCGCGCTGCTGCTCGGCGTCTACGATACGGACGGCAAGTTGCAGTACGCAGGGCGCGTCGGCAGCGGCTTCGATCACGCGACGCTCGTCGCGGTGAAGAAGGAACTCGACAAGCGCGAGACTCAACGCATGCCCTTTGCAAGCGAGCCGCAGGAACGCAGCCGCACGCCCGTGCATTGGGTGAAGCCCGAGCTCGTGGCCGAATGCAATTTCGCGGAATGGACCAAGGAGCGCATCGTGCGACAAGCATCGTTCGTCAGTTTGCGGGACGATAAACCCGCGCGTCAGATCGTGAAGGAAGAGCCCGTGGCCGCGAAGAAAGTCGCGGCAAAGAAAATCGCGGCGAAGAAGACGACGGCCGCGAAAAAGGCCAAGGCGAGTCCGGCTGAAATCGAAGGCGTGAAGATCAGCCATCCGGATCGCGTGATCGACAAATCGACGGGGCTGACCAAGCTCGACGTCGTCGAGTATTACGCGTCGGTCGCCGACTGGATGCTGCCGCATCTGAAGGATCGGCCGGTGTCGCTCGTGCGCGCGCCGGAAGACATCGGCGGCGAGCTCTTCTTTCAGAAGCACAGCGCGAAGCTCGCGATTCCGCATATCACGCAGCATCCCGATATCGATCCGGGACATCCGCCGCTGCTCACGATCGAATCGTCGCAGGCGCTCGTCGGCACCGCGCAGATGGGCACGATCGAGCTGCATACGTGGAACGCGGTGGCGTCGAACATCGAGAAGCCGGATCGCATGATCTTCGATCTCGATCCGGGCGAAGGCGTCGGCTGGGAACGCATGATCGAGGCTGCGAAGCTCACGAAGGATCTGCTCGTCGAGCTCGGTCTCACGTCGTTCTGCAAGACGAGCGGCGGCAAGGGCTTTCATGTGGTCGTGCCGCTTGCGAAGCAGGCGAGCTGGGACGACATGAAGGATTTCTCGCAGGCCGTCGCGCAGCATATGGCGAGCACGCTGCCCAAGCTCTTCTCCGCGAAAATGGGCATGCAGAATCGCAAGGGCAAGATCTTCATCGACTATCTGCGCAACAACCGCGGCTCCAGCACGGTCGCCGCATTCTCGCTGCGCGCGCGGCCGGGGCTCGGCGCATCCATGCCGCTTGCCTGGGACGAACTCGATTCCGTCACGAGCGGCGATCAATGGCATATCGGCAACGTGCGCGAGCGGCTCGATGCGCTGAAGAGCGATCCGTGGGCGGGCTATGACAAGGCGCGTCAGCGGCTCACGGCGGAGATGAAGAAGCGGCTTGGCATGAACGCATCGCGCAAGTGAGCGTTCACAAGGAGACGAACATGAAGCAGGCGAACGCGGGCCCGGAGAGCGTGCCCGAACGCGGACGCGAAATGGCGAGCAAGGATCGCGAGAAGCAGGCGCGCGACGATGCGTCGAACGCGCCGCTGCCTCACGAGGCGGATCAGAACGTCGAATCGCAACGCGAACATGGCGCGCGCGATGTTGGCAAGCAGGCGCACGAGGACCTCGAACACGGTCTCGTCGACACGGACCGGCGCGGCGGCGGCGACTATCAGCGCGACACGCAGCGCGACGAACATGCGAATGCGAACAGCGGCGAAGGGCAGTCGAAGGAGCGCTGAACCGAACGGTGAAAAGCCTTCGCGGATGGCAGCGCGCGGGCCGCTTGCGTAGAATGATTCGTTGATCGGGAGCGGGCTTGAACGCAACGTTCGCCGCGTTTTTTCTACCGATGCGCGTATTTCAACAAGCGCGCAAACCGGTAAGCCCTTCCGATGCTTGCATCCCATGACCGCTTTGCGGACTGAAGCCAACACAACGGAACATGCCACTCGACCTTCTGTCCCGTCTGAAGAACGAAACCGCTGCGTGCCACGCGCGGCTGGAGAATGCGCTCGACCTGATGCGGGACGACCTTCAGCGCGACGAATACATCGCGCTGCTCGAACGATTCTATGGTTACGTCGCGCCGTGGGAAGACGCGGCGGCCGCGTGCCTGCCGTCGTCGCTCGCGGACTTTTTCGATGCGCGCCGCAAGGCGTCGCTCCTCGCCGCCGATCTCGCCGCGCTGACGGGTGAAACGCCGTCCGCCGGATCGCTGCCGCAAGCCGGCGCGCGCGATGACCTGCCGCGTATGGACAACATCGGCGATGCCATCGGCTCGATGTACGTGATGGAAGGCAGCACGCTCGGCGGCCGCTTCATCGCGCCGCATGTGGCCGCGCGTCTCGATCTCGCGCCGGGCATCGGCAACGCGTATTTCGACGGCTACGGCCCGCGCACGGGCAGCATGTGGAACGCGTTTCGCGAGACCGCGGCGGCAAGCGTGCCCGAACGCCTTCACGACGATGCGGTGAAAGCCGCCATCGCGACGTTCGAAAGTCTGCAAGCGTGGCTGTGTCCTGAAGCAATCGGCATCGAGTATTCGCAGCCCGCGCCGGGAGCGGGTTCATGAGCGAGTCCGCGAGCGAGCCGCCCATCGGGGCGAGGGCCGTGCGCGAAGCATCGCAAGGACCGCCCGATGCCGAAGCGCGCCGGCGCACGCTCAGCTCGGGCGTCGCCAGCCAGGACTGCGATGCCGAGCCGATCCACATTCCCGGCGGCATCCAGCCGCATGGATTTCTGCTCGTGCTGTCCGACGATCTGCACATCCTGCAGGTCAGCGAGAACCTCGTCTCGCTGACGAACGCGGGTGTCGACGAACTGCTCGGCACTCCGCTCGATGTCGTGCTCGGCGCGGCGGGCGCGCAGCGCATCGGGCAGGCGGCCGCCACGTCCGCGCTCGACGACGCGCCGCTTTACATCGGCCCGATCGATCTCGCGCCGTCGTCGTCCGATAAGGCGTTGCGCCTCGATGTGACGATACATCGTCATGACGGCACGCTCATCGTCGAGATGGAGACCGCCGCCGCGACGGGCGATGCGTTCGCGTCGATGTATCCGCTCGTCCGCACGTTCGCGCGCGGGCTGCAGGAGGGCGGCAGCGTGCAGGCGCTCGCGGAGCTCGCCGTGCGCGAAGTGCGGGCGATCACGGGCTTCGGCCGCGTGATGCTCTATAGCTTCGACGAGGAAGGCCGCAGCCACGTGCTCGCGGAGGACCGCGACGCGAGTTATCCGTCGTTCCTGCATCAGTTCTTCCCGGCGTCGGACATTCCGCGTCAGGCGCGCGCGCTGTATCTGAAGAACCGTATCCGCCTCGTCGCCGATGTCGACTACACGCCGGCGCGCCTCGTGCCGAGCGTGAATCCCGTCACCGGCCGCCCCACCGATCTCACGTTTGCGACGCTGCGCAGCTTCTCGCCCGTGCATCTGGAGTACATGCGCAACATGGGCACGCATGCGTCGATGTCCGTGTCGATCGTCGTGCGGGGACAGTTGTGGGGACTCATCTCGTGTCACGATCACAGCGCGCGCATCGTGCCGTTCAATACGCGCGTCGCGGTCGAGCATCTCGGGCACATGCTGTCCTTGCAGATCGAAGCGAAGGAAGAGCGCGCCGAGGGCGAATATCTGAGCGCGCTGCGCCGCACGATGAGCCGCCTGATTTCGGCGATGGGCGAGCACGAGAACTTCGTCGCCGGCTTGCGCGCCGTGCCGGGCGACGTACTGAGTTTCGCGCGTTCCGCGGGCGCGGCGATCGTCTTCGACGATCAGGTCACGCTGCTCGGCGCGACGCCCGACGAGGACACCGTGCGCGCGCTCACGCACTGGCTCGCGGAAAACACGTCCGGCGTGTGGGCGACGGATTCGCTCGCGCGCGAATGGCCGCCCGCCAAGGCGCACGCAGACAAGGCGTGCGGCGTGCTCGCGGTGCCGGTCTCGCAGATCTTCCGCAACTATTTGCTTTGGTTCCGTCCCGAACTGATGCAGACGATCGAATGGGCGGGCGAGCCGGTCAAGATCGAAAGCGCGGATGGCTCGAGCGCGCCGCGCACGAGCTTTTCGCCGTGGCTCGAAACGGTGCGCGGCCATTCGGCGCTGTGGCGTCAGAGCGAGCTCGAAATCGCCGCCGAACTGCGCGGCGCGCTGCTGAACATCGTGCTGCGCCGCGCGGAAGAGCGCGCGGAACTCGCGACCGAACTCACGCGCGCGAACAAGGAGCTGGAGGCGTTCTCGTATTCGGTATCGCATGATCTGCGCGCGCCGCTGCGCCATATCGCCGGATACGGCGATCTTCTGCGCGAGCAGGAAGGCGAGCGCATGTCGGACAAGAGCCGGCGGTTTCTCAACAACATGCTGGAATCTGCGCGTTTCGCGGGCACGCTCGTCGACGACCTGCTGACGTTCTCGCAGATGGGCCGCGCCGCGCTCCGGCCCGCGCCGGTCGATCTCGGCCTGCTCGTGAAGTCGGTCGTGCAGGAAGTCGAGGTGGAAGGCTCGGGAAGAAGCATCGAATGGGTGATCGGCGATCTGCCGCGCGTGACCGGCGACGCCGCTTTCCTTCAGCTTGCGGTGCGCAACCTGATATCGAACGCGGTGAAATATACGCGGACGCGGGAATCGGCGAAAATCGAGATATTCGCGACCCGAAGCGGCGACGAATACGTGATCGGCGTGCGCGACAACGGCGTCGGCTTCGACATGAAGTACGGCGCGAAGCTGTTCGGGGTGTTCCAGCGCCTGCATCGCGCGGAAGAGTTCGAGGGCACGGGCATCGGGCTCGCCAACGTGCGGCGCATCATCGAGCGTCATGACGGGCGCACGTGGGCCGAAGGGCGGCTGGGAGAGGGCGCGGTATTCTATTTCTCGCTGCCCGTGACATTCCGCAACGCGAACGGGACGCAAGGCGCGCCAAATACAAAGTCAAGAAAAAACCATGCTTAAACCGATATTGCTCGTCGAAGACAATCCGAACGATCTCGAGCTCACGCTCGTCGCGCTCGACAAGAGTCAGCTCGCCAACGAGGTGATCGTGGCGCGCGACGGTCAGGAAGCCATCGACTATCTCACCTCCGAAGGCGAGTGGAAGGAACGCGCGCCCGGCAATCCGGCGGTGATCCTGCTCGACCTGAAGCTGCCGAAGATCGACGGCCTCGAAGTGCTCGACATGATCCGCTCGAACGCATCGCTGAAGAGCGTGCCGGTGGTCATGCTCACGTCGTCGCGCGAGGAGCAGGATCTCATCCGCAGCTATGAACTCGGCGTCAACGCATATGTGGTGAAGCCGGTGGAATTCGCCGAATTCGTCGAGGCGATCAGCGATCTCGGCGTGTTCTGGGCCGTGCTCAACGAGCCGCCGCCGGGCTCGACGCGCTTTCGCCGCCCGCCGCCCGCGCAATGACCGCTGCGCCCATGAGCACGAATCCGTCCCGGCCGGTGCGCCCGCAAGCGTCCTTTCAAGAGGACGCCTAGATCATGCAGCCTCTGCATCTGCTTCTCGTCGAAGACAACGCACTCGATGCGGAGCTGACGATCGCCCAGCTCGAACGCGCGGACTATGCGGTCGAGGCGTCGATCGTGTACGACTCCGCGGCGTTCATCGCCGAGCTGGAGAAAAAGCGCTTCGACGTGATCCTCGCCGACTTCGTGATGCCGACCTTCTCGGGCATCGAGGCGCTCACGATTGCGAGCGAGCGTTCCCCGGACACGCCGTTCATCTTCGTGTCGGGCTTGCTCGGCGAAGAGCACGCCGTCGATATGCTCAAGCGCGGCGCAACCGATTACGTGCTGAAACAGCGCCTGCAGCGGCTGCCCGCCGTCGTGCGCCGCGCGATGCGCGAGAGCGCCGAGCGCGCGCAACGCATCGCCGTCGAGCGGGCGTTGCGCGAAACGGAGACGCATTTCCGCCTGCTCATCGATGCGCTGAAGGATTACGCGGTCATCACGCTCGATCCCGAAGGCCGCATCCGCACATGGAACGCGGCGTCGGAGCGCATTCTGGGCTTTCCCGCGCAGGACGTGCTCGGCCAGTCCGCGAACATCTTCTATGCGCAGGAAGATCGCGAGGGCGGCGTGTTCGACGCCGAGCTGGAAACCGCGCGGCGCGAAGGCAGCGCGAGCGACGACCGCTGGCTCTGGCGCAAGGATGGCCATTCGTTTTTCGCCTCGGGCGTGACGACGGCGATCCGCAGCGAGCACGACGAACTGATCGGCTTTTCGAAGATCGTGCGCGACGCGACCGACGCCCACATGGCCGCCGACGCGCTGCGGCTCGCAAAGGATCAGGCGGAATCGGCGAATCGCGCGAAGGACCATTTTCTGGCGGTGCTCTCGCATGAACTGCGCACGCCGCTCACGCCGATTCTCGCCGCCGTGCGCCTGCTCGAAATGAAGCACTCGCTGCCGCGCGAGGCGCATCCGACGCTCGATCTCATCCGCCGCAATGTCGAGCTGGAAGCGCGCCTCATCGACGATCTGCTCGATCTCACGAGCATCGCGCGCGGCAAGCTGTCGCTGAATTTCGCGAGCGTCGCGCTCGATACCTTGCTGACGAGCGCGCTCGACATGTCCGAAGCCGATCTGCGCGCGAAGAGCCTCACGCTCGAAACGCATTTCGACGCGGGCCGGTTCGTCGTGCTCGGCGACGCGGCGCGCCTTCAGCAGATCATCTGGAATCTGATGAAGAACGCGGTGAAGTTCACGCCGGCGGGCGGGCGCATCGACGTGCGGACCTGGAATCCGGATCCGTCGACGATCGCCGTTTCCCTGACGGACAGCGGCATCGGCATCAGCGCGGAGGCGTTGCCGCGCATTTTCTCGGCGTTCGAACAGGCCGACGATTCCATCACGCGCTCGTTCGGCGGCCTCGGGCTCGGTCTCGCGATCGCGAGCACGCTCGCGCAGAAGCACGGCGGCACGCTTTCGGCCTACAGCGAAGGCCGCGACGCGGGCGCGCGCTTCACGCTGACGCTGCCGCTCGCGAAACTGCAACCCGCGCGCGAGGACGAGCCGCTCATCGAAGCCGCGAGCCGGGAACAGGGACGCGCGCTCAAGGTACTGCTCGTGGAGGACAACGAGCAGACGTCGTCGGCGATGGCCGAAGTGCTCGAAATGCTCGGCCACGAAGTGTCGGTTGCCGTAACGGTCGCTCAGGCGCTCGAACGCGCGAAGAGCGGGCCGTTCGATCTGCTCGTCAGCGATATCGGCCTGCCGGACGGCAGCGGACTCGATATCGCGCGCGCGTGGCAGAACCTGCAGCCCGACAAGCCGTCGGTGGCGATCACGGGCTACGGCATGGACGAGGACATCCGCCGTTGCCGCGAAGCCGGTTTTCGCGATCATCTGACCAAGCCGGTCAATTTCTCGCGGCTCGAAGCGCTGATTCAATCGCTCGCGGAACAGCATTCGAAATAAGCTATCGGCGCGCGCCGGTCGAAGAAATTTGACAGGCGTCTGCGGGCTTGTGTCGATTCGCGCGCGGCCCGTTCGTCGTAGGCTATGAGACCGCGCCAAACCCGGCGCGCTCACTCACTAAACGGAGCCGACATGTCCCAATCCGCCGTCAAGCCGATTCCCGAAGGCATGCGTTCGCTGACCCCGCATCTCGTGTGCGCGGGCGCCGCAGAAGCGATCGAGTTCTACAAGCGCGCGTTCAACGCCATCGAGCTGGGCCGCATGCCCGGGCCCGACGGCAAGCTCATGCACGCGATGGTCAAAATCGGCGATTCCATGCTGATGCTCGTCGATGAGTTCCCGCAATTCGGCTCGGTCGGTCCGAAGGCGCTGAACGGATCGCCGGTCACGATTCACCTGTATGTCGAAGACGCCGACGCCACCCGTGAAGCAGGCCGAAAGCGCCGGCGCGAAAGTCACGATGCCCGTCGCCGACATGTTCTGGGGCGACCGCTACGGGCGTCTCGAAGACCCGTTCGGTCATCAATGGTCGGTCGCGACGCATACGCGTGACATGACGCCGGAAGAAATGAAGCAGGCGATGGCGCAGCAGCCTTGCGGTCAATGAACGAAACCACGCACGCAAGTGAGAACGGAGCAACGCACATGCACAAGATTTCGCCCTGTCTGTGGTTCCAAGGCGGCAACGCCGAAGAGGCCGCGAACTTTTATGTCAGCACGTTCAGGAACGCGCGCATCAAGGACATCATGCGCAGCACCGAGTCGGGCCCGAAGCCGGTCGGCAGCGTCATCGCCGTGATGTTCGAGCTCGAAGGCGAAGACTTCCTCGCGCTGAACGGCAATCCGGAGTTCGCGTTCACGCCGGCCGTTTCTATGTTCATCAAGTGCGAGTCGCAGGAAGAAGTCGACCATTACTGGGACAAGCTGATGGACGGCGGCCGTTCGCTGGCCTGCGGCTGGCTCACGGACCGCTTCGGCGTGACGTGGCAAGTTGCGCCGACGCGTCTGCTCGGCATGTTGCAGGACCCGGACCCGGTGAAAGCCGACCGCACCATGAAAGCGATGCAAGGGATGATCAAGCTCGATCTCCCGGCGCTCGAGCGGGCGTACAACGGCGAGTGAGCTACGCGGCGCGTTTGCGGGCTTTTCGTTCGACGAGCTTCGACGCCATGAACCGATGGTCCCGCGAAAACAGCCTCCGATACGTCAGCACGACGGCCCCGACCACGCCGAGCGCCGAGCCCGCCGCAATCAGAAACATGATGACGATCTGATACCGCACCGCCTGCAATGGCGACTGCCCGGCGAGCACCTGGCCGGTCATCATGCCGGGAAGGCTGACGAGACCGACCACGGCCATCTGATTCAACGTCGGAATCATGCCCGCGCGCACGGCCTGGCGCGCGGGTCTCTGCGCCGCTTCCCAGCGCGAGGCGCCGAGTGCGAGCGACATCTCGACCGCCGCGCGTCCCGAAGTCAGTTCTTCCGTCATGCGCTCGATGCCGAGCGACACGCCCGTCAGGCAATTGCCGAGGATCATCCCGAGGATCGGAATCGCGTATTGCGGCTCATACCACGGATGAATTCGGATCACGACGAACAGCCCGAACGCGCCGATCAGCCACGAACTGCCCCAAATCGACAGGATGCTGTCCGCGCGCTGTCCGCGATAAGTGCGCCGTCCGCGATCGGAGGCGGCGAATCCGGCGATGACCGTCATCAGCGCCATCAGCGGCAGCACGACATACCAGCGATTGAACGCGAACACCCAGCCGAGCACGTACCCGATCAGCAGCAATTGCACGACGGTGCGGATCGCGGCGACGAAGAGCTTGCGTTCGAGACCGAGGTCGAGCGCAACCGACAGCGCGCCATTGACGACAATCAGCGCCGCCGCCAGGCCGATATCGAAGAGACTGAGGTTCTGATAGCCGCTCATCGCTTGTCCTCGCCGAGTACGCCTGCGTTCATCGTCAGATGACGCGTGGCGACGCGCCGCGCCTGATCCGGATCGTGCGATACCCAGATGCACGCGCGCGCTTCATCGGCGTCGAACCACGCGGCCACGAGCGCTTCGATCGAGCGTGCCGACGCCGGATCGAGCGATGCGGTCGGTTCGTCGAGCAGCAGCACGTCGGGCGCGAGTTGCAGCACGCGCACGAGCGCGGCGATCTGCGCCTCGCCGCCGGACAGATCGCTTGCGAACTTGTCGAGGAAGTCCGCGCTGCGTCCGGCCGCCTGCGCGAGCCGCATCGCGATATCGCGATCGAAATGCGCGTCGCGATAAGCCTTCAGCGAAAACGGATAGCGCAGATTGTCTTCGACGGTGCCGTCGAGCATCGCGGGCCGTTGCGCGATATACGCGACGCGCCGCCTGTAAGCCGGAATCTGCGCACGCGCGATGCGCTCGCCGCGCCACGTAACGAAACCGGCATCGCACGCATCGAGCAGCGCGAGCGTGCGCAGAAACACGCTCTTGCCCGAGCCCGACGGTCCGGTGATCGCGGCGCGCTGGCTTTTGTCGAGTGCGAAATCCGTGGCATGCAGCAGCACCGTGCCGCGCGCGACGTCCCGGCGCATCACGCCATGCGTGGCGACGAGTTCGGTCGATGTCGCGTCCTGCATCGTGGGTGTGTGTGTCGTTCTCTGGATGAGCATCTTACGGACATTCGGCATTCAGCGGACGCATAAGCCGCGGGCACACGATGTGCTGCCGCAATCATAATCAGCAAAAAAGGATGGAGCCGTCATGGCGCAGGCCCGAACGACCGGAAAAAAAATCGGAAGGATCGTCGCATGGATTTTTGCCGTTCTGGCGGTTCTGATCGCAATACTGGTGGTCATTTTTCTGACGTTCGACTGGAACCGGCTGCGGCCCTGGGTGGACGACAAGGTATCGGAAGCAATCGGCCGCCGCTTCGAAATCACCGGCGATCTGAAAGTCGGCTGGCAGCGTCCGCCAAACGAGACGGGCTGGAAACGCTGGGTGCCGTGGCCGCGCTTCTCCGCTGAAAAAATCACGATCGCGAATCCGGACTGGGCGCGCCAGCAGCACTTCGCCACGCTCGATGAAATCGACTTCCAGGTCGAAGTGCTGCCGCTGCTCGCGCACGACATCGTGATTCCGACGATCAATCTCGTGAATCCGTCGATCGATGTCGAGCGGCTCAAGGACAATCGCAATAACTGGACGTTCAAGTTCAAGCAATCGACCGAGCCGTCGACCTGGAATCTCAAGCTCGGCGATATTTCACTCGCGAAGGGCACCGTCGATATCCACGATGAAGTCACGAAGGCCGAGATGCAGGTCGTCATCGATACGCTCGGCCAGGCCGTGCCGATCGGCGAGGTGATGAAGCAGCAGGAAGCGGCGTCGGCGAAGTCGTCGGCGGAAATGGTCGGCAAGAGCGGCGCGGCGAAGCTCAACAAACAAGCGGATGCGGCCGCGGCCTCGGAAGCGTCGGCGGCGTCGGCTGCATCGGCGGCGGCTGCGGCGAACGCATCGGCGCCGAATCCGGCGAGCACGTCGGCCAATACCAGCATCACGACCAAGGAAGGCCCGAAACCGCCGATTCCGCCGTACGCATTCGGCTGGACCGTGAAGGGCACGTACAACAACGGCAAGGTTTCGGGCGAAGGCAAGCTCGGCGGCGTGCTCGCCGTGCAGGACGCGAAGCGCCCGTTCCCGGTTCAGGCCGACGTGCGCCTCGGCGACACGCATATCGCGTTCGTCGGCACCGTGACCGATCCGGCGCATCTGGCCGCGCTCGATCTGCGCCTGTGGGTTCAGGCGGTGAGCATGGCGCATCTGTATCCGTTCACGGGCGTGACCTTGCCCGAAACGCCGCCGTTCGCGACCGAAGGGCGTCTGACCGGCCAGTTCCGCGAGGACGGCAACGTGTTCCATTACGAGAACTTCACCGGGCGCGTCGGCGGCAGCGATATCAACGGTTCGCTCGTCTATGCGGGCAAGAAGCCGCGTCCGCTCCTGAAGGGCGAGCTCGTGTCGCATCTGCTGCAGTTCAAGGATCTCGCGCCGATCATCGGTGCCGATTCGAACGCGAGCAAGGCGAAGCGCGGCGAGACGGAGAAGCAGCCGTCGTCGAAGGCGCTGCCGACCGAAGAGTTCAAGACCGATCGCTGGAAGGCCATTGATGCCGACGTCAAGTTCACCGGCCAGCGCATCATCAAGGATCCTGATCTGCCGATCACCGATCTGTACACGCACGTCATCATGAACGACGGCGTGCTGTCGTTCGAGCCGCTCAAGTTCGGCGTGGCGGGCGGCTCGCTCGCATCGAACATTCATCTCGACGGCAGCGCCGCGCCGCTCAAGGGCCGCGTGTCCGCGCAGGCGCGGCATCTGAAGCTCAAGCAGTTGTTCCCGACCGTGAAGACGATGCAATCCGCGCTCGGCGAGGTCAACGGCGACGCCGCGCTTTCCGCGACCGGCAATTCGCCCGCGGCGCTCGCGGCGACATCGAACGGCGAGGTGAAGGCGCTCATCACGGAAGGCACCGTGAGCCGTCTGTATATGGAGGCGGCGGGGCTGAACGTGGCGAACGTGGTCTACGAGAAGCTCTTCGGCAAGCGCGACGTGAACATCAACTGCGCGGCGGCGGATTTCGTCGTGACCGACGGCGTGCTCGATTCGCGCGTGTTCGCGCTCGATACCGACGATGCCGTCATCAATGTCGACGGCACGATCAATCTGAAGACCGAGGACATGGATCTCGGCATCCATCCGCACACGAAGGGCCTGCGCATTTTCTCCCTGCGCTCGCCGCTGTACGTGAAGGGCACGTTCAAGGATCCGCACGTCGGCGTGAGTCCGGTGCTCGCGCTGCGCGGCGCGGCCGCCGTGGGTCTCGGTCTCATCAATCCGTTCGCGGCGCTGATTCCGCTCATCGCGCCGAGCAACAACAAGCCGCTGCCTTGCCAGCAGATGCTCGCCGATATCGGCAAAGCGCCGACCGCGCCGCCCGCAGGGCAGAAGCAGAAGGCGAAGGCGGCGCCGGCGTACATGTCGTCGGATGCGGCGGCGACCGGCGTGGCCAAGTCCAAGGACAAGGACGCGAAGAAGCCGGCGGCGCCGGCGCCCGCCAGCGCCGCGCAGTATCGCGGCAGCTAAGTCGCCGCCGCGCGCTCAGAACGCGTAGCGCACGCCCGCGAAGATGCTGCGGCCTTCGCCCGGATAGAAGATCGCGGTCGACGACGCGGTGCGCGCATCCGCGATCGTGCTGATGTCGCTCACGTAGCGCTTGTTGGTCAGATTGCGCGCGTCGAGAAACACCGAGAGGCCGTTGCGAAAATCCATCCCCGCCTGCACGCCGATGAGCGTATAGCCCGGCACGCGCAACGTGTTGGCGTCGTCGGCCCACGCGCCCGCCGGCACCCAGTCGACGGATGCGGAAATGTGAAAGCCGTTCGGCCGCGCATAGCCGAGCACGGCGCGCAACACGTTCACCGGCACGCCCGCGATGCGGTTGTTGCCGTACTGCGGATCGTCCTTGAAGCGGAAATCGCTCAGGTTCCACGAGCCCGACAGCGTGATCCTGTCGCCCGCGCCCGCGTGCGTGACGTCGCGCCACACATCGACCGATACGCCGGCTTCGATGCCCTGCAGCACCGTCTTGTTCGCATTGAACGTCGATGCCGGTATGTCGGGATTCGTCGTGTACTGAAGCAACTGGTCGCGCACGAGCGAGCGATACGCGGTGACGTCCCAGCTCACGCGATCGCGCGTGCCGCGCGTGCCGAGCTCGAGCGTCCACGCATGCTGCGACGTGAGCGGCGTGAATTGCGTCGTGCTCGAAAAGGTCTGCGTGAGATCGCCGAAATCCGGCACGTCCTGGCTGCGCGTAATGTCCACATACGCCTGGATGTCGCGATTCGGCTGCCACATCAACCCGAGCTTCGGATTCACGCCGCTGAATGTCTCGCTAGCCGACTTGTAGTTCGGATCGGCCGCGAGCCCGCCGTGATCGACATACTTGCGCACGTCGCGCAACGCCTTGAAGCCGGCCATCAGCGCGACGGTCGGCAGGAAGAACAGACGGTCTTCGAAGTACGCCTCGTAGTTGTAGGCGCTTTGCGTCGAATCGAGCGTTTGCGCGCCTTCGTTGCCCGACACGTTCACGTACTGCCGCGCCTGCGTGTTGCCGCCGAAGAAACGCGCGCCCGCGATGACATCGTTGCGCATCCCGCTCACGTTGAACGTCGCGGTATAGCGCGGCGCGATGCCGTAGGTCCAGCCGTCCTGATCGATGACCTGGAAGATCGGGTGATACAGACTCTTGTGGATTGCCCATGTGACGATATCGAGCTGCCCGACATCGAGCTTGACGGTCGTCTTGTTGGCGATGCGCTCGGTGCGCGTATCGCGCGCCTGATCGCCCGCCAGCGCGCTCGCGGATGCCTTCGTCGGATTGTCGAGCGCGTCGGAAAGCGAGAGCGTGCCGGGAAGCTGCTGATCGACGACATACGCGCCGAGATAGAAGCGCGTCTCCACATCCGGCGAGAATCGATAGCCGATATTCGCGTTGAACTGCTCGTACTGGCCGCGCTCGTGATCGCGATAACCGTCCGCATGATTCACCGAGAAAGTGCCGATGAAATCCAGCGGACCCATCACGCGCGAAAACTGCGCGCTGCCCCGGATCGTGCCGAAGCTGCCGCCTTCGAGCCGCACGATGTTCGGCGCATCGGCGGTGTAGGCGGAAGGCGTGACGAAATCGATCGCGCCGCCCATCATCGACGAGCCGTACGCGAGGCCGTTGCCGCCCTTGTAGACATCGACGGATTGCAGCGCGAGCGGGTCGATCTGATAGTAGTCGCCGCTGCCATCGGCGAGATTGGTCGGGATGCCGTCCTGCAGTATCTCCAGCCCGCGCGTGTGATAGCCGCGCGCGAGGCCCGAGCCGCGAATCGAGAGGCGCAACTCCTGGCCGTAGCGGTTCTGCACGAAAACGCCGGGCACGTTCTTGAGGACGTCGCGCAACGTGAAGGCGTAGGTGTTCTGGTAATCGGCGCTATCGACGAAGCCGACCGAGCCGACCGTCGCGTCGAGCGTGCGCTTCTGATCGGCGACGTTTTGCGATGTCAGCGAATGTTGCGCCTGTCCTTGAACGATGACGGCGGGAAGCGTCGCGGGTTCGGCCTGCGCGAATGCGCGGGTCGCGGCGAGCGCGGTGAGGCCCGTCATGAGGGCGCGTTGTCGGGCGAGTCGCTTCATGGCAGCGTCCTCGCTTCTGCGTGTGCGGACGGCACGACGCCGCCCCTTGCTGAAAGTGAGCATGGTTCTTCTTCGAATTCGTGATGAATGAGCGGGGCGCGACGCGATGGACGCGCGGCGCCGTTCGATGCCGCGAAAGGCATCGATTCGTTAGAACGAAATCAGACGAGAACCGGAGGGGCGCGAGGCTGCGCAGTGGTGAAAGGAGGCGCGGGACGCTCGATGCGAATCCGCGCGACCGCGACGCTGCGGCGTGCAGGAACGTCGAGCGCTGCGGGGGCGCGTGCAGCGGAGATGGCGGGCGCGTGCGCGAAGAAGTGACAGTACCCGCAAGCCTGGTCGTCGAGATGCGCGAGCGTGTCTGTCGAATGCGTCGAATGATGACCGCCCGAACGCTCGACTGTCGACGCATGCGCTGAACAGAGCTCGGCGGTGAGTTCGTCGGCATGCGCGCTGGCGGCGATCAGTTGCGAGACCATCGGCGCGAACGTGATCAGCAGCATTGCGAGCAATGCCAGCAGTGAACCCGTTCGTTGATGGAAGCGACTGCGCATGAGGACGAAGATTTGCAAATCCCGAGTGGCGGGATTATGCCACCCGCTTACTTTGTATTACAAAGCAAAGCGGACATAAATTTTCGCCATCAGCGCGCGGACATGTTGTCCCCATCAATTGGGGAGCACCCTGTTGAAAACGCGCCTAAAAGTCTGCTAAATGACTGATGCCCAAGGAAAAGTCATGCGCGCTTCAGGTTGCATCAATGCGTATCGGGCTTTGCATAACTTATCCCCAGCGCACGGGGAAAGGGCTGTGGAAAACCGCTTGGCGACTCATCTAGTTTCTTGATTTCGCGCTGAAATCCCCGCGCGACGCGCATCGCGCCACTTTTTCGCTCGCGCGCGCGACATCGATGCGATGCCCGACTTATCCACAATTTCTGTGGACAGTAGTGTTGAAAAGCCTCGCGTAGACGCGTTAAGTCTTTGATGAATAAAGATTTGTACGACCTGATCGAAGACGGGCGAGCGCGTGCATCGCGATCGTGCCGCGCGCAGGTTCAGATCGAGATTCCGGGACCGCCGTTGCTGCCCAGCAGTTGTTCGACCGAATTCGCGTCCGTGTAGTCCTGCTCGGGCAGGCCGTCGAACACGGTGATGACGTCGTTGGATACGCCAGCCTCGCGCGCCGCATCGACGATCGCGTCCTTGTTGGCGGGGTACTTCACGAGACGTAATACCTGGGCGATCTCGTTGTCGATCGGCTCGTCGTTCAAGGCGTGTTTTGCGTGCGTGTCGGTCATTCCGAGGTCCGGTGTCGAGTCAGTGAATGAGGAGGCGCGTCAGGTCTGGACCTGAATCGTCTGGCTCGCCATGCCGTGACTCGGCGTGCGCGATTTCGGCAGCGGCACATGACGCCAGCGCGCGTGATTGAGATCCTGCGCCGCGACTTCGGGCGCGGGCGGCGATACGGGCGCGGCGTTCACGCGCAGCGCGGCGCGCGTCGCGGCAATGGCGGCGGTGGATTCGTCGGTCGAACTCGTGTGCAGCGGCGCGGCATAGCACGAGACGGAAACCAGAGCCATCGACAACAACGTTGAGGTCTTCATCGGGCAACCCCTCCTCACGTAGGCAGCAGAAAAGACCAAGCAAAGCCTATGCCGATGGATATTTCCGCCACCCGCCGTGCGCTCGGACCATGACAGCGCCGCGCACACGGGCGCGACGAGTGGGCGTCGCGCAGACATACTTCGAGTGAATTGTGAAGTCGATCCGACCCGCGCGAAACGCGCGCACGCGAAGCGTGACGCGCCGCGAAATTGCACGGCTGCGCAGTTTCAGCGCGACGTCGGGTTCAGACGGAAGTATGCGTCCAGAAGTGAGGTTTTGTACACGACGCCGAGCAGCAACGGCTGCGTCTTTTTTTCGATGACCGGCAGGCGTTCGCCCTGGAACGCGAGGAAGTGCTGCAGTGCTTCGCCGAGCGACATGTCGGGCGTGAGCACGTCGAATTCCGGCTGAAGATAATCCGCGGCGGTTTTGGATGCGCAGGTCTTGTCGTCGAGCAGATCCGACGTGATGTTCTTCAGCGCCACCACGCCCTGAAAGCGCCCGGCGTCATCGACGACGTACAGATACTTCACCGGATATTCGAGGAACACGCGCGTCATGTCCTTGATGTTCGCGGACAGCGGCACGACGGTATCGGCGGGCTTGACGAGCTCGCGCATCTGCGTCGCGGCGAGACGCAGGCGCTCTTTCTCTTCACGCGTGCGCCGCAGCGTGACTTCGTACATCGACGTCTGCTCGGACGTGCGCGCGATGAAGTACGCGATCACGCACGAAACCATTAGCGGCAGCATGACCTGATACGACAGCGTCATCTCGAAGATCATCAGGATGGCCATGAGCGGCGCGTGCGTGGCCGCGGCGAGAAACGCGCCCATGCCGACCATCGCGTAGGCGAAGGGCGCGGACGTGGAGTTCGGCCAGATCGAATGCACGCCGATGCCGTAAAGACAGCCGAGCACCGCGCCGACGAAGAGCGTCGGCGTGAAGATGCCGCCGACCGCGCCCGAACCGGCGGTGGCCGCCGTCGCGATGATCTTGAAGACGAGCACGGTGAGCAGCGCGGTCCAGGTCCACGGTTCGTGCAGCAGCGAGTTCACGACTTCGTAACCGTTGCCCCAGACTTCGGGCCACCAGATCGATATCACGCCGACGATCAGCCCGCCCAGCGCGAGGCGCACGGGCAAGGGCAGGGGCAAGGTCGAGAAGCGTTTTTTCGATTCGGCGAGCAGCCGCAGGAAGTGCGGCGCGAGCGTGCCGCAGAGCAGTCCGAGCACGACGAAGAGCAGCACTTCGATGCCGGTGACGGTCGGGAACACCGGCATCTCGTACGGCGGCCTGTAGCCGGCGAACTCGCGCATCGTGATGTTGGCGACGACCGACGAGACGACGATCGGGCCGAAGCTTTCCATCGCCATCGAGCCGAGCACGAGTTCGGTGACGAAGAACGCGCCGGCGATAGGCGCGTTGTACGCCGACGTGATTCCGGCCGCCGCGCCGCACGCGACGAGCAGACGCAGGCGCGGCGGATCGAAGTGCACCCAGCGCCCGATCAGCGACGACACCAGGGCGGCGAGTTGCACCATCGACCCTTCGCGACCGATCGAGCCGCCGCTCGAAATCGTGATGAGCGACGACAAACTGCGCCATACGCTTTGCCAGACGGGCACGACGCCATCGCCGATGGTGACGGCTTCCATGTAGTCCGTGCTCGCATTCTTGCTCGCGCGCTTGCGGGCGATCAGCAGGCAGACGCCCGCGATGAGACCGCCCACGGCGGGCAACAGCACGCGCACGGGCCAGGGCAGGCTTTGCGCGAGCGCGACGAGACCTTCCGAATGATTGCCGAGGAGCCGCTGAAGGATCTCAATGCCTTCGCGAAAGACGGAGGTGGCGAAAGCACCGGCCACGCCGACGACCACCGCCCAGACGAGCATCGTATGCGAGTCCGACAGACGGAAAAGCCGTTGGGCGCGTGTACGGAGCTTGAGCAGAAAGGAGAGCACTTTTGCGAAATCGTGGAATGCTTAGAAGCAAATGGAATAAGGGACTCGCAAGGATAGCATTGCAGGGCGGCGCTGCGGACGTCGAAACGCGTTCGTCAGGGTCGAAAAAAAGCCCGGCACACGCCTGGCCGGGCTTCGTCGGAGCAATCGCGCGTCACCACTTCGGCGCGAACGGCGGATTCGCATTGCGCTTGCCTTCGTCGAGCGCATCGATTTTCGCGATGTCGTCGGCGTCGAGCTTCAGTTTCTGCGCGTCCCAGTTGGCTTTCTGATGCTCCGGATTCGTCGATGCCGACAGCACCACGATATCGCGCGAAAGCAGCCACGCGAACGTCACCTGCGCGGGCGTCGCGCCATGCTTCCCGGCGATCGCCTTGAGCGTCGCGTCCGTATGCGCGCGCCCTTCGCCGAGCGGCATGTACGCGGTCACTTTCACGCCGAGCTTTTGCGTCGCATCGACGAGCGCGCGGTTCGCGAGAAACGGGCTCACTTCAATCTGGTTGGTGACGATCGCGTCGCCGCCCGGCGCCTTCAGCGCTTCTTCGAGCAACGGCGCGGTGAAATTCGACACGCCGTAATGGCGAATCAGCCCGAGCTTCTGCGCTTCCTGCATCGCCGCGAGCGTTTCGGCGATCGGCACCGCGCCGTCGGGCGACGGCCAGTGCACGAGCGCGAGATCGATCGTGCCGATGTCGAGCTTCGCGTGACTGTCCGTGAGGCTCGCGACGAGCGCGTCGTGCGAGAGCCGTTCCCACCAGACTTTCGTCGTTACCCAGATAGCGTCGCGCGCCACGCCCGATTCGCGCACGCCCTGACCGACGGCCGCTTCGTTGTTGTAGTACTGCGCGGTGTCGATATGGCGATAACCAAGCTGCAATGCGCTCTTCACCGCGTTCGTGGTCTTCGCGGCATCGACGCGAAACGTGCCGAGACCGAATGAAGGAATCGTTTCTACCATGCTGGCTCCTGGTGAGTGTCGAGGTTTCAAGCGTCCTGATCGAGTTCGGGATAGTGCCTGAAAATGCCCGATTCGTTGAACGGGATGCGCCGTTCCGAATCGACGTAAGCCGCGATGTTCGGCCGTTGCAGCACCGCATCATGAATCGCGGCCACGCGCGGATACTGCGCGCCGAACTCCTTCATCGCGCGCGGAAAGGCGTAATGCAGGCCATCGACGATCTGGAAGATGGACAGATCCACGTAAGTCGCCGTATCGCCGATCATCTGCGTATCGCCGTGCGGGTTCTGCGCAAGCACGCGCTCGAAGTACTTCATGAACTTCGGCACGCGCTTGTCCAGAAAATTCTGCGTGCGGATTTTCGCCGCGTCCTTTTGATCTTCGTAATAGAGATCGGTCGCGAGCGGATGATGCGTGTCGTGCACTTCGGCGACGAAATCCGCGATCGTCAGTTGCAGGCCGTGCGCGACGTAGCGCAGGCCCTCGTCCTTCGGCGCGAGGTTCAGCTTCGGCCCGAGATAAAGAAGAATGTTCGCGACGTGCGGGACCATCAGCTCGCCGTCCCTGAGAAACGGCGGCGCAAACGGAATATGCGGCTCAGTCTTGCTGTTCAGGACTTTCATCATCGCGTCCATGCCGTAGCCGCTGTTCTTCGATTCGCGCGCGACGTCGATATATTCGGCGCCCGCATCTTCGAGCGCGAGCCGGACGAATTCGCCTCGGCCCTGCAATCCGTCCCAATAGTAGAGTTCGTAAGCCATGAGAAAGGGCTCCTCGTCGGGGCATGCCGCATCGGCGGCGAAGCGTGAGTGTGCGCGTTTTTGACGTTCGGCGGGAAACGCGCGAACGAAGAGGCGGACGAGCAACACGCGTTCCCGTCGCGCGGCGATGCCATGACTCGTCGTGAATCGTGCAAAATCGATGTTTTGCGTTTTCGAGTAGCGGAGAAGAGATGAACAAGCAAGGCTTCACCACAGGCATCGTTCACGGCGACAGAAACGCGGGCGGCGAGCACGGCGGCGTGCGCCAGCCGATCCACACATCGGTTCAGTACGGATTCGAGCGCGTGGAAGATCTGATCGGCGTCTTCCAGGGCACGAAGAAAGGCGGTTTCAACTACGCGCGTCAGGGCACGCCGACCACCGCCGCGCTCGAACGCAAGATCACGAGCCTCGAAGACGGCATCGGCTCGATCTGCTTCAGCACCGGCATGGCGGGAATCACCGCCATTTTCCTGACCTTGCTGCGCGCGGGCGATCATCTCGTATCGAGCCGCTACGTCTTCGGCAACACCAACAGCCTGTTCGGCACGCTGCGCACGCTCGGCATCGAAGTGACGATGGTCGATGCAACTTCCGCCGAGAACGTCGCGAACGCGATCAAGCCGAATACGCGCATGGTGTTCGTCGAGACCATCGCGAACCCCGGCACGCAGATTCCCGATCTCGAAGGCATCGGCGCGTTGTGCCGCGAGCGCGGCCTCGCGTATGTCGTCGACAACACGATCACGTCGCCGGCGCTGTTCCGGCCCAAGGCGGTCGGCGCGAGCCTCGTCGTCAATTCGCTGACGAAGACCATCGCGGGTCATGGCGCGGCGCTCGGCGGTGCGGTGACGGACACGGGTCTCTTCGACTGGAGCGCCTATCCGAACATCGCCGATGATTACCGCAAGTCGCCGTCCAAAGAGCAGGGCTTGCTGCAAGTCCGCAAGAAAGGGCTGCGCGACATGGGCGCGTCGCTGTCGTCGGAGCAGGCGCATTCCATCGCGATGGGCGCGGAAACGCTCGCCCTGCGCGTCGCGAAGTGCAGCGAGAACGCGCTCGCGCTCGCCCAGTATCTGGAGAAGCACGAGGCCATCGGGCGCGTGTTTTATCCGGGATTGAAGAGTCATCCGCAATACGAGATCGCTCAGGCGCTGTTCAAGGGTGCGTCGTGGCTGCTGTCGTTCGAGTTGCGCCGCGCAGACCGCATGATCGATGTCGTCAACGCGCTGCAGTTGCCGGTCAAGGCGACGGGCCTCGGCGACACGCGCACGCTCATCATTCCCGTTGCGCCGACGATCTTCTTCGAAGCCGGCCCCGAAGTGCGCAAGTCGATGGGCATTTCCGACGGCATGCTGCGGCTTTCGGCGGGCATCGAAGATATCGACGATCTGATCGCCGATTTCGAGCAAGCGCTCGAGCTCGCGGCATGACCTTGATGCGCGCCTCGCGCACTACGAGGCGCGCGCGTAGTAAATGTTCTGCGGATGGCGCGCTTCGGCGAAGAAGAACCATCGCTCGGCGACGAGCCCGAGATACTGCGTGACGCACGCGAGGCAGAAGAGCGCGACCGATTGCGCACCGATCCCGAGCAGCATCAGCACGAAGGGGACGGCGAACGCGCCGACGAGAAACGTCCACTTGATGCGCGCGATCGCCTGCGCCGAGCGTCCGTGAAAGAACTCGCGCAGATTGAACGCGCCCGCCGTGAAGCCCCGCGACTTCTGCACGACGTTCGGCCCCTTGATGCCGGTCGCGCTCTGCACGGTCGATTTCGGCCGCAGCTTCGCATTGCGCTTGAGCGCGGCGACGCGGGTCGCGCAGCCCGCGAGCGTCAACGTGCACGCACAAGCGGCGAGACCCGCCGCCAGTGACGGCGCGAGCCACGCGGCGCACGCGGTCGCCAGCGTGAATCCCGATGCGCAGCCGAGCAGCACGAAGTTGACCATCGTGAGCGGCGTCGCCCATTCCTGCAGGAAGCGCAGGCATGCGTAGATCATCGCGGTGCAGACGAAAAGCGCCGCCGACGCGATCACGCCGATCACGCCGACGGCAAGCGACCACGGCGCGCCGAGCCAGTGCGCGAAGCCGTGCAACGCGGCGCATCCGAGGAACGCGGGCAGGCACAGGCATTCGCGCGACAGCCACGACGTACGCCACATCGCGATGGCGCGCCACGCCCGCTCGGGATGCCCGAGATGGAAAAACGATGCGACGAGGCCCAGCCCGCCGAGCACGACCGACAACGCCGCGCCGAGGATGAAGAACAGTTGCGAAGGCGCGTCGATCAGACCGAGCTTCGCGCCCGCTTCGACACCGACGAGCGCAATCAGCAAGCCTTGCGCGGCGCCGCTCAATGTCGTGAGAAACACGACGGAAAACGCGGGTTTCATGTTCGAGCTCCGATGAAAGTCAGACGCGCACGGCCATCGACGCGAGATTGAGTTCGCCGTGCGCTCCGGGTGCGTCCGGCGCTTCGGCGCCTTGAGACTGACAGCCGCACGAGCCGCCGCCGCTGCTGCACGCATTCACGGGACGACGCGGCAAATAATGATTCGCGGGCTTCGTGTCCCATTCGGGCATCAACTGATAGCCGCCGCGCTCCTCGATCGCCTTCGACACGACCGACTCGGGATCGTGGATATCGCCGAAGAGCCGCGCCGACGTCGGACACGCGAGCACGCACGCCGGCTTGCGATCGCGTTCGGGCAGCGCCTCGTTGTAGATGCGATCGGCGCACAGCGTGCACTTCGTCATCTCCTTGCGCGCTTCGTCGAGCTCGCGCGCGCCGTACGGACACGCCCACGCGCAGTACTTGCAGCCGATGCACTTGTCGAAGTCCACGAGCACGAGTCCGTCTTCCTTGCGCTTGTAGCTCGCGCCGGTCGGACAGACGGGCACGCACGGCGGATCCTCGCAGTGCAGGCACGACTTCGGAAAGTGGATCGTATCGGCGAGCGGAAATTCGCCGGCTTCATACGTCTGCACGCGGTTGAAGAAGGTGCCGGACGGATCGGCGTCGTACGGGCGCTGATCCGCGAGACTGCCAGCTTCGCCGGACGTGTTCCATTCCTTGCAGCTCGTCACGCAGGCGTGGCAGCCGACGCAGACGTTCAGATCGATCACCAGGGCCATTTGAGTCATGCCGGTCTCCTTCAGTTTTTTACGTCGCGCTTGATGGCGTTGCGCAAGCGCGCCGCGAACTCGCCGCGTCCGGCGAAGTACGTCTGCACGACGCGTTGAACCGATCCCGTCATGCCGGGCGATGGACGCATCGGCGCGAATTGCGGCAGCGTGTGGTCGGCATCGCTTTCGGCGGGATAGACGCGCACGCGCACGTCGTACCACGCGGCTTGTCCGGTGATCGGATCGGAGTTCGAAAAGCGCAGGCCTTCGCGCGCGGACGCAGGAAGCTCATCCGTGATGAGGTGATTGAGCAAAAAGCCCCGCTGCGATTCGTTCGCGTCGGGACCGAGGCTCCACGCGCCCGATGCCTTGCCGATCGCGTTCCACGTCCACACCGTTCCGGGCTCGACGGCTTCGCTATAGCGCGCCATGCAGCGCACCTTGCCCCATTGCGATTCGACGTAAATCCAGCCGCCGTCCTCGATGCCGTTCGCCTTCGCCATGCGCGGATTCATGTACAACAGGTTCTCGCCGTGAATCTGCCGCAGCCACGCGTTCTGCGAGTCCCACGAGTGATACATCGCCATCGGGCGCTGCGTGACGGCCGCGAGCGGATACTGCGCGAGATCGGTCGTATCGAGTTCCAGCGGCGCGTACCAAAAGGGCAGCGGATCGAAATATTCCTCGATGCGTGCGCGCAAGTGTTCCGGCGGCTGCCGGCCTTTCGTGCGACCCTGCGCGGCGAGGCGGAACTTCTGCATCACGTCGGAATAGAGCTGGATCAGGATCGGCTCGTTGAACTTGCGAAAACCTTTATCGACGGCGAATTGCAGGTACGGCCCGTTCTGGCCGCGCATGTATTGCAGCTCTTGGGCCAGCGTGTAGTGGTAGACGCAATCGTGCTTTGCGTACTCTTCCCATTGATTCGGATTCGGCTCGCCGACGAGCGCGTCCTTGCCGTCCTTGCCGCGCCAGCCGATCAGAAAGCCCACGCCCGACCCCGGCGCCGTCTGATGATTGACGATGAAATCCGGATAGTCGCGATACTTGCGCGTGCCTTCGGGCGTCGTGAACGCGGGCAGCTTCAGGCGGCTGCCGAGCTCGACGAGCACTTCCTGGAACGGACGGCATTCGCCGGTGCGCGGCACGACCGGCACGCGCACGGAATCGACGGGACCGTCGAACTCGGAGATCGGGCGGTCCAGCATCGACATCGCGTCGTGTCGTTCGAGGTAGGTCGTATCGGGCAGGATGAGATCGGCGAATGCGGTCATCTCCGACTGGAACGCATCGCACACGACGATGAACGGAATTTTGTATTCGCCGTTGCCGTGCTTGTCGGCGAGCATGTTGCGCACTTCCATCGTGTTCATCGACGAGTTCCATGCCATGTTGGCCATGAAGATCATCAGCGTGTCGATGGGGTACGGATCGCCGCGCCATGCGTTCGTGATGACGCTGTGCATCACGCCGTGCACCGCGAGCGGATATTCCCACGAGAACGCCTTGTCGATGCGAACCGGCGTGCCGTCGTCGTGGATGAAGAGGTCCTCCGGCGCGGCGGGCCAGCCGAGCGGCCCGCTCGCGAGCGGCGTGTTCGGCTTCACCTGATCGGGGTGATTCGGCGGTTTCGCCGATGGCGGCACCGCGCGCGGAAACGGCGACTTGTGCCGGAAACCGCCCGGACGGTCGATCGTGCCGAGCAGCGACATCAGCACGGCGAGCGCGCGGATCGACTGGAAGCCGTTCGAGTGCGCGGCGAGACCGCGCATCGCGTGAAAGGCGATCGGGTTGCCCGTCACGGTGTCGTGCTTCCTGCCCCAACAATCGGTCCATTGAATCGGCAGCGTGATCTTGTGATCGCGGCTCGTCTGGATCATTTCGGCGGCGAGGCGTTCGATCGTCGCGGCGGGAATACCGGTGATGTCCGCGGCCCATTCCGGCGTGCACGTCGCGACCTGCTCGCGCAGCAAGGCGAAGGAGGGCGCGACGCTCGTGCCGTCGTCGAGCGTGTAGCGGCCATCGAGCGCGGGCGCGGCATCGTCGGCATGATGCGCGACCGCGCGATTCGTCTTCGTGTCCCACCAAAGATGATTCTGCGGAAAGAGCGGATTCGATTCGGCCGCGCTTTCGTCCTTCACGAAAAGGCCGAACGTGTCGCTCGCTTCGTTCATATCGAGCAGTTCGGCCGCGTTCGTATAGCGCGTGACGAATTCGTGATCGTAGGCGTCGGCGGCGATCAGTTCGTGGATCAGCGCCATGAAAAGCGCGCCGTCTGTGCCGGGGCGGATCGGCACCCATTCGTCGGCGATGGCCGCGTAGCCCGTGCGGACCGGATTGATCGCGATGAAGCGTCCGCCCGCGCGCTTGAATTTCGATATCGCGATCTTGAGCGGATTCGAGTGATGATCCTCCGCCGTGCCAATCATGAAGAAGAGCTTCGCGCGGTCGAGATCCGGGCCGCCGAATTCCCAGAACGAGCCGCCGATCGTATAGATCATGCCCGCGGCCATGTTCGCCGAGCAGAAGCCGCCGTGGGCCGCGTAGTTGGGCGTGCCGAAGTTCTTCGCGAAGAGGCCGGTCAGCGCCTGCATCTGGTCGCGTCCGGTGAAGAGCGCGAATTTTTTCGGATCGGTGGCGCGCAGGTGTGCGAGACGCTTTTCGAGCGTATCGAGCGCGACCTCCCACGAGACCGGCTCGAACTGCGCTTCGCCGCGCAGTGCGCCGGGTTTTCGCATCAGCGGCTGCGTGAGGCGTGCGGGCGAATACTGCTTCATGACGCCCGACGCGCCTTTCGCGCAGATCACGCCTTGATTGAGCGGATGGTTCGGATTGCCGTCGATGTATCTGACTTCGCCGTCGCGCAGATGCACGCGGATGCCGCAACGGCACGCGCACATGTAGCACGTCGTGGTCTTGACATCGAGCTTCTCGTTCTGGGTACGAGCGCCGTGTTCCATGAGTGCTCCTTCTAAAGCGTTATCGCGCGACGGGGACGTTCGCGCGATTCGGTACTTCACTGCATCGGCGATCGATCAGCCGAAGAGGCGTTCGACGCCGAGCGTGATCGCGAGGCCGCCGCCGACCAGCCACGCATACAGGATCGCGCCGGTTGCAAGCGCACGCGGGCCGGCCTGACGGATCTGCGCGATGCGCGTCTCCATGCCGAGCGCGGTCATGGCCATCGTGAGCGCGAAGGTGTCGAGCGTGTTGATCGTGCTCGTGGCGGCATCGGGCAGAACGTGCAGCGAATTCACGACGACGAGCGCGAGAAAGCCGAGCGCGAACCAGGGCACCGCGATCTTGCCGTTGCCTTGCGCCGCGCCGTCCGCCGTGTTGCGCGAGCGGCTGATCCAGAAACCGATCACGAGCAGCACGGGCACGAGCAGCATCACGCGCGTCATCTTGACGATGGTCGCGATATGCGTCGCTTCCGGGCTGACGTTGCTCGCCGCACCGACGACCTGCGCCACTTCGTGAATCGTGCCGCCGAAAAAGAGGCCCGCGCCGAGCGTATCGAGATGCAGCCAGCCGGCGTTGAACGCGAGCGGGTAGAGGAACATCGAGAGCGTGCCGAACAGCACGACGCTGCCCACCGCCATCGCGCTCTTGTGCGGCTTCGATTGCAACGTCGATTCGAACGCGAGCACCGCGGCCGCGCCGCAAATCGCGCTGCCGGCTGCCGTGAGGAGTGCGGTATCGCGATCGAGCTTCATCAGCTTCATGCCGGCCCACGTACCGATGACGAGCGTGCTGACCACGACCAGCACCGACACCGTGAAACCCGACACGCCGACTTGCGCGATTTCCTGAAGGCTGATGCGCAGCCCGAAGAACGCGACCGCGATGCGCAGCAGCTTGCGCGCGGAAAAGTTGACGCCGGCCGCCCAGCTTTCCGGCATGCCGTGACGCAGCGCATTGCCGTAGATCGCGCCCGCGACGATGCCGACGATCAGCGGGCTGATGCCGAGCCCGGCGATAGCGGGCAGCGAAGCGAGGCGCGTGACGGCGGCGGCGAACAAGGCGACGAAGAGAATGCCGTTGAGTTGCCCGCGTCTGGATGATGCGGCCGGCGCGAACGTTTGGGCGGACTGAACCGTGGACATGGATGAACCCGTTTGATGATGATGACTCGATGGGCTAATCCTATTCTCGATATATGAATATGAAAAATCGTGATTTAGAATGGGAAGTATCGTACCACCTTATATTTGAAACAGATGACCCCGGAACAACTGATAACGTTCGCAACGGTCGCAGAGCACGGCAACATCAGCCGGGCGGCGGTGGCCTTGCATTTGTCGCAGCCCGCCGTGTCGGGGCAGTTGCGCCTGCTGCAGGAGGAATTCGGCGAGCCGCTTTATCAGCGTGATGGCCGCGGCGTGCGCCTGACCGCAGCCGGCGAGCAGTTGCTCGGCCATGCGGAACGCCTGCGCGAGACATTTCGCGCGGCGCACGCGCTGCGCGACGCATTGCGCGGGCTGGAGCGCGGCACGCTGCGCATCGGCGCGAGCACGACGCCAGCGAGTTATTTGCTGCCGTATCTGATCGCTGCGTTTCACAAGCGCTTTCCGGAAGTCGTCGTGACGACCATCGACGGCAATACCGCCGATATCGTCGCTGCGCTCGGCTCGCTCGATATTGCGCTGGTCGAAGGCGCGCCGGGACACGATCTGCCGCTCGGCACCACCGTCACACCGTGGCGCGAGGACGAAATCGTCGCGATCCTGCCGAATGGTCATCCGCTTGCCGACGGGCGCGATGCCGCCACGCTCGATCAGTTGAGCGAGCATCCGCTCGTGCTGCGCGAGCCCGGCTCGGGCGTGCGGCAGATCATCGAGCGCGCGTTCGCCGATTGCGATGCGCCCATGCGGGTCGCGCTGGAAATCGCGGGCGTCGAGGGCGTGAAGGAGGCGGTGCGCGCGGGCATGGGCATCGGCTTCGTATCGGCGATGTCGATCCGCCACGAGGACAGCGCGTTGCGTCGCGTGCGTATCGCGCCGCGACCGCTCACGCGGCGTTTTTCCATTTTGCTGCCGCACGCGGCAACGCCGTCACGCGTCGCGGCGCGTTTCCTGGAGTTATGCGAGGAACCGGGTCTCATCGGCTAGGGAATTCCACTATGGCGCGTCGATGGCGGTCTGACGCACCATTCGTTCTCAACAGGGGCGCTGCGGCGTCCTTTTCGAAAATCGTTTATGGAACCGGTTCCACCGAGGAATTTCGAGGCCAAAACCCATAGTGAGAAGCGAGTGAATCAAAAATCCCGCATCGATGAAAAGCGCGCAGAAGTCGTGATCGTAGCGAGCGCGTTCGGCGCCGATGCGATCCGTCGCGATGGCCACGCCGCGTGGGCGGCGGTCGCGGCGCGCGCGGGTGCGGATGGCTTCGAAGTGCGTCGCGAGTTGTTCGCCGATGACGCCGATTCGCAGCCCGATGCACTCGCGCAGCTCGGCGCACGGATTCGCGCGCACGGCTTGTGGGCGGTCCATTCGACGCCCGCGACGCTGTTCCGCGACGACGGCGCGCTCGATCTCGATTCGCTGCGGCTCGCCATCGACGAAGCAGCGGCGATGGACGCGCGCATCGTCAAGCTGCAACTGGGCGGCACGGAGCGTGGTGTCGCGACCGATCCGGCCACGCTCGATCGCCTGATGTCGGCGATCGCCGCGTCGAAAGCGCGCGTGGTCGTCGAAAACGGACAACTGAAGGCAGGCGGCACGATCGGCGCGTTCGATGCGCTCTTCGCCGCGCTGCCCGCGCGAAGCGGCCTCGCGATGACTTTCGACACCGGAAACTGGCACTGGGCGGAGCAGGATCCGCTCGACGCGGCGCAGCGCCTCGCGCCGCACGTCGCGTATGTGCACTGCAAGGCGGTGATGGGCGAGGGCGCGCGCCGTTTTGCCGCCGCGCCCGCGAACGGCGACGCGCGTTTCGCGACGCTGCTCGCGCAGTTGCCGGGCGATGTGCCGCGCGGCATCGAATATCCGTTCATTCCGGGCGCGGACGGTTCGCTCGACGCCGACGCGGCGCGCCAGGTCGCACGAATCGCGGCATTTTGAATGCCACTTTGAATTACGCATTTTGCATTCAGCATTCATCTGCAAAGGAACCCGACATGCAAGCCAAGCCTGAAGCCCTCGACGTCGTCACTTACGGCGAAGCGATGACGATGTTCGTCGCCGCCGTTACCGGCGATCTCGCGAAGGCCGGTCAATTCACGAAGCGCGTCGCGGGCGCGGATCTGAACGTCGCGATCGGTTTGTCGCGCCTTGGCTTCAAGGTGGGCTGGATGAGCCGCGTCGGCAACGATTCGTTCGGGCGCTATGTGCTCGACGTACTCGCATCCGAAGGCATCGACGCGCGCCGTGTGACGATCGACGAGCGTTATCCGACGGGCTTTCAGCTCAAAGGCAAGTGCGACGACGGCAGCGATCCGGCCGTCGAGTATTTCCGCAAGGGTTCGGCCGCGAGCCATTTGTCGCTCGACGACTACGCCGCCGATTACGTGCTCGGCGCGCGTCATCTGCATCTGACGGGCGTGGCGCCCGCGATCTCGGCGACCTCGCGTGAGCTTGCGTTCCACATGGCCCGCGAAATGCGGGCAGCGGGCAAGACGATCTCGTTCGATCCGAATCTGCGTCCGACGCTGTGGCCGTCGCGCGAGGCGATGGCCGAATCGCTCAATGCGCTCGCCGCGCTCGCCGACTGGGTGCTGCCGGGGGTGTCCGAAGGATTGACGCTGACGGGCTATGCGAAGCCCGAGGACATCGCCGCGTTTTATCTCGATCGGGGAGCGAAGGGCGTCGTCGTGAAGCTGGGCGCGCACGGCGCGTATTTCCGCACGGCGGACGGCGAGCAGGGCATCGTGCCGGGCGTGCCGGTCGAGAAGGTCGTCGATACGGTCGGCGCGGGCGATGGCTTCGCGGTCGGCGTCGTGAGCGCGCTGCTCGAGGGACGCGATGTGCGTCACGCGATCGCGCGCGGCAATCGCATCGGCGCGCTGGCGATTCAGGTGATCGGCGACAGCGAAGGACTGCCGACGCGCGCCGCGCTCGATCTGCTCGAAGCACAGGATTCCAACGACAAGACGGCCAAAGCCGCGTTCGATCTGGCTTGAAAGCCACCAACCGAGACTCAACCGAATTGCGTTCGGAGACAACCATGCAAAGTTCTTCCAATCCCACGCTGGCCGTGCGCCGCTGGTGGGCGATCATGCCGATCGTCTTCATCACGTACAGCCTCGCGTATCTCGACCGCGCCAACTACGGTTTCGCGGCGGCGGCGGGCATCAATCAGGATTTGGGCATCAGCAAGGGACTGTCCTCGCTGATCGGCGCGCTGTTTTTTCTCGGCTATTTCTTCTTTCAGATTCCGGGCGCGATCTATGCCGAACGGCGCAGCGTGAAGAAGCTCGTGTTCTGGAGTCTCGTGCTGTGGGGCGGCTGCGCGACGCTCACGGGCATGGTGAGCAATATCCCTTCGTTGATGGCGATCCGCTTCGTGCTCGGCGTCGTCGAGGCTGCGGTGATGCCGGCGATGCTCGTCTTCATCGCGAACTGGTTCACGAAGTCGGAGCGCTCGCGTGCGAATACGTTTCTGATTCTCGGCAATCCGGTGACGGTGCTGTGGATGTCGGTCGTATCCGGTTATCTCGTGAACTCGTTCGGCTGGCGCCACATGTTCATCGCGGAAGGTTTGCCGGCGGTGGTGTGGGCGGTGATCTGGTGGTTCATCGTGAAGGACAAGCCCGCACAGGTGAGCTGGCTCACGGATCAGGAAAAGAACGATCTCGATGCGACCTTGCGCGCCGAGCAGGCCGCGATCAAGCCGGTGAAGAACTATCGCGAGGCGTTCAAGTCGCCGGCGGTGATCAAGCTGTGTGCGCAGTATTTCTGCTGGAGCATCGGCGTGTATGGGTTCGTGCTGTGGCTGCCTTCGATTCTCAAGAGCGGATCGACGCTCGGGATGGTCGAGACGGGCTGGCTGTCGGCGGTGCCGTATCTTGCGGCGACCATCGCGATGCTGCTGGCTTCGTGGGCCTCAGACAAGCTTCAGGCACGCAAGGCTTTTGTGTGGCCGTTTCTGCTGATCGGCGCGGTGGCGTTTGCAGGTTCCTACCTTCTCGGGTCGACGAACTTCTGGGCTTCTTATGCGTTGCTCGTGATCGCAGGGGCTGCGATGTATGCGCCCTATGGGCCGTTCTTTGCGATCGTGCCGGAGTTGCTGCCGAAGAATGTCGCCGGGGGGGCGATGGCGCTCATCAATAGCATGGGGGCGTTGGGGTCGTTCGTCGGGTCGTATTTTGTGGGGTATTTGAATGGGGCTACTGGATCGCCCTCTGCCTCTTACGTTTTCATGAGCGCCGCGTTGTTGATGGCTGTTTGGCTTACGCTGGCGGTTAAGCCGCAGGCGGCGGTTCGGGCTGGGGTTGTTGTGAGGCCTTGAGGTTTTTGCTTTCGCTTTTCGCTTTTGCTTTCGGTTTCGCCGGATCCCGTTGTCGTGTCGGTCTATTGGCACTGCCCCTGTGCGGGGCGGCAGTCACTTTCTTTGCCGTCGACCAGAGTTAGCGCTTTAGCGCTTACTCTGGTCCTGTGCAAAGAAAGCAACCAAAGAAAGCAGCTCGTCACGGCCCGCGGTCACACGCACGTTGGGTAGTACTCTCGTCCTAGGTGGCACTCGCCTAAAGAGTGCCCTCAAACACCTAATCGGGCTTGGCTCGCGCGCGGTCTGACGAGCTAGTTTTCCAAGGACACTGGTTCAGCACGAAACTGCTTCGGCACAGCGCTACGCGCTGCCGCCGGGTCTGCAAGGGAAACCGACGGGCTGCCAGTGCAGTGAGACGGAGGCATTAGTAGAGAAGCACATGCATCCCCGATTGACCGGTCGGCCGCGAAGCGGGCCGGAGCTATATGGTGCTGAACCAGTTTGGTGTGTGGTGCGATGTGACAGACCGTGCGCGAGCCAAGCCCGATTAGGTGTCTGAGGGCACTCGTTAGGCAGCCCACGATGGACGAGAGGACTACCCAAATTGCGTGTGACCGCGGGCGTATCGGAAGCTGCTTTCTTTGGTTGCTTTCTTTACACAGGACCAGAGTAAGCGCTAAAGCGCTAACTCTGGTCGACGGCAAAGAAAGTGACTGCCGCCCCGCACAGGGGCAGTGCCAATAGACCGACACGAAAACGGGATTCCACAGAAGCCCGAGCCAACCAACCCAGACAAAGCAAACCATGACCAAAAAAATCGTAGCCTACAAGGCGTTGCCAAGCGACGTAGAAGCCTATCTCCGCGCCCACGCGGAAGTGGTGAACATCGATCCGAAAAACCACGCCGCATTCGTGGAAGCGCTAACAACCGCCGACGGCGCCATCGGTGCGAGCATAAAGATCTCCCCCGACATGATCGAAGGCGCCCACCGCCTGAAAGCACTGTCGACGATCTCCGTAGGCTTCGACCAGTTCGACGTGCAAGACCTCACCCGCCGCGGCATCGTGCTTACGCACACGCCGGACGTGCTCACCGAATCCACCGCCGACACGGTCTTCGCGCTGATCCTCGCAAGCGCGCGCCGCGTCGTCGAACTCGCCGAATGGGTCAAGCAAGGCAACTGGAAGGCAAGCATCGGTGAAGCGTGTTTCGGCGTCGACGTGCAAGGCAAGACACTGGGCATCGTCGGCCTGGGACGCATCGGCGGGGCCGTCGCACGGCGCGCGGCGCTCGGCTTTCGCATGAACGTGCTCTACACGAATCGCAGCGCGAACGAGCAGGCCGAAAAGGAATACGGCGCAAAGCGTGTCGAGCTCGACGAACTGCTCGCGCAATCCGATTTCGTCTGCCTGCAAGTGCCGCTCACGCCGGAAACGCGCGGTCTCATCGGGGCGAACGAATTGCAGAAAATGAAACGGAGCGCGATTCTGATCAACGCCTCGCGCGGACCGACCGTCGATGAAAACGCGCTCGTCGATGCGCTAAAAAACGGCACGATCCGCGGTGCAGGCCTCGACGTGTTCGAGCAGGAACCGCTTCCCGCCGACTCGCCGCTGCTCGCGATGAAAAACGTCGTCGCACTGCCGCATATCGGCTCGGCTACGCACGAAACGCGTCACGCGATGGCGCGAAACGCCGCGGAAAATCTCATCGGCGCACTGAACGGCACGCTCACGCAGAACATCGTCAATCCCGACGTGCTCGCGCGCTGAAACCGTGGGTCGCCCGGTCATGCGCTAACATGCGCGATGCGAGGAGAACGATAATGACGGCATCGCGACTCGCTTCACGGCGAAGCGCGCGCCCACGACCACTATGTCCGACGACCCCACATTGACGAACCGCCCGCCTGCATTCGGCGCGCGCCGCGCGACCATCACCGATGTCGCCCGCGAAGCAGGCACCGGCAAGACCAGCATCTCGCGCTATCTGAACGGCGAGCTCGGCGTGCTGTCGCCCGATCTGCGCGAGCGCATCGAGGCGGCCATCGCCAAGCTCGACTATCGGCCGAATCAGATGGCGCGCGGCCTGAAGCGCGGCCGCAATCGTCTGATCGGCATGCTGCTCGCCGACCTCACGAACCCGTATTCCGTCGAAGTGCTGCAAGGCGTCGAAGCAGCGTGCCACGCGCTCGGCTATATGCCGCTCATCTGTCACGCAGCCAACGAGATCGACATGGAGCGGCGCTATCTGCAATTGCTGACGACGTATCGCGTCGAAGGCGTCATCGTCAACGCGCTCGGCGTGAAGGAAGAACTGCTGCAAGGCTTTGCGCGCGGCGGCATTCCGGTCGTGCTCGTCGATCGCTCGGTCGAAGGTTTCATCACCGACATGGTCGGGCTCGACAATCCCGCCGCCGTGCAGATCGCGACGCGTCATCTCGTCGACGAAGGTTTCGACGAGCTGCTGTTCGTCGTGCAGCCGGTCACGCATGTCAGCTCGCGGCGTCTGCGCGAAGCCGCGTTTCGCGAAACCGTCGCGGCGCTCCATGCAAGCGGCTCGACGCTCGTGATCGATCTCGCCGATGCGGCGCCCGCGCTCGCGGAACTCGACACGCGCGTCACGGCGGCGAAAGCCGCGGGCAAGCGCGTCGCGCTCTTCGCGGCGAACGGGCCGGTCGCGCTGCGCGTCGCGGTGCATCTGAAGGAACGCCACGGCGCGGACTGGCAGGCGAGCGTCGCGCTGATGTCGATCGACGATTCCGAATGGGCGCAGCTCGCCGGCATGACGGCGGTCCGCCAGCCGACGTACGATATCGGCCGGCGCGCGGTCGAATTTCTGCATGAGCGTCTCGGCGGCGCCGCGATGCCCGCGCGCGAATGTCTGCTGCCGGGCGAACTCGTCGTGCGCGCATCGACGACACGCGCGAATCACAACGACGAGCAACAAGCTTCGCAAGGAATCTGAATGATCAGTGTTACGACGTTGCTGAGCCTCGCGCTCGCGACGCTCATCATCGCGGCCATGCCCATCGTGCTGTACAGGAAGCTGCGGCCGCGCTTCGCGATCGTGCCGCGCTACGCGATTCTCGGCATCGCCGTGTTCGCGCTCTTCGCGATGGTCATCGAACGCGCGCTGCACGGCTTCATGCTGAGCAATCCCGTCACGTCGGCGTGGCTCGTCAATCCGGCCGTGTTCGTCGTTTATGGCGCGCTCGCGGCGGGGCTGTGCGAGGAAGTCGGACGCTTTCTCGCGATGAAATGGCTCATCTCGCGCGAGCCTGACGCGCTCGACCGGCACGGTCCGGCGCTCGGCTACGGCATCGGGCACGGCGGGGCGGAGGCGTGGATCGTCGGCGTGCTCGTGCAGGTGCAATGGATCGTCTATGCGGTGCTCGCGAATCGCGGCACGCTCGACGCGCATTTCGCGACCGCGCCGCTCGAAGCGATCGCGCGCATTCATCTCGTGCTGATGAGTCTGTCGCCGGTGTCGGCGGGCATCTTCCTCGTCGAGCGTGCGAGTGCGTTCGTGCTGCAACTCGGCTTTTCCGCGCTGATGTGGCAAATGCTGCGCGAGCGTTCGCGCCACGCGCTCGCAGTCCTCGTTGCCGCGCATGCGCTCGTCGGCTTGCCAGCCGCGCTTTTTCAGGCGCGGCTCGTGCCGCTCATCGCCGCCGATGCGGTGTATCTCGTGCTCGGCGCGATCGTCGCGGTGGCGCTCGTGCGCTACTACCGGCGAGCCGCCGCCCGCGGCGGTTGAGCGCATCCGCGCCTGCCTGAATCAAATATCGACATCGAATGGACGACTATCAATACGACTGCCCGAGCGCGGATATCGACATGCTCGCGCATGTGATCTGCGATCTCTTTCCCGAGCAGACGCAGTTCGCCGAACGCAAGGACGATGAAGGCCGCACATCGCTCGTGATTCATTACGTGGCGATGCGCTTCGGTTCGAGCGCGCGGCGCATCACGATCGACGTGCGTTTCGATCCGGCCGCGCTCGCGCGTTATCGCGCATTGCCGCCACGCATGCACGCGCGCAGTTACGCGGTGCTGCGTGCCTATGTGGAAGCGACGCTCGGATCGCTCGAAGAGATGTACGCGGACGGCCAGACCGTGCCGCGCGAAGTGGACATCGAGATGGGCGAGGACTTCGCGTGAGCGCGCTCAGGCTTCGCGATAGACCTTCGCGAAGCGCGCTGCCTTCACGACGCCGAAATCGCCCGGCGCGTATTGCATGACCCAGTCGCCGGCAGCGCCGGTGAGGGTGTCGCCTGCCGCGGATCGCGCGATCGAGAAGGGTTCGTGCATCTGCTTCGCGAGCACGACGTTCGGACGGTTGCGATAGATGCCCGCCTCGCCGTGCGCGATGCCGCCTTCCGGCACGTACTTCGGATCGAAGCGTTCGCGCGACACGACCCAGCGCTCGCCGCTGGAAGCGGTGACGATCGCATCGCCGCTTGCATAGCGGTTCGGCCCTTCGAGGCTCATGAGTTCGCCCGCGGCAGCCGCGAATTCCACGGTGACGGCTTCGTCCTTCACGACGCGGCGTGCGGCGGGATCGGTGGCGAGATCGAGTTGCGAAAGATGGAGCATGGTGCGATCGGCGAAGATGGTGAGGGAGCGGATCGTAACGGCATTCGCGTCATTTTGCACTCGGCGGACGCAAAAAAGCCCGCATCATGCGATGCGGGCTTTCCGATCCGGCGCTCGTTCAGGGCTTCGTCGTCGATGCCGCATCCGCGCCCGCCGCGCGCGAACGATGGTGCGCGCCGCCGCGGCGCGCCTTGCCGTGCTCCGAGCGGAAGCTCGTATCGGCGAGTTTCTTCTGCTCGGGCGAAAGGCTCGCGTAAAGCGGCTCGAAAGCTTCGACGAGCCGCTTCGTGCCGTCCGCGTTGGCTTGCGTGATCTGCTCGTATTGCTTCATGTCGTCGAGCGCGGACATCGTGTCGCGCTGGGCGATGCGCTGGCGGTACAGATCGGCCATGGTGCGGCCGTTGTCGCGCATTACATCGGCGAACTTCGACCACTGCGCTTCCTGCTGCGGCGTGATCTTGAGGCTCGAATGCAGTTCCGCGATACGCTCCTCGACGCGCGCCTCGCGCTTGCTGGCGGCCGGTGCGGACGCAGCGTCCTGCGCGGCGGGCGCCGATGCGGCCGTGGGCGCCGAACTCTGCGCGAAAACCGGGCTCAGTGCGCAGAAAGCGGCCAATGCAACGAGTGTTCTTTTCATTCAAAGTACCTTCGATCGATATAGGAAGCGGCGTGCTTCGTAAGCTGCATGCAAAGCAGCGAAGATCACGCCATCGGCGGATATTAGTATCACGATTGCATGCGGATTCGCCCGCATTGCCACAACTGCTTACATTCGAAACGTCTCTGGAAAAAACGCAGTGGATACCTTGTTGAGCATGCGGGTCTTTGTCGCGATCGTCGAGGCGGGCAGTCTGAGCGCCGCGGCCGAGCGCTTTTCGATCTCGGCGCCGATGGCGGGCAAGCACTTGCAGGCGCTGGAGGCGCGGCTCGATGCGCGTCTCATTGTCCGCACGACGCGTCGTCAGAGCCTGACCGAGATCGGCCGTGAATATTACGAACGCTGCCGCCGCATTCTCGCGGAAGTCGATTCTGCCGACACCCTCGCCGAATCGATGAGCGCGACGCCGCGCGGCGTATTGCGCGTCACCGTGCCGCTGACTTACGGCGTGCAGTTCGTCACGCCCGCCGTGACCGAGTTTCTCGCGGCGTTCGCGCAGATCAGCGTCGAGCTCGATCTGACCAACCGCATGGTCGATATCGTCGAGGAAGGATTCGACGCCGCCGTGCGTATCGGCACGCTCGCCGATTCGAGCTTCGTCGCGCGGCCGCTCAAGCCGTATGCGATGACGGTATGCGCGTCGCCTTCCTATCTTGCGCGCGCGGGCACGCCCGCGACCCCCGCCGATCTCGCGAGCCACGAGTGCCTCGGCTTCTTGCATCTCGGCCGCGAGGCGAGCTGGCGGCTCGAAGGCGAGGACGAGGCGATGCATGCGCGCCGCACGCAGTCCGCGCGCTTTCGCACGAATAACGGGCAGGCGCTCAGGAAGGCCGCGCTCGCCGGCTTCGGCCTCGTGCTTCAACCGCATGCGCTCGTCGAAGACGAACTGAAGAGCGGCGCGCTCGTCGCGGTGCTCCAGGACTTTCTGCCGAAGCCTTCGCCCGTTCATCTCGTCTATCCGCGCGATACGCGCGCGACGCCCAAGCTCGCGAGTTTCGTCGATTTCATGGTGACGAAGCTCGGTGTCTGACCGGCGTTCGTATCGCAGCGTCTCGGCGATAATGCAAACACAAAATGCCGGATGCCAGATGGCATTCAAAACGCATAAACCAAAACACAAAACGCCAAGGACGACGCCCACATGAGACCGCCGCGCCTCGATCAGCTCGACGACATCGATCGCAATCTCGTCGCGCTTCTGCAGATGAACGCGCGCGAGAGCGTCGCGAATCTCGCGCGGCAACTGGGCGTTGCGCGCACGACGGTGATCGCCCGCATGGCGCGGCTCGAAAAGAACAACGTGATCGCGGGCTACGGCGTGCGGCTCGGCCAGGATGTGCTCGACGCGAGCATTCAGGCGTACGTCGGCATCAAGCTCACGCCGAAATACGGCCGCGATCTGCAGAAGCGCTTCGCACGCATGCCGGAGATTCAGTTGCTCTGTGCGGTGAGCGGCGAATTCGATTACGTCGCATGGCTGCGCGCCGATTCGCCGGACCGCCTGAACGACCTGCTGGACGAGATCGGCGTGCTGGAAGGCGTCGAACGGACGACGACGTCGATTATCCTCGCGCGCAAGATCGATCGCGCCGGTTGAGACTCGACGATACAAACGGGATCGATCGATCGTCGAAACGACGAAAACCGTCGTCGAAGCGCATCATTTTGCGTCTAGGATCAATATTCGCGCGCTCCTAAACTGTGTGAACAGGTGTATCGGCTAACTCGCACATACAGGAGACGAATATGAAAGTGGCCCTCGTCGGCGCCGGACTGATCGGTCAAAGCATTGCGCATTTGCTGCGTGAAACGGGGGATTTCGACGTCGTCGCCTTCGATCGCGACGAACACGCGCTCGCGCTCATCGATGCGCAAGGCATCCCGACGCGCCGCGTCGATTCCGCCGATACGCCCGCGCTTCGTCAGGCGCTGATCGGTTTCGACGCGCTGATCAATGCGCTGCCGTATTACCTCGCGGTCAACGTCGCATCGGCGGCGAAAGCGGCGGGCGTGCATTACTTCGACCTCACCGAAGACGTGCGCGCGACGCACGCGATCCGCGCGATCGCCGACGACTCCGAGCTCGCGTTCATGCCGCAATGCGGTCTTGCGCCGGGCTTCATCGGCATCGTCGCGCACGATCTGGCGAAGCGTCTCGACGACGTGCGCGAAGTAAAGATGCGCGTCGGCGCGCTGCCCGAGTTTCCGACCAATGCGCTGAAGTACAACCTTACATGGAGCATCGACGGGCTCATCAACGAGTATTGCCAGCCGTGCGAGGCGATCCGCGAAGGCCGCACGCAATGGGTGCAGCCGCTCGAAGGCGTCGAGCATTTTTCGCTCGATGGCATCGAGTACGAGGCGTTCAATACATCGGGCGGGCTCGGCACGCTCTGCGAAACGCTTGCCGGCAAGGTCGAGACGCTCGACTACAAATCGGTGCGCTATCCGGGGCATCGCGATCTGATGAAGTTCCTGCTCGACGATCTGCGTATGTCCACCGATCGCGACGGTCTCAAGACGATGCTCAAGCGCGCGGTGCCTTCGACGGCACAGGACGTCGTATTGATCTTCGTCACGGTGACGGGCATGCGGCGCGGGCAACTCGTGCAGGACGTGTTCACGCGCAAGATCTTCGCGAAGGATGTGTGCGGCGTGCCGATGAGCGCGATCCAGATCACGACCGCCGGCGCGATCTGCGCGGAACTCGATCTCTTCCGCGAAGGCGTGCTGCCGCAGAGCGGCTTCGTGCGTCAGGAGCAGGTGCCGCTCGACGCGTTCCTCAACAACCGCTTCGGCAAGCTGTACGAAGGCGCCAACGCGGTCGCGACGGCACGCCAGCTCGCGGCGGCTTAAGCGACGAGGCGCGCGACCAGTTCGCCGCCCGCTTCACCGGATGGCGTCGTGTTGTCGAACATCACGAGCGTCCGCGCGAGCGCTTCATCGGGGACGAAGAGGCGCTTGCGATATTCCTCCCAATGCGCGAGCTTGTACGCATCGTTCGGATCGCCGCGCGCAACGATCCGTTCGCGCGCCACATCTTCATCGACATGCACCCAGACGACGCTTATGGCGACATCGTCATCGATGCCGAGCCACGCGCGATCGAAAAGGCGTCCATTGCGCACCTCGCGCGTCAGCGGCGCGACGATCACGACGCTCACGCCGAGCGCGAGATTTTCGGCGGCGGTATCGATGAGACAGCGATACTCCGGATCGCGAAAATGTTCTATGAAAAGCGGGCTGTCGCGATCGTGCGGATCGCCGGTGAGCGCGCCGATCGCCGCGGCGCTGTATGCACCGTAGAGCGTGTCCTTGTCGAGCAGGCAGAAGGGCTCGCCAGTCGCATGCATGAGCGGCGCGAAGAGTTGCTTCGCGAGCGTCGTCTTGCCGGTGCCGGCATGACCGCAGAAGAAAATCAGATGCTTCACGCCGGGTCGGTCCTGGATGATAGTTGCATCGCTAAATATCGGTTCGCGCGCGCTGATATCGCTTCATGAGCGGCGTCGCGGTGATGCCGTGCACGATGACAGACGCAGCGATCGTCGCGATGACGAGCGGCACGAGCGGCGCGGCCACGTCATGCGGCGCTTGCTCGAGTGCAAAGAGCAAATAATAGAACGAGCCGACGCCGCGTATGCCGAACCAGCTCATGAGACGTCTTTGCGCGCCCGTCGCCTGCGAGCCGATGAGCGACGCCTCGACCGCCGCCGGCCGCAGCACAAGAAAGAGCGCGACGATGAGCGCGCAGGTCCGCCACGAGAGCAGTTCGCGCCACATCGTCGCGAGCACGGCACCGACCATCAGCATGATCGCCACTTCGGCGATGCGCTCCAGTTCGATCGTGAAGCCGTGCACGCGCTCGGCCATGAAGGCGTGCGCGCGTTCGGGATCGGCTGCGGCGGCGCCGACGTCGTCCGCATCGATCTTGCCGACCGCCTGGCGCGGGGACTTGTCGCCGCTTTCTTTTTGCTCGACGCGGCGCATGGAGAGACCGGCTGCGAAGACCGCGAGAAACGCGTACGTGTGCAGCAATTCGGCGACGCCGTACGACAGCGCGATGAGGCCGAGCGCAAAGAAACCTTCCGGTCCGAGCGCCTGCCCGTGGCGCGTGCGCAGATACGCGACAAGCCGCACCGACAGCGCGCCGAGCAGCCAGCCGCTCACGAGCGCGCCCGCGATGCCCCATATCGCCTGCAATGCGAAGTTCCAGTGCAACGCTTCGCTTGGCGACGCCTCGAAGCGGCACACCGCGATGCCGAGCAGCGCGAAGGGCAGCGCGATGCCATCGTTGAGTCCGCCTTCGCCCGTCAGCGAAAAGCGCAGCAGGTCGACGTCGCCGGGCGTCTCGACCTGAACGTCATGCGCGAGCACGGGATCGGTCGGCGCGAGCATCGCGGCGAGCAGCAGCGACGGTCCCCAGCTGAGACCGAGCACATAGACGCCGAAGAGCGTGAGCGCGGCGACGGTGAGGATCATGGCGACGAAGCCCAGGCGTACCGGGAGAAGCCAGATGCGATCGGTGGGCGGCACGCGCAGCCGCAGGCCGATCGCGAATAGCGACACGAGCATCGCCACTTCGGTGATGCGCCGGAGGACCGTTGCTTCGGTCGCGAGGTCGAGTGTCAGCAGATTGGCGAGCGCGGGACCCATCGCGAAGCCGATCGCCAGGTAGCACATCGCGGTGCTGACCGGCAGGTGCTTGAACGTCGAACTGGCGAGGCCCATGAAAATGAGCACGCCGCCGACGACGAGAAACCACATCGTCTCGATCATGAATGCCTTCGGACTTCATATGCTGATGGTTGAGCGGACCGCGCCGCGATGCGCGGGACGTTCTGTTCGGACGCAGCACGCGCCGTGCCCGTATCCGAATCACGCGCTTCGGGCAGCGCGCCTGCCTGTTCGCCGACTTGCGCGTAAGATGCATTCGGTTCCCGCATGGGCATTCTTCATCCGCTTCATTCGCACGGTCTTTTGCGTTACGAATGCAAAAAACCAGGGGAGAACGAGCATGTCACAGCACTTCGACGCAGTCGTGATCGGTACGGGGCAGGGCGGTTCGCCGCTTGCCGTGCGGCTCGCGGAAAGCGGCAAGCGCACGGCCATCATCGAGCGGCATCTTTTTGGCGGCACCTGCGTGAACGTCGGTTGCACGCCGACCAAGACTTATGTCGCGAGCGCGCGGGCCGCGCATGTCGCGCGCACGGCGGCGCAGTACGGCGTGATGATCGGCGGCGACATCCGCATCGACATGGCGCGTGTGAAGGCGCGCAAGGACGAGGTGATCGGCGGCTCCCGCACGGGCATCGAGAAATGGCTGCGCGGCACGCACAATCTCACGGTCTTCAAGGGACACGGGCGCTTTACAGGGCCGCGAGCGCTGTCCATCGAGGCGGCCGACGGTTCCACGCAGGAGATCGACGCCGACCTCATCATCATCAACACGGGAACGCGCGCGGTGGTGCCGAAGGTCGATGGGCTCGAACGCGTCCCGTATCTGACCAACTCGACGATTCTCGAACTGACCGAAGTGCCGGAGCATCTGGTGATTGTCGGGGCGAGTTATATCGCGCTCGAATTCGGGCAGATGTTCCGGCGCTTCGGCAGCCGCGTGACCTTGCTCGTGCGCGGCGAGCGGATCCTCACACGCGAGGACGAGGACGTCGCCCGCGCGATGCAGGACGTGTTCGTGCGTGAGGGCATCGACTTTCGCTTCGGCGCGGAGATGTCGCGCGTGGAGCCGATGGCGGGTGGCGTGCGTATCGTCAGTGGCGATGAGGTCATCGATGCATCGCATCTGCTGTTCGCGACGGGCCGCACGCCGAACACCGACGATCTCGGTCTGGAGCATGCGGGCATTGCGGTGAGCCGGCACGGCATGATCGATGTCGACGGCCAGTTGCGCACCAAAGTCGATGGCGTGTATGCGCTCGGCGATGTGAACGGGCGCGGCGCGTTCACGCATACGTCGTGGAACGATTACGAGATCATCGCTTCGAATCTGCTCGACGGCGAATCGCGCAGCGTCGATACGCGCATCATGGCTTATGCGGTTTTCGTCGATCCGCCGTTCGCGCGTGTGGGGATGAGCGAGGAAGACGTGCGCAGGGACGGACGCGAGGCGCTTATCGCGACGATGCCGATGTCGCGGGTGGGGCGCGCTCGGGAGCGCGGTGAGACCGATGGCTTCATGAAGGCGCTCGTGGATGCGCGGACGAAGCGGTTCTTAGGGGCGGCGATTTATGGCATCGAAGGGGATGAGGCCATTCATGCCTTCATCGACATCATGAATGCGGATGCGCCCTATACGACGTTGCAGCGGGCGATGCATATTCATCCGACGGTGAGTGAGTTGATTCCTACTTTGCTTGAGGGGTTGACGCCTTTTGAGTGAGTTTTTCTTTGTTTTCGCCGGATCCCGTGTTCTTAGTGGTCTAGTGGCGTTGCCCCTGTGCGGGGCAACGCTAATAAACCGACACGAACGCAGGATTTCACCGAAGCATGAGCAAGAGACAATAGAAACGAAGCCCTCAAACCTTCACCGACGGCTCAGCCTCATCCTCCTTCACCGCATTCGCGATACGCGTCTCCGGCATAGCAAGCCACACCATCAACACCGCAAGCGCCCCGGCCCCGGCGAGCCCAAAAAAGCTCATCGCAGTGCCGAAGCGATCCGCGGCAAAACCGGCCGCCGCCGTCGAAAGCGTCGCCCCGACGCCCGCAGCCAGCCCAAAAAACCCGATCGTCAGGTTGTAATGCCCGCGCCCACCAGCGACATCCGCCGCAATCAGCGGAAGCATCACACCGAACACGGCTGCGCTGATGCCATCGAGCATCTGCACCGGCACGAGCAGATACGGGCTGCTCACGCCCGCGAACAGAATCGCGCGTATAGGCAACGCGCAGAACCCGAGAATCAGCACCGGCCGGCGTCCCCACTTCTGCGCCTGCCGTCCGACCCACGGCGACAACGCCGCGACGATGAACTGCGGCACGATGATGCACGCCGCAATCACAAGTTGAACGTTGTCGCCCATGTGCGCCGTGACTTCGCCCGCGGCGAGATTCAGCATCGCCGCGTTCGACAGGTGAAAGAGCACCACGCACGCCGCGAAAATCAAAAGACGCCTGTCCTTCAGCAACTCGCGCAACGATTCGCGTTCCTCGCCTTCAGGCGTGAGCTTGGGTTTGCCCGGCGGTGCGCGCGGCACGACGGGCGGCGCATCGTAGTGAATCATGCGCAGCGCGACGATCGCCGGCAACGCGAGCGCGGCCGTCAGGAAGAACACCGAGCGCAGCGACAGATACTCGCCGAACGCGCCCATCAACGCCGCTGTCAGCGCACTGCCGATCGACGCCCAGCGCGCATTGCGGCCGAGCCGGTCGCCGAGATCGGCGCGTGAGACGAGGGCGAGCGAGATCGCCGCCATCGCCGGGACGAGCATGCAGCTCGCGAAACCGTGCAGCACTTCGGCCGCAAAAACCGGCACGAACGTCGGGCTCGCGGCGAGCAGCAGCGCACTCACGATGATCGCGATGATCGCCGAGAGAGCAGCGAACTTCTTGTTGCGCATCGCATCGACGAGCGCGCCTGCCGGCAACTGGCTCGCCATCGCGCTGATCGTGCCGACGGAAAGCATCAGGCCGATCTCGCCCTGCGTCCACTTGTTGGCCGCAAGATACGAAGCAATGAAAGGGCCGAAGCCGGTCTGCACGTTGGCGACGAAGAAGTTCAGCCAGTCGAGCGCGCGCAGACTGCGTGCAATTACCATGTTGTGATTCTGTTATCGATGTCGTTATCCGCTATCTCGTCAGGCGCGCGCCCGAAGCGGGCGCTTGCGCCGGCGCCGCGCCTGAAGCCGTCGCGCTCGCCGCGCCAGTCGATGCCGATGCCGCGCTCGCAGCCGTCGCCGGCGCGGGCACCACAGGCGACACGATCTTGATCGGCTGCTCGGGCGAGTAGGTGGGCGCGGCCTTCAGTTGCGCGTCGTTGAAATCCATCTGCAGCAGCCACTGCTTGTTGCGCGAAAACACATGCAGGTCGCCCCAGTTGGCCGCGACATGCCGCTTGTCGCCCGCGAGCGAACTCGATAGATCGAGCACCAGCGCCTGAGGCTGCGCCTGAGCGTCGACGAGCACGTCGACCACGCGTCCGATGCGCGCGCCGCTTCTTTGCGTCACCGTCGAATCGACGAGCTGCATGAAGTTCGCGGGCGCCTCCGCAACGGGCTGCGGCTTCGGCACCGGTTCGGCCGGCTTGCCCTTCGCGGGCGGTGGTGGCGGCACGAAGGTGATCGGCGCGGTCTTCGAATTCGGCGTGAAGCGGAAGGCCGTCCACGGGAAGTTGACCTTGCGGTCGCCGACGCCGAGGAAGCCCGCGAGATTGACCATCAGAAGCTTCGGCTTCGCGGATGCATCGACGTACATGTCCACCGCACGGCCGACGACCTTGCCGTCCGGACGCTGCACTTCGGCGTCGAGCAGGCCGTGCAGCTGATCGTGCTGCATGATGCGCGTCGAGATGATCTGCGGCGGAGGCGGCGGCTCGGGCGGTTCAGGCGGTGGCGTGACGGCCGGCTCCGGCGGCTTCGGCTTGACGATGCGGCGCTTCGGTTTCGGCGCCGGCGCGGGTTTCACGGCAGACGCGGGCTCCGGCGCCTGCACGGCGGGCAAAGGTTCTTCGGGCTCGGCAGAGCCGGCTTCTTCCGGCGCCGGAATATAAGAGTGTTCGACGATCGGCGCGGGCACCTGTTGCTGCATCAGCCCGCATGCGGAGAGCGCGAAGGCGGCGATGACCGGAAGGCTCGCGGTGACGCGCAGCGCGCGCAACGTTCTCGCGATGGCGACGATGAACGCGGCCACGCACAGCGACAGACGTGCGGCTGCATTGAAGACGCGGCCCGCCCGGCATGCGCGCCCAAGCGCGTGAAGGTCTGTCGGCGACGCATCACCCCGATGCGAGATACCGCCTGTCATCGCAAAAGCTCCATGGTTCCGAGTCACCTGCTTGTCTGGTTCGTTGTTGGATCGGTGCTTGTCAGATCGATTCGACGCGCGCGAGGCGTCGTTCGTTCGCGGATTGAATCATGCATGCGAAGTGCATTCTGCCAATCGACGCTTCACGCTTCGGATGGCCGCGCATGGCCGTTCGATGCCTTCGCGAGTCGTGCCGCGGTGTCGGGCGCGCCCATCTTCTCGGCGGCATCGCGTGCGCTGAAGCCGCCGGCATCGCGCGCATCCGGGTTCGCGCCGCGCGCGATCAACAAGTCGACGATCTCGACGCGATTGAACATCGCCGCGATCATGAGCGCGGTGCGCCCGTCGGGCGATGCGCCTTCCACATCCGCGCCATGTTCGAGCAGCGTTTCGATCACCTTGCGAAAGCCCTTGAACGCGGCGCCCGCAATCGGCGTCTGGCCATTGTCGTTGCGCAGGTTGGCATCGGCGTTGTGCTGAAGCAGGACGCGCACGGCGTCGGCGTGACCGTGATAGCTCGCGAGCATCACGAGGCTGTCGCCCTTGTCGTTGCGCAGATTCGGCGGCAGGCCCTTGGTCAGGAGCGCGTCGAGCATCGCGGCGTCGCCGCGGCGAGCGACATCGAAGACCTCGCTCGCGAACGCGATCATGTCGTCATCGGGGCCATCGCTGGATTGCTTCGTCGGGGGCTCTTTCGGATCGTGCTGCATGGTTCACTCCAATTCGATCGCGCCGCGTGCGCGGGCCAGAGTTTGTCGGGATGCATCGGCGCGCTCGATGTCATGCTGCGCCGGCGGTTTGCACGCGTTCGGAATGCATTCAATCTGGCATTCAGAATGCACGGCGCATGCATGCAAAATGCGAAAGCGGACGCGGGATCAACCGGGAGCATACACAGGTTTGCTTGCAATCCGCGCTTTCCGCGCGCTTCGGGACAGCACGAATCGCGCCATGCCGGTCAGCATTGGCGGCTCGCCGTTATGTCGCTTGACGCGTCTTCGTGCGTCCCATTAGGCTCGTCGCGAATCGACCGTTAAGCGCCCGCACGCGCTCTCGCAATGAATCCGACACCATCCGCCTCCGGCGATCCGCCGCCTCCCGACATTGCCGTGCGCCGCCGCGCGCCCGCCGCCGAACGTAATCGCGATGCGATTCTATCGGTCCTCACGCGCGTCCTGCCGCAAAGCGGCGTCGTGCTGGAGATCGCAAGCGGCACCGGTCAGCACGCCGTGCACTGCGCGGCTGCACTGCCGGGCCTCGTCTGGCAGCCTAGCGATGCCGATGTCGAAGCACGCGAATCCATCGCCGCATGGCGCGCTCACTCGGGGCTCGCCAACCTGAATGCGCCGCTCGCGCTTGATGTGCGCAACGACGATTGGGGCATCGCGAACGTGGCGGCCATCGTGTGCATCAACATGATCCACATCGCGCCGTGGGAAGCGGCCGAGGCGCTCTTTCGCGGCGCGGGCGCGCGTCTCGATGCGGGGGGCGTACTGTACCTGTACGGGCCGTATCGGCGCAATGGAGTGCATACCGCCCCGAGCAACGAAGCGTTCGATCAGCAACTGCGCGCACGCGATCCGCGCTGGGGCGTGCGTGACATGGAAGCAGTCGAGGCGCTTGGCGAGAAGGCCGGCCTCGCGTTCGTCGAGACGGTCGCGATGCCGGCCAATAACTTCAGCGTCGTATTCAAAAAACCCGCGTAACGACGTCCGCGTTCACGCTTCGCCCGGGCGCGCTGCGAACATGCCGCGCCAGGACACCGTCGCCATCAGCGAGGCCGCGACGATCATCCCGCCGCCGATCCAGCCCGCCATCGACACACGTTCGCCGAGCCACGCGCTCGCGAAGAGCGCGCCGAACGCGGGCTCGCTGCCCATCAGGAGCGAGACGCGCGTCGGGCTGCTGCGGCCGATCGCGTAGTTCTGCGCGAAGAAGGCGAAAAGGGTGCACGCGCACACGAGATACAGCACCGATCCCCAGAACATGCCGTGACCGGCGAGAGCGGGCAGCGACTGCCATTGCGATGGCGCGAAAACCAACGCGATGACCGCGCTGCCCGATGCGACCACGCCCGCCTGCACCGCCGTCACCGTAAGCGCGGGCAGGGGAGCCGCGCGCAACACGCGCTTCGTCACGCAAACGGACAGCGCGCGCAGCACGGCGGCGGCGAGGATCAGTCCATCGCCGGCATTGAAGTCGAAGGACAGCGCGCCGTCGCTCGCGAGCAGCCACGCGCCCGCGAACGACACGCCGACCGCCAGCCACTCGGCCGCGCCGGGGCGTCGCCTGAGCAGCGCCCATTCGACGAGCGGCGTCAGCACGACGCACAAGCTGATCAGAAACGCGGCGTTCGCGGCGCGCGTATGGAGCACGCCGAATGTCTCAGCTAGAAAAATCGAAAGCAGCAGCAAGCCGAGAACGAGCACGCCGCGAAGGGCCGCCGCGCTCGCGTGCCGCAGATGCCGCAGGTTGACGGCGAGCAGACAGAACGTGATGCCGAAGCGCAGCGCGAGCAGCCCCAGCACCGGATAGAACGCGAGCGCGCTCTTGACGATGCCGTAGCTGCTGCCCCACACCATCGCGACGGCGAAGAGCAGGAGATCGGAAAGAGGAAGCAGGCGTCGGACGGTCATGGAGCGGCTCCGTGAGAAAGTAGCCGTCATTGTCGAATGATGCGTTCAGCGCGATAATCGGCTTCAGTCGCACAGCTTTCTTGTCACCAATGCACAAATGAATCCCGCCGATCTTTTCGACCTGATGCCGGACATGGCCGTATTCGCGCGCGTCGTCGATGCGGGCAACTTCTCGGTCGCGGCGCGGCAACTGGGCAGCACGCCGTCGACGGTCAGCCGCCAGATCAAGCGTCTTGAAGAGGCGCTCGCCACGCGGCTGCTCGAGCGCTCGACGCGCAAGATCCGCGTTACCGAGTCGGGGCTTCAGGTGTATCGGCATTGCCGCGACATGGCCGCGGCGGCGTCCGGCGCGGTCGATGCGGCGGGGCAGGTGTCGGGCAAGCCGCAGGGCCGCGTCGCGCTGTCGGCGCCGACGGCTTACGCGAAGTCCGTGATTCATCCGCTCGTGCCGGCGTTTCTCGCGGCGTATCCGGATGTCGATCTTCAGCTCGTCTTCAGCGATCACGATATCGATCCGCTCGACAGCGACGTCGATCTCGTCATCCGCGCGACGAGCCATCCGCCGCAAGGGCTCGCCGCGCGCCCGCTCGGACGCGTGCGCTGGCTGCTGTGCGCGTCGGCGGGCTATCTGCGGGAGCGTGGCGCGCCGGCGCATCCGCGCGAGCTGGCGCTGCACGATTGCATCCATCTGGGCGAAACCGCCGACGACAACCGCTGGCGCTTCAGCAACAACGGCGAAACGGTGACAGTCGCGGTGCGCGGGCGCTATATCGCGAATCACGCGGGCGCGCGGCTGGACGCGGCCGAAGACGGGCTCGGCATCGCGGCGCTGCCGGAATTCGCCGCCCGCGATGCGCTCGCGTCGGGCAGCGTGCAGGCCGTGCTCGCGGACTGGGACATGCAGGCGCGGGCGTATCAGGGACCGGTGTGGCTGCTTTATCCGCCGAATCGCTTTCTGCCGCCGAAGGTGCGCGCGTTGATCGATCATCTGCACGCGCATCTCGGGCAGCAAGCGTGAGCGCGAGAATCCGGCGCGCGCCGAAATGAGCGACGCCGTGTAGACTGCGAATGGTCGTTCATTGCGCCGCGCGGCTCGCGGCGTTCAAACCGATCTCCCTTCACCGGAGGCGTCGTACATGCACGCAGCGTTGCCGCAAGGCGAGCAGGAAGCCGGATCAACCGATACACCCGCCAAGCCGCCGCGGGATCTGCGCCGCGTCGACATTCATCCCGATCACTGGTATCCGCTCGCGTGGTCGCGCGAGGTGAAAGCGGGGCGCGCGCACGGCGTGCGTTTCGCGGGCGATCCGATCGTGCTCGTACGCACCGCCTCGGGCAAGGTCTTCGCGCTGGAAGACCGCTGCGCGCATCGGCAGGTGCCGTTGTCGGCGGGTGTCGTCGACGGGGAATCGATCCGTTGCTGCTATCACGGCTGGACCTACGACTGCACCGGCCGCTGCACCGACATCCCTTATCTCGGACGCGAACGCCTGCCTAACGGCGTGCGCGCGTATCCGTGCCGCGAGGCGGGCGGGCTGGTTTTCGTGTTCACGGGCGACCCGGCGCTCGCCGATGCCGCGAAGTTTCCCGATCTCGGCTCCGCCACCGATCGCGCATACAAGACGCGCCGCTTCGGCCGCGCGGTGAAGTGCCACTACTCGTTCATGCACGAAAATCTGATGGACATGAACCATCAGTTCCTGCATCGGCGGCAGATGGGCAGCATGCGCGCGCGCTCGCTCGGCAGACGGCGCGGCGAGGACTGGATCGAAGTCGATTACACGTTCGCGCGCGAAGCGGGCAAGCAGCCGATCGGCGAAGCGCTCGTCTTCGGGCAAAAGCGCGGCTCGAAGCCCGACGACGGCCAGAAGGACGTGATGACGATCCGCACCGAGTACCCGTATCAGACGCTCAAGATCCGCACCAAGGACGACACGATGGTGATGGACCTGTGGATCGCCTACGTGCCGCTCGACGCCGAGCAGCGCACGAACCGCACGTTCGGCCTGTTGTCGATTCGCCGCCCGAAAATCCCCGGCCTGCTCGATGCCGCGTGGCCCTTGCTCGTGTGGTTCACCGAGCGCATCTTCAAGGAGGATCGCTGGATCGTCGAGCGCGAGCAGGAGGCGCACGACCGGCAGGGCGCGGACCACAATCACGAGGTGTTCCCGGTCATCGTCGAGCTGCGCGCGCTTTTGATGGAGCGCGGCGTGCCTCACGGCGCAGGCAGGGGCCCGCGGGACGCCCGGCGCGTGCACGTCATCCAGCCGGTGCAGGAACTGCCCGCATCCTGAGGCGTGCGGCGCTGTGCCTCGCTCGCACCCGATTGCACGCTTCGCGCCGCGGCGCTATACAGAGAGCAGAGAGCGGAAACCACACACGGAGGACCATCATCATGAACAGCGACCCGACCAAGCCGCGCGACGACGCATCGGGTATCGGCGAGGCGCATCCGGACGTCGAGCATTTCGATGCGGCCATCTCGCACGTCGACGAGTCCTACGCCGCGGGCAAGATGGCGGCGGGCGCGGCGAAGGGCATTCTGTACAGCATCATCGAGACGCTCGGCACGCTCGTCGGCGATCCCGATCTGCCCTCGCATGCGCGTTCGGGCTACGAAGGCCTGCTTGAAACGGCGCGCGAACTGCGCTCGAAGATCGAGCACTAGCCGACCCGGTCGGGCGACGCAAGCTTGCAGCGCGTTCGCCCGATGTCAATTTCGCGTCTGCGCATCGTCGGGTAACTGCCAGATCTATTCCGATGCAGCGCCGTCGACCGTCGCCTGCACGACGCACGCGAATTTTCCGCGAGCCTGTTCGGGCTATCGCGTTTCCCGTCCCCAAAGAATGGCAATTGGCTTGTATCTCCGAAAGCGGACAAGCCTTGTCCCGTCAAGCCGCGTCCTTTCCGACTGCGGTCGAATCCCTCGTTATCTCTAGCCGCCGCGCCGTCGATTCGGCCCCGCGCGGACCGTCATCGCGCCACATTGCTGTCAGCTTTCTGTCAGTTTCGTGACCGTTTGCCCAATATCTGCGAACCAGAAAATACTGGTTAACCAGACAGTGAAAAAAAACGACACAAAACCGCGTCTTTCTTTCGGATTCGGACTGTAAGCCATACACTTGCCAGCGATAAAAGTTACGAGTTGAAACATAAGAAGTCGCCACGGCGGCACCGGTTCCAAGACTCGCATGCAAGTAAATTGCCCACCGCTTGAGGAGAAAAAATGAAGGGTTTCACGATGACCAAGGCAGCAATCGTCGCAGCCACGGCGTTCGCCGCCGCGGCACCGGCGTTCGCGCAAAGCAGCGTCACGCTGTACGGTATCGTCGACGATTCGATCGTCTATCAAAGCAGCCAGACCAACCTGGCCAAGACGAATCCGGGCCGCTCGAACATCAAGACCGGATCGGGCATTTGGGCCGGTAGCCGCTTCGGTTTGAAGGGCGCCGAAGATCTGGGCGGCGGCAACAAGGCCATCTTCCAGTTGGAATCGGGCTTCGACATCAACAGCGGACAAGCGCAGTTCACCAACGCGCTGTTCGGCCGCCAGGCATGGGTCGGTCTGACGAACCCGGCATACGGTACGTTGACTGCGGGTCGCCAGTACACCTCGTACTACACGCTGCTCTCGCCGTACAGCCCGACGAACTGGCTGACCGGCTACTTCGGCGCGCACCCGGGCGATCTGGACGGTTTGGACACGATCTACCGCGCGAACAACTCGATCGTCTACACGTCGCCGAAGTTCTACGGCCTGACGGTGAGCGGCTCGTACTCCTTCGCTGGCGTGCCTGACAGCGTGTACCAAGGCTCGACCTGGACGGCTGCGCTGCAGTATCAGCAAGGCCCGATCGGCGGCACGGTGGCGTTCTCGCGCATCAACAACGCGGCGGAAGGCGGCGGCATCTACAGCAGCAGCTCGACGACGATCAACAGCACGGCAGCGACCGATGGTTCGGGTCAGCCGGGCGTGTCGGCGGTGACGGCTGGCTACCAGCGCGCACAAGCGCAGCAGCGCTTCGCGGTTGCAGGCGGCTACCAGTTCAACAGCGCGTGGGACATCTCCGTCACGTACACGAACGTTCAGTACATTCCGGGCGTGAACTCGCGCTTCACCGACGAAGCCGTGTTCAACACGGCCGGCACGGTGCTGCACTGGAAGGCGACGTCGGCATGGGATTTCGCAGCGGGCTACAGCTACACGTGGGCCAGCAAGGCGAACGGCATCAACGACGCAGCGTCGTACCACCAGTTCAACCTCTCGCAGTACTACTCGCTGTCGAAGCGCACGGGCCTGTACGCACTGGAAGCATTCCAGCGCGCGAACGGCAACACGCTGGCTGTTCCGTCGAACACGTCGACGAACCGTCAGACGGCCGCCAACGCGACAATCGGCGATGGCTTCCAAAGCGCGCCGTCGGCATCGCGCAGCATGTTCGCAGCGGGCGTGGGTATCATCCACCGCTTCTAAGCGATGCTTCGCGGCGTGATCCATTAGGCATTACGCATGTGGCATGCAAAAAACCGGACGCCTCGGCGTCCGGTTTTTTTTGTCCGCGCGCGGCGCATTTCCTCGTGTCAGATGAACATCCCGCCCGATACCTCGACGCGCTGCGCCGTCATCCAGCGATTGCCGTCCGAGAGCATCGCCACGATCGCGCCGCCGATATCGTCCGGCACACCCGCGCGCCCGAGCGCCGTGTTGTCCGCGACGAACCGGTTGGTGTCGTGATCGTCGCGCACGACGCCGCCCCCGAAATCCGTCTCGATCGCGCCCGGCGCAATGGTGTTCACCGTGATGCCGTGCGGCCCGAGTTCCTTCGCGAGATAGCGCGTGAGCACCTCGATCCCGCCTTTCATCACGGCATAGGCCGCGAATCCCGGCAACGCGAAACGCGTGAGTCCGCTCGACACATTGAGAATCGCGCCTTCCTCATGCAGATAGGGCAGGAGCGTCTGCGTCAGAAAGAACGGTCCCTTCAGCTGGATATTGACGAGTTCGTCGAACTGCGCGGGCGTCGTCTCCGCGAAGAGCGCATGAATGCCGATGCCCGCGTTGTTCACGAGAAAGTCGAAGTTCTCGCGCTCGAACGTATCTTCGAGCGTCTTGCACAGCGCGTCGCCGAAAGCGGCAAAGGTGTCGCAATGCGCGACGTCGAGCGGCAGCATGGCCGCCTTGCCGCCGGATTTCGCGACCTCATCGACGAGCGAGCGCGCCGCGTCCGCGTTGCGGTTGTAGGTGCCGATCACGCCGGCGCCTGCCTGCGCGAGCTTCAATGCGGCGTTGCGTCCGAGTCCGCGGCTCGCGCCGGTGATGACCGCGATTTTGCCGCTCATGGTTCCATTCACGGTGACAGCTCCTTCGATTGCGTGGCCGATGGTTCATCGTAGGACGGCGCGACGTGCGCAGAAAGGCGCGTCGATGCTGCGATGCACAGATGGCGGGCGCGGCCTTTGCTGCACCGTCTCGATCAATGTGCATACCGGAGAACGCACCATGGCCGATCGTGAAAGCAGGGAAATCCCTTCCGAGCCGCCCGCAAGTCTCGAACGCCCGTTCAGGCTCTTTGCGGTGGAGCAGCGCGTGCTCGCGCAGAACGTCGACGGCAAGGTGATCGACATCGGCGGAATGGATTCGAAGAACGGCCAGTTCTGCGCCTGCATGGATTCGGGCGATATCGCCACGGAGCCGAAGCGCAGCGCCGAACTTGCGTTGAAGGCGCTCGTCGGCAAGCTGACGTTCGATTATCTCGACGGGCTGTTCACGAGCGAACGCGAAGCGGAGGTGAGCGGCCGTCTGCAGGATTATCCGAGTGTGGAGTTCGAGCTCGACGAGACCTTGCCGCGCGACATGACCGACCGCACGCCGCCGCATCTTTTCTAATGATCACATGCGCGCGAATGAAAGCGACTTATTGATACGGGTTGCTAAATAATTCCGAGACCATGCCGTCCAGCGTTTGTACGACAAAAGCGCCGCGCCGCGCAGCATTTCCCTCGATGTGCGATGCTAGTCGAGCGGCGACGCCCGGGGCTTGCCGCGCTCAATCGCGGGGTGAATCATGAAAAGAACGCCTTTCGCCACGGTCATCGTCCTTGCGGCGGCGACGCTCGCCGCACCAGCTTTCGCACGCGACGACGGTCCGCGCTTCGCGCAGGACCGGCTCGATGCGCTCGTCGCGCAACACGAGGAAGCGAGCCGGCACATCGCTCAGCCATCCGCACCGGCTGAGCACGCGCAGTCGAACACGCCGCACCACGGCGCTTCGTGATCTGACGTTGCTCGGGGCCTGACGAAGGCGTCGGGTCGCCACGTCGTTGATGAGACGGCGCGCAACGCGCCGGATGGGATCGTTCGTGTCCAAAGGTATGAAATTTGCGGACGCCGCCCGGGTGTTCCGCGGCTGCGTGCCGACGATCCTCCTCATCACCCTCATATAAAGCCATGACAAGGAAAGCCGTATCGATCGCAATTCTCTCCGTCGCCTTTCTCGCAGCGGGATGCGCTGGCATCGGCCCGGGTCGCCTGAAGGCCGATCAGGTCGATTACGCCCGGGCGCTCGGCGATGCGAAGAAGCGTGAAATTCTTGCCGCGATTGTCGGCTTGCGCTTCGCCGATGCGCCGTCGTTTCTCACGGTGAGCAGCATCATCGCCGCGTACACGTTCGATACGACGGGCGGCGTCGTGCTCAACGCCGGCTCCGGCGCGCAGCCGAACTACGCGCAGGCAACGGGCAGCGTCTCCTACTCGAATCATCCGACTTTCACGTTCACGCCGACCACGGGCGACGCCTACGCCAGCGCGTATATCCGGCCGCTTTCGCCGACACTCGTCTTGCCGCTCGCCGAAAGCGGCATTCCGATCGATCTGCTGTTGCGCATCACCGCGCAGTCGATCAGTGGCTTGCAGAACGGCACGGCGTTGGGCGGGCCGAACGCATCTGGATCGCCCGAGTTCTTCCTGCTTCTGCAGGCGCTTCGCAGGCTGCAGCTAGCGGGCGAATTGAACATCGAGACGCGCAACGCGGATGACGACAAGAGCGGCAAGCCCGACAAGGCCGCGAAGGGCAACAGCGCCGACAAGGGCGGCGTATTCATCACGCTCGGCGCGACGCGCAGCGGTTCGAACAAGGCTGTCGTCGACGATCTCACGCTCGTCAGAAAACTGCTGCACCTCTCGCCGAAGATGAAGACTTACGAAATCGTCTATGGGCAGTCGTCGGACCACAACCGCATCCCGATGGTCACGCGCTCGGTGCTCGGCATCCTCACCGATCTCGGCGCGCAGATCGCCGTTCCTGACGAGCAGGTGGGCAGCGGCGCGACCAAGCCGGGCATCGGGTTGATCGGCGGAGAAACGCGGCCGACGATCATCGTGAAAGTTGGCGAGAAGGCGCCGCAGGATGCGTACGTGAGCGTGCTCTACGACAAGGCCAACTACTGGATCGATCGCAGCGACTTCGATTCGAAATACGCGTTCACGGTCGTGCAGAATCTGATGGCGCTTGCGGAAGTCACGGACACGGCGAAGTCGCCGGTCGTGACTATTCCGGCGAACTGACATCGAGCGTCTGAGCCGGCAAGGTCGATAGCGATCATGCAAAGTGCGAAATGCCATCATGCATGATGTATTCCGCACGCAAAATGCATAGGGCGACATCGATACGATGTCGCCCTATGCATTGCTGCTTATGCGATGCGTCTGTCGACGCTATCTGAACTTACTGGCCGAAGTATGTACCGAGCGCCCGCGGCTGAACGCCGGTGCTGCGGCCTGATTGCGACGAACCATTGGCGACCGAACCGTAGGCGCTCGATTGGGGTGTCACTTGCGCAAGCTGCTCCGAGCTCACGCGGGCTTGCGCTGCCTGGATGTTCGACGGATAAGACGGGTCGCTGATGTTCGGGTTGTAGCCTGCCTTTTCGAGTTGGACCAGTTCGGCGCGTACCTGAGCGCGGCTCAGCGGCGCATCCGATTGCTGCGCGAACGACAGAGCGGGAACGGCGAGGGCAGCGGCGACGGCGACTGCGGAAATGAACGTCTTCATGATGACTACCTCCGATTCGGATTTCTGATCGTGCTGCCCGTTTCGTCTTAAGCAGCTTGTGAACGGAGTGTAAAGACGCGCTTGCCGAAGATCATTCTCGTTTCCGTTGAATGATCTTTGTCGATATCGGAATAATTGCGCGAGTCTTCATTGCATTGCGCGAAACTGACCGCGCGATGACGGTGACGGCTGGCCTGGTCGACGGTCTTTTCGCTCCACTGCATCTTCGGCGCTACCACGCGCCGCTCGATCCTTACCGATTCCGTAAAGATGCTTCTTCGTCACGACGAATGATTGCTTGCAGTTGTGCACTTACACTCTGCGTCGTCCATTCTGCATGGCTCGAACCGCGAGTCGGCCGATTTATCGAAAACGGGGAGAGCCGGATCATGAAATCGTGGGTCAACGCAGTCGTCGCAGTCCTGGTGATGTCCGCACCGCTCGCATCGTTCGCCCAGTTCAGCGCGGCAGTGGGCCGTGCAGAACTTAGTGGTGAACTCGTTCAACTTCAGAAGGCAGGTTATTCGCCGGTCGCGGAAGACGCGTCGTACCCGGCGAAACTGCAGGCGGCCGAAATGCGCGTTGGCGATATGCGTGCGGCGCAGGCGCGGGCAGAAGGATACGGATCTTCGACAGGTGCGGCGGCGCAATCGGGCCGTGCGACCATGCGGGTCGATACGCAAGGCGCGTTCTTCGGGCAGTGAGCGTCAGGAAGCGGCGGTGAGCCCCCGCAATGCGAGCGGTTCTGGTCGATTGCATACAAAACTCGAAATGCGCTTTCGCACGATTTGCGTGAACGTGAAGCGACCTCTGCCACCCAATCACCGGTGGTTTTGCCCAGTCCGGCTTTCGGCTGGGCTTTTTTGCGTGCGGATGACTTCATGGGTCAGACTCGGTTCCGGGTTAACGCGACGCTATTTATATCGACATAGTTGCATGCAAAATTAATCAACCGGACGGTCGGTTAATGGATATACTCGCTCCATCGCATCTCAAAAAGACGGCGGAGCCCCGCATGTACACGCAATCCCTCGACCTCCCCAGCGCGACGTCCGCAGCCGAAAGCCACGAAGCCGCAGCCTCCGCCGCCCAAACCCGCTTCGACGCGGTGATGCAGGCCGACGGCAAGATCGAGCCGCAGGACTGGATGCCCGAGGCGTATCGCAAGACGCTGGTGCGTCAGATCTCGCAGCACGCGCATTCGGAGATCATCGGGATGCAGCCCGAGGGCAACTGGATCAGCCGCGCGCCGAGCCTCAAACGCAAGGCGATTCTGCTCGCGAAGGTGCAGGACGAAGGCGGCCACGGTCTGTACCTCTACAGCGCGGCCGAAACACTGGGCGTCTCGCGCGATCAACTGGTCGCCGCGCTGCACGCAGGCAAGGCGAAATATTCGAGCATCTTCAACTATCCGACACCCACGTGGGCCGAT
>NZ_JFHD01000031.1 GCF_000698575.1 Caballeronia zhejiangensis
GCCTTGCGTCGCTGCATCAGCAGCAGAGAAACGAGATTATGAAGAGCCGATGACATCTCCGCAAGCCCCTTTCGCAAATTATTTTTCTGCGCCCGCCAAACGCCGCTGGACGTACAAATAGCCAGACATGCAAACGCGGGAAGTCCCGACCGACTCCCCGCGCTCACCAACAGCCCGACGACTCAGCCTCCGAAAAACAGCGTGCAATAACTCGCGGGCCCGACGCAATCCGACGTAGACATCCACATCGAACCATGCTTCATCGACATCGGCTTGCGCATCGCGCCTGAACCCGACGCCGCGCCGCCGGCATGGGTGCCGCCGTACGCTTCATTCGCTTCGTTCGTGTTCCGCCGCGCGGCGACCTTCGCTTCCGCCGCCTGAATATCCGAGGGATAGTTGGCTTGCTCGCCCGTGGCCGGCGAATACCCCGCCTGTTCGAGCTGAACAAGCTCGGCCTTGACTTGTTCGCGCGTCAGAGGGGCGTTCTGGCTCTGCGCGAAAACGAACGTGGGTGCAGCGACCACGGCGACGGACACGACGATTTTGGCGATGGCGTTCATGATGTTCACTCCGACAGAAAAGGTTGACCGGATCGCACGCGATCCACGACCTCATCGAACGCACAGGGCCCTTGCGCGGCTTCGACTCACTCGACCTAGGTTTCAAGCGTAGAGGCTTCGATTGGTTAACCCGGGTACGCAGCGATCTATTCCCCCGTCGAAGCAGACTCTATAAGAAGAAAAAAGAAGGAAGCGCGGAGGATGAACCGGATGAGGAGTCCGGCAAGGCGCCAGCCAGCACCCGTCCACCGCGATCGTAATTGTGATGCAAAGCGCCGTGAAGATCATCGGCGCTCACGCAGCCCGTGCTCAATGCGCGTCCGGCACGAGATGCACGCGTTTCTCCGTTGCGGCTTCGACGGCCGAGCGCGAATACAGCAACGGGAAGTACTGCCCGTCGAGCCACATCTGCGCGAGATCCCGATAATGCGGGCTATCCGGATCGCCCGATTCGCCAGGCAGATTCACCGCACGCGAGTTGTCCCAGTTGCCGACATCGACGACCACACGAAACGACGGTCCGTTCGTCTCGCGGAAGTCGCTCGCGCGATAGGTCGACTGATTCGGCGTGTAAGCGCTGCCGCCCTTTCCGATCGGCCCGACGTTCAGCTTCGCACGCATGTCCGCATCGACGACATCGGCCAGAGGATGCGCGTTGAGGTTCGTTTGCAGCTTGCCCCAACGCCACTGGGTTGCATCGGCGCCTTGCAGATGACGCATCTCCGCATAGGCATCGCGCAGACTCGAAAGCAGAACGGCATCGCGTTTGGCCGGCGCCTCGTCGCCGAAGCGCGTCTCGGGATGTTCGAGCGAATCGAGCATCACCGAGGTATCGGGTGCGCCGAACGACGCCGCCGCGTCCTTCGGCAACACCGCTTCCTTGAACGTGCGTCCGAGATGACGCGAGAACCATACTTCTTCGAGCGCGGCCTGCGGCGAACTCGCGCTCGTGTGCGCGTCCCAGTCCTTGAGCATCGCGAGCGCGGCGCGTGTGTCTTCATCATCGCTCGAAAGCGGCGCGAGTAATGCGACGAGCCTGCGCGCCGGAATCGAAACGTCATCGTTCTGCAAGCGCTCGGAGTCTTCGATCGACACCCTCGGCAGCGATTTCAACACTTCGTCGATACGCTGATGCCGCGACCCGTTGGTCCATTCGAAGCCGAGCTTGCGCTCCGCATACGGATAACCCGCGGGCAGATTCATTTCATTCGACGTGGTGAAATAAGCTTGCGCCGGGTTATAGACCGAAGGCATTGCATCGCGCGGCCAGAAGCCCGCCCATTCATAGCGGCCATCGCCGGGCACGGGCATGAGGCCGTCCCAATTCGGGCGTTTCGGCGCGAGGCCGCTCGGCACCCAGCCGATGTTTCCATCCTTGTCCGCATAGAGCTGATTCACAGTCGGCGCGCCCCATGTCGCAAGCGATGCCTTGAACTGCGCGTAATTCTTCGCGCGCATATAGCGCATCGAATCGAAATACGGCGACATGCCGGGCGACAGCCACGCCGTGCGCACGGCGAAGGCGCGATGCTTGCGTTCTTCCGTATAGATCACAGGACCGTGTCGCGTGTAAAGCAGATCGGCGGTGACGGGAGCGCCATTACGCACGGCGATCTGTTCACGCACGACGCGCATCGGCTCCCACTTGCCCTTATAACGATACTGCCGCGAATTCGCGGGATTCAACTCGTATACATAGAGATCTTCCTGATCGATGTTGAAGATCGTGAGCCCATAAGCGATCGAGCCGTTATGCCCGATCGAAATGCCTGGCGCCGAAGGTTCGCCCGCGCCGATGATATTGAGCGTCGGCGTGCTGATCTGCTGAATGTAGCGAAGGCTCGGCGCGGCATAAGCACGATGCGGATCGTTCGCCATGATCGCGCGGCCCGTCGCCGACTTCGATGGCGCGATCACCCAGTTGTTGCTGCCTTCGGTCACTTCCTCGGGATTCTCGGCTGCGGCGATCATCGTCGTCGATGCATCCGTGCTCTTCATCGACTCCTTCGTCACGCGCACGCCTTGTGTTGCGAGCGTAAAGACTTTGAGGACATCATCGGGAAGGCAGGGATCGAGGCCCGCGGGCATCTGCGCTTTCCACTGCGGCTGCAGTCCGAAACGCACGGTGTCCGCGTCGAGCGAGCTCTTGCACGTCACGCGTGCACGCGCGACTTCGCTCGTGAGATTTCGCGTGAGACCGTGGCTGCGAATACGCACGATATCGTCGGCGCTCCATTTCGCCGGCCAATAGCCGATCTTGCGAAACTCATAAGGCATGCGGTCCGGATGCGCGGCAAGCCAGTCGATATACGCATTCACGCCGGCTGCGTAGCGTGTCGCGGCAGGCTTCGCATCGGGACCATAGCGCTGCCATTCGGTCGCCATGTCGCCGCGATAAAGAAAGAGCCGCGTGGCCTTGTCCTGTTCCACATAAGCGGGACCGAAGACCTCCGAAAGCTCGCCGAGGCCGCGTCTGCGCCACAGATCGATCTGAAACATGCGGTCACGCGCGGCGTTGAAGCCTTGCACGAAGAAGGCGTCGCTATCGTTGACGGCGAAGATGTGCGGTACGCCCCAACGGTCGATCAGGATGTCCGACGGTTGCGAAAGACCCGCAACGGCAATCGTTTCATCGCCCGGTGTATCGGCGAATGCGATTCGCGCGTCGAGCGGTGCGATTAGAGATGCGCCGATCGTCAGCGCAATCAGGCGTTGTCCCTTTCTTCGATTCATCTTGGCGTCTCCGTTCTTATCAGTGTCGATTCCAGTCACACGAATATCGCACTGTAATTCGAATGCAGGAGACACGCAAAGGTTGTCGGCGGTTATTTAATTCGGAAGCCGAATCTATTCGCGAAACGCTTTCACCCGAATGACGCCATTCTCGAACAGCGACTCGAGCTCACTCGTCCTGCCGCGGCTGCTCCTGCAAAGCCGTATCGCGGATGACTTCCGCGAACTTCTCCAACGCCTGCAGCGGACCACTCACGCTGTTGTATTCCTGCGTGCCGATCCGGCCTTCCAGCACCACGGAAAAGCCGCAGTCCTGCGCGATCTTCAAAAGATTGTCCATGTCGTAGTCGCCTCGTGTCGCTATCAGCGAAGCACACGTAATGCCTGCTCGCGCTTTCGTCTTACTTTCGCTCGTGGCGTCGTTTTACGCCGGCGCATCCGCCCCGCCTGTAATTTTTACTCGCGCCGTCTATCCTTGATTTGGCACACCCGCGTGCGACCCACCGCCGCTCTGCTTGACACCGACGAGCCGCCTCGCGTATTGTTTGGTAGACCAACCAAGTAACGAATACTTCCACGGAGCGCGCCATGAGCCGCATCACCGCCATCCCGACCTGCTTGCTTTTCGCCACGGCGCTCGCGGCGTGCTCGCATCAGGACCGCGATATCTATCAGGGCTACGTGGAAGGTGAATTCGTCTACCTCGGCTCGTCGCAATCGGGCAAGCTCACAGCGCTGTCCGTCGCGCGGGGGCAAACGTTGAAGGCGGGAACGAGCGCCTTCATGCTCGAATCGGCCGATGAAACCGCCGCCCTCGATCAGGCACAGCGTCAACTCACGGCCGCGCAGTCGCAACTCGAGGACATCCTCACGGGAAAGCGCGCACCGGAGGTCGCATCGGTGCGCGCGCAACTCGCGCAGGCACGCGCGAACGCTCGCAAGGCCGCGCTGCAACTGAGCCGCGATGAAGCGCAGTTCAGCGCGGGCGGCATCGCCAAAGGGCAGCTCGACGATTCGCGCGCGAATGCGGATGCCGCCGCCGCGCAAGTACGCGACCTCGCCGAACAGGTCGATATCGCACGCCTGCCGGGCCGTCCTCAACAGATCGCGGCGCAACGCGCGCAAGTCGCAGCCGCGCAAGCCTTTGTCGCTCAGGCGCAATGGAAGGTCGACCAAAAGCGCGTTGCGGCGCCCGCGGACGGGCTCGTGTACGACACGCTTTATCGTGTCGGCGAATGGGTACAGGCGGGCAGTCCGGTCGTGCAGATGTTGCCGCCGCAGAACGTGAAAGTGCGCTTCTTCGTTGCGGAAAACATGGTGGGCAGCCTCGCAACGGGGCGCGCGATATCGATTCATTGCGACGGCTGCACGGAAGACGTGCCCGCGAAAATCACCTACATCTCGAATCAGGCCGAATACACGCCGCCGGTCATTTATAGCAACGAGAACCGCTCGAAGCTCGTGTTCATGGTCGAAGCGCATCCTCAACCGGCCGATGCATCGAAGCTTCATCCGGGCCAACCCGTCGGCGTGAGGTTGCAATGAGTGTAACGAGCATGCAGGACACGCAATACGTCATCGACGTCCAGAATCTCAACAAGCACTTCGGCGACAAACACGTCGTCAACGATGTATCGCTGCAAGTCGCGCGCGGCGAGATCTTCGGCTTTCTCGGCCCGAACGGCAGCGGCAAGACAACATCCATCCGCCTGATGTGCGGCCTGCTCACACCCGATTCGGGCAGCGGTACGTGCCTCGGCTACGACATCGTGCGCGAAAGCGAAGAGATCAAGCGCAACGTCGGCTATATGACGCAGCGCTTCTCGTACTGGGAAGACCTGACGATTCGCGAGAATCTCGACTTCGTCGCGCGCATCTATCAGATGAGCAATCGCCGCGAAACCGTGGATCGCGCGCTCGAAGCGCTCGGTCTGCAGAGCCGCGCGAGTCAGCTGACGGGCTCGCTCTCGGGCGGATGGAAGCAACGCCTCGCGCTCGCCGCATGCATGCTGCACGAGCCGAAGCTGCTCCTGCTCGATGAGCCGACCGCAGGCGTGGATCCCACCGCGCGCCGCGACTTCTGGGAGGAGTTGCATCGTCTCGCCGCGAAAGGCATTTCGGTGCTGGTGAGCACGCACTACATGGATGAAGCCGAGCGATGCCACAAGCTCGCGTATATCGCGTATGGCAAGCTGCTTGCGCAAGGCACCGCGAACGAAGTGATCGCATCGCAAAACCTCGCGACATGGAGCATTCACGGCGAGCATTTGAGCGAACTTTCCGAACGCTTGCGCAAGACGCCCGGCATCGATCAGACCGTCGTATTCGGCTCTGCGCTGCATGTGAGCGGCAGCGATCACGCTGCGCTCGAGGCGGCCGTGCGCGATGCGACAAAAGACGGCGCAACGCGCGCCGAGCCGATCGAAACCGGACTCGAAGATGTCTTCATCTATCTGATGAGCCGGTCGACCGACAACTTCAAGGTGACGTCATGAAGGCACGCGGCCCGCTCGCGATATTCGCGCGCTTCTCCGTGACGCGCTGGTGGAGCATCGTCATCAAGGAGTTCCTGCAATTGCGGCGCGACCGCATCACGTTCGGCATGATCGTCGGCTTGCCTATCGTGCAGCTCGCCCTCTTCGGCTACGCAATCAACACCGACCCGAAGCATCTGCCGACGGCCGTGATCGTAGGCGATCAGAGTCCGTTTTCGCGCAGCTTCATCGCGGCAATGGAGCACTCCGGTTATTTCGACATCGTCGAGACGCTGCCCGACGACGAAGCTGGCCGTCGCGCACTTGCGCAAGGCCGCGTGCTTTTCGTGCTGAACATACCCGTCGACTTCTCGCGCAAGCTGTTGCGCGGCGAGCGGCCCGCGCTGCTCGTCGAGGCCGACGCGACCGATCCGAATGCGGTGAGCAAGGCGAGCAACGCGCTGACCATGCTCGTGCAGTCCGTTGCCGACAAGGACATCACCGGCCCGCTTGCTCGTTTGAACGCAACGCCCGCCCCATTCGACGTGCAGGTCCACAACCTCTACAACCCCGAAGGCATCACGCAATACAACGTCGTGCCCGGCTTGATGGGCGTGATTCTCACGATGACGCTCGTCATGATGACCGGCCTCGCGATGACGCGCGAACGCGAGCGCGGCACGATGGAAAACCTCCTTGCCACGCCCGTGCGTCCCGTCGAAGTGATGACGGGCAAGATCGTGCCTTACGTGTTCATCGGTCTCATTCAGGCGTCGATCATTCTCGCGGCCACGCGTTTCGTCTTCCATGTGCCGCTCGTCGGCAATCCGCTCGCGATCTATCTCGCCGCGCTGCTTTTCATCGCCGCGAATCTGACAGTGGGCATCACGCTGTCGTCGCTCGCGCAGAACCAACTTCAGGCGATGCAGCTCACCATGTTCTATTTCCTGCCGAACATCCTTCTCTCCGGCTTCATGTTTCCGTTCGCGGGCATGCCGGCGTGGGCGCAGTTCATCGGCAATTTGCTGCCGCTCACGTACTTCAATCGCCTGATTCGCGGCATTCTTCTCAAGGGCAACGGCTGGGCGGACCTGTGGCCCTCGGTGTGGCCGATGGCGCTCTTCACCGTCATCGTGATGGGCATTGCGTTGCGCTTCTATCGGCGCACGCTCGACTAGGGAAACATCGATGAAAAAGATTCTTCCCCTCTGCGCGCTCATGTTGTGCGGCTGCACTGTCGGCCCCGATTTTCATGCGCCTGCGCCGCCGGACACGCAGACCTATGTCAAAACGCCGGTTGCGGTAAAGGACTTTCCCGCGGCCGATCATGCGCTGCCGCGCTGGTGGACGCAGTTCGGCTCCGATACGCTGAACCGTCTCGTCGATCGCGCATTGAGCGACAGTCCCACGCTCGACGAGGCGCGGGCGAAGCTCGTGCAGGCGCGCGAGGACTATCGCACGCAGGCGGGCGCGACATACTTTCCCGTCTTCGATGCCTCGCTCTCCGGCTCGCGTCAAAAGGTCGATCCTGCTGCCTTCGGCGTGCCGATTCCGAGTCCGGGTCCGTTCACGCTTTATGATGCCTCGGTGAGCGTGTCTTACACGCTCGACTTCTTCGGCGGCGAGCGGCGCGCACTCGAAGCCTTGCGTGCGCAAGTGGACTATCAGTCGTTCGAGCTCGATGCGGCGCGGCTTTCGATCGCGGGCAATGTCGTTGCCACCGCGATCCGGCGCGCTTCGTTGCAGCATCAGATCACGCTCACCGAAGGTCTCGTCGATGCACAGATGCGTCAACTGTCCATCATGGAAGGCCGCCTGAAGGCGGGCGGCGTCGCGCCGTTCGACGTGCGCAGCCAGCGCACGCTCGTCGAGCAGACGCGCGCAAACCTTCCGTCGCTCGTCACGCAACGCGATCAGGCCGATCACCGGCTTGCAGTGTTGCTGGGCGTCGAGCCATCCAAGGCCGACTTCGATGCCATCACGCTCGACTCGCTTCATGTTCCGGGCAACGTTCCGCTGACCTTGCCCTCGACGCTCGCACGCGAACGACCCGACATCCGCGCATCGGAAGCGTTGCTGCATCGGGCGAGCGCGAACGTCGGCGTGGCGACTGCCGACCTCTATCCGAAGTTCTCGCTCTCTGCGGGCGTGGGAAGCCAGCGCACGAACATCCACGACATGCTCAATAGCCTCAACGTGTGGAACGTCGGCCTGAATCTCACGCAGCCGCTATTTCATGGCGGCGAGCTGCGCGCGAGGAAGCGATCGTCCGAAGCGGCCTACGAAGCAGCCATGCAAGCCTATCGACAGACCGTGCTGGACGCGCTGCAACAAGTCGCCGATAGCCTGACCGCGCTTCAAAACGATGCCGATGCCCTGCACGCGCGCGAGATCGCGGCGAACGAAGCGCAAGCCAATCTCGACACAGCCAGCGCGCGCTTTACGGCGGGCGGCGTGAGCCGCTTCGATCTGCTCGACACACAACGCCAGGCGCTTCAGACGCAACTCGATTACGCGCTCGCGCACGCCAATCGTCTCTCGGACACCGCAGCACTTTTCCAGTCGCTGGGCGGCGCAGGCGAAGACACGAATGCAGCGAGCAAACCGGTTGCATCCGCAACTAATTAGCGAGCTTTCCGAGCCGATGCTTGAGCACCTTGCCGCTCGTGGACACGGGCAATGCATCGAGTATGCGGATAGAAGAAGGCCGCTTGTAGGGCGCGAGCCGCTCGCCGACCCACTCCGCGAGTTCGCTTTCGCTCGCCGTGCAGCCGGGCCTCAATTCGACGAACGCAAGCACGTCTTCATTGCCCTGCACGCTCCGTCCGATCACGGCGGAATGCAGCACGGCGGGATGACTGTTGAACGCCTGCTCTACTTCCGCGGGATACACGTTGAAACCCGAGCGGATGATCAACTCCTTGCTGCGCCCGACGATATACAGGTTGCCCCTCTCGAAGCGCGCGAGATCGCCCGTCTTGAGCCAGCCGTCCTCCGTCACCGTGGCCGCCGTCTGCGCCGCATCGCGGTAATAGCCGAGCATCACGTTCGGCCCGCGCACCCATAGCTCGCCGGTATCGTCGGCGTCGCTTTGATGCGCGAGCGGCACGATGCGCGCCTCGACGCCTGGAATCAGCGGCCCGACGGACGAATCGGGCGCCGGTGCATCGAGCAGCGTGTTCGATACGGTCGGACTGCTCTCCGTCATGCCATAGCCGTTATGCAAGGGCACACCGTAGAACGCTTCGGCAGCGGCCTTGAGCGTCATGTCGAGAGGCGAGCCGCCGCAATAGACGAAGCGCAACGATGGCGCATTCAGGCCGCCGCGCGGCGTGAAATGATCGATCAGCTTCGCATGCATCGCGGGAACGCCTTGAAAGATCGTCATGCGTTCATCGCTGAGAACGCGTCCCGCGCGCGCGGGATCGAAACGCGCCGCAAGACGCAACGTCGCGCCCGCATACAGCGAACCGAGGCACATGGACGCAAGACCGAACACATGCGATACCGGCAGTACGGCATAGACGCGATCGCTGGTACCGACACGACGCAGCGTGCTGGATACTGCCGCGACGAACAGCAGATTGCGATGCGACAGCATCACGCCCTTCGGCGCGCCGGTCGTTCCCGTCGTGTAGATGAGCGCCGCGCATTGCCTGTCCGATGACAGTCCGTGCGGCTCCTGCTGAGACGCGGCATCGATATCGCTTAACGCAAACGCGCCGATCGGCGTCGCATCGAGCGATTCGACCGAAGCGCCGTCACGTTGCGCGTGATGCGCGGCGTCGTCGGAAACATCGACGGTATAGAGCGCGATGCGTGGCTTCGCATGCGCGCGGATCGCATCGAGCTCGACTGCGGACAATCGCGCATTCACGATCAGCGCCCACGCATCGAGACGGCTCACGGCAAAAAGCGATGCGACGAGCAGGACGCTGTTCTCGCCGATCAGCATGACGCGATCGCCGGCGCGCACGCCCGCCGCACCGAGACGCGCGGCCAGCGCATCGATTGCATCGTCGAGTTGCGCATAAGTCAACGTGCGCGCGTCCTCATGCAACGCGATGTGATCGGGATGCGCCTTCGCACCGCGCGAGATGATCGCGTCGATGCGCGCGGGCAGCGACGCAATGAGCTTGTTCGTATCCATGTCGAGCGATATCGTTCGAGACCCTGAGGCCCGAATGATAAACGCTCATGCTCTATCCCGCGAAACGCGGCTCGGGAATGCCGCGCACGCCGAGGCCCGTCACCGCGAAAAGGCCGCCCTTGTCGCGCTCTTTCTGCGGAATGCCCCACATCGGGCGGCCCATCGTCGATACGTAGAGGATGTCGAGACTCGGTCCGCCGAACATCACGCTCGTCAGATTGCGCACGGGAAACGGCACGACGCGATCGAGTTTGCCATCGGGAGCGAAGCGCAGAATGCGTCCGCCGAAGACGAGAGCCGACCAGACATAGCCTTCTTCATCGACGGTTGCGCCATCGAACGTGCCGGCCATGTCGTGCGCCGATGCGAACAGGCGCTTGTTCGTCGCCGCGCCCGTTTCGATGTCGTAGTCGTAGGCGTACATCTCCTTGCTGTATGTGTCGGTGAAGTAGAAGGTCTTGTTGTCGGGGCCCCAGCATGGGCCGTTCGAACAACTGATGCCGCTGTCGAGCCGCGTGACCTGGCCATTCGTATCGAGCCGGTACAGCCCGCCGCTGCGCGTCGAGCGCTGGCCGCGATCGGCATCGTAGCGGTCGAAGTCGTAGGACATGGTGCCCGCGATGAAGCGTCCACGGCGATCCACCTTTCCGTCATTGAACCGCGTCTCGGGATCGTCGCTTTCGGGATCGGCGATGAACTGCACGGTCTGCGCATCGAAGTCGTAGAAATGCAGGCCGTTCGCGAGCGCGACCACCGCGCCGCCCTGCTCGCGCAACGCCATCGAACCGATGTGACGCGGCACGAAATAGCGCTTCACGTCGCCGCCGTCAGCACGGCAGCTATAGATTTCCGCGGCCGTGCTGTCGATCCAGTAGAGCCGTTCCTCCTTCACATCCCATAGCGGTCCTTCGCCGAGATGATTGTTCGCATCGACCAGCAAGCGTACTTCGGGCATCGTCGTCTCCTTTGTTCAGGCTTCACCGTCCTCGATATCGCGCCGATGCGCGAGCAGCGCCATCAAACGCCGATCGCGCCAGCGGCTGCGTTCTTCGATCTTCTCGCGGGGCAGCACCGCGCGCCGTTCGGCATCGAGCTTGCCGAGCGTCTCGGCCGACCAGTCGAACGGCTTGCGTCCCGCAGCGATGCTCTTGTATGTGCCGCCGTAGCGCGCAGCGTAATCGGCCACGCCACCGGGCGCGTTGAGGTCGATCGTTTCGAACGGGCCCATGAACGACCAGCGCATCGCGAGTCCATCGCGTATCACGGTGTCGAGATCGGCGGCGCTCGCATAACCTTGTTCATAGAGACTCAACGCTTCGTCGAGCAACGCGCCTTGCAGACGATTGAGCAGAAAGCCCGAGATCTCGCGATTCACGGTGACGGGCTTTTGCTTCGCTCCTTCGTAGATGGCGCGTGCGCGTTCCATCGTGTCCTGCGAGGTCCACGGCGCGCCGCACAACTCGACGAGCGGCACCAGCGACGGCGGATTCACCGGATGCGCGACGAGACAGCGTGCGCGGCCTGCCATGCCTTCCGTGAAGGTCGATGCAGGCAATCCCGATGTCGAACTCGCCAGAATCGCGTCAGGCTTCGTGAGGCGGTCCAGTTCGATGAACAACGCACGCTTCGCTTCCACCACTTCCGCGATGTTCTCCTGCACGAGATCGGCGTCGGCGACAGCATCGGCGAGATGTTCGCATGCGGTGATGCGGGCCACGATCGCATCGACGGCTTCATCGATCAGATCGAACGACGCCAGATCCTCGACGCTTTCGCGGATCGCGGGAATCGCGCCGCCGAGCATGTCCTTCGATGCATCGTGGATCGTGACGTTGAAGCCGCTCTTCGCAAAGACGATCGCCCACGCGCGGCCGATACGGCCCGAACCGATCACCGCAATGTTGTTCGCTTGCATCTGCATCTGGTCCTCGTTCGAGTTGGTTTAGCCCTTCTTGTCCCGCAGCGTGATGACAGCCGCCAGCACGACGAGTCCGTTGATGATGTCGCGCACCGCGGGCGGCACCGTGGTTCCCGCAAGCAACGTCCCGAGCGCCGTAAGCAGCAGCGCGCCGCCGAACACGCCGAGATAGTGCCCGCGTCCACCGGTAATCAATGCGCCGCCGACGACAACCACTGCAATCGACGGCAGCAGATACGGATCGCCCATGCCGAGAAAAGCTTGCGAGCTGAACCCCGCGAGCAACAGGCCGACGATCGCGGAGCACAGACCCGACAGGCAATACACGGCGATGAGCGTCGTGCCCACGCGCACGCCCGACAGCTTCGCCGCGACCGGCGAATTGCCGACCGCATACACGCGCCGCCCAAACGGCGTGCGATGCAGGAGCAGCAACGCGATGACGAGAAACACCGGCACGCTCCACGCCGCGATCGACAGCGGACCGAAGCGTCCGTTGGTGAATTCGCTGATCGTCGACGGCGACCATCCTTGTGGCGAGCCATTGCAATAGATCAGCGTGAGGCCTTGCAGCAAACCGTTCGCCGCAAGCGTGACGACGATCGGCGGCAAGCCGAGCATCACGACGCCCACGCCATTGAACACGCCGACGAGCAGGCCGACCAGCAGCACCATCGGCACCGCCCACGCGGCCGCGCCGTTCACGCCGTGCGTGAGTCCGGTCAGCAACACGCCCGACAGCGTGATGAGCCAGGGCATCGACAAGTCGAGTCCGCCCGTCAGGATCACCGCGCCCTGGCCGAGGCCGAGTATCGCGAGAAACAAGGTCAGCGTGAGCAGGCTGCTATAGAAGTTCGCGCTGACGAGCACGCCCGGCCCATAGACAAAGCCCGTGATGACGACCACCGCGAAGAACAGCAGATAAGCCGGCACCACATACTTGACCCATTCGCGATTGCGCTCGATCCAGTCGGCGATCGGTCGTCCCTTCAGCTCCGTGTTTTCAACCGGACGATAATCGTCGACTTCGAACGCAACGCGCCGCGCATGCTTGTCGTCGCGTGCGCGCGTGCCCGTTCGCACCGCCTTGAGCCACTGCGCCGCGTGACGCGCGCATTCATGCGCCGCCGATTGCTTGCCGATCGACGAACCGAGCACCGCGAGAATCAGAATCACCGCCTCGGCTATCGTCGTGAAGAACGCCGATACGTTCAGCACGAGCAGAATGTTCACGGTGATCATCAGCGTCATTGCTGCGAACACGGTGCCGACGCAGCCGCCACGTCCGCCGCCGAGCAACGTGCCGCCGAGCACGACGGCCGTGAACATCGAGAGCAGCAGCGGACGGCCGACGAGCGGATCGGCCGAGCCCGTCTGTGCCGATACATACAGACCCGCCGCCGCGTAGAACATGCCAGCGAGCGCATACGTCGCGATGCGGTAGCGCGTGACCGGCATGCCGTTCGCATACGCGCCGTCGGCATCGCTGCCTAACGCGTACAGACCCACGCCGTAACGCGTGCGCTTGATGAACGACCAGATCAACAGCGCAAGAATCAGCAAGCCCGCCGACATCGGCATCTTGTCGGGGATGAGATCGGCGGTGAGCACCGCGCCGAACTGATCGCCGACGCTGCCGCCCGGCTTGTTCTGAATCAGCAGCGTCAAGCCTTGCACCATGAACATCGTCGCCAGCGTGACGACGATCGATTGCAAGCGAAACCATGCGATCAGCGCGCCGTTGACGAGGCCGATGCCGCCGCCGATCGCCAGAATCAGCGCGGCGCCGCCCCATTGTTCGACGGGCGATCCTTGCACGAAGCGCACGGCAAGCACGTTCGCGAGCGACACGACCGCCGAGGCCGACAGATCGAATCCGCCCGACAGCACGACGATGGTCTGCCCGATCGCCGCGAGCGCGAGTGTAGTTGCGCTCGAAATTACCGATCCGATGTCGTAGAGCCCGACAGGTGTCGCGGACAGCGAAACCCATCCGGCGAGCATCGCAAGCAACGCACTGATCGCGATGATGAGCCCGCGATGATGATCGATGCGCGCGCCAAATCCCACGCGCGCGCCCGGCCGCACGACCTCGCTTTCGGGCGACGCAACGGCTATCTTCATGAGCAACCTCTCAACTGGAAAGCATCTTGCGCATCACGTTTTCTTCGGTCAGCGCGTCGCCGCTCAACTCGCCGGCGTTGCGTCCGCGATACATCACCGACACGCGGTCGCACACGTTGACGAGCTCGGGCACGTCCGTCGAATAGAAGAGCACGGAGCCACCCGCCGCGGCGAATGCACGCATCAGCACGAAGATCTGATGCTTGGTGCCGACGTCGATGCCGCGCGTCGGATCGAACATGAGCCACACGCGGCTTTGCGTGAGCAGCCACTTGGCCATCGCGATCTTCTGCTGATTGCCGCCGGAGAACGACAGACACGGCTTGTACAGCGCGCGCGGATTCACCTCCATCTGCGCAAGCGAGCGACGAATCGCGGCCTGCTCGCGCTTGCGATCGATGAGGCCGAAGCGCGCATAGCGGCCGATCACGGGAAGCGACACATTCTCGCCGCCGGGCAAGCGCAGGAACAGGCCTTCGGTCTTGCGGTCTTCGGGCAGAAAGCTCGTCGATACGCCGGCCTTCAGCGAATCCGCCGTCGATGTCAGCGTCACCGGTTTACCGTCGATGCGAATCTCGCCATCGTCGATGTAAGTGGCACCGAACAGCGCCTCGAACAGCTCGCGTTGCCCCATGCCCTGCAGCGCTGCGATGCCGTGCACTTCGCCCGGCTTCACGGCGAGATCGAAATCGGCGACGACGCCATCGACGCGAACGTTGCGCGTCTCGATCGCCGGCGTCGCGTCGCTTCGTACCGTCGTGATCTTAGGCGGATACTTCGCCTCCATCGAACGCCCGATGACGAGTCTAATTACTTCGTCATCCGATATATCCGCAGCGTCGAACGCGCCCACATCTCGGCCATTGCGATACACCGTGAGGCTGTCGCAGAACTCGCGCACTTCCTGCATGCGATGCGAGATGAACACGAAAGTCACGCCGCTCGCCTTCAGTTCGTCGATGCGCCGTGAGAGCCACGCGACATCGCGTCCCGACAGCGCGGACGTCGGTTCGTCGAGCAACAGCACTTTCGGCTTGCGCACGATGGCCTTCGCAATCTCGATCTTCTGCCGCACCGGCAACGAAAGATCGCGAATATAAGCGCCGGGACGCACATCGGACAGTTCGAGCCTGTCGAGCCATTCCGCTGCTTGCCGCTGCGCGTCGCGCTTTCTGATGCGCCCGAGAAAACCCGTCGGCTCGTACGACATCAATAGGTTCTGCGCGACCGTGAGATCGCGCACGAGCGTCATCTCCTGAAACGCCGTCTGCACGCCCGCGCGATGCGCGTCCTTCGGGCTCTTCATCGTCACGTCGCTGCCCATTACGCGGATGCTGCCCGCATCCGGCTGCATCAATCCGGACAGCAGCTTGACCGTGGTGGACTTTCCGGCGCCGTTCTCGCCGAGCAGCGCATGCACCGCGCCGCGCTTCACCGAGAACGACGCGCCATCGAGCGCGACGGTCGCGCCGAAGCGCTTCGTCACCTTCGACAGATCGATCGCCAATGATGCGTCGTTCATCGCGCCGCCTCAGTCCTGATTGCCCGTCAAGGCCGCATTGAAGCCGACTTCCTTCGTCTCTTCAGAGTAGATGTCCGCGAACCAGCCCGGCGGTACCTTGTCCGGCGGGAACGCGGTGCAGCCCGCCTTCAGTTCGTCGATGCTGCCCGTCTTGCACAGCTTCGATTCCGAGGTCAGCACGAGCGGCAGCTTGAGCGTCACGCGCGCCGGAAAGTCGCCGCCGTCGAGCTTCTTCACGGCCATCTTGAGCGCCATCGCGCCCGAGTACGGAGGCGCGCCGTAAGAGATCGAGCGATAGCCGATCGAGCGATAACCGCCCTGTCCCTTCACTTCGCCCGGCGGCAGCATCTGCACGCGATGCCCGTTAGACGATTCGCCCGCGCACGGCTTGATCTTGTCGTCGGCAATGCCCGCTTGGAGCTGCATCGACGCCGCCGTGAAGCAGCCGACCTGCATCCACAGGCCGTCGATCTTGTCCCAGCTGTTCGTCGCGAGAATCTTCGAAAGCTCGGTCTTCGCGGTCGCCTGACTCCACATGCCCGTTCCTTCCGCGACGATCTTGATGTCCGGATACTTCGCGAACACGGCCTTCGCCGCCTCGGTGCGTGCGCGATCGACCGACGTGCCCGGCACGCCCGTGATCATCACGACATTGCCCTTGCCGTTGATGGTCTTCGCGAGCCATTCCGCGGTGACGGTGCCCGCCTGATGCTGATCGATCGTCACGTTATGCGCGCACGGCTCGGTGACTTCTCCGTCATACGCCGCGACGACGACGCCCTTCGAGCACGCGTTCTTGATCGCGCGATTGAGCGCCGTCGGCGAGATCGGATAGATGACGATGGCCTTCGCGCCTGCCTGCACCATCGAGTTGATCTGCTGAATCTGCTTCTGCGCATCGGTGCCCGCGACCTGCACTTCGAGATCGACCTTGTCTTTCAGCCCCGGCGTATTGGCCATCGCCTTGACCATGTTCGCGGCTTCGGTTTGCCAGTCGTTGCCGACATAGCTCATCGACAAAAAGATCTTGTATTTGCCGGCCGCGTGCGCCGTGCCCGATACGGCGAGCGCCGCCGCGAACGCGAGGCCGAGCGCTGCCCGTCCCGCATGACGAATCGACTGCGTCAATGCTTTCATGTCTTCCTCCGGTATTCGTATGGTTATGAAGCGGGCGCTTCTAACTTCGGATGTGCGGCAGACGAGCGCTCGCGGGCAGAGCGATGCCCGCGCTGCCGGGCACGACATTCGGGTCGTGTCCGGGTATGACGAAATCGGCGATCTGACGGATGCGCGACAACGAGCCGATCTCCGCCAGCGTTTCATGCACGATGCCCACTGGAACGAGATCGACGATGTTCTCCATACAGTTCGCGCAATCGCCGGCGATCAGCACGACACCTTCTTCCGTGTCGACCGCGACGGACTGATGCCCCGGCGTATGACCCGGCGTCGGCACGACGCGCACGCCGGGCACGATATCGGTCACGCCGTTCACGAACTGCCAGCGAAAATACGCGAGCGGCTCGCGGCCGATCAGAAACTCCTGGTAATACGTGGCCTGCGTCGGCAGCGGATGACCCGCGTATTCCCACTCGGCCGCCTGCACGATGAAGCGCGCATTCTTGAAAAGCGTGTTGCCGCCGGAATGGTCGTAATGCAGATGCGTGTTGATGACGATATCGACCTCGTCCGCGCTCCAGCCGACATACTCCTTCAACGCGCGTTCGAGCTTTTCCTCCGGCGCCTGATCGCATGGGCACACGAAGTTCGACACCCAGCCTGGATCGTGTATGCCCGTATCGACGACGATCTTCTTCTGCGCGCCGACAATCGCCGTCGACCATACGGGCACCTTCATCTGCTGGCCGAAGTAGCGGCCATACACTTGCGATGAGCGATCGACGGTGAGCCAGCCCGTCGGCATCGCGACTACCTTCAGCTTCGTGCTCACGATGCCCTCCGCTATCAGAAGTTGGTATCGCTCGCGCCTTTGAGCTTGAGCATCTCGCGTGCTTCGGCGGGCGTCGCGATATCGAGGGACAGTCCTTCGATCACCTGGCGAATCTTCTTCACCTGCGCCGCGCTCGATTCGGCGAGCTTGCCCGGCTCGATCCACAACGAGTCTTCGAGGCCGACACGCACGTTCGATCCCTGCGCGACGCCCATCGAGCCGAGCGGAATCTGATGACGTCCCGCGCCGAGAATCGACCATACATAGTCGTCGCCGAAGAGACGATCCGCCGTGCGCTTCATATGCGCCAGATCTTCGGGATGCGGCCCGATGCCACCGAGCAAGCCAAAAACGCTCTGCACGAAGAACGGCGGCTTGACGAGCCCGCGATCGACGAAGTGCGCGAGGTTGTACAGGTGCGAGATGTCGTAGCACTCATGCTCGAAGCGCGTACCGTTATCGCTGCACGACGTGAGGATGTATTCGATATCCGCGAACGTGTTCTTGAACACGAGATCGCGGCTGTTTTCCAGATGCTTGCGCTCCCACTCGTACTTGAATTCCTTGAAGCGATCGAGCATCGGATACAGGCCGAAGTTCATCGATCCCATGTTGAGCGACGCCACTTCCGGCTTGAAGTGATGCGCGGGCTTCAATCGCTCCGCGACGGTCATGTGCGGGCTGCCGCCCGTCGTGATGTTGATGACCGCATCGGTTTCCGCCTTGATGCGCGGCAGAAACTCCTGAAACACGGCGGGATCCTGCGTCGGATGACCATCGTTCGGGTCGCGTGCATGCAGGTGCAGAATGGCGGCGCCTTCCTTTGCAGCCGCGAGCGCGGCATCGCCGATCTGCTGCGGCGTGAGCGGAAGATACGGCGACATCGAAGGCGTATGGATCGCGCCCGTCGGCGCGCAGGTGATGATGACCTTGCGTTTCGTTGCCATGTGCTCCTCGCTCTATTAAAGGACTTCGACGTTGCCGCAGACGGAGATCGCCTGTCCCGAGATGCCGCTGCCCGCGGGCGAGCACAGGAAGAGCGCCGTGGCCGCGACTTCCTCGGGCGTCGTCATGCGGCGCAGCGAAATCTTCGCGAGATATTGCTTCTCCATCTCTTCATAGGAGACGTTCAGTTGTTTCGCGCGCGCCGCGATCACGCGCTCGATGCGCGGCCCTTTCACGATGCCCGGCTGGATCGCATTGACGCGAATGTTCGACGGCCCGAGCTCGATAGCCAGGCTCTTCGTCATGCCGACGACGGCCCACTTCGTCGCGGCATAAGGCGTGCGAAACGCGTAGCCGAGCCGTCCCGCCACCGACGACAGCGCGATGATCGCCCCGCCGCCATTCGCGTTGCGCAAGAGCGGCACCGCGCGGCGCGCGAAGTAGAACTGCGCGTTCAGATTCACATCGACGGTCTGTTCCCATTCGTTCGCATCGAGCTCGTCGATGCCGCCCGTCGGCCCCGCGATGCCCGCGTTGTTCACGAGCACATCGAGTCCGCCGAGCTCGCGTTCCACATCGACGAATACGCGCTCGACCGCTTCCTTGTCAGCTACGTCCGCGAGCGTCGACGTGATCGCATTGCACTCCGCGCTCGCTTCGGCTTTCGCCAATGCGTCGATTGCTTCGGGACTCGCATCGCAGACGTGCACGCGCGCGCCTGCATCGATGAACGCGCGCGCTATCACGAGCCCGATGCCCGATGCGCCGCCCGTGATGAGCACGCGCAATCCCGCGTGCGGTTTCAGCATCTGAAGAACCGTCATCCATGTCTCCGTTGTTGTTATGCGTGTCAGGCGCTTGCCTTGTTGCTCAGTTCGCCGCTTTGCAAACGCTCTTGCAGATCGGCGGCCGCATCGCCGATGTCTTCCTCGATGCCGGCGCGCGCGCCTTCGCCATCGCCGCGCCAGAGCGCTTCGACGATATGACGATGCGCCGCCATCGAACGGCGCATATGCGGAATGTCGGGCGCGACGAGATTCAGGAACGGGCCGATGCGCATCCAGAGGTTCTGGATGGTCGCGAGCGTGAGATCGCTCGCGCCGTGCGTGTAAATGGCGATATGAAATTCGAAGTTGCTGCGCAGATACGCGGGCACGTCGCCCGCTTCGACGTGTGCGTCCATCGTGTCGAAGATGGCCTGCAGCGCGTCGAGATGCGCGCGTGTCATGCGCGACGCCGCGCGTTTGGCGACCGCGCCTTCCAGTGCGATGCGAACGTCCCGCAACTCATCGAGGAGTTCGAGCGTCATCGGCGGAACCATCAGCGCGCGGCCGGGACCGTCGATCAATGCGCCTTCCGCCTGCAAGCGCGTGAGCGCGGCGCGCACGGGCATGGTCGACGAGCCGACCGCTTCCGCGACGCTGCGCAAGCTGAGCAACTGCCCAGGCGCGAAGCGGCCCGTCATGATCGCCTGCCTCAATTGCGCATGAACGCGACCGGCCATGGTTTCGCGTGCAACTAATTCGAGCGCGGGTAAGTCCGTCGTCGAGCGTGTCGCCAACTTTTGCCTCCGTTCTTTCGTTCGGCTGCTGCGATGCTTTCGATTGGTGTGACCTGTGATCACACCTGCATGGCTAAAGTGTCGGACGCGCGAGCACGCGAGTCAACCTTGAATTGCTAGGTGAAAACGCGGAGCGACGCCTCAGACCGCCTCGTGCGAAAGACGGGCCGCATCGAGCGCGACGCCGATGGCCGGAGCGGCCAACACGCGGATTGCCTGAAAATGGGACGCATCGAATGCGCCTCGAAAGAAGTCGACCACCGCGACCAAGCGCCTGACGATGAGATCATGAAGCACGGACACGTCTTGCCCGAAGTCCTTCGCGTCGGCAGCAATGAGTCTGTCGACCGCGCGCACGACGGCGAGCAATTCGTCGGTGCCGACTTCCAGGCCGAACCACATGCCAACGATGAGATCGATGTCGCGCGGACCGAGGCTCGGGTACCAGAGCGCCAAAAGACGTTTGCGGAGGCCTTTCATCGCCGGGCCCGCCAGATCTTCCCGGCTTCTGGTGAAACTGGTTCGGTGCGACCTGACCTCGACGAGGACTTCATCGACATTGCCGATCTCGCCGCCGGCCACCATGATCGCGACGAGATAGTTCAGGTCTTCGGCGCTCGCCATCTGCATGTCGAACCGGATGCGATGCTCGCGGACGAACGAACGGCGCACCATGAGCATTGCGCCGCCGATGGTGTTGAAGCCTTCGAAAAGCCGGGCCTTCAGAGCGCCGTCGCCGAGCGTGCAAAGCCCATAAGTGTCGTTCGCAATACCATCGCCGAACAAGCGCGCATGGCCGCCGCAAGCGGCAAGGCGCGCGCACTCGCGGAAAGCGGCGACTTGCGCGGCGAGCCTCGTCGGCAGCGCCCGGTCGTCCGAGTCGATGCGCGCGATGAACTCGCCGCGCGCCGCGTCGAAACCCGCATTCGAAGCGGCGCTGATGCCCTCGTTCCGGCCGAAGCGTATGAGGCGCACGCGGCTGTCGTCGCCCGCTGCCTGCTGCGCGACGGCGAACGTCTGATCGATCGAGCCATCGTCCACGACGATGAGCTCCCAGTCTTCGAGCGTTTGAGCGCGAATCGAAGCGATTGCTTCGCCGATGAAGGCCTGCGCGTTGAACGCGGGCATGACGACGGTGACGAGCGGTGAGGATGTCATGGGAACCGGAATCCGTTCTGATTTGTTCCCGGCGGAGTGTGCCGCAATCGGCGCGCGATTACGCCATTTCCATCGGCAATTCAGATTTTTCGGCTCCGCCCTCAGGCGAACTTTCCCGACACCGCCCTTTGAATCTCCGCGAACGCCACCGGCTTCACGAGATGATGATCGAAGCCCGCTTCCTTCGAGCGCTGACGATCATGCGCCTGCCCGTATCCCGTCACGGCGATCAGCAAGGCATCGGCGGTTGCGGGACGCGCGCGCATCTCGGCCGCGAGCCGGTATCCGTCCATGCCCGGCAAGCCGATATCGAGCAGCACGATCTGCGGCATGAAGGTGTCGGAGACCGCGAGCGCTTCGGTTGCATCGTGCGCCGTGCGAACGTCGAAGCCGTCGGCTTCGAGCAGCAGCGCCATCGCGGTGGCCGCGTCGACGCTGTCATCGACGAGCAGCACGCGCTTGCCCGCGTTGACGGTCGCGGGCGTTGCCGGCGCGCCTTGCGTGGCCACTTGCGCATCCTTCGCGAGCGGCAGCCACACGACGAACTCGCTGCCCGCCTGCGCCCCCGCCGAGAATGCTTCGATGCGTCCGCCCTGCAACTCGACGAGCGTCTTCGCCAGCGGCAAGCCGATGCCGAGCCCGCCCTCCGATCGTTCGAGCGATGTCTCCGATTGCACGAACAGATCGAAGATGTGCGGCAGCATGTCGGACGCGATGCCGATGCCCTTGTCGCGCACGACGATACGCACCTCATCGCCGAACTGTTCCGTTTCGATGGCGATCTCGCCTTCCTCGACGCTGTACTTCGACGCATTCGACAGCAGATTGCCGAACACCTGCGCGAGCCGCACGCTGTCGCCGACGATGTAGAGCGGCGCATCCGGCAGCTTCACCGTCAACGCGTGCCGCTTTCGTTCGAGCGCGGGCTGCACGGTCTCGATGGCCGCCGCGAGCGCCGCCGCGAGATCGACCGTTTCCTGGCGCAGCGTGATCTTGCCCTGCGTGATGCGCGCAACGTCGAGCAGATCGTCGACGAGCCGGCTCAAATGCCGCACCTGTCTGTCGATGATCGCGCGCACCGTCGCGAAGTGCTGCACGGACGGCTCGCGATCCGGATCGAGCAGATCGACCGCATTGCGGATCGGCGCGAGCGGATTGCGCAATTCATGCGCGAGCATCGCGAGAAACTCGTCCTTGCGGCGGTCCGCTTCGCGCAACAGCAGTTCGGCGGCCTTGCGCTCGGAGATATCGTTGACGATGCCCGCGATGCGATACGGCCGCGCCGGATGACCCGCCGCGCCGTGAACCGGAAACGCGCGCTCCGCGACCCAGCGCGGCCCGCCGCTCGCGCGCACGATGCGATATTCGACCTGATACGGCGTGCCGTTCGCGAGCAGTTGCCGATACGCCTCGGCGACATGATCGCGATCGAGGGGAAGAATGTCGCCGGACCAGTGATCGGGGCCAGGCAGGGGCGCGGGCGCGCCGCCGCCGGTATCGAAGAGATGCGCGTAAGCGGGGCTCACATAGAGCAGTTCGTTGGATGCCGGATCGAGCATCCAGAACACGTCGTCGATATTCCCGGCAAGCTGGCGAAAGCGCTCCTCGCTCTCGCGCAGCGCATTTTCCGCGAGCCGCACGCGCAGCAACGCGCGCACATGCGCGATCAGTTCCGCGGGTTCGACAGGCTCGGTCAAATAGCTATCCGCGCCGCCTTCGAGACCGCGAATGCGATCGAGGCTATGCACGGCCGCCGCCGATGTCTGCAGCACGAGCGTGCCCGACGTCTCCGGCGATGCCTTGATCTGCCTGCACACTTCGAGCCCGTTGATGTCGGGCAGCTTCACGTCGAGCAGCACGAGATCGGGCGCTTCGGCGCGCACCCGTTCGAGCGCGGCCGTGCCCGTCGGCGCTTCGATCACGTTGAAGCCCGCGCGCGACAGGATGCGCGTTTTCGCATAGCGCGCGCCGTCGTTGTCGTCGACGTTGAGGATCAGCACCTCGTTCCAGTCGCTTCTCATGATGCTCGTCCCTCGCCCGTCACCGCATCCAGCACGCCCGGCAGCTCGCCACCGCCCGCCGGCTTTTCAACGAACGCGGTCGCGCCCAGCGCCCGCGCTTCATTGCGATCCTCGTCCTCGCCGAGCACGACGATCGGAATGCTGCGCGTCGCGGCCTGCGCGCGCAACGCGGCGAGCCAGATCCACGCTTCCGACGGCGCGGGCCGCACGGCGAGCAGCAACGCGGCGGGCTGCGTGCGCGCGAGCAGGCGGCTCGCTTCGTCGAGCGTCGCGGCGCTCATCGGGCGATACGGCGAAGCGCGCAGCGCGGCCTCGCAGTCGAGCCGCTCGATCGGATTGCTCGCGACGATCAGCACGGCGGGCCGCGTATCGCTCGCGGCGTGATGCGCGGCGTCGACGTCCGCGCCGTAATGCGCGGGAATCGTCGCGCTGAAAGTCGAGCCGCGCCCGGGTTCGCTCGCGAGCGACACATCGCCGCCGAGCAGCTTGCACAGCTTGCGGCACAGCGGCAGGCCGAGGCCCGTACCCTTCACGTATTGCTGAAGGCGGTTTTCAACTTGCCCGAACTCTTCGAAGACGACCTGCTGATGCTCCGGCGCGATGCCGATGCCCGTATCGCTGACGGAAAACGTGATGAGCCGGCGCGCGTCGTCATAGCTCGCCGCGACGCGCACTTCGCCGCGCTCGGTGAACTTGAGCGCATTCGATACGAAGTTGCGCAGCACCTGCGCGACCTTGGCTTCATCGGTATGAATGGGCGGCAGGCCTTCGCACGATTCGAACACGAGTTCCACCGCGCCGCCCGGCGACAGCGGCCGCAACATGCCGCGCAGCGCCGAAAACAGGGTATCGACTTCGAATTCGGCGGGACGCACTTCGATCTTGCCCGCTTCGATCTTCGCGAGATCGAGCAGATCGTCGACCGTTTCCGACAAATCCTCCGCTGCCTTGCGGATGAAGCGCACCTGCTTTTCCTGCTCTTCCGTCAGATCGCCGTCGATACGTTCGAGCAAGAGTTTCGAGAGCGCGCGGATCGACGACAGCGGCGTGCGGAACTCGTGGCTCATGTTCGACAGAAAGCGCGATTTCGATTCGTCCGCGCGGCGCAGATGATCGGCGCGCGCATCCAGCTCCGCATAAAGCGCGACGACGCCGCGATTGGTGTCCTCGAGTTCGCGCGTAAGACGCGTGAGCTCCTCCTGACGTTCGCGCAGATCCGCGAGCGCGGCGATCAGCTCGCGATTCTGGCGCTGCAATTCCGCGGCCGTGTCTTCGCTCGGCTGACGCTCGAGTGCGTTCTTCACCGCCTGCGCATCGCACGGCACGCCATCGGGTAAAGCCTTCGCGAGCGAGATCGAGGTGTCGCCATCGGCTTCGTCGGCGATCGCGCATTGATCCATCAGACGTTGCGCCGCGAGCAGGCCCAGCGCGGCTTGCGAGTCGTCGTGGCGCATGGCGCGCAGACGCTGGCCCGCACCGCCGCCCGCCAGAAAACGCACGACGAAGCGCGGCGGGCGCGCGGCGTTATCGACGAGAAATTCCGCGCGCGCCGCCTGCCCCGCGATCAGCACGGTGCGCGCGGCTTCGAGCACGGACGTGGAAATGCGCGTCTGATCCTGCGGCGAGAAGCCGAGCGCCGCGCTCGCATCGCGCGCCTTCACGCGGACCGCGACGATGTCGCGCTCGTGATCGATCCGCATCGAGTAGAGCGGTTGCGTCATCCTGCGCTCCCGGCCGCGCGGGCCACGAACACGGTGATGTCGTCGCGGCCGCGCGCGAAGTCGCGATACAGCACCGCCGCGACGAGCGCCGGGTGCCGCATCGCGAGGCCCGGATAGCGCGCGAGATCCCAGCGCGACGTGAGCCCGTCCGAATGCAGCACGACGAGCGCGTTCGGCGGATACGGCACGTCGAAGATCTGCGCGCGCCGCGCCGCATGCCCGACGATGCCGCTGTGCGAGACGAGATGCTTGTGCGTGCCTTCGGTCCACACGCTCGCCGAAATATTGCCGATGCCCGCGAAGCTCACCGCCATGCCCGGCATCGACGCGAACGCCGGCATGCGCGCGATGCCGACCGCCGCGCCGCGCGTCGGGCGCAGCGCCTCGTTGGCGGCCTCCATGATGCGATCGAGCGCCTGGTCGCCGTTCGCGGCGAGCGCTTTGGCCGCCTCGATCGCCGCGACATTGGCGAGCGGTCCGTGACCGAGGCCATCGGCGACGAGCACGGTGAATTCGCCGTCATGCGCGTAGACGGACCATGCATCGCCGGATACGGTTTCGGTTTGCAGCGGCAGGTTCACGACGCCGTATGTCAGTTGCGGCGCACGCGTGTTCGCCGCGCCCGGCGCGTTCCAGAACACGGCGCGCAACACCGTGCCGCGTTGCGGCGCGCTCCAGATGTCGAGTTCGTCGGAAAGACGCTCGATCGCGCCCATGCCGTTGCCGGGACTGCCCGCCGTCGTGTAGCCGTCCTCGAAACAGCGATGCAGATCGTAAATGCCCGGCCCGTTGTCGATGCACAGCACTTCGATGCCGTAGCGCAAAGTCGCGCCGGCGCCCCTGTCGACGAGCGGACGCACGAGCAGTTCGCCGCGCTGTGCATGCTTCAGCAGATTCGTGCCGCATTCGGTGACGACGATCGCGAGCTCGCCCGCGGCCGTCTCGTTGAAACCGAGCCCGCGCGCGAGTTCGCCGATAGAACGCCGCGCATAGGCGATCTGGCTCGCCTCGGCGATCTCGTAGCGCTGCTGCGCGGCCATCGATTCCTTCAGAACGGTTTCCATTTCGTGATCGAGACGTGCGTGCCTTCGCCCGGCGCGGAGCGGATGTCGAATTCGTCGCACAGACGTTTGGCGCCGCCAAGCCCGAGCCCGAGGCCGCTGCCCGACGTGAATCCGTCGGAGAGCGCGCGCGGAATATCCGGAATGCCCGGACCATTGTCGACGAATTCGAGCTTGAGGCCACGGCGGCCGTTACGCTCGACGAGATAGCAATGCACGTCGCCGCCGCCGCCGTAGATGAGCGTGTTGCGTGCCAGCTCGCTCGCCGCCGTCACGAACTTCGTCTGGTCGATGAGAGACAGGCCCTGCGAGACCGCCTTCTCGCGCACGAACTGGCGCAGCCGCACGATCTGCTCGTCGTTGCGGATCGGCAGCGTGTCGGGCGGCGACGAGGACGTCGGCGCGGCTGTGGAATTGAAGATCGTCATGGAGTCGTGTGCATGCGGCCGTCAGGCCGTGCCGCCCTTCGAAAGGAGCGCCATGCCCTTCTCCACGTTCAGCGCCGTGCGTACGCCCGAAAGCGTGAGGCCGAGTTCGACGAGCGTGATCGCGACCGAAGGCTGCATGCCGACGACGACCGTCTCGGCATCGAGCACGCGCGCCATGGCGGCCGTGTTGCCGATCATGCGTCCGATGAACGAATCGACCACGTCGAGCGAGGAAATGTCGATCAGGACGCCGCGCGCGCCGTCTTTCACGATGCGGCTCGTCAGATCGTCCTGCAGCGCGAGCGCGAGCCGGTCGTGCATGTCGACCTGAATGGTGACGAGCAGGAGCCTGCCCATCGTGAGAATCGGAATGCGTTCCATCGCTTGAAACCCCGTTCAGTCGCGTTGCGTTCGATGCGTGCTTCGAATGGCGAAAGGCTGCGTCATTCCGCTTGCAGCGAATCGAAGCCGTCGCTTGCGCGGCTGCCGCGCGAGGCGTCCTGCGCGGATCCGGCCGTCACCGACTTGCCCGTGCGCTGCAGCGCGACGACGAACGCCGACGCGAGCGTCGCCTTGGTCGTGACGTTCGTGAGATTCACGCCGAGATGAACGATGGTCTGCGCGATCTGCGGACGAATACCGCTGATGATGCAGTCCGCGCCCATCAGACGCGCCGCCGCGACCGTCTTCAGCAAGTGCTGCGCGACGAGCGTATCGACGGTCGGCACGCCGGTGATGTCGATGATCGAAATGGCCGCGCCCGTCTCGACGATCTTCTGCAGCAGGTTTTCCATCACGACTTGCGTGCGCGCCGAATCGAGCGTGCCGATGAGAGGCAGCGCGAGAATGCCGTCCCACAACTGCACGACGGGCGTCGACAGTTCGAGCAGTTCCTGCTGCTGGCGCACGATGACCTGCTCGCGGCTCGCCTGGAACACTTCGGTCGTGAAGAGCCCGAGCTCGTCGAAGAGCGTGCTGATCGTCCAGGTGAGATCGGCGAGCGCGGGGGCATCGTTGACGAGCGTGTCGCGCAAACGCGCGAAGAGCGGCTGCTTGAGCGAGAACACGAACATCGCGGTCTCGACGGGCGTGAAGCCCTGACGCGCACGCTGCGCCGACATTTCCGCGAGAAACGCGCGCACTTCCTGCCATGCGGACGATTTGAAATCGACGCGTTCGGAGGCGCCGAGCGCCGTCACGAGAAGCGACGTGAACTGGCTGAACTGATTGCGCAGTTCCGCCTCGCCGACGAGGCCGCGCCGCGCCGCGATGGCGTGCTGCTGCGCGAACCATTCCGCGAGCAATTGCTCCTGGTTGCTGGTGAACAGTTGGGCAAGCCGCGTTCCGCCGACCATTTCCATGCCGAGATCCCCGTGCGAATGATGTTATTGGGCGCCAAGCCCTGGAAGCTGGATTGTTGCATCGCCGCGAAAGCTATCGAAATAAAGCAACGCGAAGCGCTCGGAATGTAGCACGCCATCCCAAAAATCGACAGTGCGACAAGCCTTGCGGCACAAGCGATTCGAGGATTTCTTCCGTTTGTCGCGATGTGCGCTGCGCCGAATCGGCAAATGCTGCCGTGTGCGCGCGATCGCATGGACAATATCGGTCAAATATCCTGAACAAAGTCAAGCGCGCGTCCGATGCCATGTATAGCGGCCCGAATATTTTTTCGGCCGTCGCGCGGTGCAATACTCGGGCGACCCACTCAACGTCATAGACATTCGAGCTTGCCGGAGCGCACATGGCCCAAACGATTCATCCCGTCGACGAAGTGCTGCCCATCGGTCAGATGCTCGCGGTCGGCATTCAGCACGTACTCGTGATGTACGCGGGCGCGATCGCGGTGCCGCTCATCATCGGCGCAGCGCTCAAGCTGCCGAAGGAGCAGGTCGCGTTTCTGATCAGCTCGGACCTCTTCGCGTGCGGAGTCGTCACGCTGGTGCAGTGCATCGGCGTATGGAAATTCGGCATCCGCCTGCCGGTCATCATGGGCGTGAGCTTCGCGCCGGTCGGGCCGATGGTCGCGATGGCATCATCCGGTGCGGGCCTGCCGGCGATCTTCGGCGCGACCATCGCGGCGGGCGTGTTCGCGGTCCTGATCGCGCCGTTCTTCGGACGGCTGATGCGCTTCTTTCCGCCGATCGTCACGGGCACGATCATTCTGACGATCGGCATGACGCTCTTTCCCGTCGCGATCAACTGGGCGGGCGGCGGACGCGGCGCACCGAATTTCGGCGAGCCGCGCAATCTGATGATCGCGGGCATCGTGCTGCTCGCGATTCTGCTCATCAACAAGTATCTGAAGGGCTTCGTCGCGAATATTTCGGTGTTGCTCGGCATGGCGATCGGCTTCGTGATCGCGTTGCCGCTCGGCTTCGTCGATTTCGCGGGCGTCGGTCAAGCCGCGTGGTTCGCGCCGGTGCGGCCGTTCGCGTTCGGTATGCCGGTCTTCGATGTCGCGGCGATCGCCTCGCTGTGTCTCGTGATGGTCGTCATCATGGTGGAATCGCTCGGTATGTTCCTCGCGCTCGGCGATCTCGCGATGCGCCCCGTTTCGCGCATCGATGCGACGCGCGGACTGCGCACCGATGGTCTCGGCACGGTGATCGGCGGCATCTTCAATACGTTTCCGCATTCGTCGTTTTCGCAGAACATCGGGCTCGTGGGCATTACGGGCGTCAAAAGCCGCTGGGTGGTCGCGGTGTCGGGCGTGATCCTGATCCTGCTCGGGCTGCTGCCGAAGCTCTCGAATCTGATTGCTTCGATACCGGTGGTCGTGCTCGGCGGCGCGGGCATCGCGATGTTCGGCATGGTCGCGGCGACCGGCGTGAAGATCCTGAGCAAGGTCGATTTCGATAGCAAGAACAACTTGCTCATCATCGCGATCAGTCTCGGCGTGGGCGTGATTCCGCTTGCCGCGCCGGCGTTCTTCGCGCACATGCCGGCGTGGGCGGGACCGCTGACGCATAGCGGAATCACGCTCGCCGCGGTGTTCGCGATTCTGCTCAACGCGCTGTTCAATCGCGAGCGGGAAGCGGAGGACGTGGAGAAGGAGATCGCTGCGGAGATGCCTTTGAGCTTGCGGCAGGGGGATGTGGATGTGCGGGAGTGAGCGAGTTGCCGGAGATCCGGCCGCTGGCGCCACGCAAGCGGCTTGCAATCGCTCGCGCGCAACCGCGCCTTACCTAACCGCAAGGGCTTTGGGCCGGGATGAATTCGACCAGAACCTGGAAGCGCTCCGAATCGGGGACATTTGGAACGGTAGGCCAAATCTCATAGTCGACCTCGATACGCCTCTCTTCGACGCCGAGCGCACGAAGATAGCTAACGACGGATTCAACGCGCTTTTTTGTGACCGCCGTTCCGTCTCGTCGCCCTTTTCAAAATAGCCATAGAGAACAACAATGTCAGTCCGCGCGACGCTGTTGTTAGCGTCGACGAGCGTGCGCGCCAGATCAACTCGATGGCGATTTGACACCGACAAGTTGTCCGCGTCGAATTTGATCGATTGGATCCCGCGGAATTCATCTGGGTCATTTTTCTGTCGGTAACGATTCACCGCCCGTACATGAAATGCAGGCGCAAGCGCACGCATCCACACGCCGCAACTCCACTACCATACGAGGAACGCCAACCCGCCGCCGACACCGATGCGCGAAGTCCTCTGGATCGCCCTGCTCGCCATAGCGCTGGTCTACACGATCGCGCTCGCGGGCCTGTATTGGCTGCAAGGAAGGCTCGTCTATCCGCTCGAACAGATCGAAGCCTTCAAGAACGCCGATGTGGAAGCGCGCACCGAAGCAGTCGTCATCAGAACCGATGACGGCCTCGACCTGACCATGCGCTACAAAGCGCCGCCCGACGACGACGCGCCCACGGTCATCCTCTTTCACGGCAATGGCGAAGACCTTTTCCAGCGCGGTCATGTTGCATTGGAGATGATCGAAGCGGGCTATGGCGTGCTGGTCGCCGAATATCGCGGCTACGGCGGCAATCCCGGCAGGCCGCACGAAGCCGGCCTTTACGCCGATGCGCGCGCCGCCTACGCCTACGCCGCGGCGCGTTCACGCAACATCGTGCTGCACGGTTATTCGCTCGGCTCGGGTGTCGCCGTGCAGCTTGCAAGCGTCGCGAAGATCCATGCGCTGATGCTCGAAGCGCCGTTCACGAGCATCGTCGATGTCGCCGCGAAACGCTTCCGGCTCTTTCCCGTGCGGCTGCTCGCACGCGATCGCTACGAAAGCCTCGCGAAAATCGCATCGATCGATGCGCCGCTCTTGATCTACGGCGGCACGAAAGACGGCGTGATTCCGCCCGAACACTTCCAGCGTCTCTTCGATGCAGCACGCGGCGACAAGCGTCTCGCGCTCATCGAAGACGCCGATCATCTCGACGTTTGGACGATGGGCGGCCGCGAACACGCGATGCAATTCCTCGCGTCGCTGCAACCGACGCGCGACACGCTGCAAGCCTAAGCCGATTTCTTGCGCGTGCGCCCGAGCTTGAGCGTGACCCACGCCGGCGCATGATCGCTCGCATGCGGCTCGCCGCGCACCCATTTGTCGACGCCCGCCGCCTCCAGCTTCTTCGCGAGATCCTTGCTAAGAAGGATGTGATCGATGCGCAAGCCGGAATTCGTCTGCCAATGATTGCGGAAGTAATCCCAGAACGTATAGATGCGCTCATCGGGAAACTTCTGCTTCAGCGCATCGGTCCAGCCTTGCGCGAGCAAATCCGCGTAGGCCGCGCGGCTCTCCGGCTGCAACAGCGCGTCCTTCAGCCACGAGCGCGTGTTGTAGATGTCGTCATCGGTCGGCACGACGTTGTAATCGCCCGCGAGCACGACGGGATGTCCGCTATCGAGCAACATCTTCGCATGCGCGTTGAAGCGCGCGAACCATTCGAGCTTGTAATCGAACTTCGGGCCGGGCTGCGGATTGCCGTTCGGAAGATAAAGACAGCCGATCAGCAAGCCGCCCACGGCCGCCTCGATATAACGGCTATGCGTATCGTCTTCGTAACCCGGCAGCCCGCGCCGGCTCAGCACCGGCTCCGCGTCTTTCGCGAGAATCGCCACGCCGTTCCACGATTGCTGCCCATGCCATAGCGCGCCGTAGCCCGCGTTCGCGATCGCGTCGGCGGGAAACTGCGCGTCGGTCGCTTTCAGTTCCTGCAGGCAGACGATATCGGGCGATTCGCGTTCGAGCCATGTCAGCAAGGCGTCGAGCCGCGGACGGATGCCGTTGATGTTGAAGGTCGCGATTTTCACTCGGCGTCTCTCCATCGGTGGATCGGGATCGATGCTACACGCGTCGCAGTTTGCGTGCCGCGTCGCGAACCACGCCGGGAGATTCAGCGCTTCTCGCTGTCGAGATGCGCCATCTGCACGGCCTCGTAGCGATCGCCCGCCGCCGCGCCCTTCGGCACCGCCGCTTCGATCGCGGCGAGGTCATCCTTCGTGAGCGCGACATCGAGCGCCCCGAGCGATTCCGTCAGCCGGTCGCGACGGCGCGCGCCGACGACAGGCACGATGTCATCGCCCTGCGCGAGCACCCACGCGATCGCGATCTGCGCGACGCTCACGCCCTTTGCATCGGCGATCTTGCGCAACGCATCGACGAGCGCGAGATTGCGTTCGACGTTGCCTTGCTGAAAGCGCGGACTGTTCGCGCGCCAGTCGCCGGATTGCGCGGCGTCGCGGCTCCAGTGTCCGCTGATGAGTCCGCGCGACAGCACGCCGTACGCCGTGATGCCGATGCCGAGTTCGCGGCATGCCGGAAGAATCGATTCCTCGAGGCCGCGCGAAATCAGCGAGTATTCGATCTGCAGATCGCACACCGCATGCACGGCGGCGGCACGGCGAATCGTGTCCGCGCCGACTTCCGACAATCCGACGTGGCGCACATAGCCCGCGTCGATCATCTCGGCGATCGCGCCGACGGTGTCTTCGACCGGCACGTTCGCATCGAGGCGCGCGGGCCGATAAATGTCGATATGTTCGACGCCGAGCCGCTGCAATGTATACGCGAGCGAATTCTTCACGGCGACGGGCCGTCCATCGAACGCGATGAACCGGCCGGCCGGATCGCGCATGCCGCCGAATTTCACGCTGAGAATCGCCGCATCGCGGCGTGAAGGCGGCGCGCTTCTCAACGCTTCGCCGATCAGCATTTCGTTGTGCCCCATGCCGTAGAAGTCGCCGGTGTCGAGCAGCGTCACGCCCGCTTCGAGGGCCGCGTGTATCGTCGCGATGCTCTCCGCGCGATCCGACGGCCCGTACATGCCCGACATGCCCATGCATCCGAGGCCGATCGCCGACGATTGCGGTCCGTTCTTTCCGAGCTTGCGTTGTTCCATGTTCGTTCTCTCCTTGAAGAATGGAGACGATTATGGGAGCAAACCTCGCGTGCGATAATCCGCCTCAATCCGAATGGGCTGTGCGCCCCAGCGAACAATGGGTGAGAGATGAGCGAACCGGATTTGTCGGATCTTCACGCGTTTCTGGCCGTCGCGCGGTCGCGTGGCTTCAGGCAGGCGGCGCTGTTGCGCGGCGTGTCGGCGTCGTCGCTGAGCGAGGCCATACGCAGGCTCGAAACGCGTCTGGGCGTGCGGCTTTTGAATCGCACGACGCGCAGCGTCACGCCGACCGAAGCGGGCGAGCGGCTCATCGAACGCCTCGGGCCCGCGTTCGCGGAAATCGCGGGCGCGCTCGATGCCGTCAACGGCTTTCGCGACAGCCCGACCGGCACGTTGCGCCTGAACGTCCCGCGCATCGTGTCACGCGAGATCCTGCCGCCAATCGTCGCGCGTTTTCTGACGGCGCATCCGGGCATCAAGCTGGAGATCAGCGCAACCGATACCTTCATCGACGTGCTCGCCGCCGGTTTCGATGCGGGCATCCGTTATGACGAGCGCATCGAGCGCGACATGATCGCCGTGCCGATCGGGCCGCGCACGCAACGCTTCGTCGCGGTGGCGTCGCCGGCTTATCTCGCGGCGCACGGCGAGCCGAAGCATCCGCGCGAACTCGTGAATCACGCGTGCATCGGGCATCGTTTCGATAGCGGCGTGCTGGCCGTGTGGGAATTCATGCGCGGCAAGGAAACGATACGCATCGCGCCGGAAGGACCGCTCGTCACGTCGTCGATCGAGATCAGCCGAAGCGCGGCCATCGCGGGATTGGGCCTCGTCTATACGTTCGACGAGTTCGTGCGCGCGGCCATCGACGATGGCGCGCTCGTGCCCGTGCTCAAACCGTGGTGGCAGAGTTTCACCGGGCCGCGTCTCTATTATCCGAGCCGCGCGCACATGCCGGGGCCGTTGCGCGCGTTCATCGACTTCATTCGCGCGGGGAATTGAGCGCGCTCATTGCTGCACGCCCCAGCGGCGCACGGTCACGCGCTCGATCGTATCGAAGACGAGATGCTCCACAGCAAGGCCGATCACGATGACCGCAGCCAGTCCCGCGAACACGCGGTCCGTGTAAAGCTCGTTGCGGTTCTGGAAGATGTACCAGCCGAGCCCGCCCTTGCCCGAGCTCGCGCCGAACACGAGCTCCGCCGCGATCAGCGTGCGCCACGCGAAGGCCCAGCCCACGCGCAAGCCCGCGAGAATCGAAGGCAACGCGGCGGGCACCAGAATCAGCATCACATGGCGCATGCCGTTGAGACCGTAGTTGCGGCCCGTCATGCGCAAGGTCGTCGGCACGGCCTGAAAGCCCGCATACGTGTTGAGCGCGAGCGGCCACAACACCGAATGCACGAGCACGAAAAGCAGGCTTCCGGTGCCGAGGCCGAACCACAGCAACGCGAGCGGCAACAGCGCGATGGAAGGCAGCGGATTGAACATCGCGGTGAGCATCGAAAGGATGTCGCGGCCGATGCGCGTCGAGACCGCAAGCGATGTCAGCGCGAACGCGAGCGCCGCGCCGAGCGCATAGCCGCGCAGCAGTACCGACATCGAAATGCCGATCTTCTCGATGAGTTCGCCCGACGCGATGCCCTGCACGAATGCGACGAAGGTCGCGCTGAAAGTGGGCAACAGCAGATCGTTATCGACGGCGCGTGCGGCGATTTCCCACAACGCGATCAGCACGAGCGCGATGATCGACTTGCGCAGCCACGCACGATCCGCTAGCCGCTTCGACAGCGGCAACGGCGCTTCATGTTCGACGGCGACGCTCGCGGCAGGCGCGATTTCATACTCGGGCCGCACGGGCGGCACGATCGGATGCGGCGTGCTCATTGCGCGCGCTCCTCTTCGAACAACAGACGATGAATGCGCGCGACGCTCTGCTGAAACTCGCCGCGACCCAGGCTGTCCTGCGTGTATTGATGACTGTTGAGCTCGGCGCGCACGCGTCCCGGATGCGGCGTCAGCAGCAGAATGCGATTGCCGACGATCAGCGCTTCCTCGATCGAGTGCGTGACGAACAACAGCGTGAATCGCTCGTCGCTCCAGAGGCGCAAGAGCTCTTCCTGCATGCGGCGTCGCGTGAGCGCATCGAGTGCGGCGAAGGGCTCGTCCATCAGCAGCACGCGCGGCTGCATCGCGAGGGCGCGTGCAATGGCGACGCGCTGCTTCATGCCGCCCGACAGCGTATGCGGATACGCATCGGCGAATTTGGCGAGACCGACCTTGTCGAGATAATGCAGCGCGCGTTCGCGAGCTTCGGCGCGGCCGAGCTTGCGCGCGACGCGCAGCGGAAAGGCGACGTTCTGCACGACGGTCTTCCACGGCGGCAACTGATCGAACTCCTGAAACACGACGATGCGATCCGCGCCCGGCCCGCGCACACGTTCACCGCCGATTTCGATGCTGCCTCCAACCGGCTCGATGAAGCCCGCAACGGCCTTGAGCAAGGTCGACTTGCCGCAGCCCGAAGGCCCGAGCAGCACGAAGCGGTCGGCGCCGTAGACATCGAAGCTGACATCGTGCGTCGCGCGAACGAGCCGCTCCGGCGTGCGGTATTCGAGCGTGACGTTCTTCGCGCTGAGAAGCTTGCCGCTCGTCGCAGCCTCACGATCGGCTTCGTGCGAATAAAGCGCTTGGGGATTGGCGGCCATGTTCATCTGCCCGATTGCAAACGATCACGATACCGGCGCGCTGCGCTCGAGCGAACCAATCATTGCGCATATCGAATCCGCAATCGCCGATAAGCGGCGTCAGCTTCCGTCTTTCGTCGCGGGATCGGTAAAGAAGTAATCCTGCCACGACTTCGGCTCGTTCTTGATGACGCCGACGCGATGCATGAACTGCGCGAGCCCGAACGTGTTTTGCGGCGCGACCTTGAATTGCACCGACGGATCCTTGATCACCTTGATAAGCAAATCGCGGTCGATCTTCGCGTTGTTCACGCGCAGATAAATATCGGCGGCTTGTTCCGGATGTTGCGTGATATAGCGCGCGGCATCGGCAAGACCGGCGACAAACGCGCGATACGTCTTCGGATTCTCGTTGCGGAATTTCTCGGTCGCGTAGAGCACCGTCGCGGAACTGGGGCCGCCGAGCACATCGTATGAATTGAGCACGATATGCGCTTTTGGATTGCCCGCGAGTTCCTGCTGCTGGAACGGCGGATTGCCGAAGTGCGCGTTGATCTCCGTGCCGCCCGCGATGAGCGCCGCGGCTGCGTCCGGATGCGGCACCGCTTGCGTGAGCTTGTCGAGGCGGTTGTATTCCTTGTCGCCCCATTGCTTCGCCGCCGCGTATTGCAGGACGCGCGATTGCACCGACACGCCGACTGCCGGCACCGCGATGCGATCCTTGTCGGTGAAATCGGCGATGGTTTTTACGCGCGGATCGTTCGATACGAGGTAATACGGGAAGTTGCCGAGCGACGCGACGCCCTTCACGTTTTGCCGTCCGTGCGTGCGGTCCCAGATCGTCAGCAACGGGCCGACGCCCGCCGCGGCGATATCGACCGAGCCGGACAACAGCGCATCGTTGACGCTCGATCCGCCCGACAGCTTCGCCCAGTCGACCTTGATATCGAGCCCTTCCTTCTTGCCTTCCTGCTCGATGAACTTCTGATCGCGCGCGACATTGAGCAGCAGATACACGACGCCGAATTGCTCGGCGATGCGCAACGTGCCTTCGGCATGCGCGCTCGCCGACGTGACGCCGATCGCGAGCGAAAGCGCCGCGACGAGCGCGCGTGCGCCGCCCTTCCCGGTTCGAGAATGCATCGATGAAACCCCGTAAAAATAGTGGCTTTTTAGAAAGGCGCGTCGCCTTCGATGGTCGTGCGATAGAGCTTGCGGCGCTGATCGTCGGGCGTGCCGGCGGCGAGATGCATCACCGAGCGGTTGTCCCAGAAGACCATGTCGCGTTCGCGCCATTGATGGCGATAGACGAACTCGCTTTGCGTGCTATGCGCGAAGAGTTCCGCGAGCAAGGCGCGGCTTTCGTCTTCCGGCAGACCGATGATGCGCGTCGTGAAATGCTCGCTCACGAAGAGCGCGCGACGCTTGGTTTCCGGATGCGTCCGCACGATCGGATGCGTCACCGGCTTGACTTGCGCGATCTGCTCCGCCGACAGATTCGGACGCCACGGACTGCGCTTTTGCAGCTCGCCGTATTTGGCGAGATAGGTGTGTTCGGCGACGCGGCCTTCGACTGCATCGCGCAGATGCGCGGGCAGCGTGTCCCACGCGAGATGCTGATTCGCGAACAGCGTGTCGCCGCCGGTCGCGGGCAATTCCTGCGCGTGCAGCATCGAGCCGAGACTCGGCTTGTCCTTGTACGAAAGATCGGAATGCCAGAAATGACCCGCATCGCCGAGACCGATCGGCTTGCCGTTCTCGACGATGTTCGACACGATCAGCACTTCCGGATGCCCCCCGAGCCCGAACTGATGCAGCACGTGAATCTGCAGCGGACCGAAGCGCTTGCTGAACGCGACCTGTTCGTCGGGCGTGATGCGCTGATCGCGAAACACGAGAACGTGATGATCCAGATGCGCGCGATGGATGCGCGCGAAATCGGCTTGTGACAATGGCTTCGACAGATCGAGCCCGATGACTTCCGCGCCGAGCGGCGCATCGAACGGGCGAATCTCGATGGATTGATCGGCGGCAGCGTGCTCGGCAATGGAGGCAGTGAGAATCGTCACGTCGGACTAATGGCAATCGATAGCTTGGGGAAGCGATCAATCTAACGCGCGGCGATTCGCGCGGCAACGAAGCATCTGCGATTACGTTATGCGCCTATGAAATAAGGCGCGCTTCAGTCGCCGGCGATATCGAACGGCAATTCGACCTGCACCGGCTCGACGAAGCCGCTTTCGTCGCGCCCGGCGAGCGCGCTGACGCGTACGCCGAGCAGACGGATGCGGCGATCGAGCACGATGCGCTTCAGGCATTCGGTCGCGGCGCGGCGAATCTCGACGGGATCGGCGGTCGCGACGGGCACGGTCAGATCGCGCGTCACGGTGCGGAAGTCGTCGAAGCGCAGCTTGATGCCGACCGTGCGCCCGACGTAGCCCTTGCGCTGCAAGTCTTCGGCGACGCGCGTGCACAGCCCCGTGAACTCGGCGGAAAGCGTCGCGCGATCCTGCTTCGGATGAAAGTCCCGCTCGAAGGTCGTCTCGCGGCTCATCGACTTGGGCGTCGAAGTGACGACGACAGGCCGCTCGTCCTGCCCCTGCGCGATGCGCGCGAGCCACGCGGCGTACGTGTGGCCGAAATGCGTCTGCAGGAAACCGGGATCGGCGGCGGCGATATCGCCCACGGTCACGATGCCGAGCGCCGCGAGCTTCTCGTTCGCCTTCGGTCCGATGCCGTTCACCTTGCGCGCGGCGAGCGGCCAGATGCGCGTTGGCAGATCGTCCATCGTGAGGATGGTGAGACCGTCGGGCTTGTCGAGCTCGGAGCCGATCTTCGCGAGCAGCTTGTTCGGCGCGATGCAGATCGAGCAGGTGAGGCCCGTCGCGTCGTGCACGGCGTCCTTCATGCGCTGGCCGATCTCCGCGGATTCGCCGGGTAGATCGCTGACATCGATATAAATTTCGTCGATGCCGCGATTCTCGATCTGCGTGGTGAACGTCGCGACGGCCGCCTTGAAAAGCCGCGAATAATGGCGATAGGACTCGAAATCGGTCGGCAGAAGAATTGCGTCGGGCGCGAGCTGGGCGGCTTTCATCATGCCCATCGCGGAAAAGACGCCGAACTTGCGCGCCTCGTAGGTAGACGTGGTGACGACGCCGCGACCCGCGTAATCGCGCAGACGCTTGAAGCGGCGCGTGCCGTCGGGCAACGTTTCAGGCGTGGCGCTGCGCCCGCCGCCGACCACGACGGGCATGCCGCGCAATTCCGGATAACGCAGAAGTTCGACCGACGCGAAGAAGGCGTCCATGTCGAGATGCGCGATGCGGCGCGGTGCGGATGTGGAGGACAGCGCGTCCATCGCGGCGACGAGAGCAGAAAAATGGCTTACTGTACATCCATACAGGTGTTCGCGCTAGAGGCCGCCCGTCGCGATGGCCGGCTCATTCCGGCGTGCGCTTTTCCGCGAGTGCGCGGCGGCAATCGTCGAAAACCTGCCGCACGACATCCGATTGATAGTTGAGGTCTTCGCTATCGAGAATTTCCTCGACGGCGTCGCGGGCCCAGTCGGCTTCGAGCATCGCGCAATGCTGCGTGGCGATGTCGCGGGCGATGGCCGCGAGCTTCGCGACCGTCAGCCAGTCCGCGAGCCGCTGATGACGGTCGAGCCACTTGTGCGCGGCCTGTACGTGAAACGAGGCCGCCGGCCAGTCGCCATTGAGGTAATACGCGCCGAGACTGCCGCATGTGAGCCAGCACAGCAACTCGACGCGGTCGCGGGCACTGAGGGTACGAGACACATCGTTCATGGCGGCCTTCACGAGAGACGATCGACGAATGCGAACAGCGCACAGTTCCGTATGAAACCCCTATTAAAACAAGATAGCACGGGATGGTGCGGCGCGGCAGTGCCTTCCCGCAGCGTGATCCGCGTCACGGTGCGTTGGCGAACGCTTCGTCATGCGAAGAGCAGCATCGCGCATGCCGCGAGTCGCTGCTTCGCGCTCTCATTCGCTGCTAATTCAGCGCGCATAACCTGCTTTCGTCGGCCCCACTCATCGGCCTGCATTCAACGACGGGAGCACATCATGTTTGAACGTCTCACTCACTCCATCGACCATCTCTTTTCGATCCGCACCGCGCAGGAAGCCCGCGACGACTATCTCGCATCGTCGAGCGATCTCGCGGATCTCGAACGGCGCATGCGTCAGATCGAAACGCAGGATCACGACTACAGCATGTATTTTTGCGGCGCGCTCGGCCGTCGATACGACGAGCATTGACCCGCGCCGCCGATGTCGCGCGCGCTATTTCGTTTCCTCGCGGCCGGCCTGGCCGAGCATCACCGTCCAGCCGAGGCCGCGCACGTTGCGGATCACGCCCGCGCCGAATTTCTTGCGCACCGAATGGATCAGCACGTCGACCGCGTTGCTCTCCACTTCCTTGCCCCAGCCGTAGAGACGGTCTTCGAGTTGATCGCGCGAGAAGATCGTGCCGGGACGTTCGAGCAGCGCGTGCATCAGCGCGAATTCACGCGCGGACAGCACGCCCGACGTCTCTCCGCACGTAAGCGTACGCTGATCGAGATTGAGGCAGAGCGAATCGTCGCCGAGGCGCGAGACCGCGTAGCCCGCCTTGCGGCGCAGCACCGCGCGGATGCGCGCCAGCAGTTCGGGCATGTCGAAGGGCTTGAGCAGATAGTCGTCGGCGCCGAGATCGAGGCCCTGGACGCGTGTGTCGAGATCGTCGCGCGCGGTGAGGATCAGCACCGGCGTCGCGTTGCCGGACGTGCGCGCCTGCCGCAAGAGTTCGATGCCCGTCATGCCCGGCAAGCCGAGATCGAGCAGCACGACGGTGTACTCGGCCGCGTTGATCGCCTCGCGGCCCGCGTTGCCGTCGCGGACCCAGTCGACGGCGTAATCGGCGTCCTTGAGCGCACGCATCAGGCTCGTGCCGATCTGCACGTCGTCTTCGATCAGAAGAATTCGCATGTTCCACCCCGCGTCCCGCGAGAATGGCGCGCGCCACGCGCCCGGAATGCGGCCCGAAGGATCTGGGAAAACGGAAAACGCACGACCGGTCATTTTGAGTGTTCTACTGACCGGCGACGATCGCTTCGCGCCACGCAGCGAATGCATTGTAATCGGCGGAAAACAGCGCGCAAAACACTAAAGGTTCAACGCGGGCGATGGCACGCTTTCGCTCGCCTCCTCGACCGGAAAACCGATCGAAGCGACGATGCCCGAGCGCCCGTCGCTGCGATTTTTGAGCGTCACGTCGCCGCCGTAACGCGCGGCAATCGCCTTCACGATCGACAGCCCCAGCCCGCTGCCCTCGATGTCCGGATTCGCGCGGAAAAAGCGGTCGAACACGCGCGGCAGCAACGCTTCGTCGATGCCCGGCCCCGTGTCGACGACATCGATCCAGACCATGTCGCCATCGCGCCGCGTGCGCAGGTCGATGGTGCCGCCATCGGGCGTATAGCGCACCGCGTTCGACACGAGATTCTTCACCGCCATGCCGATGTCGGTTTCCACCGCGCGCACGTGCGCGTTCACCATTTCCTCCGCGCCGATATCCATGCCGCGCGACAAGGCGATCGGCAGCACGTCGGCGACGGCGGCCGTCACCACGTCCGCGATGTTCACGCGCGCGAGCGGCGCGCCGTTCATCGGCGCATCGGCGCGCGCCATCCGCAAGAGTTGCGTAATCAGCTTGCCGCTGCGCGCGATGCCCTTGCGCAACTCCTGAAAGCGCTCCTGATTGCCGGGATAGATATGCGGCGCGAGATTGTCGGCCTGAAGCTGCAGCGCGGTGAGCGGCGTGCGCAATTCGTGCGCGGCATCGGCGATGAACTTGCGCTCCTTCTCGATCGATGTCGCGAGGCGCTCGATCATCGTGTTGATCGAATGGATGAAGGGCGCGATTTCCGTGGGCACGCCGACGGTCGGCAGCGGCTGCAGATGACCCATGTCGATGGCGCGGACTTCCTCGCCCAGCTCGTTCAACTGACGCAGCGAGCGCCGCACGACGAGCGCGACCGCGATCCACACGAGCGGCAAAAGCACCGCGATCGGCCAGAGCGTTTGCGTCGCGGCTTCCTGCGTGATTTCGCGCCGGATCGACGAGCGCTGCGCGACCTGGATCGTCATCGTCGGCTCCTGGCGCGTGAACATGCGCCAATGCTCGCCGTTGACGTCGACGCCGGAAAAACCCGGCTGCGCGTCGCGCGGAAAGTGCAGCGACGGGTCGGTCGTGCGGAAAGGCAGCGCCTCGCCCGGCTTCCACACCACGGCGACGACGTCGCGCTCGTCCTGGGTGCCGCGTGCGGGATTTTTCGGCAGGCTGTCGGCGAGTCCGTCGCGCAGACGCGCCGCCACTTGTTCGAGCCGCATGTCGAGCAGCGCGCTCATGCCGGTCTTGCTCAACTGATACGAACTCACGCCCTGCACGACGCCGATCACGCTGACGAGCAGCCCGAGCGCGAGCACCAGCTGATTCTTCAGTGATTTGATCATGCGAGTCCGCCGCTTCGGAAGGGAACGGGGCAAAGCTGCAGCCCGTTCGATTTTAGGCGACATTCCCGGGGATTTAGGTCTGAAAGACGACATGTGCGTGGCAGATGCGCGTAAGCGCGGAAAAAAATGCGCCGGTCCGAATCACGGCCGGCGCCAAGGGCTGAGGAGAATACGTGAAACGGGCCGCCGGATTGCTCGGGGAAGCATGCTGCCCGTCCACGTACAGAAGGTAGGCCCGAAGAATTAGCGTTGAATGAGCGCGCAAATGCGCATCGAGCAGCGATTCGCGCGGCGGGATAACATTGCATCCGGCGCTTTCTCATCGGCGACATTGCTTCGGCTGCAAGGAATCCGCAAGCCGGGGCGTCGCCGCCGCATCTTCATTTTTCGAGCATGGCCCGTTCGCGCGCATGGTTGTCTCGTACGCGCGGCGGGCGATATGCCTTCCTGCCCGCATGTCACAGAACAGCAAAACCGTCCGTCCCCTCGTCATCGGCGCGGTGATGGCCTCGATGGCCATGGTCGCGATCGAAGCCACCATCGTCTCCACCGCGATGCCGCAAATCGCGACGCAGCTCGGGGGCCTCAATCTGTATAGCTGGGTGTTCTCGTCGTTCCTGCTCACGCAGACGGCGCTCACGGTCGTGTTCGGCAAGCTCGCCGATCTCTACGGCCGCAAGCCGGCGATCCTCGCGGGCATCGCGATCTTTCTGATCGGCTCGGTGCTCGCGGGCTTCGCGTGGTCGATGCCCGCGATGATCGTCTTCCGGCTGATTCAGGGCGTCGGCGCGGGCGCGATCCTGCCGGTCGCGCTGACGGTCGTCGGCGATCTCTATCCGGCGCGCGAGCGCGGCAAGGTGCAGGGCTATCTCGCGAGCGTGTGGGCCGTGTCCGCCGTGCTCGGGCCGATGGTGGGCGGCCTGCTGATTCGCCAGTTCTCGTGGGCGTGGATCTTCTGGATCAACGTGCCGATCGGCATACTGGCCGCGCTGCTTTTCACGCTCTTTCTGCACGAGGAAAAGCGCCACGACCGTCCGGCGATCGATCTCGCGGGCGCGTTCTTCTTCACCGCCGCCGTCGCCGCGCTGATGATGGCGCTCACCGACGCCGGCCACGCGAGCAATGCGCGCGTCGGCGTGGAGATCGGCGTGTTCGTGCTCGCGATCGTGTGCTTCGTGATTCAGGAGCGCCGCGCCGCCGATCCGATGATCTCGTTCAGGCTGTGGTCGCATCGGCCGATTGCCGCGAGCAACGTCGCGACGGTCCTCGCCGGCATGGCGATGATGGGCCTCACCACTTTCCTGCCGATGTACGTGCAGGGCGTGATGCATCGCACGCCGGTGGAAGCGGGCCTCGCGCTCACGATGATGATGATCGGCTGGCCGAGCGGCGCCACTTTCACGTCGCGCGCGTTCAGCCGCATCGGCCTGAGGCGTCTGTTGATGATCGGCCCGGTCTTCATTCCGCTGGGCGCGTTGCCGTTCGTGCTGCTCGGTCCGCAATCGAGCCCGGTCTGGGCGGGCGTCGGTTCGGCGGTGCTGGGCTTTGGCATGGGCATCACAAGCGTGTCCTGCCTCATCCTGATACAGGAAATCGTGCAGCCGATGGAACGCGGCAGCGCGACGGCATCGAACCTCTTTTCGCGCAACCTCGGCAATACGCTCGGTGCAGCCGTGTTCGGCGCGGTGCAGAACTACGGCCTCACGCACACGGCCGGCCTGCCGCCCGTTCATGCGGATCAGCTGAAGCAACTGCTGTCGTCCGTGCCCGGCGACTTCGCGATGAACAACGAGATTCGCCTCGTGCTGCACCATTCGCTGCATCTGACCTTCACGGCGATGTTCGTGATCGCGCTAGGCACCGTGATTTCGATGCTGTTCATGCCGAAGATCGACATCGGGCGCGCGAAGGGCACGGTCGAGACGGTCGGCGCGGCCGATGCGAAAAACGCCGCAAATCAGGCGTTTCATTGAACGCGCCGCGTCCCGCCGAGACGACCGGCGGAACGCGGTCTCATGCAAAAAGCGCTCAATCCTGCGCCTGAATGAGCGGGCTGTCCTGCTTCGCCTTCCCGGCGCCTGCATCGTTGCCTGGCTGAGCGTCCTGCGCGATCGTCTGCATGTTCATGCCTTGCTGCGAGACGGGCGCGCCTTCCATCGGCGAATAGTGCGGCGCGGGGCCGTATCCGCTTGCGAGCGCGTAGGAAGCGCATGCGAGCGCCGCGACGAAGATGATGCCTTTGAGATTGCCGGTCATGGTAGTGCTCCTGAGGGTTTCACGAATCCACTTCATCGGCCTCGTCGCACTGCCTGCCCAGCACCGACCTTCTGAAATGTGAACGCAGTCTACGTGCGCGCATCGGCGTTGAAATCCCTCCAGAAGCACGGCTGAAAGCGGGTGGTGCGATCGCCGCGCGCCGTTTCGCGGCCCGGCACGCCGATAGCTACGCTCACTAAAGGCATGGCAGCGATGCCGGGGCTCCGGGTAGACTGTGGCGTCGGCGGACCTTTTGTCCAGGAAACGTCCGCCGCTGCGCCGACCACCCGAACCATGACCAGACCTAAAGCCGACTCGCCCCTCGACCTCGCCCGCCACGCGCCATCCGAGCCCGCCATGAGCGAGCCGCAGTATCACGCGCTCGTCGATGCGATCGAAGACTGCGCGATCTTCATGCTCGACCTGAGCGGCCGCATCACGAGCTGGAACAAGGGCGCGCGCAAGATCAAGGGCTATGAGGCGCACGAAATCATCGGACAGCATCTGTCGCGCTTTTACACGGCGGAATCGGTGGCGCGCGGCTGGCCCGAGTACGAGCTGAAGCAGGCCTACGCGACCGGGCGCTTCGAGGACGAAGGCTGGCGCGTGCGCAAGGACGGCACGCTGTTCTGGGCCAATGTCGTCATCACGGCGGCGCGCAATACGCAGGGCGAGATCATCGGCTACGCGAAGTACACGCGCGATCTCACCGCGAAGCGCGCCGAGGAAGAGAAGCTGCGGCTCTCGGAAGAGCGCTTTCGTCTGCTCGTGGAAAGCGTCAGCGATTACGCGATCTTCATGCTCGATCCGGCCGGCCATATCGCAAGCTGGAATACGGGCGCGATGCGAATCAAGGGTTATCAGCCGTCGGAGATCCTGGGCAAGCACTTTTCGATGTTCTATTGCCCCGAGGATCTCGAAGCCAACCTCCCCGAGATCGAACTGCAGACCGCGATCCGCACGGGCCGCGTGGAGAGCGAAGGCTGGCGCGTGCGCAAGGACGGCTCGCTCTTCTGGGCGAACGTGGTGATCAACGCGGTGTACGACGAGCATCGCGTGCTGCGCGGCTTCGCGAAGGTCACGCGCGACATGAGCGACAGAAAGCGCCTCGATCAGCTCGAAGTGTCGTCGCGGCGCATCAGCGAGTTTCTCGCAACGCTCGCGCACGAGTTGCGCAATCCGCTCGCGCCGGTGCGCAATGCGATCGGCGTGATGCAGATGGAAAGCGACGTGCCGGAACGCATCGCCGCATGCCGCGACATCATCGACAGACAGACTTCGCATCTCGGCCGGCTCGTCGACGATCTGCTCGACATGGGCCGCATCACGACCGGCAAGATCGATCTGCGCATGACGCGCGTGGACGTGAGCGAGATCGTCGCGCGCAGCATCGAGCTCGTGCATCCGTTCACCGACGAACGCGCGCAGAACGTCGTCACCAAGCTGCCGTCCGAGCCCGTTCATGTGATGGGCGACATCACGCGGCTCGTGCAGGTCGTGCAGAACCTGTTGAACAACGCGTCGAAGTTCTCGCCGCGCGCCAGCACGATCCGCGTCGAAGTCGAGCGCGAGGCGACAGCGCTGCTGCTGAAAGTGATCGACAAGGGGCGCGGCATCTCGCAGAAGGGTCTCACGTCCATCTTCGATCTGTTCGTGCAGGAGGATCACTATCTCAATCCCGGCGAGGCGGGCCTCGGCATCGGGCTGACGCTGTGCCGGTCGATCGTCGAGATGCACGGGGGGTCGATCAGCGCGGCGAGCGCCGGACCGAATCAGGGCAGCACGTTCGTCGTGCGCCTGCCTTACGCGTCCGACCACGATGCGCCGCGGCCGCATCGCGTGCTCGCGCAGACTGCGACGCTAGGCACGGGCGGCGGCCTGCGCATCGTCGTGATCGACGACAACCAGGATTCCGCCGACAGCCTCGCGCTGCTCTTGCAGATGAAAGGCCACGACGTGCGTACCGCGTATCACGGCAAGGAAGGACTCGACGTGATCCGCCATTTCCCGCCGCAACTGATTCTGCTCGATCTCGCCTTGCCCGACATGGACGGTCACGCGGTGCTGCGCGCGCTGCGCTCGCAGCGGCTCATCGGGCGTGCGACGGTGGTCGCGATGACGGGCTTCGGACAGGACAGCGACAAGGAACGCTCCGCGCAGGCGGGCTTCGACGCGCATCTGGTGAAGCCGGTGGATTTCGACGTGCTGGACCGGTTGCTGGAGGAGGTGGCGAAGCGGTGAGGGCGATCACGCCCTCACCACCCGCAACGGAAAAATCACCCGCGACGCGATCAGCCCCAGCGCGCCGCCGAGCAGCGTTTCCCACGCGCGCGCCGTCAGCAGTTCGAGCGAATGCACGCCGCTCGCCGCGAGCGTCACGATGAGCACGAACGCGAACGCGCCGCACGCGATGTCGTATCGCTCCGGCAGCGCCATCGCATAGGCGATCATCGCGAACGCGGACAGAATCCACACGACGAGCGGCCAATGTTCCGCGAGCGGCAGACACACGATGCCGATCGGCACGCCGACAAGCGTCCCGTAGATGCGCCGCCGTACGCGCTCCGCCGTCCCGACCGCCGACGTCGCGACGACATACACGCAAGCCGTGATCGCCCACGCCGATTCCGCGAGCCCGAACAGGCGATTCAACGCCACGACGACGAGCGCGCCGCACGCCGCCTGCAGACCCATCGCGAAGGCGGGCGAGATCGCGTCCCGGCCGTAAGCGGGCTCCGACGCCAGCGCGGGCAGCACGACCGGATGCTCGGCCGGTCCGCTCAGCACGCGCGGCACGATCGCCGCGAGCATGCCGATCAGTAACGCGAGCAGGATCGCCCAGGAATCGCCGGGGCGCAGATCCATCCCGTAAGCGAGGAGCTGGCCGATATAGAGCTGCGAGCCGACGCCCGCGCCCGTCATCCCGAAGCGCTTCAGATAGCCCGCGAGGAACGCGCCCGTCACGAGAATCAGCTCGGCGCCGCCGCGTCCGGTTTCACGAAGCATCGGCGCAAAAAACGTGAAGGTGAACGCGCCGAACGCAGCCGCGACGCACAGAGTGACGAGATCGCGGCTCGACTCGAAACGCGTCGTGCGCGCCTCGGACACGCTCGCCCACAGCGCGAAGCCGCCCGCGAGCGCGCCCACCGACACACCCGCCGGCACGCTTTGCGTCACGTCCTGCAGCGCGCCGAGCGCCGCCGCCAGCCCGTACGCGGTCACGAGCCGCAATCCCTTGATGCGCCGATGCGTGCCCGGATCGACGCGATCGAGCCACGCGAGCACGGCCTGCACGCGCTGCACGAGCGCTTGCACGATCGTCAGCGACGAATCCGCGAGACGCGCTTTCGCGTCGCCGATGGGCTGCTCGTCATCCATTGGCTTCCCCACAGGTAACGCACCTGCCACGCATTCTAGGACGCGTTGCGCCTGCGCGCGCGTTTGACGGCCGCAATCGGCCCGCCGCGCTGCGCCGCTTCGACGATGCAGCCCGCGAGGCGCGCCGCCGCATCCGGCTCGTCCGCGCGCACGCGCCGCGCGCGCTCCACAAGCCCGATCTCGCGATGAAACGTGTCGCCGCCGAGATCGAGCGCGACCGCGCCGCGCGGCCACGCGCCGATGCCGTCCGATACCGGCACGAGCGCCACGCCCAGCCCGCGCGCCACCAGTTGCGCGATGCCCGGCAGCTCGTCGACCTCGATCGAATCGCGCACGGCGATGCGGCGCTTCGTCAGAAACATGTCGACTTGCCGGCCGCCGAACGAGCGCCGGTCGTATCGGATGAACGGCTCCGATTCGATCAGCGCGCGCCAGTCGGCGCCCTTCTTCGCGGCAGGCACGAGCAGCACGAACGGCTCGACGGCGAGCGTGCGCCATTGCAGTTCCGCGGGCAGCGAAAACGGCGGGCGGATCATCACGGCCATGTCCATCTCGCCTGCATCGACGCTTGCGAGCAGATTGAGCGACACGCCCGGCACGAGCCGGATGCGCCACGCCGGCAGCATGCGCCGGAACGCGCCGATGGCATCGGGCAAAAGCGCCGCATGCGCCGACGCGATCGCGCCCACCGAAAGCGAGCCGCCGCGCCCGTCCTCGCCTTCCGGCTCAGCGAGGCGCGCGTACAGCGCGATCAGTTCATCGGCGAGTTCGAGCGTGCGCTTGCCGGCCTTGTTGAGCGTCGCGGAGCGGCCCGTCCTGTCGAACAGCTTCGCGCCGAGATGCGCTTCGAGGCGCTGCATCTGCGCGCTCACGGCCGATTGCGTGAGGCCGATCTGCGCGCCTGCGCCCGCGAAAGTGCCGTGGCGCGCCACCGCGATGAAAGTCCGGAGTTCGCGCAGCATGTCGATTCATCGAAAATATTTGGGCTGACTCCAGAAATATATCGTTTTTCAACACAAATATTTATTAATAAACTTTGGTTCCAGTTCCCATGAACGTCGATTGAAGGACTCAACTCCATGAGCACGACCCAGCACGCCATGCCGCCGTTCCATCTCGCGTTTCCCGTTCATAGCCTCGCGGCCGCGCGCGAGTTCTACGGCGAACTGCTCGGCTGCCCGGAAGGCCGCAGCTCCGACGCATGGGTGGATTTCGATTTCTACGGCCATCAGATCGTCGCGCATCTCGCGCCGGAGGAATGCGGACATCGCACGACGAGCGCGGTCGATGGCGACGCCGTGCCGGTGCGCCACTTCGGCGTGGTGCTGCCCATACCGCAGTGGAACGAGCTCGCCGACAAGCTGCGCGCGGCGGGCACGCGCTTCATCATCGAGCCGCATGTGCGCTTCAAGGGCGAAGTCGGCGAACAGGCGACGATGTTCTTCCTCGATCCGTCGGGCAATGCCGTCGAGATCAAAGCGTTCGCCGATATGTCGTCGCTCTTCGCGAAATAAAAAACGGGACGCCGCGCGGCGTCCCGTTCGTCATTGCAGCGCGCTTTACTGGCCGGAGCCGCTCGCGCTGACCGGCGCGCCCGGACCGCTCGGCGTCGCGGTGCCGCCCGGTTGCGTGGACGGACCCGAGTTCATCGTGCTCTTGTGCGTCTTCTTCGAATGCGTCGATTTGTGCGCGTGCGCGTTCGGCTGCGCGGGCTGCGTCGTGGTCTGCGCGTTGTCGCCGGCCTGCAGGCCCGTGTTCGAGCTCGGCGGATTGTCCTGCGCGAAAGCGGACGCGCACACCAGCGCGAAAGCGCCGGCAGCGGCGGAAAGGGCGAAACGTTTCATATCGAAGACTCCTGTTGGCGGTTGCGAAATGCGATGCTCACGGCTTGTTCTGCCTGCTGGCCGCCGCGCTTCACGCGAGCGGCCGTTCGCACGTCAGGAGTCAGCACGCGACATGCCACGGTCTGACGATTCGCCAACGTCTTCGCGTCTTCGTGTCAGGTTTTGAAGACCGCGATGGCGCGCTTCAGCTCTTCGGCCTGCGTCGCGAGCGCGGCGGCGGCGGCCGTCGCCTGTTCGACGAGCGCGGCGTTCTGCTGCGTGACCGCGTCCATCTGCACGATCGCGACGCCGACCTGCTCGATGCCCTGCGTCTGCTGCGTCGACGCCGACGAGATCTCGTTCATGATGTCGGTCACGCGCGAAACGGACGTGAGAATCTGCTTCATCGTGTCGCCGGATTGCTGCGCGAGGTCTTGCCCCGCCGTGACGTTCGTCACCGATTCGTCGATGAGCGTCTTCACATCCTTCGCGGCCGCCGCGCAGCGCTGCGCGAGCGCCCGCACTTCCGATGCGACCACCGCGAAGCCGCGCCCGTGCTCGCCCGCACGCGCCGCTTCGACGGCCGCGTTCAACGCGAGGATGTTGGTCTGAAACGCGATGCCTTCGATCACGCCGATGATGTCGACGATCTTCTCCGAGCTGCCCGCGATCTTGTCCATCGTCGCGACGACGCCGAGCACGACGCCGCTGCCGCTTTCCACCGTCGACGATGCGCTCGCCGCGAGCTGGCACGCTTCGCCGGCGTTATCGGAGTTCAGACGCACGGTCGACGTGAGCTCTTCCATGCTCGACGCCGTTTGCGCGAGCGACGCGGCCTGCTCTTCCGTGCGCGACGAAAGATCGTGATGGCCGTCCGCGATTTCGCGCGACGCCGCCGTGATGCCGTCCGCGACGAGCTTGATCTGCGCGATCGTCTGCGTGAGGCGCGATTGCATCGTGTGCATCGAATGCATGAGGCTCGAATCGTCGCCGCGCTGCACTTGCACGGTCTGCGCGAGATCGCCGGCCGCGATGCGCTGGCAGACGACGGCCGCATCGCGCGGGTCGCCGCCGATGCTCTTCAGCACGCCGCGGATGATGAGCGTCATCGCGAACGTCAGCGCCACGCCGATCACGCCGATCAGCAGGAGCGACTTGAGCACGATGGCATGGAAGGCGCGATCGATGTCGTCGATCCACGCGCCCGTGTAGACGTGCCAGTCCCATTCCTGCACGTAATCACCGTACGTGACCTTGGGCAGCGGTTCCTGCTCGCCCGGTTTCGGATACGAATACGTCGTGATATGCGAGCCGTCGAGACCGTGCTTGACGATCTCAGCGGTGAAGTGCTTGCCCGTGCTATCGACGAAATCGTTGATCTTGCCCTCGGAGTGCGGACGCGGCGGATCGAGCACCTGCCACATCTTCGAATCGATGATGCCGACATAGCCGCTCGTGCCGTAGCGGATCGCGCGCACGCTCGCGATCGCGCGTTTCTTCGCTTCGTCTTCGGGCAGCGCGCCGCTTTGCGCCTGCTTCACATAGAACCTGACGACGCTCGCCGCCGACTGAACCTGTTCGGCGAGCGCGCCTTCGCGGTTGTTCATCAGCGAATGTTTCGTGGAGATCGCGTTGAGCGCGCACAGAAGAATCAGACTGAGCCATACGAAGCCCACGATGCTCATGAGCTTGGTCTTGAAAGAAAGTTTTTTCACGATCTGGTTGTAATAGCCGATGGACGCGCCGGGGCAGGCGCTCGCTTTGCGGCTTCCGATCGCGGGCGATTTTACGTTTGCGTAAGCGGGTGCGACGCCGCGTCGTTATCGAAAGCTGCGTGCAATTTAACGGCAAGGCGCGTCGAATCTTGAGGCGCGGAACGCGGCGCACAAAGCAAAACGCCCCGCATGACCGAAGTCATGCGGGGCGTCGGTCCATGCTGCTTCAGTGCCCGACCGGCCCTGTCGATTTCAGGTCGCTCGCCATCGCCGTTTGCGGATGCGCGGCCTGCTTGATGAGCAGCGCGACCGCCGAAACGATGCCCGCCACCGCGATCGTCGCGAAGATGCCGCCGAACGTGAAATGCAGACGCGTCAGCTCGGCGACGAGGAACGATCCCGCGATGCCGCCGAAGCGCCCGATGCCGAGCATCCACGCGACGCCCGTTCCGCGCCCTTGCGTCGGATAGAACGCCGCGGCGAGCGCGGGCATCGACGATTGCGCGGTGTTCATCAGCACGCCCGCGACAAACACGACGAGCACGAGCATGCCGACATTGCCCGCCGCCTGGCCGATCAGATACACGCTCACGGCGGTCAGCGCGTAGCACGCCGCGATGATGCGGTTCGCGTTGAACTTGTCCATCAGCACGCCGCACAGCACCGCGCCGACGCCGCCGAGCGGGAACAATGCGGAAATGAGCGTCGCCTTTTGCGGCGGCAGGCCCGACTCCTTCAGCAGAATCGGCATCCAGTTGATCGACGCGTAGAAGATCACGAGGCCCATGAAATACGTGAGCCACAGCATGATCGAGCCGACGAGATACGAGCGCGACAGCACCACGCTGATGCCGCTCTGTCCCGTCGCGGCGGGCGCGGCCTCGGTCATGAAGAACGAGCCGGCGTTCATCGCGTCGGACGAAATGCGGGCGAGCGTCGCGCGAATCTTCTCGACGGGCTTCGACTTCGCCACCATGTAGCGCACCGATTCCGGCAACGTGACGATCAACAGCACCGACAGCACGAGCGGCGCGATGCCGCCGAGCATCAGCACGCTGCGCCAGCCGAACTGCGGAATCATCCACGCGGCGAGAAAGCCGCCGAACGCCGCGCCGAGCGGAAAGCCGCAGAACATCAGATTGATGAGCGTCGCGCGGCGGCTGTCCGGACAGAACTCGCTCATCATCGTGACGGCGTTCGGCATCGCGGCGCCCAGCCCCAGGCCGGTGATGAAGCGCAGCGTCGTCAATTGCGTGAGGTCGGCCGAGAACGCCGACGCGAGACACGCGACGCCGAAGATCAGCACCGACGAAAGCAACATCGCGCGGCGGCCGAGCTTGTCGGACAGCGGCCCGGACAACAGCGCGCCCGCGGCGAGGCCGAACAGCGCGGCGCTCAAGACGGGCGCGAGCGCCGGACGGCTGATATGCCATTCGGCGACGAGCGACGGCGCGATAAAGCCGATCGCGGCGGTATCGAAACCGTCCAGCAGCACGATCACGAAGCACATCACGAAGATGAGCCACTGAAACGGCGAGAACGGATGCTCGTTGATGAACGTCTGTACGTTCACGGCAGGACTTCTACTCACTTCATTCCCTTTTCGGTGATGGGCGCGCGCCTCGCAAGGCCGCGTCCCGGAACTGAAACCGCTTCCCGCCGCCGTTCTTGTTGTTGTCGTGCGAGCAGCGAACCCCGGTCAAACCGCATGGAAATCGGAGAAAAGTTCGTTAGACGAACACCGATTCACATAGCGAACTCGCGAGTGAGGGTACTGAAGAAGTTTGCGCTTCGTCAACGCGGGCTTTCCCGCGTATGACGAAGCGCTGACGTGTGGCTGTCAAAAGGCAGCGAATCTGCGGACAGTCAGGAGACGCGCCGCCCCGCGCGATACGTTTCGCGCGGCACCTGCAGGCCGTCCACCGAGGCGACGCGCACGAAGTCCGCGCGCAGGCCCGTGGCGATCGCGCCGCGGTCCGCGAGACCCGCCGCGTGCGCGGGCGCCCACGAAACGGTCGCGACGGCGCGCGGCAGCGACCAGCCCGCCTTGGCGACGAGATCGAACACCGCGATCAGCAGACTCGACGGCACGTAATCCGACGACAGGATATCGAGCAGCCCTTCGTGCGCCAGTTCGAGCGCCGACACGTTGCCCGAATGCGAGCCGCCGCGCACGACGTTCGGCGCGCCCATGATCGTCGCGATGCCGTGTTCGCGCGCGGCGCGCGCGGCTTCGAGCGTCGTCGGGAATTCGGCGAGCGCGATGCCGTCGCGCGCCGCTTCCTCGACATGCTCGACGAGCGTGTCGTCGTGGCTCGCAAGCGAGATGTTCAGGCTCTTGCAGCGCGCGACGATTTCCGCGCGATGTTTCGCCGCGTAACGCGCCTGATGATCCGCGAGTTCGGCGAGGATTTTCTTCGCGTGCTCGTCGCTCCATTTGCCATGACGTTCCTGATACTTGCGCCACTTCTCGTGATCCTGCCACTGACGCTGGCCGGGCGTGTGATCCATCACGGATGCAAGCCGGAAAAGCGGATCGGACGAAAGCAGGTCGAACACTTCGACGACATCCGTCGTGCCGACTTCGCATCGCAGATGCAGGAAGTGATCGGCGCGCAAGAGATCGCGCGCGACGAACTTGCCGATCGACTTCGCGCATTGCACCTGAAGCTCGCGGCCGCGCACGCCGTCTTCGGGACGCGAACCGACGCCGAGCGCATCGAACACGGTCGTGATGCCCGCCGACGCCACTTGCGCGTCATGCACGATGATCGCCGCTTCGTGATTCCACAGCACGCCGGGGCGCGGCGCGAGATGCTTCTCGATGTTGTCCGTATGCAGCTCGACGAAGCCGGGCAACAGATAATCCCCGTCCCAGTCGTGCGCCTCGCGCGCCGCCGTATTGCCCGGCGCAATGTCGGCGATGCATCCGTCCTCGACGCGCAAGGTGCCCACGAAATCCTCGTCGCGCGTCACGATGCGCGCATTTGTTATCAGCATGTCTGCAACACTCCGGAATCGGTTTGATGAGCGATGGCCGCGCTCGATGCGAGCCGCACGATGCGGGTCGCGACGCGCTCGCGCGTGTCTTCGTCGTGAAAGATGCCGACGATCGCCGCGCCCTGCTCGCGCGCCTCGACGATCAGATTGGCGACCACGTCGCGGTTTTCGGCATCGAGCGACGCAGTGGGTTCATCGAGCAACAGCAGCGGATGCGCCGCGATCAGTCCGCGCGCGATGTTCACGCGCTGCTGCTCGCCGCCCGAGAACGTCGCGGGCGCGAGCGTCCACAAACGGCGCGGCACGTTGAGGCGTTCGAGCAACGCGCTCGCACGCTTACGTGCTTCGTCTTCATCGACGCCGCGCGACACGAGCGGCTCCGCGACGAGATCGAGCGACGACACACGCGGAATCGCGCGCAGGAACTGGCTCACGTAACCCATCGTCGTGTTGCGCAGCCGGATGATCTCGTGCGGCGCGGCGTCGGTCAGCATCGTATGACGCGAGGGCTTGCTGTCGTCGCGAATCGCGATCGTGCCGCGCGTCGCGAGATAGTTGCCGTACATGCAGCGCAGGAACGTGCTCTTGCCCGCGCCCGACGCGCCCGCGAGCACGACGCATTCGCCGCGTTCCACATCGAGCGATACGCCCGACAGCGCGGCGATACGCGCGCCGCCCTGCTGATGCAGTGTGAAAGTCTTTTCGATGCCGATTGCGCGCAGCATCAGCTTGTCGTTGGTGATGAAGGAATCGTGTGTCATCGGTCGAACCTCAAACAGGCAGCACGGACGCGACGAGCGTCTGCGTATAAGGATGTTGCGGATCGTCGAGCACCTGATCCGTCAGCCCGCTTTCGACGACGCGCCCGTCCTTCATCACCATCAGCCGATGCGCGAGCAGACGCGCAACGCCGATATCGTGCGTGACGATCACGGCCGCGAGATGCAGCTTGCTCGTGAGCGTGCGCAGCAAGTCGAGCAGACGCGCCTGCACCGATACGTCGAGGCCGGCGGTGGGTTCGTCCATGAACACGAGGCGCGGTCCCGTCACCAGATTACGCGCGATCTGCAGACGTTGTTGCATGCCGCCCGAAAATGCCGAAGGCAATTCGTCGATGCGCGCGGCATCGAGTTCGACACGGCTCATCCAGTCGGCGGCCGTCTCGCGCAGACGGCCATAGTGACGCGCGCCGATCGCCATCAGCGGCTCGCCGATGTTCGCGCCCGCCGATACGTTGCGACGCAATCCGTCGCGCGCGTTCTGATGCACGAAGCCCCATTCGGTGCGCGACAAAAGACGCTTGCGCGGCTCGGCGAGCGTCAGCAGATCGAGCGCTTCGCCTTCGCGCGTCGTGTAGGTGAGCGCACCGCCGTCGATGTCGCTGCGCAACGCGAGCGCATTCAGCAACGTCGATTTGCCCGATCCCGATTCGCCGACGATGCACAGCACTTCGCCCGGATGAACATCGAGATCGACATCGACGCACCCGCCGCGTCCTTCATAACGCTTCGTGAGGCGCGTCGCTTTCAGGAGTGCGTTCATCGCGTCACCTCTTCGTCGTCGCGACGGCTATGGCAGTAATCGCTGTCGGAGCAGACGAACATGCGCGTGCCCTGATCGTCGACGATCATCTCGTCGAGAAAGCTATCGCGCGAGCCGCACAGCGCGCACGCGTGCTCCCACTTCTGCACGGTGAACGGATGATCCTCGAAATCGAGGCTCTTCACTTTCGTATATGGCGGAATGGCGTAGATCCGCCGCTCGCGGCCCGCGCCGAAAAGCTGCAATGCGGGATTCATGTGCATCTTCGGATTGTCGAACTTCGGGATCGGCGAAGGCGACGTCAGATAGCGGCCGTTCACGAGCACCGGGTAATCGTAGGTCGTCGCGATGCTGCCGTGCTGCACGATATCCTCATAGTATTTGACGTTGATGAGGCCATAGTCCGCGAGCGCGTGCAGCTTCTTGCACTCGGTCACGCGCGGTTCGAGGCGGAACAGCGGCTCGGGCATCGGCACCTGATACACGATGATCTGCTTGTCCGTGAGCGGCGTCTCGGGAATGCGGTGACGCGTCTGCACGATGCTCGCATCGGCGGTGCGCGTGGTGGTCGCGACGCCCGCGGTGCGCGCGAAGAAGCGGCGAATGTTCACCGCGTTCGTCGTTTCGTCGGAGCCTTGATCGATGACCTTCAGCGTATCGCTTGCACCGATGATCGCGGACGTGACCTGCAGGCCGCCCGTGCCCCATCCATACGGCAGCGGCATTTCGCGCGATGCGAACGGCACCTGATAACCCGGCACCGCGACCGCCTTGAGCAACGCGCGGCGAATCATGCGCTTGGTCTGCTCGTCGAGGTACGCGAAGTTATAGCCTTCGGTGAGTGCGTTCATGCCGCATCCTCCTCGTTGTCGTCCGAACCGTGCGCGGCGCGCAAACGGCGCAGCAGTTCGAGCTCGGATTGAAAATCGACGTAGTGCGGCAACTTCAGATGCTGCACGAAACCGGATGCTTCCACGTTATCGCTGTGATACAGCACGAACTCGGGATCCTGCGTCGGTGAACCGACGGATTCGCCGAGTTCTTCGGCACGCAACGCGCGATCCACGAGCGCCATCGCCATCGCCTTGCGCTCGGAGTGGCCAAACGCGAGACCATAGCCTTGCGTGAACGTCGGCGGCACATCGCCGCTGCCCGCGAACTGATTGATCATCTGACATTCGGTGATGTCGATATCGCCGATCTCGACCGCAAAGCCCAGTTCATCGACCATCATTTCCACCGCGACTTCGCCATGACGGATCTCGCCCGCAAACGGATGGCTGTGCGCGTAGCCGCGCTGCGTCGCATAGCCGACCGCGAGCAGAAAGCCTTCGTCGCCGCGTGCGAGGTTCTGCAGGCGCGTCGAGCGATCGGCGGGAAACGACAGCGGTTCGCGCGAAAGATCGCCCGGCTCGGGCGCGTTCTCGTGCGCGCGTTCCTGCTCGATCAGGCCTTCCTTGTCCAGCATCGACAACACGCGCGGCATCGCGCTCGCGTCCGTCTCTTTCGCCGAGATAGTTGCATTCGCAACTTGTTGGCCTTCGGCGAGCAAAGTGAAATCGAGCAGGCGTTGCGTGTAGTCGTACGTGCCGCCCAGCATCTGTCCGCCGGGAATGTCCTTGAAGGCCGCCGAGATGCGGCGCTCGACACACATCGCTTCAGTATCGATCGGCAGCGTGTAGCCGAAACGCGGCAATGTCGTGCGATACGCACGCAGCAAAAAGATCGCTTCGACGAGATCGCCGGCTGCCTGCTTGATCGCGAGCGCGGCCAGGTCTTCATCGTAGACGGAGCCTTCCGTCATCACGCGCGCGACGGCAAGACGCATCTGCTCGCGAATCTGCGCGACGGACAACTCGGGGACGGAAACATCGCCGCGACGCTTCTTCGCGAGCACGTCCCACGAACGTTCGATGGCGCGTTCGCCACCTTTGACCGCGACGTACATCAGTTCACCTCCACTTGCGTCGTGCGCGGCAGGCCGACGAGCGCGCCGCCCGCGACGAAGTAGCAATCGATGCCGCAAGGAAAGAGCGCCGTGAGCGCCGCGCGCTGACGCCAGAACTTCCGTGACAGGCCCGCAATGGCGACGCTGCGCGATTGCGCGATGCCTGGACCGCTCCACACGAGCGGCTCACCTTCGGTCAGCGACGGCACATGGATAAAGAGCGTCGCGGCATGCTCGGGAGATTCGGGTTCGCCGTGCGAGAAAGCATCGAGCGAAGGCATGTCGCGCGCATCGTCGATATAGACGAATGCGGCCTCGCGGCGATCGCGCGTCAAGCGCGCGCTCGCGTGAAAGCGCAGCGCATCGCCAAGCACGTTGTCTTCGCGCTCGATGAAAACCGGCGTCGAATAATCCGTCAGCGCGAGCAGCGACGCGAACGCCGCGAGCGGCACGCGCCCGGCGAGGCCATCGCGCATCGCATGGTTGTCCGGCAGCGCGGCATCGATCGCAACGATGCTGCCGGGCCGCGACAGCGCATCGAGCAATGCGCGGAACACGCGTTGCGCGTCGTGCACCGTGTCGTTGAAGCCAGGCACGAGCGTGGTCATGTCGATTCGCATCATTCGCCTCTCACCATCGTGAAGAATTCGACCTTCGTCGCGGCCGCTTCGGCTTCTTTGCGGCGTCGTTCATCTGCGATGCGCGCAGCCAGCGGCTCGATGAGTTGCGTCTGCAACTTGTCGGCGAAGCGCGGCATCTGCAGGAGCGCGTCCGCGAGCGCGGCGAGCGTCGCGCGTTCCTTGTCGCGCCCCATGTGCACGGCGACACCGACCGGCGCGCTGCCGTCATCGGCGATGAGACGAAGCGTGGCGCGCGTGACGGTCGTTTCGCCGAGGTTAAACGCATCGCCCGTGCCGCCGATGCGCCCGCGCACCATCGCAAGCCCGATATCCGGCGCGCGCAGCCACTCGTAGTCGGGCACCCGCGCGCCTTCGAGCGCCGCTTCGAGCGCATGTTGCAGCGCCTCGCGCGGCGTGCGGGCAAGCACCGCCATCCATTCGCGGCGGCCTCGCGTTGCGCGCGGCTCCATTGAAGTACTCATCGCATTCCCTTTGTCTGGAAGGATCGGATCATCGTCATGCTACTCGTTGTCTAGTCTAGTCGTCTAGACGTTTGGTCGTGTAGTGAGGCTTTCACATTTCCATCACGAGTTGCGCACTACAATCCGGGAGAACGATATTCAAACCGACAGGAATGACAGCGCAATGACATCCAACGAAAATGCGGCGCCTGGCGTTGCCGTGGAGCGCGGCGCGGGGGTCGCGGTCTGGCGGCAGATCGAGCAGATACTCGCCGCCGAGATTGCCGCGAAGAGCTTCGGCGACGAAGGACGCCTGCCGAGCGAGGCGGAACTCGCCAAGCGTTTCGACGTGAACCGTCATACGGTTCGCCGCGCGATGCTGCGGCTTGCCGCAACGGGTCTCGTGAGCGTCGAGCAGGGGCGCGGCACGTTCGTGCAGCCGGGCGCGATCGATTATCAGATCGGCCGGCGCACGCGCTTCACCGAGAATCTGCGCCGCCAGAAGCACACGTCGGCTGGCGTCGTGCTGAGTTCGGAGCGCGTGAAGGCCGATCCGACCGTATCGAAGGCGCTCGGCGTGCGCGCCGGCACGCTCGTCTATCAGATCGAAACGCGCCACGACTCCGACGGCATTCCGATGACGTATGCGCGCAACTGGTACCCGGCCGCGCGCTTCAACGATCTGCCCGCGGTCATCGAAGCGGCGGGCGGTGTCAGTGCCGCGCTGGAGACGTTCGGCGTAAAGGATTACATGCGCAAATGGAGCCGCATCGGCAGCGTGCTGCCTTCGTCGGACGTGGCGCGGCGCTTGCAGATCAATCGTCAGCAGCCGGTGTTGTGGGTCGAAAACGTCGATGTCGACGAGGACGGCGTGCCGATCAAATACGGCATCACGCATTTCGCGGCGGATCGCGTGCAATTGATGGTCGAGCACGATCGATGAGCGCCGCCGTTCATCCGCGCGTGGCGCTCTATTACGCGCCGCCTGCCGCTTCCGCATGGTGGCGCGAAGGTTGCGAATGGCTCGGCCGCGATCCCGAGAGCGGCCGCGAAACCGCGACGCCCGCGCATGCCGTGACGCACGCCCCGCGCCGTTACGGCTGGCACGCGACGCTCGTCGCGCCGTTTCATATGGCCCCGGGTGTCGAGCTCGCGGACGTGCTGGCATGTGCGCGTGCGTGGGCCAGTTCGACGCCGCGCTTCGGGATGCCGGTATGCCCCACGGAAATGGGCCGTTTCGTCGCGCTACGGCCCGCCGCGCCCGCCGACGACGCAACCCTTCGAGCATTGGCCGCGAGCGCACTGAAGGCGCTCTCCGCGTTGCGTACGATGCCATCGCGGGAAAGCATCGAGCGGCGCATCGTCGATGGCATGAGCGCACGGCAGATCGAATTGCTGCGCGAATGGGGTTATCCGTATGTCCTCGACGAATATCGCTTCCATATGACCCTTTCCGATTCCCTCGACGATGCGAACGCGCGCGCGTCGATCATGTCGGAATGGAAGGCGCGCATCGATACGCTCGGCCCGCTGCCGGTGCACGGCGCGGCGCTTTTCATCGAGCCGCGGCCGGACGCGCCGTTCACGCTGTGGCAGCGCCTGCCGTTCAACAACGCACGGGATGTGGCATGACCGAAGTGGATAGCACGAAACTGATCTACGTGATGGGACCGTCAGGCGCGGGCAAGGACTCGCTGCTCGGCTTCGCGCGCGAACGCATCGGCGCACAGGTGCTGTTCGCGCATCGCTACATCACGCGCGCGGTCGCGGACGGCGAGAACCATATCGCCCTTTCGCATGACGAATTCGCTTCGAGACTGTCATACGGCCTCTTCGCGATGCATTGGGAAAGCCTCGGGCTGCGGTATGGCATCGGCATCGAGCTGGATGCGTGGCTCGCGCGCGGCAGGCCAGTCGTCGTGAACGGCTCGCGCCAGCATGCGGAACTCGCGCTCGAACGTTATCCGCATGCGCGCTTCGTGCATATCGATGCAGCGCCGTCCGTGCTTGCCGCGCGCCTCGCGCGTCGTGGACGCGAAGACGCCCGGCAGATCGAAGCGCGTCTCGCGCGCCGTCCGGCCTTCGAACTGCCGTCGCACGCGCACGTCGTGAAGATCGACAACTCGGGCATGCTCGCAGACGCCGGCATGCAATTGCTCGCGCTGCTCGCGCGTACGAACCACGCCTGAAAACGACGCGAGCGCCTGATGAGGCGCTCGGCATCGATAGTTGCAAGCGCAATCAAATCACGCGTTCGCGCACCCACCCCGAAGCGAGATCGATCATCGACACGATCGCGATGACGATCAGCATCACCGCCGACGTCTGCGCATAGTTGAACGAGCGGATCGCTTCATACAGCACGACGCCGATACCGCCCGCGCCGACCATGCCGACGACCATCGCGGAGCGCACGTTCGACTCGAAGCGATACAGCGCGAACGAAATCCACAGCGGCAACACTTGCGGCAGCACGCCGTAGACGATTTCATCGAGACTGCTCGCGCCGGTCGCGCGCACGCCTTCGGCGGGCCGCGCATCGACGGCTTCGACCGCTTCGGCGAAGAGCTTCGCGAGCACGCCTGTTGTATGAACCCACAACGCGAGCACGCCGGCGAAAGGCCCGAGTCCGACCGCGACGATGAACAACATCGCGAAGACCATTTCGTTGATCGCGCGGCACGCGTCCATCAGGCGGCGCACGGGTTGCGAGATCCATACGGACGCGATGTTCTGCGCCGATAGCAGCCCGCATGGCACGGCGCAGACGAGCGCGAGCGCCGTGCCCCACACGGCGACCGCGAGCGTCACGATCATTTCATGCACGTACGTGCGCCATTCCGTGAAGTCGGGCGGAAAGAAGTCGCGCGCGAACTGGCTCATGTTGCCCGATGCGCCGAGCAGATCGAACGGGCGCATGTCCGCGCTCTGCCACGACAGGCCCAGCACGGCGATCAGGACGATCCAGCCGAACATCGATGTCCAGCTGCGCTTCGGTGCACTCGTCCGCACGGGCCGCACGATGCCGGCCTCGAACGTCGTTACGTCGAGCGGCTTCATTTACTTCGCCGCCGTCGTGTCGAGCGCGGCGATCTTCTGATCGAGCGCGGCAATCTGCGCCTTCTTGTCGGCGTCGTCGAGATGCGCGTCGTTCTGCACCTGCTGCTTCTTCTGGAAGAGCGCCATCTGACGAATCGGCACGAGTTGCGCGTTCGACGAATCGGCGAAGCCCGAATAGCCCGAGATCGCAGTCATCACCGCTTGTTCGCGCGGGTCCTTTTCCGCGTAGTGATCGAAGAAGTTGCGCAGCTTGTCCTTCGTCGCTTGCGGCAGATCGCGACGCCATACGAGCGGGTCCGACGGAATGAGCGGCGACTTCCACAACACGCGCACCTTCGGATACAGCTCGGGATGTTGCGTCTTGATGGTGTCGAGCATGTCGGTGTTGTTGGTCGCGACATCGATCTTGTCGTTGACGACCGCGAGCATGTTCGCCTCATGGCTCGACGGCAGCACGCTCTTGAACGACGACTTCGCGTTGATGCCGTTCTTCGCGAAGAGGTAATACGACGGCACGAGCGTGCCCGACGTCGAGTTCGGATCGCCGAAACCGAGATTGATTTCCTTCGTGTTCTTCAGCACCTGATCGAGCGATTTCCACTTGCTGTTCGCGTTCGTGATGAGCAGCGAGTAATAGCCCGCTTCGCCGTTCTTGTACTTCACCTTCGCGAAGACTTCGCCGTTCGAGCGATCGACCGCTTCGATCGCCGATGCATTGCCGAAGAAGCCGATCTGCACCTTGTTGAAGCGCATCGCTTCGATGATGCCCGCGTAGTCGGTCGCGAAGTAGGCCTTCACGTCGAGACCCGTCTGCTTGTTCAGATCGTCGATGAGCGGTTGCCAGCGTTGCTTGAGCGCGGCCGACGAATCCGTCGAGATGATGCCGAAGTTGATCGTCTCGGCAAGAACGGATTGCGTCAGCAGGCAAGACGCGAGCGCGGCGCCGGCCAGAAATTTTTTCATGATGCGATCCAGGAGTTGACGTTGAGTTGAAGTTCCGCGGCGTGCGTCCGCGCTACGTGATGCGCAAGCAGTTCGCTGGCGGACGATCCGTAGAGCTTGTGCAGCACCTCGGGCGTGAGACGCTCGCTCGCGCCATCGAAGACGACGCGGCCATCGCGCAACGCGATCGTGCGCGGGCAGTACTTCATCGCGACATCGATCTGATGCAGCGACACGACGACCGTCAGCTTGCGCTCGCGATTGAGCGTCTGCATGAGTTCCATGACGCGTCGCGCCGATTCGGGATCGAGCGATGCGATCGGTTCATCCGCGAGCACGATGCGCGCACGCTGCACGAGCGCGCGTGCCAGTGCCGCGCGCTGCTGCTGACCTCCCGACAGATTGCTCGCGCGTTCGAACGCGTGTTCGCCGATGCCCATCGCGATGAGCGAATCCATCGCGAGCGAGCGTTCGTCGCGCGGAAAGCGCCCGGACATACGACGCCACAACGACACGCGCGACAACGCGCCGATCAGCACGTTCGTCAGCACTGAAAGACGTCCGACGAGATTGAACTGCTGAAACACGAAGGCGACGTCGCGGCGTATCGAGCGCACTTCACGCACGATCCTGCCGTTCTGCTGGATCGGGCGGCCGAGCAACGTGACGTGCGACGGCGCGGGGTCGGATGCCGTGAAGCCTGCGATGTGCCGCAGAAGCGTCGACTTGCCCGATCCGGAAGCGCCGATGAGCGCGACCATCTCGCCCTCTTCCACGCGCAGATCGACGGAGTCGAGCGCCTTGCGGCCATTCCGGAACGTCTTGGTGCGTCCATAGCTTCCCTCGATGGGCGCGCTCACATGGCGCGCTGAAACGTTCGGGAGATTCTAGGAAGCGAACATGACGAGATAGTGACGCGCATGAGACGTCTAGATGAATACATCACTTCGATGCGTCGCGAGTTGAGACGATCGAGCAGAAAAGCGATACGAACGAGCATTCACGATTTGCGCGCCGCGCTTCATGATGATCCGCAACTGCATCAATCACTCGGGACTTCATCATGAACACGATCCATACGGATGTCGCCATCATCGGCGCGGGCAGCGCGGGACTTTCGGCGTATCGCGCGGCGAAGGCTGCGGGCGCTTCGGCGATTCTCATCGAAGGCGGCGCGCACGGCACGACGTGTGCGCGCGTCGGCTGTATGCCGTCGAAGCTTCTCATCGCAGCGGCCGATGCCGCGCATCACGCGGCGCACGCGGCGGCGTTCGGCGTGCATATCGATGGCGCGCTGCGCATCGACGGGCGCGAAGTGATGGCGCGCGTGAAGCGCGAGCGCGATCGTTTCGTCAGCTTCGTCGTCGCGGGCGTCGATGCGATGCCCGATGCGGACAAGCTCACCGGCTACGCGCGCTTCATCGACGATAACCTGCTGCAAGTGGGCGACGATACGAAGGTGCAGGCGAAGAGCATCGTCATCGCGACGGGGTCGAGTCCCGTTATGCCGTCGATGTATCGCGCGCTCGGCGATCGCGCCATCATCAACGACGATGTGTTCGCGTGGGACGATTTGCCGAAGCGCGTTGCGGTGATCGGCGCGGGCGTCATCGGCCTCGAACTCGGTCAGGCGCTGGCGCGGCTCGGCGTGCGTGTGTCGCTGCTGGGCGCGCGCGGGCGCGTCGGGCCTTTCACCGATCCCGATGTGCGAGCGTATGCCGGGCGTGTGTTCAGCGAAGCGTTTCGTTTCGAGCCGTTTGCGCAAGTGCAGGCCGCCGTGCGCGAAGGAGATGAAGTGCGTTTGCGCTATGTGTCAGATGCGGGCGAGTCGATCGAGGAAACCTTTGATTACGTGCTCGTCGCTGCCGGGCGCAAGCCGAATGTCGGCGGGCTGGCTTTGAGCAATACATCGCTTGCACTCGATGACGTTGGCTTGCCGGTCTACGATCCGCTCACGCTGCAGGCGGGCGCTCATCCGGTCTTCATCGCCGGCGATGCGAACGGCGTGCTGCCCTTGCTTCACGAAGCCGCCGACGAAGGCCGCGCGGCGGGCACGAATGCCGCGCGTTATCCGCATGTCGAAGCGGTCGAGCGTCGCGCGCCGATTGCAATTGCGTTCACCGATCCGGGCATTGCGATGGTCGGCTCGCGTCATGTCGACCTTAAGCCCGAGTCGTTCGTGACGGGCGAAGTGAGTTTCGAGGATCAAGGCCGCAGCCGCGTGATGCTCAGAAATCGCGGGTTGATGCATGTGTATGTCGATCGCGCGAGCCGCCGCTTCGTCGGGGCGGAATGGATTGGGCCGGATGCGGAACACATCGCGCATTTGCTGGCGTGGGCGTTGCAGATGAAGCTCACGGTCGATGAGATGCTGCGGATGCCGTTTTATCACCCGGTGGTCGAGGAAGGGTTGAGGACGGCGTTGAGGGATGCGGTTGTCAGGCTCGGGTGAGCGGGTCGCGGCGAGGCACTCCGTGCGTATCGATTGCGCCCCGCCGCACTTCAAAGCGAGACGAACGTTGTTGTGCGCATCCGGGAAATCCCCGCCACATCATGTCTGGATTTCCTCGAGGGCGAAGCACGGATACTTATAAGTCGAGTTTGCCGTGCACCAGAATCGGACGTGTCTCGAACGGGCGCCAGGCTGGATCTTTGGCCTTCCACGCTTCATGCGGTGACGGCTGACGCGATCGTCGGTACAGTCGCCTGGCGCGCACGTAAAATGGCGTCATGTCGAACACGTCCCGCCAACCTCTCCGGCAAGAACCCGAGTTGCCGCTTCACACGCCCAGCACCGCATCGCTCGCGCTGGCCGCCGCCATCGCGATGATCGCGTGGCTCGCGTTCGCGGCGCAGACGGACATCACCATCGCGCGTCTCGTCCATCGCGGCTTCACCGTCTTCGACGGCCTCGCGCGCATGAGCAGCTACCTGACGAACCTGACCGTATCGCTGACCGCGTTCTGCTTCACCTGCGTTGCAACACGCGCGCGATTCCCCCTGGCGCGCTTCTTCCGCAAACCGACCGTCGTCACGGCGGTCGTCGTATATATCGTGTTCGTCGGCATCGCTTATAACGCGTTGTTGCGCTATCTATGGACACCATCGGGCTATCGCGCGCTCGTCAACGAATCGCTGCATACCATCGTGCCCGCGCTCGCGGCCTTGTACTGGTATCTCTTCGTGCCGCGCTTTCACCTTTCATTGAAACGATGCGCGCTCTGGCTCGTCTATCCGCTGTCTTATCTTTGCATCACGCTGTGGCGCGGACGTCTCTCCGACTTTTATCCCTATCCGTTCATCAACGTCGCCGAGCTCGGCTATGAACGTGTCTTCATCAATGCCGCAATGCTGGTCGGTGCCTTCCTCGCGCTGATGAGCGTGTTTCTCGTCATCAATCATCGACGCGAGGACTTGAGCGTCGCAGACCCCGAAGTCGAAGCGGACGATTCGACTTCCGGCCACATCGATTAGCTCGCGGCGCGCTTGCGGTTCACGACGATATCCGCAATGAACGCAACGGCCAGCGCACACGCTCCGCACGCAAAAATCAGCGCGTAATCGTTATGCGTATGCGAGAACAGAAACGAGTAGCCATATCCGGCAAGCGCCTGACACAACGCGAACGCCGACGTCGCCCTGCTCCATGCCGCACGCTGCTCGGTATGATCGTGCGGCAGCAGTTCATGCACGCGCCCGAGCGCGAGGGGCACGATGCCGGTCGTCGAGATGCCGAGCGCCACCGTCGCGACACCGATCACATACGGATTCGCCGATAAAGCCAGCAACGCCACCGCACACGCCTGCACCAGCAGCGCAAAACGGTAAGCCATGCCGAAGCCGATGCGATCGCCCGCGTTGCCGCAGACGAGCGGCCCGAAGATCGCCGCGACGCCATACAGCACCCAATAGCTCGCGCCGACTTCGGCGCCTCGGCCATAGCCGCGCGCGATGCAATCGACGAGCAGGATCATCACGGGCACGAGGCCGAGCGCGTTCGCCGCATATTGCCCATACAGCAGGCGCAAACGCGTATTGCCGTGCGTGTTCGAATGCGTTGCCGCATCTTGCTTTGCGACGGCAGGAGGGTTCGACGCGGGCCATCCGAACCACGCAATTGCCGTCAATATCAGCGAAAACACGCCGAGCCCCATCCACGTATCGTGCAATCCGTGATGAAGGAGCTTCGGAATCAGCGTCCCCGATGCAGCGATGCCGAAGCCCAGTCCGACGAAGATCATCCCGCTCGCGAAGCCGCGACGCGCGGGCGGAACATGCGGCAGGATCGTCGTCGCGACGAGCACCATGATCGCGCCGCCCGACAAGCCCGAAAGGAACCGCCACGCGAAGAACCAGGCAATCGACAGCGGAAACGCGCAGGCGAAGAAGGCCACCGTCGCGATCGCCATGAGCAGCCGCAGCGCGTGACGATTCGTGAGCGCATGGGCGATCGCGCGGCCGAAGAGCGCGCCCGCGAAATAGCCCGCGAAGTTAGCGGCGCCGAGCGTCACCGCTTGGGAAGACGTGAACCAGTGCGCCTCGATCAGCGGCGGAATCAGCGGCGTGTAGGCGAAGCGCGCAAGGCCGATGGCGACGAGACTCGCGCAAAAGCCCGCGAGCATCGCGAAGAAAGTGCGGGCATCGAGCGCTGTGGGCTGATCGGCGCTGACGGCCGATACCGTTTGTTCCGACATGATGACGACTCCCCCGGCCGCAGCGCTTGCACGCGGACGGACAACGTGACGTGAATGGATACGAAGGCCTTAACGCTTGCCGACGCTGAGCCCGAGCGGCGGCAGCTTCAGCATCGCCAGCGTCGGCGCGACGGCGCCGATCAACAACGCGGGCTTCGGATCGACGCGCGCGAGCACGCGCACGCCGAGCAGCACCGCGAGCAGATTCGTGGCGGCGGCATCGGCCGGCATCACGCGCTCGATTTCGCCGCTCTTGAATCCGGCCTTCAGGCAGCGCTCGAAGAACGCGCGCATCAGCGACATCTCCTCCGCGATGAGCTCGCGAAACGCTTCGTCTTCCGGCGATGCGCCGAGCGCCGCATTGACGAGCATGCAGCCGCGCCGATGCTCGTCCGACACCGAACGCTCGACGACCTCGCGAAAGAACGCGCTGATCGCGCGATCGGGCGTCATCGTGGATTGGAGCCTGTTGATGCGCTCGCGCAAGGTGTGTTCGAGATAGTGATCGAGCGCGCGCAGAAAGAGCGCGCGCTTGTCGCCGAAAGCGTTATAGAGGCTCGGCTGTGTAAGGCCCGTGTACTGCACGAGGTCGCGTGTGGACGTGCCGTCGTAGCCGTGCGTCCAGAACGCTTCGGCAACGGCATGCAGCACGCTGTCCTCGTCGAAATTGCGCGGTCGCGCCATGATCCCGCTCCGTCGAATTGAAGGACGGACGTTTTATATCGTCCGATAGAAAACGTATTGTATCGATGGATATAAAACCGTGCAGCATCCCCATTCGGCGACGCGGGTCTTGCGTTCGGGGAAATAAGCTGAGGAAAGAGACGCGCTTCGGAGACGCGGTTGCATCTCCGAAGGCATGAAGGTCGGTCAGGCTTCTTTCGAATCGAACATCAGCAGATCGACGCCGGCTTGCGCGAAATTCGCGAGATCGCCGGCGGTCTTCTGGCCTTCGGGCGAGTCGAACGCGGCTTGGATCGCTTCCAGCGAATCGAACTGAAGCAGCGCGACGAGGTGATATGGCGATTCTCCCGATGCCGCCACGACTGGTCCCGCGCTGATCTCATAGCGCCGCAGCCCCGGCAGCGTCTTTGCCAGCGGCGCGTGAGTCGACGCATAGTAGTCGTCGAATGCCTGCGGGTCGGACGGATTTTTATATAGTGCTACGAGCTGGGCCATCGTTGTGTCTCCTGGTAGTTGTACGGCGTTGGAAGGAAGGTTGCGTCAACGCGCTACTGCTTTTCCAGTTGCAGATAGATGCGCTGCACGTTCTGCGGCTGCGCGATCGCATAGAGCTTGTCGTTCCTGAACGCGGGCACCTGTACGGTGTGCATCGCTTCGGTCAGTCCGACGCCGCTCGTGTAGGCTTGCTTCACCGCGGCTTCGAGCTCGCGCAGATACGTGCCGGTCCGCATGATGTCGTCGCCGCGCAAGGGCTTGCCGAAGCCGGGTACAACCGTCTTCAGGTCGAGCCCGCGCAGGTTCTCGAGCGCGGCGAGCCAGCCGGAAATCTGCTCGTTGCGCAGCTCGGGTATGCGTCCATTCGATACGAGCCCGCCCGCGAACAGCACGCCGGTTTGCGTGTCGAGCACGGCGAGATCGCCGGGCGTGCTGGCAGGACCGAAGTGCAGCAGTTGCAGCTTGCGTCCGCCGCTTTCGATCTCCGTCGTGCCGTTTACCGTCTGATCGGGAACGGTCACGCGCGAGCCGGCCATTTCATCTTCGCCGAGCGTCTTGCGCAGATTGGCGAGACAAATCGAACAGCGTTCGCGAATCAATTGCGCGGCGCGCGCGTGCGCGAGGATCGGCACGCCCTCGTCGCGAAACGCGGCCGCGCCGAACACGAACTCGGGCGCCTGATGCGTGATGATGACGAGCTTCACCGGCAACGGCGTGACCTTGCGGATCGCTTCGATCATCGCGCGGCCATAGCGATAAGACGAACCTGTGTCGATGACTGTCACGCCGTCCTGTCCGACGATGAAGCCGTTGTTCGCGACGATGCCGTGATTCGCGGGCGCGACGGCATCGTTGTCGCCGATGAACGCGTACACGCCCGGCGCAATGGCGACAGGTGCGGGCATGCCGCTCATCGCCGCATGCGTGAGCGTGCTGACAGCGAAGAGCAGCGTGAAGAGCAGCGCTCGCAAGCGGCGCACCGTCATTTCATCGCCGATGTTTGCGCGCTGCCCGGTTGCGCCTTGACCGCCACGGCGCCGTCCCAATGCTTGTTCTTCGTATCCTCGATAAACGCCTTCAGTTCGCCGCTTCCGCTCGGCACGAAATAGAAGCGGAAATTCGGGTTCTCGCTAATCGAGAAGTTGACGTTCGCGGTCATCACCGGCTTATTCGCATAGGTGACCGACACTTTGCGAATGAAATAGGCCGACGCGTAGTTGCGCGTGACCTGGTTCATCGCCATGCCGGTTCGATTCGGATGACGCACCATCAGTTGCGCGAGTTCGGGCTTGCCCGCCACGGCCTGACCTTCGGCCTGAAGACGGACCTGTCCCGCTGTCCGCTCGGCCGCGTCTTCGTCCTTGTCGGCGGGTGCGGAACATCCGCCCGACGCCTTCACGAAACGAACGGCGCTATAGAGCTTGCCGTCGTTCGTCTCAGCAATCGCGCGCATGAACGTGTAGTCCTCCACGCGCACGCGCGTTTCGATCGTCGCGAGTCCCGATTCCGGCGTGAACTCGAACGATCCTGCATACGGCTCGGGATTTTCGTCGATGAAGAGATAGAGCTTCTTGATGTAACGCGCGGGCGATTGCGGAAACTGCGCGTTGATCGCGATCGGCACGACGGCGGCATCGGCTGCGCGCGCGGGGGCGTCGAGCTTGATGACCGCATCGCCGTGCGTGTCGATCGTGCGGCCCTTGAACGTCCCTTCCCTGAAGTCGATCCAGCGCGCCACCTTGTCGGGATCGTCGTCGGGCTGCGCCGCCTGCGCGGCATACGGCGAGAGCGCCGCGGCGGCGAGGCTCGCGACCGTCATCGCGCGAACGCCGGACCATGTTGTCTTCATGATGTCCCTCCAGTCCTGCACTACTGCTCCCATTCGAGCTCCGCATAAGCGGCCGTCACATTGCGACGGTGATACATGTCGAAGAGAAGCCACTTGTCTTTCTCGCCGAGACCGATGCTATCGACTGCCTGCCCGATCGTTTCGCCCTTCCTGATCGCAGCACGCACATCGCGCGCCAGATCGGCGAGATAGCGTTCCTCGGCGTCGAGCGATTGCGTCCAAGGCGGATCGAGCGGACCGTGCCCCGGCACGACATGACGCGGATTCATCTGTCGAATGCGCGCAATGTCGTCGAGCCAGCCGATAACGCTGCCATCGATCACAGGAATGCAGTGCACAAAGAGCAGATCACCCGTCCACAACGTGCCGCTCTTCTCATCGTATACCGTCAAGTCGTTGTTGGTATGCGCGGTTTTCCATGTGCGCAGCGTGAGCGTGCGTCCACCGATATCGAGCGTGCCCGTTCCGTCGATCGTCTTCGTCGGCGCAACGATTTCGCTGCCCGCTGCCGCGCTACCCAACTCGCGATTGAGCGCGCGCATGTAGTTGTCCGCGCGCGAGGCTTCGGCTTGCGCGAGCGTCACGCTGCCGACGAATTGCGGATGATCGTCCTTGAAAGCCGCATTCCCGAAGATGTGATCCGGATGCATGTGCGTGTTGATGACATAGCAGACCGGCAGCGGCGTGACAGCGCGTATCGCGGCGCGCAACGCGCGGCCTTCCGCGAGCGTGCCGCCTGTGTCGATCACCGCGACGCAGCGTGTTCCGACGATGAAGCCCACATTCGCTATATCGCCGCCGTTCTCGTGCGTCGCGACATCGTCGTGACCGCGATGCGCGTAGTTACCGGGCGCGATCTGCGTGACCTGCAGCGCGGTCTGCGCACGCGCGATAGTTGCACACGCAATTAGTACGAGGAACGTGATGCGACGGCAGGCCGATGCGACGTTCATCGGACGTCGCTTGCTTCGGCGAGCCGCCTGGGTCTGCGCAGGCCGAACTGCGCGTATTCGCGCTCCAGAAACGGTTCGGCGTGTTCGAGGAGGAAGCGGCGAAAAGCGAGGCAAGTCGGCGAAAGTTGTTTCGAGCGTGAATGCACGAGTTGCCACGTGCGTTCGACGGGCGTGCCGTTCACGTCGAGCACGGCGATTTCGCCGGTGCGCAGTTCGAGCGAGAGCGTGTGCAGCGAGATGAGACTCACGCCCATGCCCGCCATGACGGCCTGCTTGATGGTTTCGTTGCTGCCGAGCGTGACGCTATGCGCGGGCACGAAGAGGTTCTGCCGAAAGACATGCTCGGCGACGGCGCGCGTGCCCGAGCCGGGTTCGCGTAGCAGGAACGTATCGTTCGCAAGTTCCTGAAGGTCGAATTGTTTTGCATGACGCAGCGGATGCGACAGCGGCGCGACGATCACATGCGGATGATAGGCGAGTGGCTCGGCGGTCGTACCGAGTTCGGGCGGCGGGCGGCCCATGATGGCTAGATCGGTTGCATTGTCCTGCAAGAGACGCAAGAGCGTTTCTCGGTTGCCGACGGAGAAGCGCACATCGACCTTGGGATATTGCTGCCGGTAGAGCGCGAGAAGCTTGGGGGCGAAGTACGTCGCCGAACTGACGATGCTCACCGCTATCGCGCCGCTATCGGCTTGTGTGAGCGACATCATGGCGTCTTCGGCGTCTTTGATTTCGCCGAGTATGCGGCTCGCGTGATGTGAGAGCCTTTCGCCGGCTTCGGTCAGCGATAAGCGTCGCGCGACTCGCTCGAATAGCGGTAAGCCGATCGCTTCTTCGAGTTGCCGGATTTGCATCGATACCGCTGGTTGGGTGAGGTGCAGTTCCTCCGCTGCGCGGGCGAAGCTTGGACAGCGGCTTGCTATCACGAAGATTTGCAGCTGACGCAGGGTTAGGGAGCGGATGAAATTCACGGGGCGTTTTGGGCGGGTTTGGTTCGCTGCGGCTTCTTTGGAATCCTGTGATCGTGTCGGTCTATTGGCACTGCCCCTGTGCGGGGCGGCACCTACTTTCTTTGCTGCTGCAAAGAAAGTAGGCAAAGAAAGCAGCTACTGATACGCCCGCGGTCACACGCAATTTGGGTAGTCCTCTCGTCCATCGTGGGCTGCCTAAAGAGTGCCCTCATAGGCCCCATCGGGCTTGGCTCGCGCACGGTCTGTGTCATCGCACCACACGCCAAACTGGTTCAGCACCAAATAGCTCCGGCCCGCTTCGCGGCCGACCGGTCAATCGGGTCCGCGCG
>NZ_JFHD01000032.1 GCF_000698575.1 Caballeronia zhejiangensis
TGCACAGCTCATCGAGATGCTCACCGCCGAGCAAAATCGCCGCAAACGCGCTCATAAATCCGCTTTGCCAAGCATCGATGAGTTCATTCGCTTCATCTCACAGCGCATCAAGGACGCCGATCGCGACATCGACGCCTTCCTGCACGCCAACGATCTCTGGCGCAAGACCGAGGCCGTGCTGCGCTCGGTGCCCGGCATCGGCAAAGGCGCCGCGGCCGTGCTCATTGCCTTTCTGCCCGAACTCGGAACCCTCAACGCCCGCGAAATCGCCTCGCTCGCCGGGCTCGCCCCGTTCAATTCCGATAGCGGCGCTCACTGCGGCCAGCGACACGTCTCGGGCGGCCGCCCCATCGTGCGGCGCGCCCTCTACATGGCCTGCGTCGCCGCCCAGCGATCCAACGCGCACATCAAGGCGTTTTGCGACCGCCTGCGCGCCAGAGGCAAAAAGACCAAAGTCGCATTCGTCGCAGCAATGCGCAAGATGCCCACCCAGCTCAACGCCATGATGCGCGACGGCACAACTTGGAATCCCCCAAAACCATGATCCTTACCAACTCAACCCTTGACGCTCAATACAGTTACTTTCTTTGCAGCAGCAAAGAAAGTGACTGCCGCCCCGCACAGGGGCAGTGCTAATAGACCGACGCGAAAACAGGATTCTACGAAAGCGGAAGCAAACAAGCACAAGCCCGACACGACAACGGGATCCGGCGACAATCACCAGAACCCACTCAAGCCGCAAGCGACTTCCTAAACGCTGTCCGCGACCCCGGAAACCTCACGATAAACATACTCCCCTTCCCCACTTCGCTTTTAACGTCGAGCTCTGCACCGTGCCGTTGCAGCACATGCTTGACGATGGCAAGCCCAAGCCCTGTCCCCCCCGTATCCCGCGACCGGCTCCGATCCACTCGATAAAACCGCTCCGTCAAACGCGGAATATGCTCCGCAGGAATCCCGAGCCCCGTATCCCGCACCGTGAAAACCGCACGATCCTTCATGCGCTGCCACGTCACCTCGATGGTCCCGCCATCAGGCGTATAACGCACGGCGTTGGTCACGAGATTGCCGAGCGCGCTCATCACTTCGGTCTCGACGCCCGCAACCGTCAGCGCATCGTCGCTATGAAACGTGATGCGATGGCGCCCGTTCGACAGATTGTTCGCGTCGTCTTCCAAATGACGCAGCACGGCGCGCATATCCAGCAGTTCATCGCCAGGCGGCCGCATGTCGCCTTCGAGATTCGCGAGCACGAGCAGATCGCGCACGATGTTCTGCATGCGCGACGCCTGCTGCTCCATCATGTCGAGATAACGCATGCGATCGGCTTCATCGAGCGGCAACTCACGCATGGTTTCGAGAAAGCCGGATAGCACGGTAAGCGGCGTCTTCAACTCATGCGAGACATTGGCGACGAAATCGCGGCGCATCGAATCCGTGCGCTCCAGTTCGGTAATGTCTTGCGTCAGAAGCAGCTTGCGATTGTCGCCGTACGGAAACACCTGCACCGAAACCGTGTATTTGCGATTCACGCCCATGCCGCGCATCACGAGCATCTCTTCGTAGTGGTGCGCGTTCAGATAGCGGACGAAATCGGGATTGCGCACGAGATGCGTGATGTGCTGGCGCAAGTCGCGCTTCGCATCGAGACCGAAGTGCTTCTCGGCGATGTCGTTACACCACTCGATCTGATCGTGATCGTCGAGCATCGCGACGCCGTTCGGTGACGCCTGGATCGCCTGAATGAAGCGCGCATGCTGTTGCTCGACCTGACGCACTTGCGCGTGCCAGCGCTTCGCGAGCTTGTGCAGGCGATAGTAGATCTCGCCCCAGATGCCGAGGGCGCTCGGCACCTCGCCGTAGACCGGCGCTTCGAGCAGACGCCAGAGGCGCTGCATGTGATACGTGACGAAGAAGCCCTGCACGACGAGCATGAGCACCGCGAAGGCAAGCGCGATGCGCAAGCCCGCGAATGCGCCGATCGCGGCGCAGAGCGCGGCGAGCAGCGCGAGGGACACGATCGCACGCGTCCAGATGATGTTCATGTTGTCGGTGAGTCTGAGTGACGTTGATGCGGCAAGTTAAAGCGGATAACGTTGAAGCAGAACTCAGGCGCTCTTCGCAAGCCGGTATCCGCTGCCGCGCACCGTTTCGATCATAGCATCGCAACCCGCCGGCTTGAGCGCAGCACGCAGACGCTTGATATGCACATCGACCGTGCGCTCTTCGACGAACACGTGATCGCCCCACACCTGATCCAGCAATTGCGTGCGGCTGTGCACGCGCTCAGGATGCGTCATGAAAAAGTGCAGCAGGCGAAATTCCGTCGGACCGAGATCGAGCTTGATGTCGTTGCCCGAATGACTCGCCGCCACGCGATGCGTCGCCGGATCGAGACGCAGCCCGTTGATCGCGACGACGTCTTCGGTCAACTGCGGCGCGCGCCGGCGCAACACCGCCTTGATGCGCGCCATCAGTTCCTTCGGCGAGAACGGCTTCGTGACGTAATCGTCCGCGCCGATTTCGAGGCCGAGCACCTTGTCCTGCTCGTCGCCGCGCGCTGTCAGCATGATGATCGGAATGTGCTTCGTGCGCTCGTTGTTGCGCAGCTCTCGCGCGAACGCGATGCCCGACTTGCCCGGCAACATCCAGTCGAGCAACACGAGATCGGGCAGCACGTCGCTGATCAGGTTTTGCGCCTGTTCCGCGTTATACGCACGAATCGGGCAATGTCCCGCATGTTGAAGGTTCACCGAAATCAGTTCGGAGATCGCGGGTTCGTCTTCGACGACGAGGATACTGCTGGGCATCGGCACCTCTTGACCTTTTGCTTGAAATGAAACGATTGCGCGCGATTAACTCAGCGCCTCACGTTCGAGCTGATCGCGCGAAATATGCCGCACGTCGGTGCCCTTGACGATGTAGATGATGAACTCAGCGATGTTCTTCGCGTGATCGCCGATGCGCTCCACCGCTTTCGCGATGAACAGATAATCGAGGCCCGCCGAAATCGTGCGCGGATCTTCCATCATGTACGTCACGAGCTTGCGCACGAAGGCGCGGAATTCCTCGTCGATGGCCTTGTCGTCGCGCACGATCTGCGCGGCGGCAACCGTGTCGAGACGCGCGAACGCATCGAGCGCGCGGCGCAGGATCGATACCGCCATTTCGCCCGACAGCTTGATCTCGGCGATGTTCACCGTGCGGCCCGCGCCGTCTTCGTTGATGCGCTTCACGCGCTTGGCGATCTTCTCCGCTTCGTCGCCGGCGCGTTCGAGATTCGTGATCGTCTTCGAGATCGCCATCAACAGACGCAAGTCACGCGCAGCCGGCTGACGGCGCGCGATGATGTTGCTGCACTCTTCGTCGATCTCGACTTCCATCATGTTCAGACGCGCTTCGGCCGCGATCACCTGATCCGCGATGCCGATGTCGAATTCGTTCAGCGCCTGCATCGCCGCGATGATCTGCGACTCGACCAGACCGCCCATTTCCAGCACTTTCGACGACACCGCGTTGAGATCGGCGTCGAACTGGCTCGAAAGATGTTTATCGGACATATATGCTCCTTAAGCCTTCTGTTTCACCTGGCTGACGATCAGCCGAAGCGGCCCGTGATGTAGTCTTCCGTTTCCTTGCGGGCCGGCTTGATGAAGATCTTTTCGGTGTCGCCGAACTCGATCAATTCACCGAGATACATATAGGCAGTGTAGTCCGAACAACGCGCCGCCTGCTGCATGTTGTGCGTGACGATGACAACCGTGTAATCGCTTTTCAGTTCGGCGATCAGCTCTTCGATACGGCCCGTCGAAATCGGGTCGAGCGCCGAGCAAGGTTCGTCCAGCAGCAGCACTTCCGGACGAATCGCGATGCCGCGCGCGATGCACAGACGCTGCTGCTGGCCACCCGACAGACCGTAGCCGCTTTGCTGCAACTTGTCCTTTACTTCGGTCCAGAGCGCGGCTTTCGTGAGCGCCCATTCGACGCGGTCATCCATTTCCGAGCGCGACAGTTGCTCGAACATCTTCACGCCGAACGCGATGTTGTCGTAGATCGACATCGGGAACGGCGTCGGCTTCTGGAACACCATGCCGACGCGCGCGCGCAGGAGCGAAATATCCTTCGTCGTGTCGAGCAGGTTCGTGCCGTCCATCAGGATTTCGCCTTCGGCGCGCTGCTCCGGATAAAGCGCATACATCTTGTTGAACGTGCGCAGAAGCGTGGACTTGCCGCAGCCCGACGGACCGATGAACGCCGTCACTTTCTTCTCGGGAATGCGCAGGTTGATGTTCTTCAGCGCGTGATACTTGTTGTAGAAGAAGTTGAGGTTGTTCACCTCGATCTTCGGCTTGATGGAATCGGCAGGCTGCGAACTGTGCGTCGGGCGCACGCTGCCCGGCACCGGTCCGCGCTCGATCTGCTTTTCCTGGTGGTTGACACCGCTTTCGACCATGTTCATGGAATCACTCCACCCTTATTTCTTCGAGAAGATCGCGCGCGCCAGGATATTCAGACCCAGCACGCCGAGCGTAATCAGGAACACACCGGCCCACGCGAGCGATTGCCACTGCGGGAACGGACTCATCGCGAACTTGTAGATCGTCACCGGCAAATTGGCCACCGGCTGGTTCATGTCCCACGAGAAAAATTGATTCGACAGCGCCGTGAAAAGCAGCGGCGCGGTTTCGCCCGCGATACGCGCGACCGCCAGCAACACGCCCGTCACGATGCCGCCCACCGACGCCTTCAGCGTGATCGACATCACCATCTTCCACTTGGGCGTACCGAGTGCGAACGCGGCTTCGCGCAATGCGTTCGGCACGAGCTTCAGCATGTTTTCCGTCGTGCGGATCACGATCGGAATCTGCAGCAGCGCCAGCGCGATCACGCCGGCCCAGCCCGAGAAGCGGCCCATCTTCGCGACGACGATCGCATACACGAAGAGACCGACGACGATCGAAGGCGCCGACAGCAAGATGTCGTTGATGAAGCGCGTGACGCTCGCGAGCCAGCGCTTCTGGCCGTACTCCGCGAGGTAGACGCCCGCGAGAATGCCGAGCGGCGTGCCGACGAACGTTGCGAGCACGACGAGCATCAGCGAGCCGACGATCGCGTTGGCGAGACCGCCGCCATCGGTGTTCGGCGGCGGCGTCGATTGCGTGAACAGATCGACCGACAACCCGCCGATGCCGAGCCTGAGCGTCGTGAAGAGAATCCACACGAGCCAGATGAGGCCGAAGGCCATCGCGGCGAGCGAGAGCGTCAGCGCAACCGCGTTCGTGCCGCGGCGGCGGCGCTGCAGCTTCTGACGCGTGGCTTCCACGCGGCTCGAATCCTGGTTGAACGTAGCGGGACGGCTCATTATTTACGGCCCTCCCCGCGTTCCATGCGCAGAAGCATCAGCTTCGAGAGCGCGAGCACGAAGAACGTGATGACGAAAAGAATCAGACCGAGCTCCATCAACGCCGACGTATGCAGGCCCGGACTCGCTTCCGCGAATTCGTTCGCGAGCGCCGAGGTGATGCTGTTGCCGGGCGAGAAGAGCGACACGTTGTCGAGCAGGTTCGTATTGCCGATGACGAACGTCACAGCCATCGTCTCGCCGAGCGCGCGGCCGAGGCCGAGCATGACGCCGCCGATCACGCCGGCGCGCGTATAGGGCAGCACGATCTTCCACATGACTTCCCACGTCGTGCAGCCGATGCCGTATGCCGATTCCTTCAGCAGCACGGGCGTCACTTCGAACACGTCGCGCATCACGGATGCGATGTACGGAATGATCATGATCGCGAGAATCACGCCGGCGCACAGAATGCCGATGCCGATCGGCGCGCCTTGAAAGAAGATGCCGATCAGGGGCACGTCGCCGAGCAGCTTGCCGAGGGGCTTTTCGAAGTATTGCGCGAAGATCGGCGCGAACACGAGCAGGCCCCACATGCCGTAGACGATCGACGGAATCGCCGCGAGAAGTTCGATCGCGACGCCGAGCGGACGGCGCAGCCACGCGGGCGACAGTTCGGTCAGAAAGAGCGCGATGCCGAAGCTCACCGGCACCGCGATGATGAGCGCGATGATCGACGTCGCAATCGTGCCGTAGATGGGCACGAGCGCCCCGAACGAGTCGCTGGGCGGATCCCATTCCGAACGCCAGAGGAACGAGAGGCCGAATTTCTGAATGGTCGGCATCGACGCGATGATCAGCGAAACGATGATGCCGCCGAGCAGGAGCAGCGTGATGACAGCCGCAAGCCGCGTCACGCCGCCGAAAATGATGTCGCCGATGCGGCTCGGCGCGCGCTGCGTATGCGCCGCCGGCACGGCCGACGATAGGTTGATGTCCGACATGGGAGCCTTGGTTTCGCTACGTGTCAGACCGCGCGGCGAACGTTGGCTCGCCGCGCGGCTTCCTTGCTGCGTTGCTGTCCCGCGAATCAGAAGCTTAGGACAGTTTCAAACGACTGCTTGCTTCCCTTATTCCGCGACCGCCTTGCCCGATGCGTCCTTGACCTTCGCCTTCCATTGCGTCTTGATTTCGGCGACGACCGAATCCGGCAGCGAGATATAGTCGAGATCGTTCGCAGCCTGGCCGCCGTTCTTGAACGCCCAGTCGAAGAATTTCAGCGTTTCCGTGCCCTGCGCCGGCTTCTCTTGCGTCGCGTGCAGCAGCACGAAGGTCGCGCCGACGATCGGCCATGCGTTCTTGCCCGGCTCGTCCGTCAGAATCTGATAGAACGACTTCGACCAGTCCGCGCCCGCTGCCGCTGCCTTGAACGTGTCGGTCTTCGGCTCGACGACCGTGCCGGCCGAATTCTTCATGCCGACGTAGGTCATCTTGTTCTGCTTCGCGTACGCCCATTCGACGTAGCCGATCGCGCCCGGCAGACGCTGCACGAATGCCGCGACGCCGTCGTTGCCCTTGCCGCCCGTGCCCGTCGGCCAGTTGACCGTCGAACCTTCGCCGACCTTCGACTTCCACTCGGTGTTCACCTTCGACAGATAGTTCGTCCAGATGAAGCTCGTGCCGGAGCCGTCGGCGCGCCGCACGACCGCGATGTCCGTATCCGGCAGCTTGACCTTCGGGTTCAGCGCGGCGATTTCCGGGTCGTTCCACTTCTTGATCTTGCCGAGGTAGATGTCGCCGAGCACCTGGCCCGATAGCGTCACTTCGCCAGCCTTCACGCCCGGCACGTTGATGACCGGCACCACGCCGCCGACGACCGTCGGGAACTGGAACAGGCCGTTCTTCGCGAGTTCGTCGTCTTTCAGCGGAGCGTCCGAGCCCGCGAAATCCACGGTCTTCGCGATGATTTGCTTGATACCGCCCGACGAGCCGATGCCTTGGTAGTTCACCTTGCCGCCGCCCGTTTTCTGGTAGGCGTCCGCCCACTTCGTGTAGATCGGCGCTGCAAAGGTGGAACCCGCGCCGGTGATGTCGGCTGCTTGAGCGGAGATGGCGAACACTGCACCAATCAGGCCGGCCAGCGCGGTTTGCATCAATTTCATTCTTAATCTCCAGTAGTGAGCGTGTGTCGCGTGAGCGTGTAGACGACACCGCGAAATATAGGAGGAGTCTGTGACAGTAATATGACTAATCGTGAAGCCAGCATGTCAATGCGCTTACGTGCTGAAAGTTTGATCACAGCCGATCCGTCAAGCCAGCGGCGCAAATAAAAAAGCGGGCCGAAGCCCGCTTTTAGCGAAACGCGACGAACTTCAGTGAACGCCTACGAAGTCGCGTCCTTTACGACCTGCGCAATCGTTTCCGCGTATCGAACCGCGTCCTGTTGCGCCGATGCTTCCACCATCACGCGCAAGACCGGTTCGGTTCCCGACGCGCGAATCAAGACGCGGCCGTGCGATTGGAGGGATTGCTCGGCTTGCTCGACCGCGCGGCGAATCGCGGCGCTGCCTTTCCAGTCCGCGCCCGCGCTCATCCGCACGTTGATGAGCTTTTGCGGGAACAGGCTGACGCCGCGAAGCAGATCGGCGAGCGACTTGCCGCTGCGCTGGATCGCTGCTAGCACGAGGAGCGCCGAGACGATGCCGTCGCCGGTCGAGTGACGGTCCAGCGAAAGGATGTGGCCCGAGCCTTCCGCGCCCAGCAGCCAGCCGTTCTCGCGCAATTTTTCGAGGACGTAGCGGTCGCCGACCGCCGCGCGCACGAACTGCACGCCCGCCTCCTTCAGCGCCACCTCGACGGCCATGTTGGTCATCAGCGTGCCGACTGCGCCTTCCACCTTGCCATCGGTCGCGATGCGATCCTTGACCAGCACGTAGAGCAATTCGTCGCCGTTATAGAGACGGCCGGACGAATCGACGACCTGCAGACGGTCCGCGTCGCCGTCGAGCGCGATGCCGATATCCGCCTTGTGCTCGACCACCGCGCGCACGAGCGCGTCCGGGGCGGTCGCGCCAACGCCGTCGTTGATGTTGAAGCCGTTCGGCGACACGCCGATCGACACGACTTCCGCGCCGAGTTCATGGAAAACGTGCGGCGCGACGTCATATGCGGCGCCGTGCGCGCAATCGACGACGAGCTTCAGACCGCGCAAGTCGAAACTCGCGGGAAAGGTGCTCTTGCAGAATTCGATGTAGCGTCCGCCTGCATCATCCAGACGCCGGGCTTTACCGAGGCGCTCGGAAGGCGCGCATTCCATCGGCTGCTCGAGCTGGCGCTCGATTTCCAGTTCGACTTCGTCGGGCAGCTTGTTGCCGTCGGCGGAGAAAAATTTGATGCCGTTGTCGTCGTACGGATTGTGCGACGCGCTGATCACGACGCCCGCCGACAGCCGCAGTGCACGCGTCAGATAGGCGACGCCAGGCGTCGGCATCGGGCCGGCCAGCATCACGTCGACACCCGCCGCCGAAAAGCCGGATTCCAGCGCGGCTTCGAGCATGTAGCCCGACACGCGCGTGTCCTTGCCGATCAATACCGTCGGACGATTGCCCTTCTTTTGCTGTGCGCGGTCGGCGCCCGCAAGCACCTTTCCGGCCCCGTAGCCGAGCTTGAGTACGAAATCCGGCGTGATCGGCGCGACGCCTACGCGGCCGCGGATGCCGTCGGTTCCAAAATATTGACGTGCCATTGTTGCTTGACCCTCCTCGCGACCGTTCGGCGCATCGTATCGGTCCACGATTTTAGTTAATGAGTTCTATCGGCGCGCGCCTGCGCCCAAATTGCTGATGAATGAGGCCAGTGTCAATAATGCCCATTCCCGGCAGCATTCTTTGTTGCCTGCCAGACTTTCAGCGCATCGACGGTTTCGGCGACATCGTGGACGCGGATGATGGCCGCGCCCCGCTCTGCGGCGCACACCGCCGCGGCGACGCTCGCCGCGAGCCGCTCGCCCGCGCCGCGTCCGGTGACGGCGCCAAGCATCGACTTGCGCGACATGCCCGCGAGCAACGGAAAGTTCGTCCCGGCGGGCGACGTGTCCGTGAGATGCGCGAGCAACGCGTAATTATGCTCGACCGTCTTGCCGAAGCCGTAACCCGGATCGAGACTGATGCGGTCTGTCGCAATGCCCGCGCGCCCGAGTGCGGCGACGCGCTCCGCGAAGAACGCGCGCACGTCGGCGACGACGTCTTCGTACACCGGCTCGTGAAGCTGCATTGTGCGCGGCTCGCCGAGCATGTGCATCACGCAAAGTCCGCAGTTGCTGCCCTTGACGGCGTCGATCGCGCCGTCCTGACGCAAGCCCCAGATGTCGTTGATCATGTCCGCGCCGGCGTCGAGCGCGGCGCGCATCACGGCTGGTTTGTACGTGTCGACGGAAAGCGGCACTCGAACGGCGCGCAATGCCTCGACTATCGGCACCACGCGCTCGAGTTCGTCGTCGAGCGGCACGGGCGGCGCGCCGGGACGCGTGGATTCACCGCCGATATCGATCATGTCGGCGCCGTCGGCGAGCATCTGCTCGGCGCGAGCCAGTGCGGCGTCGCGCGAAATGAAGCGGCCGCCATCGGAGAACGAGTCCGGCGTAACGTTGAGAATGCCCATGACGAGCGGGCGGTCGAAGGTCAGCGTGAAGCGTCCGCATTGGAGCGGCGCGGCTGAAATCGGGGATGGGGTTGAAGTGGCCAAGCGGATAGAACGGAACGGAGGGACGGAGACGGCGCCGCGTTCAGCACCTGATTAAAAACGGACGCCATAAAGTGAAAATGGGCCGGCGTGCTATGCACACCGGCCCATGAACTCATGCAGGAAACTCAGGCCGTTGCCGGCGCGTTGCCCGGTTTGACCTCGGTGCCGCTGCTACCACCGGATGGCGTGTCGCCGGACGGCGGCGGCATGTTCTTCGGCGGACGCGGCGGACGATCCGACATGATGTCGCCAATCTGGTCCGCGTCGATGGTTTCCCATTCGAGCAGCGCCTTGGTCATCGCTTCGACCTTGTCGCGGTTGTCTTCCAGCAGCTTCCGGGCGAGCGCATATTGCTCGTCGAGGATGCGGCGGATTTCCGCATCGACCTTCTGCTGCGTGGCTTCGGACACCGACTTCGCGCCCATCTTGCCGAACATGCCGTTGTCTTCCGTATCGACGTAGACCATCGTGCCGAGCACGTCGGACATGCCGTAGCGCGTCACCATGTCGCGCGCCATCTTCGTTGCGCGCTCGAAGTCGTTCGACGCACCGGTCGACATCGAATTCAGGAACACTTCCTCCGCTGCGCGGCCACCGAACAGGATCGCGATTTCCTCCAGCATCTTGTCGCGATACAGGTTCACGCGGTCATGCTCGGGCAACTGCCACGTAACGCCCAGCGCCCAGCCGCGCGGCATGATCGTGACCTTGTGCACCGGATCGGCATGCGGAAGCAGCTTCGCAACCACCGCGTGACCCGACTCGTGGTATGCCGTATTGCGACGCTCTTCTTCGCGCATCACAGCCGATTTGCGCTCCGGACCCATGAAGATCTTGTCCTTCGCGTCCTCGAAATCCTGCATCTCGACGATGCGCTTGCCGCGACGCGCCGCGAACAGCGCAGCCTCGTTCACGAGATTCGCGAGATCGGCGCCCGAGAAACCCGGCGTGCCGCGCGCGATGACCGATGCATCGACGTCGTTCGCGATAGGCACCTTGCGCAGGTGCACCTTCATGATGTGCTCGCGGCCGCGGATATCCGGCAGACCGACATAGACCTGACGGTCGAAACGGCCCGGACGGAGCAGCGCCTTGTCCAGCACGTCCGAACGGTTCGTCGCCGCGATCACGATCACACCGGAATTCGCCTCGAAGCCGTCCATCTCGACGAGCATCTGGTTCAGCGTCTGCTCGCGCTCGTCGTTGCCGCCGCCCATGCCGGCGCCGCGATGACGGCCAACCGCGTCGATTTCGTCGATGAACACGATACACGGCGCATGCTTCTTCGCCTGCTCGAACATGTCGCGCACACGAGCCGCGCCCACGCCGACGAACATTTCGACGAAGTCTGAACCCGAAATGCTGAAGAACGGCACTTTCGCTTCGCCCGCGATGGCGCGCGCCAGCAGCGTCTTACCGGTTCCCGGCGGGCCGACCAGCAGCACGCCGCGCGGAATGCGTCCGCCGAGCTTTTGGAATTTCTGCGGGTCGCGCAGGAAGTCCACGAGTTCCGAGACTTCTTCCTTGGCTTCGTCGCAACCCGCGACGTCGGTGAAATTGATTGCGTTGTTGTTTTCGTCGATCAGCCGCGCTCGCGACTTGCCGAACGAAAACGCCCCGCCTTTGCCGCCTCCCTGCATCTGCCTCATCATGTAGAACCAGAAGCCGATGATCAGGATCGTAGGTCCGAGGTAGTACAGCGCGGAGACGAGCGCATTCGGTTCATCGTCAGCCTTGCCGCTGACCTGAACGCCGTATTTCATCAAGTCGCCGACCATCCATATGTCGCCGGGCGACACGATCTGGTACTTCTGGCCGTCGTTCGGAGTGACCGTCAGATTGCGGCCCTGAACGGTGACGTTCTTGACTTTGCCGTTCTTCGCGTCGTCCATGAACTGCGAATAGGACACACCTTCCTGGACGCGGGGCTTATCGAACTGCTTGAACACCGTAAACAGCACCAGTGCGATCACGAGCCACACTGCCGCTTTAGAGAACATATTGTTGTTCAAAGCACCACTCCTCACTCATAGACGGGCGCCTACATAAACCTTGCGACGCCACCAAAGCATTCTAATCCAGACCGCTAACCCCTGCCATAAGGTTTAACTACCGCACAAATAGCGGCAGAGAGGTTGTTTTCGGCATATTCCGCGAAAATATCGCCGTAATTCGCCGAATCGCTCGAGCGGGCCGTTCAGTTCGGTTGCTTGAGCCGCCGCCCGAGAATAAAAGTCTCCGACGATTTGTCGCGAGAAGCTTTCGGCTTGCGTGGCGCAACCACCTTGAACTGTTGCTTGAACTTCTCAACGATCTGGCTGTATCCGCTGCCGTGAAAACATTTGACCAGCAGCGCACCCTCCGGTTTCAGATGGTTCTGCGCGAACTCCAGCGCCAGATCGCATAGATGCTCGATGCGCGCGGCATCCGCACTCGCCACGCCTGAGAGGTTGGGGGCCATGTCGGAGATTACAAGGTCCACCTGACGCTCGCCGACGATTTCATCGAGTTGCGCAAGCACTTCGTCCTCGCGAAAGTCGCCCTGGATGAACGTGACGTCCGAAATCGGCTCCATCGGCAGAATATCCAGCGCGATGATCGTGCCGTCGATGCCGCCCTGGCGCTCGGCATCGCGCTTCGCGCCCTGCGCGAGTTTGTTGCGCGCGTACTGGCTCCAGGAGCCGGGCGTCGAGCCGAGATCGACGATGACCTGACCCGGCTTGATGAGTTTGTCCTGCTCGTCGATCTCCTTCAGCTTGTATGCGGCGCGCGCGCGATAGCCCTCGCGCTGCGCCATCTTTACGTAGGGATCGTTGATGTGGTCATGCAACCACGAATGATTAAAACGGTTCTTTGCCATTCAAACTGAGCTCATGTGGCGCGCTGACAGCACGCCCGGTGCGTATTTTGCTGCATCGCGCGAGGCTTTTAGCGGATAATACGCGTCTTGTCGGCCGGACCGGTCCTCGGCGCGCTCGCGCTCCGAAAACCCGTGCATCCGGCCTGTTCTGTTTCTGGTGGGCGGTGGCGCGACCGATGCGCCGAAGATCCGGCACGAAGCCGTGCGCTTTCGCTGCAGCGTGTTCAAACCGCCTCGCGAATCTACCTCACGCCGCCCACATTTTAGTCGAGTCCGAAATTTCTCATGCCAGCTCTTAAACTCTCCCCCGCCGAACGCGCCGATCTGCGCTCCCAGGCCCATGCGCTCAAGCCCGTCGTGCTCGTCGGCGCGGAGGGTCTGACCGATGCCGTGCTGAAGGAAATCAACGTCCACCTGGAAGCGCATCAGCTCATCAAGGTCCGCGTATTCGGCGACGAACGCGAAGCACGCGTCGAAATCTACGACGAAATCTGCGATCGCCTGAACGCCGCGCCTATTCAGCATATCGGCAAGCTGCTCGTGATCTGGAGACCCGAAGGCGCCGCTCCGAAAACCCGCGCCACCCGCACGCGCAGCACGATGCCTCCGAGCGCAGGCGAAGCCGCCGAACGCGAGACGAAGGGCCGCGCGCCGCGCACGGTGAGGGCAGTGAAAATCACCCGCGATGCGCCCGCGTTCAAGAAACCCAAAAAGCAGACGCTGAAGGTACTGGGCAACGAACGTGTGACCGCCGGCGGCAACGTGAAGCGCGCGAAGAAACGTCAGACCAGCTCGAAGCGCCAGCATCAGACGGTCAAATGATCGAACGGCGCGTGCATTTCCAATGAAACGCACGCGCCGTCCTGAGCAAGCGCGATTCAGCTTCGCGCTCTTTTCGCCGCCACCTTGGCGGATTTCCCCTTCGGCACGATCTTGACGGGCGCCGCGCCCGGCAAGCGCCACACCAGCGCAATGCCGAACAGGCATTCGATCAGATAGATCGCGCTGGATAGGCCGTGCAGAATGCCGAACTCCTTCGCATACGGCGAGCTCGCGAGATCGGTGCCCGCTTCCTGCGCCGCCATTCGCAGCGAGTTCATGAACGGCTGCAAGGCGAAATAGCCGACCAGCACGCACACGAGCATCACCGCGACGATCCACCGCACGCGTTTGTAATCGACGATGCCGCTTTTCACGAAGCGATTGCCGATGAGGATCAGCACCAGCGCGCTGATCACGCCGATGATCGCCTCGATGCGGAAGAGCTGCGCCGCCACCGAGCCCGCCGACGTGCGGTCGAGCATCGAAAAGAGCACGGGCGCAGCGACCAGACCGAGGGTCAGCAGACTGCCGACCCAGACCATGCTGATGGTGCGAAAGAGCCGGTGCTCCATCAGACGTAGCGAACCGCGATGATCTCGTATTCGCGTGCGCCGCTCGGCGCCTGCACCGATGCCACGTCGCCTTCCGACTTCGCGATCAGCGCGCGCGCGATCGGCGAGCTCACGGAGATGAGGCCGTGATCGATGTCGGCTTCGTCATCGCCGACGATCTGATACGTCACCATGTCGCCCGATTCCAGGTCCTCGAGTTCGACGGTCGCGCCGAACACCACGCGACCTTCCGCTTCGACCTGCGTCGGATCGATCACTTGCGCGGCGGCCAGCTTCGACTCGATTTCCGCGATGCGGCCCTCGATGAACCCCTGCTTTTCCTTCGCGGCGTCGTATTCCGCGTTTTCCGACAAGTCGCCTTGCGCGCGCGCCTCCGCGATCGCGTTGATGACCGCCGGACGCTCCACGGCCTTCAGGCGTTGCAATTCGTCGCGCAGCAACTCCGCGCCGCGCTTCGTCAAAGGAATCGTGCTCATAGACCACTCACAAACAATTTCGTCAAAAAAATTACCGCGGTTAAGCGCATCTCCCACAGAGCAGGAGACGCCGCTTAACCGCGGCTCGTGATACTTAGACCAGTAATCGAAGCCTTAGTTTAGGCGAGCATGCAAGCCTTGTAAATCATAGACTTCCAAATCTCGGAGATACCTCAACCCTTCGACCGCCGCGCGCGCTCCCGACATCGTCGTGTAGTACGTGACCTTGTTGGCCTGCGCGCTCATGCGGATCGAGCGCGAATCGGCGATGGCGGCGCGCGTTTCGTCGACGGTCGTGAAGACGAGCGCGATCTCGCCGTTCTTGATCATGTCGACGATGTGCGGACGGCCGTCTTTCACCTTGTTGACGACCTTCACCGGCACGCCTGCCGCCGCGATGGCCGCGGCCGTGCCCTTGGTTGCGACGATCGGATAGCCGAGCTCGTGCAGCATCTGCGCGACTTCGACGGCCTTCGGCTTGTCGGCGTCCATCACGGTCAGAAGCACCGTGCCCGATTCCGGCAGACGCGAGCCCGCCGCGAGCTGCGACTTGAAGAGTGCTTCGCCGAACGTGCGGCCCACGCCCATCACTTCGCCGGTCGAGCGCATTTCGGGTCCGAGCACCGGATCGACCGCCGGGAACTTCACGAACGGGAACACCGCTTCCTTCACGCTGAAGTACGGCGGAATGACTTCCTTCGTCACGCCTTGTGCCTTGAGCTTCTGGCCGACCATCGCGCGAGCGGCGATCTTGGCGAGCGGCAAACCGGTTGCCTTCGACACGTACGGCACCGTGCGCGATGCGCGCGGATTCACTTCCAGCACGTAGATGATGTCCTTCTTGGAGCCGTCGTCTTGCGGGACTTGCTGAATCGCGAACTGCACGTTCATCAGGCCGATGACGTTCAGTGCCTTCGCCATTGCGGCGGTTTGCCGCTTCAGTTCGTCGACGGTTTCCTGCGACAGCGAATACGGCGGCAGCGAGCAAGCCGAGTCGCCCGAGTGCACGCCCGCCTGTTCGATGTGCTCCATCACGCCGCCGATGAACACGTCGTCGCCATCGGAGATGCAGTCGACGTCGCATTCGATCGCGTCGTTCAGGAAGCGGTCGAGCAGCACCGGCGAATCGTTCGACACCTTCACGGCTTCGCGCATGTAGCGCTCGAGGTCGCGCGGCTCGTGGACGATTTCCATCGCGCGGCCGCCGAGCACGTACGACGGACGCACGACCAGCGGATAACCGATTTCCTCCGCGAGCTTCAGCGCTTCGTCTTCGGCGCGCGCCGTGCGATTCGGCGGCTGACGCAGATCGAGATCCTTGAGCAGCTTCTGGAAGCGCTCGCGGTCTTCGGCGGCGTCGATCATGTCCGGCGACGTGCCGATGATCGGCACGCCGTTCGCTTCCAGATCGAGCGCGAGCTTGAGCGGCGTCTGGCCGCCGTACTGCACGATCACGCCGACCGGCTTTTCCAGATCGACGATTTCGAGCACGTCTTCGAGCGTCAGCGATTCGAAGTACAGACGGTCGGACGTGTCGTAGTCGGTGGAAACCGTCTCCGGATTGCAGTTGACCATGATGGTTTCATAGCCGTCCTCGCGCATGGCGAGCGCGGCATGCACGCAGCAGTAGTCGAACTCGATGCCCTGCCCGATCCGGTTCGGGCCGCCGCCCAGCACCATGATCTTCTTCTTGTCGGTCGGATTCGCTTCGCACTCTTCTTCGTACGTCGAGTACATGTAGGCGGTCTTCGTCGCGAACTCGGCCGCGCACGTGTCGACGCGCTTGTACACCGGGCGCACCTTCATTTCGTGACGCTTCTTGCGCACGTCTGCTTGCGTCGAACCGGTCAGCTTCGCCAGACGCCGGTCCGAGAAGCCGCTCTTCTTCAGATACAGCAGTTCGTCACGCGTGAGGCTCGCGAGCGTGCGGCCTTCGAGCGCCTTTTCCTTGAGGATGATCTGTTCGATCTGCGCGAGGAACCACGGATCGATCGACGTCTCTTCGAAGATTTCTTCCATCGTCAGGCCGAGACGGAAGGCGTCACCGAGATACCAGATGCGGTCCGGACCCGGCTCGCCAATTTCGCGGATGACTTCGTCGCGGCTCGTGGTCTTCTCATCGAGACCGTCGACGCCGACTTCCAGACCGCGCAACGCCTTCTGGAACGATTCCTGGAACGTGCGGCCCATTGCCATGACTTCGCCGACGGACTTCATCTGCGTGGTCAGGCGCGAATCCGCTTCGCGGAATTTCTCGAACGCGAAGCGCGGCACCTTCGTCACGACATAATCGATCGTCGGTTCGAACGATGCGGGCGTTTGTCCGCCGGTGATTTCGTTCTTGAGTTCGTCGAGCGTGTAGCCGCACGCGAGCTTCGCGGCGACCTTGGCGATCGGGAATCCCGTTGCCTTCGATGCCAGCGCCGACGAACGCGACACGCGTGGATTCATTTCGATGACGACCATGCGGCCGTCCTTCGGGTTGATCGCGAACTGCACGTTCGAGCCGCCGGTATCGACCCCGATCTCGCGCAGCACCGCGAGCGACGCGTTGCGCAGCACTTGATACTCTTTGTCGGTGAGCGTCTGCGCCGGCGCGACGGTGATGGAATCGCCGGTGTGCACGCCCATCGGGTCGAGGTTTTCGATCGAGCAGACGATGATGCAGTTGTCCTTTTTATCGCGGACGACTTCCATCTCGTACTCTTTCCAGCCGAGCAGCGATTCTTCGATGAGCAGCTCGCGCGTCGGCGAGAGATCGAGACCGCGACGGCAAATCTCTTCGAACTCTTCCTTGTTGTACGCGATGCCGCCGCCCGAGCCGCCCAGCGTGAACGACGGACGAATCACGGTCGGATAGCCGCCGCTGCCGGTCGCTTCGGCGATCTGCTGCTGCACGGCGAGCGCTTCTTCCATCGAATGCGCGATGCCCGACTTGGCCGAACCGAGGCCGATCTTCGTCATCGCGTCCTTGAACTTCTGGCGGTCTTCCGCCTTGTCGATCGCTTCCGGCGACGCACCGATCAGCTCGACCTTGTACTTTTCCAGCACGCCGTGATGGAACAGGTCGAGCGCGCAGTTGAGCGCGGTCTGTCCGCCCATGGTCGGCAGGATCGCGTCCGGGCGCTCTTTCGCGATGATGCGTTCGACCACTTCCCACGAAATCGGCTCGATATACGTGACGTCGGCCGTGTTCGGATCCGTCATGATCGTCGCCGGATTGCTGTTGACGAGGATGACCTTGTAGCCTTCCTCACGCAGCGCCTTGCATGCTTGCGCGCCCGAATAATCGAACTCGCACGCCTGGCCGATGATGATCGGACCCGCGCCGATGATGAGGATGCTCTTGATGTCTGTGCGCTTCGGCATAACTGTGCTCTGTATATTTGCGATGTTCTGTTCTTAGGCTGCGACCTTCTGTGCTTCCATCAGCTTGATGAAGCGGTCGAACAGATACGCGATGTCGTGCGGGCCGGGCGACGCTTCCGGATGGCCCTGGAAGCAGAAGGCGGGCTTGTCGGTGAGCGCGAAGCCTTGCAGCGTGCCGTCGAAGAGCGAGACGTGCGTGACTTTCGCGTTGGCGGGCAGCGTCGACGCATCGACCGCGAAACCGTGGTTCTGCGACGTGATGACCACGCGGCCGTCGTCCATGTCCTTCACCGGATGGTTCGCGCCGTGGTGGCCGGTCTTCATCTTCATCGTCTTCGCGCCGACGGCGAGACCCATGATCTGATGGCCGAGGCAGATGCCGAACGTCGGAATGCCGCGCTCGATGAATTCCCTGGTGGCCGCGATGGCGTAATCGCACGGCTCCGGATCGCCGGGGCCGTTCGACAGGAAGATGCCGTCCGGATTGAGCGCGAGCGCATCGGCGGCGGTCGATTTCGCGGGCAGCACGGTCACGTGGCAACCGCGCTCCGCCAGCATGCGCAGGATGTTGTACTTCACGCCATAGTCGAACGCGACGACGCGAAACTTCGGCGCTTCCTGCTTGCCGTAGCCGCTGCCCAGACGCCATTCGGTCTGCGTCCATTCGTAGGGCTGGTCCGTCGACACGACCTTCGCGAGGTCCATGCCCGCGAGGCCCGGGAACGAGCGTGCGAGCTCGAGCGCTTTCGCTTCGTCATCGGAACCGGCGAGAATGCAGCCGTTCTGCGCGCCCTTCTCGCGCAGGATACGCGTGAGCTTGCGCGTGTCGATGCCGGCGATCGCGACGACGCCTTGCGCCTTGAGATAGTCGGAGAGCGTCTGCTCGGAACGGAAGTTGGATGCGAGCACCGGCAGGTCGCGAATGATGAGGCCGGCGGCATGGACTTTGGTGGCTTCGACGTCTTCGGCGTTCACGCCGTAGTTGCCGATGTGCGGATAGGTCAGCGTGACGATCTGGCGGGCATAGCTCGGATCGGTCAGGATTTCCTGATAACCGGTGATTGCGGTGTTGAACACCACTTCGCCGATCGTCGAACCGGGCGCGCCGATCGATTGACCACGAAAGACCGTGCCGTCGGCAAGTGCGAGAAGTGCGGGGGAAAATGACGGCAACACGGGAAGCTCCTTGGGGAACACCCTGTTACCGACCTGTCTGTCCGAAATTCAGGCTTGGCTTCCCGTCGCTCGAAGAACGAGGGGTTTCCTTCGCGCAGTGTGGCGGCGGCTCGCGAGGCGCGCGTCGCGGTTCGGTTCAGCTCGCTTGCATGGGCAAACGCAGTGACGAAGCGGGCGACTGGCGGCGTGCGGCGCGCGCCGACTGGCGCAGCGAACGACGGTGTGTGGGAGGTAGGCGCTAGGGTGCGGGTTGATGTGCTCAAACCTTCGAATTATAGCGTTAAATTGACACATCTGCCAAATTTGGGAGCGCTCTGCTTGCCTCCCGCCGCCCCGATCACGACGCCGCGTTTTCCACTTCCGCCTCGCGTTCGTGCAGCGCGCGGCCCGGCAACATGTACCAGATCGCGCTCGCCACTTGCAGCGCAATCAGTGCCGCCCACACCGAAATATGCGCCGATGCCGGATAGCGCCCCGCTTCCGCAGGCCAAAGCGACAACATAGTGCCGACCCCGACCTGAAAGCCGAAGATCAGCAGGAAGATGACGAGCGTGAGCGTCGTATTCACGCGTCCCGCCATGTGCGACGGGAAATACTTCGCCGCGACCGCATAACTCAGGATGCCCGTGCCGCCGAATACGCCATACGCGGCGATGAGCGTCGCGGGCGGCAGCGGCACGCGCAGCACCATCAGCAACTGGGTGGCGACGAAAAGCACCATGCCCGCGCCGCAGAACGCGTACACCGACACGCCGCGCCGCTCGAGACTGCGCGCCGCCGCGCCGAAGCCCACCGAGCCGAACATCATCGCGAAACCGAGCACGGAGACGATCGCCGACGAATGCGCGGGCGTGAGATTCATCACGTCGATGAGATAGGGACGGATCCAGAGCGACTGCATCGCGAAGAAGACGCCCTGCGTGACGACCGGAAACGACGCGATCTTCCAGAACGCGGCGCTTCTCATGATGTGCCACGTGCCCTTGAACTGCGTGACGATGTCCGCCTGATGATGCGTATCCGCCTTGCGCGGCGCGAAGAGCGCAATCGCCGCCGCGACGACGAGCGTGAACACCGCGAGCCCGAAGCACACCTGACGCCACGTTGCGAATTGCAGCAGCGCCGACAGCGGCGATCCGACGACGACGCCGCCCAATCCGCCGACGGCCATCGTGAATCCGTTGATGAGCGGCAGGCGCCAGATCGGGAAATGCTGCGCCGACGCCTTGAACGCCGCCGCCAGACACACCGACACGCCCACGCCGATGAGCAGGCGCCCGGACATCAGCCCTGCCAGGCTATTCGAGGCCCCAAACACGCCAATGCCCGCCGCGGCGAACACGAGCATGCCGGCCGTCACACGCGCCGGCCCGAAGTGATCGAGCAGTACGCCGACAGGAATCTGCGCGGCAGCAAAGCCGATGAAGTACAGCGCCGTCAGCAGGCCGAGATCGGCGGCCGACAAGCCGAGTTCGTGCGTGATGAGCGGCGCGAAGCCGAGATTGACGCCGCGGAACACGTACGAGACGAAGTAGCCGGCGGCAAAGAGGATGAAAACGCGGAGACGAACGGTGGACGACATATGAAACGGACGCTTCATCGATTCTTTCGGATCGACAGTTTAGCGGCGTCCGCAAAAGAACACGCCGTCACCTTGGTGACGGCGTGGGTTATCGCGCCGGCAAAACCGCGTGCGTTATTTCTTCTTGCTGCTCTTCGACGTGGCAGCCGGCTTCGCGGTCTTGGCCGCGGCAGCAGGCTTTGCTGCATGCGATGCCGAAGAAGACGACACCTTCGTCACCTTCCCCGACGTATGGGCACTCGTCTTGCCGCCGCGCGATGTCTTCGGCTCAGGTACGCGCGTGCCGATCTTCGACACGCCGCCCGATGAACGGCTCGACGCCGCCACCGTCTCCACACGCGCCGGACCCGGCTCGGCCGGAACCGGTCGGCCATACGGCACATGCAGCACGACCACCTGCCCCGGCATGAACATGTCTCCGCGCGTGCGGTTCCATGCGCGCAACTGTGCCGGCGAAACGTTGTAGCGGTCTGCCAGCGTGCCGATCGACTGCTTGCGGCGCACGCGGATGACGAGCCGGCGCGTGTCGGGCACGTCGCGCTCGATTGCGAGCATCGCATTGGCCGCGACGTCGGCGCTGATGTCTTCGTCGTCATCGTCGGTGCGGGGCACGACGATCGTCGAGCCCGGCTTCAGGCGCATGCCCGCCGGAATGCGGTTGACGGACATCAGCGTGTCAGCGTCCACGCCGATTTTTTCGGCGATCGCCGCCGGACGCGCGCGCTCGGTGACGGTGTACGTCGTCCACGACGACAGCGCGCCCGAGTACGACGAAAGGTTGCGCTGAAACGACGCAGCGTTATCGAACGGCAGCAGAATCTGCGGATTGGTCGCGCCGAGAATCACCGGCTTCGAGAACGACGGATTCAGCGAGCGAAATTCTTCCACGCTCATGCCGGCAAGCTTCGCGGCCATCGTCACGTCGATGTCGCGCGCGGTCGTGACCGTCACGAAATACGGGTGATTCGGGATGTCCGGCAACGTGAGACCGTACATCTGCGGATTGCTCACGATGTTCTTCACGGCCTGCAGCTTCGGCACGTAGTTGCGCGTCTCGTTGGGCATGCGCAGGCTTTCGTAGTCGGTCGGCAAGCCCGCCGCTTCGTTGCGCGCGATCGCGCGCTGCACGTTGCCCTCGCCCCAGTTGTATGCGGCGAGCGCGAGATGCCAGTCGCCGAACATGTCGTGCAGACGCGAAAGGTAGTCGAGCGCGGCAGACGTCGACGCGAGCACGTCGCGGCGCTCGTCCTGCCACATGTTCTGCTTGAGGTTGTAATCGCGGCCGGTGCCCGGCATGAACTGCCACATGCCCGCGGCCTTCGCGACCGATAGCGCCTGCGGGCTGTATGCCGATTCGATGAACGGCAGGAGCGCGAGCTCGGTCGGCATATGCCGCTGCTCGAGTTCCTCGACGATGTGATACAGATACTTCTGCGAGCGCGTGGTCATGCGCTCGACGTAATCCGGGCGTTGCGCGTACCAGTTGACCTGCATGTCGACGAGGTCGCTTTGCAGATCGGGAATCTGGAAGCCGCCGCGGATGCGGTTCCAGAGATCGGACGAACCCGCGAGCGAAGTCACGGGCGTCTTGTCGACGTTAATGGTTTCCTTGGCTGCTGCGGTGCGGCGAATCGTGTCGGCGACTTGTTGCGGCGAAGCGTTGGAGTTGGCTGTTGCTGTAATTGGATCTGACGCCGTAGGTCCTTGGCTCGCGCACGCGGCGAGCATCAGGACGGACAGCGCGCTAAGGGTTAGTCGCATGGAGAACGTCTCTGCTTCCAAAAGATGATGCTTGGAAATTTGCAGCCGATAGTACGGAACAGCACTTAAGACGTCAATAAGAATGCGCGCAAAACCCCTGCAAAATCCTGCATCTAACGTCGATTCCAACGTTTCGGTTGAAGTTAGCCCCAAATAGGTTCGGGTTAGCGGAACTTATCCTTCCAGCCGCGCATCATTCGAAACGCTTCGAGCCGGTCCGAAACGGGCGCGCCGAATTGCGACGCAAGCGTTGCGTGGATCGCCGGGACGTCCGCACGCAGGAACGGATTCACCGTTTTTTCGTGGCCGATGGTCGTCGGCAAAGTCGGCTTGCCGGCGGCGCGCAACGCCTGCGCGTCCTCGCTCCAGCGCAGTAGCGCGGTGTTGTCCGGCTCGCACGCGCGTGCGAACTTGATGTTCGACAGCGTGTACTCGTGCGCGCAGTGAACCTGGGTGTTGTCCGGTAGCGCGGCGAGCGCGTCGAGCGAACTGAGCATCTGCTGCGGCGTGCCCTCGAAAAGACGGCCGCAGCCGCTCGCGAAGAGCGTGTCGCCGCAGAAAAGATGCGGCGTGCCGTTCGGATCGCCCGCCTGGAAATAGGCGATGTGTCCGGCCGTGTGACCCGGCACGTCGATCACGGAGAGTTCGAGCGCCGGCTTGTCGATGCGCACCCTGTCGCCGCCGGTGACGCGCTGCGTCAGATGCTCGATGCGCTCGCCAGCCGGGCCGTAGACGGGAATCCCACCCTCTGCCGTTCGGCTATCGATGAGTGCTTTCACGCCGCCGACGTGGTCGTGGTGATGGTGCGTGAGTAAAATAGCGGTCAGCCGCCAACCACGTTTGGCCAGATAGGCCTCGACGGGCGCGGCGTCGCCGGGGTCGATCACGACCGCATCGCGCGAGTCCGACACGAGCCAGATGTAGTTGTCCTCGAATGCCGGGACCGGCACGTATTCGAGTGCATCCTGGGCAGGCGATTTCTTGGCAAGCGAATTCATGGCGATCATCTATGCGGCAATCCGAACATGTCTGACCGATCGATTATAGACTGGCCCACCTGGACGAGCTCGGCGCCCGGGCGCTACGTGCTCGAATGGGAGCAGGCGCAGCTCGATCACGTCGTGTCCGACATCTTCGGCTATCACGCGCTGCAGCTCGGCATGCCGCAGCTCGACGCGCTGCGCGAAAATCGCATGACCGGGCGCGCGCTCGTGCTCGACGCCGAAAGCGCATCGAGCGCACCGTACACGCCGCCGCGCGCGACGACGCCCGGCGTGAGCGCGCTTCCCGCGGCGAGCGCGCCCGACGGCCGCAGCACCGTGTGGTGCGATCTGCTCGACCTGCCTTTCGAAGCGCAGAGCGTCGATTTGCTCGTGCTGCCGCACACACTCGAATTCTCGCCCGATCCGCACCGCCTGCTGCGCGAAGCCGAGCGCGTGCTGGTGCCCGAAGGCCAGTTGATCATCCTCGGCTTCAATTCGCTGAGTTTGTGGGGCGCGCGGCAGTCGCTCGGCAAGGTCGCGGGACGGCCGTTCGTGCCATCGGCGCACGAGATGATCGCGTTCACGCGCATCAAGGACTGGATCAAGCTGCTCGGATTCGACCTTGAACGCGGGCGCTTCGGCTGCTATCGTCCGCCGCTTGTCACGGACAAATGGCTGCAACGCTATCAATTCATGGAAGCCGCCGGCGATCGCTGGTGGCCCATCTTCGGCGCGGCGTACATGATCACGGCGGTCAAACGCGTGCGCGGCATGCGCGTCATCGGTCCGCGCAAGCTCAAAAAACCCGCGCTCGCGCCTGGCCTCGCTCCGGTCGCCGCTCCGCACACGCGCAACGAGACTCGCAAAGAGCATTGATGACTCAAGAATCCGCATCGAACAAGGTAATCGACATCTACACGGACGGCGCCTGCAAAGGCAATCCGGGACCCGGCGGCTGGGGCGCGCTGCTGCGTTTCGGCTCGCTGGAGAAGGAGCTGTTCGGCGGCGAAGCCGCGACCACCAACAACCGCATGGAACTGATGGCCGTGATCTCCGCGCTCGAGGCGTTGAAACGTCCGTGTCACGCGATCATCCACACCGATTCGCAATACGTGCAGAAAGGCATCAGCGAATGGATTCACGGCTGGAAGAAAAAGAACTGGATGACGGCCGCGAAGACGCCCGTCAAGAACGCCGATCTCTGGAAGCGCCTCGACGAACTCGTCGCGCGGCATGAGATCGAATGGCGCTGGGTCAAGGGCCACGCCGGACATCCCGAAAACGAACGCGCCGATGCGCTCGCCAATCGCGGCGTGACATCGCTTGCGGACAACTGAACGAAACGCACGCCAACTTATGCGCCAACTGATACTAGACACCGAAACCACCGGCCTGAACGCGAGGACGGGCGACCGGATCATCGAAATCGGCTGCGTCGAGCTGGTCAACCGCCGGCTGACGGGCAACAACCTGCACCTCTACGTGAACCCGGAGCGCGACAGCGATCCCGGCGCGCTCGCCGTGCACGGCCTCACCACCGAATTCCTGAGCGACAAGCCGAAGTTCGCGGAGATCGCCGCGCAACTTCGCGACTTCATCGCGGGCGCGGAGTTGATCATCCACAACGCGCCCTTCGACGTCGGCTTTCTCGATATGGAATTCGCGCTGCTCGGGCTGCCGAAAATCGCCGAGACGTGCGCGGGCGTGATCGACTCGCTCGCGCAAGCCAAGCAGATGTTCCCCGGCAAGCGCAACTCGCTGGATGCGCTGTGCGATCGTTTCGGCATCAGCAACGCGCATCGCACGCTGCATGGCGCGCTGCTCGACTCGGAGCTGCTCGCCGAGGTCTATCTCGCGATGACGCGCGGCCAGGAAAGCCTCGTCATCGACATGCTCGGCGATCAGCCTGCGTCGGGCTCGGTTTCGACGTCGCGCATCGCGTTCGACGATCTCGATCTGCCGGTGATCGCCGCGAGCGCCGACGAACTCGCCGCGCACGAAGCCCTGCTGAGCGATCTCGACAAGGCGATGAAAGGCACGAGCGTCTGGCGCACGGAACCGGCTCCCGCCGAAGGGGAAGCCGTTCCTGCGTAATTTTTTCGAATTTGCTTAACGAAGCACTAGACGAAATCAAAAACGCCTGACATAATCTCGTCTCTCTTCGGGTGGTTAGCTCAGCGGTAGAGCACTGCCTTCACACGGCAGGGGTCACTGGTTCGATCCCAGTACTACCCACCAGAATTCTGGTGTTGGTAAAGACAAGCACCGAAGATCAAAAGGCTCAAGTCTCACGACTTGGGCCTTTTTCATTTTCAGCCGGTGAAACGGGCATCACGACGCCCACACGCCGCGCGCCATGCCGCTCGCGGCGATCACCATCAACATGACGAGTCCGGCTTCGAGATCGCTCAGCCATGCGAAGCGTCGCGCCCGCGTGAGATCGATCGGCCCGCCCTGCGCGAGCGCGATGCGCCAGCGGATCAGCGCCAGCATCGGTGAGACTTCGATCAGCAGAATCACGACGAGCGCCGTCATCTTCAGATGGAAAAGCGGCTCGTGCAGATAGAACGCGCCGCCCTTTTCGAATCCGCCGAACGCGCGCGTCACGCCCGTGACGATCAGCACGATCGCCGTAACGCCCCACACGGAATCCGAACGAAAGACGTCACGCAGGCGCAGTTCGTTCGCCTGAATGGATTCCGCGGGATCGAGACGCCGCAACGCGCGGGCGCGCGCGAGCACCGAGCCGAGCGCGAAACCGAAAGCAAGAAGATGAAGCGCGGCCAGCAACCAACGTATCAGCATCCTTTCCTCCCTGAAGAGACAGGAACGACGTGTACGGCAATTTCGGCTAGATCAGACCTGACGCAGCGTCGCATCGAGCGCGCGCGCCGCGTTGCGGTCGCCTTCGCTCGCGAGCGGCGCGCGGAACACGGTGGTGCGATTGTGCCCGGCCGCGGCCGGCGAGTCCCACAACAATTCGACTTTCGGCCGGCGCGCGAACAGGCCGTGCCGCACTTCCCCGCTCGCGCGGATAGCAGGCGCGGCGGGCTCGGTCGCCGGCGCGAGCATGCTCGTCGACGGCGACGTCTCCGCCGGCTCCGGCCATTTCACCGACAGCTCGCGCGCGTCGTACTGGCCGAGCTTGCGGCTTTCCGCCCATACGACGGCGGTACGCGTGACGGGATCGAGCGAGAGCGCATAGCGCCCGATCGCGAAGCGCCGCGCCGCGATATTCGTGCGCCAGAGCGCGCGCGGACGGCAGATCCACATGACGATGGCATAAAGCGCCGGCCCGACGAGCAGCCAGCCGTTGGTCTCGGCGAGCGCCTGCGTGAAGCGCCGCCATCCGGAACTCCAGACGAACGCGCCGACGGAAAACATCGCGAAGCCGAAAGCGAGCAGCGCAATGAAGCGCAACGCCTGCCGCAGCCATTGCGGCAGCGGATGCAGCGGCCGCTCCGTGCGCGCCTTCGCGCCCGGCAGCACGATCAGAAGAAAGATCAGGACGAGGTTCACGCACGCCCACGGCGACGACGTCATCGCGCGCAGCGAGGACAGATAGCCCATCTCGGACATCGAGAACGCCCAGCGCGCCGCGAGCACCAGCCCGATGGCGCGCAATGCGAACACAGTGCCGGCGCCCGGCGCCGGGTTCGCGCTGATTTGCTTGGGTCTCGCCAAAAGAAACGCTCCTGTCCACGTGCGATGCATGCCGCTCCGCGCATCGCGAAGCCCGGTCATTATAGGGAGATTACGGATGTCGTCAGAGGTTTCACATCTGCAGCGCGGTCTGTCGCGCGAAAGGCATGCCTGAATGTGCTATTACGACAACGCCCCGCGTGCCTTGAGGCACGCGGGGCGTCGTTTTTCAACTCATGCCGCGGCGAAGCGGCAAGACTTGCTTAGCTCGCGTTGACTTCGCGCAGAACCGTGCGGCGCTTCTGGCGCAGCAGTTCTTCATACACGTTGACGTAGTTCGCGGCCATGACCTTCGACGAGAAACGCTGCTCGAACGCGGCGCGAACCTTTTCGCGGGGCAGTTGATCGAGGCGCTTCACGGCGGCAATCGCCGAAAGTTCATCTTCGACGACGAAGCCCGACACGCCGTTCTCGATCACTTCCGGCACCGAGCCGCGGTTGAACGCGATCACCGGCGTACCGCAGGCCATTGCTTCGATCATCACGAGGCCGAAGGGCTCCGGCCAGTCGATCGGGAACAGCAGCGCGTGGGCGTTGCCGAGGAACTCGGTCTTCTCCGCTTCGCTGATTTCGCCGATGTACTCGACGTGCGGCAGCGCGAAGAGCGGCTTGATCTCTTCTTCGTAGTAGGCGCGGTCGGCCTTGTCGAGCTTCGCCGCGATCTTGATCTTCATGCCCGCCGCCTGCGCGATGCGGATCGCGCGGTCGACGCGCTTTTCCGGCGAGATGCGGCCGAGGAACGCGAGATAGCCGGGCTTGACGTTCGGGATCGGCTTCAACAGGTTTTCCGGCAGACCGTGATACACCGTCGAGAGCCAGTGCGCCTGCGGCAGCGGCTGACGCTGGTTGTCCGAGATCGAGATGACCGGCACGTCGTTGAACGTGTTGAAGATCGGCTGCAGTTCGGGCAGATCGAGACGGCCGTGCATCGTCGTCAGGAACGGCACCGGCTGGCGCGCGAACAGCGAGAACGGGTAATAGTCGATGTGGAAATGCAGCACGTCGAACTCGTCGGCGCGGCGGCGGACTTCTTCGAGCAGCAGCATATGCGGCGCCATCGTGTCGCGGATCGTCGGGTCGAGGCGCAGCGCCTGCGGCCAGAACGCCTCGAGCTTCGCGGACGTCTGCGAATCGCCGCTCGCGAAGAGCGTGACGTCGTGTCCAGCATCCACGAGTGCCTCGGTCAGATAAGACACCACGCGTTCCGTGCCGCCATACAGCTTCGGCGGAACAGCCTCGTGGAGGGGCGCGATTTGAGCGATTCGCATGTCGTGAAACTCCTAATAAAGAATCAGGCAAGTACTGCTGTCATGTTGACGTTGGAAAGCGAATCGCTCGGCTCGGGCGAAGCTTTCCGCGGCGCGGCGGCCGCGGCGCAAAGGCTGATGCTCGAGTGAAAAAGCGGGGTCGCTGATCACCGGTTCGTCGCGCAGGCGATTCGATCTAGCAATTGCGGTTCCATATCTCAAAATCGCCGCGCGCCAGCAATTAACGCGTATCTGCTGCGGCGGTTGACGCGAACTTGCAAAAACCTGTCGATGGCCTAAGGGCAAACCCGGATCGGATTATGGAGTTTTTTCCAGAGCGGCGCCGGCAGTCATTTCAACTTATTTACCTTGTTACAAGGGGGATACACTTTGCAAACCACTGTTTATTAAGGTTGTTCTACATTTGAGCACGGGCTTTGACGATGCCCGGGCGGCAGCACGCACTCCGCGCCGTCTGACCCGCCGCGTAGGCCGGATTGCGGCATCGGTTCCGTTATCGGGCGCGACACGTGCTTTTGTGTTCGCTGGCGCGATTGGCGCAGATCCTTCAGACGAGCGTTCCATCGCAAAAAGTCGTGCAATGTGCTTACAATGCGCGCCCATGCCGTCAGCCGCGCTCGGCGGCCGAAAGGCTGAGGCGACGCCCGATTTTTTGCCGTGGATGATGTTCGGATGGCCACACGCGCCGAGCGTCACATGCCCGAAGTCGCGATGCCGCAGCGCGATACTGGCTACAATTCAGTGATGGAGACGGCGCAGCGTCGCCTCGCTTGACGTCAGTCGCGCCGGATCGGGCGACGCATCGCATGCCGGCAGTCGCATCTCGTACCGCGCATGGCACTGCCCGAAGGCGCAACACACGCTCAACCGCTCTACGACCAAAAAAGACCATTGGACCAACTCACCGTTTCCCAGCGTAACGCGCACAACGCGAAGCTTTCGAGCTACGCGCATCGGCCGCTCGCGTTCCTGATGCGCTACATCCGCCGTCACCCCGTCGCGCATGCCATCGTGCTCTTCAGCGTGTTCGCCGCGGTCGGTTGCGCCCTCGCCTCGCAGTACGCGATCAAGCATCTGATCGACGTCCTCGGACAAGGCCGCGGGCATCCCGGCCCGCTGTGGGGCGCGTTCATGATCCTGGTCGGGCTGATCGCCGCCGACAACCTGCTGTGGCGGGTCGGCGGCTGGGTCGGCGCGCACGTCTTCGTGATCGTTACCGGCGACTTGCGCAAGGACCTCTTCTCGTATCTGTCCGGCCACTCGCCGACGTACTTCTCCGAGAAGCAGCCAGGCATGCTCGCGAGCCGGATCACGGCGACGTCGAACGCGATCTACACCTCCGAGAACGTGATGGCGTGGAACGTCCTGCCGCCGTGCATCGCGGTGCTGGGCGCGATCGTGATGATCGTCTCCGTCAATCCGCTGATGGCCGCCGGTCTCATGACCGCATCGCTGATCCTCGCGCTGATCCTGTACCGGCTCGCGAAGCGCGGCTCGGCGCGGCATCACAGTTTCGCGTCGAAGGCGGCGTCGGTGGATGGCGAGCTCGTCGACGTGATCGGCAACATGGCGCTCGTGCGCGCGTTCGGCATGACGTTCCGCGAGCAGAAGCGTTTCGGCTCGACCGTCAAGGCCGAAATGGTCGCGCGTCAGCAGAGTCTGCTGTACCTCGAAAAGCTGCGCCTGTTCCACGCGGTCGTCACGGCGATCCTTTCCGCAGGCCTGCTCGGCTGGGCGCTGTGGCTGTGGTCGCAAGGCCGCGCGACGTCGGGCGATATCGTGCTCGTCAGCTCGCTCGGTTTCACGATCCTGCACGGCACGCGCGACTTGGCCGTGGCGCTCGTCGATGTGACGCAACACGTCGCGCGTCTCGCCGAAGCCGTGCAGACGCTGCTGGAGCCGCACGGCATGCCGGACCGCTCGGACGCGACGGAACTCGTGCCGCAAGGCGGGCGCGTCGATTTCGAGGGCGTGACGTTCGCCTATCCGCGCCGCCGTCCGATTCTCGACAATTTTTATCTGCATATCGAGCCGGGACAGCGCGTCGGGCTGATCGGCAAGTCGGGCGCGGGCAAATCGACCGTGCTCGCGCTGCTGCAACGCTTCTACGAGCCGCAAAAGGGCAGCATCAAGATCGACGGCCAGGATATCAGCGCGATCACGCAGGACAGCCTGCGCCACGCGATCGCGCTCGTGCCGCAGGATATTTCGCTGTTCCATCGCACCGTGTTCGAGAACATCGCGTACGGACGTCCGGATGCGAGCCGCGAGGAAGTGCTCGCCGCCGCCCGCGAGGCGCGCTGCACGGACTTCATCGAGGCGATGCCGGAAGGATTCGACACGATCGTCGGCGACCGCGGCGTGAAGCTGTCGGGCGGTCAACGTCAGCGCATCGCGATCGCGCGCGCGATTCTGAAGAACGCGCCGATTCTGCTGCTCGACGAAGCGACGTCGGCGCTCGACAGCGCATCGGAAGAAGCGATTCAGCAGGCGCTCGACCGGCTGATGGTCGGCCGCACCGTGATCGCGATCGCGCACCGTCTGTCGACGCTGCAGAACTTCGACCGCATCATCGTGATGAGCGCGGGCAAGGTCATCGACGACGGCCCGCCGCAGGAATTGCGCGAGCGGCCGGGGCTGTATCGCGAGTTGCTGGCGAAGCAGCACGGCAAGGTGCCGTCGATCGTCGCGACGCCGCACAAGCAGCCGGCGTAAGCGTCATCAAGCAAAAAGGCCGCGTTTCCAAAGGAACGCGGCCTTTTTCACGTCTTGAGGTCGCGCAGAAAGTTGTCGCGCCACACCGAGACGTTGTTGTCGCGCAATTGCGCCATCATCTCTTCGTAGCGCGCTTTTCGCTCGTTCAAAGGCATGCTGAGCGCGATGGCGAGTGCATCGGCCATGCCATCGATATCGAGCGGATTGACGATGAGCGCGGCCGTCAGCTCGCGCGCCGCGCCGGCGAATTGCGACAGCACGAGCACGCCGGGATCGTCCGGATTCTGCGCCGACACATATTCCTTCGCGACGAGATTCATGCCGTCGCGCAACGGCGTGACGAGACCCACGTGCGCCTCGCGGAACAGCGCGGCGAGCACCGGCCGCTCGTACTGACGATGGATATAGCGAATCGGCGTCCAGTCGAGTTCGGCGTATCGCCCGTTGATGCGGCCCGATTCCGCTTCGAGCTGCAAGCGGATGTCGCGATAGGCATCGACATCGGAGCGGGTCGGCGGCGCGATCTGCAGGAACGACACGTTGTTGCGCTGCTGCGGATCGTGTTCGATCAGCCGCTCGAACGCGCGAAAACGCTCGACGAGCCCTTTCGAATAATCGAGACGATCGACGCTCATCACGAGCTTGCGATGATGCAGCGTCGACTTGACGATTTCCACGTCGCGTCCGCGCTCGCCGTCTTTCGCGAGCGCGGCGATTTCATCCGGATAGACGCCGATCGGATACGCCGCCGCACGCAGCGTCTGACCGAACGCGCGAATCGCGACCGGCTTCGCGCCGTCGCGCTGCAACGCGCCGCCCGCTTCTGTTTCGATGTAATCGCAGAACGCGCGCAGGTCCGGCTCCGTCTGAAAACCGAGCAAATCGAACGCGCACAGCGCCTCGACCAGTTCGCGATGACGCGGCACGCTCAGCAGAATCTGCGACGCCGGAAACGGAATGTGCAGAAAGAAGCCGATGCGATTCTTCACGCCCAATGCGCGCAGCGCCTGCGCGAACGGAATCAGGTGATAGTCGTGCACCCAGATCACGTCGTCGGGCTTGAGCAGCGGCGCGAGCTGCGCCGCGAGCCAGCGATTCACGCGGCAATAGCCGTCGTATTCGTGCCGGTCGAACTCGATCAGGTCCGGCCGATAGTGAAACGCGGGCCAGAGCGTCGCATTCGAGAAGCCGCGATAGTACTGGTCGTAATCGCGCCGCACGAGTCCGATGGTCGCGAACGTCACCGGTCCGTGCTCTTCGAGCTTGATGTCGTCAGGTGCGGACGTGAGCACGTCCCCGCTCCAGCCGAACCACATGCCGCCGGTTTCCTTGAGCGCGTCGTAGACGCCGACCGCAAGCCCGCCCGCCGCGGGCCCGCCTTCGGAAATCGGCGCGACGCGATTCGAAACGATGATCAGCCGGCTCACGCGTGCTTCCCCGCCGTGCCCGCGATTACTTGCAGCCAGTCGAGCAGCAACTCGACCGATTCGATGCGCGCGCGCGCAACCGTATCGCCGGGGCCGACCTTGATCGACAGGCCATCGAACTCGTTCACGACCGCGAAACCTTTTTCATCGGTGAGATCGTCGCCGATAAACACCGGCTTGCGCCCCGTGAACGGCGGCTCGCCCATGTACGCGCGCACCGCGCGGCCCTTGTCGACGTCCTTCGGCTTGATCTCGTAGACCATCTTGCCCGGCTGCAGCACGTAGGCATCGGCATATTCCGCGACGAGCTTTTGCGTCGCCGCGCGCGCCGCCGGCTCGCGGTCGGGCGCATTGCGGTAATGCAGCGCGAGCGCCGCGCCCTTGATTTCGAGCAGCATGCCCGGATTCGCGCTGACGACTTTCTCGAGCGCGTGCTCCATGCGCAAGAGCCGCTCGTCGTTGAAGCCGATGCGCTGCACATCGCCGTTCGAATCGCGCCGTTCCGCGCCGTGCATGCCCGCGACGGGCAGATCGTCCATCTGCAGGAACGAATCGATATTGTCGATGCCGCGCCCCGATACGACCGCGACCGCGCCGTTGGTCGCGCGTCTCAACGCGGCGAGGATGTCGGGCACCGAGCGCGGCACGAAGATGCCATCGGGCGTCGAGGCGAGTTCGACGAGCGTGCCGTCGAAATCGAAGAAAAAGGCGGTCTCGGCAAGAGACAGGGAATCGGGAAGAATTTGCATCGATCTTTGGCCTGTGGTTTGCCTGTGATGTGGCGCGCGGTCCGTTTTGGACGACGCAATGCGTGCGAATCTTACCGCGCGAAGGCTTTCAATTCAGAAAGCTCCGAACTTTCAGCTTTCGACGTGCGGCCTTTCAGCGCGCTGGAACCATGCGGCAAATCGTCTCAAAAATAGTCCGATAGCGACATGATGCGCTGGAGCCGCGTGAAAGGCGTGTATTTTGCGACGAAGTTCAAATCGAATCATCCTGCAACGCCATTCCCGATGCACGCTTCGTTCCTCGAATTCCCCACGCGGCGTCTCGTCGCCCTTCTCTCGCTGTGCGCCCTCGCCGCCTGTTCGAAGCCCGCCGAGCCGTGGCATCTGACGGATGTATCGGGCCATCTGCCGGATCTCGACTTCTCGCTCATCGACGATGGCGGCGCGAGCGTCACCGGACGATCCTTCGCCGGGAAGACGACGCTCGTCTACTTCGGGTACACGCATTGCCCCGATGTCTGCCCGGAAACGATGGCGCGCCTGATGCAAGTGCTGCAACGCGTTGGGCCGGATGCGGACGAGACGCGCATCGTCTTCGTTTCGGTCGACCCGGCGCGCGACACGCCCGCGCTTTTGCGCTCCTACGTGCGCGCCTTCGACGACAAACACGCGGTCGGCCTGACCGGCACGGATCGCGCGATCGAGAAAGTCGCGCAGCGTTATCGCGTCGCGTATCAGATGGAAAAGCGCGATCCGGACGGCGCGTATGAAGTCACGCACAGTTCGGCCGTCTATATCTTCGATGCCGCCGGTCACGCGCGCCTGCTCGCGACCGATCACGATTCGATCGACGCCATCGCGGCCGATCTGAAGCGCGTGATCCACGCAAAGGACGCCTGACGATGAGCACGCTGCTTTACTGGCTCGATCCGTGGGAGCCGTCGCCGACGGTCGTGATCGCGGTGCTCGTCGCGGGGATTCTGTTCGCGCGCGGGGCGCGGCATGCGCGCGTGTCGGTGTCGCGGCGCATCGCGTTCTGGTTCGGCCTCGTTGCGCTTTACGTGGCGCTGCACACGCGGCTCGATTACTTCTTCGAGCACGAATTCTTCATGCATCGATTGCAGCATCTCGTGCTGCATCATCTCGGTCCGTTTCTGATCGCGCTGTCGTATCCGGGCGCGGCGCTGCGTGCGGGCATTCCGTTCGGATGGCGGCAGCGCTGGTTGCGTCCGGCCGCGCAAACGCGCATTGCGCGCGTCTTTTGCGATGTCGTGTTCAATCCCGTGATCGCCGTCGCGCTGTTCGTCGGGCTGATCTATTTCTGGCTGCTGTCGCCGATCCACTTCAAGGCGATGCTCGATTACCGGCTCTATCGCGTAATGAACTGGAGCATGGTGATCGACGGCCTGTTGTTCTGGTGGCTCATTCTCGACCCGCGGCCCGCGCCGCCCGCGCGCCTCGCGCCCGGCAGACGGATTCTCGTCGTGATCGCCGCGATTCCGCCGCAGATCGTTCTCGGCGCGTACATCTTCTTCACGCCGCACGAGCTGTATCCGATCTATTCGATTTGCGGCCGCGCGTTCACCTGGATCACGCCGATGCGCGATCAGCAGATCGGCGGCCTGTTGCTGTGGATTCCCGGATCGATGATGAGCGTGATCGGCGCGCTGATTGCGCTGCGTCACTGGCTGCGGCTGTCGGCGCGCTCGCGGCTCATCAAGGAACGCAGCGTCGCGATCGCGGCGCCCGTCAACGTCAGCGCGTCATGAAGGAAAACCGGGACGGCGCATCCAGACGTGCGGAATGCCGTCTTCGTCATGCACACCCGACGACGGCACGAAGCCGAACGCGCCGTAGAAGCGCTGCAAGTGCGCCTGTGCGTGAAGGCTGACCGGCTGATCGGGCCATTGCTTCAGGATGTGCTCGAGCGCGCGTTCGAGCATCGCATTGCCGAGCTTCAGGCCGCGAAACTTCGCGGTCGTCAGCACGCGGCCGATGCGCACGTCCTTCTCGCCCTCGTCCGGATGACCCGGCAACAGCACGCGCAGATAACCCGCGAGCGCAGGGCGCTTCTCGCCTTCGCCATATGCGAGAAGATGCCACGCGTCGACATCGAGGCCGTCGATATCGCCATACACGCAATTCTGCTCGACGACGAACACGGCGCTACGGGCCGCGAGCATGTCGTAGACCTCGGTCGTCGACAGATCGTCGAAGCGCTTCCAGCGCCATTCGAGTTGGGAGAGTGAGTCGGTCATTGGAGTAGGTGTGGCAGAAACGTTGCAATTATGCCGTGCCGCCACGGGACGCAGAATCGGTGGCTACCGGCGTTCCGAAAAAGAAAAAGCCCTGACGGATCAGGGCTTTTCAAGTGGAGGCGCGGACCGGAGTCGAACCGGTCTAAACGGCTTTGCAGGCCGCTGCATAACCGCTTTGCTACCGCGCCACAAGCGGTTCTGGTGCCACCGGCAATTGACCGGCTGAGCCACCAAACAAAAAGGGAAGCTTGGCTTCCCCTTTGACTGGAGCGGGAGACGAGTCTCGAACTCGCGACCTCAACCTTGGCAAGGTTGCGCTCTACCAACTGAGCTACTCCCGCAATATCCTGCGATACAACTACTGCCGGTACTGCTGCCGCGTTGCGCTTTGCCAATTCAGCGCCGACGACCTCAGAACCTTCAAAATCTGGAGCGGGAGACGAGTCTCGAACTCGCGACCTCAACCTTGGCAAGGTTGCGCTCTACCAACTGAGCTACTCCCGCGTGTTACTGCTTTCTTTTACTGCTTTCTTTTGCTCTTGCTTCGCTTGCTGCGTCGCGTCGTGCATCAGAGAAACGAGATTATGTAGAAGCCAAAGAAGGCTGTCAACTGTTTTGTGAGAGGATTTTTTCGCTTCGACGCAATTTTTGCAATGAGCGCGTTTTCCGCCTCAAAGCATGCCGCCGCGCTCGCGAATCTGCGGCCACGCGAGCTTCATGTAGTAGAGCATCGACCAGACGGTGAGGAACGCGGCGACGTAGATGAGCCACAGGCCCCACACGCGCGTGTCGATGATCCATTGCGTGCCGGCGATCTTCAGCGGCCCGTAGAACAGCAGCATCGGGATCGCGACCATCTGGCACACGGTCTTGAACTTGCCGAGCTGATTCACCGCGACGCTCTTCGATGCGCCGATCTGCGCCATCCATTCGCGCAGCGCGGAAATCGTGATTTCGCGTCCAACGATGATGAGCGCGATCACCGCATTGAGCCGCGACAGTTGCACGAGCACGAGCAGCGCGGCGGTGACCATCAGCTTGTCGGCAACGGGATCGAGGAACGCGCCGAACGACGACGTCTGATTGAGCTTGCGCGCGAGAAAGCCGTCGAACCAATCGGTGAGTGCGGCGAGCACGAAGATGACCATGCCGAGCAGGTTGCGATGCTCCGCGCTCATCATCATGTCCGGCAGATAGAACACGCCCACGACGAGCGGAATCAGCACGATTCGCAGCCACGTCAGGAAGATCGGTAGATTGAACGGCATGGGCGAAAGCGGTTGAGGGACATGTAAGGAAGCCGCCATTGTGCCGCGTCGATCCGGCGCTCACAAGGCGGCGCACCGCTGTGGCGCGCCGCGCGGCCGGCTTTGCGGCTCAATGCAACTGACGATAAATCTGCTGCGCGAGCGCGAGCGAAATGCCTTCGACGCTCGCCAGGTCCTCGACGCTCGCCGCCTGCACGCCGCGCAATCCGCCAAAACGCGACAGGAGCCGCTGACGCCGTTTCGCGCCGACGCCTTCCAGTTCCTCCAGCCGCGAAGTCTGGCGCGCCTTTGCCCGCTTCGCGCGCATCCCGGTGATGGCGAAGCGGTGCGCCTCGTCGCGGATCTGCGCGACGAGCATCAGCGCCGCGCTTTCCTTGCCGAGTTCGAGCGCGGCGCGGCCGTCGGCGAACACGAGCGTCTCCAGGCCGACCTTGCGCCCTTCTCCTTTCGCTACGCCTACCAGCATGCCGTGATCCAGACCGAGCTCGGAGAACACCTGCCGCGCGATTTCCACCTGGCCCTTGCCGCCGTCGATCAGCACGATGTTCGGCAGCGTGCCGCCCGCCGCGACCGGTTCGGCGCCATCGGGCGTGACGTTGGGATCGGCGGCATCGTCGGGTTGCAGGGTCGCGGCTTCATCGTTGGCGTTCGCGGCGGCCTGCGCGACCATCTTCTCGTATCGGCGCGTGAGCACCTGCCGCATCGCGGCGTAATCGTCGCCCGGCGTGATGCCGGTGATGTTGTAGCGCCGGTATTCGCCCGACTGCATCTTGTGATGGTGATACACGACGCACGATGCCTGCGTCGCCTCGCCCATCGTATGGCTGATGTCGAAGCACTCGATGCGCAGTTGCGCGAGATCGTCCATCTCCATGGACAGCGTGTCCGCGAGCGCGCGCGTGCGCGCCTGCTGCGAACCCTGTTCCGACAATAGGCGCGCGAGCGCGAGCTTGGCGTTGTTCTCGGCCATCGAGAGCCACGCGCGCTTTTGCCCTTGCGGCTGACGCAGCAGCGTGACCTTGTGCCCCGCCTGCTCGATCAGCAGATCGACGAGCTCGCGGCTCGACGGCGCATGACTCACGACGAGCACCGGCGGCACGCGATTGCCGATGTAATGCTGCGCCATGAAGGCTTCCAGCACTTCGGATTCCAGCGAGCTTTCGCGTGGCTCTTCGGACTCGGTTTCGGTTTCCGTTTCGGTGGGCGCACCTACCGTTTCGTTGGCATCCGCAAGCTCGTCTTCGTCGCCGAGCGCCATCGCGCTTTCGACGTGCGCCGGAAAATACGCCTTGTCGCCCAGATGCCGGCCGCCGCGCACCATCGCGAGATTCACGCACACCTTGCCCCCGAGCGCGACGACCGCGAGGATATCGACATCGCTCTCGCCACCGACTTCGATCGCCTGCTGATGCAGTACGGTCGACAGCGAGCTCATCTGATTGCGCACCGCCGCGGCCTGTTCGAACTTGAGATCCGCGGCAAACGCGTGCATCTTCTGCTCGAGCTCCTTCATCACCTCGCCCTGACGCCCGAGCAAAAAGCGCGACGCATTCGACACGTCGCGCGCGTAATCCTCTTCGTTGATCAAGCCGGTGCACGGCGCGGTGCAGCGCCCGATCTGATGCAGCAAACACGGCCGCGTGCGGTTGTTGAACACCGAGTCCTCGCAGGTGCGCAACTGGAAGACGCGCTGCAGGATCTGGATGCTCTCGCGCACCGCCCACGCGCTCGGAAACGGGCCGAAATACTGGTTCTTCTTGTCGACCGCGCCGCGGTAATACGCCATGCGCGGAAACTTGTGGCCGGTGAGCTTGAGAAACGGATACGACTTGTCGTCGCGAAAAAGGATGTTGTAGCGCGGCGCGAGCGCCTTGATCAGATTGTTTTCGAGCAGCAGCGCTTCGGCTTCCGAGCGCGTGACGGTTGTCTCGATCTTGCGGATGCGCGTGACCATCATCGCGATGCGCGGCGAATGCAGCGTCTTCGTGAAGTAGCTCGACACGCGTTTCTTCAGATTGCGCGCCTTGCCGACGTAGAGCACGTTGCCGTCGCCGTCGTAGTAGCGGTACACGCCGGGCAGATGCGGCAATTGCGCGAGCGTCGTTTTCGGGTCGAAATCCGGTTGGAGGGCGTCGGTGTCAGTCATGCAGCAAGGGGACGAAAGGCATCGGCACGACGGTGAGCCGCGCCTGGAGCGTTATCTTAGAATCGCCAGTTTAGAACATTAAACCGCGCGCCTTCGTCCTCATGACTACGCTTGCCGCCAATCAGGAACTCGCCTGCGACATCTTCTGCGCGGTCGTCGACAATTTCGGCGACATCGGCGTGTGCTGGCGTCTCGCGCGGCAGTTGCACGCGGAGCACGGCTGGCGCGTGCGTCTTTTCGTCGACGATCTGACGGTCTTTCACGCGCTCTGCCCCGACGTCGATGCGACGCTGCCGCGCCAGGAGGCGATGGGCATCGCGATCGAGCACTGGCGCGAGCCTGCGCATGCGGGCGACACGCTTGCCATCGCCGATGTCGTGATCGAGGCGTTCGCGTGCGAATTGCCGCATGCGTACATCGCCGCGATGGCACGCCGCGATCCGAAGCCGGTCTGGATCAATCTCGAATATCTGAGCGGCGAGGATTGGGTCGCCGATTTCCACATGCGCCCGTCGCCGCATCCGCGCTATCCGCTCGACAAGAGCTTCTTCTTTCCCGGGCTCGGCAAGGGCACGGGCGGCGTGCTGAAGGAACGCGATCTCGACGCGCGCCGCGAGCGCTTCGATGCGAACGCGTGGTGGCGCGAGTTCGTCGGGATCGAGCGGCCGGGCGGCGAACATACAGTCGTGTCGCTGTTCGCATATGAGAATCCGGCTGTCGACGCGCTCCTCGCGCAATGGCGCGACGGCGATGTGCCCGTCGTGCTGCTCGTTCCCGAAGGCCGCATCTCGGGCGCGGTCGCACGCTTTTTCGACGTGCCGAACTTCATCGCCGGCACGACGGCGCGCGCCGGCGCGCTGGAGGCGCACGCGCTCGGCTTCGTCGAGCAAACGCGTTTCGACGAACTGCTCTGGGCCGCCGACATCAACTTCGTGCGCGGCGAGGATTCGTTCGTGCGCGCGCAATGGGCGATGAAGCCCTTCGTCTGGCACATCTACCCGCAAGCCGACGACGCCCATCTGCCCAAGCTCGACGCCGCGCTCGCGCATTACACGCGCACGCTCGATCCGTCCGCGCGCGAGGCGGCCGCACGCTTCTGGCACGCGTGGAATGGCGTGGGCGTTCCCGACTGGGCGGACTTTTGGGCGCATCGGCGAGAATGGGAGCGCCGCGCCGTGAAGTGGGCGAAGGAACTCGCGGGCATCGGCGATCTGGCCGGCAATCTCGCCGCGCATGTGGCCTCGCGAATCAGCAGATGAAACTCGCACTGACGCGTTTCAGGAGCGCCAATCGACTGGCCAAACAAGCAAAAACTCAGTTAAAATAAGCGGTTATCCGAGGAAGCAAGGCGCAGTTCGTCCAGTTTTGCGCCGCGAAGATCAAGCCATTTGCTCAAGCCGTTCGCGGCAGATCCCTCGTTAGCCCGAACACTCGCACGGCGGCGGCATAAAACCGAGGCACCGCCGCCGTCGGATCGATTCATTTCAGGCATTCAAGCCAAATCCATTCGTACAGGACCCAGTTTTATGAAGACCGCACAAGAACTCCGCGTCGGCAACGTCGTCATGATCGGCAACGATGCCATGGTCGTGCAGCGCGCCGAGTACAACAAGTCGGGCCGCAACGCCGCGGTCGTGAAGATGAAGTTCAAGAACCTGCTGACGGCAGCGGGCATGGAAACCGTCTACAAGGCTGACGACAAGTTCGACGTCGTCGTGCTCGATCGCAAGGAAGTGACGTACTCGTACTTCGCCGATCCGATGTACGTCTTCATGGACGCCGACTACAACCAGTTCGAAGTCGAAGCCGAAATGATGGGCGACGCGCTCAACTACCTCGAAGACGGCATGGCGTGCGAAGTCGTGTTCTACAACGAAAAGGCCATCTCGGTCGAACTGCCGACCACGCTGGTTCGCGAGATCGTCTACACGGAACCGGCCGTCAAGGGCGATACGTCGTCGGGCAAGGTGCTGAAGACCGCCAAGCTGAACACCGGCTTCGAACTGCAAGTGCCGCTCTTCTGCAACATCGGCGACAAGATCGAAATCGACACCCGCACGAATGAATATCGCAGCCGCGCGTAAGCCTTACGCCGCTGCGTCGTAAGCCGAACGGCCGGTGCAACGCACCGCCCGATCGGTTCAAAAAAGCGCCCCATCGCGGGCGCTTTTTCTTTTGCATGAATTTTTTGACAATTTCAGGCAAACTTTACCGGTCGCGCCCCGACACGCTCCACCGCCGATTCCCCCAGCCGCCCGCGCTGGCCCCGCGTGCGCGACGTACATCGGAAAAATTAACTGCCTGGCACGGTTTCTGCTCGGTCAACCAGATCAAGATTTCCAAGCCGACATGCAAAGCACGCCTTTCATCCGGAGCAGGTTTCTGATCGTCGCGGCGCTCGCATTGCCCGCCTTTGCTCTCATCGCCGGCTGCAAGTCGAGTCCGGCGACATCGGCGAATGCGAACACCGGCGGCGAAATCGCAACCGACGACGCTGCGCTCGCCGCTCGCGTGAAAGCCGCGCTCGCCGCCGATCCGCAGTTGAAGCCATTGCCGGTGAGCGTCGCGACGTATCGCGGCGTCGTGCAGTTGTCGGGATACGCAGATTCGGAGGTGCAGATTCAGAAAGCGCTGGCCGTGGCGCGCAGTGTCCCGGGCGTGCAGTCGGTCAGCAACGAACTGCATCTCAGACCGCAATGACGCGCTTGCAGCACAACGATGCCGAACGAGTAACGCAGGACAAAAAACCGCAGCGGGGTACGCGCCGAACGCCGGAAAGCGGCGCGGTATTCCGCCCACGACACGCCCGATCCCACGCGGAAACGGCGCATTACAGTCCACTTTGATACGTTGGTCCGCCATGCCACACGCACTGATTGTCGAAGACGATCCCAATAGCCTCTCCGGCCTGTCCGCGATCCTCACGGCAGACGGCTTTTCCGTCGATACCGCGACGACGCTCGCCGAGGCGCGCTCCGCGCTGACCCGCTTCATCCCCGATGTCGTGCTGATCGACCTGAATCTGCCGGACGGCAGCGGTCTCGACTTGTTGCCGAGCCTCCCCTCACAACCGCCCGATGGCGCGCTGCCGGTCATCGTGATGACAGGGAATGCGACGGTGGAAAGCGCGATCGAAGGCTTGCGACACGGCATCTGGGACTATCTGCTGAAGCCCGTGAACATCCCGCGCTTGCGCAGCTTGCTTGCGCGCATTCCGCGGCCGTACGAGCTCACCGAGGAAGTCCAGTCGCTGCGAACGACGCTGCGCGATCTCGGCCATTTCGGCGACATGATCGGCCGCAGCGCAGCGATGCAGCACGTCTACGATCTGATCGAGCACACCGCGCCGACCGAAGCCGCTGTGCTGATCTGCGGCGATCCGGGCACGGGCAAGAAGATCGCGGCGCGCACGATCCATCAATTGAGCCGCCGTCGCAAAGGCCCGTTCGTCACGTTCGATTGTTCCGCGAGCCGCCAGGCGCCCGACGGCACGCAGCGCTCGATGGAAAGCATTCTCTTCGGCCATGAGCGCAACGCCTTCGCGGGCGCCGAGAACCGCGAGCCGGGTCTGCTCGAACAGGCGGGCGGCGGCACGCTGTTCCTCGACCAGATCGATCTGCTGCCCGCCGCGCAACAGGAAGCGCTCCTGCGCGCGCTCGATTCGCAGACGTTCATGCGCGTCGGCGGCAGCAATCGAATCATGACGGACTTCCGCCTGATCGCCGCGTCCCGCACGCCGATGCGCGAAGCCGTCGCGAGCGGCGCGATGCGCGAGGATCTGTTTCAGCGTCTGTCGGCGTCGTCGATCATGCTGCCGCCGCTCGCCGATCGCGACGACGACATCGCGCTGATCGCCGAAACGCTCGTCGACGAATTGAACCGCGAGAATCACATCGCCGGGATCACGAGCGGCTCGCCGAAGCGTATCAGCCCGGCGTTTATCCGCGAGTGCATCGCGACCGAATGGCCCGGCAACGTGCGCGAGCTGCGCGAGCGCGTGCGGCGCGCGTATCACGCGTCGGGCGAGACGATCGAGACATTGCGCGTCGATGAGCCGGGCGGCCTCGGCGGTCGCGGTCTCAACGGCAGCAGCGTGCAGGTGACGGTCGGCACCGCGCTCGCGGACGTCGAGGACATGCTGATTCGCGCGACGCTCGAAGCGGTCGGTGGCACGCGTCACCGCGCGGCGACGCTGCTCGGCATCAGCCCGAAGACGCTCTACAACAAGCTGCAGCGGATGAAGCTGGAATCGTCCTGATTTCACCTGCCACAAAAAAACGCCACGAGATCCGTGGCGTTTTTCGTTTACCCGAGCATCTCTTTGACGAGCGCGCGCGCCGCCTGATATTCGGCCTGCGCCTGCAGCTTGCTCCAGCGCAGCGCCTTGCCGCGCGGACGCATCTGCTTGAGACGCTGCGCCGACGCCTTCGGCGGCGTATAGCGCAACTGCTCCAGCACCTTGCCCGCCTCTTCCGGCTGATTGCAGATCAGCGCCATGTCGCAGCCCGCCGTGAGCGCGGCCGTCGCGGCCTCGGTGAGCGTGCCGCCCGCGCGCGCGGCTTCCATCGACAGATCGTCGCTGAAGATCGCCCCGTTGAAGCCGAGCCTGCCGCGCAGGATGTCCTGCAGCCAGATGCGCGAGAATCCCGCCGGTTTGTCGTCGACCTTCGTGTAAATCACATGCGCCGGAATCACCGACGCCAGCGACATGCCGAGCCAGTCGTACGGGCGCACATCGGCGGCGAGGATCTCGTCGAGCGTGCGATCGTCGGTCGGCAGCGCGACGTGCGAATCGGCTTCGGCGAAACCGTGACCCGGAAAATGCTTGCCGCAGTTCGCCATGCCCGCGAGCGCGAGGCCGTGATTCAGGCTCTTCGCGAGCATTGTCACGACGCGCGGATCGGCGTGAAAGGCGCGATCGCCGACCACTTTCGACTGTCCGTAGTTCAGATCGAGCACCGGCGTGAAGCTCATGTCGATGCCGCACGCGCGCAACTCCGACGCGAGCACGTATCCGAACGCGGTCGCCGCCTTCGTCGCGGCGAGCACGTCCTTGTCCCACAGCTCGCCGAGCTTGCCCGGCGCGGGCAGCACGGTGAAGCCGTCGGTGCGAAAACGCTGCACGCGGCCACCTTCGTGATCGACGGCGATGAGGATGTCATCGCGTACCGCGCGGATCGCATCGGTCAGCGCAACGAGTTGCGCGCGGTCGGTGAAATGCCGCGCGAAGAGAATGATGCCGCCCGTCATCGGATGCGTGATGCGTTCGATATCCGCGTCGGAGAGCGTCGTGCCGGCGACGTCGAACATGACGGGGCCGGGAGTGCGTTTCATCGGATTCAATTGGCTTTTAGTCTTGGTTGGATTGAATTCAGGATTGGCCGGGCGCGCTGTCGGCCACTTCCGCGATCACGAACGACACCGCGTAATCGCGCTCGTCGCTGACCGTGACTTTCGCCGTGATGCCGCGTTGCTCGAGCCATTGCGCGAGTTCGCCGGAGGCCGCGATCATCGGCTTGCCGCTCGGCTCGTTGAGCGTCTGCAGCGCGCGCCACGTCATCGGCCAGCGCATGCCGAGGCCGATCGCCTTCGAGAACGCTTCCTTAGCCGAAAAGCGCGTCGAGAGAAACGCGAGACCGCGCACTTCCGAACGCGCGTTGCGCGCGTGGTAGACGCGCAGTTCGTCGGGGCCGAGCACCTTTTCGGCGAAGCGGCCCTTGGTGCGTCTCATGACCGCCGCGACGCGGCTCACCTGCACGACATCCGTGCCAATTCCGTAGATCGCCATGATGTGCCCGCTCAGCGCGCGTTGGCCGACGCGAGACGCGACGCGACCATGATCGCCTTCATCTCGCGCACGGCGTTGTCCCAGCCGGCGAAGATCGAATGCGCGACGATCGCATGTCCGATGTTCAGCTCGACGATGCCCGGCAACGCCGCGATCGCCTGCACGTTGGTGTAGTGCAGGCCGTGGCCCGCGTTCACCTTCAGCCCGAGCGCGTTGCCGACATCGACGCTCGCCGCGACGCGCTCGAATTCGCGTTGCTGTTCGGCTTCGTCGTGCGCTTCGGCATATCGGCCCGTGTGCAGTTCGATGACGGGCGCGCCCGCCTCTTTCGCGGCGCGAATCTGCGCCTCGTCAGGATCGATGAAAAGCGACACGCGCGCGCCCGCGTCGGCGAGTTGCCTGCACGCGGCCTTGACCTCTTCGAAGCGGCCGGCGACATCGAGGCCGCCTTCAGTCGTCACTTCCTGACGCTTTTCCGGCACGAGACAGACGTCGTGCGGCTTGATCTCGCACGCGATGTCGAGCATCTCGCGCGTCACCGCGCATTCGAGATTCATACGCGTTTTGAGGAGCGGACGCAGCGTGCGCACATCGGCATCGACGATATGACGGCGATCCTCGCGCAGATGCAGCGTGATGGCGTCCGCGCCCGCTTCCTCGGCGGCGAGCGCCGCGCGGATCGGATCGGGATACGACGTGCCGCGCGCGTTGCGCAACGTGGCGACGTGATCGATGTTCACGCCCAGATCGATCACATTCGCAGGCGATGTGAGAAAGAAGCTCATAGTTTTTGCAGGTCGATCAATATCTGACGGGTGGCGAGCGGCGTGCCGCCCAGGTAGTGATTCAGCAGAAAGCGCATCAGCGTCTTGCTCTGCGCGGCGGTCTGCGGATTCGTGTAGTCGTCGCGCTCCATGTCGATGAGCGTTTGCCCCGAAATCATCGGCCATTGCGCCGGAAGATCGTCCGACGCCTCGCGCACGCCGCGGTCTGGATCGAATACATAGCGGGCGTCGGCGGCGACCGGCTGGCGTGTCACCGTGCGCACGAGATTCATCGCGTAGCCGGTTTCGCGCAGCAGCACGCATTCGAATGAACGCAACACCTGAGCGGCGGGTTCGTCGTGCGCGAGGCGCGAGAGCGTCAGCACGTAATGGTTGAAGAGCGCCGGATGCGCGTCCTCGCGGGCGCAGAACTTCACCAGCAATTCATTGACGTAGAAGCCGCATAGCAACGCGTCGCCGGCGAGCGGCAACATGCCGCCGACCCATTCGGCGGTCGTCAGCGTGCGGACTTCGCCCTTGCCGGTCCACGAAAGTCCCAGCGGCTGAAACGTCTGCAATACGCCGCGCAGCGCGGAATGCGGACGCTTCGCGCCCTTCGCGACGAGCGCGACGCGCCCGTGATCGCGCGAGAACACGTCGATGATCAGACTCGTCTCGCGATACGGATAACTGTGCAGCACGAATCCCGGCTGCTCGGCGACGCGAAAATCCGAACGCGGCTTTCTCGGCGCAGACTCGGCATCGGATGTCGATGACGGCGCCGCGCGCCGCCGCTTTGGCACGGCGCGCGCGGCCGGGCGCTCTTCCGCGTCGAAATCGTCGTCGGGACGATCATCGGCGGGCGGAATCATCCGGGCGTCGTTCGGGCCGTCGTCCATGCATCACTCGTAGCCGTACGCGCGCAGGCCCGCTTCGTTGTCCGCCCAGCCGCTCTTCACCTTGACGAAGGTTTCGAGATACACGGGACCGTCGAAGAGCTTCTCCATGTCGAGCCGCGCCTCGGTGCTGATCTGCTTCAGCTTCGCGCCCTTCTGGCCGATGATCATCGCCTTGTGCATGTCGCGATCGACGAGAATCGTCGCGAACACGCGGCGCAGACGCCCTTCGGTCTCGAACTTGTCGATGAGCACCGTGCTCGTGTACGGCAGTTCGTCGCCGGTCCAGCGGAACACCTTCTCGCGCAGAATTTCGGCGGCGAGGAAGCGTTCGCTGCGATCGGTCAGATCGTCCTCGCCGTAGATCGGCTCGCCTTCCGGCAGATACGGCTTCACGACCGACAAGAGGCGCTTGATGTCGTCGACGTTTTTCGCCGACAGCGGCACGATCTCGCGGAAGTCCCGCAAGGCCGACATCTGCTGCATGAAGGGAAAGAGCGAACTCTTGTCGCCGACGCGATCCAGCTTGTTTGCGATCAGCAAAGTCGGCGTGCCGGTCGGGATCAAATCGAGCACCTTCTGGTCGTCCGGACCGAAGCGGCCCGCTTCGATCACGAAGAGAATCGCATCGACGGACGTGAGCGTCGACGTCACCGCGCGGTTCAGCGAGCGATTCAGCGCGCCGCTGTGACGTGTCTGGAAACCGGGCGTGTCGACGAAAATGTACTGCGCGTCGTCGAACGTGTTGATGCCGGTGATGCGGTGGCGCGTCGTCTGCGCCTTGCGCGAGGTGATGCTCACCTTCTGGCCGACGAGCGCGTTCATCAGCGTCGACTTGCCGACGTTAGGACGGCCGACGATCGCGACCATGCCGCAGCGGAAACCGGAAGAAGTAGGAGCGTTCATAGATGTGTGCGGCAAGAAGTCGTTGGGGCGCGGGGGCGCGATGTGCGCTCGATGCGCGCGTCAGTGACCGGCGTCGGCGGCGCGCACGACGCGGCCCGCGGGCGCATCCGCGGCGGCGCTGTTGCGCGTGCCGGCGTCGTCGTCGCGTTCGTCGGACGGCGCGGGCTTGTCCGCATTCGCGCTGCGTTCGGACGTTTGCGTCGCATCGCTTTTCGCCGCTTTCTCCGGCCGGTGAATGACGGCGCGTTCGGGCTTGTCCGCGGCTGCGTACGCGCCCGCCGACGGCTCGACGTGCGTCGCGCGAATCACGGCGAGCGGCGCGGTGGCCGGGCGTTCCTGCGGCGCCTGCTGCGTGCCGTGCGGTGCATGTTGACGCTCGCGACGATCGGGCGACCGCAGATCGAGCGCCGCCTGAATGCCGGTGACGCCGGGCACCACTTCGGGCTCGACCTGCTTCGCCGCGCGCGCGCCCTTGCGCTTCGGCTTCATGCCGAGCGTCGGTGCAGCGGCCATCACTTCGTCGAGCGCCTTCTTCGCGGCAGCCTGCTCGGCGGCGCGGCGGCTCGCGCCGGAACCGGACACTTTCACGTCGAGTTTCGGCACCGTGCATTCGACTTCGAACTGCTGATTGTGCGCGGCGCCGTGCGTTGCGATAACGGTGTAAGTCGGCAACGCGATCTTGTGGCCCTGGAGATATTCCTGCAGAAGCGTCTTCGCATCCTTGCCGATGGTGCGCGGATCGATGTGATCGAGCACCGGCGTGTACAGCCGCTTGATAACGGTGAAAGCGGCGTCGAAACCGCCGTCGAGGAAGATGGCGCCGAAGATCGCTTCGAGCGTGTCGGCGAGAATCGACGGACGGCGAAAGCCGCCGCTGCGCAATTCGCCTTCGCCGAGCCGCAGGCCTTCGGACACGTTCAACGCCTGCGCGATTTCGTAAAGCGACTGCTGTTTGACCAGATTCGCGCGCACGCGCGACAGGTCGCCTTCGTCGAGTTTGCTGAATCGTTGGAACAAAAGCGCGGCCACCACGCAATTTAGAACGGAATCGCCGAGAAATTCGAGCCGTTCATTGTGCGTGGCGCTGTGACTGCGGTGGGTCATCGCCTGGCGCAGCAATTCCGCATTGCGAAATTCGTACCGCAGCCGGCTTTCCAACGGAGAAGATGGCATGGAGAGAGTATAACGCGGGCGCGCGGGCGGACGATTCCGCCGGACCGCGCCGGAAAACGCGTGGCGAGACGGTGTTAGCCGCGCTTCTTCACGCCGTTTCGAAGCTTGTTTTAAGAATGAGCAACGCCGGCTGTCTCAGGAGACGAGCCGGCGTGATGTGTGTTCACTGGAAAGCGCCGATGCGCTTGAGATTGCTGAAGTTCATCCAGATGAAGAAGGCGCGCCCGACGATGTTCTTGTCCGGCACGAAGCCCCAGTAGCGGCTGTCCGCGCTGTTGTCGCGGTTGTCGCCCATCATGAAGTAGTTGCCCGGCGGGACTTTGCACGTCACGCCCTGAGCGTTGTAATTGCAGTTGTCGCGGAACGGGAAATCGTCCGCGCCGACGATGAACGGCGGCACTTGCGGATTGTTCAGGATCGCGTTCTTGCGGCCGTCGAGATCTTCCTCGAACTGCTTCGCGTAACCGATGCGCTCGTCGTCGAAATAATCGGGCAGCGGCGTCTCCGGCACCGGCTTGCCGTTGATCGTGAGCTTCTTGTCTTCGTACGCGACGGTATCGCCCGGCAGGCCGATCACGCGCTTGATGTAGTCGACCGATTCGTCCTTCGGATACCGGAACACGACGACATCGCCGCGCTTGAGCGGGCTGCCGTTGGTCATCTTCGTGTTCGTGATCGGCATGCGCAGGCCGTATTCGTACTTGTTCACGAGGATGAAGTCGCCGACGAGCAGCGTCGGCACCATCGAGCCGGACGGAATCTTGAACGGCTCGATGATGAACGAGCGCACGACGAATACCGCGAGAATCACCGGGAAGAAGCTCGCCGTGTATTCGAGCCACCACGGCTGGCGCAGCTTGTCGTCGTGCAGGCGGGCGCGCGTCTGCGGGGCGTTTTCATCGGCGAAACGCTCGCCGACGCGCTCCTGCTGGCGATCGAACTCGGCCACCGCGGCGTCGGCGGCGCGGCGCCGTTGCGGCAGAAACACCAGCTTGTCGAGCACCCAGGCAATACCCGTCAATACGACGAGGATCAAAAGAATCAATGCGAAATTCATCAATCGCTTCCGGTTGTTATCGTTGTTTGCTTCGCCGTGCGCGCGTTACTCGTCGACGCGCAAAATCGCCAGGAAAGCCTCTTGCGGGATTTCGACAGAGCCGACCTGCTTCATGCGCTTCTTGCCGGCCTTCTGCTTCTCGAGCAGCTTCTTCTTGCGCGAGATGTCGCCGCCGTAGCACTTCGCGAGCACGTTCTTGCGCAGCGCCTTGATGTTCTCGCGCGCGATGATGTTCGAGCCGATGGTCGCCTGGATCGCCACGTCGTACATCTGACGCGGAATCAGTTCGCGCATCTTCGACGCCACTTCGCGGCCGCGATGCTGGCTCTGCGAACGGTGCACGATGACCGACAGCGCATCGACCTTGTCGCCGTTGATGAGCATGTCGACCTTGACGACATCCGCCGCGCGATATTCCTTGAACTCGTAGTCCATCGACGCATAGCCGCGCGACGTCGACTTCAGGCGGTCGAAGAAGTCGAGCACGATTTCCGCCATCGGGATTTCGTAGGTCAGCTGCACCTGACGGCCGTGATACTGCATGTTGATCTGCGAGCCGCGCTTGGCCGTACACAGCGTGATGACGGAGCCGACATATTCCTGCGGCATATACAGATTCACGGTGACGATCGGCTCGCGCACTTCCTCGATCTTCTGCGGCTCCGGCATTTTCGCCGGATTCTCGACCATGATGGTCGTGCCGTCGCGCTGCTCGACCTCGTAGATCACCGTCGGCGCGGTGGTGATGAGGTCCATGTCGAATTCGCGCTCGAGACGCTCCTGCACGATTTCCATGTGCAGAAGGCCGAGGAAGCCGCAACGGAAACCGAAGCCGAGCGCCTGCGACACTTCCGGCTCGAACTGCAGCGACGCGTCGTTGAGCTTCAGCTTTTCGAGCGATTCGCGCAGCGCGTCGTACTGATTCGCCTCGACCGGATAGAGCCCCGCGAACACCTGCGGCTTCACTTCCTTGAAGCCGGGCAGCGGCTCGGTGGCCGGACGGCTCGCGACCGTGACGGTATCGCCCACTTTCGCGGCCGTCAGTTCCTTGATGCCCGCGATCACGAAGCCCACCTGCCCCGCCGACAATTGCGCGAGATTCGTGGACTTCGGCGCGAACACGCCGACATGCTCGACCGGGTATTGCGCGCCGGTCGCCATCATCTTGATCTTGTCCTTCGGCTTGAGCGTGCCGTTGACGATACGCACCAGCATCACGACGCCGACGTAGTTGTCGAACCACGAGTCGATGATGAGCGCCTGCAGCGGCGCGTCCGGATCGCCCTCGGGCGGCGGCACTTTCGCGATCAGCGATTCGAGCACGTCCTCGACGCCGAGACCCGTCTTCGCGCTGCAATGGACGGCGTCCGCGGCCTGAATGCCGATCACGTCCTCGATTTCCGCGATCGCGTTTTCGGGGTTCGCGGCCGGCAGATCGATCTTGTTGAGCACCGGCACGACTTCGACGCCGAGTTCGATGGCCGTGTAGCAGTTCGCCACCGTCTGCGCTTCGACGCCCTGCGACGCGTCGACGACGAGCAGCGCGCCTTCGCACGCGGATAGCGAGCGGCTGACTTCGTAGGAGAAGTCGACGTGCCCCGGCGTATCGATCAGGTTGAGGTTATAGACGCGGCCGTCGCGCGCCTTGTAGGTCAGCGCCGCGGTCTGCGCCTTGATCGTGATGCCACGTTCGCGCTCGAGGTCCATCGAATCGAGCACCTGCGCTTCCATCTCACGGTCGGACAGGCCGCCGCACAACTGGATGATGCGGTCAGCGAGCGTCGACTTGCCGTGGTCGATGTGCGCGATGATCGAGAAGTTACGAATATGATCCATTCAGTGCCGATCGTGCCAAAAAAAGCGAAAAAGGCGCGCCCTCACCAACGCGGAGCACGCCTTGAAAATTTGGGGAAAACTTGAGCATTTTAGCCGAAAACGGGGGTGCCCCGGCGGATTTCGCCTGCGCCGCCCTCACCGACCGCGCGCGAGCAGCGCTGCGTGTACCGCGTCAGCGTCGAGCCGGTACTGGCACAGCTCGACGCCATCGAGCGCCAGAACCGGCACGCGTTCGTCGTAGCGCGCTTCGAGCAGCGGATCTTCGTCGATGTCGATCCATTCGATCGGAATGCCGTGTTGCGCGGCGATTGGCTCGAGTTCGGCCCGCATGTCCTCGCACAGATGACACCAGGCGCGCCCGTACAGAATGAAGGCCGCGCCTGGCTTCGACGTCATCGCGCTTATTTCTGCGCCGGCACGCGCGGGCGCACCGGCACGAACTGCGTGTTGTCGCCGCGACGCACGAGAATCGCGACCATCTTGCTCGCGTCGAGGCCCTGCGCGACTTCCTGGAACTGCTTGGCGCTCGTGATATCCGTATCGCCGATACGCATGATGATGTCGCCCTTCTGGAAGCCCGCGCGTGCCGCCGGTCCCTCGACGGCATCGACCTGAACGCCGCTCGACAGCTTGAGCGCCTTCTTTTGATCTGCCGGAATGTCGCTCACCGCCATGCCGAGCGAATTGCTCGCGCGCTCCTTCGGCTGCGGCGGTTTCTTCTGCTCGGTCTTCGCGACCTTGTCCGGCTGCATTTCGGCGACCGTGATCGACAGATCGCGCGTCTGGCCCTTGCGCCAGATCGTGAGCGTGGTCTTCGTGCCGGGTTTCGTATCGCCGACCATGCGCGGGAGATCGGTCGCGGTCTCGACGTTCTGACCGTTGAACTTGAGGATGATGTCGCCTGGCTGCACGCCGGCCTTGTCGGCCGGCCCGCCCGATTCGACGCTCGACACGAGCGCGCCCTGCGCTTTCGGCAAGCCCAGCGAATCCGCGACGTCCTTCGTCACTTCGCCGATCGCCACCGCGATGCGCCCGCGCACCACCTTGCCCGACGTCTTAAGCTGATCGGCGACGCGCATGGCTTCGTCGATCGGAATCGCGAACGAGATGCCCATGAAACCGCCCGTGCGGCTGTAAATCTGCGAATTGATACCGATCACCTCGCCCGCCATGTTGATGAGCGGACCGCCCGAGTTGCCCGGATTCACGGCGACATCGGTCTGGATGAACGGGAGGTAATCGCCCGTATCGCGCCCCTTCGCGCTGACGATGCCCGCGGTCACGGTGTTGTCGAGGCCGAACGGCGAACCGATTGCGAGCACCCACTCGCCGACGCGCACCTTGTTCGAATCGCCGATGGTGATCGCCGGCAGGTTCGATGCGCTGATCTTCACGACGGCGACGTCCGTGCGCTCGTCGACGCCGACGAGACGCGCCTTGAATTCGCGCTTGTCCGTGAGTGTGACGTAGATGGTGTCGGCATCGTCGACGACGTGTGCGTTGGTCATCACGTAGCCATCGGTCGACAGGATGAAGCCCGAGCCGACGCCGCTGCTCTGCTCCGAGTTGTCCTGGTTGTCGTCGGGCGCGTTGCGGCTGCCGCCCTTGCCCTGATCGCCCTGACTTCCGCCGCCGTTATTTCCGCCGCCGCCACCTCCACGAGGCGGCTGACCCGGCATCGGAATGCCGAAGAAGCGTCGGAAGAATTCCGACATGTCGCCTTCATCGAGACCGGGCGGCAGGCCGCGCAGATCGCTGCCCGAACCGACGCGCGAGGTCGTGCGAATGTTCACGACCGAGGGCCCCACCTTGTCGACGAGCGTCGTGAAGTCCGGCAGGTTCACCGTGGGCACCGCTGACGCAGATTGCGATACGAACGGCAGGCACACGGCGAGCGCCGCGGCCGCGATGAACTTGCGCAGCGAGAAGTTGCTCATAGGTTGGAGGCCGGGATCTGGATTACTTGGAAGGCTTGTATTCTATGGTAGAAGCAAATTGCTGCAATGTGGCTTGCGGCACTTCACCCAGCAAGGTGATCCAGAAATCCCCGCGGCGCTTCACCAGAACGTGCGTCGCTCCACTATTCCCCGCGCCTTCCTTGCGCGTGTTTTTCTCCACCGGCTCGACGAAAACCGAGATCGTCGCGAGGCCGTCGGAGAACACGGCCTGATCGACCGGAATCGGCGGCTGGCCTTGCTGGCTCGACGCCATCGGACGGCGCAACTCGCGAATCTTGCGAAAGCCCGCGATAGTCGGCGTCAGTTGCCAGCCCTGCGCTTCCATGTCGACCGGCTGCACGGGCGGCCGCACGACGGTCCAGCCCGACGTGTTGCGAATGCCGTTCGCGATCGGCGCCTTGTCGATCGGCCCGCCAATACGCACCTGAGAGAAAGAAAGCTGCTCGAGGACTTGCCCGTCCGGATCGAGCGTTTGCGCGCGCAGCAGCAAGCCGGTTTTCGCATCGGCCCACAGCTTGTAGGCAAAACGATAGGAATCTTTCGGATCGAGCTCCAGCACCTGGCTTTCGATCCCCGCGACGCGGTCCGTGCCCAACAGCTTCGGATCGTAGACGGAAAGCACTTGATCGCCACTCGTCGACAACAGCGCCGGGAACGAATCCCGGTTCTGCCGATGCTCGACCACGAGCAGATGACGCTCCGGCACGAAGGTGAACATGTCGTCGTCGTGACGCAGCATCTTGCGCGGCGCGCCGTCGAGACTTTCGAGCGATTCGTATTCGCCGTCACCGCGCGTGGCGACGTGCGTAATGCGCGACGACTGCACCGTCGCGCCACGCTGGTAGACGAACGTGCCCTCGTAATTCTGCTGCTGGGCCGCTTCGTGGATGCGGTTGAGCAGAGTGGCGGCTGTCTTGCGGGCGGTGGCGGGATCGTCTCCCTGAGCGAACGAACTCGTTGCCGCCGTCAACAACGCGGCTGCGCAGAGCATCAATGCCGGCAGCCGCCCCCAATATCTTGTTTTATTCAACCGCACACTCAGCATCAAATTATTGGCCTTGCGTTATAGCCGCCGCGCGAATCAGGGGCATCGAACCGGGCATCGCGGGCTGCTGGGAGAACTGCTGATGCGCTTCGAGATACTGATCGAGATTCGCGTCGCGGATGATGTTCGCTTCGACGATCGGCGTACGCGTGGTCACCGCGGGCACCGACGCGAGCGCCACCCGCTGCATCGACGAATCCGCCGGCGCGACGCTCGCCACCTGCGCGCCCGAGTTGCGATCGACGCCTTGCAGCTGCGGCACGACGATCCATGTCAGCGTAGCGGCCGCCGCGGCAACCGCGAAGGCCGGCATCACGCGACGGCGCAACATGCCGCCCCGCGCTTTCGCCGTCACGCCCGGCAATGCAGCCGGCGCGAGTACGTGCGCCTCAGCTTCGAAACGTTCGGAGAATGCGGCCATGAACGCGCTGCTGCGCGCCGGGCTGACCGCGAGATCGTCGGAGCGCAAGGCGTCGCCGATCAGGTGATATTCCGACCACGCCGCGCGTTCGTCGCCTTTCAGATCCGCGAGAAACTGGCTGATGCTGCCAATTTCGCCGAGCGCTTCGCCGTCGACGAAAGCCGACATGCGCTCGCCGCGCGAACCCGCCTGTGTTTGATTCTGCACCGAGACCGACCCCATGATGCTCCCCATCTTTGACCACACCCCGTTGTGACACCACCAACCCAGATATCGCGTCCCTGCCCCGAGGGTTTTCGCCGCCTACCAGCGTTTGCCTTCGGGAGTGTCCAACAACGGACGCAATTTTGCCGCAATGGCTTCGCGAGCACGAAAAATTCTCGATCTGACGGTGCCGATCGGGCAATCCATCATTTCGGCGATTTCCTCGTAGCTCAGTCCTTCAATCTCCCGAAGCGTGATGGCGGTGCGCAATTCCTCGGGCAGCAACGCCATCGCGGCGTTGACAGTCTGAGCGATCTGCTTGCTCATCAACATCGACTCGGGCGTGTTGATATCCCTTAGTTGGTCCGCGTCGGAGAAAGTTTCCGCTTCTTCTGCATCGGCTTCGGTAGAAGTGGGAGCGCGGCGGCCCTGAGTTGCAAGATAGTTTTTTGCCGTATTGACAGCAATGCGGTAAAGCCAGGTGTAAAACGCCGATTCGCCGCGAAACTGCGGCAGCGCGCGGTAGGCCTTGATGAAGGCGTCCTGGGCGACGTCCTCGACCTCGGCGGGGTCGCGCACGAGGCGCGAGATCAGTCGAATGATCTTGCGGTGGTATTTGGCGACCAGCAGTTCGAACGCGGCCTTGTCACCCTTCTGGACACGTTCGACCAGCAATTGGTCGATTTCTTTTTCACTCACCTGGTAAATCCGATTAGCTTGGGGAAGTTGCGCGGACGGCTATTGTAGCGTTACCGCCTGTAAGGCTACCGGAACGCTCATGCGCCGTTACAGTCGTTACAGGTGGGACGCTGCGGCGCGGCGAGCCTGGACCGAGAGCTGGCGGAAGGTGTCGGCATCGACGGAATCGGCCGCGACGACGAGCGTTTCGCGCCGCCCGCGCGTATCGCAAAGCGTCAACGCGATGAGGCGTCCGCTCCATTGCGCGCACCCAGCGATGCTCGTGTGGCGCATCTCGCCGCTTCGGTTCCAGATCGTGATGCCGTCGGAAAGAAGGCCAATCGCAGATGGCTGGGCGTTCATCCACCGGTACGACGCCAGCCCGAGCACCGCCAGCGCCGCCGCGCAAGCCACGGCGGCGTGCCCCGCGTGCTCCGCATGCGCGAAAACGCACTGGAACACCGACGCTCCCGCAACGGCTACGAAGCCGAGCATTGCGCCCCGCAAGAAACGCGACGGCCGCATCGCGACGCCTGCGTCACGATGCGGCCGATTCACACACACGCTCGCCATATGGATCCCCGCGATGACGAGCGCGCCGAGCTCAGTGGCGCTTGAAGACGAGCGAGCCGTTCGTGCCGCCGAAGCCGAACGAGTTCTTGACCGCCACGTCGATCTTCATCTCCCGCGCGGTGTTCGCGCAGTAGTCCAGGTCGCACTTCGGATCCTGATTGAAGATGTTGATGGTCGGCGGCGACACCTGATTGTGGATCGCCAGCACGGTGAACACCGACTCCAGGCCGCCCGCGCCGCCCAGCAGGTGGCCGGTCATCGACTTGGTGGAGTTCACGACGACCTTCTTCGCCTGATCGCCGAGCGCACGCGTGATGCCGATCGTCTCCGCGATGTCGCCGAGCGGCGTCGACGTGCCGTGCGCGTTGACGTAGTTCACTTCATCGGGATTGATGCGCGCGTTCTTCATTGCGTTGACCATCGCGCGGCGGCCGCCGTCGCCGTCTTCCGGCGGCGCGGTCATGTGATACGCGTCGCCGCTCATGCCGTAGCCGAGCACTTCCGCGTAGATCTTCGCGCCGCGCTTCTTCGCGTGCTCGTACTCTTCGAGCACCATCACGCCCGCGCCTTCGCCGAGAACGAAGCCGTCGCGGTCGGTGTCCCACGGACGGCTCGCCGTCGCGGGATCGTCATTGCGCTGCGAGAGCGCGCGCGCTGCCGCGAAACCGCCGATGCCGAGCGGGGAAACCGTGGCTTCCGCGCCGCCCGCGATCATGACGTCCGCGTCGCCGTATTCGATCAGTCGCGACGCCTCGCCGATGCAGTGCAGGCCGGTGGTGCAGGCCGTGACCATCGACAGATTCGGGCCTTTCAGACCGAAGCGGATCGAAAGATGGCCGGAGATCATGTTGATGATCGACGCCGGCACGAAGAACGGCGAAATGCGGCGCGGGCCGCGATTGAGCAGTTCGGTTTGCGTGACTTCGATCATCGGCAGACCGCCGATGCCCGAGCCGACCACGACGCCCACGCGCTCCGAGTTTTCATCGGTGATTTCGAGGCCGCTGTCCTGCATGGCCTGCACGCCCGCGGCGAAACCATAATGGATGAACGTATCCATATGGCGCGCCTCTTTGGCGGGCATGTAGTCTTCGATATTGAAGCCCTTCACCTCACCGGCGAAACGCGTGGAAAAGTTCGTCGCGTCGAACTTCGTGATATTGGCGATGCCCGACTTGCCCGCGACCAGATTGGCCCAGCCGTCGGCAACAGTATTGCCGACAGGCGATACGAGCCCAAGGCCTGTAACAACAACTCGACGACGGCTCACGGTAACCCCTTATCCATAGAATGACGAAAAACAAAAGCCACAGCGGCCACAGGAAACCGCCCTGTGTGCCCTGTGGCTGTCAAATCGGTTTGCAGCGACGATGCATCGAGCTGATTGACGATGAGTCGCTGGCGCGTCCGGCCTTAGGCCTTGACGTTGGCGCGCGCGTAGTCGATCGCTTGCTGAACCGTGGTGATCTTTTCGGCCTCTTCATCGGGAATTTCCATGCCGAATTCGTCTTCCAGCGCCATGACGAGTTCGACCGTATCGAGCGAGTCAGCGCCCAGATCGTTCACGAACGAAGCTTCGTTCTTGATTTCGGCTTCCGCCACGCCCAGTTGTTCGGCGACGATCTTCTTCACGCGCTGTTCGATGTTGTCCATGCAGCCCTCCGAGGGGAAAAAAGTTCAAAAATACAAGTGCGCGCATTTTATCAGGTTTGGACCCGCAAAATACGACGCGTCAGTTCCATGCTCCACCGTGTCCTGCCCTTCATCAAGAGGGCGGCGGCCGGCATTGCATCGATTCTTCACTGCCGCGCGAAAGCGGTACGCACGTTGCTCCTTCGAGCATTTTGCGCGCCCGTTCCGGCGCGGATATTAAGCGAAATTCTGCGAAATGCCTATTAAGGCCTTACATGTACATGCCGCCGTTCACATGCAGCGTCGTGCCGGTGATGTAACCGGCGAACGGCGAGGCCAGGAATGCCACAGCATGCGCGATATCTTCGGGCGCGCCCAGTCGGCCAAGTGGGATAGACGCGGTGAGCGCGGTGCGCTGCTCTTCCGGCAGGACCTTGGTCATGTCGGTGTCGATGAAACCGGGCGCGATGCAGTTCACGGTGATGCCACGGCTGCCGATCTCACGCGCGAGCGCGCGCGTCATGCCGGCGACGCCAGCCTTTGCCGCCGCGTAGTTGGCCTGGCCAGGATTGCCGGACGAACCCACCACCGACGTGATGTTGATGATGCGGCCGCCGCGCGCCTTCATCATCGGGCGCAGCACCGCGCGCGAAAGACGGAACACCGCGCGCAGGTTCGTATCGATGACGGCGTCGAACTCGTCGTCCTTCATCCGCATCGCGAGCTGATCCTTCGTGATGCCCGCATTGTTGACGAGCACGTTCAGCCCGCCGAATTCCTTGACGATGCCGTCGATGAACGCATCCGCCGCGGCGGCGTCGTTCACGTTCAGCACCGCGCCACGGCCCTTTCCGCCCGCTTGCTGCAACGCTTCGCTGATGCCCGCAGCACCGCTTTCGCTCGTCGCCGTGCCGATGACCGTCGCGCCCTGCTTCGCGAGTTCAAGCGCGATCGCGCGTCCGATGCCACGCGACGCGCCCGTGACGATTGCTACCTGGTTTTGCAGATTCATGTTGTTCGTCCTTAGCCAGCGATCAGTTTGCGCGTTTCTTCGAGCGATGCCGGATCGAAGATCGAGCCGCCGACGAGATTACCGTCGATACGCTTCGTCAGGCCCGCGAGCACCTTGCCCGGACCGCATTCGATGACGTGCGTGATGCCGTCTTTCGCCATCGCCTGCACGCACTCGACCCAGCGCACCGGACCGGCGGCCTGACGCACCAGCGCGTCCTTGATCGCGGCGGGATCGGAGACGATCGCGACATCGACGTTATTGATCAGCGGAATCTGCGGCGCCTTCACTTCGACGTTGGCGAGATAGTCGCGCAACTGATCCGATGCGGGCCTGAGCAGCGAAGAGTGGAACGGCGCGGACACAGGCAGCGGCAGCGCACGCTTCGCGCCCTTCGCCTTCGCCAGCTCGCACGCTTTCTCGACGGCCGCCTTCGAACCGGCGATGACCACCTGCGCCGGCGCATTGAAGTTCACCGCTTCGACGACGCCCGCCGACGAGGCTTCAGCGCACACGGCGCGCACGGTGTCGTCGTCGAGGCCGAGGATCGCGGCCATGCCGCCTTCGCCGACCGGCACCGCGTTCTGCATCGCCTGCGCGCGAAAACGCACGAGCGGCACGGCGTCCGCGAACGCGAGCGCGCCCGCCGCGACGAGCGCGGTGTATTCACCGAGGCTGTGACCAGCGACGAGCGCAGGCTTCAGGCCCGTTTCCTTTTCCCACACGCGATAAATCGCATACGCGGCCGTCAGCATGACGGGCTGCGTGTTCGTCGTCAGGTTCAGCTCTTCTGCCGGGCCTTCGGCGATCAGCTTGCCGAGATCCTGGCCGAGCGCGTCGGAAGCCTGCTGTACGGTCTCGCGCACGATCGCGTGATCGGCGAATGCGTTGAGCATGCCGATGGACTGCGAGCCTTGTCCGGGGAAAACGAACGCAAATTTCATATCGTCCTCGTTGATTGGAATGATCCGCGATGTCCTCATGGACCGCGCGCTGGAGGAGCGCGCGGGGTCAGCGATGAAGAGGGATCAGTTACGAATTGGGTAGAGGGATCTGATCGGCGAATCAGTAGCGGATGACCGACGCGCCCCACGTGAAGCCGCCGCCCACGCCTTCGATGAGAATGTTGTCGCCGCGCTTGATGCGGCCGTCGCGCACCGCGACGTCGAGCGCGAGCGGAATCGATGCCGCCGACGTGTTGCCATGCTCGCCGACCGTCACGACCATGCGCTCCGGCGGCAGATGCAGCTTGCGCGCCGTGCTTTGCATGATGCGGATGTTGGCCTGATGCGGAATCAGCCAGTCGATGTCTTCAGGCGTGAGCTTCGCCTTGTCGAGCGCTTCGAGCGCGACCTTTTCGAGCACGTTGACCGCGAGCTTGAACACCGCTTGCCCGTCCATGTGCAGGAACGCGCTGCCCTGAACCACGCCGCCGTTCACGTTGCCCGGCGTGCAGAGAATGTCCGAATAGCTGCCGTCCGCGTGCAGCGCGCTCGACAGCACGCCGGGCTCATCGGACGCCTGGAGGATGACCGCGCCCGCGCCGTCGCCGAACAGCACGCACGTGGTGCGATCGTTGAAATCGAGAATGCGCGAGAACGTCTCCGCGCCGACGACGAGCGCCGTGCGGTTCATGCCGCTGCGAATGAAGCTGTCCGCCGTCGCGACGCCGTAGGCGAAACCGGAGCACACCGCCTGCACGTCGAAGGCCGCGCCGTTGTTCTTGATGCCGAGCTTGTTTTGCAACAGGCACGCCGTGCTCGGGAACACGAAGTCAGGCGTGGAAGTCGCGACGATGATCAGATCGATCGATTGCGGATCGATGCCCGCCGCCTCGATCGCCTTCTGCGAAGCGATCAGCGCGAGATCGCTCGTGGTTTGATCCGGTGCTGCGAAATGTCGCGCGTGAATGCCGGTGCGCGCGACGATCCATTCGTCATTGGTCTCGACGCCCTGCTTCGCGAGACGGTCCGCCAAGTCCTGATTCGTGACACGCTCGGACGGCAGATAGCTGCCGGTGCCCAGCACGCGAGAGTAAAGATTGGATTGAGCCATTATGCCTTCGAATGTAGCGCAGTACCGGACTCGCCCGGCGGGTTCGGCTGCGAGTTTGGCTGTGGGTTCGGCTGTGAAGCGGCCTGCTGGATCGATTGATCCGCGGCCGCCGACGCGGGACCGTTCGCGTCCGCCTCGCGCGCGGCGGGAGCGTTTTCTTCCATCGCGCGCACCAGGCGTTCGAGCACGCCATTTTTGACGGCATCATACCCGCGTTTGATGGCCCACTCAAACCCGAAGGCCTCGGCCGAACCGTGACTTTTGATTACAAGCCCGCGCAGGCCGAGCAAGGCCGCGCCGTTATATTGCGCCGGATCGACACGCCTCTTGAAACGCTTCAGCACGGGCAGCGCGACGAGCGCCATCAACTTCGAGGCGAAGTTGCGGCTGAACTCTTCCTTGATCATGTCGGCGAGCATTTTCGCGAGACCTTCGGAGGTCTTCAGCGCGACATTGCCGACGAAGCCGTCGCACACGACGACATCGGTCGTACCTTTATAGATGTCGTTGCCTTCCACGTTGCCGTAGAAGTTGAGCGTGCTCGCGCGCAGCAGCTCGCCCGCGCGCTTGATCGTTTCGTTGCCCTTGATGACTTCTTCGCCGATGTTGAGCAGACCGATCGTGGGCCGTTCGCGCCCTTCGATCGCCGATACGAGCGCGTGGCCCATCTCCGCGAACTGCAGCAGATGCTCGGGTTCGCAATCGACGTTGGCGCCCAGGTCGAGCACCGTGGTGTAGCCCTTCTGGCTCGGCATCGCGAACGCAATGGCAGGCCGCTCGATACCGGCGAGCGTCTTCAGCACATAGCGCGACACCGCCATGAGCGCGCCGGTGTTGCCGGCGGAAATGCAGGTCTGCGCCTCGCCCTCTTTCACGAGATTGAGCGCGACGCGCATCGACGAATCTTTCTTCTTGCGCAGCGCGACTTCGACCGGGTCGTCCATCGCGACGACTTCGCTGGCGGGAACGACGGTCAGACGCGGCTCGTCGGAAGCCTTGTACTTCTTGAGCTGAGCGCGGATGGGCTGCTCGAGACCGACGAGCATCAGGTGCGCGTCGGGATGCGAGCGCACGAAATTGACGGCAGCGGGAACGGTCACGGCCGGACCGTGGTCGCCTCCCATGCAGTCGATGGTTATCTTTACAGTCATGGAACGCGACGAATTTCGGACACAAAAAAGCGGCAGTGAAATGCCGCCTTCTCGTCGTACCGGGAAAGTGTCAAGAGCGAGTTGCGCCCGCGCGCCCGTGGAATGATTCCGGCGGGCGCATCGAGCGTCGATGAACGCTTAGTCGTTCTTCGTCTTGATGACTTTCTTGCCACGATAGTAGCCGTTCGGGCTCACGTGGTGGCGCATATGCACCTCGCCCGTGCTCGGCTCGACAGCCAGCGGAGCCGTCGGGAGGAAGTCGTGGGAACGGTGCATGCCGCGCTTCGACGGCGACTTCTTGTTTTGCTGAACTGCCATGATTACTCCAGAAAAATTTTGCGAATTCTAACACAGCCCGATCCGCCGACAGCCCTCGGCCGTTCGGCCATCGGGTGCGCACATCGCGCTACCAGTTTGTTGCGTGCTACAAAACCATTTCAGTGCTTCTTGCCGTCGGAGCCGCCCTTGAGCTTCTCCAGCACGGCAAACGGATTCGGCTTTTCGTCCTCATCCGTCACACCGCTTTCATCCGGCTCGTCGTCCTCCGTGCCCGGAAGCAGACTTTCGTGCGTCTCGGGACATACGTTGTGCTTGGGCACGAGCGGCAAGGACAACAACAACTCCTCTTCGATCAAGTCGACGAGATCGAACTGGCGCGAGCCCACGATCACTTCGACTTCATCGTCGTCGAGCGGAAATTCGTCCGCTTCTTCTTCCGTCGCCACGATCCGATATGTCGCATCGACATCGAGATGCTGCGAATACGGCTGAAGGCAGCGCTGGCACGTGAGCCACACCGAACCGTGCACCGCAAGACGCAGATACGGCTGCGGCGCCTCCGTGCCGTCGTCCTGCAATTCCGGCTGGGTCGAGCCCTCGCCTTGCCAGGTGAACACGGTATCGCCGTCTGGCACATCAGCCGGCACTTCGGCTAACATGCGCGGCATCTGCGACACACGCAGCGCGCCGGCCGATTGCCTGCCGCTCTTGGCGAATTCGTAAATGTCGAGCGCGCGCGGATCGGCGGGGCTCACAGGTTTGCCAGGATTCTGAGTCATGTGCGCTCCTGCTTGACCTTACTTGGGTTAGTGCTACCGGTGAGTGCTCAGTATGCACCGCGACTCGGCTTAAATGCAGCTTCGATGCAGGCCCGACTTGCCCGAATTTGCCCCAATGTGCATCTGGCCGGCATCATGCTGTCTGACCTCGTGCTTTCTGACTCTTCGGCTCGACCGGTTTCATCGATGACAGGAGAGCCTTCGCCCGCGCACGTACCGATGAAAAGCCCAAAATCATATCGGCTTTGTTCTTTCGAGTCAAATACTTAAGGGCTGAATCGCAGCCCGTCGTTTTTACACCCTTTTTTGTCCGGTTCGTCTCATGTCTGAAGCTTCGAAATCGCCGCCACGCCTGATTCTGGCGTCCAGTTCACCTTACCGGCGCGAATTGCTCGAACGCCTGCGCATTCCGTTCGACGTCGTGTCGCCCGATATCGACGAAACGCCGCTCGCCAACGAAACGCCCGAAGCGACCGCGGTTCGGCTCTCGATCGCCAAGGCGCGTGCGGCGGCCGGACGGAGCGGCAACGACGCGAACGCCCTCGTGATCGGCTCGGATCAGGTGGCGACCTTCGACGGCAAGCAGATCGGCAAGCCCGGCACGCACGAGAAAGCCTTCGCCCAGCTCCAGGCGATGCGCGGACGCAGCGTCGAATTCCACAGCGCGCTTTGCCTGTTCGACAGCCGCACGGGCGACGCGCAATCCGCCGATATCGTCACGCGCGTGAGGTTTCGTCGCTATTCGGACGCCCAGATCGAGACGTACCTGCGCGCCGAAACGCCGTACGACTGCGCCGGCAGCGCCAAGGCGGAAGGCCTGGGCATCGCGTTGCTCGAAGCGATCGAATCCGACGATCCCACCGCGCTGATCGGCCTGCCGCTGATCGCGCTGACCGGAATGCTCGCGAACGCCGGCCATCCGGTGCTGGAGGCGGCATGAGCGGCGTTCTCTATCTGATTCCGAACACGCTCGGCGAAGGCGACGCCGACGCGCTCGCCCAAGTTCTGCCCGAACCGGTGCGCGCGCAGGCGGCCGCGCTCGCGTACTACATCGGCGAAAACGCCAAAACGACGCGCGCCTTTCTGAAGAAAGTGGGCACCGAACGTCCGATTCAGGAAATCGAGGTGCGCGAGCTGAACGTGAACACGCCGCCAGCGGAAATCGACAAGCTGCTCGCGCCGATCCTCGCCGGCACCGACGCCGGCCTCGTCTCCGAAGCGGGCTGTCCCGCCGTCGCCGATCCCGGTGCGTTGCTCGTGCGGCGCGCGCATCAGCGTGGCGTGAAGGTCGTGCCGTTCGTCGGACCGAGCTCGATCTTGCTCGCGCTGATGGCTTCCGGCATGAACGGCCAGAGCTTCGCGTTCAACGGCTATCTGCCGGTCGATGCCGGCGAACGCGCGAAACGGCTGCGCGAGCTGGAGCAACTGTCGCGCAAGGCCAATCAGACGCAGATTTTCATTGAGACGCCCTATCGCAATAAGGCGATGCTCGACGCGCTCATCGCTGGCTGCGCGCCGTCGACGCTCATTTGCGTCGCCGTCGATCTGACGCTGCCGGGCGAAAACATCGTCACGCGCACGGCGGCCGACTGGAAGAAGCAGGCCGCGCCGGACCTGCATAAGCGCCCGGCGATCTTCCTCTTGCTGGCTTCATAAACTCAGCGCAACTGAGGCTTGCCGCCGAGCGTGAGCGCGCGCATGGCGGCATCGCCCACGGATGCGCCGAAGCGCCGCACCACACGCTCGCTGATGCTTTCCTTTTGCGTGTAATCGACGATATCCGGCTGCTTGATGACCTCGCGCGCGACATAGCTGGCGTCGCCGAAACCATCGGCGAGACCGAGTTCGACGCTCTTTTCGCCGGTCCAGAACATGCCCGAGAACAGCTCCGGATCATCCTTCAGACGCTTGCCGCGCCCGAGCTTCACGGCATCGATGAACTGCGTGTGAATTTGATCGAGCATTTCCTGCGCGTGCGCGTTCATCGCGGGCGTTTCCGGCGAGAACGGGTCAAACGCGCCCTTGTTCGCGCCCGACGTGTGCATGCGGCGCTGGATGCCGAGCTTGTCCATCAGGCCCGTGAAGCCGAAGCCGTCCATCAGCACGCCGATCGAGCCGACGATGCTCGCGCGGTCGACGTAAATCTTGTCCGCCGCCGCCGCGACGTAATAGCCGCCCGACGCGCACATGTCGTCGACGACCACGTACAGCGGCGTCTTCGGATACTTCGCGCGCAGCCGCCGGATTTCGCCGTTGATGATTCCCGCCTGCACCGGACTGCCGCCCGGACTGTTGATGCGCAGAATCACGCCCGCCGTGTTCTCGTCCTCGAACGCGCTCTGTAGCGCACCGTCGATGTTGTCGGCGCTGGCATCGCTGTTCGCGGAGATCTCGCCCTGCAGATCGATGAGCGCCGTGTGCTTGCCAGCCTTCGCGGCACGATCGCCGGTGAAATCGAACACGCCCCAGGCGATCAGCGCGATCACGCCGAGAAACAGGAAGCGAAAGAAGATGCGCCAGCGACGCGCGGCGCGCTGCTCGCGAATCGCGGCGAGCGCGATGCGTTCGAGCGCTTCGCGCTCCCAGTTGTCGTTATTGCGCGGCGGAATGTTGTCGGACATGCGTCGTGGATGTGTAGAGATTGAATCAGGCGGGACGCACGGCGTCGTCGGGCAGCCAGAAGACCGCGCGCCCTTCCGGCGTGTCGCGCTCTTCGACCGTCACGGCCCGCAGGCGCGCGCCGCGGCAAGGACCGCCGACGCATTTGCCGGTATCGGGCTCGTAGATCGCCCCGTGCGTCGCGCACATCAAGTATAGGCCCGAGCTTTCGAAGAACTGGCCCTCGTTCCAGTCGAGCTCCATCGGCACGTGCGCGCACCGGTTCAGATAACCGAACGCTTCGCCGCCGTATCGGACGAAGAACACGACCGCGTCGCCGCTCGCTTCGGTCGCGTTGACGCGCACGCCCGCGCCGCCATCGACGAGTTCGTCGGACGCGCATACCCGCACCGGTTCGCTCATGCGTGCTCCCGCAGCCAGCCGGCGAGCGACGCGACGCTGTCGGCGCAGTACTGCGGCTTGAGCGCCGCGAGAGAATCGGCCGGATGCGCGCCATAACCGACGCCGACGCCCGCCGCGCCCGCGTTGATCGCCATCTGCAGATCGTGCGTCGTGTCGCCGATCATCACCGTGCGCCCGAGATCCTGCCCGAGCTCGCGCGTGAGTTCCTGCAACATTGCGGGATGCGGCTTCGAGAACGTTTCGTCCGCGCAGCGCGTGCTGTCGAAGAGGCTCGTGAGCCGCGATTCGTCGAGCGCGCGATTCAGTCCGACGCGGCTCTTGCCCGTCGCGACCGCGAGAAAATAGCCGAGATCGCGCAATTCCTGCAGCAGTTCGCGCACGCCGCCGAAGAGTTCGGTTTTCTGGCCCATCGTCAGGAAATGGAAGCGGTAACGTTCGGCCAGGCGCGGATAGTCGGACGGATCGAGCGTCGGCGCGCATATCTGCAGCGCGTCCTTCAGGCCGAGGCCGATCACATAGCTCGCGGATTCATCGGCGGGAACCGGCAGCCCGAGGTCGCGGCACGCGGCCTGAATGCTGCGCGTGATGTGGACGGTCGAATCCATCAGCGTGCCGTCCCAGTCGAAAACGATCAGATCGAATTGCTGCCGCGCCATTTACTCGGTCTCCCGGTTTTTCAGTTGTTCGATGAACCGTTTGCACTCGACGGGCAGCGGCGCTTCGAATTGCAGCGGCTCGCCCGTCGCCGGGTGCGTGATTTTCAGTCGATACGCGTGCAAAAACATGCGTTTCAGCGACGGTTTCGCGCTCGGGCGGGCCAATTCCTTGTTCAGCGCGAAATCGCCGTATTTGGCGTCGCCCGCGATCGGCAGGCCGATGCTCGCCATGTGCACGCGAATCTGGTGCGTGCGGCCGGTTTTCAGCTCTGCCTCGACCCACGCGTAGTCGCGCCAGCGCTCGATCAGATTGAAGACCGTATGCGACGGCAGCCCGTTCTCCTGGATTCGCACGCGCCGCTCGCCATCCGCTGCGACATATTTATGCAACGGCGCCTTGACGATGCGCCGGCGGCCCCAGTCGCTCTGCCAGTCGCCGTGACCGCACGCGTAATAGCGCTTGTCGACCCGATTTTCGCGAATCTGCTCGTGCAGCCCGACGAGCGCCTGGCGCTTCTTGGCGAGCATGAGCACGCCCGACGTCTCGCGATCCAGCCGATGCACCAGTTCGAGAAATTTTGCGTGCGGCCGCGCATTGCGCAACTGCTCGATGACGCCGAACGCGACGCCGCTGCCGCCATGCACCGCGACGCCGGACGGTTTATCGATGACGATCAGATGGTCGTCCTCGAAGAGAATCGGGAATTCGGCGGCGGGCGCGTTCGACGACACCGGCGCCGCGTCCTGCTGCGCGATGCGGATCGGCGGCACGCGCACGAGATCGCCCAACTCGAGCCGGTAAGCCGCGTCGATGCGTCCCTTGTTCACGCGCACTTCGCCACTTCGGAGAATGCGGTAAATATGGCTCTTCGGGACGCCCTTGCAGACGCGCAGCAAAAAATTGTCGATCCGCTGACCGGCGGCCGTTTCGTCGACTTCGATCATCGACACTTGTTCGCTTGCGACCTGTTTATGGGATGTTTTGCCTAACTCATTCATTCTGAATATAATTTGCGAGCAGCCTGAAAAGGTCGACGCTTAGGATCAAGCAGCGGCCGAATTATTCAGACTGTATCGGTGCAAGCGATAAACCATCATTTTACTTGCGCCCAAGGTCGGTTGCTCACCCGGAAAATCGAGAGCGACGAGTTGCACGCACGGCGATATCACCGGCAAGGACGGAGCCCACAGGCGCGTTCGGTCGAGTCGATCGCCGACGGTAACGGATTTTTGGTCAAAAAGAATTTTATCGGCGAGAAGCGACGGCGCCCGGCAAAACCGGATGCCAGCCCGGATCGACCCTGCCGTCGAGCGGGAGAAAAAGGCAAATCGACGCTCGCCGATTTTGCGAACAACTGACGGCGAAATCGCTGCTGCGCTGATTTCTGCGAAGCGCGACAACGCCGCAAACGAGGCGAGACATGCGGCCGCGAGCCGACGGGAGCCGACAGAAACAAGTCGGGCCCGCGGCCGTGCCGGCGCGGCAAGGCAGCAAAGAGGATCGGTTACGAAGCATCGCGCCGGTTTGCGCGAGACCGCTCTTCCTCGCGGCCGCCGTTGGGAGGAATCAGGCTCTTTGCAAGAGCGCAGGCCGGTTCGGCGCGTCCATTTTGAGACGCGGAGCCGCAGCGCCGCCGTTCATCCTCGCCACGAGCCGAGCGATCTGTCGTACGTCTCGCAGTTGCTTCGCAATGCGCCCCACGGCGCGGCTGTCCGATGCGGAAGCCGCGGCCTGCTTTCGGCAATTCTCCCGCCAGAAGTCCCGCTCCAGCGTGCTTTGTGACAACACACAAAAAAGCGTGGCACGCCCACCTTCCCGCTTCGCGCGCGTGATGCATCAGTCACCGACGCCGATTCGCACGACGAGGGAGGACGGAGCCATTCTGGAGCCGTTTCATGAAACGAATGCTGTTTAACGCGACGCAGCAAGAGGAATTGCGCGTCGCCATCGTCGATGGGCAGAAGCTCATCGATATCGACATCGAAACCGCCGGGCGCGAACAGCGCAAAGGCAACATCTACAAGGGAGTCGTCACCCGCATCGAGCCGTCGCTCGAAGCCTGCTTCGTCAACTACGGTGAAGACCGCCACGGCTTCCTGCCGTTCAAGGAAGTCGCCCGCCAGTATTTCCGCGATGGCGTCGAGATGCGCTCCGCGCGCATTCAGGACGCGCTGCGCGAAGGCCAGGAACTCATCGTCCAGGTCGAGAAGGAAGAGCGCGGCAACAAGGGCGCGGCGCTGACCACGTTCATCTCGCTGGCCGGACGTTACCTCGTCCTGATGCCGAACAACCCGCGCGGCGGCGGCGTGTCGCGCCGCATCGAAGGCGACGAACGGCAGGAACTGCGCGAAACCATGGCGCAGCTCGAACTGCCGGAAGGCATGAGCATCATCGCGCGCACGGCGGGTATCGGCCGTTCGGCGGAAGAGCTCCAGTGGGACCTGAACTACCTGATGCAACTGTGGCGCGCGATCGAAGCCGCGTCGCAGAGCGGCGTCGCCGGCCAGCCGATGCTCATTTATCTCGAATCGAGCCTCGTCATCCGCGCGATTCGCGACTACTTCCAGCCGGATATCGGCGAAATTCTCATCGACACGACCGAAATCCATGACCAGGCGCGCGCCTTCATGGATATCGTGATGCCCGACAACCTCTCGAAGGTGAAGCGCTATCACGACGACGTGCCGCTCTTCTCGCGCTTCCAGATCGAGCATCAGATCGAAACCGCGTACTCGCGCACGGTGCCGCTGCCGTCGGGCGGCGCGATCGTGATCGATCACACCGAGGCGCTCGTCGCCATCGACGTGAACTCGGCGCGCGCGACCAAGGGCGCGGACATCGAGGAAACCGCGACGCGCACCAATCTCGAAGCCGCCGACGAAGTCGCGCGTCAGCTTCGTCTGCGCGATCTGGGCGGGCTGATCGTGATCGATTTCATCGACATGGAATCGGCCAAGAGCCAGCGCGAAGTCGAGCAGCGCCTGAAAGATGCGTTGAAGCACGACCGCGCCCGCGTACAAATGGGCAAGATTTCGCGCTTCGGCCTGATGGAACTGTCGCGTCAGCGCCTGCGTCCGGCGCTGTCGGAAGGCAGCCACGTGACGTGCCCGCGCTGCAACGGCACGGGTCACATCCGCGATACCGAATCGTCCGCGCTGCAAGTGCTGCGGATCATTCAGGAAGAAGCGATGAAGGAAAACACCGCGGCGATCCATTGCCAGGTGCCGGTCGAGGTGACCGCCTTCCTGCTCAACGAAAAGCGCTCGGAAATCAACAAGATCGAGTCGCGCTTCAAGGTCAATGTCGTCCTGATTCCGAACAAGCATCTCGAAACGCCGCACTACAAGCTTGAGCGTCTGCGTCACGACGATGCGCGTCTCGACGATCCGCGCGCGTCGTGGAAGATGGCCGTCGAAGCGGCGAGCGAGCTCGAATCGGAGACCGGCTACAGCAAGCGCACCGAAGAGGTGAAGCCGAAGCAGGAAGCCGCCGTGAAGGGCATCACGCCCGAGAAGCCCGCGCCGAGCGCGCCGGTGAAGCCCGCGCCCGTCGAGGCCGCGCCCGCGCCGACGCCCGTTCCGGCGAGCGGCGGATTCATCGCGTGGATCAAGAATCTGTTCGGCATTCAGCCTGCGCCGCAACCCGCGCCGGCTCCGGTCGAAGCGCAACCGGCCACGCGCGCGCCGCGCGAACGCGGTGAACGCACCGGCGGCGGCGATCGCAACCGCAATCGACGTAGCGGTGGCGCCGCGCGCGAAGGCGCTGCGGCAGGCACGGCGGCGGGCGCCAACGGCGCCGCGCGCCAGGGCGGCCGTCGCGAG
>NZ_JFHD01000033.1 GCF_000698575.1 Caballeronia zhejiangensis
CGCACGCTCGATCCCGTCTCGCCGGCCGGCGCGGTTCGCGCGCACCCGGACGGCGCGGTCGATCCCGTCACCGGCGGCACGCTCGATCCGCTGACGGGCCGCGCGGTCGATCCGGTCACCGGCAAGCGCATCGAGCCCGTCATCAGCGGCGAGATCGATCCGGCGACGGGTCGAAGAGCCGATCCGCTCGCGCCCGACGCGGGCCGCGCGCCTCGCTGAAGGCGTGAAGCGCATGCTACGAGCCACGCACGCGCAGCAACGGAAACACGCAGGACAAGCACGGTCGGCCTTTGCGCCGGCCGTCGATTTATTTGCAGACCGGGGCGCGAGGCCGCGCTCCGGCAGCACCGACATCATTCGTTCACTTAGCCTTTGGCCGCAGCCATGCACGACAAAATCCTGATTCTCGATTTCGGCTCCCAAGTCACCCAGCTGATCGCGCGGCGCATCCGCGAGTCGCACGTCTACTCGGAAATCCATCCGTACGACGTCGACGAGACGTTCATCCGCGAATTCGCGCCGAAGGGCATCATCCTGTCCGGCGGCCCGAACTCCGTCACCGAGGCGAAGTCGCCGCGCGCCCCGCAGATCGTCTTCGATCTCGGCGTGCCGGTGCTCGGCATCTGCTACGGCATGCAGACGATGGCCGATCAGCTCGGCGGCAAGGTCGAACTCGGCAACGTGCGCGAATTCGGCTATGCGGAAGTGCAGGCGCTGAATCACACGGGCTTTCTGGAAGGCATTCAGGATTTCGCCAGCGACAAGGGCGAGTCGATGCTCAAGGTTTGGATGAGCCACGGCGACAAGGTCGTCGATCTGCCGGCGGGTTTCAAGCTGATGGCCTCGACGCCGTCGTGCCCGATCGCCGCGATGGCCGACGACGACCGGCGCTTCTACGGCCTGCAATGGCATCCGGAAGTCACGCATACGGTGCAGGGCCGCGCGATGCTCGACCGTTTCGTGCTGGAGCTGTGCGGCGCGAAGGCCGATTGGGAGATGGGCCATTACATCGACGAGGCGGTCGAGAACATCCGCGCGCAGGTCGGCAATGAGCACGTGATTCTCGGCTTGTCGGGCGGCGTGGATTCGTCGGTGGCGGCGGCGCTTTTGCATCGCGCGATCGGCGACCAGCTGACGTGCGTGTTCGTCGATCACGGCTTGCTGCGTCAGAACGAGGCGGAGCAGGTCATGTCGACGTTCGCGGATCACCTGGGCGTGAAGGTGATTCACGTCGATGCCAGCGAGGAATTCCTGCAGAAGCTTGCGGGCGTGACCGATCCGGAGGCGAAGCGCAAGATCATCGGCGCGGAGTTCGTCGAAGTGTTCCACAACGAATCGGACAAGCTCACCGATGCCAAGTGGCTCGCGCAGGGCACGATTTATCCGGACGTGATCGAATCGGCGGGCAAGGGCAAGAAGGGCGCGCATACGATCAAGAGCCATCACAACGTCGGCGGTTTGCCGGAGACGCTGAATTTGAAGCTGCTCGAACCGCTGCGCGAGCTTTTCAAGGACGAAGTGCGCGAACTCGGCGTGAAGCTCGGTCTGCCGCCCGCGATGGTGTATCGCCATCCGTTCCCCGGTCCGGGTCTCGGCGTGCGGATTCTTGGCGAAGTGAAGCGCGAATTCGCGGACCTGCTGCGCCGCGCCGATGCGATTTTTATCGAGACGCTGCGCAACACCATCGACAAGGAAACGGGCAAGTCGTGGTACGACCTGACGAGCCAGGCGTTCGCGGTGTTCCTGCCGGTCAAGAGCGTCGGCGTGATGGGCGACGGGCGCACCTATGAATACGTCGTCGCGCTGCGCGCCGTGCAGACGCTCGACTTCATGACCGCGCATTGGGCGCATCTGCCGCATGATCTGCTCGGGCATGTTTCCAATCGCATCATCAACGAAGTGCGCGGGATCAATCGGGTGGTGTATGACATCTCCGGCAAGCCGCCTGCGACAATCGAGTGGGAGTGAGCCGCGTCTGATTGCGAGGGGGCATGACTGATTCCGCGTCCGATCGCCCCACCGACTCGCTCTTCTTCGCGATCTATCCGGACGCAGTCGCCGCCGCGCGCATCGCCGAACTGGCGGCGCGGCTGCGTATCGAGCACACGCTGAAGGCGAGGGCGATTCCCGCCGATCGCCTTCACGTCACCCTGCATTATCTCGGCGCCTTCGCAGGCGTTCCCGCCGATGTGGCCGCGCACGCTTGCGCCGCAGCATCCCGAATCGCGTTGCCGCCCGTCGATGTGACGCTCGACCGTATCGAAAGCTTTTCCGGCCGTCGCGCGAGACGCCCGCTCGTCGTTTCCGGCGATGTCACCGAGCCGCTCGACGCGCTCGAACGAACGCTCGGCACGGCGCTGGAAGCGGCAGGCATCGCACTGAAGCGGCATCCCCGTTTCACGCCTCATGTGACCTTGCTCTACGACGAACACCGCGTCGCGCGTGAGCGCATCGAACCCATCGCATGGACCGTGCGTGAGTTCGCGCTCGTGCGCAGCCGGCTCGGCAAATCGCAACACGAAGTCCTTGCGCGCTGGCCGCTCGTGCCGTGAATCGGCGGAACCACGCGCAATAAAAGGTTTCGCGGATTTTTCTAACGCGTTAAGGTGCGTGTATCGGAATGAATCGAGACGAAGCGCTTACATGACCCGATCCCGCCTGCTGCACATCACGCCCGACACCCACCACGTCCAGATCGATCTCGTCTACGCGACCGACCGCAATTTCACCGGCAAGCCCATCTACAAGGCGCAGCACTGCCTGCTGCTCGAGCCCGCCGAAGCGGCATTGCGTAAAGCCGTCGATATCGCGAAGAGCATCGGCATGACGCTCAGGATCTTCGACGCCTATCGTCCGCCGCAAGCGCAGAAAGTGCTGTGGGATTTCCTGCCCGATCCGACCTTCATCGCCGAACTCGGACGCGGCTCGAACCATAGCCGCGGCACGGCGGTGGACCTGACGCTCGTCGATCGTGACGGCAACGAGCTCGACATGGGCACCGGTTTCGATGCGATGGTCGCCGAATCCGAGCACTTTCACTTCGGCTTGCCGGAGCATGTGCAGCGCAACCGCACGCTGCTGCTGGGCGTCATGCACGGCGCGGGCTTCACGCACATCAAAAGCGAGTGGTGGCATTACGAATTGCCCGGCTCGCGCGAACTTGCTCTGATCGACAACGAAGAATGCGGCCCGCTGCGGCTCATGTAATCGGGGATTCGACATGAAACTGACTGCACTGATCACGGCGCTGATGCTCACGTTGATGAGCGCGCCGCCGGCAAGCGCCGCGACGCCGAAAGACATGTTCGTCATGGCCACGTTGCTCGATGAATTCACGTCGCTCGATCCCGGCGAAATCTACGAACTGGTGCCGGAGGAATACGTCGCGAACACGTATGACCGTCTGGTGCGCGTCGATCTGAAGGATCCGTCGAAATTCAATGGCGATGTCGCCGAATCGTGGACGGTGAGTCAGGACGGCCTCACGTTCACGTTCAAGATCCGGCCGGGACTCAAGTTCCATTCCGGCAATACGCTCACCGCCGATGACGTCGCGTGGTCGATCCAGCGCACCGCCCTGCTCGACAAGGGCGCGGCGGCGGTGCTTGCGGGCATCGGGCTGACGAAGGCGAACGCGTTGCAGAACGTGAAGAAGATCGACGATACGACCGTCTCGATCACGACGGATCAGCGCTATGCGCCGACCTTCGTGCTCAACGTGCTCGGTTCGTGGCCGGCGTCGGTGGTGGATCGCAAGCTCGTCGAATCGCACGCGAAGGGCAACGACTACGGCAACGAGTGGCTGAAGACCAACGAAGCCGGTTCGGGCGCGTACAAGCTCGTGAAATGGACCGCGAACGACAGCATCGTGCTGCAACGCTTCGACGGCTATCGCATTCCGCTCGCGATGAAGCGCATCGTGCTGCGTCACGTCACGGAAGCGGCGAGCCAGCGTCTGATGATCCAGAACGGCGACATCGACGTCGCGCGCGACCTCTCGCCCGACGATCTCGACACGCTCTCGAAGAACGGCGTCATCAAGGCGACGGCCGTGCCGCAAGCGACACTCATGTATCTCGGCCTCAACAACAAGAATCCGAATCTCGCGAAGCCGGAAGTCTGGGAAGCGATGAAGTGGCTCATCGACTATCAGGGCATTCAGAAGAACGTGATCCGCACGACCTACAAGGTTCACGAAGCGTTTCTCCCCGAAGGCTTTCTCGGCGCGCTGAACGAAAACCCGTATCACCAGGATGTCGCGAAGGCGAAGGCGCTGCTCGCGAAAGCGGGCTTGTCCAACGGCTTCACGGTGAAGATGGACGTGCGCAACGATTATCCGTACAGCGAGATCGCGCAAGCCGTGCAGGCGAATCTCGCGCTCGCCAACATCAAGGTGCAACTCGTGCCGAGCGACAACAAGCAGACGCTCGGACGATATCGCGCGCGGGCCCACGATATCTACATCGGCGAGTGGTCGGCGGATTACATCGATCCGCACAGTAACGCGCAGGGCTTCGTGTGGAATCCGGACAACTCGGATGCATCGAGCTACAAGATGCTCGCGTGGCGCAACGCGTGGGACATTCCACAACTGACGAAGGAAACCAACGCGGCGCTCGCCGAAAGCGATACGAAAAAGCGCGCGCAGCTGTACGAGAAGATGCAGCGTGAAGTGCTCGCGAAATCGCCGTTCGTCATCATGTTCCAAAAGGTGTCGCAGGTGGCGGCGCGGCCCGGCGTGACCGGTCTCGAAGTCGGGCCGATCAACGATCTCGTGTCGTATCGCAACATCAAGAAGCAGTGAACACGGTCACGCTCATCGGCTCGCGGCGCGGCGGCGCGCGCATCGCATTGGCGCTCGCGCGCTGGATCGCGATGCTCGCCATCACGTTCACGGGCTTGCTCGCGATCACGTTTTTCATCGGCCGCAAGATTCCGATCGATCCGGTGCTCGCGATTCTCGGCGATCGCGCGTCCGCGACGGCTTATGCCGCCGCGCGTCTGCGGCTCGGTCTCGACAAGCCGCTCATCGAGCAATTCCTGATCTACGCGCGCGACGTGCTGCACGGCAATCTCGGCATTTCGCTGTTGACGGCAAATCCGGTCATCGACGACATCAAGCGCGTCTTTCCCGCGACGCTCGAACTCGCGACGCTCTCGACCTTCATCGGCATCGCGATCGGCGTGCCGCTCGGCGTCGCGGCGGCGGTGAAGCACAATCGCATCGTCGATCACATCGCGCGCGTGATCGGGCTCGCCGGAAGCTCCGTGCCGGTGTTCTGGCTCGCGCTGATGGGCCTGCTGCTCTTTTACGCGCGGCTGCATTGGGTGTCGGGGCCGGGACGCATCGATCCGCTCTACGACGGCATGGTCGATACCCGCACGGGCAGTTTGCTCATCGATTCGCTCATCGCCGGCGAATGGGATGTCTTCGAGAACGCGTTCTCGCATATCGCGCTGCCGGCGAGCGTGCTCGCGTTCTATTCGATCGCGTATCTGTCGCGGATGACGCGCTCGTTCATGCTCGAACAACTGAGCCAGGAATACGTGACGACCGCGCGCGCGAAAGGGCTGCCCGAGCGCCGCGTGATCTGGCGGCACGCGTTCGGCAATATCGCGGTGCCGCTGCTGACGGTGATCGCGCTCGCATACAGCTATCTGCTCGAAGGCTCGGTGCTGACGGAGATCGTGTTCGCGTGGCCGGGCATCGGCTCGTATCTGACGGGCGCGCTGTTGAACGCCGACATGAACGCCGTGCTCGGCAGCACGCTCGTGATCGGCGCGACGTTCATCGCGCTCAATCTGTTGACCGACGCGCTGTATCGCGTGTTCGATCCGCGTGCGCGCTGACATGGAGGATCTTGCGCAGATGAAACAGCCGCGAACGGGCTTGCGCGCGTGGCTCCTGACCGATACGCCCGCGTCGCCGCGTCAAGCCGCGCTCGGGCGCGCGTATCGGCGCTGGCGGCGGTTCTCGTCGAATCCGTTGAGCATGCTCGGACTCGCGATCCTGCTGTCGCTGATCGTAGTCGCGGCGTTCGGGCCGATGCTCGTCACGCAGGATCCGTTGCAGCAGGTGCTCGCCGAACGTCTGACGCCGCCCGGCGCGGCGCACTGGTTCGGCACCGATCAACTCGGCCGCGACATCCTTTCGCGGCTCGTGCACGGCTCGCGCCTGACGCTCGCGATCGCGATGCTCGTCGTCGTGCTCGTGGTGCCGGTCGGGCTTTTGATGGGCACGGTGGCGGGTTATTGCGGCGGCATCGTCGATACGGTGCTGATGCGCTTGACCGACGTCGCGCTCGCATTTCCGAAGATCGTGCTCGCGCTCGCGTTCGCCGCCGCGCTCGGGCCGGGCGTGCTCAATGCGGTGATCGCGCTGTCGATCACCGCGTGGCCGCCGTATGCGCGTCTCGCGCGCGCGGAGTCGCTGCGGCTCGCGCAGGCCGATTACATCCATGTGGCGCGTCTGCAAGGCGCTTCGCATCTGCGCATTCTGCTGCGGTATATCGTGCCGCTGTGCTCGTCGTCGGTGATCGTGCGCGCGACGCTCGACATGGCCGGCATCATTCTCGCCGTCGCCGGTCTCGGCTTTCTCGGACTGGGCGCGCAGCCGCCGAGCCCGGAATGGGGTTACATGGTCGCGGCGGGCCGCAACGTGCTGCTCGACGCGTGGTGGGTCGCGACGATTCCCGGCCTCGCGATCCTCGCGGTGAGCCTCGCCTTCAACCTGCTCGGCGACGGTCTGCGCGACGTCTTCGATCCGCGTCACGGAGGCTGACATGCCCGATGCGCTGGCTGAAATCGACGGACTGGACGTGGCCTTCGCGAGCCATGACGGCGTGCTCATGCCCGCCGTGCGCGGCGTATCGCTGACGGTGCGGCGCGGCGAGCGGCTCGGCATCGTCGGCGAATCGGGATCGGGAAAATCGCTGACGGGGCGCGCGCTGCTCGGACTGCTGCCGCCCGAGGCAAAATGGTCGGCTAAGGCGCTGCGTTTGGAAGGACAGGACCTGCTCGCGATGCGCCCGAAAGCGCGCCGCCGCCTGTGCGGCACGCGCATGAGCATGATCCTGCAGGATCCGAAGTTCTCGCTGAACCCGGTGATGACCGTCGCGCAGCAGATGCGCGAAACCTTTGTGCGGCAGGGCGTGAAAGAAGGCCGGCGCGCGTTGCGCGAGCGCATCGTCGCGGCGCTGGAAGCGGTGCATATCCGCGATCCGCAGCGTGTCGCGGATGCGTATCCGCACGAACTGTCCGGCGGCATGGGCCAGCGCGTCATGATCGCGATGATGGTCTCGGCCGGCCCGCGCCTTCTGATCGCCGACGAACCCACGAGCGCGCTCGATGTCCTCGTATCGATGCAGGTGCTTGCCGTGCTCGACGAGATGATCGCGCGCCACGATACCGGCCTCGTGTTCATCAGTCACGATTTGCCGCTCGTGATGTCGTTCTGCGACCGCGTCGCGGTGATGTACGGCGGTCGCGTCGTCGAGACGTGCGCGGCGCGCGATCTCGTTCACGCGACGCATCCGTACACGCGCGGGCTGCTCGAAGCGAATCCGCCGCTCGTGAATCCGCCCGACGAGTTGCCGACGCTGCGCCGCGACCCCGCGTGGCTCGATGAAGGCATCGCGCGATGATCGAAATCGAGCGCGCGCTCATCCGCTTCAAGACGAAGAGCGGTCACGTCGACGCCGTGCGCGACGTTTCGCTGCGCGTGGAAGAGGGCGAGGTTTTCGGACTCGTCGGCGAATCGGGCAGCGGCAAGTCGACGTTGTTGCGCGCGCTCGCCGGGCTGACGCCGCTGTCGGGCGGCAGGATAAGCATCGGATCGCGCCCTGGAAGCCGCGACGTGCAGATGGTGTTCCAGGACCCGTACGGCGCGCTGCATCCGCGCTTCACCGTCGACAAGACCTTGCGCGAGCCGCTCGCGATCAACGGCATCGGCGACGAAGACACGCGCATTCTCGCCGCGCTCGCCGAAGTCGGGCTCGGTCCGGCGTATCGATTCCGCTATCCGCATCAGTTGTCGGGCGGGCAGCGCCAGCGCGTGTCGATCGCGCGCGCGTTGATCGTCGAGCCGCGCGTGCTGCTGCTCGACGAGCCGACCTCCGCGCTCGATGTCTCCGTCCAGGCGGAAATCCTGAACCTGCTGCGCCGCCTGCATCGCGAACGCAAGCTGACGATGATCCTCGTGAGCCACAATCTCGCCGTGATCGGCTTTCTTTGCCAGCGCGTCGCGGTCATGCGCAACGGCGAAATCGTCGAGCAACTGGGCGTCGATGCCGTGCGTTCGCGCGACGTTACGCACGAGTACACGCGCCGGCTTCTGCTCGCGACAGAAGGCTACACGCGACAGAACGCGTAGTCGTCGTACAAGCACAATCGTCATGACGCGGTCAATGGATGTTGCGCGAACGACGCATAAGCACGGCGATAAGCCCGGTATACGACGACGCGCGGCGGGCCGGCTTGTCTTCGACGAAACCGGTGCCGCCGCCGCTGATAGAATGTGCGCTGGATTGTCGAGACGTGCCGAACAACGCGCGAGCGTGGTTTTCCGGCTGCCTTCCGACTTCGAGCTAACCAACGGAAATCGTGACAGACCGCGCCCGTTCGCGGGTGAAAACCGGTCGTAATCCCCGATGAAATTGCTAGATGCTTTGGTCGAACAGCGGATCAACGAAGCCGCTGCGCGTGGCGAGTTCAACAACCTGCCGGGCGCGGGCGCACCGCTTCACTTCGACGACGACACCCTCGTGCCCGAGGAAGTGCGCGTCGCCAATCGAATCCTCAAGAATGCGGGCTTCGTCCCGCCGGCAGTCGAACAGCTTCGCGCGCTGCGCGGGCTTCAGGAAGAGTTCGACAAGGTGACGGACCCCGCGGCCCGTTGCCAGCTGCAAGCCAAGATGCTCGCGCTCGACATGGCGCTCGAGTCGCTGCGCGGCGGCGGCTGCGTGCCGCACGAATATCGCCGGCGCATCGCGGAGCGTTTGTCCGAGCGCGCGCAGTCGCGCGTGGCGGTGGAGGTCAAGTGACCGGCCTGCCGGATGCGGCCGATCCCGCGCCCAGCGCTCAAATCGCCGATCCTGCCAGCGAACGCGATCGCCGCTTCATGGCGCTCGCGCAACGCGCCGCCGACGAAGCCCGTCGCGCCGGCGAAGTGCCCGTCGGCGCGGTCATCGTGCTCGGCGACGATGTCATCGCCACCGGCTTCAATCATCCGATTCGCGGACACGATCCGTCCGCGCATGCCGAGATGGCCGCGCTGCGCGCCGCCGCCCAATCGCTCCAGAACTACCGCTTGCCGGGCTGCGAGCTCTACGTGACGCTCGAACCTTGCCTGATGTGCGCGGGCGCGATCATGCACGCGCGCATCTCGCGCGTCGTCTACGGCGCCACGGACCCGAAAACGGGCGCGTGCGGCAGTGTCGTCGACATGTTCGCGAATGCGCAGCTCAATCACCACACCACCGTGACGGGCGGCGTGCTCGCGGATGAATGCGGGCATGCGCTCAAGAATTTCTTCGCCGAGCGCCGCCGCCTCGCGCGCGACGAACGCGATGCGCGCCGCGCGCGCGAAGCCGGGCAACCCGCCGCCGATTCATCTGATCGAATAACAACATCGTGAAATCACGCACCATCGACCTCGTTGCGCCCTCTGGCTATCCACACGATCCGGCGGCCGTCGAGCGCGGCATCGGACGGTTGCGCAGGGAAGGGCATCGGCTCGAAAACGTCGACGCGACGCGCCGACGCTTCCAGCGCTTCGGCGGCACCGATGCGGAACGCGCCGCCGATCTCAATCGTCTTGCGGATGCATCGCGCCCGTTACCTGACATCGTACTTGCCGTGCGGGGCGGATACGGCGCGTCGCGCATCCTGCACGGCCTCGACTACACCGGGCTGCGCAGGCTCGCGGATCAGCCGGTGGCGATCGTCGGCCACAGCGATTTCACCGCGATTCAGTGCGCGCTGTTCGCGCACGCCGGTGTGAAAAGCTTCGGCGGACCGATGTTCGCGGGCGATTTCGGCGCCGAGCAGGTCAGTTCGTTCACGATGCAGCACTTCTGGAACGCGATCTCGCGACCGAGTTTCACCATCACGAGCCATACGCCGCAGCAACAGACCGTCGACGCGACCGGCATGCTGTGGGGCGGCAATCTCGCGATTCTGGCGTCGCTCGTCGGCACGCCGTATCTGCCGCCGGTCGAGGGCGGAATCCTGTACATCGAGGATGTCAACGAGCATCCGTTTCGCATCGAGCGGATGATTTATCAGCTGTATCAGGCGGGCGTGCTCGGTCGGCAGCAGGCGATCGTGATGGGGGAGTTCTCCGGCGGCCGTCTGTCGGACTACGACAACGGCTATTCGCTCGACGCGATGATCGAGCAGGTGAGGTCGGTGACGGGCATTCCGGTGGTGACAGGATTGCAGTTCGGACACGTCGAAAATCTGCTGACGCTGCCTTTCGGTGCGGCGGCGCACCTTATCGCGAGCGAGCGGGGCTTCACGCTGAAACTTTCCGATTACCCGCATCTAGCTTGAGTCCGCGTGGCAAGGCGCTCAAGCGAGCGCCTTATTTTTAGCTCGTCCCTGCAACTAACTGTCGGTTCATGCACCGTCCGCGACAACTGCGTGCACCACGTCGGCGCTAGAATTGTCGACAAAAAAGAGGCGACAATGCTGACAAAAACTTGTGGAATCTGCTGCGATGCCCGCCAATATTGGGCCTCAGCAAAACGCGGTACTCGAAAAACGCGCGGTAACCGATAATTTTAAAAATGAATTGTTGACAATCTTTATGTCGATTCTAAGATGCTTAACATGCAAGCGAGCACATCATGTCCGACACCAAGCGTAGTGCTGCATCGAATGTTTCGGATTCCGCTCCCAATGGGGCGAACGCCGAGTCGATCGCCGAGAACATCCGCGCCGCGATCCTCGAGCATCGGCTGGCGCCGGGCGCGAAGCTGACCGAAGCGCAGTTATGCGAGGTGTTCGCCGTGAAGCGCGGCACCGTCCGCCAGGCGCTCGCGCAACTGTCGAACGAACGGCTCGTCGATCTGGAGCCGAATCGCGGGGCGTTCGTCGCGAGTCCGTCGTTGCAGGAAGTGCATGAAGTGTTCGAAATGCGCCGCATCATCGAATTGGCCGTGGTGGACCGAATTGCGCAAGGGCACGGCCTGCGTCGGCTGAAGTCGATCAGCGCGACGATCGGAAAAGAGCGCCGCGCTTTCGAAAGCCACGATTTTTCGTCGTGGATCCGGCTCTCCGGCGAGTTTCACACCGAACTCGCGGCGCTTACCGGCAACACGGTGCTGTGCGAATGCCTGTCGGGACTCGTCGCGCGTTCGACGCTGATCTCGGCGCTGTATGAATCGCTCGGCAAGAGTTCGTGCTCGTTCGAAGATCACGAAGCGATTCTCGCCGCGCTCGATGCAGGCGATGCAGCGAAAGCCGGCGTGTTGATGGCGCAACATCTGCGCGACGTCGAACTGAAGATGCTCGAGCGGCCGGCACGCGGCGCGGTCGATCTGAAGGAAGTGTTCATGAAGCCCGCCGAGCGCGAACGAGCGCTCGATATGTAAGGCAGACAGACGGCAGATCGGACGATCTGCCATCGGCTGAATCAAGCAGGACTAAATAACTGGAGACCGTGCCTCGCGCTTCGCGCGAAGGCGCGTGGAGAGTCGCACGCTTTGAAAATCCGTAGCGTGTATCGCACCGAACAGGACGCTCGTGTGAGCGTGAAATGAAAGCCGCCGCAGGGCGGGCGTGCCGGGCCGATGCCTCGCGCGCTCTCGGCCTCATGCCCGAAGGCGAAAACGCAAATCCGAAGAATGCCGCGCGGGATGGAGACATCCGACACGTCAGCGAAGGCATCCGATCGAAGCTCGAACCCCGAGCATTTGCAGTTTTCTCATCACGCAAGCAGCCAATGAAGGAGACGTCATGGCCCAGTTCAGTGCATCCGGCAGCTCAACCCTGCCGCCGCTCGACAACGAGTATGAAGAGCAACATCTGCCCGCCGGTTACAGCGACCGGCTTTACAACGAGGACCTCGCCCCGCTCAAGAATCAGACCTGGGGCGCGTACAACATCTTCGCGTTCTGGATGTCGGACGTGCACAGCGTCGGCGGTTATGTGTTCGCCGGAAGTCTCTTCGCGCTCGGCCTGACGAGCTGGCAGGTGCTGGTATCGCTGCTGATCGGCATTGGGCTCGTGAACGTGCTGTGCAATCTGATCGCTAAACCGAGCCAGGTGGCGGGCGTGCCGTATCCCGTCGCGTGCCGCGCCACGTTCGGCGTGCTCGGCGCGAACATTCCGGCCGTGATCCGCGGGCTCATTGCGGTGGCGTGGTACGGCATTCAGACATATCTGGCGTCGAGCGCGCTCGTCATCGTCGTGCTGAAGTTCGTGCCGTCGCTGATGCCTTATGCCGACGTCCACAAGTACGGCTTCATCGGGCTTTCGGCGCTCGGCTGGGCGGGCTTCATGCTGCTTTGGGTGCTGCAGGCCGTCGTGTTCTGGCGCGGCATGGAGATGATCAAGAAGTTCATCGACTTCGCCGGTCCCGCCGTCTACGTCGTGATGTTCATTCTCGCCGGCTATATGGTGTGGCGCGCGGGCATCGACAATATCGGCCTGAATCTCGGCGGCGTGAAGTATCACGGCACGGAAGTGATTCCCGTGATGATCACCGCGATCGCGCTCGTCGTTTCGTACTTCTCCGGCCCGATGCTCAACTTCGGCGACTTCTCGCGCTACGGCAAGAGCTTTCGCAGCGTGAAGCGCGGCAATTTCTGGGGCCTGCCGGTCAACTTCCTGGCGTTCTCGGTCGTGACCGTCATCACGACTGCGGCGACGCTGCCGGTCTTCGGCCAGCTCATCACGGATCCGGTGGAAACCGTCGGCCGCATCGACCATCCGTCTGCTGTGATTCTCGGCGCGCTGACCTTCACGATCGCGACCATCGGCATCAACATCGTCGCGAACTTCGTGTCGCCGGCCTTCGACTTCTCGAACGTCGCGCCGAAGCTCATCAGCTGGCGCATGGGCGGCATGATGGCGGCGGTCGCGTCGATCTTCATCACGCCGTGGAACCTGTTCAACAACCCGGCCGTGATCCACTACACGCTGGATATTCTCGGCAGCTTCATCGGACCGCTGTATGGCGTGCTGATCCTCGACTTCTATCTCGTGAAACGCGGCAAGCTGGTGGTCGACGATCTCTACACGGTGTCGGAACAGGGCAAGTACTGGTACACGAAGGGCGTGAACCGCCGCGCGGTGATGGCGCTCGTGCCGGCCGCCGTGCTCGCGACGCTCTGCGTGATGGTGCCGTCGCTCGAAGCTGCTGCGAACTTCTCGTGGTTCATCGGTGCGGGACTCGGTGCGGTGTTCTATTACTTCCTCGCGGATCGCAAGCGCGGAGTCTAAAACGATAGCTGGAACCTGAGAGAATTTCCGAAGGCAGTGTGGAGACAGCAATGCGCATCAAACTGATCAACCCCAACACGACGCAGCGCATGACCGACTCGATGGGCCGCTGCGCCCGCGAGGTCGCCGCGCCCGGCACGGAGATCGTCGCCGTCAGCCCGACGATGGGCCCGCCGTCCATCGAAGGCTATTACGACGAGGCGGTCGCGTCGCTCGGTCTGCTCGCCGAAGTGGAAGCGGGCGAAAAGCAGGGCTTCGACGGCTATGTGATCGCGTGCTTCGGCGATCCGGCCCTTTACGCCGCACGCGAACTGGCGCGCGGCCCGGTGATCGGCATCGCGGAGGCGGCGATGCATGCGGCGAGCGTCATCGCGCCGGGATTTTCCGTCGTCACGACGTTGCAGCGTACCGTCGGCATGGCTTGGCATCTGGCGGAGCGCTACGGCATGGAGCGCTTCTGCAAGAACGTCCGCGCGACAGACGTCCCCGTGCTCGAACTGGATGTGCCGGGGTCGCCGGCGCGTCGGACGATCATCGACGAATGCAGGCGCGCGCTCGACGAAGACGGCTCGGACGCCATCGTGCTCGGCTGCGCGGGCATGGCGGAGTTCTGCCGCGAAGTGGAGGACGCGATCGGCGCGCCGGTGGTTGAGGGCGTGACGGCCGCGGTGAAATGGGCGGAGGCGCTCATCGCGCTGAAGCTGCACACGGCGAAACGCGGCGACTACGCGCGCCCGCTCGCGAAACGGTACGACGGCGTGCTGTCGGATTTCAGCCCGCGCCGATAGCCTTTTCGCCGGACACATACCGATGACGTGACCCGGATTATGCGCCCTGATGTATGGGCGCATCCGGGTCTTTTAGCTACACTGAATCGTCGACAATCCCGTTTTTTCAACGCTTGAGCAGAACGCCAGCCATGTCACTCGATCCGAACTACCCACGCGATTTGATCGGCTACGGCCGCCACCCGGTGCAGGCGAACTGGCCGGGACGGGCGCGCGTCGCCGTGCAATTCGTGCTCAATTACGAAGAAGGCGGCGAGAATTGCGTGCTGCACGGCGATCCGGGCTCCGAGCAGTTCCTGTCGGAGATCGTGGGCGCGGCGGCGTATCCGTCGCGTCACATGAGCATGGAGTCGATCTACGAATACGGTTCGCGCGCGGGCGTGTGGCGCATCCTGCGCGAGTTCGAGAAGCGCGGCATGCCGCTGACGATCTTCGGCGTCGGCATGGCGATCGAGCGGCATCCCGAAGTGGCGAAGGCGTTCGTCGAACTGGGGCATGAAATCGCGTGTCACGGCTATCGGTGGATTCACTATCAGGACATGTCGCCGGAGAAGGAAGCCGAACACATGCGCCTCGGCATGGAAGCGATCGAGCGCGTGACGGGCGTGCGGCCGCTCGGCTGGTACACCGGGCGCGATAGCCCGAATACGCATCGGCTGGTCGCGGAATACGGCGGTTTCCTCTACGACTCGGACTATTACGGCGACGACCTGCCGTTCTGGACCGAAGTCGAAGTGACGGGCGGCGAGAAGAAGCCGCATCTGATCGTGCCGTACACGCTCGACACCAACGACATGCGCTTCGCGACGCCGCAAGGCTTCAACACGGGCGATCACTTCTTCACGTACCTGAAAGACGCGTTCGACGTGCTCTACGAAGAAGGCGACGACGCGCCGAAGATGCTGTCCATCGGCATGCACTGCCGCTTGCTCGGCCGGCCGGGGCGCTTCCGTGGCCTGCAGAAATTCCTCGATCACATCGAGAAGCATGATCGCGTGTGGGTTACGCGGCGTGTCGACATCGCGCGTCACTGGCGCGAGCAACATCCTTTCGAAAAAGCTAACAACGGGACGGCGGCATGAAGGCGATGCACTACACACTCGACCAACTCAACACCATGCCCGCCGACACGTTCGTGACGGTGCTCGCGGGCATTTTCGAGCACTCGCCGTGGGTGCCGGAAAGAGCGGCGCAACAGCGCCCGTTCAAGGACATCGACGCGCTGCATCGCGCGATGTCGCAGATCGTCGAAGAGGCCGGCGAAGACAGGCAGCTCGCGCTCATCAACGCGCACCCGGAGCTCGCGGGCAAAGCGGCGGTGCGCGGCGAGCTGACCGCCGAATCGACGCGCGAACAAAGCGGCGCGGGCCTGAATCTGTGCACGCAGGAAGAGTTCGACAGGCTTCAGTCGCTGAACGCGCAGTATCGCGAGAAATTCGGGTTTCCGTTCATTCTCGCGGTGCGCGGCTATGACCGTCACGGCATCATCGCGAACTTCGAAGCGCGCGTGAATCACGACCGCGCCGAAGAATTGCGCACGAGTCTCGACCAGATTTACCGGATCGCGGGCTTCAGGTTGAACGACCTGATTCAAGCGGCGTAATCCGCAAACAACCGTAAACGAACGAAAAGAAGGACAGAAACAAATGGCAATCCCGACTCTCGATCCCAATGCGCCCGACTTCACGCGCCGCTATGTGAACCTGGCGGACCCGCGTCTGGGCGCGCAGGCACTCGAGGCGAGCGACGATTTCTTCGCGCCGAAGGAACGCATGCTGAATCCCGAGCCGGCGGTGTTCATTCCCGGCAAGTACGACGATCACGGCAAGTGGATGGACGGCTGGGAAACGCGCCGCAAGCGCACGACGGGCTATGACTGGTGCATCGTCAAGCTCGCGCGTCCGGGCGTCATCAAGGGCATCGATGTCGACACGAGCCACTTCACCGGCAACTTCCCGCCGGCGGCGTCGATCGAAGGGGCGCATGTCGCCGACGGCGCACCGAATCAGTCGACGCAATGGACGGAAATCGTCCCGTCGACGACGCTGCAGGGCAACAGCCATCACTATCTCGAAGTCGAGGTCCAGCAGCCGTTCACGCATCTGCGCGTGAACATCTATCCGGATGGCGGCATCGCGCGTCTGCGGGTCTATGGCCAGCCGCAACTCGACTGGAGCAACGCCGACAAGCATGCGCTCGTCGATCTCGCCGCGATGGAAAACGGCGCGTACATGGTCGGCACGAACAATCAGCACTTCGGTCTCGCATCGACCTTGCTGATGCCGGGCCGCGGCGTGAACATGGGCGACGGCTGGGAAACGCGCCGGCGTCGCGAGCCGGGCAACGACTGGTGTATCGTCGCGCTGGCGCAGCCGGGCGTCATCAAGAAGGTCGAAGTGGATACCGCGCACTTCAAGGGCAATTTCCCCGACCGCTGCTCGCTTCAGGCGGCATACGTGAAGGGCGGCACGGACAGCTCGCTCGTCACGCAGGCGATGTTCTGGCCGGTGCTGCTCGGCGAACAGAAACTGCAGATGGACAAGCAGCATTTTTTCGAGTCCGACCTCGCCGCGCTCGGCCCGGTGACGCACGTGCGCTTCAATATTTTTCCTGACGGCGGCGTGTCGCGTCTTCGTCTCCTCGGAACCCTTGCATGATGAAGAAACTCGCTATCGAACCGTTGACGCGCGCAGCGTTCAAGCCTTATGGCGATGTCATCGAACTCGATGGCGCCAAGCAGATTCCAATCAACCTCGGCACCACGATCCGCTTCCACGATCTGTGCAACGTCGACGTGACCGACGGCGGCGGGCACGCGATCGTCAATCTGTTTCGCGGCCAGCCGCGCACGCTGCCGTTCGAATGCAAGATGATGGAGCGTCATCCGCTCGGGAGCCAGGCGTTCATTCCGCTCGATGACCGGCCGTATCTCGTCGTCGTCGCGCCCGCGGGCGATCTCGACGAATCGAAGATCCGCGCCTTCGTCACGCGCGGCTGGCAGGGTGTGAACTATGCGAAAGGCGTGTGGCATCATCCGCTGCTCGCGCTGGGGAAGGTGAGCGATTACATCGTCGTCGATCGCGGCGGCGGCGAAGGGCACAACCTCAACGAGCAGGATCTGAAGGAATCGCTCTGGCTGACCGAAGACGCGCTGCGATAGGCGCATCGAAAGCAGCACCCGCGCAGTGACGAAAGACCGGAACGCACCTCCGGTCTTTTTTTTCGTCACAGCGCCGCCCACACCACCCGATATCGCCGCCTTCCCACCCGAAATCTCCGTTGAACGGGACAGACCCGCCCCTTACCCTTGACGGACGGCTTGCATCCGGCCAGCGTCCGCCTCGGGACCGTCCGGTGCCGCACTAATAAATACGGAGACAGCATGAGCGATTCGGCCAGGAGGCGCGCGAGCGTAAGCGGTAACGATCAGTATGACTACATAGTGGTCGGGGCAGGATCGGCGGGATGCGCGGTCGCGAGCCGCCTTGCCGACCAGCAAGGGGTCACGGTCGCATTGCTGGAGACCGGCCCGGACGATCATCACTACACGGTGTGGGCGCCCGTCGGCGTGGCGAAGCTGGCGGTGAAGGAAAATGTGCGCAACTACGGTTATCACACGCTGCCGCAACCGTCGCTGAACAACCGGGTGTCGTTTCAGCCGCGCGGCCGCGGACTCGGCGGCAGCTCGTCGATCAACGGCATGCTGTATGTCCGCGGTCATCGCAACGATTACGATCGATGGGCGCAACTCGGATGCCGCGGCTGGAGCTACGAAGAAGTCCTTCCGTACTTCCGCAAGGCCGAGTCGAACGGCCGGATCCGCAATGGTCTCGACGACGCCTTCCACGGCGCGCAAGGCCCGCTGCACGTCTGCGATCAGCGCACGCTCAATCCGTTCAGCCAGCGCTTCATCGACGCCGCGTTGCAGGCGGGCATGCGGCTCAATCACGATTTCAACGGACAGCATCAGGAAGGCGTCGGGCTATATCAGGTCACGCAGTACAACGGCGAGCGCTGGAACACCGCGCGCGCGTATCTGCATCGCGGCGACGCAGCCGATGCATCGCTCTGCGGCGGCCGCGACTCGCTCTCGGTGATGACCGGCACGATCGCGCTGCGCATTGAGTTCGACGGCAAGCGGGCGACCGGCGTGCGCGTCGTGCGCGATGGCGTCGAGCGCAGCCTGCGTGCGCGTCGCGAGGTCATCGTGTGCGCGGGCGCGTTCAATTCGCCGCAACTGCTTCTGGCATCGGGAATCGGCCCGGCCGCGCATCTGCGCGAGATGGGTATCGATGTCGTGCACGATCTGCCGGGCGTCGGCGAGAACCTGCAGGATCACATCGACATCACGATCAAGAAGGCCGTGCCGACCGCCGATCTCTACGGCTACTCGTGGCGCAACATCGCGCGCATGATTCCGGAGCTGATGCGCTACAGGCGCGACCGCACAGGCATGTTCGCATCGAACATCATCGAGGCGGGCGGCTTCACGCGCAGCCGCGAAGGGCTCGCGGAACCCGATCTGCAGTTCGCGTTCATTCTCGCGCTCGTGGGCAGCCGTGGCGACGGCGCGGGCAGGAAAGCGCCGCCGGGATACAGCTGTCACGCGACCAACCTGCGCCCGAAAAGCCGTGGCGTGCTTCGCCTCAAGTCGCGCGACATGCGCGACGCGCCGCTCATCGATCCGCGCTATCTGAGCGTGGAATCCGACATGGACAACCTCGTGACCGGCGTGCGGCTCATTCGCCGGATTTTCTCGCAGCCCGCGCTTGCGCAAGCGGGCGGGCGCGAGCTCATGACCGACGATTTCGGCCCCGGCGAGGGCGATGAGCGCGCCATTCGCGCTTACATCCGCCAGCATGCGGACACGCTCTTTCATCCGGTCGGGACATGCAAGATGGGCGTCGATGAACTCGCGGTCGTCGACCCCGACCTGCGCGTGCGCGGCATCGATGGTCTGCGCGTGGCCGACGCCTCGGTCATGCCGACGATCATCGGCGGCAACACGAACGCGCCGACCATCATGATCGCGGAGAAGGCCGCGGATCTCATTCGTGCCGCCGTCTCCACCGAGACGCGCGTCGAGGCAATCTAATTCAGCGGGGAACATCGCATGCAAAACGGTGACACACAGGCGCTGCCGAAACCTTATCCGCCGTCGCTGCCGGCGACCGCGGCGACGCGCGCGGCGCACGAGCGCGCGCTGCACGAACTGCCTCCCGACGATCCCGAGGAGGAAGCGGACGCGCGGCGCGGATTCATCGGCACGGTGCCGGACGCCGAGGTGCGCGGCGCATATGGCCAGCTCGTCTGGAGCCTCGCGGACTACGCGTTTCTGAACGAGCCCGAGGCGCCCGACACCGCGCATCCGTCGCTGTGGCGTCACGCCCGCATCAATTCGCTGCACGGCCTTTTCAAGGTGACGGAGCGCATTTATCAGGTGCGGGGTTTCGACGTCTCGAACGTCACGTTCATCGAGGGCGACAGCGGGCTCATCGTCATCGATCCGCTGACATGCAAGGAAACCGCCGAGGCCGCGCTCGCGCTCTATTGCGCGCATCGGCCGAAGCGTCCGGTCGTGGCCGTCATCTACAGCCATAGCCACGCGGATCATTTCGGCGGCGTGCGCGGCGTCACGAATGACGCGGATGTGCAGGCCGGGCGCACGGCGATCATCGCGCCGGCCGGGTTCATGGAAGAGGCGGTGTCGGAAAACGTGATGGCCGGCCCGGCGATGGCGCGCCGCGCGCAGTTCCAGTTCGGCCACACGCTCGCGCGCAACGCGTGCTGCCAGATCGATGCCGGCATGGGCAAGACCATGCCGCGCGGCACGATCACGCTGATTCCGCCGACGCAGCTCATTCGGGAGCCGCTGGAGACGCATGTCATCGACGGCGTCGAGATCGTTTTCCAGCTGACGCCGGAAAGCGAAGCGCCCGCCGAAATGCATTTCTACTTCCCGCAGGAGCGCGCGCTCAATCTCGCGGAGAACGGCACGCGCTCGCTGCACAATCTGTGTCCGCTGCGCGGCGCGAACGTGCGCAATGCGCAACGCTGGGCGCGCTATCTGGGCGAGTCGCTGGAGCGCTTCGGACGCCACGCGGATGTCGTGTTCGCGCAGCACAACTGGCCGACTTGGGGCCGCGAGCGTATCGCCGGATATCTCGAAGCACAGCGCGATCTATACAAGTATCTGCACGATCAGACCGTACGCATGATGAATCGCGGCATGAACGCGGCCGAGATCGCGGAGGTCATGCGCCTTCCCGATTCGCTTCACGCGCTGTGGCACGCGCGCGGCTATTACGGCACGGTGTCGCACAACGTGAAAGCGATCTATCAGCAGTATCTGAGCTGGTACGACGGCAATCCGTCGAATCTGCACGCGCTGCCGCCGGAACTGGCGGCGCCGCGCTACGTCGAGTACATGGGCGGCGCGGATGCGGTGCTCGAACGCGCGCGCCGGGATTTCGGCAAGGGCGAATATCGCTGGGTCGCTCAGGTGATGAATCATCTCGTGTTCGCGCAGCCGCAGTTGCTCGAAGCGCGCGCACTGGGCGCGGCGGCGCTGGAGCAGATGGGCTATCAGGCCGAATCGGCGACGTGGCGCAATGCGTTCCTTCTGGGTGCGCGCGAGTTGCGGGAAGGGCATCGCGCGGCGACGCAGTTCGCGAGCCGCAGCCGCGACATGGTGTGCGCGATCACCGAAGACATGTTCTTCGACTATCTGGCGGTGCGTATCGACGGGCTGAAGGCACAGAATCTGACTGCGCGCTTCGACTGGCGTTTCAGCGATGTCGACAAGCGCTTCTCCGTGAATCTGCAGCACGGCGCGCTGACGTGGTCCGCGCTGCCGTGTGCGTTGCCGCCGCACGCGCAGATCGACATGACGCGCGAGACGCTGAATCTGATCCTCTGCGGCGAAACCGGCTTCGCGGGCGCACTGCGCGAAGGTCAGATCCGCGTCACGGGCGATCTCGACGCGTTCAAGTCGCTGCTCGGCGCGCTCGAACAGGTCGACAACGACTTCAACGTCGTGGAACCGTAAGCGGCGCGTCGTTATCGCGTATCGAAAGGCCGGTGCGGGCGCGCCGGCCTTTCGCGTTTCGGGGCGCGCTCTTTATCGAACGGCTAAGATAGTCGGCCCAGACGAGCCTGAAACAAGGAACCACGCATGATCGATCTTCGCAGCGACACCGTCACCCGTCCCAGTCAGCCGATGCTCGCCGCGATGACCGCGGCCAAAGTCGGCGACGATGTCTGGGGCGACGATCCGACCGTCATCGAATTGCAAGGCAGGCTCGCGGAGCGCACGGGCAAGGAAGCGGGCCTGTTCTTTCCGAGCGGCACGCAGAGCAACCTCGCGGCGTTGATGGCGCATTGCGCGCGCGGCGACGAATACATCGTCGGCCAGCAGGCGCACACGTACAAGTACGAAGGCGGCGGCGCGGCGGTGCTCGGCAGCATCCAGCCGCAGCCGATCGAAAACGCGCCCGACGGCGCCTTGCCGCTCGACACGATCGCGGCGGCGATCAAGCCGATCGACAATCACTTCGCGCGCACGCGTCTGCTCGCGCTCGAAAACACCATCGGCGGGAAGGTGCTGCCGGCGTCTTATGTCGCGGAGGCGACGCAACTCGCGCGCAGTCGCGGTCTGTCGACGCATCTCGACGGCGCGCGCGTATTCAATGCGGCGATGGCATCGGACAAACCAGTTGGCGAACTGTGCGCGCCGTTCGACTCGGTTTCCGTCTGCTTCTCGAAGGGGCTGGGCGCGCCGGTCGGTTCGGTGCTGGTCGGATCGAAGGCATTGATCGATGTCGCGAGCCGCTGGCGCAAGGTGCTCGGCGGCGGCATGCGCCAGTCGGGCGTGCTGGCGGCGGCGTGTCTGTATGCGCTCGATCATCACGTCGATGGCCTCGCGCAAGACCACGACAACGCCGCGCATCTCGCCGCCGGCCTCGCACAGATCGATGGCATCAAGATTCAGTCGCACGCGACGAACATGGTCTTCGCGCAGATTCCCGAGGCGCATTGCGCGCGGCTCGAAGCCTTTCTGAAGGAGCGCGGCATCCTCACGCAGATGCTCTATGCGTCGCGCTTCGTCACGCATCGCGATGTGTCGCGCGCCGATATCGACACGGTCGTTCGCGCGGTGAAGGATTACTTCGCACGTTGAAGGTCGAATGAAAAATGCCCCGCTTCCGAACGAAGCGGGGCATTTCATTGCGCGCAGCGGCAAGCTTATTCGACAGCGCCGCCTGCAAACCACGCCGCCACCTTCTGACGCTCCGCATCCGTCATTTGCGTGACGTTGCCGAGCGGCATCGCCTTCAGCGTCACGGCCTGCTGATGCACGCGCTGCGCATTCTGCTTGATTTCCGCGGGCGTATCGAGCAGGACGCCGGCGGGTGCGCTGCCCATCATCGTCGGATGCGCGGAGTGGCACGTCGCGCAACGCTGCTGGATGATCGGCTGAATGTCGGAGACCTTGATCGTCGGCGCGCCTGCGGCCTGGGCGACGGGCACCGAAGGTGCGGGCATCGTCCATGCGAACGCGCCGAGCACCAGCACGAGACCCGCGACCGGCATGTACCACAGCACCTGGCCGCGATGGCGCATCACGAAGAACTGGCGAATCAGCGCGCCCGCCAGCATGATGAGCACGAGGATCAGCCAGTTGTACTTGTGCGTGTAGGTCATCGCGTAGTGGTTCGACAGCATCGCGAACACCACCGGCAACGTGAAGTACGTGTTGTGCACGGAGCGCTGCTTGCCGCGCTTGCCGTAGATCGCGTTCGGCGTTTCGCCCTTGAGCATCGCGGCGACCATCTTGCGCTGGCCCGGAATGATCACGAAGAACACGTTCGCCGACATGATCGTCGCGATCATCGCGCCGGTGATCAGATACGCCGCGCGGCCCGCGAACACATGGCACGCGATGAACGCAGCGATCAGCACATAGATGCCGACGCAGATGCCGAGCAGCTTGTCGTTGGTGCCGAGCACGCGGCACAGCGTGTCGTACACGATCCAGCCGGCCATCAAAAAGCCGAGCGCGGCCGATACGGCGACCACCGGACCCATGTCGAGCACGCTCTTGTCGATGAGATACGTGCTCGGCGCCATCAGATACAGCACGAAGAAGAGGCCGAAGCCCGACATCCACGTCGTGTACGACGGCCAGAACGACCAGTGCAGGTTTTCCGGCATGTCCTGCGGCGCGACGGAATACTTCTGCATGTGATAGAAACCGCCGCCGTGAACGTGCCAGAAATCGCCGAACACGCCGCGTCGGCGCGCGTTCGGGTCGGTTGGCGGTTTCAAACTGTTGTCCAGCGCGACGAAATAGAACGATTCGCCGATCCACGCGATCGCGACGATGACGTGCAGACAGCGCAATACGAGATTGAGCCAGTCGGTGACAAAGCCTTCCATGTACTCCTCCACTACCGATTCGTTATGTGCTTGTGGGGTTCAAGCGATGTTTTGGCTGCCGCTCAGCTTCCGCGATAGGTGCTGTACGCCCACGGCGACACGAGCAGCGGAACGTGATAGTGCGACGAAGCATCCGCGATGCCGAAGCGCAGCACGACGCGATCGACGAAGCGCGGCTCGGGCACTTTCACGCCGAGCGCGGCGAAGTAGTCGCCTGCGTGGAACACGAGTTCGTATTCGCCGGTTTCGAAGTCGGCGCCTTCGAGCAGCGGCGCATCGGCGCGGCCGTCGTCGTTCGTGTGGATGGTCCTGATCGCGCGGCGGGCGTCGCCGTTGAGCGCGAACAGCTCGACTTTGAGGTTCGCGCCCGGGCGGCCGTGCGCGGTGTCGAGGACGTGGGTAGTGAGCTTGCCCATTCGCAGTTTCCTTGAGTTGTGCGAGATCCGGCTTTGCGCATCGATCCGAAATTCGGCACCTGATTACTCGAGGTGCGTCTGCGGCGGATCGAGGCTCCACGTCAGTGGCTACATACCCGTCGGCGTTTCAGATGCGCGCCGTGTACAGCATTGTAGGAATTCGAGACGCGCTGTGCGGCCGCGATAGGAAAGATAATGCCTGACGCATGACAGCGTCGCGTAAGCAAGACGCACGCGCTCGGAATCGCTTTTTGCCGATGCTACCCGCGCCAATAATCGGAAATATATTGCCGCCGTGAAGATGACTATGACTGCCGCTTGATTGCGTCCGATTTTTTGGCTGCGGACAGTAGCGGTGCGCGCAATATCCATGGATATTTGCCGCGTCCCGAAGACGGCGGCAGACGCTGGGTAACCGGGGCTTTTCACTGGTTTCCCAACTGTCTCTGGAGAGAGTTAGCTTATGCCACGCAGTCTTCTGGTCAAGAACGCCCACATGCTCGTCACGATGGACGAAGCGCGCCGCGAAATCGCCGATGGCGGCATGTATATCGAGGGCAATCGCATCGTGCAGGTCGGGCCGACGAGCGAACTTCCGCAATCCGCCGACGACGTACTCGACATGCGCGGTCATCTCGTGATTCCGGGCCTCGTCAACACGCACCATCACATGTATCAGAGCCTCACGCGCGCGATTCCCGCCGCGCAGAACGCCGAGCTTTTCGGCTGGCTCACGAATCTCTACAGGATCTGGGCGCATCTGACGCCCGAAATGATCCATGTCTCGACCCAGACCGCGATGGCCGAACTGCTGCTGTCCGGATGCACGACGTCGAGCGATCATTTGTATATCTATCCGAACGGCAGCCGGCTCGACGACAGCATCGCGGCGGCGCGCGAGATCGGCATGCGGTTTCACGCGGCGCGCGGGAGCATGAGCGTCGGACAAAAGGATGGCGGCTTGCCGCCCGATTCGGTCGTCGAAAAGGAGGATGCGATTCTGAAGGACTCGCAACGCCTGATCGAGACGTATCACGACGAAGGCCGTTACGCGATGCTGCGCGTGGTGGTCGCGCCTTGTTCGCCGTTTTCGGTGAGCCGCGAATTGATGCGCGATGCGGCGCTGCTCGCGCGCGAATACGGCGTGTCGCTGCACACGCATCTGGCCGAGAACGTGAACGACGTCGCGTATAGCCGCGAGAAATTCGGCATGACGCCGGCGGAATATGCGGAGGATCTCGGCTGGGTCGGGCATGACGTGTGGCACGCGCACTGCGTGCAGCTCGACAAGGCGGGCATCGAGCTTTTTGCGCGCACAGGGACGGGTGTCGCGCATTGCCCGTGCTCGAACATGCGGCTCGCGTCCGGGATCGCGCCGATTCGCGCGATGCGCGATGCGGGCGTGCCGGTGGGTATCGGCGTGGATGGGTCGGCGTCGAACGATGGCGCGCAGATGGTCGCGGAAGTGCGGCAGGCTTTGCTCCTGCAACGCGTTGGGTTCGGGCCGGATGCGATGACTGCGCGCGAGGCGCTGGAAATTGCGACGCTCGGGGGCGCGAGGGTGCTCAATCGCGATGATATCGGGGCGCTTGCGCCGGGCATGGCGGCGGATTTTGTGTCCTTCGACCTCTCGCAGGTCGCGTTTGCCGGGGGGCTTTCTGATCCTGTCGCTGCGTTGGTGTTCTGTGCTCCGTCGCAGGTGTCGACCAGTGTTATCGACGGGAAGATCGTGGTGAAGGATGGGGTGCTTGCGACGGTGGATCTAGGCGCGGTCGTGGAGCGCCACAATCGTCTGGCGCGGGACTTGGTTCAGGCTTCTTCTTCGGGCTCTTGATCTTTCTTGGGGGCGTTGCGTGAAACCAGTGTTCGTGTTGGTCCATTCGCACAGGGGCAACGCTAATAGACCGACGCGAACACAGCTTTCACGAACGAGCAAGGAAAGCGTTAAGACTGATCGATCAACGACCGCGTCGCCTCGGCGACGAGCCCCCGCAACCATCGCACTTCATCCGAATAATGACACCGCTCATGCCACAACTGGTAATACTGCATCGGCGGAAAATCGAGCGGCGCGGGCACGACTGCCAGCGGCAAGAACCGCGCGTAATGGTCCGCGAACAGCCGCGTCGTCGTAAACACGAGATCCGACTTGATCAACACGTAAGGCGCGAGATTGAAGTACGGCAACGTAACGACGACATGACGCTTCAACCGTTCCCGCGCGAGATGCACGTCGATCGCGCCGCGCTGCCCGACGGAATAGGGCGTCGGCGCGAGATGCGGCGCGTTCAGGTACTGATCGAGCGTAAGCCCGCCGCGCTTCGCGAAAGGATGCGTATTGCTGACGAGACACACGATCTTGTCGACGAACAGATTGGAAAGATGCAACTGCTCGGGCGGCTCCGGCCAGTTGCCGACGACGATATCGAGTTTGCCGTCCTCCAGCGCGAGTTCGTAATCGAACGCCGGACCGAGCGAATGAAATTCGAGCGTGGCGTTGGGCGCGGCCTGCCTGAAGCGCTCGACGACAGTCGGCACGAACAGCACGTTCAGATAATCCGGACAGCCGATCCGATAGCACCGCACCGAAGTGGACGGGTCGAAATTATGCTGCTGAACCTTGATGCGCTCGATTTCACGCAGCGCGTTCTGCGTCGGTTCGAGCAGGCGCAGGCCATATTCGGTCGGCACCATGCCGGACTTGCCGCGCACGAGAAGCGGGTCGCCGGTGATGTCGCGCAAGCGCCGCAAGGCAGCGCTGATGGCGGGTTGCGACTGATTGAGCTTGACGGCCGCACGCGTCACGCTGCGTTCCATCAGGAGGGTATGCAAGACGCGCAATAAGTAAGTATCGATCGCCTCGCGTTGCTGACTCATGTTATCTCCACTATATGTTCTGGCTGATCGACGCAGGGGTGCGACATATCGTTTTTAATATGTTGCAAAAAATTCGTCAAGATGTGAGTTACCCGCGATGACTGGGTTTGCGCGGCGCAACACATAATTTTGAGTTATCGACTTAGCGTCTCGATTTCTGTAAATTCTGCCCGCGATATGAGTTCGTGCGACATCACGCTGTCTTGCGCTCTCGAGCGGTAACTTTTTCCAGCCCGGCCTGCTCGGTGGCCGGGCGCATCTCTGGATCTCAATGGGCGACGCCATCTCCACGTCGACGACGCCACCGCGCCTGGCGTTGTCCGGTATCAGCAAGCAGTATCCGTCGGTCAAGGCGAACGACGGCGTGAATCTCGTCGTCATGCCGGGCGAAATCCACGCCGTGCTCGGCGAGAACGGCGCGGGCAAATCCACGCTGATGAAAATCATCTACGGGGCGGTGCGCCCGGATGAAGGCGAGATCCGCTGGCAGGGCGAGGCGGTCGAGATCGGCAGCCCGGCCGCCGCGCGCAAGCTCGGCATCGGCATGGTCTTTCAGCACTTTTCGCTGTTCGAGACGCTGACCGTCGCCGAAAACATCGCGCTCGCGCTCGACGAAAAGTTCGACATGAAGGCGCTCGGCAAGCGCATCCGCGATGTGTCGAAGGACTATGGCCTCGATGTCGATCCGCAGCGCCACGTCCACAGCCTGACCGTCGGCGAACGGCAGCGCGTCGAGATCGTGCGATGCCTGCTGCAGAATCCGCGGCTGCTCATCATGGACGAGCCGACGTCCGTCCTTACGCCGCAAGCCGTGCAGAAGCTTTTCAAGGTGCTGCGCCGCCTCGCGTCCGAGGGCTGCAGCATTCTCTATATCAGTCACAAGCTCGACGAAATACAGTCGCTGTGCGAAAACGCCACCGTGATGCGCGGCGGTCGCGTGACCGGCAACGTCGATCCGCGCAAGGAGACGCATGCGTCGCTCGCGCAACTGATGGTGGGCCATTCGCTGCCCGACTACACGCGCCGCGAACACAATCCCGGCGACGTGCGCCTTGCGGTGAAAAATCTGTCGGTCGCGAGTCCGGACCCGTTCGGCACGTCGCTCGACAACGTCTCGTTCGGGGTGCACGCGGGCGAGATTTTCGGGATCGCGGGCGTGTCGGGGAACGGACAGGCGGAGTTGCTCGCGGCGCTGTCGGGCGAAATCCGCGATAAACACGTCGCCGCCGATGCCGTGTCGATCTGCGGCAAGCCCGCCGCGCGTCTCACCGCGGGCGGCCGCCGGCGGCTCGGCTTCGCGTTCGTGCCGGAGGAGCGGCTCGGCCGCGGCGCGGTCCCGGCGATGTCGCTCGCCGATAACGGCCTGCTCACCGCGCATCGCGAAAACATGGTGCGCGGCGGCTGGATCAAGGCGGGCACGGTCAAGGCATTCGCGGAACGCTGCATCAAGTCGTTCGACGTGCGTTGCGGCGGCAGCGATGCGCTCGCGCAAAGTCTCTCCGGCGGCAACTTGCAGAAATTCATCGTCGGACGCGAGATTCTTCAGGAGCCGAAAGTGCTCGTGGTCGCGCAGCCGACTTGGGGCGTCGATGTCGGCGCGGCGGGTTTCATCCGCCAGCAACTGCTCGATCTGTCCGCGCGCGGCGTCGCGATTCTCGTGATTTCGGAAGAACTGGAAGAACTCTTCGATATCTGCGACCGGCTCGCCGTCATCGCGCGCGGCAAGCTCTCGCCGGTGCGCAAGACGAGCGAAACCAATGCGGAGGAGATCGGCCTCTTCATGGCCGGCCTCTTCGAAGGCAAGCCCGCGTCCGCCGTCGAATCCGACTCTCTTCAGAAGCACTAAAAGAACGATGATCTTCCCTTATCGACTCGAAGCGCGTCCGGCGCCCTCGCGCGTCATGCAGCTCGCGGTGCCGGTGGTCGCCGCCGTGGCGACGCTCGTCATCGGCTTTCTGATTTTCAGCCTCGTCGGACAGGATCCGCTGCGCGCGATGCATGCGTTCTTCATCGAGCCGCTCTCCAGCATCAACGGCTGGTCGGAGCTCGTGCTCAAGGCGTCGCCGCTGTGCCTGATCGGGCTCGGACTCGCGGTCGGCTATCGCGCGAACGTGTGGAACATCGGCGCGGAAGGGCAGATGCTGCTCGGCGGCATCGTCGCGGGCGGCATCGCCGTCCATGTCGGCGATGCTTCCGGCTGGTGGACGCTGCCGCTGATGATGGTGGGCGGCATCGTCGGCGGAATGGTGTGGGCGGGCATTCCCGCGCTGCTCAAGAGCCGCTTCAACACGAACGAAATCCTGACGAGCCTGATGCTCACCTACGTCGCGACGCAGTTGCTCATCTATCTCGTGAGCGGTCCGTGGCGCGATCCGGAAGGCATGAACTTCCCGATCTCGGCGATGTTCGGCGACGACGCGCTCTTCCCGCGTCTCTACGGCGACTGGCACTGGACATGGCTGAAGGGCACGCGCATCAACGCGTCGGTGTTTCTGACGGCGATCGCGATTCCCTGCGTGTGGCTCTTCATGCGCAAGAGCTTCGCGGGCTTCCGGATGAACGTAGGCGGTCTCGCGCCGCTCGCCGCGCGCTACGCCGGGTTCTCCGACAAGAAGACGATCTGGACCTCGCTCCTGCTTTCCGGCGGCCTCGCGGGTCTCGCGGGCATGGGCGAAGTGGCCGGTCCGATCGGCCAGCTTCAGGCGGGCTGGTCGCCGGGCTACGGCTTCACGGCGATCATCGTCGTGTTCGTGGGGCGTCTGCATCCGGTCGGCATCGTGCTCGCCAGTCTGCTGATGGCGCTGCTTTATCTCGGCGGCGAAGCGGTGCAGACGTCGCTGCAATTGCCGCAGGCGCTCGCGGGCGTGTTTCAGGGCTTGCTGCTGTTCTGCCTGCTCGGTTGCGATCTGTTCGTGAATTTCCGCATCAAGCGCAGGACGCCTGCACATCACGCCGCTTAACGAGGTCGAGAGAAACATGGACATCAATCAAGCCAGCAATCTCGCTTCGAGCGCCGTGATCGCCGCCATCCCGCTGATGTACGCGGGCGCGGGCGAACTCGTCGCGGAAAAATCCGGCGTACTGAATCTCGGCGTCGAAGGCATGATGCTGATGGGCGCCGTCACCGGCTACGCCGTCACCGCGATCACGGGCAGCCCGTGGCTCGGCATCGTCGCGTCGGTGTTCGCCGGGCTCGCGATGGCGCTGCTCTTCGGCTTTCTCACCATCACGATGCTCGCGAATCAGGTCGCGACGGGCCTCTCGCTGACCATCTTCGGCATCGGCTTTTCGGCGTATGTCGGCAAGCCCTATACGTCGGCGGCGGTGCGCTCGACCATCGACGTGATGCCGATTCCCGGGCTGTCGAGCATTCCGGTGCTCGGCCCGGCGATCTTCTCGCTCACGCCGCTCGGCTATCTCGCGTTCATCATGTTCGCGGTGATCGGCTGGTTCCTCTACAAGACGCGGGCGGGGCTCGTGCTGCGCTCGGTCGGCGAATCGCCGGCGGTCGCGCATTCGGTCGGCTTTCCGGTCGTCGGCGTGCGCTACGGCGCGACGCTCTTCGGCGGCGCGATGGCCGGCATCGCGGGCGGCTATTACTCGATCGTCTATCTGCACGTCTGGCAGGAGCAACTGACGTCGGGGCGCGGCTGGATCGCGCTCGCGCTCGTCGTGTTCGCGACGTGGCGCCCGGGCCGGCTGCTCATCGGCGCGTTGCTGTTCGGCGCGGTGATGGCGCTGCAGTTCTACGCGCAGGCGATCGGCGTCCCGGTGCCGACGCAATTTCTCGCGATGCTGCCGTATATCGCGACGATCGTCGTGCTCGTGCTCATCTCGCGTAACCCGAACACGATCAGGCTCAACGCGCCCGCATCGCTCGGCAAGCCGTTCTTCGCGGCGAGTTGATGCCGCTGTTGTTCGCGCGCAGCATCGCGGTTCCGTTCTCATTTTTGACCGACCACACTGATGCGGGCCAAAGCAATTCGTTTGACACACAACATCGACCAGGAGAATCACAATGAATAAACCATGGCTGAAGGCGATCACCGCTACGGTCGCACTGTCCGCCACCGTCGCGGCCTTGAGCGCGCAGGCGGCGGATGCGCCGGGCGTCGCGTTCGTCTATCTCGGCAATCCGGGCGATGCAGGCTGGACCTTCGCGCACGACGCCGGCAGCAAGGAGGCCGAAGCGAAGTACGGCAGCAAGATCAAGATCACGCGCGTCGAGAACGTGCCGGAATCGGCGGACTCGGAACGCGTGTTCCGCGATCTCGCGAACAAGGGCAACAAGGTCATCTTCGCGACGAGCTTCGGCTATCAGGATTTCGCGCTGAAGGTCGCGAAGGATTTTCCGGACACCATTTTCCTGACGGCCACCGGCTTCAAGAAGGCGAAGAACTTCGGCACGTATGACGTGCGCATGTATCAGGGCGCGTATCTCGCGGGCGTCGCCGCGGGCTACGTGACGAAGACGAACACGCTCGGCTTCGTCGCGTCGGTGCCGATCCCGGAAGTGGTGCGCAACATCAACGCGTACACAATGGGCGCGCGCTCCGTGAACCCGAAGGTCCACACGAAGGTCATCTGGATCAATAGCTGGTTCGATCCGGGCAAGGAAAAGCAGGCAGCCGAAACGCTGATCGGCCAGGGTGCCGACGTCCTGCTGCAGAACACCGATTCGAACGCGACGCTCAACACCGCCGCCGAGAAGAAGGTCTTCGCGTTCGGCTGGGATTCGAACATGAAGAAGTTCGGCCCGAGCGCGCATTTGGGCTCGGTCGTCGCGCATTGGGGCGTGTATTACAACGACGTGATCCAGAAGGTGATCGACGGCAAGTGGAAGAACGATCCGGTATGGCTCGGCATTCCGCAGAAGGCCGTGGATCTTGAAGACCTGAATACCGGCGCGATTCCCGCGAAGGCCGTGCAGGCGATCTCCGCGAAGCGTGACGAGTTGCACGCAGGCAAGTGGGATGTGTTCAGCGGTCCGATCAAGGATCAGTCGGGCGCGGAGAAGGTGCCGGCCGGCAAGACGCTGACCGACCCGGAACTGCAGCGCATCAACTGGTACGTCGAAGGCGTGGACGGCTCGCTGCCGAAGTAAGCGCGCATCGTTCGCTCGCCGCAATGTAAAACCGCGCTTCGTTGCAAAACGAAGCGCGGTTTTTTCATGCGATGAGCCACGCGCATCAATCGATACGCAGTCCCACCTTGATCGTCACCTGCCAGTGCAGGATCTTGCCGTCCTCGATGTGCCCGCGCGTTTCCACCACTTCGAACCAGTGCATGTTGCGCAGCGTTTTCGACGCCTTCTCGAGCGCGACGCGCACGGCGTCATCGCTCGATTGCGGCGACGAGCCGGTCAGTTCGATCTGCTTGTAGACGTGTTCCGACATGGTGTTCTCCTTGTAGTGTGGTGGATCGGTCAGAGCGATGCGACGCGTGGCGTCGCAAGATGCTTCGAATACCGATGCAGCAAGGCACGCGCCATCACGCTTTCGCGCGTGGCTTCCATTAAAGGACAGGAACGCGTGCGGGAGTAGTCGGGGTTTGCGCGAAGCGCGCTCGGCGCACGAGCCTCGTCAGCGAGGCCCGCGTGCATCGGCAGAAACCAGGGAGGTCCGCGCAGGATCAGCGCAGCGGTCGCGAAGCGGCGTCGCCTGCGTCCTGACGGCGCGTGCCGCGACGCCTGCGCGCCGAAACCGTCGCGCCGAATTCGCTCAGGATCTGGGCGCGGGCGCGGCTCGCGAATACAAGGAAACCGAAACCGTTTCCCTCGTACCAGTAACCGCCGTTCTCAAGTCCGTCGAGCGGCTGTTCGAGCGCGTTGGTGATGGATTCGACACAACGCCTGTGCAGCTCGTCGATCGCCGGGTAGGGCGGCTGGGCGCCTCGCACGCTGCACAGAAGGACATCGAGTCCCGGCAACACATGTGCGTACAGCACCGGTTCATCCTGGGCGCGAGCCCTGGCGATCTTGGTGTCTAGCTGACCAAATGGCTTGAAATGCCGAAGCACGGCGAGAAAAGACTCGTCGCCATCAGCCTTCACGCGCTTACGCTTTTTCGGGAAGGACATAAAAACTCGCCTGAAAAAGAATTGCAAGAAACGCAGCGTCCTCATGCGGCCACTCCCGTCTTGCGCGCCGCACGTCGATCTTTTATAGCGCATCGATGTGATTAGGTCACGGTGAATCGGGCCATTCGTTTTTAGCAACGGCAAGAGCCGCTGCTCCTTCCTGGCGCACGATTCGTGCCGACGACCGTTTGGCGGCCCGCTTGGCTTCCCTCAGAGCATCTATCTCAATAATAGTCCTGCTGCACCCCACGCGAACAGCTTTCATGAAGAAAAAAGCGGGTGGACGCACCAAGGGGATAGGGTGGCCAATCAGGCAGACCCGCACGCGCCGTGCGGGTTCCGCTGCGATGCGAGCGGGTTTGCCCGGCTAGACGCGCGGTGCGTTCTTGAGTTCGTCGCGAATCTCGCGCAGCAGCAGCACGTCTTCGGGCGTCGCGGGCGGCGGCGCGGCTTCGGCCGGCTTGCGCAGATTGTTGATGAACTTGACCATCAGAAAGATGATGAACGCGAGAATGATGAAGTTGATCAGCGTGGTGATGAACGAGCCATAGCCGAATACGGCGACGCCCGCGGTCTGCAAGTCCTTGTACGAATCGGGATTGCCTTTGAACGTTGGCGGTATCGGCCCGAGCCGGACGAACAGGTTCGAAAAGTCCAGGCCGCCGGTGGCGAGGCCGACCACCGGCATGATCAGATCTTTGACGACGGAATTGACGATCGTCGAGAATGCGCCGCCGATGATGACGCCGACCGCGAGGTCCATGACGTTGCCCTTCAGGGCGAAGTTCTTGAATTCTTCGATCATGCTCATGCGCGGCTTCCTCCAGTGTGCGTTAGACGGTTGTGCGGGCCAAGGCGGCAGCAAGGGCTATGCCGTTGGAACCCGCGCGAAACGCCGGGCGCGGCGCGTTTCGTTGCGGGCACCGACAATGATAGTCAATTCGATTGCGGCTCGCGCGGGGCGCCGGAATTCGGTCAGGCCGACGGCACGCGCCCCACGCTGATCGCCGCGCAAAAAGCCGCGTGATCCGCGACCGTCTGCGCGCCATAGCGCTCGGCCCACATCGCGTAGGCGGCGTCGAGCCGGTCGGAGTTGCCGCAATACCCGGCGATGAGCGCGGCATCGCCGGTGCGCGCGTGGGCGCGGGCGAGCAGGAGGCCGAGGCACCACGCGTAAAAGTCGAAGGTCGCGCCGTGCAGCCAGTCGACGGGAATCGAGCCGCGGATCTGCTTCATCTGGCGCACGTAGAAGTCGCGGCCGGAAATGGTCGTCCAGCCGAGCAGCGCATCCGATGAACTCTGCATCAGACGCTGACCGTGCACGACCCGCCGTCCCTGATGGCGATACGGCTCCGGGAGCGGCGGCACGAACGGCGCGGCGGCCGGCACGATGCCTTCCTTCACCTGAATGAAGAGCGGATCGCCGAGCGCGCGGCCGAGCATCAGCACGAGATACGCGCGCGTGCCGACGCTGCCCACGCCGACGACGCGATGCGCGACATCCACGACGTCGTAGCGTTCGAGCATCATGCGCCATTCGCCGGCCAGCGTTTCCAGATAAGCCTTCAGGCCATCGATCACATGATTTTTCTCGGCGGCGTCGAGCGCGGTCAGGATCGGCGGATCGGCCTTGAAGCGATAGCTTTTGCCGACGGGCTCCGCGACTTTCGCGAGCATCGTCGCGTGCGAGCGCTTCATCGCGCGTTCAACGGTTTTCTCTATGGTCGCCTTCTCGTCGGAATCGAGCTTCGTGGGCGCGTCCATGTGCAGCGCGCTCGCGTAGGAGCGCATCTGCCAGAGATCGTAGGGGCTTACTTGCCAGAGTCCGGCCATCGTCGTGCGATACGCGGCGCATGCCGAACGCACGGCGCTTTCGCGCCCGGTGGCATCGACGCCATTTTCGCGCGCCGCGACGTTGATGCTCGCGGTCAGACGCTTCAAGTCCCATTCCCACGGGCCGACGAGCGTTTCGTCGAAATCGTTCAGATCGAACACGACGTCCTGGCGCGGCGTGCGAAAAAGGCCGAAATTATTGACGTGCGCGTCGCCGTCGATGATGACGTTGTGGCCGATCGAAGGCGACTTCGCCAGATCCCACGCCATCACCGTCGCGGAGCCGCGCAGGAACGCGAACGGCGACTCGGCCATGCGTTGCATCCGCAGCGGAATGAGCCGCTCCTGCCGGCCCGCGTTGCCCGCGAGCACGCGTTCGACGGGATCGGGCCGGTCCGGCTCGGGCGACCAGGCGCCGTGCGCGTCGAACGGAACCGCGTCGCGCAGTGAACGGCCCATGGCGCGGCTTTGCTCGGCCGCGCCGTTGATGGGTGTATTCGTCGAAGCGGAACCAGGGCGGGTGGACAAGGCGCGTTCTCCTTCGGCGATAAAAGGGCGTGTCGAGCGTTCGTCGAACGCAGAGCATTCGGCGCTCCCGGCGGGAAGGTTTTACACGCGCAGCGCATGACGCGGGTGCGTCTCGATGGCGCGAACCGCATGAAGCAAGCTGCACGCCGGGCCGGGCCACGGGCACGGGATATGCTCTTTACGATCGGCTTGAAGCCGCGCAATGCCAACGCACGATCCCGACGCACTTCGCGTCAATCTTTCGAACACATCATCTCATGCCCAACGAAATCCGCATTGCCGAAGGCTCCCCGTTTCCGCTCGGCGCAACCTGGGACGGACAGGGCGTGAATTTCGCGCTGTTTTCCGCGAACGCGACCAAAGTCGAGCTGTGTCTCTTCGATGAGAAGGGCGAAAAGGAAACGCAGCGCATCGAACTGCCCGAATACACCGATGAAGTCTGGCACGTCTACGTTCACGGCCTGCAACCCGGCGCGGTCTATGGCTATCGCGTGCATGGACCGTACGAGCCCGAAGCCGGACATCGCTTCAATCCCAACAAGCTGCTGCTCGATCCGTACGCGAAGGCGCACGTCGGCGAACTGAAGTGGGACCCGGCCGTGTTCGGCTATACGCTCAACGCCGAAGGCGACGATCTCACCTTCGACGAACGCGACAGCGCGCCCTTCATGCAGAAGTGCCAGGTCGTCGATCAGGACTTCTCGTGGACGCATGCGACGCGCGTGCGCGTGCCGTGGGAGCACACGATCTTCTACGAGACGCACGTGCGCGGCTACACGAAGCTGCATCCGGCGATTCCGGAGCACATGCGCGGCACTTTCGAGGGGCTCGGACAGAAGGAAGTGGTCGATTACATCAAGAGCCTGGGCGTGACGTCGGTCGAGCTTTTGCCGATCCACGCGTTCGTCAATGACAGTTATCTGCTCGACAAGGGCCTCACGAATTACTGGGGTTACAACACGATCGGCTTCTTCGCCGCCGATCCGCGCTACTTCGCGCGCGGGCCGGGCGTCGTCGCCGAGTTCAAGGAAATGGTCGACCGGCTGCACGAGGCCGGCCTCGAAGTGATCCTCGACGTCGTGTACAACCACACCGCCGAAGGCAACGAACGCGGGCCGACGCTGTCGTTTCGCGGCATCGACAATGCGTCGTACTACCGGCTGATGCCCGAGGAATCGCGCTATTACATCAACGATACCGGCACCGGCAATACGCTCAACCTGTCGCATCCGCGCGTCCTGCAGATGGTCACCGACAGCCTGCGCTACTGGGTGACGGAGATGAACGTCGATGGCTTTCGCTTCGATCTCGCGACGATTCTCGGCCGCGAGCCCTACGGCTTCGACGAGGGCGGCGGCTTCCTCGACAGTTGCCGGCAAGACCCGATTCTCTCGAGCGTGAAGCTCATCGCGGAACCGTGGGATTGCGGTCCGGGCGGCTATCAGGTGGGCGGCTTTCCGCCGGGCTGGGCGGAATGGAACGATCGTTACCGGGACACCGTGCGCGAATTCTGGAAGGGCGACGAAGGCGTGTCGCCTGAGCTCGGCAAGCGCATCACCGCATCGGGCGACAAGTTCAACAAGCGCGGGCGCCGTCCGTGGGCGAGCGTGAACTTCATCACCGCGCACGACGGCTTCACGCTGAACGATCTCGTCTCGTACAACGAGAAGCACAACGAGGCGAACGGCGAGGACAACAAGGACGGCCATTCGGACAACAAATCGTGGAACTGCGGCGTCGAAGGTCCGACCGACGACCCCGAGATCCGCGCGCTGCGCGAGCGCCAGAAGCGCAACATGCTCGCGACGCTGCTGTTTTCGCAAGGCACGCCGATGCTGCTCGCCGGCGACGAATTCGGCCGCACGCAGAAGGGCAACAACAACGCGTATTGCCAGGACAAGGACATCAGCTGGGTGAACTGGGACATCGACGACGATGGCCGCGCGCTCACCGAATTCGTGCGCAAGCTGACGACGCTGCGTCACACGCTGCCGGTGCTCAGGCGCCAGCGCTTTCTGACCGGCGAATACAACGAGGACCTGCAGGTCGCCGACGTCCGGTGGCTCGGCACGACCGGCGACGAACTCACGCAGGAGCAATGGGACGATCCGAACATGCGCTGCTTCGGCGTGGTGATGGACGGGCGCGCGCAGGCGACGGGCATCCGCAAGCCGGCATCGGATGCGACGCTGCTGCTCATCGTCAACGCGTATCACGACGTGGTCGATTTCACGCTGCCCGACATTCCGGGCCCCGACGAGTGGATTTGTCTCATCGACACCAACGCGCCGATTCGCGAGGAATTGCCGGAGTTCGGCGCGGACGATGTGTATCAGGTGACGGGCCGCTCGCTGCTCTTGTTTGCGCTTCAGCCGCGCGGCGCGACCAAGCGCATTTTCAAGCGGCTGGAAGAAGCGCTGACGGACGAAGTCCCGCCTGAAGGCGAGCCGAGTTGAGGCTCGTGTCGGCGGGGTCCGGCGCGCGAGCGGTTATCATCTGGTTTTTGCGATAGCGACAGAAGGCGGCGGGAGCCGCCTTCTTTTTTCCACGATGGCCGTATCTTTCACGCATGAACGCGCGCCTCTTCAAGGCCGCGTGGCGCCGACGGCATGATCCTGCATGCCATCCTGCGCGTCGCGAGCTGGGATCAGCTCGAGCGCATCTGGGAATTCATCGTCGGCTTCTTCAAGTTTCTCTGGGGCCTGCTGCGCTTTCTCGGCGGCGGTTGATGCGCTGATCTTCACGACGAAACCAAAAGGGCTCCGCGAAACGGAGCCCTTGTTTTTCGTACGCGAGCAGATCAGGAATCGCGCCAGCTGTCGTCGTTGCTGCCGAGGTCGAGGTTTCCGCCCCCGCCGCCATCGTTCCAGTCGTTGGAGCCGTTGCCGAAATCGAGGCCGCCGCCGTTGTCGTTGCCGAAGTCGAGACCGCCGTTATCGTTCTGCGGCGGACGATCGACGGGGACTTCGCGCTCGATCACGCGATCGCGCCCATGCGAGAGCGCCTCGCCCAGCAGCACGCCGGTAAGCAATCCGCCCATGCCGCCGCCGAACCCACCGCCGCCTTGCTGGATGATGACGGGCGGCTGCTGCCCTTGCTGCGGCGGATACGGCCCTTGCTGCGGATACTGCGGCTGGCCGCGTCCGAAACGCTCGGCTTCCTGCGCATATGGCGAGCCGTTCGGTGCGCCGGCTTGCGCATAGTTGTTCGCGTTCGGATCGGGCCGGCCTTCGGCGCGCGCCTTCAGGCTTGCAACCTGATTCTCCAGATCTTCGATCGCATACGGCGGTACCGGATTCTTCGAGTTCGACAGCGATTCGACCATCTCGCGCAACTGCGTTTCCGCGCCTTCGACGTCCTTCAGCAGCGCTTCATGGCCCGGCGCGGTGGAGAGCCGCACGTCTAGTTTGAGCGTGCGCACTTCGTTGAGCAGTTCGGTTGCGCGCTTGATCTGCGAACGGCGATCGTTCTCGGCCTGACCGTCGTCGCGTGAGCGCGCACGGCGCAAGCCCCAGCGCAGCACGAGCGCGATCGCCGCGATCAGGATCGCCAAACCGATCCACGCGCCCATGCCGATGCCGTGCGTCTGCGGCGCGGGCGCGGCTTGTTGCTGATTGAAGGGATTCTGTGCGCTCGACGTAGTCGCGCCGTTGTCCGATCGCGGCGAGATGCTCGCGCGCGTCGCGTCGGCCTGAATGCGGGCCTGCGTGGCCGCGAAGCGCGACGGATCGGTGAAGCTCAATGCGGGATCGAGCGATTTCGCTTGTTGCAGATGCGAAAGGGCGTCGCTGTAACGGCCTTCGCGGTCGAGAACCTGCGCGTAGAGATAATGCGCGTGCGCGTTCTTCGGATGCGCCTCAAGCACTTCGCTCAGTTGCGAGTCGGCCTTTTGCCAGTTGCCCTGCGTCATCGACTGCTCGACCTGCTGCGCGGTCGGCAACGCGAACGCGAGCGGGGATGCGAGCGACAGCGACAACGCCAGAGCCGTCAAGAACTTTTTCATGATGCGGGCCGGACGCGATGAACGTCCGTCTCCTGTCGATGCAATCGTGTACTGCTCAAGGTAACGCATATTCGTGCGACGCGTGGCTTGCCCGGCGGCTCGCCACGCATGCACTCGCCAGCACTTATTGCGCCGGCGGATTCAACTGCTTCTTCAGCGCTTCGAGACGGTCTTCGACGGAAGGCCCGCGATTGAGCGCGGCGAGCTTGTCATCGAGCGCCTTGCCGGACTTCTGGTCCGCCGAATTCAGGCGCGCATCCGAGCGGGCGTTGGCGAGCTGAACCTTGTCTTCGAGCTTCTGAAAGTCCTCCGAAAGATTCTTTCCGCCAATGCCGCCCAGCGCCGTCGCCGCGGTGTCCTTCGCCTGCGCGATCTGCTGCTTCGCCTGAAGGATGTTCGAGCGCGCGTTCAGATCGTTGCGGCGCTGACGCATGTCCGTGATCTGCTGCTTCAGATGATCGACCGAAGGCACCAGCGTCTGCAGTTCCGCGGCGAGCGCGTCGCGTTCGGTTTCGGCGTTCGCCTGCGCCGCGAGGGCTTCGCGCGCGAGGCTTTCATCGCCGGACTGCAGCGCGCGCTTCGCGCCGTCTTCGTACTTCTTCGCCTTGTCGGCGGCGGCGTCGCGCTTGCTTTGCTGCGTCGCGACCTGCGCTTCGATCTCGATGAGCGAGTTTTCCGCCTTCGCGATGCTGTCGTCGAGTTCGCGCACGATCTGGCGAGCGTCGCGCGAAGGGTCCTGCATGGTGTCGGCGGCGTCGTTCAAGAGGCCTTTGACCGTGCGCGTGATGGAATCGAAAAGCGACATGTATTTCTCCTGGAGGAAGACGGCGGCGTTCACTCGATCCACGCGCCGCGCGGCTCGAATGTGAGGCGCAATGCGCGGGATTGCAAGCGCACGCGAGCTTCGCGTGCACGCCGGGTTTACCCGCTCATTAGATCATGCCGCGGCTTAACCGGGACTTAACGGAAGGTTAAGGAGTGTAACGGCGCGCCTTGCCGGAAAAGGCAGGCAGGGCGCCGGTGGCTAGCGCTCGGTGTGCGTGTCGTCGGTCAGCGAGGCGTCGTCGCCCTCATCGGCGTCATGCTCGAGTGCGTCTTCGGATGCGGGGGGCTCGGGATGCGCCTGCGCAAGCGTGCGCGCCTGCGCTGCGCGTTTGGTCGCGCTTGCGGCGGCATCGCGGGCTTCGCGTGCGGCGGCTTTCGCAGCGACGCTCTTCAGCGCGGCGTTGAGCGCATCGGGCGCTTTGGGCGCGCGCAGCCGATCGACGATGCCCGCGACCTTGATCTGCTCGCTCGTCGCGTTGAAGTTCAGCACGGCGCGCCGCATGAGCTCGCTCACGCTGATGCCGAGGGAGTCCGCTGTATTGCTGATGGCCAGCTTCTGCGCGGGAGTCACGAAAACAACGATGCGTTCGCTGGGTTTGGTCGTCATGGGCGGCTCACAAACAATAAGGCGATCGTAACCGGACTAAGGGGACGACCGCGGCTTCGGTTCATCAAACTGCACGACATCGTTATTGCAGGCTCGCGAGAGCCGTTTCGGGAACCCGCGATCCATTCATCCATCATATCGGTTTGCGCGCGGCCGTGCGTGTGAATGGCCTCGCATCACACGCGATGAGCGTTGCGCAAAAACGGCGCGCGATCAACGACTTGTGCATTTTCTCATACGGTTGTCCACAAGGCTCTCAACACTTTCTGTGGGTAACACAACATTGGCGCGCATCTGGCGGGCTCGCGGCAATTTACTTACAAAAAAATCCTGCGCATTTTGTGGTGGCCCGCGCGAATTCTTTAAAATGCGCTGTTACCTCCGGCCGGATCCGGCCTGCACATTCGCTCGTCCCGTCTTGGCAGTCGCGTCGTTTTTCGGCGCATCGCAGCGCGGCAGCGGGCGCGCTTCATGGCGCGCCGAACGAACCCAGTCATGCCTATCATCAAACGACCCGACTCATCGAATTCCTCGCGCTACGATCGCGAACCCCGCTGGAACGACTCTCGCAACGACTCACGCAATGACTCGGGCGGCCGCGACGGCGGCGGGCGCAACGGCGGTGGCGGCCGCAATGACCGCAACGATCGCAATGACCGCGGCGGCCGGGGCCGCTCTCCGCTCGCACGCATCGCGCTCTGGTTCGCGGGACTCGCGGCCATCGGCGTGGTGATCGGCGCGCTCATCGTCGGTTATGCGCTCGTCGTCATGGGGCCGAATCTGCCGTCGCTCAATGCGCTCATCGACTATCGTCCGAAGGTGCCGCTGCGCGTCTATACGGCCGATCACGTGCTGATCGGCGAGTTCGGCGAGGAGCGCCGCAGCCTCGTGCGCTTTCAGGACATTCCCGATCAGATGAAGAAGGCGGTGCTCGCAATCGAGGATTACCGCTTCTACGATCACGGCGGCGTCGACTTCGTCGGCATCCTGCGCGCGGGCGTGACCGATCTGATGCACGGCGGCGCATCGCAAGGCGCGAGCACGATCACGATGCAGGTCGCGCGCAACTTCTTCCTGTCGAGCGAGAAAACCTATACGCGCAAGATCTACGAGATGCTGCTCGCGTACAAGATCGAGAGCGCGCTCACGAAGGATCAGATTCTCGAGCTGTACATGAACCAGATCTATCTGGGCGAGCGCGCGTACGGTTTTTCGGCTGCTGCGCGCGTGTATTTCGGCAAGGACCTGAAGGACATCACGCTTGCCGAAGCGGCGATGCTCGCGGGCCTGCCGAAAGCGCCGTCGGCGTATAACCCGGTCGTCAATCCGAAGCGCGCGAAGGTGCGTCAGCAGTACATCCTGAAGCGCATGCTCGATCTGAACTTCATCACGCGCGAACAGTTCGCTCAGGCGAGCGCCGAGGAAATTCACACGAAGTCCTCGGGCACCGAATACGGCGTGCATGCGGAATACGTCGCGGAAATGGTCCGGCAGATGATGTACGCCCAATACAAGGAAGAGACCTACACGCGCGGCCTCACGGTGACGACGACCATCGATTCCGCCGATCAGGACGCCGCGTATAAAGCCGTGCGCAAGGGCGTGATGGACTATGAGCGCCGGCATGGCTATCGCGGGCCGGAGGGCAATGTCAATCTGCCGTCGAACGCGGATGACCGCGCCGAGGCGATCGAAGACGCGCTCGTCGATCATCCGGACAACGGCGAGCTCGTCGCGGCGGTGGTCACGGCCGCGAGCCCGAAGCAGGTGAGCGCACAGTTCGTCGGCGGCGATACTGCGACGATCGCGGGCGACGGCCTGCGCTTCGTGGCGGCGGCGCTGCGCAACAACGCATCGAAGGCGCTCGCGATCAAGCCGGGCTCGATCGTGCGTCTCACGAAGGACGGCAAGGGCAACTGGCAGATCACGCAGTTGCCGCAGGTCGAAGGCGCACTGGTTTCGATGACGCCGCAGGACGGCGCGATCCGCGCGCTCGTCGGCGGCTTCGACTTCAACAAGAACAAGTTCAATCACGTTACGCAGGCATGGCGTCAGCCGGGTTCAAGCTTCAAGCCGTTCATCTATTCGGCGGCGCTCGACAAGGGTCTCGGACCGGCGACCATCATCAACGACGCGCCGCTGTATTTTCCCGCGGCGGGCGGCGGCGATGCGTGGGAGCCGAAGGACGATGACCAGCCCGACGGCCCGATGTCGATGCGCGTCGGCCTGCAGAAGTCGAAGAACCTCGTGTCGATCCGCATCCTCTCGTATATCGGCACGGGCTACGCGCAGGACTTCGTCACGCAGAAGTTCGGCTTCGACAAGGACAAGACGCCGCCTTATCTGCCGCTCGCGCTCGGCGCGGGTCTCGTCACGCCGTTGCAGTTGAGCGGTGCGTACTCGGTGTTCGCGAACGGCGGCTATCGCATTAATCCGTATCTGATCGCCGAGGTCTCCGATGCGCGCGGCACCGTGATCTCGCGCGCCAATCCGCTGATCGCGGGGAGCAACGCGCCGCAGACGCTCGAGCCGCGCAACGCGTACATCATGAACAGCCTGCTGCATACCGTCGCGACGCAGGGCACGGGCTCGGGCACCAACGTGTTGAAGCGCAACGATCTGCAAGGCAAGACCGGCACGACCAACGACGCAAAGGATGGCTGGTTCGCGGGCTATCAGAAGCAGCTCGTCGCGGTCGCGTGGATGGGCTACGACCAGCCGAAGACGCTCGGCAGCCGCGAGTTCGGCGCGCAGCTCGCATTGCCGATCTGGGTCGAGTACATGGGACGCGCGCTGCGTGGCATTCCGCAGGAGCAGATGGAGCGGCCGGACGGCATCACCACGGTCGATGGCGAACTCTTTTACGCCGACCGGACGCCGGGCGCGGGATTCGTCGCGAGCATCGGGCTGGATAACGCCAATCCGATGGCGGGCGATGCCACCACGATGGGCGGCGTGGGTCCGGCGGGCATGCAGGCGCCGCCCGCGCCGCAGGTTACGACCGACGAGCGCAAGCAGATCATGGATCTGTTCAGCAAGCACTAGCGATAAAAAAACGCGCCGGACTTCACAATCCGGCGCGCTTTTCTTTGGGGGGCGCGAAACTCAGTGGCCGACCGTCGCTGCCGACTTCACGTCACAGTTCACCTTGAGCGTCGACTTGTCCGCGAACGATAGCGTGAGCGGAATCGTCGAGCCGACCTTGAGCGGCTTGCCGGGCTCTTCGAGCATCAGGTGATAGCCCTTCGGCGCGAAGTTCAAGGTGCCGTGCGCGGGGACATCGACGGAATCGACGGCCGACATCGTCGCCGTGCCGTTCTTGCTTTCCGACTTGTGCATCATCGTCATGCCGAACGCGGGCGTTTCCGCGGCCGTGAGGGTCGCGGGTTTGTCGCCGTTGTTGGCGACGGTGAAGTAGCCCGATGACGGCAGGTTCGGCGGCATCGCACGAACCCAGCAATCGCGGGCCTCGAGCGTCGCGGCCTGAGCGAACGATGCGCAGACGAGCGCGCTCGCGAGTACAGCGATTTTTTTCATTGTGTCCTCACTTGACGGTGAAGTTGTAGTGGCCTTGCGTGCGATGCCCGTCGGCCGCGAACGCGCTCCATTGGACCTTGTAGACGCCCGGCGCGAGATCGGGGAGCGCGACGCTCATGTGCTTTTTGTCGCGTGCATCGACTGTGGATTTCTCGGTGTTGACTTGCGTGCCCTGCGCATTGGTGACGATGAGCTTGCTGAAGGTCGGTTCGAGCGCTTCGCCGAAGTCGATCGCAACTTCGTGCGGGGCGCTGACGGTCGCGCCGGGGCCGGGTTGTTGCAGCTTCGGCAATGCATGCGCGAATGCGAGTTGCGCGGAGCCGATGAACGCGAGCGCGAGTGCGCTGCGCATCAACGATGATGAAAGCATGATGTGTCCTTGCGTGCCCGAAACCGATGGGGGTTCAGGCGATGAACGAAGTCTGTGTTTGCCGATGCGAATCAGGCGAAGGCGGGCGGGGCGCGCGGTTGTGCGGCGGTGAGCGATGCTCGGCGAGGCGCGTCGGTGCGATGATTTGCGACGAAGGTTTCGCGCGGCGGGAGAAGGGCGGCCGCGCGATGCGGCGATACGGTCGGCGTGGGCGCGTGCGCGATGAGATCGCAATAAGCGCAGGCCTGCAGATGATCGACGGTGTCATGCTTTTGCGGATGCGTGTCGCGCGATGACTGGGCATCGGTTGCGCACACGGACGCGAGCAACGATTCGATGCGCGCATGTTCGAGCGTTTGCGATGCGACGGGCGCGAGCGAGAGCAGCAGGATCGCGCATATCGCAGCGAACCCGCCGATCTTCCCGATGATGCCCCGACGCAAGTGATGCATGCCGATACATGGACGATGATGAACGAGCGATTATGCCATGCGCGTTTGTAGGCGCTTCGCGAGGGATGGGACGCATCGATTGATTGTTTTAGAAAATAGGGTGTTGCGGCAAAGTAAGCGATGACTTATAATCTTTTCTTCGACGGACGCGGGGTGGAGCAGTCTGGCAGCTCGTCGGGCTCATAACCCGAAGGTCGTAGGTTCAAATCCTACCCCCGCAACCACTTTCAGTTGCACGTTTCCGGCAGTTGACGCTATCAGCCGTACGGGAACGTCGCAGTAGGCAGCAAAAAATCCCTCGCTTTCCCGCCGGACCTCAATGTGTCCAAACACGGTCGCCAGTATCTGCCGTGCCTCACTGGCATTCGCCGTCAGCACCTGCTTCAAGTCAGTAATTTTCCGTCGTACCCGCTGCGCGATCTCGGCGAACCGGTATTCGTTGACCTTTGTTCTGGTCAAGGTTTGTTGTAATGCTGCGCGCTCCTCTTCCGAGCGTTTGAGCCGCTCGACCAGCGCTGCTGATACACCGATTTGCGCTAGCGCCTGAGTCAAGTTGTCGATTTCTTGCGTCAACTCCACCATTCTCGCCTTCGCCGCTTTCGTGACGTCGCGCTGCTCTTCTTCGTCATCGGCGAAGAACCGGCGCACGGCTGCTTCAATGTCCCGTTGTGCCTTGTCGGAGAACAGTTCGTCGCGCAGTACATCGAGTAGGCGCTGGGTCGGTGTGTTCCCGCACCACGAAAATCCCTTCGCAGGCGTGTCGGCCTCGTTCCTTGCGCGTTACGCACCCATAGCGCGTGCGATCTACCACGAGCAAGGCACCAGTGCAGTGCGGACAACGCAGCAGGCCACTGAAGAGCGAGCGGCGAACACCGCTGCGCCCGGTCGATCCCGCGTTCAGGCGGTCGACGCCCATGCGGGCACGAACGGCGTTCCATAGGTCATCGGTCAAAAGGCGGTAATGCTCGCGATGCTCGGTCTTCCATTCACTTTGAGGTCGCTCGTGCCGTTGCCGCTTGCCACTGTCGGGATCTTTCATCCACTGTGAGCGGTTCCAGATGTAAACGCCGATATAGGCTGAATTGTTCAGAATGCCCGAGCCTTTTCGTGGGCAGCCATAGAGCGCCGAGCGCATCCATGTGCTGCCGCGTGGAGAGGGCACGCTGCGGCGGTTCAGATCGTTCACGATCTCGAATGTCGTCCAGCCTGCGGCGAATTTCTCGAAGATGAAGCGCACAATCGCAGCTTCGTCCTTGTTGACCTGATAGTCGCTGCCGCGCACGGTCTTGACGATATCGTAACCATAGCTCTTGCCGCCCGCGATGAAGCCGCGTTCGACCTGGCCCGTCTGCCCGCGAATGGTCTTGCAACGCAGATCGTCGATGTACAGTTCGTTGACCAGTCCACGCACCGCCCGCTGCACCTTCCGGCTGCTCGAGGTCGAGTCGTAGCCATCGGCCACGCCGATCACGCGGATGCCCCGATATTCGAGGCGGCGGATGATAGTCTCTTGTTCGACCTGATCGCGCGAGAGACGGTCGAGCGCTTCGACGACCAAGATGTTGAAGCGGTCCGCCATGGCGTCGGCCATGAGTTTTCGGCCGCCGGTGCGCGTTTCCACGCGCGTCGAACCCGAGACACCTTCGTCCGAGTAGCGCGCGACGATTTCGTTCTCCGGCAGTTGTTGCGCGAAGCGCTCACAGACGCTCATTTGATCGGTGATCGAAGTTTCCTTTCGTTTGTCGGTGGAAAACCGACCATATAGCGCGACTCGTAAAACGAGTCGCTCGATGAGGGACATGCCTTGCCTCGTGTTTCGCGTTGGTTAGGAGGAAGCTCGCCATTTCGGAGATCGCGCATCACCTGACGCACAATCATCTCTATGAGCGCTTGCCATGCTTCGGGATGCTTATCGCGTAACAACTGTACCTCCGCCGTGCGCGGTTGGTTGCAGGCTGACGACCGTTCTTGACAGACCGGTGGCGATCTTCGAAATGATCGTTGCAATGTGTTCGTGTCGCTATTGCGTGAACCCTTCGCGCAGGGCCTGTGCGATGCCGAGCAACTCGCCACGATGCTCCGTTTGCGACACGGCGCCGATGTTCGCGGCGGCTTCGTCCAATGCTTCAAGCGAGGCAGCGCGTTCGAGTTGCTCGCGTACTTCGGCATAACTGAGGTTCGTGCTCGCTGGCTCGCCGTGCCCGTCCGGCGTCGTCGACGCTGTGGTGCGCAACGCGGTCATCTTCTGGCCATACGCGTCGCGCGCGATCTTCTTGGCGCCTTCGCTGCGCATCTGCGAAGCGAGTGCGCCGGCATCGGCGAGTTCGTCACTGTTGCTTGCAGTGTCGATGCGCTCCAGTACTTCTTCCAGCGTCGGTTCACGTTCGACCGTAGACGTGTCTTTCTTGACGCGACGCGGTTTTCCTTCGGTATTGTTCGCCGAGGACTTGCGTATGACTCGTTCGATGGTGTGCGATGCAATCTTCACTTCAGGCGTCGGTGATGGATCGTTCGTTAGGGCAGCGGGATTTAAAACCGCAGGCGTCGCTTTACCTTCATGGATGGCGCGGTTGATAGCCTGTATCGGATCGTCGGGTGCAGCATCGAACAACAGCGCCTCGCGTGCGTCGTCACGCGCAAGGGCAGCGCGCGCAGCGGTAGTCATGGGCAGGCGCTTGCACAGGCGCTTTAGGGGTCGCACTTTGGCCATTTCATCGGGCCACTTCGACCAGGGCGTATCGTCTGCCTTAGCTTTGCTGAGCTCGCGAAAGCGTTCCATCTCCGTCCAGCTCATCGGCTCGAAATAGAAGCCGCCGTTGACCAACCGGGCGAACGCGTAGGCGAGCACCGGCGAGGCGTCCATTTGTGCGTAGTCGGGGCGATGCGTGAAGTGTTCGCCTTTTTCATCGACCCAGTGATCGAAGGCGTCCGCCTCACGCACGATATAAGAGGCGATGTCGACGAGCTGCTCGGACTGACGCACGAGCTTCACCAGACCCCACACCATAGGTTGCCATTGCGCGACGAAACGATTGCTGTTGCGATGCCGGTAAGGCACGATCGCACCTTCACGGCCGTCCGGTAGTAGTCCATCCTGCGCCGCGTCGAGACACGCACGCATGAGTGAGCCACGGTCGGCATCGTAAAGCAGTGGCTCGGCTTCGACGGCGCGAATGACGATCCGGGCGAAGCCTGCAACATCGACGTGCTTCGGCAACGCGAGCTCCAGCTTGCGGCGATTCTCTTTTTGATCGAGCTCGTCGGCGAAGGCTCTCAGATTGGCGTGCATGCTCACGGCACCTCCTATTCGATGTCGATATTCGGCCGCGCCCGCTTTGGCAGGTAGAGCGGCACGATGTCCTCGGGGTAGCCGGGCCACTGTCCAGTGCGGATGGCCTCGGCATAGATCCATGCGGCGTGCTCGGCAAGATCTCGCCCGATCTTGAGCGCATGCTTATCGGCTGAATAGCAGCGCACCCCGAAGGGCGATTCAATCTCGACGGCGATCCACGCAAAGAAGGGCGAAGACGATTGCTGTACGCGCTCACATCCTGCGCGGTAATGCGCGGCTTGCACATAAAGTTGACCCGTTTCAGCCTTGCGTGAAAAGGCATTGGGTGTGACGTCGGTGGTCGTCTTTAGATCGACGATGCCGCCGTCGTCGCGCAATCGGTCGATGCGTGCCTTGTTGCGTGTGCCGTAGTCCTCGTCTCGCCATAACAAGGTCACTTCGGAACGGCCATCGGCATCGAGCAGAGCGCGCGCGCTCGTGTGCGCGAACACTGCGTCGCGCACACGTTGCGCGCGGTCGAAATCCGCCTGTTTCATCGGGATCCGGCCGCCGAGTTGCGCCTCGAATTCAGCCCATACGGCCTTGTCGGCATTCGAACGGCGCTCGATATTCGGTGCGATGGCGACGATCTCGCGCTCGGGTTCGAGCACCAGACCGTGCACCACCGTCCCGAACTGCATTGCGGGAGTTGGTGCGCTCGGATGATCGCGCCATTCGCGATAATGCGCCGCCGAGCGCAGCAGCTTCACCATGCCGGACGCGCTTAATGCCTCCAGCGCGTAATACCGCTCGCTAGGAAAGTCATCATGGCGACCGGGAATGAAATCGATGTCGGCGAAATTCACGATTATTAGAAACACAAAGTGGTTCGGACGTCGATTAAATCGACGCCGACTTGGTTGCTCGCGATTAATGAAATCAACGATAGCGCGCGGGTTGAGCGACGCAAGTCAAATTTATTTTGTAACCGACCGAAGGGCCCTCCGCGTTAGGTGAGCCGACTTCGAGGAAAACGTCTAAGAGGGCCGCTGCTCCACGTGTTTCGCAAGTCGGTAAAAATGCTCGAGCCCAAAAAAAGACAAATCGCGCTTCACTTGTCTTCTCGGCTAGGTGAAAGTCATAAGCTCCGACGCAGTCATTGTCGGGTCGAACCAGTCATTTGTTACAGACCAAATTTTTCGGGTGGTTGACGAAGGCGTTTTCAGAAACTAGTTTTCATCTCGTCATTCGACTGCCCATTCGTCACGATCATGAAAATCGCTGATTTCGAAAGTCCGGCCATTGACTGGCTGAGGCTGGCGATGTCGTTATGCGGCGCGCAACCGGGCCTGGCGCGGCGACTGGGCAAGAGACGGACGTTCGTCAGGCAGTGGTTGCATCGAGAAGGCGAGGCGCCGATCGAGTACGTCGCGCTCGTGGCGCAGGCGGTGGATGATCCTCGCGTCACACACTTCACGCTGCGCCCAGACTGGACAGTCGCGGGTAGGCGTATTTATTCCTCACCACACGTTGCGCATATTTAACGAAGCGAGGTCGCGATAGGCAGGGTCAAATGGCTGTCTCGACGGAAAAATTTAGGAGACCTACGTGGCCGCCGTGATTGATTTTGACGGCGTGCCGGAACATCGACAAGGTGGCGTCCGATCGCATGGGTCTTCCAGCCCCCTTTCATACAAGATCCTTCTTGTGCCATTGCGCCAGTTTCGCGATCTTCGATCGCATACATCGTGCCGTAGAGCGAGCGCGGGTGCTTGTCGCCATAGCTGCCTTGGTGGTCGAAACCAAAATGCTCATTCTGCTGACCAGGATTCTTTTGGCCGTGCGCAAAGATGCCAGCGTTCCAAGTCCAACAGGAAAAAGCGTCACAGATGTCCAAAACTTCCGCGGGGCCGTCGGCATGTTCTTCGGCCAGACTAACAGCACGGCAAAAACACACACCAGAAGAAGTGCGAGAAACATGACTGTCCAGAAGAACCTTGAGCGAGGGTCGTCTGGTTCCGGCTCTTCAATTGGCAACAACGATAAATCAACGGCCATATTAGTACGCCTGATACGCTAGAAAGCATTGGGACGGCGCCGAAGCGTTCGGGATACCGCATCCCATAGCGCGATGGCTTCACCCTCGGTCAACGATGCTTTGGTGACCGGTTCTCCTTTCGTGAAGAAATTGGAGGCACCCACGTCCATGTCCAGCAGCAGATAGGGAGAGGCCGCGCCACTTGCGTAGTTTGTCTCCAGCGAAAATCGGAAGCCGTGTACCGGAGGCGTATCAACGGTAAGGGCAGCGATCAGCGATTCCTCGGCCTTCATGCCTCCGACCGTGTCGAAGGAGCCAGTCCGCAGAAAGCGGCCCTCCGCAGCTTTGAGGGCGTAGCTCACAGTCTCGTCTTTGATCCGTCTAAGCAGTGTATCGCCGGGCTTCATGTTTCCGAAGGTTTCGATGCTGAAGCCGACGTCAGGTTTGTCCGGCAGTGCGAAAAACGATTGAATTTCCTCGTCTTCGGAGACTGCTTTTCCTGGAAGAAATCCGCCGACAAAGCATGCGCCTGGCTGAGTCGGAATCACATCGTCGCGGCGCCCCTCTAGCTTTTCGAGAAGGTCGAAAACACGACGGCTCTTTTCGGGAACATCATTCTTGACAGGCAGATCGTTTAACCAAGGTTGATCTCTGTCCTCGGAATGAAGGAAGTCCACCGCATCGATGTTCAGCTTGATTTGATATCCGCGATCCCACTTATAGGCTTCAATAAACCGAACAGCGTCGCTCGGGGAAGCCCTACTTCCCAAAGAAACAAAATATCGGCTGTGATCGATGTTCCGTACCTTTCCATATTCGTACAGGTAACGGTAGCCAGTGGGACTTTTCGTAGCCTTCAGTTCCACCTCCAATTGTTCCATGTCATGTTCAAACTGTTCCTGCGTCTTGGAACTGAAATCGACTATGACACCCTGCAACTTCACTACGCCTGCCGAGCGGACGTCCCCTGGCAGGTCGATTAGATAGCGCCCCACGCAACGAGGTTTCAAATCTGTTGTCGTATTCATCACGGTTTTCTTTTCCTGCTCTGTCAGATCCCTACTCTTCTGCTGACATGCGCTCGTCAGCACTGCGACCCCTATCAGTACTGCCCCAATCGCGCGCATCACTTGTATTCCATCGTTGTACCCTTCACATTGCCGACGATCCGAACAATGGCCCAGAGCGTAAAGAATTGTGGCGGGTGCGGTTGGGGCGTTGGGTTGTATGCGCCTTCGTGGTCAATTCCGCTGAATCCAATGCATGCCTTCGAGAAATGCTTCGGCGCACTCCCAGACCGTACTGGCACGGTACCGTCGCCGTTGTCGCTCGCAGGTCCAATCTTGAATGTCTTGGAAACGGGCAAACTCAGCGACGATTCAGTAAGATTGCATAAATTGCTTCCCATGATGCCAGGCACAAAGATCACTGGAATGATCCGCTGCGGCACCATAACGCAAACTGCGATGCTATCGTCGGAGGGCGACGTGACCGTCAAGACCACTGGCTCGCCCATCTTCTCCGAGATATGATGCGCCGTCACTGACAGGAGCGCCGCACTGTCTGCGCTCGGCACTTCAAGGTGCTGCGACTGACGCCCCGTCACCAGGCTCGTGATCCGCTCTGCTGCGTCCAATAAGCTGGACATGGTCATACACTCCTTTCTCTGCAATGCTATCGATGCTTGCCAGAAAGCAAGCGGTGATCAGTCTTCGCATGGATGCGCCATTGGCATCGGACCATAGCTCATTGGCAATCGATCTGTAAGGGGGAAATGTCTTAGTTATCCGTATTCCTGATCTTTCTCAAAGCGCGATAGCATCTCACGTTCGGACGTGATATACGTTGCCGCCTCATCGAATTAACGGCACGCGGTCTCGTCTCTAGGCGATTGCTCTCGTTACCGCGCTTAAAGCATATTCAAGCATGTTGGTGCATATTCCGTCCGATTCTCGACACCTCACTTCGCACGCGGTCATTGACGCGTCCGATCGATCTGCCTCCGCGCCGCAGCGATCATCCGAATTGCACATCGACATGGAGATCGCGAGTGTCGATCAACGGCTCGGCGATCAACTCGATGCGATCCTGCATCACCCCGACTTCCAGCGGCTCGAAGCGGCCTGGCGGGGCTTGAAGTTTCTGGTCGACCACACAGACTTTCGCAAGAATGTGCACATCGAAGTGCTCGACGTCGACAAGGAAACGCTGCGGCGGGATTTCGAAGACGCACCCGACGTCGTTCAGAGCGGCCTGTTCCGACACACCTACACCGAGGAATACGACACACCGGGGGGCCAGCCGATCGCTGCTCTGATCTCAAACTACGCATTCGATCGCAGCCCGCAGGATATGGCGCTGTTGCGCGACATTTCGAAAGTGTCCGCCGCCGCACACATGCCGTTCATCGGCGGGGTGTCGCCTGAATTCTTCGGCAAGGCATCAATGGAAGATGTCGTCGCAATTCGCGACCTGCGCGGCCATTTCGAACGCGCCGAATATTTTCGATGGAACAGTCTGCGCAAGACGGACGATGCGCGTTATCTGGGTCTGACGCTGCCGCGCTTTCTGGCGCGTCTTCCGTACGGTGCTGATACGACACCGGTGCGCTCATTCAACTACACCGAGGCGGTGAACCATTCGAATGGCGCCGGATATCTCTGGGCGAACGCGTCGTTCGCTTTCGCCACCAATCTCGTGCGAAGCTTCGTGCGCAACGGCTGGTGCATCCAGATCCGCGGGCCGCGCGCGGGCGGGATCGTCGAGAACCTGCCCACGCAACTGTACGCGCTCGGCGCCGGCAATCTCGCCAAGATTCGCACCGATGCACTCGTGCCCGAGACGCGTGAGTTCGAGTTCGCTCATATCGGTCTGATCGCGCTGTCGCATTTCCAAAATCACGATGACGCGTGCTTCTACTCCGCGCACTCCGTTCAGAAGCCCGAGGACTTCGACACCAAGGAAGCGAGCGCCAACAGCCGCGTCAATGCCCGCTTGCCTTACATCTTTCTGCTCTCGCGAATCGCGCATCATCTGAAGATGATCCAGCGCGAGAACATCGGTACGACCAAGGACCGGCGGCTGCTGGAGCTCGAGCTCAACACCTGGGTCAAGACGCTCGTCACCGAAATGACCGCGCCTGGCGACGACTTGCAGGCCTCGCACCCGCTGCGCGAGGCGCGCGTGGAGGTGGAAGACATCGAGGACAACCCGGGGTTCTTTCGCATGAAGCTCTTTATCGTGCCGCATTTCCAGATCGAGGGCATGGACATCGGTCTCTCGCTCACTTCGCAGATGCCCAGGGCGAAGAATTGAACCCGTTCAATCCGGCGGAAGCGTGTCGAAACGCGCTCCCGGCGACATCAAGACCTTCAACCTTATGAAAATAACGAGACCCCTATGGGCACAAGGCGTCTTTATGACGCCGCAGCACTTCCAGCAACAAGCGTTGTGGGAGCAGCTCGCGAACGCGCGCATCGCCGAGATGGCGAGCCCCGATCCTTGGGGCGTGATCGACGTGGCAGTCGACAAACAGGCGCTGGGCATCGATCGTGTGCAGTTCACCAAGCTGGTACTGCGCTTGCCCGATGGGACGCTCATCGACAGCGACACGTCCGACTGGCTCCCGGCCGCGCGCAGTCTCGATGACGTCGGCTCGCAATACGATGCGATAACGGTGCTCGCGGGTGTGGCGCTCGTCGATGCGCAAGGCGGCAACTGCATCGAGCCTGGGGCGAAACCCGCCCGGCCACGCCGGTTCGTGCGGGAGTATCTGCACGTCGCTGATTTGTACGGCGAAGGTAAGGAAGAAATCAGCGTCGAACGCCACGCCGTCTCTTTGCTGTTCGATTTCGAGGCGGGCGGCGATTACGTGACGTGCCCGGTTGCGCGCTTTATCCGCAATGCGCAGGGACGCTTCGAACTCGATGCGGCCTTCGTGCCGCCGTGCCTGTTCTTGTCGGCCAATACGATGTTGACGACACGCATGAAGCGCCTGTCGGAAATCCTCAGCGCGAAGAGCGCGAGCCTGGCGGTACGCCGGCGCGAACGTTCGGACCAGATCGCCGACTACGCGGTCGCCGACGTCTCGCTCTTCTGGCTGCTGCACAGCGTGAACTCGTCCTGGCCGGAACTCGCGCGGCTGGTGCAGGCACCGAATCAGCATCCGGAGCGGCTCTATGCGCTGCTTTCGCGGCTGGCGGGTTCGCTTCTGACTTTCTCCACGACGGAGACGTTGGTCGTCGCTGCGTGTCGGACGATCGAAGGTCCACACCGTCGACTGGCTACGGTCGCCCAACCATCGATGCGCCGCGCCGGGCTTGGCCCCGTAGAGGACCGGTTCATGGCGCCAGTGATAGTCGTGGTGGCCCAGCACGAAGTTCGGTTTGACCCACACGCCGACTTGCGCAAGCCGCCAGCCCGCGTCCATGAACGCCCGCCTGAAATTCAGCTCTTCGGTGTCGGCATGGAACACGTAGGCGGCAGCGCCGGGCGCCTCGTCTACGACGATCTAAGCTTGCTGGCCGATGCGGAAGTCCTCGCGATGCGACGCGACGCACAACGACGCGACCTAGTTGAATCTCTCACGAAATGACTTGGTGTCGCGCTCGCGATCAAGCGACGCTGCGCCGTACTGAAGCGGGATAAGCAGCATGAACGCGATGCACAGCCAGAGCGTCAAATCGACGTTCATCACGCCCGGTGCAATCTTGTGCAAACAGAGCGCAAACAGTGAAAGAGAAAGCATGCCAATCGCCCATACCACCGACAGAAGTGGAACGTGCTGCTCAGGCGGAAACTTGACCGGCGACGGTGCTACGCTCACCAGATTTAATGCCGCGCCCCCACGTCGCGGTGTGACCACCAGTTGCGCCCCCTGAGACTGCTTGACCATCTCCGCCGCGAGCGCCTGAATCAGCCATCCGGTGACTGGCCCTGGCAAGCCTAACGCACGGTCGAGGTCCTGTTCCTGCACGCTCAGGTCTGCATCGCGCGCGGCGCCTGCTGTCGCGTTTTTCATCTGCTTTTCCAGATTGCTGAACCACAGATGACGGATTTTCTTCTGCGGCGCTTGTTCCGCGCGTAGCAAAGTCGTCAGCGCTGCGCCCGCCGTCTCGGGTTCGGCGTAAATCGCACGCAGAATGCACGCGCTCGCCTTGAGGTCCTTCGCGCGGGCAAAGACTTTTGGCGTAGTGATTAGCACCGCGACGCCCGCTTCAGAGAACGTTCCCGCTTCATCCCGCTCGTGCAGCTGAAGCGCTATGACCAGTTGGTAATCCGATACCTGTTCGTTAAACCAAGCGTCGAGCAGTGGCACGTCGGCCCCGAGCGGTAGCCACAGAATTTCAGGCTGACCGGGCAAGTCGAGCTTGCGCCACGACCGCTCCAAAAGAAGTTTCTGGCTCTCATCAGATGCATGCAACAGTACTTCGAGCTTACCGTTACGCGTAACCTTCTTGATGGCATCCGTCAGATGCGTCAACAGCCGTTCCATTACCTGTTCCTGCCGACTTTCGCCAACCGACGCGTCCACGCCTCCGATTTGCAACGCCTTCTTCGGATTGATCGGCGGCGACGGCTCAAGACCAAGCATTCGAGCAGCAAGATCCTTCTCCGCTGTCAACACCACGCTGTCGATTAGCACAAGATGCGCACGCGCCCAATGCTGCCAGTTGGCGAAATGTATTGTACGAAGTAGATTCCACCATCTCGACCGGCGCCACAGGTCTTCGAAGAACTTACTGTGGAGCATGCAACACAAAGCAATCGTGAGCAGTGCTGGCGCGATGACTATGTCGAGCAAGAACTTCTCCGACATGGTTGTCTGGCCTTTGGGCCACTTCCAAATCGTCAAAGCGACCGCAATGAGTTCTATCAGCACGTACAGTCCAGCGTAAAACCAACCAGACGGCGGCTTCTGAAGTTCCTGCTCTACTGCGTCCGGGACGGGCCACTTCATGTTCATGTGATGCTCATCCCCGTGGCACTGGCGATCACCAGGCTCCCGCATTGCGTCCGACAGTGATGAACGATCCAACCGCGGCCCCCCTCGCTGTAGCCCGTTCCACACTCAACGATTGGATTGTCACCATGCTCCGGGCATGAAACGATGTCGTTCAGCAACGCGACTTTTCGACCGTCAAGACCGAACGTAGAAGACGCCGTTTTTACAAACCCCTTGTGCGTGGTTTCGTCACCAAGACAGACTGGATTGCTCATTTCTTCGTAGCCTTCGAGTCATGAATTGAGTTGTCACAAGCGTAGTGCTTTTGGCCCGACGGGGTTGCAAGATTTCGCGGCAATTGTGCATCGGACTCTATCCCAACACCTTTTGGTAGCTTTGCGTCTTGTCCGTACACGTAGCCTGGTGCCAATGGAACTCTGTCAGTGTAAGTGTCGCCAGCGTCACTAATCTTCTGTGTTATGTATAAGGAATCTTTTGTTACCGACATGAGATAATCCCCCGAGCTTTTTACAGAATCAAAGCTTTTGGCGTGGTCGTCATATTGAAGCCAGTTAAACGACCGTCCTCCATCCGACGAGTAGGCAAGGTAATTAATACAACCTCGATCGCCGCACAGATTGGTTGACACAGTCGGAATCACAACATTCATTCCTGTGGGATCGTCCACCACGAGTTCTCCGCGAAATCCTGCTGGCCACGTTAGTCCAATCTTCGTTCGAACACCGGATTTCGTATCGTTGTACCAAGTATCTCCCGAGCAGTCGTTATAGTTCTCAAGCGTAATGAATCTGTGGTCGTCAACTCGGTACACTACTTGCGGTGGCACACTGTAAGTTGTATCACGCGTACCTGTCGCGCTAGCGTTGGCACCCAGATTCGTCTCTGCCACAGGTCGCTCTTCGCAACCCGCAAACGTCACGATTATCAAGAAACCAACTAAAAATCTCCTCAGCATACGCCCCCCTTTTTCTGTGATCCAGTGGTATTAGTCGGATCCGAGAATTTGTCCGAGTTCTGTCGCGCAATGTGATCCGGACGCAGAGCAACAACAAGCTGCGGATGGAAGACTGGGCGGGCGAAGAGGGCATCAAACTCAGCACCGAGCATTCGGGCAAGTCGCAGCTTAACCTCGGTCACCTGGTCGATTCAAAGCTGGAAAAGCGCGGTAGCGGCTACGAGCTTCGCTCGGATGGCTTCGGCGCGCTGAGAGCCGGATCGGGCATGTTGATCTCGACCGATAAGCAGGAGCTGGCCGAAGGCAAACAGATCGACATGACTGCCGGCATGAATCAGCTGCAGATCGTATGCGCTCAGGCTGATGGTTTAACACAGGCGGCGTCCGTCGCGAATGCCGAAATCGCCGATCTGAAGGCCGAAAACCAATGGCTCAAGGACAGCGTGAATGAGCTGCGCGAGGCGGTCATGTTGCTTTCATCGCCTAAAGGCATCGCGCTGGCGACGCCCGATCGCATTTCCGTAGCGGCCGGCAAGGACGTGAACGTCAACACCAGCGCGGGCTTCAACGTCAGCACAATGCGTAACGTGGTGCTGGCCGCGACCAACGCGATATCACTGTTCGCTCAGAAGATGGGGCTGAAGTTGTATGCAGCGCATGGCAAGGTCCAGATCCAGGCGCAGTCGGACGCAATGGAGTTGGTCGCGCAGCAGAACATGCAACTGTGCAGCGCAGCCGGAACGCTGACGGCCAACGCGGCCAATGGCGTCGTGCTGAGTGGTGGCGGCAGCGCTTACATCAAGGTTCAAGGCGATAACGTCGAGATCGGTGGCGCGGGCAATCTCATCCTGAAGATTATCGAAATGCAGAAGGAGGGGCCTGGATCATTGAGCTTGCCGTTGCCTAAATTTAGTCAGACCAACGTTAAGAATGACCAGAAATTTGTACTGTGTGATGACTTGACTGGACGTCCGTTGGCGAATCGCCCGTATCGAATTGAGTTTTCGGACGGCAAGATTTTAGACGGTAAGACGAATGAAAATGGTGAGACATCTATTTTAAAAAGTGATGTGGTCCAAAGTATGAAGCTCATTCTTTCCTAATAAGGTATTTCAAGAATGCCGAATAATAAAAATCCGCAAGTCGACGCGAGCGACGGACGTCAAACCTTAAAGACGGCCACTAGTGTAACGCCGAAACAAACCGACCATTTTGGTCGACCATATTGGGAATCATAGAATGGCAGGAAGCTATATCTGGGCCGAGCCTGATAAGAACCAGATGGTGAATATCAACGCGGAGAAGGTTCCCAATCCGGTGACAGCCGAGGAAATGTCGCGACGTCGACCTTACACGGTCACTCGAATGCGTAAAGGAGAGTTCGTAAGGGAGACAGTTGACCGCTATTTCGAACAGGCACGGAGCGATCAGGATGTGCTGGGTGCCCGTGACAAGCAAGGGAACTATCTTGATCCGGGAGTACCGTATTTCGAAACGTCACTTGATGTACTCGGAGCGAATAGGCGTCAGCAAGTCCTTTATTCATACGAGCGTTATCAGCCGATGCCGACCAACCATAGCACGCTGCCTCAACACGTTGAGTTTATGCGTCGTGTCGCCGCATGGGATCTGCCGATCGGATTCTGCGACTCCTATAAATCTCGCGATTTTTGGCTGAATCTAGTCCGCGACGCAGACTGGACCGGACTGGGCGATCCTTACTTCACCACCGGATTTCTTGAAGTGCCCCCCGTTCCGAGCGGGATTGATAAACAGACTGCCATCGATAAAACTGCCGGAACCGGTGCTGAATCACTTCGGAAGTACTACGAGTTGAGACAACAGAAAGGTCATGAAGCCGCGGCGCAAGAAGCCATCTACGATCGTTCGTGATATGATCGACCGCCTGGCTGTTGTGATGGAATCCTAATATCTCAGGTTTGTCCGGATCTCCGTCACGAAATCCAATCACTACTTCGGTGTTGTCGAGTCCCGGGAAGTGAAATCCCGTCTGCAACGCCCCCGCGAACGGCTTGGCCAGACGCAACGGTACGCTCTCGCCGCCGCGAGGCCACTCCTGAAAATCTACGTCGAAACGTACTGTGTAGTAGCCGGCGGCCGATAAGAACGCATATTTGTACTTATCCGGCGACGTGACCCGGCCGCTGAGCGTGCCCGCGATCTTCGGATATCTGGACTCGTCGATCTTCAGCCGAAAGCGCCGATCCGCAGGAATCGCTTTGAAGGTGTTGCTGTAGGCTTTGTCACGCGCGCCACTATGCGTGACTTCGATCGCAACCAGTCCATCTTCGGCGTCCGGCAAGTCGGTATCCGTGCGGAACACGCGACCGCACCGCAACTCCTGCACATTGCTCTCACCCTCGAAAAGGACCTGCCGGCAGATCGCTTCTTCGTGATACAGCTGAGCCTTGCGCTGAGCCTCCGCCTGATCCAAATGTGCGGTGCCGTAGATGTACGGCGTGCCATAGGTGGTTGGATCCTGCGGCGCGACATTCTCTTCCGCCCTGAAACGCTCGTAGGCCTGATCGGGGTTATAGTCCGCTACCACGACCGACTGCGGCACAACGTGCGTATGGCACGCCAGTTCATACACTGATTCAATGGCCGCTTCTAAACCGGCATTCTCGCGATACGGAACGATGCGGGCGGGATCATAGACGTAGTGATCGATATCATCGGCAAAGACGATTCGGTCGCCATGCTCGGTTTCTTCGATAAAGAGATAGATTCCCCACTTCGCCATCAGCATCTGCAAGTACGCCAGGTCATCCTGCGCGTACTGGAAGCGGAACAGCATCTGCGGATACTTGCTCCGTAGCCGGAAAATGTACTGATGCGGCATCAATCCGTGACGAACCAGCACCGCCTCCAGGATGTCCGGGATTGTCTTGTGTTGGTAAATTTTTGTATCACGAACACCTTCGAGCCTTGCCAGATGCGACTTGAGAACGATTTCGTAACTCACGAAATCGTGGGTGGTCTTTAGCTTGGAAAACGACGCGATAAAGCCGGACCACTTTCTGACCGAGCCGTCATCTGACTGCAAAGAAAACGTTGCGTCCCGGTTGAGGTAGTCACGACGAGAGACGACACGCGGGTGCGTCACCTTCAGGGTGACGACACTGGGACTGCCCATCTTCTCGGAGATGTGATGCGAGGACACCGACAAGAACGCCGCGCCGTCGGTGCCGGGCACTTCGAGGTGCTGGGACTGTCGCCCGGTCACTCGACTGGCAATCCCCTCCATTCTGTCCAGTACGGTGGACATGCTCATACGCTCCTTTTTATGCACTGCTATCGAAACCTGCCAAAAGGCAAGTGGTGATCAGCTTCAGAGCGCATGCGCTCGTAGGGGGAAGATCTTATCGAAACCTCGGCGCTGCCGATACACGAATTATCCTAGACGATCGCCAGCGACTTGGTCGTTTCTAGCTCTTTAATCAAGGATTCCTTCTGGAGCACTCAGCGAGCTTGCGTCTGCGGCAATAGTTTCGCTCGCGTGGCGCTGGGCTGCGGCAGGTTAAGCGACCCGCTATGATTACCGCTGTCGGTAAGGGTGTTGGAGTTGCCTTCGATATAGATCAGCGTGCAGGCGCTGAGCAGCAACGCGCTCAGGAACGCGACGATGACGACGGCCATCCATCGCAATTTTCTTCTCATCGCATCCCCGCCAGATAGTGCGCCATTACACGCTCAGCACTGAGCGCTCGGTCGTACAGCGCCATCTCGCCGATCACACCGTTGAGCGCACCGCAGGTCCAGCCCGTCGCACCAATCTGCAGCACCGGCTGAGTCGTGACGTTGAAGGCGTTTGAGGATGCGAGCAGCACGCCATTCAGATAAAGACGGTAAGCGTCGTTTTGGTAGGTCACGACATGGTGATTGGCCGTGCCCGGCGCAGGCGCGGTGTTGCTGTCCGATTGCACGTTCTGGTAGCTCGCAGGCCAGAGAATCACGTTGTACGACGCACCATTGCTGGCATAGGCCTCACCTTGCTTCACGATGTCCAGATGAATGCCCTGCGGCAGACGGCAGGCGACCGTCACCGTGTCGCCGGACGCGTCCGGTGCGATGGGTGGTGTCGCGGCGGCAGGTTGCGCGACAGGTGACGCCGCCGAGATATCGGACGGCGACTGCGCGTCCGGACGGGTGGTGCGCGTGGCCATGTTGGCTCCTACACGCCGAGCATCGAAGCGACTGCGAACGGTTGAAAAATCACCGTGCCCCACGTGCCCTGCGACTTCTTCTGTTTGAAGCTGCTGGTGTCGCGCACGATGCCGTGCGCACGCAGCTTCTCGGTGAAGGCGCAGAAACCTGTCTTTTGCCCCTCGATCTCCTCGGCGATCAGTTGCATAAGGTTGCCGCCGGTCGGATTCTGGTATTGCACTGCGGTCTCGACGCGCAGGTTCGGGAAGTTCTTTTTCAGCATGTCCGAGACGTTCACGTTGTAGATGTTGGTGGTCGTCAGCGCCACGCTCGACGATGGCGCCATCGCCAGCGTCATGCGCGCGTCCATCTCGATCAGCCCGCCCGACTGCAATACCAGCTCGTTAAAGAGCGTCTGGATGTCGGTGTAAATTTCGTTGGCGGTAGTCCACCTCGCCTGAGCTCACATTCTCTTCGCCGTTCGACGACGCCCACGCGAAACGACCGACCGTCACACCGTTTGGCCCGGCGACAAGCGCGCCGGGACCCGCCAGCACCGATGCGCGCGGATTGGCCGACGCGAAGTCGCCCTCGACGGCCGGCGACGGCTGCACATATACCTGAGTCTGAACGCCCATGATGTCCCTCCCCCCGATTGGTCACCCCAGTTGCTTGATGCCGTTTGCATGCGGATAGCGTTCGGCGAAGCTCTTCATCGAGGCGGCGTCCATGGCGACTCGCGCGCGCTGCAGCCCTGGCTTCGGCTGCGCCTCGAGGATCGCACGAAAGGCGCTCGGGTGAATGCCGTCAAGCGCGATGCCGAGCGTGCTGAGCGCCGCGCGATAGACTGCCTCCGCGCTGTCCTGCGCAAGGGCCAGATGACCGACCCACGGCTGCACGAAGGATTCGGCGTCGGCTACCGCCCGCATGCGCCGGATCGCCGCGGTCTCCGCATCCTTGGCCGCCTGCTTGACCGCTTCACGCATCGCGGCGTCCATCGCCACTCGAGCCTCACGTTGGACGTCGCGACGAACTTGCGCGAGGGCTTACGAGCTCTGCATTCGACTAATGAACATCAACACACGATCAGAAATCGCGACCGACACGCTGCCTAATCGTAAGCGCCGAAAGTTGATATGTGCCGGCATGGCAAGCGCTGCTGCTGCCACGCTGCACGATTGGCAGGTTGCCGCCGAATCATCGCGCATTCTCATCACTGACGTTACGCTGCTCAACCCTGTGTACGTTAATCGCTTGCTCAGCCCTCGTACGACGGACGAGATTCAACGGGCGGTCGCCACGTCTACCGGTCCGATCTGCATGGGCGGTGGGCGCTATAGCATGGGCGGCCAGATCGCAAGCGCGGGAAGCCTTCACCTGGATATGCGTCAGTTCAACCGAGTGGTGTATTTCTCGCCAAAAGATTGGGTTGTACACCGATCCGGTGAGAATCAGTGTGCAGAGCAATCTGCTCGTGCTCGAAGGTGCGGATCCGAAAGCCGTGAAACGCGATGCGCCGCAGCAGTCCGTATCGAACGCCGGGGCGGCTGCCGCGTCGGCGGCGTCGAGTGTCTCGGGAGCCGCCGCCGCGAGCAAAGCGGCGGCGCAGAGCGTCAACACGGCGACCGACGCGCTCACAAGCGCCAAAGCGAGCGCAAGTTCGCTCTCGAAGAGCGCCGGCGGGTTGCTTTCCAAATGACAATTTTCGGAGCGCCCCTCGAAAGAGTGATCCTTAACTCGTCAACTGCATGCTCAGGCAGACGAATTCGGCTGGCCCGCTGTAGCCCGCTACGCGCGAGCATTGCAACTTCATGAAGTGAGCGATGCCGGCGCTGATTCTGAGCGATGTCGAGCCGCTGTCGAAACGTGAGCCTGATCGCATTACCGTATAACCTGATTTCGTTGCCTTGCCTGGTGAGTTTGGGCCAACCGAAACTGAGAAATGGCTTCCAACCGAGATATGGAAGTCATGAAGAAGAGCCGATTCACGGAAGAACTGATGGTCACGATGCTGCGCGAGACAAACAAGGCGTCGGTCGTAGGTGGCTGAGAAACCCGCTGTGTCCGCAATGCTCGCAGACGACACATTCGCTGTCGCGCAGGCAGCGTCCGTCGCGTTCGGTTTCTGGGGTCGCAATCAGCCTGGTCAGTCAGGCTTTTCGCATCAACGTCGTCCTCGACTTCCAAATCCCAAGTCGCATTTCCACTCCTTCACGACCAACGCAGACATCGCGCCTTCCCCCACGCGTGCGAAAATCTCCTCCACACCCACCATCTTCGCTTCAAGCACGCCAAAGGACCCGTCCATGGACATTCCCCACGTTCTGCAAGCCATCGCGCATCAGGAGCACACGCTCGTGTTCCCGCAATTTCACTCGGAACACGCGTGGCAAATCGGTTCGCAATTGCGCGAGATGGCGCTGGCGCGCGATGCGGCCATCGTCATCGATGTGCGTACCTTCGGGCGCCAGCTTTTCTACGCAGCGCTCGACAACACCACACCCGACAACGCGCGCTGGGTCGAGCGCAAGTCGCGCACCGTCGAGCATTTCCGCCGCAGTTCGTATGCGATCGGCCTCACGCTGCAACAGGCCGGCACGACGCTCGCGGACAAGTACACGCTCGATCCCAAAGCGTTCGCGACGCACGGCGGCGCATTCCCGCTGCGCGTGCAGGGCGCGGGCGTGATCGGTTCCGTCGCGGTGTCGGGACTTCCGCAGCGCGATGACCATCAGCTTGTGGTCGAAGCACTATGCGCCGTGCTCGGCCAGAACTTCGGCGACCTGTCTCTCGGACGCGACTAAAAGAGAGCCCCGACGCCGATGCGCTCAACCGCTTATGTGCTTCTCGCCATCGCGATCGTCGCCGAAGTCATCGCGACTTCCGCGCTGCGCGCCTCCGATGGCTTCACGCGCGCGCTGCCCGCCGCGATCGTCGTGGCCGGATACGGGTTGTCGTTCTATCTGCTGTCGCTGACGCTGCGCGCGTTGCCGGTCGGCATCGTGTATGCGGTGTGGTCGGGCGCGGGCATCGTGCTCATCACGCTCGTCGCGGCGCTGCTCTTCAAACAGACGCCCGATCTGCCCGCGATGCTCGGCATGGGTCTCATCGTCGCCGGCGTGGTCGTGCTCAACGCCTTCTCGAAGATGAGCGCGCATTGATGCGCTCTACTTGCAACGCACGATCATCGAACGGTTCTTGACGTTCGCGGAGACCACGTTGCTGATGCCGCCGCCGGTCGGGCCGCCTTCCTCGTTGTCCTTCGACACGATGTCGTAACCGGTCGCGCCGCATTTCTTGCCGGCGAGCACGTAGCAGCTCGCCCAGCTCGATCCGGCGTCGGCGCCGCTGCAGTTGACCGCGTAGCCGGTCTGTCCATCGGGCAGATTGATGAGCGATGCTTCGTTCGACGACGCGCAGGCGCCGAGACCCGAGATCGCGACGACAGCCGCGCCGAGCGTCGCGACGCGTGCGGAGATACGGCGCAAGCGCCGACCGGATTCCTTCATCTTTACCTCGTGAGAGCGAATTGCGATGCGCGCCGCAGTGCCTCGAGCTTCGCGGCGAGGGCGCGTTTTTTGAGAGACGCATTGTCCCATACGCGCCTTACGCGACACGTAAGCGGTTGTTAGCGCAACCCGCGCGGGCGCGATGCTTGCGATCAAACCGTGAGAGCGCCCGTATGCGCGTCAAGCCGCCTGATGAACTATTTTCCGGATCGCGCGCCTTATTCATCTGGCGTTTCGGTTGAAATTGCCGCCGATATCGGCGAAAACCGGCGCATGCGCGGCCAATTGAACGGAGGCAAAACCATGGCAGAACGAGTCACGGGGCCATATCGTGGGTATTACATCAGCGCTTCGGCGCGGCTCGTGCAGTCGCACGGCGAAAACGACGGTGAAGCGCCGATCTATGTCGGCTCGGTGAGCCTCGCGCGCGGCGGCCCGGACGATGTCCATCGTTTCGAAGCGCTCGTCGATCTCGGTCCCGAGCGGCGCTTCGCAACCGAAGACGAGGCGCTCGCACACGTCGAGCAGGCCGCGCGCGAATACATCGACCGCTTGCTGCAATCGACGTAATGCGCCCCGTTCATCTTCGACATACCGTGCTGTACGACGTCGCGAACAGCCTGATCGATCTGTTTCCGAGCGGCGCGGACGTCGCGGAAATCGGCGCGGAGCCGACGCCGGCGCTTTTCGTGAGCTGGCGCACCGGCGGCGTCGCGAATCATCCGGGCAATGTCGCGTGGGGCGTGCATTACCGATTCGACGCGCAAGTGTTGCGCGACTATCCGCATCTGTCGCTGGATGCGCGTCAACGCGTGTGCGACCGCGTGCGCGAAATGAGCCGGCTGCTCGACTTCAACTATGCCGATCCGCTTGCAAGCTCGCTGCTCGTCGTCGATGTCGACGAATCCGTGCTTGCGGCATGAGCGGCGCGGCGCTGGACCGCCCGGCGCGAGCGCGAGTACCATAGTCGCCGAATCGATTCGTGCGATCGTTCGCGGCGCCGCGAGCGGACCCGCATCGAACGCAGCGATAGAAGTGATTTCAGCGCTTGAACGTCTTCAGCAACGAGACAATCATGAATATCCGATTCCTTCCGGACGCGCCCGATTACCGCGATTCCAACCTGACCGTCGAGTTCGCCGCGATCGTAGATGGCCGGCGCGTGCCGTGCGCCATTTCGGTCGAAGCGCTCGAAGATCACTTCGGCGCGCAGACCTATGACAGCGCCGGCTGGATCGACGCATTCGATGCGGGCCGCACGCGCATCGAAGCGGTCGCGCGGGAGCATCTGCGCGTGACCAACGGCATGCCCGTGCTCCTGAAAAGCGGACACTTTCCGCCGGGGCGCGTCACCGTCTGACGCACCTTCGTTCATCTCTTACACGGCGCGATGTAAGACCTGCATCGCGCCGCCTCTTTATTCGCGCGGGACACGCCGCGCCTCCTTCCGCGTGATCGCGCAACGGAGTACCATCCATCTATTCGCCGCACGCGATGCGATTCGCTCGGCACATTACTTGCTCAACGCCATGCGCTTGGGCGGTCAAATATAAAAATCGCGCGGGGTCGTCATGCTTCAATCCTTTCTTCACTCACTTGTCGAGTCCAATGCGCTATGGCTCATCTGGGCAGCCGTTGGTGTGCTGATTCTTGCGCTGTGCATCGTGTTCGCGTCGGTCGTGCTGCGCGACTCGGACGAGCCGCTTTATCGCGCGGCTTCGCGACGGGACGACGACGGCAAGATGACCGTCTGAGCGCGCGCCCGCGCGTCGCAATTTGACTTCGAAAGAGGCGGTGCCGACAATGCCTCGCATGGGTTCGCAAGAGCGCCGCACGGAGCAAAGACGCGAGCAGCGCGAGGCGCTGCGCGAGCGCATACTCGAGGTCTCGCGCGAGATCGTGAAGCGCGAGGGCTTTGCATCGCTATCGATGAGAAAGCTGGCCGAGGCGATCGATTATTCGCCCGCCGCGCTCTATCTTCACTTCAAGAGCCGTGGCGATATCGCGCGGGCGTTGCGCGTGGAAGGGCACGCGAGTCTGCGCGACGCGTTCCTCGCCCATACATCGATTGCAGATCCGGCCGCGCGCCTGAACGCGATGGGCCGCGCGTATGTCGAATTCGGGCTGGCCGAGCCCGAGACGTATCGGCTGATGTTCATGGAGCACACGGATTCCGCGCAGGCAGTCGCCGAGGCCCAGCGCAAAGGCGACGATCACGCGGCGGAGCAAGGCGCGGCGACGCTTTCGCTGATCGCGGACGCGTTCGCCGAATTGCGTGCCGCCGACCGGCTGCCCGCGCACGCCGCGCCGCTCGCGTGCGCGGAAGGCCTGTGGGCGAATCTGCATGGCATCGTCGCGCTGAAGCTGACCGGCGCGGCGCTGCCCGAGACGCCGGCCACGACGCTCGTCGAGTTGTCGCTCGACGCGTGGTTCGCGCCGGCCAACCGAACCGAACCTCGATTCATCTCAGCGAATCGACCCGACACTTCAACACGATGACCACCGAAGACATCCGTATCGACACCGCCAACGGCATCGGCTTCATTGCGCTCGATCGTCCGAAGGCACTCAACGCGTTGACCCCGCCGATGCTGCGCGCGATCAGCGAGGCTTTGCGCGCGTGGCGCCACGATCAGGCGATCCGCGCCGTCATCGTCTATAGCCCGCACGTGCGCGCGTTTTGCGCGGGCGGCGATATCCGCTTTCTGTACGAGTCCGCGCAGGCGGGCGACCGGGCGGCGATCGACGCGTTCTTCACCGACGAATACAAGCTCAATCACGCGATCTTCACGTTCCCGAAGCCGTATGTCGCGGTCGTGAACGGCGTCGTGATGGGCGGCGGCATGGGCATCTCGCAGGGCGCGCATCACACGGGCGGCCTGCGCGTCGTCACGCAATCGACGAAGATGGCGATGCCCGAGACGCGCATCGGTCTCTTTCCCGATGTCGGCGTGAGCTGGTTCCTCGCGCGCACGCCCGGGGCGATCGGCCGTTATCTCGCGGCGACGGGCGCGAGCCTTTCCGCCGCGGACGCGCTGTACGCCCGCATGGCGGACGCTTATCTCGACGACGGCGCGCTGCCGGGCCTCATCGAATCGCTCAGGCATCAGCGTTTTCTCGATGGCGTCGAGATCGTGCGCTTCGTGCAGAACGAAACGACGAAGTACAAGGTCGCGCCGATTCCCGAAAAGGGCGAGCTGGCCGCCGCGCGCACGATGATCGACAAGCACTTCGCGGCGGGCAACGGCGCGTCGATCCTCGCGTCGCTCGAACGCGAGGCGGACATCGGCAACGACTGGGCGAAACGCACGGCCGCCGAGCTGCGCGAGCGCTCGCCGCTGTCCGTCGATGTAGCGTTGCAGCAGGTCGATCGCGCGAAATTCTCGACGATGGCCGAGACGCTGCGCCGCGATCTCGATCTGACGCGCACGATGTTCGAGCGCGGCGATGTGCTGGAAGGCATCCGCGCGCGCATCGTGGACAAGGACAACGAGCCGCGCTGGAAGATCGCGCGCGCCGAGGATGTGAACGCCGCCGATGTCGATCGCATGTTCGAAAGCGCGTGGACGCCCGCGGCGCATCCGCTGCGGCTGTTGAAGGACTGACGCTGTGAAAAGCGGCCCGCGCGGGC
>NZ_JFHD01000034.1 GCF_000698575.1 Caballeronia zhejiangensis
CGCAGCAAACCGAATCCGCCGACGGCTTCCGCGTCGTCCGGACGGGCGGCCGCCGCGCGCGCGAGCAACGGCGCGGCTGCGTTCAGGTCGCCGCGAGCGAGCGCCGCCAGACCGCGCTGCCGGGCGATGTAATCGGGATCGCGTTCGAGCTTGCGCTGCGCTTCGATGCGCGCGTCGAGCAGATCGGCGCGATCCTTGAACTCGGTGTCGTCGGGCACGAGTTCGAGGTACGCACGCAGCGCCTGCCGATAGGCCGTGTCCGCGCCCGCCGATTGCAGTACGTGACGCCAGACGTCGAGCGCGGTGTTGCGGTCGGTGTCGGTGCGCGTGGCGAGATTCCATGCGATGCGGTTCGCTTCGGCGCGGGTCGCGTCGCTGCTGTTGAGCAGACGCGCGAGGACGAGCGCGGAATCGACGTCGGCGGGATCGTCCACGATGCGCCGGTGCAAGGCCGCGAGCGCTTCGGCACGTCGCGCGGGCGTCGCGGCGATGATCTGGTAGTACTCCGCGCCGAGCGGGCCCGACGGCGCGCCGTGCGCAAAGAGCGCGCTCACGCGGCGCGCGGCCTCGTCCGACTGGCCGCTGCGTGCGAGCAGGCGGATCGCCGCCATTTCCTGACGGCCGCTGACCGCGACGCGATATTCGTCGTCGACTTGCTGCGTGAGCGCCGCATTGGGCGCGCGCGTTTTCATGCGCGCGAGCGTGGCCTGCGCCTTTTGCGCCTGGCCGAGCCGCAACTGGATACGCACGAGCTCGGCGTTCAGACGCGGATCGTCCGGCGCGATGAGCAGCGCCTTGTCGATCGCCTGCAACGCGAGATCGTCGCGATGCTTGTTGGCCCACGCGCGCGCGGTGCCGTAAAGACGCTCGGCGAGCGCGTCCGTCGATGCCTCGCTGGCATGCGTCTGCGTCGCGCACACGACGCTCGCCGACATCAGCGCCGCGCGCAGCAACGTCGCCTTCGTCCGGGGCGCGCGCATCATTTCGCCGCTCCGCATGCCGATGCCGCCGTGCGCAACGTTCCGTCGCCCGCGAATCGATAGCGGCCCTCGCGCCAGCCGAGGCCGAAGAGCGTCAGCACGCTCGTGTAGTACCCCGGCGCCGATGCCCCCGCCGCGCGCGCCGCTTGCGCATCCGCGAGTTCGGGGCGTCCGATGGCGTCGAGAAACGGCACGGCGGCGGCGGAGAAACCCGCGTTGCCGTCGTTCGGGCCGGGCTTGCCGTCGCGCGTGTCGATGCGCTCGGGCGGCGCGCCGTGCGCGTCGATATACGCGGCGAACGGCGCGAAATGCGCGAGGAGGCGCGCGCGCGCTTCATCGTCGGATGCGAGCATGCCCGCCCACAGATACACGCGGATCGCGTTATAGGCGCTTTCGGCGTGCGTCTCTTCGTCGGGCTCGAAACCCCGGTTCGCGCGATACAGCGCCCAGTCCGGCGCAAAGCCCTGCGGCGCGGTGTCGATCAGCATGCGTGCGCTCGATGCCGCGAGCCGCGTCCAGCGCGCGTCATCGGGCAGGCTCGCGCCGATGCCGCGAATCACCTGCAGCGGCGCGTAGCTCGGATTGACGCGCCACGTATCGGCTGACGGATGAAAACCCAGAGGCCCGGGCAAGAGCGTGAGGCCGAGGCCGGGCAGCGTGGCCGTTTCCTCGTCGAGCACGCGCTTCGCAAGCGATGCGCCGCGCGCCGTGTAGCTGCGCTCGCCCCACGCGCGGCCCGCTTCGAGGAGCGCGTAGGCGATCCACAAGTCCGCATCGGACGCCGCGTTGCCGTCGAGCACGCGCAACGTGCCGGCGTCGTCGCGGCCCCAGAGCCACGCGGGCAGGCGCGACGTGAGATCGCCCCGCGCGAGCCGGTCTTCGGTCCAGTGGAGAATCGTGTCGAAGCTCGCGCGGTCGTTGGCGACGAGTGCGAAGAAAAGCGCGTAGGACTGGCCTTCGGAGACCGTGCGCTCGTCTGCGGAACCGACGTCGATCACGCGGCCTTCCTTCGAAATGAAGTCGCGTTTGAAGGCGTCCCAGCGCGGCCACGAATCCATGCACGCCGATGGCGACGCCAGATCCGTCGCTGCTGCATTCGCGCCGAACACGACGAGCGCGCCGGACACGATCGCGCGCTTTACGCCCGAAGCCTTCATCGCTCAGATACCCCGGCGCCGCGCGGCCAGTTCCTGCAGCGCCGCGAATGCCGCGATCGCGAGCAGCAGGCCCGCCAGCGCGCCGGCGAGGCCGAGCAGCGCCGGATGACGGATCGCGTGGCCCCACAGCTTCGCGTACCACGGCACGTAGCCGACGACATACGTCTCGCCGACGCGCGCGCTGTCCACGCCGCCGTGCCGCACGAGCGCGACATCGCCCTGAATCTGCGACAGGCGATCCGCGCGTTCGAGCACGTCGAGCAGATCGGTGAGATGGCCGTCGCCGGTCGCCGCGAGCGCGACGATGCTGCGCCCCTTCGTTCCGGGCGACTGGAAGCCCATCAGCGCCGCGAGCGGCCCGTTCTGATCCAGCGATGCGCCGCCGTGCGTGACACGCGCGCCATCGCGCCAATGCTCGCCGACCGAGAACGACGCCCGCGCGATGCCCTCCTTCGACGGCGTTCCCGCAGCCGAACCCGCGATCGACAGCGGCAGCGCATCGTGCCAGCGCGAAAACACCGGCGACGACGGCGCGCCGCCGATCACGAGCAGATCCTTCTGCGCGAGCGCGGGCACATCGTCCGGACGCGCGATGGTCACGCGCAGGCTCGGAAAGCCGGTCCACTGGCCCATGTGGCCGAGCATCGTCAGCATCGCTTCGATCTCGGCATTGGCGGGACGCGCGGGAATCACGATGGCCGTCTGCGACAGATCGGCGTAGCGCGTGAACGGAAAACCGCTGTTCGCGAAGTACGCGAGATTCGGCAGTTGCGCGTAATGCACGAAGCCGGAGAAGTCGATGGTCGAATCCGGGTCGACCGCCGCCCGCGCCGGGTTGGTCGGCACGCCCGCGCACAGGCCCTGCTTCTGCGAATCGAGGTTGAAGCGCAATTGCAGCTGGTTCGAACTGCCGACGCGAAACGCCGGAATGTCCAGCGCGTTGGCCGTGCCGCCCGGCGCGCCCGAAAGCAGCGGCAATTGCAGGCGGCCTTGCGTGTCATCGGTTTTGGCGGGCGGCAGCCGGAACGACTTCACGAGTTGCTCGTTGATGTCGATGGCGAGCGCGGAGTTGTTCTGCACCGTCGGCGCGGTGTACCGGTACTTGAGATTGAGCGGCACGCCGACGCTGTTCCACGAGAACAGATCGGCGGGCACACGCAGGTTCAGGCGGATCGGCTCCGGCTCGCTGCCCGCGACCTGAAGCTGCGACACGTCGTCGACGAGTTCCTTGAACTGCACCGGGCGATTCGTCGGCATCCAGCGCGGCGCGTCGTACGGTTCGCGCGGCTGGCCGATGTCGACATGCGCGACCTTCGCCGCATCGCCGGACATCGCCGTGCGGCCGAGCACGAGCGCATACGCGGCATCGTCGACTTCGGCGCCGTTGCGGCCGGTCACGACGAGCAGCTTGCGATCCTTGGACGCCGGATTGTCGGCGACGAGAATCGTCGGCCCGTCGATATCGGGCAGCGCGAGACCCGCCGGCAATTGCGCGCGCGTGCCGACGACGACCGCGTGGTCGTTCGGGGGCAGCGTGTTCATCGCCGGGAAGCGCGCCTGACGGTAATCCGCGAGCGCGCCGAACCACGACGCGAGCACGCCCGCGCTCTTGAGCGTCGCGCTGTCCGGCGATGCGGGCAGCACGAACGGCAGCGTGAGACGGCTCACATCGCGCGCATCGAAGAACGGCGCGGGCAGCAGCGCGAGATCGTTCGGCAGCCTGATCGGCGCGGTATCGAGGATGAATTCGCTCGTCGGGCTGATGTCGGCCCACAGCGCCGTGTTCGCCGGATCCTCGCAATGATCGAGCGTGTAATGGCCGATGAAGCGCAGCCCGAACTGGTTGTAGTCCGTGAGCAGGCGCGGATCGAGCGGGATGTCCTGCGTGAGCATCGCGCCGGCGTGCTCCTTGTCGAACGGCACGGTGGCGATCGCTTCGCCGTTGATCGACACCTTGACGTGCGACAGCGCGAACAGGAGCGCGGGCGAGTAGGTGTAGCGCAGACGCAGGCGCGCGCCGGTCACGACGCGGTCGAGCCGCACGCCGAGCACGATCGAGCGCGTATCTTCGAGGCCGCGCAGATGCATCGGCTGATACGCGCCGAGCGCGGAGAACGGGACGTGGATCGAGCCGGCGTCGGCGCTGGCAGCGGCGTCCGGATTGACGGCCGGCGGCGCCGCTTCGGCGCAGACGCCGGCGAAAAGCGCACTGGCGGCCATCGCCAGCGAGAGGCAGAACGAGACGACTGGTTTCATCGGCGAGTCAGCTACGGAATTCACGGCCGCGCGCCGCGCTGCCCGCTATGGCATCGTGACGGAGGCGCAACGACAATCGGATCGCCAGGCGAGCGGCGCGCGCGGCAACCGGGACGAATGCAGCAAGAGCGGGAAAGAATCGGGGCAAGCGTGCGATGCACGAAGCGAGGCGTCGGGGCGTGCGTGATCCGCGACGCGGGTGCGGTCGTGCGGCTGCTGCGTTCATCGCGCCGGTCTGTGCGATGACGCGCCTTTGCCGCTGAAAAGCGGACGCAACAGTAGCATAATTTGTGACAATTTGTATCACCTCAGCCGTCCTTCATCAAAAAAAGCGCCACATCGCGACATGGTTCGATCCCGTTCTTCATCCGCTACGTCTTCCGCATCCGAAAAATCCGGCCACGCCGAGCGGATCGCGAAGCCCGCAGTCAAGCGCAGCGGCCTGCTGCGCGGCCTTTTCGCGTTGCGCCATTCGCGCGACGGCATCGCCGCGACCTGGCGCGAGGAGAGCGCGTTTCGCCAGGAGGTGTGCGTCGCGGCCGTGCTGCTGCCGATCGCGTTCGCGGTGCCCGTGGGCGCCGCCGAGCGCGTTCTGCTCGCGGCTTCGGTGCTGCTCGTGCTGCTCGTCGAGCTGATCAATTCGAGCATCGAGGCGGCGATCGACCGCATTTCGCTCGAACGTCACGAACTCTCCGGACGCGCCAAGGACTGCGGCAGCGCGGCGGTCACGGTGGCCATCGTCATCGGCTTGCTTACGTGGGGCGTGATCTGCGGGCCGCTCGCATGGGACTGGCTGCGCGCGCATCTTTGACGTTGCGGCGTCCGGCGGTGATGAGCCTCGCAATTCGCGGGGCCTATTCGTGTGTGGCACCGGAGGCCATGCACGATATGTCGGCGGCGCAAGCGGATTCTTGATGCCCGTCGCGGCGACTTTGCCCGATGGACGTTGATGAAGCGGTAGTTAATACCTCACGCGGACCGCCGCGAAATATTCCGAAAGGCAATCGGCGAGAGACAAACGCGCCGCGCGGCCGCCTGGGTCGCCTTCTTGCTGGTTCCCGTCTGCGCGCCCGTTTTCACGGCGCCCACTCTGCATTTCTTCCAATTGCGGGATTCCATCTACTTCGACGGAGGAGTTGTCGTGCGGCCTTTTACCCTGATTTTTCTGCTGTTCGTGACGCTGTTTTCCGGATGCGCGGCTTACCGGACACATGAGGCGCGCAGCGATTCCGGCGCGCTCATCGGATCGAATGTTCTCGATCTCGTCGCGGCGGTCGGCATTCCCGACAAGACGATGAAACTCGTGGATACGAACACGCCGGGCGACCGCATGGTGATGCAGTGGAACTTCTCGAATTCGGATGCGGCGTTCGAAATGAACGTGATCCTGCTCGATCTGAAGATCGGCGGCGCCGGCAAGTGCAGCATGACCGCGACCACCGAACGCTGGGGCGGCAAGGTGCTGTCCGTGAACTTTCCCCAGGCGCACGTCGACAGCATGAACTCCGACTACAGCGCGTGCGAGCCGCTCGTCGCGGAAGCGCTGACGCATATCGGCCACACGCCCATCGATCCCGCTTTCGACTCGTTCAAGCTCGTCGGCGCGGCCAAGTAAGCGCGCCCGGCACTCGCACGCGACGATCTTCTTACCAACTATTTCTCCGGGAAACAGGTTGTGTCGTCGATCGGTGCGAGTGCCTTCGCTCTAAAGAAGGATTGCGAAACATCTTGTGATAGTGGAACGTCATCGCGCGCCTTGAACGGATCTGCAATCCTATCGAAACCTTACCTGTAGTCCTTTAGTCATCGAACGGCACGTATAGTCCCCGCAGCGCGCTTTTTTGCGTGTATTTCCTGTCTGCGCTGAAGCCAACTACATCGCCCGCCGATTTGACAACTCTCCCGATCCAAGACCGTTTTCGCCGCGCCCTGTCGCGATCTCTTGCAAGAACCGCATTCGTCGCGGGGATGACTTTCCTCGTTGCGTATCCGCGTGCGCCGTTCGCCGCCGTCGTGATGAATTTTTCGCATGCCGATATAAACGAGGTCGTGCGCGCGATCGGACTCGCCACGGGCAAGACGATCATCGTCGATCCGCGCGTGAAGGGACAACTGGATCTCGTCTCCGAGAATCCGGTTCCCGAAGACGAAGCGCTCAAGACGCTGCAATCCGCATTGCGTATGCAGGGCTTCGCGCTATTGCAGGATCACGGCGTACTCAAGGTCGTGCCGGAATCGGAAGCGAAGGTTCAGGGCGTGCCGACCTATGTCGGCAATCAGCCCGTCGCGAAGGGCGATCAGATCGTCACGCAGGTATTTCAGCTTCGCAGGGAGTCCGCGAACAGTATCCTGCCGACGCTGCGGCCGCTGATTTCCCCGAACAACACGATTGCCGCCAACCCGAGCAACAACACGCTGATCGTGACCGATTATGCGGATAACGTGCGCAGGATCGCGTCGATCATCGCGGGCATCGAAGGGGCGTCGAGCCCGCATATCGCGGTCGTGCAGCTCAATTTCGCGGATGCGACGGCCGTCTCGCAACAAGCGCAGAAGTTGCTGGATCTGAACGGCATCGGCAACAGCGATCCGACGCAGAAGGTCGTCGTCACGCCGGACGCGAGAAGCAACGCGGTCGTGCTTCGGTCGAGCGGCGCCGCGCGGCTGTCCGACGCCGAATCGCTGATCGTCAAGCTGGACACGCCGACGCGCGCGCCGGGCAACATTCATATCGTCAGCCTGCGCAACGCCGACGCCACCGATATCGCCAAGACGCTGCGACGGATTCTCGGCCAGACAGGCGGCGGCGATTCGCAATCGGGCTCGGGCAACGGCGGCGGCAATCAAAGCTCGTCGGGGCTTCCGAGCAGCAACGGCACGCTGCCGCCGCTGCCGGGCGGCACGGATTCGGCATCGTCGGTGAGCGCGACGTCATCGTCGGCGTCTTCCTCGAAAAGCCCTTTCGGCGGGATGCAATCGCGCTCGGGCGATGACAAGGACGAGCAAGGAAGCGGCGAAGTCGTCGCGGACGTGTCCACGAATTCGCTCATCATCACCGCGCCCGAACCGGTGTTCAGAAACCTCGCCACCGTGATAGCGCGGCTCGATCAGCGCAAGGTTCAGGTGTATATCGAATCGCTCATCATCGAAGTGGCTTCCGACAAGGAAGGCGAATTCGGCATCGAATGGCTGACGGCTGCGGGGCTGCAGTCCGTCGCCGCGACCACGACGAACGTCGGCCTGGTCGCGGGATTCGGCAATATCCTCGGCACCAAGGGCCTGTTCCGCGCATTGCAGTCGAACTCGGATGTCAACGTGCTGTCGACGCCGAGCCTCGTCACGCTCGACAATCACGAGGCGCGCATTCTCGTCGGCACCAATGTTCCCATCGAGTCCGGGTCTTATTCGACGAACACGACGAGCTCGTCATCGGTATCGGCGTTCAACACGTACGACCGCAAGGATGTCGGCGTGATGCTGAACGTCAAGCCGCAGATCAATCAGGGCGGAACGCTGACGCTGCAGGTCTATCAGGAAGATTCGAGCGTGCAGAACGGCACGGCGGATCAGGCGGGCGGCTACAGCATCGACAAGCGCTCGCTGCAGACGACCATTCTCGCGGACGACGGCCAGATCGTCGTGCTCGGCGGACTGATCAGCGACAACTACACGAACGGCAATTCCCGAATCCCGTGGCTTTCGAAGATTCCGGTGCTCGGATCGCTATTCAGGCACGAGACGAAAAGCCGGCAGAAGACGAACCTTCTGATCTTCCTGAGGCCGGTGATCGTTCGCGACGCGTCGCAGCTTCAGGCGATCGCCGCGGATCGCTACGGCTACATGCAGGCGCGCTCGGCCACGTACAAGAGCGACAACTGGCTGGAGAAGGACGACACCGTGCCGGCGCTGCCCCACATCGATGGATACGATCACGGCGACGGAACCAACGTGGTCGATCTGACGCATGTGCGAAACGCGGCGCAGCCCGCGACGCCTGGAACCGAGGGTTCATCGCCCGCCCGCTGACACCGCGGCGCGCCTGCGCTGCAAGAACCGGCGCACCGCCGGATCGCGCTCCAGTCCGATCGCGAGATCGTAGGCGGCGAGCGCCTCGTCCGTCGCGCCGACGCGAGCGAGCAGATCGGCGCGCGCCGCCCAATACGGCTGATAGTCGGCGAGGCGCGGATCGTCCGCGTAGGGCGCGAGCGCATCGAGCGCCGCCCGCGCGCCGTCGCGTTCCGCCAGCGCGAGCGCGCGGTTCACCGCCACCACCGGCGACGCCGCGATCCCGAACAGCGCATCGTAGAGCTGCACGATCTCGTCCCAGTTCGGCCGATGCGTGCGGCAGCGATGCACATGCGCCGACTGCAACGCGGCCTCCAGCTGAAACCGTCCGATCGCGTTGAAAGCGTTCGCGCGCCGCAGCAGCCTGTCGGCTGCGTCGATCATCGGCGCGTTCCATGTCGACGGATCCTGAGCCGACAGCGGCACGTAGTCGCCTGCCGCATCGCGTCGAGCGTCGCATCGCGCCTGGGCGTAGAGCATCAGCGCAAGAAGGCCGAGCGTCTCCGGTTCATCGGGCAGCAAGTCGACGAGCAGATGCGCGAGAAACAGCGCCTCGCCGGTCAGATCGCGCCGCGCGGCATCGCCGCCGAGCGGATCCGTCCATCCTTCGGCATACACCGCGTACACGGCTTCGAGCACCGCGTCGAGACGGCCCGGCAAGTCTTCGCGCTCCGGCACGCTGAACGGAATGCCGGCTTCGCGGATCTTGTTCTTCGCGCGCACGAGGCGTTTGCTCATCGCGGCGGGCGACATGAGAAACGCGGAAGCGATCGTCTTCGCTTCGAGCCCGAGCACCACTTGCAGCATCAGCGGCGTGCGGATCGCGGCCTCGAGCGCGGGATGCGTGCACGCGAACAGCAGCCCGAGCCGCCGGTCGGGCAATGCGCCGGCTTCGTGCTCGTCGATTTCGCCGGAGAGAATCGTCAGTTGATGCGCGACGTCGTCACCGACCCGGCGATGGCGCGCGCCGTCGATCGCCCGGCGGCGCGCCACCGTCATCAGCCACGCTTCGGGATTCGCCGGGCAGCCGCGCTTCGGCCAGTCCGCGAGCGCGGCCGCGAACGCGTCGGCGAGCGCGTCCTCGGCTGCGGCGACGTCGCGCGTACGCATCGCCAGCAGCGCGACGAGCTTGCCGTAGCTGCGTCGCGCGACCAATTCCGCTACCGCGCTCGCGCCGTCAGCGGGCTCGCTCATCCGGCGGATGGCGCATCGTAAGGCGCGGTCCACACCGGACGCACTTCCATGAGGCCGTGCGCCGCGCCGGGACAGCGCGACGCCCACGCGATCGCCGCGTCGAGATTGGGCACGTCGATCAGGTAATAGCCGGCGAGCTGCTCCTTCGTATCGGAAAACGGCCCGTCGAGCACTTGCGGTTCCCGTCGACGAGCCGCACCGTCGTGGCCGTGCTCGTGTGCTGCAGGCGGTTCGCGCCGACGAGCGCATCCGCCTTCTTCAACGATTCCGTGTACGCCTGATACGCGGCGACGCCCTGCTGCCGCTCGCTGTCGGTCATCTGGTTCCAGCGGTTTTCGTCCGAATAGATCATCAGCAGATAGTGCATGTGAGCCTCCGTCACAAGGTCGATGCGGCCGGATCATCCGGGCGCCATCACGATGACGCGCGGGGCGTGCGCCGATGGACAGATATCGCGAAAAAATTCATCCGTCCTTCCGAGACGGCCACGTATTCTCGAAGACGCATTCCTCTGTCGAACGGCGCGCCGCCCAACGCTCGCTTTCGAGCATCGGCGCATCGTAGAAGCGTTCGACATGCCCGACGCAAAGAATGGCCACGGGCCGCGCGCCGGCGGGCATGTCGAGCAGCGCGGCAACTTCCACGGGATCGAACAGCGAGACCCAGCCCATTCCCAGCCCTTCGGCACGCGCCGCGAGCCACATGTTCTGGATCGCGCACGCGACGGAAGCGAGGTCCATCTCGGGCAGCGTGCGCCGTCCGAAGACATGATGCTCGCGGCCGTCCATCAGCGCCATCACCAGCACTTCGGCGCACTCGCGCAATCCTTCCACCTTGAGCCGCATGAACGAATCGCGGCGTTCGCCGAGCGCATCGGCGGTCAGCACGCGTTCACGTTCGACCGCATCGCGCAACCGCGCGCGTAGGTTCGCGCAGGTAATGCGCAGGATGCGCCACGGCTGCATGAAGCCGACGCTCGGCGCGTGCAGCGCGGCGTCGATGAGGCGCTGCATGACGTGCGGCGACACCGGATCGCCGACGAAGTGACGCATGTCGCGACGCTCGCGGATCGCGCGGTAGACGGCTTCGCGATCGGCGTCGCTGAAAGCTTTTTCCATGGATGTCGGCAGGGTTGGGCTGATGGATTGGGGATGATATCGGGGCGGCTCGTTTTCGTCCGCGACGGCGACAAAATCATGCGCTGTCTACTTCGCCACTCAATCGACCTTGTTAAGAAAAAGCGTATTGCGCTGTTGATGTGTCTTACTCCATTGTTTCGGCTTCCCAACGAATTAAGCGAAACAACCATGCCGATTCCCGCATACATGTGGCTGAAGGACGATGGCGGTTCGCCGATCAAGGGCAGTGTCTCCGTGCAAGGGCGCGAGGGCAGCATCGAGATCATCGGCTTTGGACACGGCCTGACGCTTCCGGTCGATGGCAACGCCGGCAGGATTACCGGCACGCGCATACACGCGCCCATGTCGATCGAAAAAGAGTTCGATGCGGCCAGCCCGTATCTGTACAAAGCGGTTGCCAAAGGGCAAACCCTTCGATCTGCCGAGATCAGGTTCTATCGGATCAATGACGCGGGCCGGGAGGAAAACTACTTCACGATGCTGCTCGAGGGCGTGAAAGTGGCCGGCGTTCATCCCGGTTTCGCGAACACGAAGATCGCCAGCATGAGCCCGCTCAATCACGTCGAGGCCGTATCGCTCATGTATGACAACATCACCTGGCACTACCTGGACGGCAACATCAAGTTCTCCGACGCGTGGACGGAACGCTAGGCTCGGGGGAACGAGATGGCTCTGCGGGGAAAGTTCGTGGTCGATAATGCGCCGATGCTGACGCTTGTCATGGCTGGTGTCGGGGCGTTTCAGGCGTTTTCCGGCGATAAAGCCTATCGCAATCGGGGGGGCTGCACGGCGGTGGTCGATAAAGGCCCGATCCCTTCCGGTCGTTACTGGATCGTCGATAGACCTACTGGCGGGATTGGCTCGCAGTTATATGCATGGGCCAAGGATACGTTGAATACTGTGGCCGGACGTCCGTCATATCACGGCGAATGGTTCGCACTCTACCGCGATGACGGACTGATCGATGATTGGACTTGGGTGAACGGCGTTAATAGAGGGAACTTTCGCCTTCATCCGATCGGCGGTTCGGGTGTGTCGTTCGGCTGCATTACGCTTCAAAGCGTTGCGGATTTTCAAAGGCTGCGGCAGGCTCTCTTGCAATCGCCAACAGTGCCCGTCGGTGCCACCGGCTTACGCGCATATGGCGTAATCGAGGTGATTACCATTGGCAACACTTGCCCGTAGGGTGGCGATCCTTTCGCTGAAATCCGCGCTGTTTATTGGGCTATTTCTGCTCGCGACTCGCTACGTACATACCTATCCGACGCCGCTGACGCTGCGGCACAGGAAATATTAATCGGTGTCTCCGACTGGCTCGGTGTCCGTGACTATGATGGTCTTTACGTGTTCTCTATGGCGGCGCTCGACCTGCTTGTGGCCATCGTCGCCTATAAGGTCATCATGAAACTCTGGCGTCGCCGACATACGGGGCGAAGAAGTGAACGCGCGTAGAAAACGGGCGCGCACATATGAGGTAATCCATTCGACGACCCTCGCGCAAAAAAAAAGCGCCGCGGGCGTTCAGCCCGCGGCGCCATTGCGCGACGCTACGACGAAACCGCTCGCCGTAGCCCGACAGCACGCTTACATCTGCACGGTGTCGGCGACTTCCTTGAAGTCTTCGATCTGGTCGAAGTTCATGTACTGATAGATCTTGTCGCCATTGGCGTTGAGCACGCCCATGTCGGCCATGTACTCTTCCTTCGTCGGAATTCTGCCCAGACGCGAGCAGATGGCCGCCAATTCCGCCGAGCCGAGATACACGTTCGTGTTCTTGCCGAGACGATTCGGGAAGTTGCGCGTCGACGTCGACATAACCGTCGCGCCTTCGCGCACCTGCGCCTGATTGCCCATGCACAGCGAGCAGCCCGGCATTTCGGTGCGCGCGCCCGCCGTGCCGAACACGCCGTAGTGACCTTCCTCCGTCAGTTGCTTCTGGTCCATCTTGGTCGGCGGCGCGACCCACAGCTTGACGGGAATGTCGCGCTTGCCTTCAAGCAGCTTGGACGCCGCGCGGAAGTGACCGATGTTCGTCATGCACGAACCGATGAACACCTCGTCGATCTTCGCGCCGGCCACGTCCGACAGCGTCTTCACGTCGTCCGGATCGTTCGGGCAGGCCACGATCGGCTCGTGAACGTCTGCCAGATCGATTTCGATGACGGCGGCGTATTCGGCATCCGCATCCGGTTGCAGCAGTTGCGGATCGGCGAGCCATGCTTCCATAGCCTTGATGCGGCGCTGCAGGCTGCGCGGGTCCTGATAGCCCTGCGCGATCATCCACTTCAGCAGCGTGATGTTGCTGTTGAGGTACTCGATGATCGGTTCCTTGTTCAGATGCACCGTGCAACCGGCGGCCGAACGCTCGGCGGATGCATCCGACAGTTCGAACGCCTGCTCGACCTTCAGATCCGGCAGACCTTCGATCTCGAGGATGCGGCCCGAGAAAATGTTCTTCTTGCCCTGCTTGGCCACGGTCAGCGTGCCCGCCTTGATCGCGTACAGCGGGATCGCGTTGACGAGATCGCGCAGCGTGACGCCCGGCTGCATCTTGCCCTTGAAGCGCACGAGCACCGACTCCGGCATGTCGAGCGGCATCGTGCCGGTGGCGGCCGCGAAGGCGACGAGACCCGAGCCCGCCGGGAAGCTGATGCCGATCGGGAAGCGCGTGTGCGAGTCGCCGCCGGTGCCGACGGTGTCCGGCAGCAGCATGCGGTTCAGCCACGAGTGGATCACGCCGTCGCCCGGACGCAGCGCGATGCCGCCACGGTTGCTGATGAAGTTCGGCAGCGTTTGATGCGTCTTCACGTCGACGGGCTTCGGATAAGCCGCCGTGTGGCAGAACGACTGCATCACGAGGTCGGCCGAGAAGCCGAGGCACGCCAGGTCTTTCAGTTCGTCGCGGGTCATCGGGCCGGTGGTGTCCTGCGAGCCGACCGAGGTCATCTTCGGTTCGCAATACGTGCCCGGACGCACGCCTTGGCCTTCCGGCAGACCGCACGCGCGGCCGACCATCTTCTGGGCGAGCGAGAAGCCACGGCCGCTGTCAGCCGGCTGCTGCGGCAGGCGGAACAGCGTCGACGGAGCCAGACCCAGCGCTTCACGCGCCTTCGCCGTCAGTCCGCGGCCGATGATCAGCGGAATGCGGCCGCCGGCGCGCACTTCGTCGAACAGCACGTCGGACTTGACCTGGAACTCGGCGATCACTTCGCCGTTCTTCAGCGCCTTGCCCTCGTACGGACGCAGTTCGACGACGTCGCCCATTTCCATCTTCGACACGTCGAGTTCGATCGGCAGTGCGCCGGCATCTTCCATCGTGTTGTAGAAGATCGGCGCGATCTTGCCGCCCAGGCACACGCCGCCGAAACGCTTGTTCGGGATGAACGGAATGTCTTCGCCCGTGAACCACAGCACCGAGTTGGTGGCCGATTTGCGCGACGAACCCGTGCCGACCACGTCGCCCACATACGCGACCAGATGGCCCTTCTCTTTCAGCGATTCGATGAACTTGACCGGACCGCGCTTGCCGTCTTCTTCCGGCGTGATGCCGGGACGCGCGTTCTTCAGCATGGCGAGCGCATGCAGCGGGATGTCGGGGCGCGTGGTGGCGTCCGGCGCGGGCGAGAGGTCGTCGGTGTTGGTTTCGCCCGTCACCTTGAACACGGTGATGGTCAGGCTCTGCGGCACTTCCGGACGGCTCGTGAACCATTCGGCGTCGGCCCAGCTTTGCAGCACGGCGCGCGCGTTGGCATTGCCCTTGTCGGCCAGTTCCTTGACGTCGTGGAACTGGTCGAACATCAGCAGGGTTTTCTTCAGCGCGTTCGCTGCCACCGTGCCGACTTCGGCGTCGGAGAGCAATTCGATCAGCGGCTGAATGTTGTAGCCGCCCAGCATCGTGCCGAGCAGCTCAGTGGCGCGCGCGCGCGAGATCAGCGCGCAGGCGGTCTCGCCCTTGGCCACGGCGGCAAGAAAGCCCGCCTTGACGCGCGCGGCTTCGTCCACACCGGCGGGCACGCGGTTGGTGATGAGATCGAGCAGAGCCTGCTCTTCGCCTGCGGGCGGGTTCGTCAGCAGCTCGACCAGTTCGGCGGTCTGCTGCGCCGTCAGCGGCAGCGGAGGAATGCCGAGCGCGGCGCGCGCGGCTACATGAGCACGAAAGTTTTCCAGCATGGGGGGACCGTTGCCTTTGCGTTTCAGTGAAGGCTTTGCAAACAAGCCGGGATGTTCTGGGCACTGCGTTGCCCGCTATTCTAATTGCGACGCTGCGTTGCGTCAAACGTCTTATGTCTTATGTCTTATATAAGACTTGCCGGACGCGGGAAGGCCGGTCGTGTCGGGCCATGTCGAACGGTCATCGCATCGCCGTTCGAAACGGGAACCATGGCGCGCTAGTTCTGAAGAATCTTGCTTCCCTTCATCACGATGTCGCTATCCGCCGTCACGCTGATCTTGCCGCTGCCCTTGACGCTGATGTCCTTGCCCTTGATCTGGATCGTGCCGTCCTTCTTCATGACGATGCTGGCATCGCCCGTAACGAGACTGATCGATTCGTCCGCGTTGATCGTGAGGTTCTTGCCCACCTTGAGCGCGTCATCCTCGCCGACGGACGTCGTGCGCCCTTTCGCCACCGTGCTCGACTGCGCGCCGTCGATCGACTCGCTCGCGTCCTTCGCGACCGACACCGTCTGCCCGCCGCCGACGCTGAGCGACTGATCGCCCGTTACGCTCGTCGCCTGGTTGCCGCCGACGCTCACGGTCTGATCCGAACCCACCGTGACGGTCTGGCCGGAGCCGACGCTGACCGTCTGACTCGCACCGATCGTCTCCGTGTGATACGCGCCGACCGTCACCACCTGGAACGCGCCGATCGTCACCTCCTGCGCCGCGCCGACGGTAATCGTCTCGTTGATGCCCACGCTGTGCGTGCGTTGCAGGAGAACCGTCGCGGTCTCGCTCGCCTTCACGGTCTTGGTGCGGTTCGCGCCGATCGTGATGCTCTCGTTCACGCCGACCGTTTCCGTGCGGTTCATCACGACGTCGATCTTCTCGTTGTTGCCCACGGTTTCGGTGCGGTCGTGCTTGACGACCGTCGTTTCGTCGTGATCGATGTTCTTCTTGCGGTCATGCCCGACCCAGTGCGTCTCGTCGTTCTCGACTTCGATGTCCTGATTCTTCTCGGCATGAATGAGCACCTGCTCGGCGCCCTTCTTGTCCTCGAAACGCAGTTCGTTGCAGTTCGCGCCGCTTCCGCCCTTGCTCGACCGGCTCTTGATGCCCGACTGCGTCATGTTCGCGGGCAGATCGTACGGCGGCATCTGTTCGGCGTTGTAGACGCGTCCCGTGATGATCGGCCGGTCGGGATCGCCTTCGAGAAAATCGACGATCACTTCCTGGCCCATGCGCGGAATCGCGATGGCGCCCCAGCCCTTCCCCGCCCAAGGCTGCGATACGCGGATCCAGCACGAACTGTTCTCGTCGCGCTTGCCCTGCCGGTCCCAGAAAAACTGCACTTTCACGCGGCCATATTGATCGGTGTAGATTTCGTCGCCGCCCGGCCCGACCACGACCGCCGTCTGCGGTCCCTGCACGAACGGCTTGCGCGCCGTGCGGGCGGGCGCGAACGCCTGCTTCGCGTCGATCGCGGAGAACCAGCATTCGCAGCGATTCGCCTGCGCGCCGTCGAAGGCTTCGTAATCGGCGAGTTCGATCTCGTAACGCGTGCGCGTCACGAGATATTGCGTGTTCTGGTCCGCGCGCGGATGCCGCGTCAGCTTGAGCAGCGCGCCCGCGCGCACGTTCTTGCTGTTGGTGCGCGCCTCGACCTGATGCCAGTTGATGCCGGGATCGTCGGGCACGCTGCCTTCGATGCGCCATTCGTCCGCACGCGACTTCGCGCGGCTCTCGCCGTGATCCGCTTCCACATAGCCGCCCGGATAGTCGAAATGTTCGAGCCCGGAGAACGCGTCGAAGCCCTGCATGTGCTTCGCGGCCTGCTTCTGCAGCGGCCGCGACGGGTGCTTGAAGTCGTAATCGGTGAGCAGCCAGTTATGCGTTTCGATCGCGTGATGCGTGCGCCACTCGCTGACGAATTCGATGTCGGGCGCCGCCGCCTGCACCGCGCCGTACGGCAGCGATTCGCAGCCCGCGACGCTCTCGTGCGCGGCGAGCGTATCGGTCAGGATCAGCGACTCCTTGCCATCCTTGTCCTGAAACCAGTAGTAGATGCCTTCGTCTTCGAGCAACCGGCTGACGAAGTTGAAGTCCGATTCGCGATACTGCACGCAGTATTCGCGCGGCGGATGCGCGCGCGTGCTCGCCTTCCATTTGATCTCGCCGAATTCGAGCCCTTTGTAGACGGGATCGGCGAACACGGCCTTCACGATCTCTTCGACCGTCTTGTTCTGAAAGATGCGGCAATTGCTGCGCCGCGAGAGCAGCCACAGCCACGGCCGCACCGCCGCCTCGTAGATATGGAGCCGTCCGCGCATGCCGGTTTGCCGGAAGCCCACGACATAGCCGGCGAACACGCGCGGCTTCGCCTTCGGCACGTTGAGCGACACGCTCACGCGCTTGCCGAGGATGCGGCTGAAGTCGAGGTCCGCGCGCTTCGAGACGAGCGTCAACTCGATGCGTGGCATGCGCCCGAGTTCCGCGCACGCGGAAAGGCTCAGAAAGCGCAGGTCGTCGCCGAGCGGCGTGTCGACGCTCGCGAGCGGCTTCTGCGCTACGGCATCGTTGCTGCCCATCGGCGCACCGGCCTCGCGTTCAGCCGACGCGCTTCGCAGCGCCGCGCAGCGAAATGTCCGTCACCATACGATCCTCCGTCCCGGTCCGCATCCGTCGCGCGCCTCGTGCGTGCGATCCACCGAATAAACGAAACGCGCCTGAGGTTTTTGAAGTCCGCGCTTCCGTATGCACGGCGACGCCGCGCGTTGAAAGGTTCGCGCGCGTGCCTTCAAGGGCAAACATTTCAGCGCCACGCGAGCCGGAATTATTTTCGCGCAACGGACATTCATCGCTTGACGCGGTTTTGAAGCGGTCCATAAAATCCACAATCTTCAACGATTGGGCAAATGCCTTGGACACTTGCAGTAGTCGACCTTCGAACGAAATCTCCGCCTGAGCGACTCACGTCCGCGCCTTTTCAACGCCGCCGTTTGTCACCCAGGCAAGCGGTGCGCGCCGTAGTACTTCGCAGTCACTTAAACGTGCACCTCGATCCGCCCCAGATGGCGTGATGCCGCCGTGCGTCCGCCGTCTGGTTCTGCCGCCGCCTCGCAGTCGGCCGTGCGCGCGCGCCTGTCGCCAAGCGCGCGCATGCGGTCATCCGCGGGCCGGACGGCGGTCAAGTCAGATAAACAATATTTGCCACGGGGTGCATCATGTCCACGCCAACCAACGTCTCTCCACCGGGCGTCCCGCCACGCAGCGCCGTGCTCGACGATGCGCACGTCGGCGATATTCGCGGCGCCTTCGGCTCGATCGCGCATCACGACACGGCGCCGCGCGGGTCTTGGCGGGCGCGTTTGCGCACGCTTCTCGCGATACTCGGGCCGGGCCTCATCGTGATGGTCGGCGACAACGATGCAGGCGCGTTCGGCACCTACACGCAGGCGGGCCAGAACTACGGCACGAGCTTGCTCTGGACCATGCTGCTGCTCGTGCCCGTGCTGTACGTGAATCAGGAGATGGTGCTGCGTCTGGGCGCAGTGACGGGCGTCGGCCATGCGCGGCTGATCTTCCAGCGCTTCGGCAAGTTCTGGGGCGCGTTCAGCGTCATCGATCTGTTCCTGCTCAACGCGCTGACGATCGTCACCGAGTTCATCGGCATCACGTTCGTGCTCGATTTTTTCGGGCTGCCCAAGGTCGCGGGCGTCTGCGTCGCGGCCGCGCTGACGATGGCCGCCGTCAGCACCGGCGACTTCCGCCGCTTCGAGCGCTTCGCGGTCGTGCTATGCGTGCTGAGCCTCGTGCTCGTGCCGGTGCTCGTCGCGATACATCCGCCGGTGTCGCAGATGACGCGCGATTTTCTCGTGCCCAACTGGCCCGCGCACGCGAAGCTGTCGGACGTGATGCTGCTCGTGATCGGCATCGTCGGCACGACGGTCGCGCCGTGGCAGCTCTTTTTCCAGCAGAGCTACGTGATCGACAAGCGCATCACGCCGCGCTTCATGAAGTACGAGAAGGCCGATTTGTGGATCGGCATTGCGTTCGTGCTGATCGGCTCGGTCGCGATGATGAGCTTCACCGCGGCGCTGTTCGCCGGGCATCCCGAGTTCGGCAGCTTCACCGATGCCGGCGGCGTCATCGCCGGCCTCGAAAAGTACGCGGGCCGCACGAGCGCGACGCTGTTCGCGGTCGCGCTGCTCGACGCGAGCATCATCGGCGCCGCGGCCGTGTCGCTGTCGACCGCGTACGCCATCGGCGACGTCTTCAAGATCCGGCACTCGCTGCATCGCGGCGTGACCGACGCGAAGGGCTTTTATCTGGTCTACTTCGGCATCGTCGCGCTCGCGGCCGCGATCGTGCTGATTCCGGGCAGCCCGCTCGGCCTGCTGACCGAAGCGGTGCAGACGCTCGCGGGCGTGCTGCTGCCGAGCGCGACCGTGTTCCTGCTGCTGCTTTGCAACGACCGCGCCGTGCTCGGTCCGTGGGTCAACTCGAAGAAGCTGAACCTGTTCACGGGCTCGGTCATCTGGGTGCTCGTGATGCTGTCGATCATCCTGACGGCCGCCGTGATGTATCCGGACATCAGCGGCGAGACGATCATCGGCGTGCTCGCCGGCGGCACCGTTCTGGCGATCGCCGGCTTCGCGGCGAGCGTGCTGCTGCGTCGCGTGGGCGCCTTTGCACAGACCACGAAGACGGCGCAAGCAACGCACACGAGAGTCGATCGCGCGCAACGCGACACATGGCGCATGCCGCCGCTCGACACGCTCGCCCCGCAGAAAATGACGCTCGCCACGCGCATCTGGATGGGCGTGCTGCGCGGCTATCTGGTGATCGCCGTCGGGCTCGTGATCTTCAAGGTGCTGCAGATGACGTTGCTGAAATGAGCGCGCGCTTGCGACGCGACGCTACTTGATCGTCGCGTCGCCGTGTGCCTCGGCTTCGCGCCCGGACTGATCCGGCCCATCCTCTGCTTCGATCGACGCCTGCGCCTGTTGCCAGAACTCTTCGGCGCGACCATCCGGACTGCCTTCGCGCTCCCAGATCTCATACGCACGTCGACGGATGCGGTCCTGCTCCTTCTGTTCGTCCACGATTCCCTCCCGGTTGCGCGATTTACGCCGCTCGCGCTTGCGTTGCGCATGTGCGCTCACCGGCAAAGCAACCGGCATGCCGCATGCATCTTTTGAAAGTCAGACGGAATCGAGCAGCGTTTTTTCGAAGCACACGGCGCCGCGCTCATCGGCCGGCGTGCGGCGATACCCGCTGGCTTCGCAAAAGCGCGATGCATTCGACTCGCCCGGCGTCGTCACGACGCAGACGGTGTGATAGCCGAGCAGACGCGCTTCCTCTTCGAGATACGACAGGATGATCGCTTCCAGCCCGCGATACTGCGGGCGAACGTAGAGCCGCATCAGTTCGGCGGCGTGATAGCTCTGCCGCCGGATCGCGCCGCATCCCATTGCTTCGCCCATCGCGTTGCGCGCCACCACGTAGCGCGCGCGGATGCTCCGCAGATCGTCATCGGCCACGCACTGCTGCCCGCTTTCGCCCGTCAGCGCCGCGTGATAGGCCGAGCGTTCGTCGCACAGAATGCGCGCGTCGAGCGAGTCCGGATCTTCGCTGCCGATATAGACGGTTTGGGAGTCGTCCATGCTTGCCTCGGATGAATGAAGTCTCGTGCTCCTTTCAGCAACGAGCATTCCGCGAAAGCATCGACGCGTCGTGTTCCATAAGGACGGGTTACGGACGACCGACCGCTAAGTTTTCGGCCCACACCCGGATCGATAATGCATCTGCTATCGACCAAGGCCTTCTCCTCTCACGGGTCACGAGAAACCGCGATGCACGACGACAACGACAAGATCACGCTACTGGCCATTCCGCCATCGCAGGGACACATATGGTCGGGAAAGTTATTCGTCGGCACGGAAGAAATCGGCGAAGTCTTCGGCCAGGCATTGAGCGACCTCGAAGACGCCGCCAACGAACTCGGCTTCCCGCTGGACCAGATCCGCTGCGCGACTGGCTGAAGCGGGAACCACCGCGCATCGCTCACGTCTGAGACGGGAAATACGGCTGCATGGCATCGGCGTTTCTCGCCGTATTTTCATCGGATATGCACGTAACTGTCATATCGTGGTCAGCCGGTCAGACGCAACGTACAAACCCATCGACTCCGCGCGTGCAGGAACGCGCGGAATCGCCCGCGTCCGGCCGCCGCATTTCCTTTTACCGATTTACATTCGACTTTGAAAAGGAGCGGTCAATGTTTCAGTATCCCGGTTCTTTCGCGTATCAGGTTCCGTCGCTGGCGCGCGCCAATTTGCAGGCATTCCTCAACATGACGGGGCGCTTCGCAAGCGGCATGCAGGCGCTCGGTGAACTGAACGTGCAGACGGTTCGCACGGTCATCGACGAAAGCAATGCGCTTCTGCGCGCAGGCGATGAAGCCGGCGCCGGCGACGTCCTCGGATGGCAATCGGTCATGCTGGCGCAGTTTCCTCAGAAGGCCGCATCGTATGGCCAGCATGTGCTGTCGATCATCACATCGACGCAGGACGACATCCTGAGCGAAGTGCGCAATCAGTACGAGCGCAATGGCATCAAGTTCGGCGACATGGCGAACGCCGCCGCCGATGACGCGCAGACGGCGGCGCAATCGTCCGGCGAGCTCATCACGAATCTGGCCGATGCGACGAATGACGCCGCGCGCGAAACGGGCGGCGCCGTGCTGGATGCGAGCGGCGAAGTCGCGAAGACCTCGCGCGCCACGGCGAAGCGTTCGGTTTGATCGAACGGGCGCATTGGACTACGTCTTCGATTACTCGGTGATGCGCTTGAAACTCGAGTAGTAATCGTCGGTGTAGTAACAGTCGCGGGTCTGCTTGCGCGGCCCGCCACATACGATCCGGCGCTGCCCGCGATCCGCCGAACCCGGCGTGCGAACCGTGTATGCACGGTAATAGCCGCGCGGATGTTCCGGCAGCAAGGTCGCGCTGTTGCGGAACAGGACGCCGTCCTCGCTGAAAGGGAACGGGCCGCCCGCTTTGATCAGACGGAGCGTTTCGGCGGCTTCCGCGGGCAACTGCGCGCGGGCGACGGCAGCGAGCGCGCCGTGCGGCTGCGCGCCCGATGCCGCTGCCGCGCCGCTCGCGGCCGACGCGGGCTGACTCGCCGCCTGACTCGCGGATGCACCCGCTTCCGATGCGGCTTTTTGCGATCCGTCCTTGTTGCAACCGCCGACGACCGCGCTCAACGCGACGATGCAGGAGAAACACCAGGCTCGCTTCACGGGACGGTTGTCTCCGGTTGACCAGCATTCGACGGATCACGAACGAATCAAGGTTATCGTTTATGACTGAGCGAAGCAACGACCGGGCGGAAATAACGGGAGCTTCATTCGGCCGCCCGCGCGGATAGCCTAAGCGCGTGCCTTGCACTCAGCGCCAGCAATACGCACGACAGCGCATTGAAGAGAAACAGTCCGCTCGGCCCGATGAGCGTCATCAACGCGGATGCCAGCGTCGGTCCCGTCATGCCGCCGAGAGAAAAGAGCACGAGCAGCATCGCCGACACTGCAACGCGCAGATGCGACTCCGTGCGGTCCTGCACATGCGACACGATCAGCCCGTATTGCGTGAACGTCACGGCGACATAAGCCAGCGTCGCGCACCATGTGACGATGCGAAAATCCAGGCAGAACAGCACGAGGCTCAACACCGCCGATGTCAACGAGGTCCATAGAACCAGACGCCGCCGGTCGATGCGATCAGACAGCCGTCCCATCGGGAACTGCGGCAGCAAAGCGCCGATCAGCGCAACGCCCATGAACGTCGCGAGTTCCTCCGTCGTGAAGCCCGAGCGTTGCAGATAGACGGGCATCAGCGCATAGAAGTTGCTGTAGATGAAGCCGGTCAGTATGCAGCCCGGCACGCCGAGCGGCGCCACGGCCATCATTTCGCGAAGGCTCTCTCCCCAGCTTCGCGCGGGCACGCGATCGAGATTCGCATCGTTCACTTTCACCGGCCAGCCTTCCATCAACGTGACCGGCAACACCGCCGCCGCAAAGAGCGCCGCGCTGATCGAGAACTGCTGCGCGCCGGACCCCGCGCCCACATTCAGCAGGAACTGGCCGCTGCCCACTGCCAGATAGTTGATCGCCGCGTACAGACCGAATACCTGGCCGCGCTTCTCGTTGTCGACGGTGCCGTTGAGCCAGCTTTCGACGGACGTGTACAAGCCCATGAACGCGACGCCCGTGAGAAGTCGCACGCCGCCCAGCACCCAGGGCGACTGCGCCGCGCCGAAAGCGAGCGCGAGAATCGAGGCCGCCGCCGAGAACGCGACGAACGTCCGATGCTGACCGATGCGATCGATCAGCCGCCGATTGACGACCGCGCCCAATATGAATCCGGCGTAATAGCTCGACTGGATCAGCCCCGTGACGAACGTCGAATAGCCCGACTGAAGGATGCGCAAGGGAATCAGCGTCTGAAACAGGCCGTTCCCCGCGACGAGCAGCGCGAGGCCGAACAGCAGACCGGCCAATGCGCGCATCGTGCCGGGCTTGCCGGCGGGCGCGTGCTGACCGGGATTGGCCGCCGCGGAATCCGGCCACGGCGGCGTCTTGCGCCCGAGGAGCGCCGCTTCGTTCAGCGGGCCGGTGCGGCCGACCGCCGATTCGTCGTGCTCCTCGCTCGCGGCGCGTTCGTGCATCGCATTTTCGCGGATTTCGTTCTCATGCTCGAGATCTGACATGACACCCCTGGATTCGCCTAAGCGACTCCATGATGACAGAAGCCGACGGCTCCTATCCGCCAGCGGTGCGGTCATCGGTCAATGCGGAACACGAAATAGTTGGTAAGAGCCGCGCTGCTTCCACGTCTTTTCCGCGCAATGGATGCGACTGGCCGTTGCTACGATCGGCTCCGGCCTCGTGCCTCGTATGCCGCACGTCGAAGACGTCTCTCCCGCCTACCGCAAACCGAATCGCTACATCATGCGCAAACTCATTACTTCCCTCATCGCGTTGCTGCTCGCCTTCATGCTCGGCGGATGCGCCACCACCGTAGGAAACATCGCTTTGGGAATGGGTCTGGGCGCGGCGGGCACGCTCGGCGGAATCTACTGCGCGCTGGCCTGCTGACGCGCTCGGGGCGACGCGTTCCTCCACGTCGCCCTTCACCGGATCAAGCCGAAACTAGAAAGCGATACGCACTTGCCGCTGCGCGCAGTCGCTCTTGCATGGCGTCGAAAGCGCGGGATTGTGCGTGATGTTCGCGTTCATCAACGGAGCGGCAGCAGCGGTCTCGTAGTGTGCGGATGACGCCGCGCGAAGCCGTTCGACGTTCACCTGTCCGACGACGGCGCTCTTCTTTTCGACATCGGCCGATGTCTTCGATTCAGCGCCGGCCTGTTCATCCTTCCCGCCGTCAAGCCCTTTCATCCGAAGCACGGCCGCTTCCGCCGACGGCGCAAGCCGCTGTTCGGCGATGCCGTACTTGATGTGCTCGGCAGTCTGCTTCTTTCCGTGCGCGACGTCCGCTTGCAGCTCGGAGATGCGCCGCGTGTACCAGTCGGTCACGCACGCCTTGTCCTTGCAGTTGCGCTGACGCCATTGCCATTGCGCCACGCGATCCGCATCGAGCGCGGTCGCGTCGGTCGTCGCGTCGTGCGCCTCGCGGAAAACGGCGGCCAGCTTATCGTCGAGCGATGAAAGTTCCGGGTCCGCACAGACGAGCCGCTCCGACGCGGACGCGTCATGCGGACAGCGAAAGCTCGCGGCATGCGATGCAGTCATCGCGCCGAGCGACGTCAACATCACGCACGCAACGAGACGCGCGCAGCGCCGCAAGTCGATGGATGGGCTGTGCAACTTCTTTCGTGTATTCATGTTTGGTTCGTTCTCGGAGATGTGTTCGTTCATTGGGCGTCGGCGGATTGAGTCGCCGTATCGAACGATATGGCATGCCTCGACAGATCGAATGCCCGATGAATGCACACTTCGCGTCAAACCTTACCGGGTGTTACTTTCTATTCGCTGCGGTAAGGGCGCGGCGCGCTGGCGATATCCGAGAACGGCTTGCGCTACGAACGCTTTTCGTCGACCGCAAGCCGATACTGCTCCATCTTGCGATACAGCGTGCTGCGCGACACGCCTAGGGCGCGCGCCGCCTGCGCCATGTTGCCCTGCGCATGCCGCAACGCACGCGCGATCGCGAAGCGCTCGGTTTCCTCGAGGCTGCCCGCGCCGGGCGTCGCGTTCGACATGACCGTGTCACGCACGGTCGGCGATTCATCGAGCACTTCCGGCGGCAGCTCGACCAGCGCGACGCGCTCGTCATTCGATGTCAGCAACAGGTTCTCGACCACGTTGCGCAACTCGCGCACATTGCCCGGCCACGAATAGGCGCGCAGCACTTCCATCACGATGTCGGGAAACTGCCGCGCCGGCACGCCGTGACGCAGCGCGAGCGAGCGGTTGAAGTGATCGATCAGCAGATCGACGTCGCCATCGCGCTCGCGCAGGTCCGGAATGCGAATCCGCGTGACGCCGACGCGATAGTAAAGGTCCGCCCTGAATCGCCCGCACTCGACTTCCTCGCGCAAATTGCGATTCGTCATGGCGAGCAGGCGCACATCCACGCGACGCGCCTGCGTATCGCCGAGCCGATAGATCACCCCTTCTTCGAGCACGCGCAACAGCACCGGCTGCAGTTCCAGCGGCAATTCGCCGATCTCGTCGAGGCACAGCGTTCCGCCATGCGCGAGTTCGAATCGTCCGGGACGTCCTTCCGCCGTCGCGCCCGTATAAGCGCCGCGCACGTGGCCGAAGAGTTCCGCGCCGATCAGTTCCTTCGACGCCGCCCCGCAGTTGTAGGCGACGAACGGTCCTTCGTCGGATTCCTCGCCGTGGATCGCGCGCGCGAACAGCTCCTTGCCGACGCCCGTTTCGCCTTCGATCAGCACCGGCACGCGCCGTCGCGCAAGCTGCCGTCCGCGTTCGATCGCGCGCTGCATCGCCGCGCTCTGGCAGATGATCTGCTCAAAGCGGTTGCGTTGCGGGTCGGCTTCGCCGCGCGGCTGCACTTGCGGCCCGACGCGGCGCGCGCCGCCCGCAAGACGCGACGCATTCGAGAGGCCGGAAGGCTGCGGCACGATCAGCATCGCGCCGATCGCTTCGCCGTCCGCGACGACCGGATTGAACCACTCGGGCCGCAGTCCTTGCGGCAGATGATTGGCCCAGTCCTCGACGGGGAAATGCTCGCCCATGCCGGGAAAGCGCTCGCCCGGATTGACCGGCAGTGCGATGCGCGCCGTCGTGTGCACGAGCCGTCCGTGCCGGTCGATGGCGATGAGCCCGGCGGCATCCGTCGAGGAAAGCCGCTGCAAGCAGAACGCCAGCAGACGCATGTGCTCGCGCGCCACCTGCTCCGCGAGCACCATTTCGATCTGGCGCGCGGCGGTGACGGCGAGCGTCAGATTGTTGATCTGATACGTCGATGGCGGCCCCGATATGTCCAGCACGCCGAGCACCGCGCCGGTCCCCGGTTCGCAGATCGGCGCGGCGGCGCAGCTCCATGCCTTGATGCCTTCGCAGAAGTGCTCGGAGCCGTGCACGTAAGTCGGCTGACGCGTGGCGAGCGCCGTGCCGATTCCGTTGGTCCCGGCCGATGCCTCGCGCCAGTCGCCGCCCGTCATCAGATGGATCTTTTCGCCGGCGTCGAGCGTGCGCAGATCGCCGGCCGCCTTGAGAATCACGCCGTCGGCGTTGGTCAAGAGAAGGATCGAATACGAATCCGCGAAGAGATCGGCGGTGGCCGTGAAAAGCCGGTCGGACGCCGCGAGCAGTTCGCGATGCCGCCAGCGCAGCGTGTTGATCGCATCGCCATGCACGGCGAACGGCGCTGCGCCCGAGGTCGGATTCACGCCCGATTGCAGACTTCGTTTCCATGATGCGATCAGTTCGGTCGGCGCGGCCGTGCTGATCTCGCCTGCGAGAAAACGCTCCCAGGCGAGCATGGTGTCGGTGTCGGAGTGATCGGCGGCGCTTGCGTCGGGCCGCGTCCACCCGGCGACGAAGGGGTCGCTCGCGCGACCGCCGCCAGCCGGCATACCGATGAGGCGCCTCGTCATGTGTCTCCTCCGTGCGAGGTGGAGCGCGGCCCGCTCTTGCGGCGGGCGTCGGCGCGACTCGCGGGGGCTGCTGCATCGGGATTCGCCGGCTTGGCCCGGCGATTGCGCAGCACAGTCCGCTGAGTATAGACCTCGTGCGTCTCTCGTCCTCTCGGGGAAAACGCCCCCGTTGGCGGCGCGCGCTGTGTCGCAGCGCAGCAGCGCGCGCTACTTGCGGCCGAGCAGCTCCGCGCCCGCGCCGAGCGCCGGGCCCGCCGTCGGATCGGTGATGTCGGGCTTCTTCGCGATGAGCGTCTGCGTCGTCAGGATCAGCGCGGCGACGGAGGCCGCGTTGCGCACGGCGCTGTAACTCACCTTCACGGGATCGATGATCCCGCGCGCGGCCAGATCGGCGATCTCGCCGGTGCGCGCGTCGAGTCCGGTCGCGCGATCCGCCTTCGCCACCTGCGCGACGATCGACGCGCCGTCCAGTCCGCAATTCGACGCGATCGTGAACAACGGCTTCGCGAGCGCGCGCTTGAGCAGCATCGCGCCGAGTTGCGCGGCGCCGTGGCTTCGCGCGATCAATCCGTCGAGTTGCGCCGATGCCCGCAGCAGCGCCGTGCCGCCGCCCGGCACCACGCCTTCGGCAATCGCCGCGCGCGCCGCGTTGATGGAATCCTCGATCAGATGAAGCCGGCGCTTCTGCTCGACGGGCGTCGCTCCGCCCGCGAGGATCATCGCGGTGCCGCCCGAGAGCTTCGCGAGGCGCACTTCGAACTTGTCGCGCTCGACGTTCTCCGGCGCCATGTCATATTGCCGCGCGACCTGCTGGCGTCGCGCCGATACGGCGGCGGGGTCGCCCGCGCCCGCCGTGATGATCGTCTGATTCGACGACACGCGCACCTGGCGCGCGCTGCCGAAGTCGCGCATGTCGATGGCGTCGAGCCGGCCGCCGAGATCGCGCGCGATGACGCGCCCGCCGGTGACGATCGCGATGTCTTCGAGCATCGCGCGCCGCCAGTGGCCGTATTCGGGCGGATGAATCGCCGCGACGCCGAAGCCTCCGTTGTCGCGATTGGCGAGCAGCGTGACGACGCACGCGGGCGCGACTTCCTCCGCGATGATGAAGAGCGCGCGCTTGTGCTCGTTCGCGAGCGCGAGAATCGCGGCGACGTCGTCCTGGCTTTGCAGGCGCTGATCCGTCATGAGAATGAGCGGATTGTCGAGCACGACCTGCATGCGTTCGATGTCCGTCACCATGTGATGCGAAAGATAGCCGCGGTCGAACGCCATGCCTTCCACCACTTCGAGCCGCGTCTCGACGGTCGAGCCGTATTCGACATCGACGATGCCGTCAGCGCCCACGCGCTCCAGCGCCTCGGCGACGAGACCGCCGGTAAATTCGTCGTTGGCGGCCACCACGGCGACCGCGCGCACTTCTTCCGGTCCGGAAAGCGGCGTCGCGGAACGCTTGAGCGCGTCGATCGTTTCGTACACCGCGGCTTCGAGGCCCTGCACGAGTTCGACCGGATTCGCGCCGTCCGCGAGACATTCGAGGCCCTGCTGCACGAGCGCATCGGCGAGCACGGTGGCGGTCGTCGTGCCGTCGCCGGCGACGTCGTTCGTCTGCTTCGACACTTCCCGCACGACCTGCGCGCCGATGTTCTCGAACGGATCTTCCAGCTCGATCTCGCTCGCGATGCTCACGCCGTCGCGCGAGATGATCGGCGAGCCGATCGGCCGGTCGATGATCGCGTTCATGCCCTTCGGCCCGAGCGTTCCGCGTACCGCCCGCGCGAGCTTGCCCACGCCCCGGCCGAGCGCCGCGCGCGCTTCTTCGTCATGCAACATGATGTTCGGCATCGTGTGCTCCTGTCTCCTGTCTTTCGATTTATGTCCGTATCGTCGATGCATCGCGCGTTCGCGGATAGAAGCGAACCGGCTTCTCTTCGACATCGTCGTAACGCGCCGCAAGAAGACCGCGGCATAGCGCGCTGTTGAACTCGGCGTTGACGCCCACGCGCCGCAACTCGCGCAGATACGCGCCGAGCGTCGCAGGATCGAGCGGCACGCCGTGTATGTCGATGAACGCGGGCTGCGCTTCGTCCATCGCGCCGCCGCATACGTGACGCCGTTCCATGTAACGCGAGATCAGATGCGCGCGTTCCGGCTCGTCGGCAAGCGATGCAAGCTCGCCGATGGTGAGCCGCACGAGCGCCTCCGCTTCGCGCCCGCTCGCCAGCAGATGCGCGAGCAACGCCGCCTGCCTGCGCTGAAATGCCTTGACGAGAAATGTCTGCCGCACCGCGTCGAGATCGTCGTTCGCGGCATCGCCGAATGCCTGCCGGAACGACAGGTTCTGCGCCATGCCGCGATTGATCTCGTTGGCGTACATGTGCTCGTCGAGCGTCATGCCGATGCCCGTCACCCACGGCAGATTCGCGATCGCCGCGCGCATGTCCGCCGCCATGAGATACGCGAAATTGGCGGCGCACCAGTACGTCGGAAGCCGGAAGGCGACGCTCACGCCGCCATCGGCATCGACATCGACGGACGTGACGAAGCCGAGCTCCGTCACCGACTCGTCGAGTTCCGGATCGATGACGGATGCGAGCCGCTCCCACACTTGCGCCGCCGGTTCGCTCACCGCGCTCGCGGCGCTCATGCGTGCGCGACCGCGCTTTGCGGCGTCTGTTCGAGCAGCTTCTTCTGCGCCTCGATATCGATGCCGTACAGACGCGCCGCATTCAGCCCGAGGATTTTCTTCTTCGCCTCCAGCGACAGCTTCGCGCCCGTTTCCTTCGCGACCGATTCGGGCAACTCGAACGCCATGAACTTGTCGATGAGCCACTTCGGCGACCAGATCGCGTAATCGCTGCCGTAGAGAATGCGGTCCTCGCCGATCCAGAACAGCAGCTCCGAAATCACATGCGCGAAGTATTCCGGCCGCGTGTGGATGAACGGCAGCACGACCGCGAGGCCGCCATACACGTTCGTCTCCTGCGTGGCGATCCAGCAGAAGTCATCGAGACGCGGCAAGCCGCAATGCTCGACGATGAAGTTCAGGTTCTGGAAGCTCGTCGCCACGTCGTCGATATCGGCGACATCGAACGCATCGCGATTGAGCGGCAGGATCGTCGGTCCTTTATGAACGTGAATGTTCCTGATCCCGAGCTTCTCGCAGCGTTCGAGAAACCGGTACGCGCCCGGATCGGAGAGCTTGTAGCCCTTGCTGTCGCCGCGCCATTCGGCCGTGTAGAGCTTCACGCCCTGAATCTTGTACAACTGCGCCAGCTCCTCGAGACGTTCGAGCCCCGCTTCGCCGTCACGCGGATCGAACGCGCCGTTCACGATGAACCGATGCGGATACTTCTTCTTCACCACATAGTTCGCTTCGGTGGTATTGAAGCCGTTCTTGTAGAAGTCGGTCAGATAGGTCGGCTGGCAGATCGCCATGTCGTCGTAACCGGTGACGAAAAGGTCTTCATACATGACCGCTTCGCCGTACTGGTCGAACTTTTCCTTCGGCCACAGGTATTCCTTCGGGCTCAGGTTCTTGTGATACGCATAGAAGCAGTCGATGAACTGCTGGCCATGCACGTTCTTCACGTTCGCCTTGCTGCCGTCCCAAAGATGAACGTGCCCGTCGATGATGAAAATGTCCTCGCCGTCCTGGGTTCTGAACATGTTGCTGTCTCCGTGGGGTTGTCGCTCGCGGGCGCACCCGCGAACGTTTTCATTCGTAGGCCATTGCGTCTTCCATGTTGCCGAACAGCACGACGGTATCGTCGTCGATCATCACCATCCGTCCGTAATGCGTCGATGTCGATATCTCGAACAGATGTGGCGTCATCTCGCGGCCCAGCACGTCGCTGATTTCGCCCATCTTGAACTCGATCTTTCCCTGCCCGTCGATGCGGATCATCGCGGGCAGATACGTCACGGTGATGCCCGGCTTCGTCGCCATCAGTTCCGCAATCGCGCGCGCCTCGACGCTGTCGTTCATCGTGACGCCGCATTGATGCGAGATGGTCTGATCGAAGCGAAGATCCTTGATCGGCTTGAAGATGTTGTCGGTATGCACTGACATGAGCGGCTCCTGTTCGCGGTGGATTCAGGCTTGAATGGAGAGCGAAAACGGAATGCCGACTTCCTTCGCGATCAGTTGCGCGCGCTCGACCGAACTGCTCAGGGCGTCGGTGTATTGCGCGGCTTTCGCGTGCGGAATGGACCAGATCGGCTGAAGATGCTTCGCGGCATCGGCGGCGAGCGCGCCATGCTTGTCGAGCCATGCGCCGAAGAGCGCGCGGTTCGCATCGCCATGCGCGGGATCGTTGGCAAGCATGTGGAACAGCTCGACCGCGTTGGCGAGATTGCGCTCGTAGTCGCCTTCGGCGGCGGATACCACGGTCGGCGTCACGAAGTCGTTCTGCGCGGCAGCCACTTGCATGATGAAGCCGCTGCGAAAGAGATCGCCGACGAGCGGCTCGAACACGACGTTCACCGCGAAATACTTTTCGAGGTAATCGGTCGCGCCGCCGATGGTTTCGATCGCGCGGCGCGTGCCCTGCCACATCGGATCGTTGAGCCAGTGCTCCTTGCCCGCATCGAGATCGAAGCCCGGCAGATCGAGCGCGATCTCGCCGAGATACAACGTCAAGTCCTGAGCGAAGCGCAGTTTGTACGATGCATTGGTCAGGATCGCGCTGTTGATCATCTGCGTGTAGCCGTAGCGCTGCGCGTGCATGGTCGCCGTGCCGAGCCCGAATTCCGCGTGCTTGTACGCGCCGAGATGATGTTCGAGCACCTTCACCCAGGCTTTGTCGAAGCGCTTGACCGCGCCCGAGCGCCGCGCATTGCCGATCGCGTTCGTAATCATTCCGACGATGGTCGACTGGCGCTGATAGTGCGTGCGCTCCCATTCTTCATCGACCGCGCGGAACGTGTGCCAGTCCGAGCATTGCGCGGCGGTCCACGTTTCGGAATAGGTCGGCGTGCCGTCGGCGAATTGCAGTATCCAGTCCTGAATGAGATAGCGCTTCGGGTCTGGCTGCACGTCGACGGTCATGTCTTCGTAATGGCTTGCCTTGCGTCCTTTCGGTTCGAAATAGTTGTACTTGCGGCTGTCCCAGCCCACGAACTGCGCCGCGCCCGCAGCGCCCGACTTAAGCGGCGATGACTGCTCCGTCGACGTACTCATGTCATGTCTCCTTTCCGATCAGCGAATATCAGGGCGACGGGCCGTCATCGGACCGCCTGCGTGAACTTGTCGAAATACAGCCGTTCCGGTTCTACGCCGGCCATTTGCAGCACCGGGATCACGGCGTCGATCATCGCCGTGGGACCGCACGTGTAGGCATCGATATCGCCTGCGAGCGCTTCGTCGCGCAAGGTGCGGCTCACGACTTCGTGGATGAAACCCGTCTCGCCCGTCCACTCGTCGGCGGCTTCGGCGTTCGAGAGCGCCGGTATGAAGCGGAAGTCCGGCAGCTTGTCAGCGAAGTCCGCGAACTCGTCGAGATAGAACAGATCGCGGCGCGTGCGCGCGCCGTAGAAGAAGCGCACGGGCCGCTCTTCGCCGCTCGCGACGTGGTCCTGCAAGATCGACCACAGCGGCGACATCCCCGATCCGCCGCCGACGAGAACCATCGGGCCGGGCTGATCCTCGCGTCGAAAGCAGGTGCCGTACGGACCTTTCGCGATCATCCGGTCGCCGGGCTTGAGACCTTCGTCGAGCCGCGACGAGAACGCGCCGTTCGGGTACTTCTTGATGATGAAGGAGAGGCGCCGTTCGCCATCGGGCGGATTGGCCATCGAGAAAGAGCGCGTGATGCCCGCCGATGGCAGCGTCAGATCGACGTACTGCCCCGCCCAGTAACGCAACGGACGGCTCAGTTCCACTTCGAGCAGCCTGATGTCGTGCGTGAGCGCGGCGATGCTCGTGACGGTCGCGTCGTATTCGGCGACGGGTATGGAGCGGCGCATCAGGTCTTCGTCGTAGTTGAGCAGTTCGACGGTGAGATCGCTGTAGGCCAGCGTCCTGCAAAGCAAGACGTGACCCGATTCCTTCTCGTAGTCGGGCAGCGCGAAGGTCGAATACTTCTTCATCTCGACGTCGCCTTCGACCAGCAACGACTTGCAACTGCTGCACTGCCCTTCCTTGCATCCGTGCATAACGGCGATGCCTTGACGGAACGCCGCTTCCAGCACGGTTTCGCCTTCCTCGACCGACATCTCCACACCGACCGGCTCGAAGCGGACCGTGTGCGTCACAGACTCATCGCCGCTCATACGCGCCTCCCTCGCATCGGTCAATTGCACGGATTGATCGTGAAGCCCGCGCGATACTCCGCGATGTGCTTCTCGCGCTGCTCCGGCGTCATCTCTCGTATCAACACGATCGGGCTTTGGATCGTGTGGCCGCGCACATCATCGAGCGTCCACATGTCGCGGTTGTCGAAACGCAGATGCGGTTGAGGCACGAGCGTCTTGCCGTCGCTGCGCACGAAGCCGAGATCCTTGATGCAATCCGCGAGGTCCCAGCCGTGATAGACCTCTTCCCATTCGCGGCGCCCGCTGAAACGGCCCATCGCAGGCGTCGGGCGGCCTTCGTATTCCGACGCGAACGCGACCTTGTGCGTCCATCGGCATAGCTCCGAGCAATACGTGTAGAGCTTGCCGTCGACTTCATCGACGCAGAAGTCCTCGCGAATCAGGCACGGCACGAGGCAGCTCCAGCAGCGATGCGGATACACGTAGCCGTTCTCCTGATCGAACAGCATGTTGGTCTGGCCGGGCACGCTCTTCTTCGCGTACCACTTCCAGTACTCGCCGAACTCCGCATACCAGCCGGGATACTTGTGCTCGAACCACTCGAAGTCTTTCTCGGTCTGCGCCTCGATGCGCCAGAAGTTCACCGGCCAGCCGACCGAGAAGAACTGCGCGACCTTGTGCACGTAGTTCTTCTTGACGAGGCGATCCCACGCGGCGGCGACATCGTCGTGATGAATCTTGATGCCGTACTTTTCGAGCGGCAGCATGTAGGTGCGGTAATAGTCTTCGTAGATCCACCGATGCCACAGCTCCGCATACGACTCTTTCTTCTTGTCGCGGTCCGTCGTGCCGTATTCGATGAACGTGCCGATAGCCGCATCGACGATCGCGTGGTTCTGCCAGAACGCGTAACGCAGATCGCGTTCGAGCAGCAGATGATTGTCGGGGTCGTTGATGACCGACATCATCAGCGAATGGCCGTTGCCGATGTGACGGCTCTCATCCGATTGCACGGAAAGGAACACCGTCGGCAGCGCGTAGTCGCCGTTGCGCGCGGCTTCCGACGGCATCGCGACGAACAGCGTATTCGTGAACGCCGTTTCCGCGACCACTTGCAGGAACACGTTGGCGGCCGTCACGGCGTCGCCGGTGAGGAAGCCTTCAGCGAACTGACGTCCGATGGTCGTCGCGTAGCACTTGCCGAACGCGGCTTCGGTGATGTCGAAACCCGCCGGATCGATGTAGTTCTCCATGTACCACTTCTTCAGATTCATCTGGATCGTCGAGTGGCGGAACTCGTCGACCATCTGCATCGTGAAGCCCGTGCGCAGTTCTTCGCCGGGCGCGAGACGGCCCAGCATCGCCATCGAGCGCGCGGCCGAGATTTCCGGGAACGGAATGATCGCGAGGAACAGCTTCATCCATTCGACCCAGCGCGGTTCGACATTGCGGAACATGTCGCCGCGCAGCGCGGCATCGAGCGCGCCGTAGACGCGGTTGTCCTTTTCCTCCTGCATCGGGAAATACGAGCGCAGCACCTGCTTCATCGGATCGCGCGGCGCCTTGCTGATCTTGTAGTCCGTCGGGAAGGTCATCGCTTCCTGAACGTAACTGGGTGTCCAGCCGAGATCGGCGACGCGTTTTGCCGCCTCGCCGATACTGATGCCTCGCTGGGATGTGATCTTGTTGAGCGTTAATGCTTCTGACATCGAGCTCTCCTTGTCCGGTTACAGGGCGATTGCGCCGTTTGCATCGGCACGGCAGCTTGAAGAGCGACAAGCGTGCCATCCGCGAATACGCCGTTTTTCATGGGTTTTCGATGCGCTTGTGTCGTGGAACGCGACGATCGAATTTCTTACGGTGTCCCGAATTGCGACATCACTCAATGGTCGACGATGATCTTGCTCGCGCTTGCATTCGCCGCATCCGCGACCGGCTGACCTTGTGCGATGAAACGCGCGGCGAGTATCAGCGCGCCCATCGCGAAGTCGCGGCCATGCGCGGCGATCATGTCGTCGGACAGCGCGCCGAGCCGCTCGAAAAACGCTTCCTTCGTGGATGCATCGGTCGTCATCTCCGTCTCCCTCGAGCGTCTAATGCGAACCTGAAATGCGGAATAGCGCGTGCGGCAAATACACGAGCGCGATCTCGCCGGCTTCGGTGCCATAGGCGAGACGCCCGCCGTCGGGCGCCCACGCAAGCGCGGATATCGCCGCGCCGCCGTTGGCCCGGACGAACAGCACGTCCGCGCCGCCGGGCTGGCACAACAGCACCGCGCCGCTTCGATAACCGACCGCGATCAGCGACAACGACGGATGACACGCGACGACACTCACCGGCGCGCTGCCCGCGACGCCGCATTCGCGCGGACGATCATCCGCATCGGGCGGATCGAAGCGCCAGCACACCGCGCGCGGTCCGCCGCTCGTGACGAGCACGCGGCCGTCCGCCGAGAACGACAGCGAGCCGGGCTGCAGCGCATAGCCGCCGAGTTCGATATCGTCGCCATCGGGAAGACGCCAGCCGTGCAGCGCGTTGCCTTCCGTGCCCGCGACGAGATACCGGCCATCGGGACTCCACGCGATCGCGCGCGGCGATCCGGCGCACGCAAAGAGCCGCGACGTCGCGGCGCGCGTATCCCACAGCGTGACGCCGCCCGCGTGAGCGATGGCGAGTCGCTGCGCGGTGGGCGCAAACATCAGCGCGGTCGATGAAGCGGGCAGCGTCAACTCGCTTTCCATCGCGCCGATGAGCCGCACCAGCGCGCCGCTCGCATACGCGCGCACGCCCGAGCGCGAGACGGCGACGTGATCGATTCGTCGGCCGTGCTGCGCTATGAGCTGGCGCACATTGCCATCGATGTCCATCTGCACGAGCCTGCCGTCATCGCCCGCGCTCAGAAAGCCGCCATCGGCATCGGCGGCGAGCCCGAGGCTCGCGCCATCGTGTATCGCAAAGCGCGCGAGCGGCGGCGGCGGCGCGGTGGCCTTGATCAACTCGACGCCGCGCGTCTCGTGCGCCTTGAGTTGCGGACCGCCTTCCCATTCGCCCGACGCGAGCACGAGCGTTCCATCGCCGAGCGTGAAGCCCGCGTGAGTGCCGCCTACATTCCACGTCGCCGCCGTCACGCTCGCGTGCGCCGTCCAGCACGCGCCGAGCAGCTCGACGAGCGGCGTGGGCGCGCTTACGTTCATCGCGGATCGCGGCCATGCGCGGTGCGCGTCGCCGCCTCCGCGTTCGCGAGCGCCGCCTCCAGACGCGCGCGCTCTTCCTCCAGCGCGCTCAGCGCCCGGTCCGCTTCCCAAAGCTGATCGCGCAGCATTTCGATGCGCAACAATTGCAGCGACGTGCGCGCTTCGGGCCGGCTCGCGGCCAGCGCGCTTTCGAGTTCGATTTCGACGCCCGCGAAACGGCTCTTGCTTCGCAGATGCTCCGAATTGATCCACGTGAGCTCGATCACGAGCCGCACGCGCTCCGATATGGGCGTGGGTTGGCCCTGCGCAGTCATGGCGTTCTCCGCTGAAAGCCTGGCTTGCGGGCCTCGTCTGTCGCGAGGCCGGCCGGTCGTTACGGAATGAGGACCGCGCGTCCTTTCACCTTGCCGTGATGCAGGTCGCGCAGCGCCTGATTCGCCTCGCTCAGTCGATACTCGCGCGTCGCGAGATGGACGAGTCCGCGATCGGCCAGCGCCATCAGCTCGACGAGTTCCGGATACGTGCCGACCAGATTGCCGACGATGGTCTTTTCGCTCGTGATCATGTCGATCGTCGGAATGTCGATCTTTCCGCCGTAGCCGACGATGTAATAGAAGCCCGCGTTGCGCGTCATCGCGAGACCTTGCGCGATCGCGTTGCCTTCGCCGACGAAATCGATCACGGCTTCCGCGCCGTTGCCTTGCGTGAGTTCGAGCACGCGCTCGACGGCGTCGTCGCCGCCCTGAACCGTATGATGCGCACCGCATTCCTTCGCGAGCGCGAGGGCGGTCTCCGATCGGTCGACGACGACGATCTCCGCCGCGCACAGCGCGTTCAGCACCTGAATGCCGATGTGACCCAGACCGCCCGCGCCGATCACGACGGCGAACTGCCCCGGCAAAAGATGACGCGATGCCTTCTTCGCGGCGCGATAGGCAGTGAGGCCCGCGTCGGTGTACGGCGCGACGTCCTTCGGCGCGAGCGTGGACGGCAGGCGGATCAGCGAACGTTCGCCGGTCGCGAGATATTCGGCATAGCCGCCGTTCGAGTTGATGCCGGGAAAACGGCTTTCGGTCGCGTGCATGTCGTCGCCGCGCCGGCACGCGAGACAGTGGCCGCTCGTGACGAGCGGATGGCAGATGACCGGATCGCCCACCTTGACGCTTTCGACGCCCCGCCCGACCGCCTCGACCCAGCCGGCGTTCTCGTGGCCCATGATGTAGGGCAGCGCGATATCGACCTTGCTGCGCCAGATGCCTTCGACGATATGCAGATCGGTCCGGCACACACCCGCGCCGCCGATCCGGACGATCACATCGTCGGGCCGCGAGATTTCGGGAGTGGGGACGTCTTGATAGCGGACGAATTCGTCGCGGGACAACGTTTCGTCGTACTCATGCAGCACGGCAGCCTTCACGTGATGTCTCCTTGTTCGTTATCGTCGATGCTTCGCCTGAAGCGATGCGCCGGGATAAGAGCAAGGACCACGCCAATCGCTAAGCGAGCGGGGGCATCGCGTGAGCCTGCGTGGATGGCCTTCGCGCTCTGTGATGACGGCATCGGCAGGGTGTGTCGCAAAATCGGACACCCTGCCGAAGTCCTGTCCATGCGGATGTCGCAACTTGCGACATCCGCCTGCTACGCATTGCAGCGCACAACGCCCGGCGACCCGATACATGGGTCGCCGTCTTTCATACCGCGTTATTGGCCGGCTGCCGGCGATACGACGCTCGGCGTTGCCAAGGTGTTGTTGCTCTTCGGCGCGGGCGCGTCGGACTTCGTCGTGCTGTTCGTGCTGCTCGGCAAGCCGCTATTGGGCTTGGCGGCCATGCCGCTGCCGGAATGGGTGGTGCCCGGCGTGCCATATCCGCCCGTCGCACCGTTCACCTGATTCGCCGGGCTGGCCGTGCTGCCCGTCGAGCCGCTCGATCCTCCCGCCGTCTGCGCATAAACGCCGCTCGACAGTGCCGCCGCGGCTACAGCCGCGATGAGTGCGCCAATTGCCTTGTTCATGATCCGTCCCTCCTTGATCGGACTGGAAATTAGGACGCAGGCGTTTCCGTCTGCTCGATCATGAGTTGCGCAATGACCGTGCCGCGCCCGGGCACGCCAAATGCAGAGGTCGATGCGTTATTAAGTTATCCGATTCACTTCAATCCCCCGACGATGCGTTCCATCTCGCTTTCGCCGAACGCGCGCATCGTCGTCGATCGGACGTTGCCGAGTGCGCCGAGCGCGAGGCCGAGGCGCGTCGCGGTTTCATCGTCGGGTGCATCGAACGATGTAACGAGATCGTATGCGCCAAGCGTCCAGTGCAGTGCGCCGATGGTCGCGCCCATCGCCTTGCTCGCTTCGCGAAATGCGCGCGCGCGATCGACCGTGTCCTTCGCGGTACGCACGCCCTGATCGGTCCAATTCAGCAGCATGATGTAGGTAGCCATGGTGTCCTCATCGAATGAAAGTGAAGCGGCCGCACGTATTGACGCGCCGCGTTTTCTTTGCGTGCATAAAGAGGCAGAGAGGAAGCAGGACAAGGCGGCAATGGCGCATGAGCAACAGCGCTTCCGTTCGGGAAAGCCGCAGTATGGATATCGATTGACTGCGAAAAAAGTATAGGCGACGGCGACTGTTAACAGCGCGCTTTCACGGCGCGATCGCGGCGTCGCGAGACGAAAAAAAGCCCCGTCGGAAAATGCGAACGGGGCTCATCGCCTTCGGCTGCGAAACGCGCTTACTTGCAGTGGCGTTCCCAGTGATGATGCACTTTGACCTTGTGGCAAACCTGATGGTGATTGTGCGAAGCGGCGAAAGCCGGAGCGACGGAAAAAAATGCCGCACCAGCGGCAAACACAGCAATGACAGCCTTTTTCATGAGTTCGTTAGGTTCTGGATTGGGAAAGAGAGGAGATGCTAGCAGCGCGAGCTTACGGACACATTTACGCGGCTCGTCAGCTTTTCGGCTTCGCGTTGAGCCTTCGCCACAACGTCGTCTTGCTGATGCCGAGCGCCTTGCAGACGGCATCGCGATCGCCGCCGAACGCAGCCAGCGATGCGCGGACCTGATCGGCTTCCACCGATCGGCTGAGATCGCGCAGCGAGCGGTCCGCGTTTGCGTCGGACTTGTCCTCGAACAGCTCAGGCGCGATCGCTTCCAGTTCGTCGAGCGCGAGTGCAACGGGCGCATCCCGATCCGATAACTCCACCGCGATACGCTCGACGATGTTCTGCAACTCGCGAACATTGCCCGGCCACGGATATCGGCACAGCGCATCTTCCAGCGGCGCGAGCACGCGCGCCGCCGCTTCGCGATCGGGCACGCGCGACGCAAGCGCCTTGTCGCGCCGCGCGGCCTGTGCCAGCAGCGCGGTCGCCAACAGCAGGACGTCGCTGGAACGTGCGCGTAACGGCGGCAACGCGATGCTCAGAATATTGATGCGATAAAAAAGATCGGCGCGAAACGAACCATCGGCGACGCCTTGCGCGAGCGTGCGATGCGTCGCCGCGATCACGCGAATATCGACGCGCGTCGGCTCCGTCGATCCGAGCCGTATCACTTCGCGCTCCTGCAGCACGCGCAGCAGCCGGCTTTGCAGCGACGGCGGCATCTCGCCGATTTCATCGAGAAACAAGGTGCCGCGATGCGCCGCCTCGATCAGCCCCGCCTTGCCGCCCTTGCGCGCGCCGGTGAACGCGCCCTCCTCGTAACCGAAAAGCTCGCTTTCGAGCAGGGCTTCGGGAAACGCGCCGCAGTTCATCGCGACGAACGGAAAGTCCTTGCGGCGGCTCAGGCGATGCATGCTCTGCGCGACCATCTCCTTGCCCGTGCCGCTTTCGCCGAGAATCAGCACGGTGGCGTCGGATTTCGCGTAGCGGCGCACGAGCGAACGCACGCGCTCGATCGACTCCGATTCGCCGACGACATCCTCCAGCCGATAACGCGCGACGAATTCCTGCGCGCCCTGCCGCGAGCGCAGCGTCCGGTCGAGCCGCTCGACCGCGCGCGATTCCTGGAAGGTGAAGATCGTGCCGCCCGACGCGCCATCGCTTGCGAGCGGTCCGCGATGGATCGCGTAGCTCACGCCGCGCACCGCGCCGAACACGTCGCCGTCGGCGGAAGGCAGCACGCCGTCGAGTTCGGGCGCGACATCGAGCAACGCCTGTCCGACGGCGCGCGACGCATCCGCGATGCCGAGCGCGGCGGCGAGCCGCCGATTGATCGCTTCGATGCGGCCGAGCGCATCGACGGCGACGACGCCATCGCGAAGATGCTGCAACAGGTTGTCGAGCCGATTGCGCCGCGCGACTTCGCGGCGCATCGCCTGCGCGACTTCGAGCGCCGTCTCGAACGCGGCGACGACCGACGTGCGCGAATACAGAAACACCGCGCTCATGCCCGCGTCCGCCGCCAGATCCGCGACGAGGCCGGGGCCGACGACCACATCGACGCCGCGATCACGCAGATCGAGCACGAGGTTTTCGGCGTCCTGCGCCGAGCGATAGGACGCGCAAATCACGTCGATGCCATACACGGCGAGGAAGCGGCGAATTTCCGCGGGCGTGTCGCCGTGCGTGACGAGCGCGACGCTCGCGCCCTCGCGCCGCGCCTTCGTGAGCGCATGCATCACGTCGAAGCCGGTCGGACTGATGACGACGACCGGCACCGACACGCGGCTCTTCAGATAAGCGCCGTTCGAGCCGCCCGCCACGACGACATCCGGCCGGCCGTCGCGCGCCGATTCGATGCTGTTCGCGGCATCCTCGAAGCCGAGCGCCACGACATCGAGTTCGGCGCGCTCGGCGTAGGTGTCGACGAGATCGATGAACAAATCCCTTAGCCGGCTGATGCCGACCGCCCAGATGCGCGGGCGCGAGGCGGTTTCGGTTTGCATGATCGTCTGCGCAAAAAAAATCCAGTATGCGCTACGGATTTCAGTTTCGAAACAGGAAATTTCAGACGTGAAATCAAGCGCTGGGAGCCGAAACGTCTAAACCACGAAAAATCAACGAGTTAGAAAAATATCGCAAGATGGCAAGGTAGTTGCTTTTATACGCAGCACTTTTTCAGGAGACAAACGTGAGTTCCGAAATCCAGTCCGCACAGACCGCCGGCGCGCGGTTCCGCCAGGCCGTCCGCGAGGAATCGCCGCTGCAGGTCGTCGGCGCGATCACCGCTTACGCCGCGAAGATGGCCGAAGCCGTCGGGTTCAAGGCGCTCTATCTGTCGGGCGGCGGCGTGGCCGCGAATTCGCTCGGCATGCCCGACCTCGGCATCAGCACGATGGAAGACGTGCTGATCGACGCGCGCCGCATCACCGACGCCTCGTCGCTGCCGCTGATGGTCGATATCGACACCGGCTGGGGCGGCGCATTCAACATCGCGCGCACGATCCGCTCGTTCATCAAGGCGGGCGTGGCGGCCGTGCATATCGAAGATCAGGTCGGACAGAAGCGCTGCGGGCATCGTCCGGGCAAGGAAGTCGTGCCGACCGGCGAAATGGTCGATCGCGTGAAAGCCGCCGTCGATGCGCGCACCGACGATTCGTTCGTCATCATGGCGCGCACCGATGCGGCCGCCGCCGAAGGCATCGACGCGGCGATCGAGCGCGCCGTCGCGTATGTCGAAGCGGGCGCGGACATGATCTTCCCCGAAGCGATGAAATCGCTCGATGACTATCGCCGCTTCAAGGCTGCGGTGCGCGTGCCGATCCTCGCGAATCTGACCGAGTTCGGCTCGACGCCGCTCTTCACCGTCGATGAACTGAAGGATGCGAACGTCGACATCGCGTTGTATTGTTGCGGCGCGTATCGCGCGATGAACGCAGCGGCCTTGAACTTCTACGAGACAGTGAAGCGCGACGGCACGCAAAAGGCCGCCGTCGAAACGATGCAGACGCGCGCCGACCTGTACAAATACCTCGGCTATCACGCCTACGAAGACAAGCTCGACCAATTGTTCGCAGCGAAGAAATAACCCTTGTTTCAGGAGACAAATTCATGAGCGAAGCAGACAACAGCACCGCAAGCGCGGGCGCATTCAAGCCGAAGAAATCCGTCGCGCTGTCGGGCGTGACGGCGGGCAATACCGCGCTGTGCACCGTCGGCAAGACGGGCAACGACTTGCACTATCGCGGCTACGACATTCTCGATGTCGCGACGACGTCCGAGTTCGAAGAGATCGCGCATCTGCTCGTGCACGGCAAGCTGCCGAACGCCGCCGAACTGAAGGCATACAAGACGAAGCTGAAGGCGTTGCGCGGCCTGCCCGCGAATCTCAAAGCCGCGCTGGAATGGATTCCCGCGTCCGCGCATCCGATGGACGTGATGCGTACCGGCGTCTCCGTGCTCGGCACGATCCTGCCGGAGAAGGACGATCACAACGTGCCGGGCGCGAAGGATATCGCCGACAAGCTGATGGCCTCGCTCGGCTCGATGCTGCTCTACTGGTATCACTATTCGCACAACGGCAAGCGCATCGAAGTCGAAACGGATGACGATTCCATCGGCGGTCACTTTCTGCATCTGCTGCATGGCGTCGCGCCGTCCAAAGCTTGGGTCGATGCGATGCATGTATCGCTCAATCTTTACGCCGAGCACGAGTTCAACGCATCGACGTTCACGGCGCGCGTGATCGCGGGCACGGGTTCGGACATGTATTCCGCGATCACCGGCGCGATCGGCGCGCTGCGCGGTCCGAAGCATGGCGGCGCGAACGAAGTCGCGTTCGAAATTCAATCGCGCTATCAGACGCCGGATGAAGCGGAAGCCGATATCAAACGCCGCGTCGAGAATAAGGAAGTCGTGATCGGCTTCGGCCATCCGGTGTACACGATCTCCGATCCGCGCAACAAGGTCATCAAGGAAGTCGCGAGGAATCTGTCGAAGGAAGCCGGCGATACGAAGCTGTTCGATATCGCCGAGCGCCTCGAATCGGTGATGTGGGACGCGAAGAAGATGTTCCCGAACCTCGACTGGTTCAGCGCGGTTTCATATCACATGATGGGCGTGCCGACCGCGATGTTCACGCCGCTCTTCGTGATCTCGCGCACGTCGGGATGGAGCGCGCACATCATCGAGCAACGCATCGACAACAAGATCATCCGGCCGAGCGCGAATTACACCGGTCCGGAGAACCTCGAGTTCGTCCCGCTGGCAAAGCGTGCGTAAAGCGCATCAGCCCTCTTTACGGTGATACGCGAGATCCGTGAAGAGCTTCGGCCCGTCGCCGCGCCGGCGGCGGGTTATTTTTGAAATCGGCGCCTAAAATAGCCCGGATTTCCAGTCGAAGGGGTCTTCCCCACAATACCTTTGAGCATGGCGCGCGAAAGACCATGCCATGACCGAGACACGGCGATGAACACTGCAAACCGCAAACCCCTGCCCGGCACCACACTCGATTACTTCGACGCGCGCGCAGCCGTCGAAGCGATCGCGCCCGGCGCTTATGACAAGCTGCCCTACACCTCGCGCGTGCTCGCCGAGAATCTCGTGCGCCGCTGCGATCCGGCGATCCTCGAACAATCGCTGATGCAGCTCGTCGAACGCAAGCGCGAGCGCGATTTTCCGTGGTTTCCCGCGCGCGTCGTCTGCCACGACATTCTCGGACAGACCGCGCTCGTCGATCTCGCTGGCCTGCGCGACGCGATCGCGGACCAGGGCGGCGATCCCGCGAAGGTGAATCCGGTCGTGCCGGTGCAGCTCATCGTCGATCATTCGCTCGCGGTGGAATGCGGCGGCTTCGATCCGGATGCGTTCGCGAAGAATCGCGCGATCGAAGACCGGCGCAACGAAGATCGTTTCGATTTCATCAACTGGACGAAGAAGGCGTTCAAGAACGTCGATGTGATTCCGCCGGGCAACGGCATCATGCATCAGATCAATCTGGAGCGCATGTCGCCGGTGATTCACGCGGTCGATGGCATCGCGTATCCCGATACGCTCGTCGGCACCGACAGCCACACGCCGCACGTCGATGCGCTCGGCGTCATCGCGATCGGCGTCGGCGGGCTCGAAGCGGAGAACGTGATGCTCGGCCGCGCATCGTGGATGCGTCTGCCGGATATCGTCGGCGTCGAGCTGACGGGCAAGCGTCAGCCGGGCATCACGGCGACCGATATCGTGCTCGCGCTCACCGAATTCCTGCGCAAGGAAAAGGTCGTCGGCGCGTATCTCGAGTTCCATGGCGAAGGCGCGTCGAGCCTCACGCTCGGCGACCGCGCGACGATCTCGAACATGGCGCCCGAATACGGCGCGACCGCCGCGATGTTCCATATCGACGAGCAGACGATCGAGTATCTGCGTCTCACGGGCCGCGACGACAAGCAAGTGAGCCTCGTCGAGCATTACGCGAAAACCGCTGGCCTGTGGGCCGATTCGTTGACGCACGCGGAATACGAACGCGTGTTGCGCTTCGATCTGTCGACGGTCGTGCGCAACATGGCGGGTCCCTCGAATCCGCACAAGCGCCTGCCGGTGTCCGAACTGGCGACGCGCGGCATCGCGGGCAAATGGGAAGAAACGCCGGGGCAGATGCCGGACGGCGCGGTCATCATCGCGGCGATCACGAGTTGCACGAACACCAGCAATCCGCGCAACGTGATCGCGGCGGCGCTCATCGCGCGCAATGCGAATGCGCAAGGTCTCACGCGCAAGCCGTGGGTAAAGTCGTCGCTCGCGCCGGGCTCGAAAGCGGTCGAACTGTATCTGCAGGAATCCGGTCTGTTGCCCGATCTGGAAAAGCTCGGCTTCGGCATCGTCGCGTTCGCGTGCACGACGTGCAATGGCATGTCCGGCGCGCTCGACCCGGCGATCCAGCAGGAGATCATCGATCGCGATCTGTACGCGACCGCCGTGCTGTCCGGCAACCGCAATTTCGACGGCCGCATTCATCCGTATGCGAAGCAGGCGTTTCTCGCGTCGCCGCCGCTCGTCGTCGCGTATGCGATCGCGGGCACGATCCGTTTCGATATCGAACGCGATGCGCTCGGCATCGGCAAGAACGGCCAGCCCGTGTATCTGAAGGACATCTGGCCGAGCGATGAGGAAATCGACGCCATCGTCAAACAAAGCGTGAAGCCCGAGCAGTTCCGTCGCGTCTACGAACCGATGTTCGCGTTGACCGCGCAAAGCGGCGAAGCCATCAGCCCGCTCTACGACTGGCGCGCGCAAAGCACCTACATTCGCCGTCCGCCGTATTGGGAAGGCGCGCTTGCAGGCGCTCGCACGCTCAAGGGCATGCGCCCGCTCGCGGTGCTCGGCGACAACATCACGACGGACCATCTCTCGCCGTCCAACGCGATTCTCGCGAACAGCGCGGCCGGCGAATATCTCGCGAAAATGGGCTTGCCCGAAGAGGATTTCAATTCGTACGCGACGCATCGCGGCGATCATCTGACGGCGCAGCGCGCGACGTTCGCGAATCCGACGCTCATCAACGAAATGGCCATCGTCGATGGTCAACAGAAGAAAGGCTCGCTCGCGCGCATCGAACCCGAAGGCCGCGTCACGCGCATGTGGGAAGCCATCGAAACGTATATGGAGCGCAAGCAGCCGCTCATCATCGTCGCGGGTGCGGATTACGGACAAGGCTCGTCGCGCGACTGGGCCGCGAAGGGCGTGCGTCTCGCGGGCGTCGAAGCGATCGTCGCGGAAGGCTTCGAGCGCATTCATCGCACGAACCTGATCGGCATGGGCGTGCTGCCGCTCGAATTCAAGCCGGGCGAAAATCGGCAGACGTTCGGCATCGACGGCACCGAAACCTATGACGTCATCGGCGAGCGCAAGCCGCGTGCTGATCTCACGCTCGTCATCCATCGTGCGAACGGCGAACGCGTCGAAGTGAGCGTGACGTGCCGGCTCGACACGGCCGAGGAAGTCTCGATCTACGAAGCCGGCGGCGTGCTGCAACGCTTCGCGCAGGACTTCCTGGAGTCGTCGAAAGAAGCGGCCTGACATTCAATCAAGGATACGAATCACATGGCACACGCACCTCAGATCAAGATCGCCGCGACCTACATGCGCGGCGGCACCAGCAAGGGCGTTTTCTTTCGCCTGAACGATTTGCCCGAAGCGGCGCGCGTGCCCGGCCCCGCGCGCGATGCGCTCTTTCTGCGCGTGATCGGCAGCCCGGACCCGTATGGCAAGCAGATCGACGGCATGGGCGGCGCGACGTCGAGCACGAGCAAGACGGTCATCGTCTCGAAGAGCGCGCGCGCCGGACATGACGTCGACTATCTCTTCGGCCAGGTCGCCATCGACAAGCCATTCGTCGACTGGAGCGGCAATTGCGGCAATCTTTCGGCGGCGGTCGGTCCGTTCGCGATCACGAGCGGCCTCGTCGATCCCGACCGCGTGCCGGATAACGGCATTGCAATCGTGCGCATCTGGCAGGCGAACATCGGCAAGACGATCATCGCGCATGTGCCGATGACCAACGGCGCCGTCCAGGAAACCGGCGACTTCGAACTCGATGGCGTGACGTTCCCCGCCGCCGAAGTGCAGCTCGAATTTCTCGATCCCGCCGCCGAGGAAGAAGGCGCGGAAGGCGCGATGTTCCCGACCGGCAATCTCGTCGACGATCTGCACGTGCCCGGCGTCGGCACCTTCAAGGCGACGATGATCAACGCGGGCATTCCGACGATCTTCGTGAACGCGGAGGACATCGGCTACAAGGGCACCGAGCTTCAGGACGCGATCAACGGCGACGATGCCGCGTTGAAGCGCTTCGAAACCATTCGCGCATACGGCGCGCTGCGCATGGGGCTCATCAAGAGCCTCGATGAAATCGCCAAACGTCAGCACACGCCGAAGATCGCGTTCGTCGCGCGTCCGAAGGAATACGTCGCGTCGAGCGGCAAGCGCATCGGCGCGGACGATGTCGACGTGCTCGTGCGCGCGATGTCGATGGGCAAGCTGCATCACGCGATGATGGGCACGGCGGCGGTCGCCATCGGCACGGCGGCGGCGATTCCGGGCACGCTCGTCAATCTCGCGGCGGGCGGCGGCGAGCGTCAGTCGGTGCGCTTCGGGCATCCGTCGGGCACGTTGCGCGTCGGCGCTGAGGCCGTCGAAGCGAACGGCGAATGGCAAGTGAAGAAAGCGATCATGAGCCGCAGCGCGCGCGTACTGATGGAAGGCCGCGTGTCGGTTCCCGTCGTCGCGCTGGATTGAGTGTCGGGCGCGCGCCGACATCGCGCGATCGAACTGTCGTTCGGAGTACGCCGTTATGCGTCGATAAATTCGAGCGAAACCGATGACCGGCGCGCTCTGCTTCGCTTGGCACAACCTGTGCAAAAGATCGAATGGCGACTCGTCCGTCGCCATTCAATTACTTTTATTTTTGCCGGGAGACCTGCCATGACCACTCTGACCATCACCGACCTGCCGTGCGTCGAAACGATGCATCGCAATGCGATGTCCGCCATTCACGGCGGCATGCTGTATCTGACCAATCCCGATAGCAAGAAGCTTCCCGAGATGCCGAAGCTGCCCGATTCGTGGCCCGGCGCCGCGCTGCTGAAGGAGCTTCATCTTCCGCCGCCGCTGCCCGCGCTACCGTCCGCGCCTCCGCCGCTGGATCCGCGTCTGCTGTGAGCGGCCGACGATGTCGCACCGAGTTCGAGGTGCGACATCGATCGAAGCGCTTCTTACGTCGTCGATCACGCCGGACCTTCGCTTGAATCCTGTCGAAACAGGCACACCGTTTCATCTCTTCTCCTTTCAACGAGTCAACAACGAAGTACGCGCGCGGGCATGCCGCATGCGCAAGGGCTAAAAACCACGCGCATTCGGGAAGAGAAGCTATGTCCACTTCATCCGCCACTTCGAGACCTCCATCGAAATTCGCTCCGGCGATATTCGAATTGCTCGATCCCATTCCTTACGGGCTTTTTGTCGGCACGCTGATCTTCGACATCAGCTACGCCATCACGCGCAATGTGTTCTGGGGAAAAGGCGCGGCGTGGCTCGTGACGGCCGGTCTCATCATCGCCATCGTTCCGCGGCTGCTCAATCTCGGTCACGTATGGCTGCAAAAGCGGCGCGCGGTCTCGCGGATCGAACGAATCGATTTCTGGCTCAATCTGATCGCGATCGTCGCCGCTGTCGTCAACGCCTTCGTGCATAGCCGCGATGCCTATGCGATGGTTCCGGAGAACGTCATTCTCTCGGTCATCACCGTGGTGTTTCTGAGCATCGGTCATATCGCGATGGCCATGGACCGGCTCGTTCTCGCGGAGGCGGCTCATGAATAAGCGCATGATGATAGGCGCGCTCGCGATCGCATTCGCGGCATCGATGAGCGGATGCAACGAACACGCGCAGTACGATGCGCAACATCAGGCGGGCGAGAAGCCTCCACTGCCGGACGCACGCAACTTCTTCGCGCCGCCGATGCAGGTTCCCGAATACGTCGGCTGGCGCAACGGCGCGACGCCCAAGGTCGCGGAAGGATTGCGGATCGAAAAGATCGCGTCCGGTCTCGTGCATCCGCGTCAGGTCTACGCGCTGCCGAACGGCGATGTCCTCGTGGCCGAATCCAACAGCCCGAACGAGGAAGCGGTGACGACGCCCAAGCAACTCATCGCCGGATTGATCGCGAGCAAGTCGGGGAAAAAGGCGAAAGGCGCGAATCGCATCACGCTGTTGAGGAAAAGCGCGAGTGGCGAGTGGGAGCGGCATGTGTTCATCGATCAACTGCATTCGCCGTTCGGCATGCAACTGATCGGTGACACGCTCTATGTCGCGGATACCGACGCGATCCTCAAGTTTCCCTACAAGACGGGCGAAACGAGCATCGCCGAGCGCGGCGTCGAGCTGGCCGATCTTCCGGACACGATCAATCATCACTGGACCAAGGCCTTGCTCGCGAGCCCCGATGGCAAGAAGCTCTATGTCGGCGTCGGCTCGAACAGCAATGTCGGCGAGAACGGACTGGAGGTCGAATACCGGCGCGCCGACGTTCTCGAAGTCGACACGGCGACGGGCGCGAGCCGTATCTATGCAGCGGGCATTCGCAATCCGACCGGACTGCAATGGGAACCGAAGTCGAAGCAGCTCTGGGCAATTGCCAATGAACGCGATGAAATCGGTGCGGACCTCGTCCCCGACTATCTGACTTCAGTAAAAGAGAATGCGTTCTATGGCTGGCCGTATAGCTATTACGGACAGCACGTCGATCCACGCGCGCAGCCGCAGCGCCCCGATCTCGTCGCCCGCGCGATTCCGCCCGATTACGCTATCGGTTCGCACGTCGCGCCGCTCGGGCTGGCGTTCTATACGGGCGACAATCTGCCGGCGCAATATCGGGGCGGCGCGTTCATTGGCGAACATGGCAGTTGGGATCGCTCGCCGCTGAGCGGTTATGTCGTGTCCTACGTCGCATTCGAAAACGGCAAGCCTGTCGGCGCGCCGAAAGATGTCGTGACCGGCTTCACATCGGCGGATCAGAAAGAGCTATACGGCGCACCTGTGGGGGTGGCGCAGGATCGCGACGGCGGCCTTCTCATCGCCGATGACGTCGGCAATGTCGTATGGCGCGTCACGGGAACAGGCGGATGATTCGCGCTTGAATATCCGGTACTTTTCAACGAATCGAAACGCGCGCAGTCGATGCCGACCCGCGCGCGTTCATCGTCTATAGTGAGAGATCAAACCTCGGAGGCACCATGATCTTCTCAAAGCGTCATGTTCTGGCCGGCGGAATCCTGACTGCAGTCCTGCTTACCATTCCAGTAGCTCACGCTCAACTCGGCAATCTGCTCAATCAAGGTAAAGAGAGCAGCAGCGGCGGCGCACTCGGCAACCTGAGCGGCCTGACCGGAGGCTTATCGATGGATTCGCTCACGTCGGGCAGCACGAGCAATGTCGCGGGCGTTATCGAATATTGCGTCAAGAGCAACTATCTCGGCGGCAGTGCGTCATCCGTCAAGGACGGGCTGATGAGCAAGCTCGGCGGCTCGGCTTCCAGCGATTCAGGCTATACGAACGGCGCGAAAGGCATTCTGGATAGCGGCAACGGCAAGCAGCTCGACTTGAGCGGTGCGGGGCTGAAGGAGCAAGTCACCAAGCAGGTCTGCGACATGATTCTCGCTCAGGGAAAATCCCTTCTGTAGCGATGTTTTCTTGCCGCCGTGAGCGTGCCTGATCGAAGACTTCGCTTCAGGCCTCGTCGCCGAACAGCGCGGCTTGCGCGGCGGCTTTGGTCGTCTTCGTGGCGCGCGTGTCGGCGAGAAAATCATCGCGATTCTTTCCGACGATCCATTGCGGCGCGCGGCCGCGTCCGCTCCACGTCGCGCCGCCGATGGGATCGCGATACTTCGCTTCCCTGACCGGTTCCTGCGCTTTCGGCTTGCTGCCTGACAGCTCTTCCAGACTGATGCCGTACTGGCGCATCTTCTGCACGATTTCGATCAGCACCTGGCGCGTTTCGCGTTCCTTCGCTTCGGCCAGTTGCTTGTTCAGCGCGTCCTGTTTCGCCAGGAGTTCTGTGATTTCCGGTGTTGTGTAAGCCATTTCCTGATTCAATGTATGTGTATCGACAGCTTGCCGCATTGCCCTTGCGCCGATTCAGCCCGCCCAGCTTGTTCTGCACGGACGTCAACGCTTTGATGTTGCGACCGTGCCCGCCCTTGATAACGGGTCGAAAAATTCGAGCATGGGGAGAATACGCCAGTACAAAGCGCGGAGCATTCTGAAGGCGACGCGAAGCTGGGGAGAATCTTGCGCATCGCTCGTCGTGGATAGCTCTTTCGCTCTTTGCACTCCTTCCGCGATTACCGGCGTCGCCAGTGACGAGAAAGCACTGGCTATTGAGTTCGTTTTCGAGAGTGACGATCCGGCAGTACGCCGGTCGGCTTTGAAGAAAGTGGTTGGCCGTGGCAAAGGCCAGTCACCATCCCTATCCATTTCAATGCCTCGAGTTGAACAAAAAATCGCCTGGCTCAGACATTACCACAATGAACTGGCCGCATCGCATGTTTGTGACCGTTTGATGAAGCGATTTCCGCCTGTTGCGTGTACGCCGCCCGTGCTTTACGAGCTTGCCGAGTGAGTAAGGTTCTGTATTAGCATACACAGCTAATCAGGCTCTGCCCGATTCGATGGCGCGTGAAGCGCGTCGAGAATACCTGGAAGTAAAAGGGAGACCGGTTTGAAGAAACGCGCCACCGTGATCTGTCGCAGAGGCAAGCGCATCCTTCTTGTCGCCCGCAGTCAGTCGAAGTGGGCCTTGCCGGGCGGAATACTCAAACGTGGAGAACATCTTTCGGATGCCGCACTGCGCGAGCTTCGGGAAGAAACGCGGTTATCGGGAAAGTCGGCCAAATATCTTTTCGACTTTCGCGGCAAGCAGAAACACCATCACGTGTTTTCCTGCGCAGTCCCGAATCGGGCAAAAGCTCGCCCGAGTAACGAAATATCCAAATGCCGCTGGGTTCATCTGGACGACATCGCGCGCCTGATAACCAGCGCGCCGACAAGCGATATAGTCAAACTAATGAATCAGCGACGCAGAAAGTAATCGTCAAGAGCGGATATACGCCTATTGATCGGCGACTTCCACGCGATTACGTCCGCTTCGCTTCGCACGATACAGCGCTGCATCGGCGAGCCCGTATGCGATGTCGAAGCCGGTTCCCGCCGCATTATTGCTGATGCCGAAGCTCGCCGTGATGCGTCGATCCACCGGCTCGACGACCAGCGTATCGCTGATCGCCTCACGCATGCGCTCGGCGAGCAGCGCGGCGCTGTGCGGTTCATGTCCGGGCAACAGCACGGTGAATTCCTCGCCGCCCACGCGTCCGATGAAACCCTGATCGCGCACGATGCGCCGCAGGCAATCGACGACGCCGAGAATCACCGCATCGCCGGTGGGATGCCCGAAGTCATCGTTGATCCGCTTGAACTCGTCGATATCGAGCACGATCATCGCCGCGCTCGTCGAGCGCAGCGCTTTCGTGGCCTGCTCGATGACGGCGCTCCGATTCAGCACGCCCGTCAGCGCATCGTGCGACGCGCGATGCGCCAATTGCTGCGCGAGCGTCTGCATCTCGCGCTCGGCGCGGTCGCTGCGCCCGATCAGACGCCGCGTTTCGCGCATGAGGCGCTCGAAATGATCGATGAGTTCCCCCAACGACCGGCGATATTCCGCGGCGCCTGCGTCGGGCGCCGCGTGCATCGCGCGCGCCTTGTCCAGCGCCGCACTTTCGTTCTGGAACAGATCCGGCGTCGGATCGTCGGACGATGTCGATGGCATGCCTACCGTCCCGGATGAGCGATGAGACGGTCGGTGAATTCGATCGCGCGGAAATCGGCCTTCAGTTCTTCGCCGAACTCGGCGATGGTCTCGTCTTCCTCGTCGTGATACCAGTTCATCAATACGCGGCTGCCCGATTGCGCTGCCTGATCGAGCGCGTCGAACATGCTGAACAGCATCTTGGTGCTCGAGCTATTGAAGTAAGTCAGCGCGACGTCGATCGTGACGACGGCTCCGGCATGCTCGGCAAGATACTTGCGCATCTGCTCGATGACGGGCGCATAGAACGCGGCCGCATTCTCGGGATAGGACTCGCCCTTGAGCGACAACGCGTGCTGATCGAAACGCAAATCGACCTCGGGCGATGTCGTCGTGGCGGCAATATAAAAGTTATCCATGTTCTCGTGCCTTCCTGCTCAGATGATGGCCATAAGGCAAAACAGCGTGGTTCCGGGTTCGTCGGCACGCGGATGAAAAGCGAATTCGAGCGGCGCGCTCGCATCGCGCGCCATCGTCAGAAAACCCAGGCCGGCGCCTTTGCTGTCTTCGGGTGTATCCGAACGCAGCGATAGCTTGTACGCCTGCCTTATCTCTTCGAGCGACATGTTGCGAAGCGGCTCGAGCTTGTTACGCAGGCTTTCCACTTCGGCGGTCGCCATCGGATTGACGCATAACATGACGTGATGTTCGCCGTCCTTCGAGATGCATACCGCGCCCTCGCGTATCGCGCCTTCGTCTTCGCTGCCCTGCAAAAGCGCATTCGACGAGTAATGAACGATGTTCTGCGAAAGCTCGACAAACGAAGAGAAGAGCTTGCGGCGCGTCGGACCGCTCACGCCGGCGACTTCCAGTTGCAGCTTCACGACTTCGCCCATGGCCGCGACGATGTTATGCGAGAAATATCCCTTGTGATAGAAGAGAACATTGCGTCGCTGCGCCAGATCGAAAAAGGCGCTGTCCTGATCGAGTAGTTGAGACATGCTTTGAATTGATTAGATACGGGCACAAAAGAACGTGACATCGTCGCGGCGCGGCTGCACGCCTTGCCAATGCGCGAGCGCCTGCCGAACGCGCTCGCAGATCGTCCATGGCGACTCGCCGCGATGTGCGTGGATAACATCGAGAATGCGGCGCCGGCCGAAGGAAATGTTTCGCGGGCCGCCGATCTGATCCGTCAGCCCGTCGGTGCAAATGAAGATCAGGCTGCCGGCCGGAGCCGCAATCGCGCGCAGATTCCACGCGTAGTCCGCGCGGCTGTCGACATAACCTACGCCCATGCGATCGGCCGCGATGGTTTGGAACTCCGCCGCATCGGGCGGGAGAATATGCAGCGCGACGCGCGCGCCCGCGAAATGCAGCACGTTTTCCGAAGCATCGAGCCAGAAAAACGCGGTGTCGAGTCCGTCATTGGATTGATGCCCGGCGGCATCGCCGTTCACTTGCCCGAGCAAGCCCTTGACGTTGCGATTGACCGCCGCGAGCAACGCAGCCGGATCGCGCGGACCGATCTGCTCGATCGCCTTCGACAGCGACGCCGAAGCAAGCAAGGTCATGAACGCGCCGGGAACGCCGTGACCGGTGCAATCGGCCACCGCACCGAACCAGCCATGCGGGAACGCCGCGAAATGATAGAAGTCGCCGCCGACGACATCGCGCGGTTCCCAGACCATCGCGACATCGCGAAGCTGCGTCGACAATGTGTCGTCGGATGCGCGCAGCATGGCGCGCTGTATCACGCTCGCATATTCGATGCTCTGCATGATCTGGCGGTTCTTCTCCGCCTGCATTTGCGCGACCGCGCTCACGAGTTCGAGGCCGCTGCCCACGCCGGAGAACCGTCCGCCGCGCGTGACGATGAAACCATCGACGAGCGCCTTTTCGCCGGCATCGACGGTTCTGAATGCGAGGGTTTCGATGCTCACGTCCGCTTCGACGATCAGCGGCTCCTTGTCCATGAACGCGATGCAACTCTTCTTGTCGTAAAGCTCGCGATGAAAAGGCTTGCTCATCTGCGACATGAAGATATCGCGGTTGATCAGTCCAATTGGGCGCAATCCTTCGATCACGGCCAGGCTTCCCATGTCGCGGCGCGCGGAGAAGATTTCCATCACCAGTGCATTGGAGCCCTCCGCGTCGACAAAGGGGACTTCCCTGCAAAGATCGCCGGCAGTACGAAGATCTCTCTGCCCGGAAAAACCGCGAAAGCTCGAGAACGCTGAGTGCATGACAACGCTGGCCGATGTATGAAGAAACAGTGCACGCTAAGGCTTCTTCATGAACTTTCGGTGACAAAACGCAGCGTCATTCGCCTCATTGTTGCGAAAGCGTTAAAGCGGCCAAATGCAAACGTTTGCCGCCTGTTCCGCGCTGAAACACGCTGATTTTTTGTTTTCAGGCCCGGCGTTCGTGATAGATCGCGAGCCATACGGTCGGCTCGACGGCATGCGTCCATGCGACGCGATGCCGGCAATGCGGTTCGATCAGCACATGATCGCCGGGACGCATTTCGAGCAGCGTCGAATCGTCTTCGAATTCGAGCGCGGCCGCGCCCGACAGCAGCACGACCCATTCGGCGCGCGAGTCGTCGTACCAGAATCCTTCGGGGCTCGCGTGCCCCATCGACACGATCCGCTCCACGTTCAGACGCTCTCCGGTGACGAGCATGTCGACACGCTCCTCATTGCCGCGCTTCGCTTCGAAGCTGAAAAGATTACCAGTCTGGATTTGCATGGCTCGACCTCGGTATTGAAACGAACTTGCCGTTCTATCGTGCCCGAGATACGCCGATCGAGCGATCGGAAAAAATACGCGAGTCGAATGGGCGTCGAATTGGCTTCGCACATTCGTGCTAGCCTGAAAGACGGATCTTTTCATCGCGAGGAGTGGCGCGTGCAGATTTCCGATCCGACATCGCTGTCCCGGCTGGAGCAGATTCCGGAGTCCGCCTTCGATCTCATCGTCATTGGCGCGTCGGCGGGCGGGCACATGGCCACGGCCAGTCTCGTCGACGGCCTGCCGAAAGACTTGCCGCTCACGGTCGTGCTGATGATGCACCTGCCGCCCGAAGCAACACTATGGGTCTTCGAACGACTCGCGTATCGGGTCGAATGGATCACCGCCGGCTCGCGCATCGGCGGGCGCAGGCTGATGGTCGCCCCGCCGCACGCCTTCGTGGAATTGCTGCCGGACGGTTCCTTCGTGCTGTCGCCGTGTCCCGGCGGCGCGATCGAACGGCCGATCGACCGGCTCTTCGAATCCGTTGCGCGCAGCTTCGGCCCGCGAGCGATCGGCGCGATCCTGACGGGCCTCGGCCGCGACGGTTCGTTGGGCGCGAACGCGTTGCGCGCCGCCGGCTGCCGCCTGATCGTGCAGAGTCAGGCGAGCGCGGAATATCCGCAAATGCCCGCAGCCGCCATCGCCACGGGCGCGGCGGACATGGTGGTGCCGCTCGACGACATTGGTCAGGTCATCGGCGAGATCGTCTGCGGAACGCCACAGCCGCGCATGCGCTCGGAGCTGCGCGCCATCAACCGCACGTTCGGCGATGCCGGCGAGATCGCGCATCTGGCGCGAGAGATCGACTGGTGCCGCACGCCGCTCGGATGCGTGCTCGGCTGGCCTGCCGAACTGCAGCTTACCGTACGCACCGCCATCGATTCACCGCAGGCGATGTCGATCCTGTGGGGCTCCGATCTGATTCAGATCTACAACGACCGCTGGCGCGTCTTCCTCGGCGCGAAGCATCCGCTCGCCCTCGGCCGGCCCGCGCACGAGACGTGGCCGGAGGTCTGGACGGACGTGCTCGGACCCATCGCCAAGGGCGTTCTGACTCACGGCGAGGCGGTCGCGGGCGAAGATTTCCCGATCATGATCGACCGGCACGGCTTCGTGGAGGAAGTTTTCGTCACGTTCTCGTACTCGCCCATCCGCGATGTGCAAGGCCGCGTGCTCGGCGTGCAGAACACGGGCTGTGAGACGACGCGCAACGTCGTCGCCGAACGCCGCACGCGCGCATTGCACACGCTCGCGAAGGCGCTTGCCGACGCCTTGTCGCGACGCGAAGCCTGCGAACGCGCCGCCGCCGCGCTCGCCAGCGCGCCGGCGGATTTGCCGTTCGCCCTGATCTATCTGTTCGACGAAACGGGCCAGCAGGCGAGCCTTGCGGGAGCGGCCGGTCTCGAGGCCGGCTGCGCGGCTGCGCCCTACACGCTCTCGATGAACGTCCGGGACGACGGAAGCTGGCCGATGTCCGCGGCGTTGGCGGCGTCGAGATCCGGCGTGCTGACGGGCTTCGCCGTCGACGATCTCGACTGCCGCTTTCCCGGTCTCGAGGCGCCCGTCACGGCGCCCCGGCGCAGCCAGCGCCCGACGCGCGCGCTGATCATACCGCTCGGCACCGCGACGCGAGCCCGGCCGCTCGGCGTCCTGATTCTCGGTCTCAGCCCGCATCGGCCTCAGGACGAAGCGCACGCGCACTTCATCGATCTCGTCGTTCAGCAAGTCAGCGCGGGAATCGGCGACGCGCTCGCCAATGAACTGGAGCGCGAGCGGCTGGCGCGGCTCGCCGAAATCGATCGCACGAAGACCGAGTTCTTTTCAAATGTGAGCCACGAATTCCGCACGCCGCTCACGATGATGCTCGCGCCGCTCGACGAACTGCTCCGCCAGCATCCGTCGCTGCCGGAGAAGGCCGCCGCGAACGTCGTGGTCGCGTCGCGCAATGCACGCCGCCTCTTGCGGCTCGTGAACAGCCTGCTCGATTTCTCGGCCATCGATGTTCAGGGACGGCCCGCCGTCGCGCCGATCAATCTCGGCCGGCTCACCGCGGATATCGTCAGCGCGTTTTCCGGCGCGATCAAGGCGGCGGGACTCGATTGCCGCGTCGCCATCGACATGGACATGCCGCCCGTGCCGGTCAACGTCGAAATGTGGGAGAAGATCGTCTCGAACCTCATTTCGAACGCACTCAAGTTCACGTTCGAAGGCCATATCAGCGTTCGCCTCAAGGCGATCAGGCTGCATGCGGAACTGGAAGTCATCGATACCGGCGTCGGCATTCCGGCGTCGGAGCTGCCGAACGTCTTCACGCGCTTTCATCGCGTGCAGAAATCCCGCGCGCGCACGGCGGAAGGCGCGGGCATCGGTCTCGCGATCGTGAAGGATCTCGTGCAGCGTCTGGGCGGGCAAGTGTCCGTGCGCAGCGAGGAACATTCCGGCACCACGTTCCAGGTCTGGATTCCGCTGACTTCGCGCCTCGAAACGATCGAGCGCCCGGACCTGAGCGGGCGCGAGCCGGCGCTCGCCGCACTGCTGGCCGATGAAGCGGCACGCTGGCTTCGGCCGAACGGATCGCTCGAGGACGATGACCTCGTCGAGTTGAGCGCGGCCACGGGACCGAAACGCGGCCGTGTGCTGGTCGTCGACGACAATGCGGATGTTCGCGAGCATCTGCAACGTCTGCTCAGCGCGCGCTGGGAAGTGGACGTCGCGCCCGACGGCACGCTCGCGCTTGCTCAGGCGCATCGGCACCGGCCCGAGCTGATCCTCGCGGATGTCATGATGCCCGGCATGGACGGCTTCGCTCTATTGCGCGCGATACGCGAGGACGATGCGCTCAGGGACACGCCTGTCATCCTTCTCACGGCCTACGCCGGCGAAGACTCCGCCATCAAGGGGCTCAAGGCCGGCGCGGACGACTATGTCGCGAAGCCGTTTTCCGCGCGCGAGCTGCTGGCGCGCGTCGAAGGGCAGATCGAGCTGTCACGCTCGCGCTTACGCACGCGGGAAGTCAACGCGTTTCTGGTGCGCTTCTCGAACGCGGCGCGCGATCTGACCGATCCGCAAAGCATGATGCACCTGGCTTGCCGGATGGTCGCGGGGCAACTGGACACCGAGCAGGTCGAGTGGCTGCCGATCGAAGATTGCGCGACCTGTGAGCCATTCGCGTCGGCGTACGAGCGAGGCCAGTCGGTCGTCATCAGCGATACGCAGGCCGATCCGCGTCTGTCCGCGACGATCAGGCAGAGCCTTGCCGAAGACGGCATCGGCGCGGCTGTTTTCGTCCCGGTGATGGCCGAAGGCCGCTTGCGCGGGCTTCTTCGCGTGACGCAACGCACGTCCCGCCGCTGGATGCCGGAGATGGTCGCGCTGGTCGAAGGCGTTGCGGGCCGTTGTTGGGCCGAGGTCGAGCGCGCCCGTTCGGCGGAAGCGCTGCGCGACGCGCTAGAACACGAATCCGCGCTGCTCATGGAACTGAGGCGCCGGGTACGCGGCATCATCGCCGAGATCATTTCGATCAACGCGCGCACCGCCGATGGCGCGGAAAGCGTCGAACGCCATGCGTCGCTCATGAACGGACGGCTGCAAGCGCTCGCGCGCATCGAGCAAGCGCTTGCCGATGGACTGAACGTCGAAGTGGATCTGCACGACATCGTGCGTCTCGAGATCGATGCGCTGGGCGAAACGAACGGCAAATTCGATATCGACGGAGAGCATGCCGCGCTTTCATCGGAAGCCGCCGAGACGATGACGATGATCGTCCACGAGCTCGTCGTCAACGCACTGGAATACGGCGCGCTTTCGGCGGATGGCGGAGTCGTGACGATTCGCTGGGCGCGCGTCGACCGAAGCGGCGCGACGTGGCTCTGCTTCGACTGGACCGAACATGGCGGGCCCGTGCTCGACGCGTCGGCGAACGTTCGCCGACGCGGCTTCGGCACGGAGATGATCGAACGAAAGGTCGCCGACGAGCTCAATGGAAGCGGCCGGCTGGAGCTCGGGCGGAACGGCGCGCGATGTCACATCGAGTTTCCGCTGGGCGACACGCGCGGCCGGCCGTGAACGTTACATGAGGCTTCCCCACTCGTAGTCCACCTTGTCGGGATGCAGCGCGAACATGCCAGCGCCCGGCGTGAACGTCAGCTCGCCGAAGTAAATCCGGTCTTTCGCATCGTACAGATCGACGCGCACGAATTCGAAATCGCTCGACAGCTTTCGCGCGATCGAAACGAGCGCATCCAGATTCGCCGGTCGCGGAGCCGGAGTCGGGCTGCGCGGATAGTGGCCCATGCCGATATCGAGAAGATTCCAGTCCGCGTCGTACATGTCGCCGCGCGGGCTTCCGAAACGATCCGAAATAACGAGGATGAATATCTTCGGATCGCCCGACTGCTTGTTGAAGACATGAAACTTCAGATCCGGCGGGACCTTTCCATCTTCTCCGGTAAGAAGTGCCTCGAAGAAAATGCGCCGCTCGATGGTTCGGTAATGTCGTTCGCGTGCAATCGCATAAAAGTCGGTCGATAACCAGCTTTTCGCCATTGCATCGAGTTTCTCGAATGACGTTTCGTTCTTGTCGCGCACGACATGCACGAATCCGCTGCCGTGATTCGCCTTCATGACGAAGGATTGGGGAAGCGCATCGAAAACACTTCTCGTGAAATCGGATGGTTCAGCAACCAGCGGCACGAGATACTCGCTGCCGATCTTTTCCGCAACGTATTCACGTACTTTCAGCTTGTCGCTGAGGTCGCCGAAGCGTGGATCGGGTTCGAGGCAGCGCCGCAGGATTTTTTCATTGAATGTCGTCGGATTGCGCAGCTTTGGAAATCGTCCGATCCGGCGACGATGATAAATGGTCAAGTACAGGTTATCGGGCAACCAGTCCCTTACGCTGTGAAACAACGTCTTCGAGAGAGTCATTTACTCCCCTCCTTTATTCTGTCCGTCAGACGAAACCCCGTCCGCCCCTTTCTCCGGCCGCGCGTTAAATGCGAACCGAATTTCGCCACGGCGCTGTTCATTGCCGTCGGCACTTCATCGAAACCTTGATTTTCTGCTGAATCGTGGACTGCACGTATGTACGCGAACGCACACACCCGAAAACCACGGTGTCAGAACACGTTTCCAAAAGTTGCTTTGCTTGCGACGACATTTCTTCGACGTTAAATTTCCTCGGGCCGGCGAATCAGATAACCGGACCGGTTTCTCTCTTTCGATGAGTCGCTGGACTTCACCGACGCAAGTCAGACCATAACGCATCCGGTCGATAGACGAGCGTCGTAGCGACAGGCGTCAACATTTGCGTCAATCGTATCGAGACCGTCTCCACGAGCAAGCGCGTTTCTTGCATCGAGAGCGGCTCGCGATGCTTCCGATGCCGGATGCACGCCACGCATGCGTCGCGCATGCGGCCGCAGTGCAACCCGCAACACCTTCAGAAATCCTTAGGGGCGGAGTCGACACATGCTCAAAGAGAAACAGATGAACACGCGCTGGATGACAAGCGCACTCGCGGCCGCAGCGCTCGCATTGCTCGCCGCTTGCGGTGGCGGCGGCGGTTCGGGCAACGGATCGAGCTCGCCCACGAGCTCGGGCGAAGGCGGTGCAAGCTCACCGGGCGGCGCGAGCGCACCCTCCGGCGCGAGCACGCCTTCGACGACGACCGGCACGCCGACGCTCGCCGCCGCGACTGCAGTCGTCGATGGTACGACGATCGGCGCATCGCAATGGAGCGACGGCTCGACATCGACGGGCGGCACCGGCCAGGCCGTCGCCAATCTGAACTGTACGGTCGCCGGCAATAAATACAGCTATTCACATCTGTCGATTTATCAAAACGGTAAGCAACTCTCGTTGCCGGCGAACGTCGGATACGTGAAGCCGACCATGGCGAAGCAGACGGGTTGCGTGTATCCGGTCCACACCGTCGATGCCTCGGGCAAGATCCGCATGGACGTGACATCGAATGCGTCTTACACGCTCGGGCAGTTCTTCTCCGTCTGGGGTCAGCCGCTCAGCACGACCAACGTGGCGGGCCTCACTGGCAATGTGACCGCGTGGGTGAACACGGGCGGCACGCTCACCAAATACACCGGCGATCTTTCGAGCCTCGTGCTGCCGGACAAGGGCGAAGTGACGCTCGTCATCGGCGCGACGCCGACGCAGATCGCGACCTATACGTGGACCGATCCGCCGCCGTTCACGTCGACGGTGACGACGCTCAGCTACGGCGGCCTGGTGGGCAATCTGTACTTTACCGATGGCAATACGGCGACGGGCGGCACCGGCGCGCCGGTCGATGGCCTGATCTGCGCGGCGGGCATGGCAGAGACGTTCCACGTTCACTCGCACGTCGCCATCTTCAAGGACGGGCAGTGGCTCGCGTTCCCGAAGAATGTCGGCATCTTGTCTTCGTGTAACTATGAAACGCACACGCATGACAACACCGGCATCATTCATATCGAAACGCCGAACTTCAAGGACTTCACGCTCGGCCAGGTATTCGATGTCTGGGGCATGCCGCTTTCGAGCACGAACGTTGCGGGCATCACCGGCGACATCGTCGTATATATCAACGATAACGGCGACGTGCGGCGCTACACGGGCGATCCGCGCAACATTCCGCTGACGTCTCTGCGGGATATCACGTTCCAGATCGGCAAGCCTTTGACCACGCTTCCGACTTATTCGTGGTACGAGCCGCAGTAACGACAGCATGCACGCCGCGGTTCAGGCCGCGGCGTTCGATCACTGCCCGCATTCCTCTTTCTTTCAACACCCAATGTCATCGGCGTCTATGTTCGGCACCACATTGAACGCCGGTGCACAAGCTGCTATGTTTTCCGCATCGCAGTCGAGCCGAAATGCGCTCGCGCGAGTATCTGTCATGGCAGAGACAAGCACCGCTCGACGATTCTTTGAACACGACGTTAGCTCGCCGTCGAGTATGATGATTTCAATACCTGCCTTGTCTTCCGGGGTTTTTCCGTCGTTTGACCGATCGTCGAACCCTGAGAGCGTTACGCTCTGCCGTGTCTTTGCATAGGCTTTTCCAAGGGGACTTCGTCGTCGTGAAGATACTGATCGTGAACACACTCTATTTTCCGGATGAACCCGGAGGGGCCGAAGTATCTACGCGACTACTGGCCGAGGGTCTGGTCAGGGCAGGCATCGAAGTCTGTGTGGTCTGCGCGACCGGATCGGGTGTCGACCATGTGGACAACGTGAATGGTGTGAAGGTCTATCGGCTTCGCTCGGTCAATCTTTACTGGCCGCATCTGCGCGAGAAGCACGGCCGCGTCGCCAAGCTGATCTGGCATGCCATCGATGTCTATAACGTCATCATGTCGCGCAAGCTCGCGAGCATCATCGCGCGTGAAAAGCCGGACGTGATCAGCACCAGCAATCTGTCTTGCCTCTCTGTCGATATCTGGCGTCTCGCACGCAATGCCGGCGTGCCGATCGTGCATACGGCGCGCGATTACTATCTGATGTGTCCGACCGCGATCATGTTCTCGCATTCGAAGCCATGCCAGCGGCAGTGCGGCGTGTGCTCGGTGTATGCGCAGCCCAAGCGCATCGCGTCGGCGCGCGTCGCGGTCGCTGTCGGCGTGAGTCGCTTCGTGTTGCAAAAGCATCTGGAAAGCGGCTACTTTTCGCGTGCGTCGCGCACGGCGGTCATCTATAACGCGTGCGAATCGCTTGAAACTTCGACTGCGCCGCCGCGCACGCGCCGTTATGCAGGCGGCCCCGTGCGACTCGGCATACTCGGGCGCGTGTCGCGGGAGAAAGGGCTGGAAGTGCTGCTCGAGCAATTGCTCGCGGACGATACGCTGCAATGGACGCTAGCCGTAGGCGGCCATGCGGATGCCGATTATCTTCAGGCGCTCAAGTCGAAGTACGACGATCCGCGCATCGAATATCTCGGCCGCGTGAAGTCCGACGCGTTCTACGACAGTATCGACATTCTCGTGGTGCCATCGATCTGGAATGAACCGTTCGGGAGGGTCACGGTCGAAGCGTATTCGCACGGCGTGCCGGTCGTCGGTGCAAACACGGGCGGCATTCCCGAAGTCATCGAGCCGCGCACGAATCTGGTGTTCGACATCGCGCAGCCCTCTTCGATCATCGGCAAGCTGCATGAAGCGGTGGCGTTGCTCGACGACCCGCGCGTGCACGAGCGTTTCCGCGAATATGCGCGGCGCTTCAACGTCGATGCGATGGTCGAGTCATATCGCGCGCTGTATGAAAGCGTGCTCGAAGAACAGGCGCTGCCACGCGCCGTATGTCCGTAACCTTGCCACGGTCCATATCGTTTTTGCTGCTGGCCACAAGGTAAAAATCGGGCTATCGATTCATAAGGAAGACGCAAAGCATGTAGGCAGCACGCAAATTGAAAAAACGCGATACCCCTTGCTTTCATGGGGTAAACTGGGCCGCACACCTTGCAGGGTCAAAGTTCAGCTCGAACGACCGCACTCGATTTCCAATCCTGTCGTCGATCGGATCGAGGTGACGCGGCGCCAACTGTCAGCCATCAGCTCATACGCTGTAGAACCGGAGCCGCGACACATGAAGGGTCATCCGCCCCGTCACATCATCGGCAAGCGCTCAACAAGCTACGGCGCGCGCGAAGACTTTCGCACCGCCAAGCCGCCGGCTCGTAGTGATCTGCATCCTGTCCATACGCCGTGAAAGTACTGATCGCGAACACGTTATATTTTCCAGACGAGGTCGGCGGCGCCGAAGTTGCGACGCGACTCCTTGCCGATGGCCTCATCAAGGCAGGCATAGAGGTTTGCGTGGTCTGCGCGACCGGCACAGGCGACGATCGCAATGAAGTCGTCAACGGCGCGAAGGTCTATCGTCTGCGTTCGACCAATCTCTATTGGCCGCATGCGCCTGGCGAGCATTCCCGCGTCGCCAAGCTGATCTGGCACGCGATCGACGTGCGCAACACGTCGATGACGCGAAAGCTCGCCGAGATCATCGAGCGCGAGAAGCCGGACATCATTCATACTGCCAACCTCTCGTGTCTTTCCGTCGATGCATGGCGCGTCGCCAACAACGCGGGCGTGCCTATCGTACATACGATCCACGATTACTATCTGTTGTGCCCGACGGCGAGCATGCTCACGGCCGGCAAGCCCTGCGCGAGTCAGTGCGGCGTGTGCTCGCTGTATGCGAAGCCGAAGCAGATCGCATCCGCGCAGGTCAGCGTTGCGGTCGGCGTGAGCGATTTCGTCTTGCAGAAGCATCTCGAGAGCGGTTTTTTCTCGCGTGCGGCAAAGACGACCGTCATCAACAATTGCTATCAGCCGGCCATGGATTCCGTCGCGGCACAGCACTCGAGACAAGATGGAAACGCTCCATTGCGACTCGGCATGCTCGGGCGCGTGCTGCCTGAAAAGGGCGTCGAGTTGCTGCTGGAACAACTGCTCGCAGACCAGACGCTCGACTGGACGCTCTCGATCGGCGGCACCGGAGATCAGGACTTCGTCGATTCGGTCAAGACGAAATACGCGGACCCGCGCGTGACTTTCCTCGGACGGGTCGATCCTTCGGATTTCCTGAGCAGCATCGATATTCTGGTGGTGCCGTCCGTGTGGAACGAACCGTTCGGGCTGGTCGTCCTCGAAGCGTATTCGCATGGCGTGCCCGTCGTCGGATCGAATATGGGCGGCATTCCCGAGATCATCGAGCCGCGTTCGAATCTCCTGTTCGACGTCGGCCGGCCCGAGACGTTGATCGACAAAATTCACGAGGCAACCGCCTTGCTCGACGATCCTTCTACGCGCGACCGGCTGCGCCAGCATGCGCGCAAATTCAGTCTCGATGCGATGATCCGCTCCTACGTCGAACTGTACGAAGGAATGGTCTGCCTCGAAGATCGAAAGCCGTGGCTCGCGACAGGACGTGAGGCGAATTGAGCCGCGGATGTTTCATGCGGGTCTTCGCGCATCAAAACGACATGCTGTAAGCGCGGTCTTCGTCTTCGACGTTACGCATGCGGCGTTCGAGATCGGCAAGATCGCCTGACGACGCGAGATAAGCGCTATGCGAAGGCATGTCGGTACGGGAAACCAGCTTGCCGAGAAGATGCGAAAGCAGTGCGAACATGATGTGCTCCTTGTCGTGTAGGAGGCGGCGTTTGCCGTATCGCTTCACCGCCTGACGCAGCGCGCATGACGTTCGTTCGTCGAACCTGCTTCACATGCATCGCCGATGTGAAGCAGGTTACTTCCCGTGAATTAGCTTCGAATGAGTGCTTTCATTCAAGCCTTCGCGTAAATCGAGCTTCCGAGCGTCAGTGTCGTGCCGCCACTCGCTGACGCAAAGCGGATCTCATAGAGATCGCGACCGAAGTTACCAGGCACCCTGACCGACATGCCGCCGCGATCGTCCGAAAGCGGCACGAAGAGTTGATAGCGAAGGTCCGTGTTGCCGTACAGCACATAACCCGGCAGTTCGGGCAACGTGGTCAGGTAAGCCGGTTCGTTCCCATCGATGACGATCGGCACGGCCGTTGGCGAATCGTTCGTCAGGGTCCATTGCGTGTCTAAACGCTGCTGCCATGCGGTGTCGAGCGGCGTGAGCGCGGCGAGTTGCTGACCGACCGGCAGCGTGAGATACGCGTAACCCGCGCCTGGCACCACACGCTTCATCAGATAGCGATAGCTGTACGCGTGGCCGTTCTCATCGGTTCCGGAAGCGACCGTGAAGCGATACGAGGCGCTATCGCTATTGCTCCACCACCATCCGTCACTGCGATACTGGTATGCGCCAAGCTGCGTCCACGCACGCTTCTTTCCATCCCACTGGTTCAATTGCAGGCTGCCGTCCGGATTCGCGATCACCTGGAATGGCGAGTCGGAATTGCCGTAGATACCGCCAGCCGTGACGATGTTCGGCGCCGATGCGGCCGATGGCGCCGTCGTGCTGATCTTGGCCGGCAGCGAGGCGATCGAGCCGTCCTCTTTCAGCGCGGAGAGCACGAGCGATTCGGCGAGCTTGCGAGCGTCGTAGCCCGAATTGCCCGTGATCATCAGCGCGAGTTGCGCCTGTGGCACGACAAAGAACTCGCTCGAATAGAAGGCCGTTCCGCCGTCCTTTTCCCATCCGAGGACGCCTGCTGCATCGAGCGCCGGTTGCCTGATCGAGTCCCAGCCGAGTCCCCATTTCCATTCGGGCGACGGATTAATCAGGAGTCCGGTAGTTTGATCCGTGCCCATCTGCGCGATGCCCGCCGCCGATACTACGCGCTGCCCCTGAAACATGCCGCCGCCGATGATCATCTGCGCGAGATTCATCATGTCGCCGGGCGTGGAGCTCAACCCGCCCGTCGCATAGGCGTTGACGAATTCCTGATACTGCGTGCCGTTCGCAAACGGATACGAGAACGAGCCGCTGCTCGGCACGCTCGTTAGATAGCTGGAGTTCGTCATCTTCAGCGGCGCGAGGATGTTCGCTTCCACGAAGCTCGCGAAGCTCTGCCCTGTCATCGCGAGGACGATCTGCTCGATCATCGTGAAGCCGTCGTTGCAATACACGGCAAGCTCGCCGGGGTAATGCTTCAGATGCGTATTCGCGAGTTCGGCTTGCGTATCGGCTGCGTAGCCGGGAACCGGCGCGAACGTGAAGAGATTGCGCGAATTCGTGCCCGGCAGTCCCGACGAATGCGAGAGCAACTGGCGCGTCGTGATCTTCGCGTACTCGGGCGAGAGCATCGTGAATGTCGGGAGATAACGGACGATCGGCGTATCGAGCGTGATCAGTCCGCGATCCTGGAGGATCGTCGCTGCGAGCGCCGCAAACAGCTTGCTGACGGAGCCGATGTTGAAACGCGTCTGGGTCGTCGCCTTGGTTTGGTTCGGCACCGACGATACGCCGAACGCCTGCTGCCAGAACACGTTGCTGCCCTTGAGCATGGCCACCGATATTGCCGCGACGGGCTGCGTCGGATTGCCGATGGCCTGCTGGATTGCCTGCTGCCCCATGGCGACGGTTTGAGGATAGGACTGGGAGTCGGCGTTATCGCTGCCGCAGCCGGGAAGAAGTGTCGCGAGCATTCCGGCGCCGGCCATGCCGAGGAACTGCCGACGGCCCGTGCTCGCTATATTCGGGCTGAAGATTGAAGGGGCGCGGGTACGGTTCGATCGGGGCACGACGTCTCTCCTTGTTGTTATCTGCAAGGCGTACTCTGTGCGGCTCGTTCCTTTTGCGCTCGATTATAGGCATGAAAATCGCGCAATCGAGGGAAGTTTCCGCTACGCGGGCGGATGCGGCAGTGTCGCCACTAATGCGAATGAATCTCGTTGTCGGCTCGTCATCGCCGAACGTCTATTCTGAGTGTGTGGCAACGCGACCAGGCGGGAGACGGTATGCAAGGCGATTCGAAAGTGATTGACTACCTCAATGCCGAGCTGAAGAACGAACTGACGGCCGTGCATCAGTATCTTTTGCACGCGCGTCTCTATCAGCATTGGGGATTTGAAGAACTCGGCGCGCACGAATACGACGAGTCGATGGACGAGTTGACGCATGCTGACAAGCTGATCGAGCGAATCCTCATGCTCGATGGACTGCCGAATTTGCATGATCTTCATGCGTTGGCCATTGGCAAGCAGACGCTCGAAGCTCTGCAGAACGACCTCAAGCTCGAGCAGGCGGCCCAAGCGCAATGCAAGGAGGGGATCGTCTATTGCGAATCGGTGCGGGACTTTGTCTCAAGAGGGATTCTGGTCGAACTGCTCGACGCTACCGAGGATCACATCGATTGGCTGGAGATTCAGATCGGCCTCATCGACAAAATCGGCATCGAGAATTATCAGCAATCGGCTATTCGCAAGCTGGCGTGAGATGCTTTGAAAGTCCC
>NZ_JFHD01000035.1 GCF_000698575.1 Caballeronia zhejiangensis
AAAAAAACACCCCAAATCGTTGAACGGGTGTCCAACTTTTGGGGTGCAGTTCATTTCGGAAGCGGGGCTTTTCGATGATGTCAGCGCCGATCAGTTCGACGACGGTGCCGGCGCCTGGCTCAGCTTGACCTTCGAGCGAGCCTTCAGCGAGTTGAGGTACGCCTCCATGTCGGCCTGCGCGTAGACCTGCGCGACTTGCTGCTGTGCGCCGGCGAGACGATCGGCGGCGACCGGCGCGGCCTTCTCGATGCCGTTCACACGATAAATCGCGTAGCCTTCCGCACCGAGATCGACGCCGACATACGACGGCAGCTTCGATGCATCCGCTTTGAAGATCGCGCTCAACGCGACGGGCGGCAAGCCTTGCGCGTCATTGCGCGAGACGGTGATCGGCGACGTGAAGCCGTCGGTCGACTTCGACTTCTGCAGATCCGCGAGCTTCGCCTCGCCTTCCTTCTTCGCCATCGCCGCAGCCATTTCCGCGACGACCTTCTTGCGCACGTCGTCCTTCACGACGTCGAACGCGGGAACGGTCGAGGCCTTGTAGTCGGTGACGCGCGCGGCGATCAGCGTGTTGTTGCCGACGTCGATTGCCTGCGTGTTGTTGCGGTCCTTCACGGCATCCGGCGCGAACACGGCCGCGAGGAACTTCGGATTGTTGAGCGGATTGTCTTGCGGCAATTGCGGATTCGGCTTCGGACCGACCGTTGCGCTCTGCACCGTCAGCTTGTACTTGTCCGCGGCCGGCTGCAGCGACTTGGCCTTCTCGTAGACGAGATCGGTGAAGCCTTGCGCGTCGTCGGCGAAACCCTTCGTGCCCTGTTGAGCCGCGTAATCCTTCGCGATCGAGTCCTTCACTTCGTCGAACGGCTTCGTGACGGAAGGCTTCACGTCGGTCGCCTGAATGATGTGATAGCCAAAATCCGACTCGACGATATTGCTGACTTCGCCCTTCTTCAGGCCGAATGCGGCGTCGTCGAAAGCCTTGCCGCCCGCGATCTGACCGCGCGCGAAGTAGCCGAGATCGCCGCCCTTGCCTGCAGAGCCGGGATCGTCGGAGTTCTTCTGCGCGATTTGCGCGAACTGATCCGGATGCGCCTTGACTTGCGCGAGCAGGTCTTCGGCCTTCTGCTTGGCCTTCGCCTTGTCGGCCGCGCTCGCGTCCTTCGGTGCGTTCACGAGAATGTGGCTCGCGCGCACTTGCGCTTCGGTGCGATAGCGCTGGATGTTGTCGTCGTAGTACTTCTTGAGATCGGCGTCGCTCGGCTTCGATGCCGCCGCGATCGTCGACGGCGACAGCAGCAGATACTGGATCGTGGCGGTTTCGGGCGTCGCGAAATCGTTGCGATGCGCTTCGTAGTAGGCGGTGAGTTGCGCGTCGGTCGGCTGGACCTTCGCGGTGTAATCGGCCGCGCGCAGCGACAGACCCTGCACCGAGCGCTTCTGTTCCGCGAGTTCGGTCAGGCTTTGCGCGAGCGACTTCGACGTGAACGCCGTGCCTTGAATGCTGCCCGGAATCTGTCCGGTCGCGATCGTGTAGCGCATGCGCTCGTCGTACTGCGCGGGCGTCATGCCCTGCATCGCGAGCAGTTGCTTGTAGCGATCGAGGTCGATGCTGCCGTCGGGCTTCTTGAGCGACGAGATCACCGGATCGTTCAGCAGCGCCCGGCGCACGGCGTCGTCGGAGGCGGTCAGATGCAGACGCTGCGTTTCGTCGGCCATCGCGCGTTGCTGCACGAGACTATCGACCATCGCGGCGCGCGCTTCGGGCGTGTCGAACATCTTGGCGTCGAATTGGGAACCGAGCATCGAGCGGGCGCGGTCCACCTGCTGGCGGAAAGCGCTGTCGAATTCGGCGCGCGTGATCTTGTGGCCATTCACGCTGGCGACGTAGGAACTTTCGTCGAAATAGTTGCTGAAGCCCTGAATCCCGACCATGCCCAGACCGGGCACGATGATCAGGATCAGCAGAGCCATCATCAGGCGCTGGTGATTACGGAAGAAGTCGAGCATGCGTAGCGCTGCGTGGTTATAACAAAACGCTCGATATTACAACAGTGGACGAGGAAAAGGCGAAAGGCGGGCGGGATTTGCACCGCCCGATGTGAAATTCTCGCGTCCCCTTTTCGTAACGGGCGATGTTTCAGTTGAAAGTTCGCTTCCAGCGAGCATTCAATGGCGTGAAGCAATGATTAGCATTCTTAACGAGCACGCGCCAAAACAAAATCCCGCAAGCCGCGAAGCTTACGGGATTTCTTGTCGAATCTGGCGGAGCGGACGGGACTCGAACCCGCGACCCCCGGCGTGACAGGCCGGTATTCTAACCGACTGAACTACCGCTCCGGGTAGCGCGCAATGAACTGTGACCTGGTGGGTGCTGAGAGGCTCGAACTCCCGACCTACGCCTTGTAAGGGCGCCGCTCTACCAACTGAGCTAAGCACCCGGTCCGCAATTCACTCGGTTTGCGCTGCTGCTGGATTCACACTTCGTTTTGCGAAGGTCCGTATCCAGCGAGTCCGCTAGTTTAGCGCATCCTTCAGCGCTTTGCCAGGGCGAAATTTCGGCACTTTCGCGGCCTTGATCTTGATCTCATCGCCCGTGCGCGGATTGCGCCCCGTGCGCGCGGTGCGCTTGCCGACGGCAAACGTGCCGAAGCCGACGAGCGTCACGGTGCCGCCCTTCTTCAGCGTCGCGCTTACGCCGCCGATGACCGCATCGAGCGCGCGGCCGGCGGCGGCCTTGGAGATATCGGCTTGCTGCGCGATATGGTCGATCAATTCCGTCTTGTTCATTGTGATCCCCGAATCAGTATTGGCAAGTTTTAATCGATGTGGTCCGGCATCGAAGCGGATGGCATCTCGATAAGATTGGATGCGGCGCTCATTTAACTTAGCCGAAAGACACGTGTCAACCGGGGTTGAGCCTTATTCGGCGCGGCCTTCGGGCGTTTTAGAAGTTCTCTTCGAAAAGCCGCGCGCAAAAAGAAAACCCGCGGGTGGGTTGCCCGCGGGTTTTTAGCCTCGTTCACGCAACACGGCGTTAAAACCGTGCCGCGACAAGCGTTCAGTGCTTTACGACTTCGCCCGTTGCTGGCGTGTCCTTCTGCTGTTCGGCTGCGACGGGCGTTGCCTTCGCTTCGTCTTCGGGCAACGACTCCGGCGCACGTTCGAGCGCCAGTTCCAGCACCCGATCGATCCAGCGAACCGGCACGATCTCGATGGCGTTCTTCACGTTGTCGGGGATGTCGGCCAGATCCTTCGTGTTTTCTTCAGGAATCAGCACGAGCTTGATGCCGCCGCGATGCGCTGCCAGCAGCTTCTCCTTCAATCCGCCGATCGGCAGCACTTCGCCGCGCAGCGTGATTTCGCCCGTCATCGCGACATCCGCGCGAACCGGAATGCCGGTCAGCACCGAGACCAGCGCCGTGGTCATCGCGATACCGGCGGACGGACCGTCCTTCGGCGTCGCGCCTTCCGGCACGTGGATGTGGATGTCCTTCTTCTCGAACGACTCATCCGTGATGCCAAGCCGGCGCGAACGTGAACGCACGACCGAGCGCGCCGCTTCGACGGATTCCTTCATCACGTCGCCGAGCGAACCCGTGCGGATCACGCCGCCCTTGCCGGGCATCACCGCTGCTTCGATCGTCAGCAGATCGCCGCCCACTTCCGTCCACGCAAGACCCGTCACCTGACCGATCTGGTTTTCCTTCGCGGCCAGACCGAAGTCGTACTTGCGCACGCCGAGGAAGGTGTCGAGGTTGGAGCCGTCGACCTTCACGGCGCCTTCCGCCTTCTTGAGCAGCAGCATCTTCACGACCTTGCGGCAGATCTTCGATACTTCACGCTCGAGCGAACGCACGCCCGCTTCACGCGTGTAGTAGCGAATGATGTCGCGGATCGCTTGCTCCGTGACATCGATCTCGCCGTCCTTCAGGCCGTTGTTGCGCTTCTGCTTCGGCAACAGGTAACGCGTCGCGATGCTGACCTTCTCGTCTTCCGTGTAACCCGACAGGCGGATGACTTCCATCCGGTCGAGCAGCGGCGGCGGAATGTTCAGCGAGTTCGACGTCGCCACGAACATCACGTCGGACAGGTCGAAGTCCACTTCGATGTAGTGGTCCGCGAACGTATGGTTCTGTTCCGGATCGAGCACTTCGAGCAGCGCGGATGCCGGATCGCCGCGGAAATCCATGCCCATCTTGTCGACTTCGTCGAGCAGGAAAAGCGGATTGCGCACGCCGACCTTCGTGAGGCTCTGCAAAATCTTGCCGGGCATCGAACCGATATACGTGCGACGGTGGCCGCGAATTTCGGATTCGTCATGCACGCCGCCGAGCGCCATACGCACGAACTTGCGGTTCGTCGCGCGAGCGATGGACTGCCCGAGCGAGGTCTTGCCGACGCCCGGAGGCCCGACCAGGCACAGAATCGGTGCCTTCACCTTCTCGACGCGTTGTTGCACCGCGAGATACTCGAGAATGCGTTCCTTGACCTTTTCGAGACCGAAATGGTCTTCGTCGAGCACGCGCTCGGCATTCGAAAGGTCGTTGTTGACCTTGCTCTTCTTACGCCATGGCAAGCCGATCAGCGTGTCGATGTAGTTGCGCACGACAGTCGCTTCCGCGGACATCGGCGACATCAGCTTGAGCTTTTTCAGCTCGGCATCGGCCTTCTTCTTGGCTTCCTTCGGCATGCGCGCGGCGGCGATGCGCTTCTCGAGCTCTTCGAGATCCGCGCCCTCTTCACCTTCGCCCAATTCCTTCTGGATCGCCTTGACCTGCTCGTTCAGGTAGTACTCGCGCTGGCTCTTTTCCATCTGGCGCTTCACGCGGCCACGGATGCGCTTCTCGACCTGAAGAATGTCGATTTCGGCTTCGAGCTGGGCGAGCAGATGCTCCAGACGCTCGATCACAGGGAACATCTCGAGGATGTGCTGCTTTTGATCCAGCTTGAGCGGCAGATGCGCGGCGATAGTGTCGGCAAGACGACCCGCCTCGTCGATGCCCGACAGCGACGTCAGGATCTCCGGCGGAATCTTCTTGTTGAGCTTCACGTACTGATCGAACTGCGACACGATCGCGCGGCGCAGCGCTTCGGTTTCGGCGCTGTCGGCGTGATCCGGCTCGAGCGGCATCACATCGCAGGAAAATTGCGTTTCCTGCTCTTCGATCGACAGCGTTTTCGCGCGCTGCAGGCCTTCGACGAGCACTTTCACCGTGCCGTCGGGCAGTTTCAGCATTTGCAGGATGTTGGCGACACACCCTACTTCATACATGTCCTTTTCGGTCGGCTCGTCCTTCGCCGCCGTTTTCTGGGCGACGAGCATGATGTGCTTGCCGCCTTCCATCGCGGCTTCGAGTGCCTTGATCGACTTGGGCCGCCCGACGAAGAGCGGAATCACCATATGCGGGAAAACGACTACGTCGCGCAGCGGGAGCAGCGGCAGCGTAATGCGTTCCTGCGGGAGGAGTTGGGTTCCTGACATTTCATTTCCCCATTAGTGGAATCAGTTCAGTCGTAAATAAGGCCGGTCAGAGCTATTGCAAGCCTTTATCGGAAGGGAAAAGTCGTTAGTCAAAGATCGCGTCAGTAACGTCCACAAGATAAACCGACAAAAATAAAAGGCCGTTCACGTCGCCATGAACGGCCTTTCGCCGACACACAGCCTGCTTCAGTTCGATCCTGCTACTTTCGGTGCGTCTTCGTAGATGAGCAGCGGCTTGCCGTCTCCGTCGATCGTGTTGTCGTCGACGATCACCTTCGAAACGCCCTTCATGGTCGGCAGTTCGTACATTACGTCGAGCAACGCCTGTTCCAGAATCGAACGCAGCCCGCGCGCGCCGGTCTTGCGGCGAATGGCCTTCTGCGCGATGGCCTGAAGCGCAGCCGGACGGATTTCCAGTTCGACGCGCTCCATTGCGAAGAGCTTGTGATACTGCTTCACGAGCGCGTTCTTCGGCTCGATCAGGATCTTCACCAGCGCGGCTTCATCGAGCTTGCCGAGCGTCGCCACGACGGGCAGACGGCCGATCAGCTCCGGAATCAGGCCGAACTTGATCAGGTCTTCCGGCTCGACTTCGCGCAGCACTTCGCCCGCGTCGCGATCCTGCTTGCTCTTCACGCTCGCGCCGAAACCGATGCCGGTCTTCTCGGTGCGATCCGTGATGACCTTTTCCAGTCCGTCGAACGCGCCGCCGCAGACGAACAGGATGTTGGTCGTATCGACCTGGATGAAATCCTGATTCGGGTGCTTGCGTCCGCCTTGCGGCGGCACCGACGCCATCGTGCCTTCGATCAGCTTCAGCAACGCCTGCTGCACGCCCTCGCCCGACACGTCGCGCGTAATGGACGGGTTGTCCGACTTGCGGCTGATCTTGTCGATCTCGTCGATGTACACGATTCCGCGCTGCGCCTTGTCGACTTCGTAATTGCAATTCTGCAGCAGCTTCTGAATGATGTTCTCGACGTCCTCGCCGACATAGCCGGCTTCGGTCAGCGTCGTTGCATCGGCGATCACGAACGGCACATTCAGCATGCGCGCCAATGTCTGCGCGAGCAGCGTCTTGCCCGAGCCGGTCGGCCCGATCAAGAGAATGTTGCTCTTCGACAGCTCGATGTCGTCCTTCTTGTCGAGATGCTTGAGCCGCTTGTAATGGTTGTACACGGCCACCGCGAGAATTTTCTTCGCGCGTTCCTGGCCGATCACGTACTGATTGAGGATATCGCTGATTTCCTGCGGGCTCGGCAGGTCGGACTTGGTCAGCCCGGCCTCCTCCGCCGCACCGGCTGCCTCGTCGCGAATGATCTCGTTGCACAGGTCGATGCATTCATCGCAGATGAACACCGACGGCCCAGCGATGAGCTTCTTCACCTCATGCTGGCTCTTGCCGCAGAACGAGCAATACAGCAGCTTTTCGCTACTGGAACCTTTTTTGTCCGCCATAAATGTGTAAGCCTCCGGACACTCTTGTTACATGATACGCGCTTCGATTCCGCGACGCAGATTCGCACCCGCGAGGACCGCCGGAGCGCGTTTTGGCGTGGCGCCCAATGCGCGACTTCGCACGCTTCGCCGGCTTCGTCTCCGAGCGCCGGCGCGGCGCCGCTCCGGACGCCTCAGGGACGCTTGTGAAGCACCTGGTCGACGAGGCCGTAAGCCTGCGCATCGTCGCCCGACATGAAGTTGTCGCGATCCGTGTCGCGCGCGATGCGCTCGACCGGCTGACCCGTGTGATGCGACAGCAACTGATTCAAACGTTCCTTCAGATACAGGATTTCCCGTGCCTGGATCTCGATGTCCGACGCCTGGCCGCGTGCGCCGCCGAGCGGCTGGTGGATCATCACGCGCGCGTTCGGCAGCGCGACGCGCTTGCCCTTCGCGCCGGCCGCCAGCAGGAATGCGCCCATGCTTGCGGCGAGGCCCATGCACAGCGTCGAAACGTCCGGCTTCACGAACTGCATGGTGTCGTAAATCGCCATGCCGGCCGAGACCGAGCCGCCAGGACTGTTGATGTACAGGCTGATGTCCTTGTCCGGGTTCTCGCTTTCGAGGAACAACAACTGTGCGACGACGAGATTCGCCGACTGGTCGTTCACTTCACCGACGAGAAACACCACGCGCTCCTTGAGGAGACGCGAGTAAATGTCATAGGCACGCTCGCCGCGGCCGCTCGTTTCCACGACCATCGGAACGAGGCCGAGCGCCTGGGCTTCGAAATCCCGCGGTGCGTGGGACGCCAACGTGTCGAGCAATTCAGCGCGAAAGGTCATGCAATTTCCTTGTTCGGAATAAGGGTACTGAACGACAAAGGAACATCCACTAGAACGGCATGCAAACGCCCAACTTTAATGCAAAAAAGGCGTGCGAGCCGTCAGTCCGACGACTCCGCACGCCCCTTGCCTAACGCGTCAGGCTTGCGCCGTTGCGCTGGCCAGTTCCTCGAAGCTGACTTCCTTGTCGGTCACCTTGGCCTTGCCCAAGACGAAATCGACGACGTTGCTTTCGACGACGTACGCTTCCATCTCGGCGAGGCGCTGCTGGTTCGAATAATACCAGCGGACGACTTCCTTCGGGTCTTCGTAGCTCTTGGCGAATTCGTCCACTTCAGCGCGGATCTGCTCGGGCTTCGCCTGCAGTTCGTTGGCCTTCACGAGTTCGGCCAGCACGAGGCCCAGCTTCACGCGACGCTCGGCCTGCTCGGCGAACATTTCGGCCGGGATCGGCGCGTCGGCTGCATTCGGCACGCCGCGTTGTTGCAGGTCCTGGCGAGCCATTTCGACGAGGCGCTGCTGATCCTGTTCGATCAGCGCCTTCGGCACGTCGAGTTCGGAGATCTTCAGGAGCGCGTCCATGACCTGATTCTTCACGATCTGCTGCGTGCGGCGCTTCGCTTCACGCTCCAGATTGTCCTTGATCTCGGCGCGCATCTTCGTGAGGTCGCCGTCTTCGATGCCGAGCGACTTCGCAAAATCGGCGTTGATTTCCGGCAGATGCGGCCATTCGATCTTCTTCACGGTGATCGTGAATTGCGCCGTCTTGCCCGCCACGTCCTTGCCGTGGTAGTCATCCGGGAACTTGAGGTCGAACGTGCGCTCTTCGCCGACCTTCAGGCCCGTCGCGGCTTGCTCGAACTCGGGCAGCATGCGGCCTTCGCCCAGCACGAATGCGAAGTCCTGTGCGCTACCGCCTTCGAACGCGACATCGTCGATCTCGCCGACGAAATCGAGCGTTACGCGGTCGCCTTCCTTGGCTGCCGTGTCCGCGCCGCCGTCGCCGTGCTCGCCGGCTTCGCCGCGGGCGTGGAAATGCACGCGCTGCTTGCGCAGGATGTCCAGCGTGCGATCGACTTCGGCTTCGGAGATGGTCGTGACCGTGCGTTCGATTTCAGCGGTCGCCACGTCGCCGAGGCGCACTTCGGGATAGACCTCGAAGGTCGCGTCGAAGGCGTAGGCGTCCGTTGCGGCTTCCGACTTCGGCGCGAAGCTCGGCTGGCCCGCGACACGCAGGTTCTCGGCGCGCGTGACATCGAAGAATTCCTTGCCGACCTTGTCGCTCAGCACTTCGGCTTCGACCTGGCCGCCATACTGTTGCGTCACCATCTTGAGCGGCACCTTGCCCGGGCGGAAACCCGGCATGCGCACATTCTTGGCCAACTGGCGGATGCGCGAATCCACTTCCTTCTGCACCGTGTCCTTCGGCAGGGAAATCGTCACGCGGCGTTCGAGCTTGCCGAGGTTCTCAACTACGTTAGCCATGGCTGAAATCGTCCTAGAGTAAATCGTAAATTCGGTGTTCGGTTCTTCCGCGGTTCTAAAGGCGCGGGTCCGGATGCGGCCTCTGCCTGAGCCGGCCGAAATCGACGCCTGGCGCCGGAAGACGCCCAGAATAAGCGTCTCGCGGGAGTGCCGGAACGTCGCCCGACACGGTGTCAGTCAACAGAGCCAAGCATTTTAGCAAACTATTCCGCGCGGTCCGTCCGACGATCCTGCAAACACTGCGTTTCGGTCCGATTTGACTCGAAAAGTGCCAGTTTTCGACGCTCATTTCGGCGTAAATCCGCGTTTTGCTGACCGGCTCTCCCGCGCAGAATTCCCGCTATCGGCACGCCGCTATTTTGCGTCGCGCGCCGCGCTGATAAGCTTGCCGGCGCATGATTCGAGCGGCGAAGCGCTCGGGCGCGCAATCCATTGCCGCAAGGCATGAAGCGCATGCGACATTCGCATAGATGGAGCCTCGCCGCGGCTTTTCAATCCTTGCTTCCACATCAGAACATTCGAGACACCATGCCTAACGCCACGTCCGCTGCTCCCGTAGTTGTCATCGCTCCCGATTCGTTCAAGGGCTCGCTCTCCGCGGAAGGCGTCGCGAACGCCATCGCGGAAGGCATCAGGCGCGCGCGGCCGGACGCCGATATCCGTATCCGTCCGATGGCCGACGGCGGCGAAGGCACGCTCGACGCGATGCTCTCGGCAGGCGGCGAGCGGCGCATGCTCAACGTGCGGGGCGCGGCCGCCGCACGCCGCGACGCCGCCACGGGCCTGCTCGACGACGGCAGCGCGATTATCGAGACGGCGGAAGTCGTGGGCATCACGGATGCGGACGGCATGGCCGTGCCCGTCACCGAGCGCAGCACGCTCGGCATGGGCGAGGCGATCCGCGCGCTGCTGGATTCCGGCGCGCGCAGATTCTATGTGGCGCTCGGCGGCAGCAGCACCAACGACGGCGGCGCGGGCCTGCTCGTCGGCCTCGGGCTGAAACTCTTCGACGCAGACGGCAAGGAGCTCCATCCGGTGCCATCGGCGCTCGGGCGAGTCGCGCGCATCGACGCTTCCGGGCTCGACCCGCGCGTGAAGGACGCGGAGTTCGTCGGCATGTCCGATGTCGACAATCCGCTCACCGGCGATCACGGCGCGACGGCGGTCTTCGGGCCGCAGAAAGGCGTGACGCCGGAGCAAGTGCCCACCATCGACGCCGCCCTCGCCCATTTCGCCGATCTGCTCGAACCCGCGATGGGCGTCGCGAAACGCAGCGAACCCGGCGCGGGCGCGGCGGGCGGGCTCGGGTTCGCGCTGCACATGCTCGGCGCGCGTTTCGAGACCGGCGCGGAGGTGGTGGCGCGCGAAATCGGGCTCGACGCCGCGCTCGAAGGCGCGAACTGGCTCATCACGGGCGAAGGCCGTTCAGACGTGCAGACGCTGCATGGCAAGGCGCCGTTCATCGCCTGCAAGCATGCGCGCGATCACGGCGTGCCGGCGTCGTTGCTGTCGGGCGCCGTCGATTCGGCCGCGCTGCCGCGGCTCTCCGAATTTTTCAGCGGCTGCTTCTCGCCGGCGCCCGGCCCGATCACGCTCGAAACGGCGATCCGCGATGCGGCGCGGCTGCTCGCCAACGAAGCCGAGCAGCTCACGCGCCTCAGATTCGGTTCCAAATAAGTCCGAACGAGGCGCGCGGGTTCGTCAGGCAGCCGCGCGCTTGGCCCCGAACGCAAGCCGGTCGAAGCACCAGACGGCGAGCATGGTCGCGCCCATCAAAGGGAAAATCACGCCGAGCAACGTCAGGCTGCCGCGCCAGGCGCGCATCGGCGGGCGCTTCGTGGGCCGCGCCGGCGCGCCGAGTTCGCGCGCGGGCCGGCGTTTCATCCACATGATGAAGCCCGTCACGGACAACGCCGCGAGCCCGAGCGATATCGCCGAGCAGACGATCTGGTTCAGAAGCCCGAAGTAGCGCCCCATATGCAGCGACGTGCCGTACGAGATCACTTTCGCCACGCCGCCGTAGCTTGCGTAATCGATGTCGGACAGCACGCGGCCGCTGTATTGATCGATGTGCAGCGTGCGTTCGGCGCGCGGATCGGCGGGGAAATACGAGACCGTGTAGACGCCCGTCGGCTTGGACGGAAGCGCGATGCCGTAGTCATCCGCGACACCGTTTTTCGCGGCGAGCGCGACCACGTCGTCGATCGACACGCGCGCAGCCGAAGCCGACGCATTCGCGCCTTCCGGCACCGTTGTCGCGCCGACGGCCCACGGCGTCTGATGCAGCGGCAGATCGTCCATCTTCATCTGCATGCCGTGCATCGCGTGTTCGTTGTTCGAGGTCGCTGGGGCCGTCGAATGCACATGCGCCTCGCCCCACGCGCCCTTCGGATATCCGAGCGATGCGGTCGTCGCAAGCGCCTTGAATTGCTTGCCCCACGATCCCGACCACGGCAATCCCGAGAGAACGAAAAAGAGCGCGCCGACCGCGAGCCACACGCCGCCGACCGCATGCAGATCGCGCCACCACGCGCGCCCTTGGAGCGATAGCCGGGGCAGCCACACGCCGCCCTGTCTCGCGTTCGACCGGCTGGGCCACCACAGCGCGATACCCGTGCCGATCATCACGAGCGTCCAGCATCCGGCGAGTTCCATCAGCAGCTCGCCGGTCTTGCCGAGCATCAGGCTGCGATGCAGGTTGCGCACCTGTTTCATCAATCGATGTTCGACGGAAAGCGTGCCGAGCACGGTGCCGTCGTACGGGTTCACGTAGACGCTTTCGCTTTCGCCCGATGGCAGGCGAAAGACGAATTCGGCGCTGCGCGTGCGATCGGTTTCGATTTGCGCGAGCGTCGGTACGGCGCCGCGCGGTTCGCTCGCGGCAGCCTTGGCGAGCAGGATATCGCGGGACAGTTGCGGGGCGTGCGTGTCCGCGACGATCATCCGGTCGCGATACAGCAGCGGCTCGATCTGCGGCTGAAAACAGTAGATCGTGCCGGTGATCGCGAGCACGATGAGGAGCGGCATCACGAAGAGTGCCGCATAGAAATGCCAGCGCCACAGCGTGCGGCGATGCGCGATGACTTCCGCGCTCGGCGTCGCTGGCGCCGCGTTCAGGTCGGGTGCAAGCATGGCGAATCTCGTTGAGTATTTTTGCGATGAGCGCGCATCGGAGGTACCGTCAGTGCCGTGACGATATTCCCGACGAGCGGTCGTACGTTCATCGCGCTCATGTGCGCGACGAACATCGATGCGGTCAGACGAAGGAAGGCTTCAGGAGAGGACGGGCGGCGCGCGCGGGCTCGCGGCGTTGAAGGATTTCGAGGTGACGTCTTCGACGTTCGCGAAGGCAGGCACGCGCGTGACGCGTTCGATCAGCGCGACGTCATGCACGACGCCCGTGACGATCGGCAGATTCTGCGCGAGCAGTCCGCAGTAGGAGCAGGCGTCGACATGACTCCCGGCGTCGTGCTGGCCGGCGTGCGAGTCCGTTGCAGTCGCATCGACCGTGCAAAGCACCGCTTGCGGATTGGCGGCCTGGCGCGCGGCCAGCGTCTGACTGATGACCGGCGCGACGATGGCAAGCCACATGGCGGCGATGCCGAGCCATGCGACGAAGCGATTGCGCGCGTTGCGGTTCATGAGCGGGAATGTCGATGCCGAAGCGGAAGTGTGACGAGATTGTAGGCAGCCGATCTGCGAGCCGCAATCTTCGGGCGCGTATGGCCGGAATCGACGGCCATGCCGGCGATTCTCGCGCCTCGCTTAAGCTCGGGACCGTCGACGCATTTTCGCAGACATCGCCAGATGAATGCGTTAGAATCTCGGGCTTGGCACAGTGGACCGGTGCCGGACACGGCGGCATCGCCGGGCGCGGGTCATCATCCGCAAGAGCCCAGAGCGCCTGCCGTGCTGCGAGGATGGCGAAATTGGTAGACGCACCAGGTTTAGGTCCTGACGCCCGCAAGGGTGTGCGGGTTCGAGTCCCGCTCCTCGCACCACACGAAAACCCCTTTCATCGGCAAAGGGGTTTTTTGTTTTTGCGGCCGGCTGATGCTGCCGCCGCTGCGCAGCGAAGCCGCGCCTCGCCGGATAAAATGAACGCCGCGCGGCCAACCGCACGACCAGAACCGACCCCGCCTCCCCTCGAACTCCCACAAGCTCCGTTCGTGAATTTCGACGATTACTGCCAGCAAAAAGCCGCGCCTGAAGGTTCCGGCACGTACTACGCGCTGCGCCGCGCGCCGGCTGCGAGCCAGCCGCTTCTGACCGCGCTCTATGCGCTTTATCGCGAGCTCGAAGAGACCGTGAAGGAGACGAGCGATCCGACCATCGGCCGCACCAAGCACGCATGGTGGCAAAGCGAACTCGGGCGGCTCGATGGCGGCGAGCCCACGCATCCGGTCACGAAAGCGTTGCAGGCGCACGCGGGCGATGCCGCGCATCCGGTTCTCGACGATGCCGGACGCGCATCGCTTGCCGCGATCGTCGACGGCTTCGGCATGGATCTCGATCAGGCGCGCTACCTCGACTGGCCCGGCTTGCGGCGTTACCTCGATCAGACGGGCGGCGCATTCGCGACGGCCGTTGCACGCGCGAGCGCGCGCGATCCGCAGCAGGCCGCGTCGTGGGCCGCGCCGCTCGGATCCGCGTTGCTGCTGGCCGAGCGCGTTCAGGACATCGGCGGCGATGCGCGCAATGGCCGCATCTATATTCCCATCGACGAGTTGCAGCGATTCAACGTGACGGCCGCGGACATCATCAATCGCAAGTACGGCGATACGTTCACGGACCTCATGCGCTTTCAGACCAGCCGCGCCCGCCAGGCGCTAGACGACGCGCTGGCCGCGATTCCCGCTTCGGAGCGCGCGACGCAACGCGTGCTGCGCGCGCAGGCAGCGCTGTCCTTCGCGCTTTTCGACGAGATCGAACGGGAGAACTTTCGGGTGCTGCATCAACGCATCGCACTCACGCCGATCCGCAAGCTGTGGATCACATGGAAGACGCGTTAGACGCGAAGGATCGGCAATGGCGCGAAGCGCGCGCCGAGAATCGATGACGAATCGATCTGCCCGCATGCGTCGAGCACCGTGGCATAGAGCGTTCTGAAGTCGACGCCGACGGACAAGCCGCCGTCCGCATCGAGTCGATCGAGTCGCGGTGGCATGCCGAAGAGTCCGCCGCGCACGCCTCCGCCCATCATGAAATGCGCCGCGGCCGCGCCGTGGTCGGTGCCGCCCGCGGCGTTCTCGCGCGCGGCGCGTCCGAACTCCGAGCGCGTCATCACGAGCGTGCGGCTCCATGCGCCGGACGCGATCAGCGACGCCCGCAGCGACGCGAGCCGCTCTGCCAGCGTGGCCAGCAGCGCCGCATGCCGGTGCGACTGACGCTCGTGCGTGTCGAAGCCGTGCAAGGTGATGTGCGTCACCTTCAGGTTCACGCGATCGAGCCAGCCGCCGGCGCGATATTCATCGGCATGCGATGCCGTGTCCCAGATCTGTCGCGAGCGGAAATGCGAGCGATTGGGCGCGTCATAGCCGACGCCCTGCACGATCGCCATTTCGTTGGCGCGCCACGCGCTCATCAACGGCAACAGCGACGGATGCAAGGCGGTGCGTTCATCGAGCATCAATGCGCGGTCTTTCGATATCGCGAGTTTCGGCCGCAACACGCGATAGCGCGCATCGGCGATCGGGATGACTGTGTTGAGCGCATCGTTGCCGCCGTCGAGGTCGACGATCACGAGGGAGCGAATCGAAGCAGAGGAAGTGTCGGAATGTGCGATGGCGCACGCATCGCCGATGCTGCAGAGACCTCCCGCGAACGCACCGGCAATCGAGAGAAATTCACGTCGGTCCATCGCGGGCACGCGCCGCTTACCGCTTGTAGAGATCGCGCACCGCTTCTTCGATATGCTGCCGCAAGAGACGGCGCTCGTCGGCGGTCATCACGGTGTGGCGCGGCGGGCGCGCGGGCGGCGCTTGATCTACTTGCTGAATGGGTTACATGGCCGCGGTCTTCGGATCGTGGCTCGACGACCCCGAACCTTTGCCCACGCGCTGCTGCGCGCGAATCATCCTGCCATCGAAACGATTCGGGGAACTCGCGATGCCGCGATCGAAGCCTGCCGGTTGTGCATAGGCGTGAGGCGTGCTCAGTACTGCGTAGAGCGCACTGGCAAGAAGTGTCTTTCTGAGAATGCGCTCGTTGCGCACGGGTCCGCGCTGCCGCGCTCCCTTCATGTTGTTCCCTTCGTTGCTCGACAACCGGACAGCCTCAGTCTTTTCGCGCACGTCTCGAAGCGGCTTGGTCGTGCCGCGCGACGCACTGGTCTAATGGAGTATCTACCGAATGGCGGGCTTAGGTAAAGCAGTGTACGCAGCAAACCCCTAGGCCGTGCCACAGGCCCCGTAAATTTTGTAACGAACTGTTACACTCGCTTTTGTTACAAACTCGGCGTTTGAACAAACGCGCTAAGATGCCGCCATGGAAACCAAGAACCCTTCAAAAATTCTCGTCGTCGACGACGATCCGCGCCTGCGCGATCTGTTGCGCCGATACCTCGGTGAACAGGGCTTCAACGTGTACGTTGCGGAAAACGCCCCGTCGATGAACAAGTTGTGGGTGCGCGAGCGTTTCGATCTGCTCGTCCTCGATCTGATGCTTCCCGGCGAAGACGGTCTTTCCATCTGCCGGCGTCTGCGCGGCAGCAACGATCGCACGCCGATCATCATGCTCACCGCGAAGGGTGAAGATGTCGATCGCATCGTCGGCCTGGAAATGGGCGCGGACGACTATCTGCCGAAGCCTTTCAATCCGCGCGAACTCGTCGCGCGCATTCACGCGGTGCTGCGGCGTCAGACGCCGTCCGAATTGCCGGGCGCGCCGTCAGAAACCACCGAAGTGTTCGAGTTCGGCGAATTTGCACTGAATCTCGCGACGCGCACGCTCACGAAGAACGGCCAGGAAATCCCGCTGACCACCGGCGAATTTTCGGTACTCAAAGTGTTCGCGCGCCATCCGCGCCAGCCGCTTTCGCGCGAAAAGCTGATGGAGCTCGCACGCGGCCGTGAGTACGAAGTGTTCGACCGCAGCCTCGACGTGCAGATATCGCGTCTGCGCAAGCTGATCGAGCCCGATCCCAGCAGTCCGCGTTTCATCCAGACCGTGTGGGGCCTCGGCTACGTGTTCATTCCCGACGGCGCAGCCTGATCGATCCTAAGCGAGTTTCGTCACGCTCTCTCCCCTTCACCGAGCCGAACCCGACAGACTCATGCGAATCGACAGGCGGCTACTGGCGGTCGCGTTCGGCGGCCTGTTCTGGCGAACCTTCGCGCTGATCGCGCTGCTCATCGCAGTCAGTCTCACGGCGTGGTTCCAGAGCTTTCGCGTCATCGAGCGCGAGCCGCGTGCGCAGCGCGTGGCGCTTCAGCTCGTCGCCGTGGTCAAGCTCACGCGCACCGCCCTGCTCTATTCCGACCCCGATTTGCGCCGCGCGCTGCTTCAGGATCTGGAGAGCAACGAAGGCGTGCGCGTGTATCCGCGCGAGACCACCGACAAATACAAACTCCAGCCCGATGAATCGCTCAACCGGCTGATCGAACGTGACGTGCGCGGGCGGCTCGGCAACGAGACGATCATCGCGCAGTCGGTGAACGACATTCCGGGCGTATGGATCAGCTTCAAGATCGACGACGACGATTATTGGGTCGCCCTCGATCGCGATCAGCTCGACACCGTCACCGGCCTGCAATGGGCCGGCTGGGGCGTGTTCGCGCTCGCGCTGTCGCTGTTCGGCGCGGCGTTCATCACGAGTCTCGTGAATCGGCCATTCGCGCGTCTCGCGCTCGCCGCGCGCAAGGTCGGTTCGGGGCAATCGCCCGAACCCTTGCCCGAACGCGGCATGGGCGTTGCTGCCGAAACCAATCGAAGCTTCAACCAGATGGTGCAGGATCTTGAGCAGCTCGAGGCCGACCGTGCGCTGATGCTCGCGGGCATCTCGCACGATCTGCGCACGCCGCTTGCGCGCCTGCGGCTGGAGACGGAGATGAGCCCGTCGGACGAAGCGACCAAGCTCGCGATGATCGACGACATCGAGCAGATGGACATGATCATCGGGCGCTTTCTCGACTATGCGCGGCCGATGCAGCGCATGCCCGAGGCCGTCGACCTGTCGATGATCGCGAGCGAACTCGCCGCCCGCTTCCAGGCCGACGACGGCGTCGTCATGCGGACGGATCTCGCCCAGGGCGCGGTGATCGAAGGCGATCCGACGGATGCGCGCCGCGTGGTCGGCAACCTGCTGGAAAACGCGCGCAAGTACGGCCGCAGCGAACACGACGACATCGCCCGCATTACGCTGCAGACGCGCGTCGCGCACGGCAGGGTCGAGCTCTCCGTGATGGACGAGGGCCGCGGCATCCCCGACGATCAGGTCGCGCTCATCACGCGTCCGTTCTATCGCGTCGATACGGCGCGCACGCAGGCGAACGGCACCGGTCTCGGCATGGCGATCGTGCAGCGCCTCGTCACGCGACAGCGCGGCACGCTGCGTCTGCGCAACCGCACGCCTCTGCCCGGCTTCGAAGTCACCATCGACTTCCCGCCGATGAAAGGCGGCGTGCGCTTCGAAGGCTAGAGCGCGCCCGTTTCGGAAGCTGGAAACGGGCGAAGCACTCTTTTAATTCTGGTTAAGATGAAGCGGTTCAACGCTCGGCGCGGCCTGGCATGAACGTGTCACGCGAGCGTTACGGCGATACGGTAGTTTGGCTGGAGTTTGTCCTTTCAACGATTTCACAGGAGTTTTCCGCATGAAGACCGTTGGCGATAAAGTCGAAGCATTCACTGTCACCGCTGCGAAGCCGGGTTTCAACCATCACGAAGAGAACGGCCAGTCGGCGTTCGAGGAAATCACCGAGCAGTCTTTCCCCGGCAAGTGGAAGATCATCTATTTCTATCCGAAAGATTTCACGTTTGTCTGCCCGACGGAGATCGTCGAATTCGCGAAGCTGGCGGCCGATTTCGAGGACCGCGACGCGGTTCTGCTCGGCGGCAGCGTAGACAACGAGTTCGTCAAGCTGGCATGGCGCCGCGAGCACAAAGACCTGAACAAGCTGAACCATTACTCGTTCGGCGACGTGAAAGGCGAACTGATCGATCAACTCGGCGTGCGCGACAAGGAAGCAGGCGTGGCGTTGCGCGCGACCTTCATCGTCGATCCGGACAACGTCATTCAGCACGTCTCGGTCAATAACCTGAACGTCGGCCGCAGCCCGGAAGAAATCTTGCGCATTCTCGACGGCTTGCAAACGGACGAACTCTGCCCGTGCAACCGTGCCGTCGGCGGCGCGACGCTGTAAGCGTTTCCGGATGCCGCAAAGCCCGCCATCGAGCCGAGTGTTTTCGGCCGATCGGCGGGCTTTTTAATGCCATCGAACAGGAGAAAACAATGGAATTTCTGTCTGCGATCAAGGAACTGGTGCCCGACTACGCGAAGGACATTCGCCTTAACGTCGACGGCACGATCGCGCGTTCATCGCTCGAAGGCAGCGATGCGGCTGGCGTCGCGCTCGCCGCCGCGTTTGCCGCGAAAGCGACGAAGCTCGTCGCCATCATTCGCAACTCGGGCGCGCTGTCGCCCGAAGAGACGAACGCCGTGCTCACCGCGGCCGCGCTGATGGGCATGAACAACGTCTGGTATCCGTACCTGGAAATGGCCGACAACGCCGATCTCAAGACGCAGCCCGCGAACTTGCGCATGAACGCGTATGCGTCGCACGGCGGCGTCGACAAGCGGCGCTTCGAGATGTACGCGCTCGCGGCGTCGATCGTCGGCAAGTGCCATTTCTGCGTGAAATCGCACTACGAGAATCTCGTGGCCGAAGGCATGTCGACGACGCAACTGCGCGACGTCGGCCGCATCGCCGCGGTGATCAACGCCGTCGCGCTGACGATCGAAGCCGAAGGGAAATAGCGCTTCCCGCCGCGCTTTAGCCGTCGATTGACGTCCGGCGCAAAAGCACCGCGGCCTGCGCTTCGATGCCTTCCTTGCGCCCGAGATAGCCGAGCTTCTCGTTCGTCTTGGCCTTGACGTTCACGCGATCCATTGAAAGATCGAGATCAGCGGCGATGTTTTCGCGCATGGCATCGATATGGGAGCTGAGTTTCGGCGCCTGCGCGATGATCGTGCTGTCGACGTTCGCGATCGCGAAACCCGCCTCCGACACGCGCCGGAACGCCTTGCGCAGCAGCACGCGGCTGTCCGCGCCGGCGAATTCGGTCGCCGTGTCCGGGAAATGCCTGCCGATGTCGCCGAGCGACGCCGCGCCGAACAGCGCATCGGTGATCGCGTGCAGCAGCACGTCGGCGTCCGAGTGGCCGAGCAGACCGCGCTCGTAGGGAATCGTCACGCCGCCGATGATGAGCGGGCGGCCTTCGACGAGCTGGTGGACGTCGTACCCTTGTCCGATTCTGAAATCCATCGATCCAAACCTCTGTTGAGTGTGAGTCAGGCGCCGGCCGAAAGCATCGCGCCCGCGAGCGCGAAATCCTCCGGATACGTCACCTTGAAGTTGCGCAGACTGCCCTGAACCAGTTTCGGCGAATGACCGAGCCATTCGATCGCGCTCGCTTCGTCCGTCAGGTCGTGGCCGTCGTGACGCGCACGCTCGATCGCTTCGCGCAGCATGCCGAGCCGGAACATTTGCGGCGTCTGCGCCTGCCAGAGCCCGTCGCGCGATTCCGTGCGCGCGACGCGCACGTCGTCCGTGGGGACATCGGGCATGTTCGGTGCGACGCGTTTCAGCGTGTCCGCGACCGGCAGCGCGAGAATGCCGCCGACCGCATCGTCGCGCAGTTCCGCGACAAGCTTGCGAATCAGCTCCGGGGTGATGCCGGGGCGCGCGGCGTCGTGCACGAGGACCCAGTCGTCTTCGCGCGCGCCGAATTTCGCGAGCGCGACGAGCCCGTTGTACACCGACGCTTGCCGCGAGGCGCCGCCGCAGCGCTCGACCGCGAAGCGCAATCCGGCGAAGCGGCGCGCGTCGAAGTGGTTGTCGTCCGGTGCGAGCACGACGAGCGTCTGCGAGAATTCGGAGCACGCGTCGAACGCCGCGAGCGTGTACGCGAGCATTGGGCGGCCCGCGATCGTCTGGTATTGCTTCGGCATCGGCGCGCCGGAGCGGCTGCCGGTGCCGGCGCAGGGAATCAGTGAGAACAGGCGCGAAGTCACGGGCGAATAGTCGAGCAGATGAGGTGAACAAGTCAAAGTTGAAGCCCGGATTTTATAATAGGTCTTTCGCGACCACGTCCCGCGCACGCCGGTTCGACTCTCCGAACCCGCGTTTGCCGGACGGCTCCATGCACACCTTATGCCTTCCAAAGCCGTCAACGCGCAGTCCAGTTCTCCCATCGCGCTCGTGAAACCGGGTCAGCGCTTCGTTTTCGATGGCGCTTCCGGCTCGTCCGATGCGCTCGCCATCGCGCGTTACTACGCCGCGTATCGCGAGAGCGTGCCGCTCCTGACGGTCGTCACCGCGAGCGCAGTCGATGCGCAGCGTCTCGCCGCCGAAATCCCCTACTTCGCGCCCGATGCGCGCGTGCGCCTTCTGCCCGACTGGGAGACGCTGCCGTACGACACGTTTTCGCCGCACCAGGATCTCGTCTCGGAACGTCTCGCGACGCTGCACGATCTCGGCGAAGGCCGCTGCGACATCCTCATCGTCCCGGCGACGACCGCGCTCTATCGCATGCCGCCCGCGTCGTTTCTCGCGGCTTACACGTTCTCGTTCACGCAGGGCGAGCGGCTCGACGAAGCGAAGCTCAAGGCGCAATTGACGCTCGCGGGTTACGAGCACGTGAGCCAGGTCGTGCGGCCGGGCGAGTATTGCGTGCGCGGCTCGCTCATCGATCTCTATCCGATGGGCTCGGCGCTGCCGTATCGCATCGATCTGTTCGACGACCAGGTGGACTCCATCCGCGCGTTCGATCCGGACACGCAGCGCAGCCTTTATCCGGTGCGCGACGTGCGCCTGCTGCCGGGCCGCGAGTTCCCGTTCGACGAAGCCGCGCGCACCGCCTTTCGCAGCCGCTGGCGAGAGGTCTTCGAGGGCGATCCGAGCCGCTCGCAGATTTACAAGGACATGGGCAATGGCGTGCCCTCGGCGGGCATCGAATACTATCTGCCGCTCTTCTTCGATGAAACCGCGACGCTCTTTCATTACTTGCCGCAAGGCTCGCAGCTCGCGTTTGTCGGCGATATGGACGCCGCGATCAAACGCTTCACGCACGACACGAAGCAGCGCTACGACTTCCTTTCGCACGATCGCGAGCGGCCCTTGCTCGAACCGCGCCGGCTCTTTCTGACAGACGACGATTTCTTCACGTTCGCGAAGCCCTTCGCGCAGTTGAAGTTTCCCGCGACGCCCGAAGGCGGCTGGGCCGTGCCGCTGCCGGGCCTCGCGATCGACCGTCACGCCGACGAGCCTTTGCTCGCGCTGCGTCACTATCTGGAGCAGACGGACAATCGCGTGATGCTCGTCGCGGAATCGGCGGGACGTCGCGAGACGATCCAGCAATTGCTCGCCGACAACGGCCTGCGCGGCGAATTGCGCGACACGTTCCACGAATGGCTGACCGCCGACGGCAAGTTCACGCTCGGCATCGCGCCGCTCGCCAACGGTTTCGCGCTGCCGTTGGAGAAGCTGTCGATCGTCACCGAGACGGAGCTTTACGGACCGCTCGCGCGCCGCGCCGGACGGCGTCGTCAGGAGCAGGCGAGCAACGTCGATTCGATGGTGCGCGATCTCGCCGAACTGAAGGTCGGCGATCCCGTCGTGCATGCGCAGCATGGCATCGGCCGATACATGGGCCTCGTGTCGATGGACCTCGGCGAAGGTGAAACCGAATTCCTGCATCTCGAGTATCAGAACGAGGCGAAGCTGTATGTGCCCGTCGCGCAATTGCATGTGATCTCGCGCTACAGCGGCGCGGACCCGGAAAGCGCGCCGCTGCATACGCTCGGCTCCGGCCAGTGGGAAAAAGCCAAACGCAAGGCCGCGCAGCAGATTCGCGATACGGCCGCCGAGCTGCTCAACCTCTACGCGCGCCGCGCGGCGCGCGAAGGTTATGCGTTCAAGCTCGAGCCGCGCGACTACACCAAGTTCGCGGAGAGCTTCGGCTTCGAGGAAACGCCCGACCAGGCGGCGGCGATCGCAGCCGTCATCGGCGACATGACGAGCGGCAAACCGATGGACCGTCTCGTGTGCGGCGATGTCGGCTTCGGCAAAACGGAAGTCGCGCTGCGCGCCGCGTTCATCGCGGTGATGGCGGGCAAGCAGGTCGCGATTCTTTCGCCGACGACGCTGCTTGCGGAACAGCACACGCAGACCTTCACCGACCGTTTCGCCGACTGGCCGGTGCGCATCGCGGAACTGTCGCGCTTCAAGACCGGCAAGGAAGTTTCGACGGCCGTGCAGCAGATCAACGAAGGCTCGGTCGATATCGTCATCGGCACACACAAGCTCTTGTCGAGCGATGTGAAGTTCAAGCGGCTCGGGCTCGTGATCATCGACGAGGAGCATCGCTTCGGCGTGCGGCAGAAGGAGGCGCTCAAGGCATTGCGCGCCGAGGTCGACGTGCTCACGCTCACCGCGACGCCGATTCCGCGCACGCTCGGCATGGCACTCGAAGGCCTGCGTGATTTTTCCGTGATCGCGACCGCGCCGCAGAAGCGGCTCGCGATCAAGACCTTCGTGCGGCGCGAGGAAGACGGCGTGATCCGCGAGGCGATGCTGCGCGAACTGAAGCGCGGCGGCCAGGTTTACTTCCTGCACAACGAAGTCGAGACGATCGAGAATCGGCGCGCGATGCTCGAAGCGCTGGTGCCCGAGGCGCGCATCGCGGTTGCGCACGGACAGATGCACGAGCGCGAGCTCGAACGCGTGATGCGCGATTTCGTCGGCCAGCGCGCGAACGTGCTGTTGTGCACGACGATCATCGAGACCGGCATCGACGTGCCGAGCGCGAACACGATCCTCATGCATCGTGCGGACAAGTTCGGTCTTGCGCAGTTGCATCAGTTGCGCGGACGTGTCGGGCGTTCGCATCACCAGGCGTATGCGTATTTGCTGGTGCACGATCCGCAATCGCTGACGAAGCAGGCGCAGCGGCGGCTCGAAGCCATTCAGCAGATGGAGGAACTCGGCTCGGGTTTTTATCTCGCGATGCACGACCTGGAGATTCGCGGTACGGGCGAGGTGCTCGGCGACAAGCAATCGGGCGAGATTCACGAGATCGGCTTCCAGCTTTACACCGACATGCTGAACGACGCCGTGCGTGCGCTGCGCGAAGGCCGCGAGCCGGATCTGAACGCCCCGCTTGCGGCAACGACCGAGATCAATCTGCACGCGCCCGCGATTCTGCCCGCCGATTACTGCGCCGATGTGCAGGAGCGTTTGTCGTTGTACAAGCGGCTCGCGAACTGCGAATCGAGCGATGCGATCGATGGCATTCTCGAAGAGCTCGTCGATCGCTTTGGGAAGCTGCCGCCGCAGGCGCATGCGCTCGTGGAGACGCATCGGCTGCGTCTTGCTGCGAAACCGCTCGGCATCTCGAAGATCGACGCGGGCGAGCAGTCGATCTCGCTGCAGTTCGTTCCGAACCCGCCCGTCGATGGCATGAAGATCATCGAGATGGTGCAGAAGCATAAGCACATCAAGCTCGCGGGTCAGGACAAGTTGCGCATCGAGTCGCGGAGTCCCGATCTCTCGGTGCGGATCTCTACTGTCAAGGAGACGTTGCGGGCGTTGGGGGGGCCGGTTCGGAAACCGGCCGCTGTTGTTCGGTGATTTTTTTGTTTTCGCCGGATTCCGATTTGCTTTCGGTCTGTCAGCGTTGCCTCCTGTGCGGGGTGGGGCTCACTTTGCTTACTGTAGTCGCCGGATCCCGGTTTCGTGGCGGTCTATTAGCGTTGCCCCTGTGCGGGGCGGCACTCACTTTCTTTGCTGCTGCAAAGAAAGTAAGCAAAGAAAGCAGCTTTTCAGGCCCGCGGTCACACGCAATTTGGGTAGTTCTCTCGTTCTCGATGGCACTCGCCTAACGAGTGCCCTCATAGGCCCAACCGGGCTTGGCTCGCGCACGGTCTGACGAGCCATTCCCTTTACCGCGCTGGTTCAGCACGAAATAGCTTCGGCACAGCGCTACGCGCTGCCGTTGGGTATGCAAGGGAAACCATAGGTTTGCATGTGCGGTGCGAGAGAGAATTTAGTAGCAAAGCACACGCAGACCCGATTGACCGGTCGGCCGCGAAGCGGGCTGGAGCTATTTGGTGCTGAACCGGTTTGTTGTGTGGTGCGATGTGACAGACCGTGCGCGAGCCAAGCCCGATGGGGCCTATGAGGGCACTCTTTAGGCAGCCCACGATGGACGAGAGGACTACCCAAATTGCGTGTGACCGCGGGCGTATCGGAAGCTGCTTTCTTTGCTTACTTTCTTTGCAGCAGCAAAGAAAGTGACTGCCGCCCCGCACAGGGGCAGTGCTAATAGACCGACGCGAAAACGGGATCCGGCGACAACCCCAAAGCGCCAAAGCTCAAAAGCCCCAAAACTCAAAAGCAAAAAGCCCCCTGCGGCCAGCATCATTCTTTTGGGCTATGATCAAACCCTACCCGCAGGAGCAAAAATATGTCACAGATCGCTGACACGGCGAATCTCGAAGCTCAATCCAGAACCGAAACGCCCATTTCCCTGCCGTGGATCGAACGGCTCGTATCCATCGATACCGTAAGCCGCAATCCGAATCTCGGCCTGATCGAAACGGTACGCGACGAACTGCGAAAAGCGGGCATCGAAGCGACCATCACCAACGATCCGCGCGGCCAGTGGGCGAATCTCTTCGCCACGGTCCCGGCGCACGACGGCCAAACCGACGGCGGCATCGTGCTGTCGGGTCACACCGATGTCGTTCCGGTCGACGGTCAGGACTGGCAGAGCGATCCGTTCAAGCCCGAAGTGCGCGACGGCCTCCTCTACGGCCGCGGCTCGTGTGACATGAAAGGCTTCATCGGCGCCGCGCTCGCCATGCTACCGAAGATGCAGGCGACCAAGCTCGCGAAACCCATCCACTTCGCGCTTTCCTACGACGAAGAAGTCGGCTGCGCCGGCGCGCCGCTGATGATCGCCGACCTGAAAAAGCGCGGCCTCAAACCCGATGGCTGCATCGTCGGCGAACCGACATCGATGCGCCCGATCATCGCGCACAAAGGCATCAACACTTATCACTGCTGCGTGCGCGGCTTCGCGGCGCATTCGTCGCTGACGCCGAAGGGCCTGAACGCGATCGAGTACGCAGCGCGGCTCATCTGCCACATCCGCGATCTCGTCGACGAGTTTCGCGCGCAAGGTCCGTTCGACGAACTCTACGACGTGCCCTTCACCACCGGTCAGACGAGCACGATAAAAGGCGGCAACGCGATCAACACCGTGCCCGCCGAATGCAACTTCGAGTTCGAATTCCGCAATTTGCCGACGATCGATCCCGATCAGATCTTCAAACGCATCCAGTCGTACGCGCATGACACGCTGCTGCCGAAGATGCTGAAGGAACACGGCAACGCGGCGATCGAATTCACGAAGCTCGCGTCCGCGCCCGGCCTCGACGCCACCGAGCAGGCCGCGATCACGCAACTCGTGCGCGCGCTCACGCAAAATCAGGACAAGCACAAGGTCGCCTACGGCACCGAAGCGGGCTTGTTCGCGAACGCGGGCGTGCCGAGCATCGTCTGCGGGCCGGGCAACATCGAACAGGCGCACAAGGCGAACGAGTATGTGTCGCTCGAACAGCTCGTCCAGTGCGAGGCGTTCCTGGGCAAGTTCATCCACAGCATGTCCGTCGAAGCACAGCCCCGTTGACCTCTCCAGATCGACAACACGTCATGTCCACTGCCATGCAGCATTCCGACAATACGATCGACGGCACACCGATTCCGACGCTCGACGAAATCGCCGAGCAGCATATGGCGCTCACGCCGTGGGTGACGCGCACCCCGACCTTCGAGCGCCACGACTTTCCGACGCTCGAAGGCACGCCGGTCACGTTCAAGTTCGAACTCTTGCAGGCAAGCGGCACGTTCAAGGCGCGCGGCGCGTTTTCGAATATCCTCGCGCTCACCGACAGCGAACGTTCGGCGGGCGTCACGTGCGTATCGGCGGGCAATCACGCGGTGGCGGTCGCGTACGCGGCGCAGCGCATGGAAGTGGGCGCGAAGGTCGTCATCATCAAGAGCGCGAGCCCGGCGCGCGTGGCGCTGTGCCGGCGCTACGGCGCGGAAGTCGTGTTCGCGGAGAACGTCGCCGAGGCGTTCGATGTCGTGCGGCGCGTCGAAGCGGAAGAAGGACGCGTGTTCATCCATCCGTTCAACGGCTATCGCACGGTGCTCGGCACGGCGACGCTCGGCTACGAGTGGACGTCGCAGGCGCCCGATCTCGACGCCGTCATCCTGCCGATCGGCGGCGGCGGCCTGGCCGCGGGCGTATCGACGGCGATGCGCCTCGCAAATCCGTCGCTGCATGTCTTCGGCGTGGAACCGGAAGGCTCGGATGCGATGAAACGCAGCTTCGAGGCGAATCACACGGTCAAGATGGGCGCGATGCACGGCATCGCCGATTCTTTGATGGCGCCGCATACCGAGCAGTACAGCTACGAGCTATGCCGGCGGCATATCGACGAGATCGTCACCGTGTCGGACAACGAGCTGCGTCACGGCATGCTGCAGTTGTTCGGTGAACTCAAACTGGCGGTCGAGCCGGCATGCGCCGCCGCCACCGCCGCCCTGCTCGGACCGTTGCGCGAGCGGCTGGAAGGCAATCGTGTCGGCGTGCTGCTGTGCGGCACCAATACCGACCCGACGACCTTCGCGAAGCATCTCGCGCTCGCGCGGGAAGCGTCGGGCGACTGAAGCTTTCGCAAGCAGGCGTTTGCATGTCTTTTCTCGGGGCGCATCGTGCGCCCCGAACTCGTTTTGCGCAAACTTCACGCTGAGATTTTCTCAAAGCGGCGGCAAAGCTTGTCTGCGCACGTGCGCGCTGATAGTGTCGCCAACCAAATGCAGTCGGAAGATCTGTTTCTAAACCTGAGCACTGTTTAATCTTTTTCAATCGCCATTAGCGCCCGTTTCAAAGTTCGCGGAGCTGATTCGGCACGAACAAGAACTCTCTCCGGCAAGTACAGGCAGCAACGATCCATCGTTGCGGGAACACGCACACCTACGAATAGCGATTAAATTCAATTAATGTCAACCGCGATATTTACAAAGCGGATAGATAGACGGATCCATTTATTACGGCGCTTTTGGACGCACCAATTTTTCAAACAATGAGCAAAATAAATCGAATCCCAGAAACGGGAATAATGCAATGCGTTTTATCTGAATTCGGCACGCGTCGCGGACTTACCGCGCGCCGATCAGTTCTGGCGCTGATGCTGGCGGCCTCATCGGCCTGCATTCCCGTTGCTCATGCAACCGAAAGCGCGCTCGGCCGGCCTGTCGCGGGCATGAGCGTCGGCCCGAGCGCGGGCATCGTGCCGCCCGAGCCGATGACCATCGTGAACTTCGAGAACATCTATCTCGACGGCTCGATCGGCGCGAACCGCTCCGTGCCGATCGCCGGCACGGCGACTGCCGGCGTCGACGCGAAGATCGACTTCACGCTCGCTACCCTGATGCGCTCGTGGGGCAGCACGGGCGGATGGAGTTTCGCGTCCGCCATCACGCTGCCCTACGTCTGGACCGACGTGAAAGCAGGCGCGTCCGTCGGACGCCTGAACGGCGCGCGCAGCGACAGCGCCGCGAACTTGTTTGACCTCTACTTCACGCCGATCGTCGCGGGATACCACTTCTCGCGCACCGATCACATCGCGCTCAGCTTCAACGTCTGGGCGCCGACCGGCCGTTACGACCCGAACGCGCTCGCCAACACGAGCCTGAACAACTGGACCTTCGTGCCTCAAGTGGCGTACACGAAGCTCGTTCCGCAGTACGGCCTGGAATTCGACGCCGTCGCGGGACTGCAGTTCTACACGCGCAATCAAGCCACCGAATATCAAAACGCCCCGCTCTTCACGCTCGATCTAATGGGCCTGAAGAAATTCGCCAATGGCGTCGGCGCAGGCCTCGTGATGGGCACCGTTCAGCAGCTCGGCAAGGACTCCGGCCCAGTCGCCGATCGGCTCGACGGCTTCGTCGGACATGACTTCTCGCTCGGTCCCATCGTCACTTACGACACCAAGGTGGGCGGCAAACATCCCGTTTCGGCGAGCTTGCGCTGGGTGCCGAGCATCGCGAGCACGAACCGGCTCAAGAGCACCAACAGTTTCATGGCAAGCGCGACGCTGGCGTTCTGATGCCTGCCCGCATCGCGATATGAATTCAACCCGAAGAAGGAGCAACGCATGAAAAAAACCTCTGTCAGCACGATAACCGCGCTGCTGTTCGCTGCGGGCACCGCGCACGCGCTGGAAGCGAAGCAGCCGCCGCGCAACCCGTTCCTCGCCGCCGAGAAATATTCGATCACGCACTTCGATTCGTCGCAGAGCGATGCGTTTCCGTATGCGGTCAAGCCCGGCTTCTTCAACGTCGATATCAGCAAGGCGCCGCGCGTCGTCGCCGGTCCGGTGAACATCATGACGCTCGCGTCGACGTCGCCGAACTACATGTGGGGCGTGTCCAGCGAAGGCGTGACGTATATCGACGTGTCGAACGGCGGCTTCAAAGAAGTCGCACGCGCCCCGGCGCCCGGCAACAAGGTCATTCCGGCCGCGCTGCACGACAAGGTGCTCGGCGAGCGCTACACGAACATCAAGCAGGCCGAAGACGCAGTGTTCAAGACCTACGGCCTCGACTGGACGCGCGTCGTCAACGGCGTGTACTCGGTGGTGGACAAGGATAATCACGTCTACTACAACGATTCGGACGGCAACATCAGCATGTTCGGTCTCGTGGACGAAAAGAATCCGGCCGCCGGCATCAAGGTCATCAAGACGATCGACATGAAACCGATCGTCGGCAAGGCGCATCTCGTCGGCACGGGTGTCACATACGACGGCAAGTTCGTCGTGGCATCGAACGTGTCGATCAGCGTGTTCGACCGTTCGCTCGAAGGCCAGCCGCAGACGATCCGCTTTGCGCCGGGCGAATTCGTGAGCAACTCGTTCGCGATCGATCAGAAAGGCGGGATCTACATTGCGTCGAATCGCGTGATGCATAAGGTCGTTTGGACCGGCACGAAGCTCTCGGAAGACGAAGCAGACGGCGCATGGAAGGCCGAATACGAGCACGGCGATCAGCCGCCCGCAGTCAAGTTCGGCGACGGCACCGGCTCCACGCCCACGCTCATGGGCTTCGGCGACGACCAGGACAAGCTCGTGGTCATCACGGACGGCGCGAACCGCATGCACCTCGTCGCGTTCTGGCGCGACCAGATGCCCGCGGGCTGGAAGCAGATTCCGGGTACGAAGTCGCCGCGCATCGCCGGTCAGATCGGCATCACGGCCGGACTCAAGCATCCGCCGAAGTTCGTTCAGAGCGAACAGTCGGTGGTCGTGAACGGCTACGGCGCGTTCGTCGTCAACAACGTTGCCGAGAAGGGCCATCCGGACAAGCTCGTCGACGTGCTGTCGCTCGGTCCGGTCAACAAGCCGGCCTCGGGTGCCGAGCGTCTCGAATGGGATCCGAAGAAGCACGCATGGCGCTCGGTCTGGACGCGTGACGACGTCGTTTCCATCAGCATGGTGCCGAGCACGAGTTCGGCGTCGAACATGGTGTTCGTGAACGGCTACTATCCGAAGACGGGTTGGGAAATCACCGGCATGGACTGGAACACCGGCAAGACCGTGCATCGCGTGTCGTTCGGGCAGAGCAATCTGGGCAACGGCGCTTACGCCATCATCCAGTACATGTCCAACGGAGACCTGCTCATGAATAGCATCGGCGGTCCGACGCGCGTCGTTCTGAAGGACGCAGCAGCGAAGTAAGCGGCGCGTCTTGATGCAAGAAGGGCCATCGCGACTGAACATCGCGATGGCCCTTCGGCGTTTACAGCGTCGTGCCGGACGCGCTTTTTGCGTCCGGCCACTTGACGTCACATCACCGTTGCGAGTTTTCTCCGTTCGCTGCGCAGCATGAAGACGTTCGCCGCGATCACGCCGACCGTCACGAGCGCGATGAACAAAGTCGCGAGCGCGTTCATCTCCGGATTCAGGCCAAGACGCACGCGCGAGAACACGACGAGCGGCAATGTCGTCGAACCGGGACCGGACAGGAACGCCGACAGCACGAGATCGTCGATCGAAAGCGTGAACGACAGCAGCCAACCGGCGACGAGCGCCTGCGAGATCAGCGGCAGCGTGATCGAGAAGAACACGCGCAGCGGCGTCGCGCCGAGATCGAGCGCGGCCTCCTCCAGCGAAGGATTCAGCTCCCGCACCCGCGATTCCACGATGATCGCCACATATGAGATGCACAACATGACGTGTCCGATCCAGATCGTGAAGAATCCGCGATCCGGCCATCCGATGAGCTTCGCCATTTCGACGAACAACAGCAGCAGCGAAATGCCCTGAATGACTTCGGGGATCACGAGCGGCGCGTTGATCATGCCCGCGTAGAGCGTGAAGCCCTTGAAGCGCCCCATGCGCGCGAGCACGAAGCCCGCCCACGTGCCGATGACGACCGACGCGCACGCCGTGAAAAACGCGATGCGCAACGACAGCCACGCCGCGTTGATCAGTTCGTCGTCGGTGACGAGCGCGCGATACCACTTGAGCGACGGCTCGGTCCAGACGGTGACGAGCGGCGAATCGTTGAACGAATAGACGATGAGACTCAGGATCGGTATATAGAGGAACGCGAACCCGAGTCCGAGCGCGGTGATTTGCAACGGACGGCTGACCTTGATCATCGCTTTTCCTCCAGTTGCTTCGCCTGGAAGTGCTGGAAAAGCGCCATCGGCACGAGCAGCAAGAGGACCATCGCGCAAGTGACGGCGGAAGCCATCGGCCAGTCGGCGTTGTTGAAGAACTCGTTCCACATGACGCGGCCGATCATCAGCGTATCCGCGCCGCCGAGCAGTTCGGGAATCACGTACTCGCCCACCGCCGGAATGAACACGAGCAGGCAGCCCGCGATGATGCCGTTCTTCGACAGCGGCAACGTGATCTGCACGAACGCCTTCCACGGCTTCGCGCCGAGATCGTAGGCCGCTTCGAGCAAAGTCAGATCCATCTTCACGAGATGCGCGTAAAGCGGCATCACGAGAAACGGCAAATACGAATACACCATGCCGATATATACCGCGATGTTCGTGTGATACAGCTCGATCGGCGAATGCAGCAGGCCGATCGAAATCAGAAAGTTATTGAGCAGGCCGTTGTTCTTCAGAATGCCGATCCACGCGTACACGCGAATGAGGAACGACGTCCAGAACGGCAGCATCACGGCCATCATCAGGATGTTGCGCGTGGCCGGATTCGAACGGGCGATGTAATACGCCATCGGATAGCCGATCAGGAGGCACAGCACCGTCGATACCGCCGCGACCAGCAGCGAGTTCATGTAGGTCGCGAAGTACAGGCTGTCCTTGACAAGGAACGCGTAGTGCGCGAAGTCGAGCGCGATATGCATCACGCCCTCTTCCATCGTCACGAGATCCGTGTACGGCGGAATGCCGAGCTGGCTGTCCGCGAAGCTGATCTTCACGACGAGCAGGAACGGCACGAAGAACAGCAGCAGAAGCCACAGATACGGACCGCCGATGACGAGCGTGCGTCCGGAAACGCCGATGCGCTTGAGCCAGTTCGTCATCATGCGGTCAGCACCACGCCCGCCGACGCGCTCCATCGCACGTAGACTTCGTCGTCGAACGTGGGCGAATCGATCTCGCCGATCGCGAGGCTCGACAGGTTCGCGACCACGACCTTGCCGGAATCGAGCGTCACGTGATAGAGCGTGTAGCCGCCCATGTACGCGATGTTCGTCACCTTGCCGCGGCCCCAGTTGTAGGTGCCTTCGGGCGGCTTGCGCGTGAGCGCGATGCGTTCGGGACGCACGGATATCGTCACCGGCATGCCGAGCGGCCCGGTGATGCCGTGGCTCACATAGAGCCGCACCGGAAGGTCCGGCGATTCGACGAAGATGTGATCCGGCTCGTCCTCGACGACATTGCCGTCGAAGAGATTGGTCGAGCCGATGAACTGCGCGGAGAAGCGGCTATTCGGATACTCATAGACTTCGTGCGGCGTGCCGAGCTGCACGATCTGCCCTTCGCTCATCACGGCGATGCGATTGGCCATCGTCATCGCTTCTTCCTGATCGTGCGTCACCATGATGCAGGTGACGCCCACCGTATCGAGAATATTGACGAGCTCGATCTGCGTGCGCTGGCGAATCTGTTTGTCGAGCGCGGACATCGGCTCGTCGAGCAGAAGCAGCTTAGGTCGCTTGACGAGGCTGCGCGCGAGCGCGACGCGCTGCTGCTGACCACCCGACAACTGGTGCGGCTTGCGCTTGGCGAACTTCGCCATCTGCACGAGTTCGAGCGCGTTGTGGACGCGGTCCTTCAGCTCGCCGCCCTTTACGCCTTCCTGCTTCAGCCCGAACGCGACGTTCGATTCCACGCTCATGTGCGGAAAGAGCGCGTAGGACTGGAACATCATGTTGACCGGCCGGTTGTACGGCGGCATCTTCGCGAGGTCTTCCCCGTCGATCAGAATCTGCCCTTCGGTGACGGATTCGAGTCCGGCGAGCATGCGCAAAAGAGTCGACTTGCCGCAGCCCGAGCTGCCCAGCAGCGCGAACAGCTCGCCCTTCTTCACCGACAGGTTGACGCCCCGCACGGCCGTCGTCTCGCCGAACTTCTTCACGACATCGACGATCTGCACGAAGCTGTCGTCCGTGCTCGAGACCGATGGGAAACTGCCCGGCTCGCGCCGGCCGGAATTAGGCGCTGCCTTCAACGCGCTCGACTGCTCACTCATGATTGCCTGTTCGACTCCTTGCTTCCATGCGTCTTTCGTGACTCGCCCCGCCACGCGATGCGATCACGAACAAAGCCCCCGGAGGTCCAGGGGCTTCGTCGTTTCAAAAGAATAACCGGCTTATCGGATTCATCGGCCGGACTTGAATTCCGTCCAGAGCCGCGTCTGCAGGCGCTGGATTTCCGGCGGCAGCGGCTTCAGCAGGAACAGCGTCTTGATGACATCCTGCGGCGGATACACGGCCGGATCGTTCGCGACGTCCTTGTCCACGTACTTGCGCGCTTCGAGATTTGCGCTCGGGTAGTACACGGCGTTGGTGATCGCGGCGTGAACCTGCGGCGTCTCGATGTAGTTGATCCACTCGTGCGCCGCGTCCTTGTTCTTGGCGTCCTTCGGAATCGCCATCACGTCGAACCACACGGGCGCGCCGCCCTTCGGAATGTAGTACTCGATCTTGAACGGCTTCTTGGCATCGACGGCGCGATGCTTCGCGATCACGACGTCGCCCGACCAGCCGTAGGTGAAGCAGATATCGCCGCCGACCATGTCGTTGATGTAGCCCGACGAGTTGAACTGCGTGATGTACGGACGGATTTTCTTCATCATCGCGAGCGCTTCGCGATAATCGGCCGGGTTCGTGCTCATCGGATCCTTGCCGATGTAATGCAGCGCGGCCGCGAACATCTGGTCCGGCGCGTCGAGCACCGAGACGCCGCACGCCTTCAGCTTCGAGATGTTCTCGGGCTTGAAAAGGATGTCCCAGTTGTTCAGTTCGGCGTTCGCGCCGAGGATCTGCTTCGCCTTGTCGACGTTGTAGCCGAGGCCCGTCGTGCCGTACGCCCAGGGCACCGTGTATTTATTGCCCGGATCCGCGCCCTCGACGAGCTTCATCAGGTCGGGATCGAGATATTTGAGGTTCGGCAGCTTCGACTTGTCGAGCGGCGCGAAGATGTTCGCGGCGATCTGCTTGCCGGCGTAATTGCTGGTCGGCACGACGATGTCATAGCCGGAACGGCCGGTCAGGAGCTTGGCCTGCAGGGTGTCGTCGCTGTCGTAGTTGTCGTACTTCACCTTGATGCCGGTCTGCTTGGTGAAGTTGGGAATCGTGTCCTTCGCGATATAGTCCGACCAGTTGTACACGTTCAACTGCGTGTCTTTCGCGAAGGCCGCGAGCGGAGTCAACATCGCGGCGCATGCCAGGGCGCCCGCCAGCTTGGCCGTGCGGCTCGCCAGTTTCTCGTTCATTTCGATTCTCCCTTGTTCCGACTTGTCACGACGTCGTGCCGCCCGGACCCGGCGCATTTTCGCATCGCCGAGCGACCCGCGACTCCCCTAAAACCCCGAAAACTACCATTAAACGCGGACGCGACAAAAAATATCCGCCGCTTGTCGCGCAAAATGTACACGCCCTTGCGCCACGCGGCGACGGTCTTGCCGCGCGGGGCTCTGCCCGGCTTAGCGCCGCGCGCCGACAGCCGGAAAGAGCGCGCATTTTAGCCCCTAATCCGCTGCCGCGGCACGTGATAAACCCACACTCGTCAAAGTGACACGCAGGCGTAAGCCCGATGCAATGTCATTATTCGTGGTCGGTCGCCTGCGTCCCCTTGCGCCCGCCGTTTTGCGAGTCGTTTCTTCGTCGTTTCGTTGACTCGCACAAGCGCGGCCGACACGGGACAAGCCTGACGAATAGCCAGCGGAACAGTTGTTGCGAGCCAATTCGACGTGCGCCGCGAAAAGCGGCGTCTTCTGAACCGGCAACGCGCACCGTTGCAACGCTATTCGAGGCCGCCTCCCGCATGAATACCAATCCCTCCGCGCTCGCCCGGCCGTCAGCCGCGAAATCCGACGCGCAGTCGCCCGTGGCGACCCGTGAAGATCGGGAGCGCGCGCCGCGCCCGCGCAGACACTGGTATTCGTTCGCCGGCGCGGGCGCGCTCGTCGCTGTCGGCTACATGGATCCCGGCAACTGGGCGACGGCGCTCGCGAGCGGCGCGCGCTACGGTTACTCGCTGCTTTTCGTCGTCCTGCTCGCGAGCCTGATGGGGATGCTGCTGCAATGGGTCGCGTCGCGCGTGGGCGTCGTGACCGGGCGCGACCTCGCGCAACTGTGCCGCGAACGCTACAGCCGCCGTACGACGCTTGTCCTGTGGATCGCGTGCGAAATCGCGATCATCGCGTGCGACGTCGCGGAAGTCGTCGGCAGCGCGGTTGCGCTGCAAATGCTCTTCGGCCTCTCGCTCACGGCCGGCGTGCTGGTTTCGGCGGTCGGAACCTTCGCGATGCTCGCGCTGCAAAACCGCGGCAAGCGGTCCCTGCAGCGGGCGGTATCGACGCTCATCTTTCTCGTGAGTTTGTGCTTCGTCATCGAACTCGCGCTGGCGCATCCGGTCTGGGGCGATGCGCTGCGCGGGCTCGCGCCGTCGCGCGAACTCGTCCGCGATGCCGGCATGCTCTGGCTCGCCGCCGGCGTGCTCGGCGCGACCGTGATGCCGCACAACCTTTACCTGCACTCCGCGCTCGTCAAGGAGCACGCGAGCGCCCGCGACGACGCGACCATGGGGCGCGCGCTTCGTGGCGTGAACATCGATACGTTCGGCTCGCTCGGGCTTGCGTTCATCGTCAACGCGTCGTTACTGATCGTCGCGGCCGCCGTCTTCCACGCGAACGGCCACACCGGTGTGAACGATCTCGCCGACGCCCACCGTCTCATTGCGCCGCTCGTCGGCAGTCATTGGGCGGGCGTCGTGTTCGCCGCCGCGCTGCTCGCGTGCGGCCTGAACGCGACGGTCACGGGCACGCTCGCCGGCCAGGCGGTGATGGAAGGCTTCCTGCGCCTCAAGATGGCGCGCTGGGCGCGGGCGCTCCTGACGCGCGGGCTCGCGATCGGTCCGGCGCTCGTCGCGGTCGGAAGTTTCGGCCAGCATGGTTCGAACGCGCTCCTCGTCGCGACGCAAGTCGTCTTGAGCCTGCAATTGCCGCTCGCCGTGATTCCACTCGTGCGCTTCGCCTCCGATGCCGCGCTGATGGGCCGCTGGCGCGTCGCGCGCGTGCCGCTGGCGCTGGCGTGGATGTGCGCGGGCGTGATCGTCGCGCTGAACGGCGCGATGCTCTGGCAGGCGGTGTTTTCGGCCTGACGCACCGGTTTCGATGCCATTTCGTCTGGAATGTCGGGATCGCGGCGCGGCTCGCGCTGTCAGACTGTCCTGATGCCCGCCCCGCCCCAACAGGACACGAACTACATGGCCCACGGCCCACGATCGATTTCGCTGAAAAATTCCCGCCGCTCTGCCGGCCGCGCACGCATGTTCGCGCTTCTTCTTGCCGGCCTTTGCACAAGCGGCGCTACGCACGCGACCGTCGCGGTGCTGCAACCCGCGCGCGAAGCCGCCGCCTCGCAACCGCTCGAACTGACGCTCCTCTATACCGACGATGACGCGAAATCCCTGACCGTCGATGTCCCGAAGCAACTGACCGTGAATCTGACCAATGGCGATTTGCCGCCGGCGCCGCTCACGCTCGAACGCGATCCGACAGTGCCGGACCGTCTGCGCCTTGCGCCCGGCCAGTATCGCCGCGTGCGTTTTTCGGCGCCGTGGCCCGATTCGGCGCGCGGGACGGTGAAGATCGATCCGGTCGGCTTCGATGCTTCGCCGATGCTCGTCACGCTCAATCGCAGCGATACGCAGACCGAGGTCGCCGCCGCGGAGAAGGCCGAGTCGCAAGCGACGACGCCCGGCCAACTCGCCGTCGCGACGGCCGCGGCGAATACCGCCGTCCAACCGGCGTCCAGCACGGACACGTTGCTCTCGGGCCGCTTCTCGACGTTCGAGCCGATCTATTTCGCGGATGGCAAAAACGGCGACAATCTCGCGAAATTCCAGTTCAGCTTCAAATATCGCCTGCATCTGCCTGACGATCCCCGCTCGCGCGGCTTCCTCGACAACCTCTATTTCGGCTACACGCAGACGGCCATATGGAATCTCTCGGCCGAATCGGTGCCGTTTCGCGACATCAGCTTTCAGCCGCAACTGTTCTATTACGTGGAGGACACCGGCTGGAAAAGCGCGCTCTTCACGCGCATGGGCGTCGCGGCGGGCATCGGGCATGAATCGAACGGCAAGAGCGGCGACGAATCGCGCTCGATCAACATCGCGTTCGTGCGCCCGACATGGGATTTCGGCGATCTGAACGGCAATCACCTGACGCTCTCGCCGAAGTTCTATTACTACCTGTCGAAGGCGGGCAACGAGGACATCGCGGATTATCGCGGCTACGTCGATTTCCTCGTGAAATACGGCAGCCCGGACGGCTGGCAACTCGCGACGACATTACGCAAAGGCTCGAAGCACTGGTACGGCAGCGTGGAATCGCAGTTGACCTATCCGCTCGCGAAGCTGATCGGCAGCGCGTGGGGCGGCTATCTGTTCGTGAGCTACTTCAACGGGTACGGCGAGGACATCCTCGATTACAACCAGCGGCATCACTGGATCGCGCGGATAGGCTACAGTATCGCGCGTTGAGTTTTTTTACGATTTTGAATGCCGCGTTGCCGCCCTTTTTGTTCGGCGCCGATGCGGTCACGAGCTAGCCCAATGTCTTCGAATCTTCACGATCTGCCTGATAGCCCCTGCATCGGCGTGTGCTCCACGCTCTTCGACGACGTCTGCAAAGGCTGCGGCCGCACGGCCGGCGAAGTGTCCAACTGGGTGTTTCTGAACGACGACGAAAAACGCGCGATCTGGGAGCGCATTACGCGCGAAGGAACGGCGATGCGGTTTCGCAACGACAGGCTTTGACCGGAATGTAAAAACGGCCCGCTCTTTCGAGGCGGGCCGCTTGTTTCAGCGCGAGCGCGAAGCCGGTGATTACTGAATCCCCTGGCTCGCCAGAAAATCTTCGTAATTCCCGCCGAAGTCGCGCAGCGTGCCATCCGTCTTCACTTCGATGATGCGATTCGCCAGCCCGCTTACGAACTCGCGGTCGTGCGACACGAAGATCAGCGTGCCTTCGAACTTCTCCAGCGCGATCTGCAGCGACTCGATCGACTCCATGTCCATGTGGTTGGTCGGCTCGTCCATCAGCAGAACGTTGTGGCGGCCGAGCATCAGCTTGCCCCAAATCATGCGGCCCTTTTCGCCGCCCGACAGCACCTTCACGTTCTTCTTGATATCGTCCGCGTTGAAGAGCAGACGGCCGAGCGTGCCGCGCATCATCTGCTCGTCGTCGCCCTCCTTGCGATACTGGTCGATCCACTCGGTCAGCGTCTCGTCCTTCGGAAACTCTTCGTACGTGTCCTGCGGCATATAGCCGACGTTGGCGTTTTCCGCCCACTTCACCGTGCCGTGATCGAGTTCGAGCGCGCCCTTGAGCGACTTGAGCAGCGTCGTCTTGCCCGCGCCGTTCTCGCCGATGATCGCGATACGCTCGCCCGGCTGCACCGAGAGCGAAAAGTTCTGGAAGATCGTGCGGTCGTACTTCTTCGTGATTTCCTCCGCGACCACCGCGATGTTGTGCAGCTTCTTCTCGTACTCGAAGCGGATGAACGGATTCTGACGCGACGACGGCTTGAATTCCTCGATCTTGATCTTGTCGATCATCTTCAGACGGCTGGTCGCCTGACGCGCCTTCGACTTGTTCGCCGAGAAGCGGCGCACGAAGTCCTGCAGGTCGGCCACGCGCTCCTTCGCCTTCTGGTTCGCGGCCTGCTGACGCTCGCGCGCCTGCGTCGACGCCAGCATGTAGTCGTCGTAATTGCCCGGCCAGACCTTCAACGTGCCGTAGTCCATGTCCGCCATGTGCGTGCAGACCTGGTTCAGAAAGTGCCGATCGTGGGAGATGATGATCATCGTCGAGTTGTACTGGTTCAGCACGTCTTCCAGCCAACGGATCGAGTTGATGTCGAGGTTGTTGGTCGGCTCGTCGAGCAGCAGCACGTCGGGCTTCGAGAACAGCGCCTGCGCGAGCAGCACGCGCAGCTTCCAGCCCGGCGCGACGTTGCTCATCGGGCCATTGTGATCGTTGATGTTGATGCCGATGCCGAGCAGCAGTTCGCCCGCGCGCGCTTCGGCCGTGTAGCCGTCGTATTCGGCGAACTTGGCTTCGAGGTCGGCGGCGCGCATGTAGTCGTCGTCGGTGGCGTCGGGGTTGGCGTAGATCGCGTCGCGCTCGGTCATCGCGGCCCACATTTCGGTGTGACCCATCATGACGACGTCGAGTACGCGCATGTCTTCGTACGCGAACTGGTCCTGGCGCAATTTGCCGAGACGCACGTTCGGCTCCAGCATGACGTTGCCCGAGGACGGCTCGAGATCGCCGCCCAGGATCTTCATGAAGGTCGACTTGCCGCAGCCGTTGGCGCCGATCAAGCCATAGCGGTTGCCTTCGCCGAACTTGACCGAGATGTTCTCGAAGAGGGGCTTGGGCCCGAATTGCATGGTGATATTGGCGGTAGACAGCACGGCGCGTCCTTTTGAATGGGGTACGACGAAAAACCTGAGATTTTAACAGCTTTTGGCGGGCTTTTGCCCGCGAGCGGCGATTCTGCGAAGCTGGCTCCGGCGGCAGATTTCGTGCCGCATCATGAAAAACGGGGCGCGGCCGTGCAGCCGCGCCCCGTCCATCCCGATGACGATCCTGTTACGTGCGCTCGGCGATGAACGCCTTCACGACGCCAGCATCGGCAGGAACGATATCGAACCTTTGTGGCAGTTTTTCAAGTCCGACGAACGCAGCCGGCCGCTCGGGCTCGCGATTGAGCGCCTCGCGGATCGTCTCGCCGAATTTGATCGGCTGCGCGGTTTCGAGGACGATCATCGGCACGCCGGGCTTCAGATTTTCGCGCGCGACCTTCACGCCGTCGGCGGTGTGCGTGTCGATCATCGTGTGATAGCGCTCGAATACGTCGCGGATCGTCTTCACGCGGTCGTCGTGGCCACTCTTGCCCGACACGAATCCGAATTCCTTCACGCGCGCGAAATCGCCGCTCACCGCGAGGTCGAAGCCGCCCTTCTCTTCGACGTCGCGGAACAGTTGCAGCACGCGCGCCGGATCGCGTCCGAGCAGGTCGTACACGAAACGCTCGAAGTTCGACGCCTTCGAGATATCCATGCTCGGGCTCGTCGTGTGATACGTCTCCGCCGCGCCGCGCACGCGATACACGCCGGTCTTGAAGAACTCGTCGAGCACGTCGTTTTCGTTGGTCGCGACGACGAGTTGATCGATCGGCAGGCCCATCATGCGCGCGATGTGCCCCGCGCACACATTGCCGAAATTGCCCGAGGGCACCGTGAACGACACGCGTTCGTCGTTGCTCTTCGTCGCGGCGAAATAGCCTTTGAAGTAGTACACGACCTGCGCGACGACGCGCGCCCAGTTGATCGAATTGACCGTGCCGATCTTGTGCTTCGCCTTGTACGCGTGATCGTTCGACACGGCCTTGACGATGTCCTGGCAATTATCGAAGTTGCCTTCGACCGCCAGATTGAAGATGTTCGGATCCTGCAGCGAGAACATCTGCGCGGTCTGGAACGCGCTCATCTTCTTGTGCGGCGAGAGCATGAACACGCGCACGCCGGTCTTGCCGCGCATCGCGTATTCGGCGGCGCTGCCGGTGTCGCCCGAGGTCGCACCGAGGATGTTCAATTCATCGCCCTGCTTGGCCAGTGCGTACTCGAACAGATTGCCGAGCAGTTGCATCGCCATGTCCTTGAAGGCGAGCGTCGGGCCGTTCGAGAGTTCCAGCAGCGACAGCGTCGTGCCGTTTTCCTCGCCGAGCGTCTTCAAAGGCGTGATCTGAACCGCGCTCTCTTCGTGGCGCACGTTGCTGTACACCTGCGCGGTGTACGTCTTGCGCGTAAGCGAGCGCAGGTCGTCGGAAGGAATGTCGTCGTTGAACTTCGACAGCACTTCGAATGCGAGATCCGCGTACGACAGCGTGCGCCAGCGCGCGAGTTCGTCGGCGCTGACTTTCGGATACTCCGCCGGCAGATACAGGCCGCCGTCTTTGGCGAGGCCGCCCAGCAGAATGTCGGAGAACGTGTGGCGTTCGTCGGTGCCGGCGCCGCGCGTCGAAATGTAGTTCATCGTGCTTGCCTTTAGTTGAGCGCTTCCATGCGCAGCTTCGTCACCTTGGAGACGACCGTGGACAGCGCCTCGATCTGCGCGATCGCCGCGTTCACGTTCTTTTCGAGCGTCTCGTGCGTGATGAGGATGATGTCGGTCTCGCCCTTGTTCGCGCCGTCGACTTCTTCCGATTCCTTCTGCAGCAGCGCGTCGATGGAGATGCCCTTGTCCGCGAGAATGCGCGTGATGTTCGCGAGCACGCCCGTCACGTCCGCGACGCGCAGGCGCAAGTAGTAGCCGCTCGTCACTTCGTCGATCGGCAGGATTGGCGTGTTCGACAGGCTGTCCGGCTGGAACGCCAGATGCGGCACGCGATGCTCGGGATCGGCCGTATGCAGGCGCGTCACGTCGACGAGATCGGCGACCACGGCGGACGCCGTCGGCTCCGCGCCCGCGCCCTTGCCGTAGTAGAGCGTCGTGCCGACCGCGTCGCCGTGCACGACGACCGCGTTCATCGCGCCTTCCACATTGGCGAGCAGGCGCTTGGCCGGAACGAGCGTCGGATGCGTGCGCAGCTCGATGCCCTTCTCCGAGCGCCGCGCGATGCCGAGCAGCTTGATGCGATAGCCGAGATCTTCCGCGTAGCGAATGTCGATCGCGGCCAGTTTGCTGATGCCTTCCACATACGCGCGATCGAACTGCACCGGCACGCCGAACGCGATTGCGCTCATGATCGTGACCTTGTGCGCGGCATCGACGCCTTCGATGTCGAAAGTCGGATCGGCTTCGGCGTAACCCAGTTCCTGCGCGGCCTTCAATGCGGTCGCGAAGTCGAGCCCGCGGTCACGCATTTCCGAAAGAATGTAGTTCGTCGTGCCGTTGATGATGCCCGCGATGTACTCGATGCGGTTCGCCGTCAGCCCTTCGCGCAGCGCCTTGATGATCGGAATGCCGCCCGCCACCGCGGCCTCGAACGCGACCATCACGCCCTTCGCGCGCGCGGCCTCGAAAATTTCCGTGCCGTGCACCGCGAGCAGCGCCTTGTTGGCCGTCACGACATGCTTGCCGTTCGCGATCGCGCGCAGCACCAGTTCGCGCGCGAAGCCCGTGCCGCCGATCATTTCGCACACGATGGCGATGGAAGGATCGTCGACGACCGCGTTGAAGTCGTCCGTCACCGCGATGCCTTCCTGCTTCGCCGCTTCGGCCTTCGCCGTCGTACGCACGGCGACACGCGAAATTTCGATGCCGCGTCCCGCGCGTCGTTTGATTTCTTCCTGGTTACGGCGCAGCACCGTGAAGGTGCCGCTGCCGACCGTGCCGAAGCCCAAGAGTCCTACTTTGATCGGTTCCATGCAGCGCGAGTCTTTAAAAGAGAGATTAAGCGGAATGTCGTTTGCGATAGCCGTCGAGGAAGCGCGCGATGCGGTTGATCGAATCCGCGAGATCGTCGACGTTCGGCAGGAAAACCACGCGGAAGTGATCCGGCGTCGGCCAGTTGAAGCCGGTGCCTTGCACGAGCAGCACGCGCTCCTCGAGCAGCAGATCCGTGATGAACTGCTGGTCGTCCTGGATCGGATACATCTTCGGATCGAGCTTCGGGAACATGTAGAGCGCGGCTTGCGGCTTCACGCACGTGACGCCCGGAATCGCCGTGAGCATGTCGTACGCGAGTTCGCGCTGCTTGAAGAGGCGCCCGCTCGGGACGATCAGGTCGTTGATGCTCTGATAGCCGCCGAGCGCCGTCTGGATCGCATACTGGCCGGGTACGTTCGGGCACAGGCGCATCGACGCGAGAATGCCGAGGCCTTCGAGATAATCCTTCGCGCGGCGGCGGTTCTCTTCGATCAGCCCGGAGATCGCCATCCAGCCCGCGCGATACCCGCACGAGCGGTAACTTTTCGAAAGGCTGTTGAACGTGACCGTGACGACGTCTTCGGAGAGCGCGGCCATCGACGTGTGCGTCTTGCCGTCGTAGACGATCTTGTCGTAGACCTCGTCCGCGAAAATGATGAGACCGTGCTCGCGCGCGATCGCGATCAGTTCACGCAGCAGTTCGTCGGAGTACAGCGCGCCTGTGGGGTTGTTCGGGTTGATGACGACGAGCGCCTTCGTGTTCGGCGTGATTTTCGCGCGGATGTCGTCGAGATCGGGCATCCAGCCGTTGCTCTCGTCGCACATGTAGTGGCGCGGCGTGCCCGACGACAGGCTCACCGCGGCCGTCCATAGCGGATAGTCCGGCGCCGGAAGGAGCACTTCGTCGCCGTCGTTGAGAAGCGCCTGCATCGCCATGACGATCAGTTCCGACGCGCCATTGCCGATGTAGATATCGTCCAGTTCGACGCCCGTCACACCCTTTTGCTGCGTGTAATGCATGATCGCCTTGCGCGCGGCGAACACGCCCTTCGAATCCGAATAGCCCGACGAACCCGGCAGATTGCGGATCATGTCCTGAATGATCTCGTCCGGCGCCTCGAAGCCGAACGGCGCCAGATTGCCGATATTCAGCTTGATGATGCGATGGCCTTCTTCTTCGAGGCGCTTCGCGTGTTCGAGCACGGGCCCGCGAATGTCGTAGCAGACGTTTTGCAGCTTGTTGGATTTGAGAATCGGTTTCACGGCTGGCGCTCTGGGTCTGATGTGAATGCGGACGGGTTCTGGTGATGTCGGTCGCGTGCGGCTCGGAATTCGGGGCAGCCAGCCTCGCGCGCGGCGGACGGGCGTTGCAATAAATACCGAGGTGAAAGCCGATGGCGGCTCGCCCGGACGGCTCGCTTTTCCCGAGCGCCGAACGATGCATTTTAGACGCCGCGCCAGGTAAGGCATGGGCGATGCGGACCGGATTGCGTGTCGAAGGCGGCTTGTGGCGGCACGCGAGCGCAACGGGTGGCGCACGAGCGAGCCCGGCAGCCAAAAAGTTATAATTTACTGATTATGGCCCAGTTCCGCAATGCACCAATCGAATGCGCCGGAACCGGCGCAAACGGCGCTGCGCGCGCCCGCCGGGCCTCTCTCCTTTTCCTTGCCGGATCATTGTTTTGAAACTCCACCAGGATTCCACCAGCGCGCTCAATACCATCACGAGCTACGGAGACGGTTTCGTGGCGATCAATCTCGAAAGGCACGAAGGCAGCGTGATCGTCATGCCGCAGACGCCCGTCGCGGCGTGGCCGGTGTCGTCGTTCGATGCGCTCAAGCCCGAGGATTTCGATGCGCTCGTCGAGGCCGCGCCGGAAGTCGTCATTTTCGGCAGCGGGTCGCGGCTGCGCTTTCCGCATCCGCGCCTCACCGCGCAACTGGCGAAACACCGCATCGGCGTCGAAACGATGGATTTCGGCGCGGCCTGCCGCACCTACAACATACTGATGTCCGAAGGCCGGCGCGTGGCCGCCGCACTGCTGATCGAAGCCTGAGGGGATCGCTAAGGCGGCGCTAAGGAAGCGTTGGCAGACTCCCGCCGCCCGTCCGATATCGGCAGCAGCCGTCGCTTGCCAGTCGTCAATTTTGACGGATGCCGGTCGGCCGTGCGCTACACTCCCGCCCGGCATCGTCGTTACGCCGGGCGTTTCGACGTCGGACAAGTGCGCAGCGCGCGCTCGAACGTGCGAACTCGCATCGACAATGCGTGCCTGAGCATGCACGAGTTGCATCCTCGCGCGGCGCGCATTCATCGCTCAATTCGTTTCATTAGCGCCGCGCATCGCGGCATCGGACAGGTCGACTTCATGAACGATACGCCTACCCGGCTACCGCTCACGCGTCTTTCGCTCATTCTTCTGGTACTCGCACTCGCGATCATCTGGTTCGCGCCGCTCGGGTTTCGTCATCTCGTGCCCAGCGACGAAGGCCGCTATGCCGAAATGGCGCGCGAGATGTTCGTGACCGGCGACTGGATCACGCCGCGCTACAACGGCTACAAGTATTTCGAAAAGCCGCCCCTGCAAACGTGGGCGAATGCCCTTACCTTTGCGTGGTTCGGCATCGGCGAATGGCAGGCGCGCCTTTACACGGCGCTCACGGGCTTTCTGGGCGTGCTGCTCGTCGGCTATACCGGCACGCGCGTATTCAACGCGATGACGGGCTTCGCCGCCGCGGTCATCCTCGCGACGTGCCCGTACTGGAACCTGATGGGCCACTTCAACGCGCTCGACATGGGCCTGTCGTTCTGGATGGAGCTGACCCTCTGCGCGCTCCTGCTCGCCCAGCGCCCCGGACTGTCGACCCGCGAAGTGCGTCTCTGGATGTGGCTCTGCTGGGCCGGCATGGGCGCCGCGGTGCTGTCGAAGGGTCTCGTCGGCCTGATCCTGCCGGGCGCCGTGCTCGTTCTGTATTCACTCGTGTCGCGCGACTGGGCGCTCTGGAAGCGGCTCTATATCGGCAGTGGGCTGATCGTGTTCCTGATCGTGACCGGCCCGTGGTTCGCGCTCGTGCAGATGAAGAACCCGGAGTTCTTCGACTTCTTCTTCATCGTCCAGCAGTTCAAGCGCTATCTGACGCCCGAGCAGAACCGCCCCGGCGCGTTCTATTACTTCGTGCCGGTTCTGATCGTGGGTTTTCTGCCGTGGCTGTCGATCGCCTTTCAGAGTGTGCGCCACGGCTTGAAGACGCCACGCCAGCCCAACGGCTTCGCGCCGGTCACGATGCTGCTGATCTGGTCCGCGTTCATTTTCCTGTTTTTCAGCGCGTCGCATTCGAAGCTCATTTCGTACGTGCTGCCGATCGCGCCGGCGCTCGCGCTCGTCATCGGGCTGTATTTGCCCTCGCTGACGAAATCGCAGTACCGCATGCATCTGATCGGCTATGCGGTATTTCTGATCGCCGCGGCCTTCGGAGCGATTTTCCTCGGCCGCGCGGGCAGCGCCAACACGCCTAACGCGCTCTATCGCGAGTTCCAGATCTGGGTGTACGCGGGCCTCGCCGTCGCTTTCGTCGTGACGATATTCGCGCTCTGGCTGAACCGGCGCAGCGTGCTCGCGGGCGCGACGGGACTAGGCGCGGCCTGGCTGCTGCTGGGCACGATCGCGGGCTCCGGTCACGATGTCTTCGGCACGCAGAGTTCCGGCGTGCGGCTCGTGCCGGCCGTGAAGGCCGCGATGGCCAAGCTCCCGCCCGACACGCCGTTTTACTCGATCGCGAAGCTCGACCACACGATGCCCTTCTACCTCGGCCACACGATGATCATGGTCGGCGAAGCCGACGAGCTGACCTTCGGCGTCCAGACCGAGCCGCAAAAATGGGTGCCGAGCGTCGACGAATGGGTCAGGCTGTGGGATTCGGAGCGCTACGCGTTCGCGCTGATGCCGCCCGCACGCTACGACGAGCTCATGGCACGCCACGTGCCCATGCAGGTGATCGCCCGCGACGAGCGCCGCGTGATCGTGGAGAAACCGCAGCCGTGAGCGCGCGTTTTCCTCCCGGTCGCGATGCTGCGCTGCACGATCGTTCGGCATTTCGCGATGAACCGAGTATCCTTGTTCCGCATTTGAAAAACGCGCGATGAACCCGATCTCCTTTATTTGCATCGTCATCGGCGTATCGTTGAACGCATGCGCCCAGCTCCTGCTCAAAGCCGGCGTGAACGCGGTGGGCCATTTCGACATGACGCCCGCCAACATTCTGCCGGTCGGCATCAAGATCGCGACGCAGTGGCCGATCATCGGCGGGCTTGCCTGTTATGTGCTGAGCGTCGTCGTGTGGATCGTCGGGCTGTCGCGCGTGGACGTGTCGATCGCCTATCCGATGCTCTCGCTCGGCTACGTCGTCAACGCGTTCGCCGCGTGGTACCTGTTCGGCGAAGTGCTGTCGATGCAGCGGCTCATCGGCATCGGCATCATTCTGGTCGGCGTCGTGGTGCTCGCGCGCGGCTAGTTGCCGGACCGAAGCGTCCGCCGGATCAATTCATTTTTTAAACGCATAGTCCATGACTCAAACAACGCGGCCGTTCCTGCCCTTCGTGAAGCCCGATATCGACGAAGAAACCATTCAGGGCGTCGTCGACGTGCTGCGCTCGGGCTGGATCACGACCGGCCCGCAGAATCAGCAGTTCGAGGCGGAGTTGTCGGCGTACGTGGGCGGCCGCCCGGTGCGCGCCTTCAACTCGGGCACCTGCACGATGGAAATCGGCTTGCGCATCGCGGGCGTCGGCCCCGGCGACGAAGTCATCACCACGCCGATGACCTGGGTGTCGACCGCGAACGTGATCCTCGAAGTCGGCGCGACGCCGGTGTTCGTCGATATCGATCCGGTCACGCGCAACATCGACCTGAATCTGCTCGAACGCGCAATCACGCCGCGCACCAAGGCGCTGATGCCCGTCTATCTGGCCGGCCTGCCCGTCGACATGGACAAGCTCTACGAGATCGCGCGCGCCCACAAGCTGCGCGTGATCGAAGACGCCGCGCAGGCGTTCGGTTCGACGTGGAAAGGCCAGCGCATCGGCGCGATCGGCGACATCGTGTCGTTCAGCTTCCACGCGAACAAGAATGTGACGTCGATCGAAGGCGGCGCGCTCGTAATGAATAACGAGGACGAAGCGGAACTCGCGCGCAAGTACCGTCTGCAAGGCATTACGCGCACGGGCTTCGACGGCATGGATTGCGACGTGCTCGGCGGCAAGTACAACCTGACGGACGTGGCGGCGCGCGTCGGCCTCGGCTCGTTGCGGCGCGTCGAAACCCTCACGCAGCAGCGCCGCGAACTGGCGCGCCTCTATTTCGATGCCTTCAAAGGCGGCGCGGCGGTCGAGCTCGGCGTGGGTCTGCCGGTCGAGAACTTCACGGACCACAACTGGCACATGTTCCAGATCGCGCTGCCGCTCGAAAGGCTCAAGCTCACGCGCGCGGAATTCATGGCGCAACTGAAGGAGCGCAACGTCGGAAGCGGCGTGCATTACCCGGCGCTGCACTTGTTCACGCTGTATCGCGCGCGTGGTTACAAGGAAGGCATGTACCCGCATTCGGAGCGTTACGGCGCGTCGAACGTGACGCTGCCGCTCTTCCCGGGCATGACCGCCGACGACGTGACGCATGTCGTCCGGTCCATCGACGAAATCTGCGAGCAGTTCGGACACAACGGGTAACACGGACCATCAAGGACAATCAGCGCAACATGAGTCATTTCGATTTTCCGGCGACGTCCCCCGAGCTTTCGGTGATCATCCCGGTGTACAACGAAGCGGACGGCCTCGCCGCGCTTTTCCAGCGCCTCTATCCGGCGCTCGATGCGCTCGGCACGTCGTACGAGGTGATCTTCATCAACGACGGCAGCCGCGACAAGTCGGCCGCGCTGCTCGCGCAGCAGTTCCACGTGCGGCCCGACACGACGCGCGTCATTCTGCTCAACGGCAATTACGGCCAGCACATGGCGATCCTCGCGGGCTTCGAACAGTCGCGCGGCGAGATCGTCGTCACGCTCGATGCCGACCTGCAGAATCCGCCCGAGGAAATCGGCAAGCTCGTCGCGAAGATGCGCGAGGGCTACGATTACGTCGGCACGATTCGCCAGCAGCGGCAGGACAGCCTGTGGCGCAAGAAGGCGTCGCGCGCGATGAACCGCCTGCGCGAGCGCATCACGAAGATCAAGATGACGGACCAGGGCTGCATGCTGCGCGCGTACAGCCGCCATATCATTGATACGATCAATCGCTGCGGCGAGATCAACACGTTCATTCCGGCGCTCGCGTACACCTTCGCGCAAAACCCGATCGAAGTCGATGTCGCACACGAGGAGCGGTTCGCGGGCGAGTCGAAGTATTCGCTCTATAGCCTCATCCGCCTGAACTTCGATCTCGTTACCGGCTTTTCGGTCGTGCCGCTGCAATGGCTGTCGTTCATCGGCGTGATTCTGTCGGTCGGCTCGGCGGGCCTGTTCCTGCTGCTGTTGATTCGCCGCTTCATGTTCGGCGCGGAAGTCCAGGGTGTGTTCACCCTCTTCGCCATCACGTTCTTCATGCTCGGCGTCATCATCTTCGCGCTCGGGCTGCTCGGCGAGTACATCGGGCGCATCTATCAGCAGGTGCGCGCGCGGCCGCGCTATCTCGTGCAGACGATTCTCGAACAGCGCGACGGCGTATCGGTCGCCGCCAAGCCGTTGCAGGACGCCGTGCAGCAAGTGGTCGCCGTCACGCGCGAGGAAGACGACCGATGAAGCCGCGCGCAGTCGTCTTCGCGTATCACAACGTCGGCGTGCGCTGTCTGCAGGTGCTGCTCGCGCGCGGCGTCGATGTTGCGCTCGTCGTCACGCACGAAGACAGCGCAAGCGAGAACATCTGGTTCGGCAGCGTCGCGCAGGTCGCGGCGGAACATGGCATCGACACGATCACGCCTGCCGATCCAAAGTCGCCCGAGCTTTTCGGCGCGGTGGAGAAAATCGCGCCGGACTTCGTCTTCTCGTTCTACTACCGGCACATGCTGCCCGTCTCGCTGCTTTCGCTCGCAAAGCGCGGCGCGTACAACATGCACGGCTCGCTTCTGCCCAAGTATCGCGGCCGCGTGCCGACGAACTGGGCCGTCATCAACGGCGAAACCGAGGCCGGCGCGACGCTGCATGAAATGCTCGCGAAACCCGATGCAGGCGCGATCCTCGCGCAAACGCCGGTGCCCATCCTGCCCGACGACACAGCAGCGCAAGTCTTCGACAAGACCGTCGTTGCCGCCGAACAGACGCTCTGGCGCGTGCTGCCCGCCTTGCTCGCCGGCGAAGCGCCGCATCTGCCGAACGATCTCGCGGCGGGCAGCTATTACGGCGGACGCAAGCCGGAAGACGGCCGCATCGACTGGTCGCAGCCGGCGCAGCGTGTCTACAACCTGATTCGCGCGGTCGCACCGCCGTATCCGGGCGCGTTCACGGATATCGGCGCCGATCGTTTCATCGTCGCGCGGGCGCGGCTCGTGCCCGAAACGGGCGCGCCGGGCGTTTCACCCGAAAGACTCCGTGAGCTGCGGGGTTTGCCCCCGGGCCTGACCGTGGCGGATAATGCGCTGTTTGGCGTCTGCGGCGATGGCCGCGTCATCGCCATCCACGAATTGCGTCACCGGCCCCTGAACGCCGACGCGCAACCGTCGGGCGAAGAACGCACCGTCGATCCTTCCGAATTCGGCCGAATCATTCAATCCTCTCGTCATTCATGAAAAAAGTTCTGATCCTGGGTGTCAATGGCTTCATCGGCCATCACCTGTCCAAGCGCATCCTCGAAACCACCGACTGGGAAGTCTTCGGGATGGACATGCAAACCGATCGCCTGGGCGACCTCGCGAATCACGAGCGGATGCATTTCTTCGAGGGCGACATCACGATCAACAAGGAGTGGGTCGAGTATCACGTGAAGAAGTGCGACGTGATCCTGCCGCTCGTCGCGATCGCCACGCCCGCCACGTACGTGAAGCAGCCGCTGCGCGTGTTCGAGCTCGACTTCGAGGCGAATCTGCCGATCGTGCGTTCGGCCGTGAAGTACGGCAAGCATCTGGTGTTTCCGTCGACGTCCGAGGTGTATGGCATGTGCACCGACGAGCAGTTCGATCCGGAAAACTCCGTGCTTTCCTACGGCCCGATCAACAAGCCGCGCTGGATCTACGCGTGCTCGAAGCAGCTCATGGACCGCGTGATCTGGGGCTATGGCATGGAGGGTCTCAACTTCACCCTCTTCCGTCCGTTCAACTGGATCGGCCCGGGCCTCGACTCGATCTACACGCCGAAGGAAGGTTCGTCGCGCGTCGTGACGCAGTTCCTCGGGCATATCGTGCGCGGCGAGAACATCAGTCTCGTCGACGGCGGCGCGCAAAAACGCGCGTTCACCGACATCGACGACGGCATCGGCGCGCTGATGAAGATCATCGAAAACAAGGGCGGCGTGGCGTCGGGCAAGATCTACAACATCGGCAATCCGACGAACAACTTCTCGGTCCGCGAACTCGCGAACAAGATGCTCGCGCTCGCAAACGAATTCCCCGAGTACTCGGACAGCGCGAAGCAGGTGCAACTGGTCGAGACGTCGTCGGGCGCGTACTACGGCAACGGCTATCAGGACGTGCAGAACCGCGTGCCGAAGATCGACAACACGATGCAGGAACTCGGCTGGGCGCCGCAAGCGTCGATGGACGACGCGCTGCGCAAGATCTTCGAAGCGTACCGCGGCCACGTGGGCGAGGCCCGCAAGCTGGTGGAACAGGCGTAAGGCGCGCGCGTGGCTCGCATCGTTCTGAAAATCGACGTCGATACGCTGCGCGGCACGCGCGAAGGCGTGCCGAACCTCGGGCGGCTCCTCGACAAGTACAGCGCCCGCGCGACGTTCCTCTTCAGTCTCGGCCCGGATCACACCGGCTGGGCGCTGCGGCGGGTCTTCCGGCCCGGCTTTCTGAAGAAGGTGTCGCGCACGTCGGTGGTCGAGCATTACGGCGTGAAGACGCTCATGTACGGCGTGCTGCTGCCGGGGCCGGATATCGGCCGCGAAGCGGTGTCGGAAATGCGTGCGATCCACGAGGCCGGCTTCGAATGCGGCATCCATACGTGGGATCACGTCTACTGGCAGGACAACGTGCGCGGGCGTGATCGCGACTGGACCGTCGCGCAGATGCAGCAGAGCCACGCGCGCTTCATCGAGATTTTCGGCGGACCGCCCGTCACGCACGGCGCCGCCGGCTGGCAGATGAACGGCTACGCGTTCGAGCAGATCGACGCGTGGGGCATGCGCTACGCATCCGACGGGCGCGGCCACACGCCGTATATTCCCGTGCTCGACGGCCGCACGCTGAATCACATCCAGATGCCGACCACGCTGCCGACGCTCGACGAAGTGCTCGGCGTCGACGGCGTCGACGAAAGCAATGTCGCGGCGCACGTGCTGCGTCATACGGCGAACAATCCGCACGATCAGGTGTTCACGCTGCACGCCGAACTCGAAGGCCAGAAGCTCGCGCCGGTGTTCGAGCAACTGCTCGCCGGCTGGCGCGCGCAGGGACACAGCTTTGCCACGATGGGCGATTACCATGCGGCGCTGGACCGCGCGTCGCTGCCCACGTACCCTGTGACGTGGGGCGAGATTCCGGGCCGCGCGGGCGAACTGATCGTCCAGCCGGGCTGAAGCGGCGCGTGGCCGCTTTCTCCCCGCCTCGCTTTTCTCACCGATAAACCAGAACGACCGGAGAAACCTACGTGTCAGTTGCAGTCGACCAGCCCGTTCCCGACTTCACCGCACCCGCGACGGGTGGCGAGTTCACCCTGTCCTCCTTGCGCGGCAGAAAGGTCGTGCTCTTCTTTTATCCGAAGGACAACACGCCCGGCTGCACCACCGAAAGCCTGCAATTTCGCGACCACTACGATCAGTTCAAGGCGGCCGGCGCGGAAGTGATCGGCATCTCGCGCGACAGCGTGAAATCGCACGACAACTTCAAGGCGAAGCTCGAGCTGCCTTACACGCTGGTTTCGGACGCTGACGAAGCGATCTGCACGCTCTTCGATGTCATCAAAATGAAGAAGATGTATGGCAAGGAAGTGCGCGGCGTGGAGCGCTCGACCTTCCTCGTCGACGCAAACGGCGTGCTGCGACGCGAGTTTCGCGGTGTCAAGGTGCCGGGCCACGTAGAGGCGATCGTCGAGGCTGTACAAGCGATTTGAGGCACGTTATATTGGTTCGCAATGAGCGCCTGCCTTCCCCATTTCCTTCGTTCCAGTGCAAGCCGCCGTGTGCCTGTGGGTACGGTGGGCATGGACCCGGGCTATGTGGATCCGGCAAGGGAAAGGCGCTCTGAAGCTGAAGTCAGCCGCTGGTTCCGGTAGTCGGAACGGCGGCTTTTTCATTTGGCGTCGCACGAAAGCCACGCTTCATCGGCTCGGGCGCGGCGTGTTGCACGCAACCTCCAAGGAGCAGATCGAAACTTAGGCGAACCGGCGATTTCGACAACGAAGCGCGCCTCCGGGCGCAAACTGCAGGATTCGTATCGCTTCGAGGGCGTACGAGCAGGATGCGACAGGCGGCGCACGATACACGACCCGATTCCTTTCGAGGGAACATCATGCCTTTGCCTACCGCCCCGGCCAAGCTCGGCCATCTCCTTCCGGCTGAAGAATACAAGGCCAAAGCCCGGCCTTCGAAGCAGTCGAAAAAACAAGCCGCGGCGAGCGATGACGACGCCTATGGCGCGGTCGAGACCGTCGCCGCCGAGCGTCCCGCCACGAACGCCGCGCACACGCTGCGCTCGATCGCGAACGAAGTGCTGACCCAGATTCCGGCCGAGCCGCACGTCGAAGCCGTCGTGCCGCCGCCCGCACCGGGCACCGTCCCTACGCGCGGCCGAAAATCGAAGCAGACCGCCGCGCTCCTGCAGCCGACGCCCGGCGCCCGCGCCACGCCGGATGCAGTCGAAGCGCGCACGGAGCGCGCCGAAACGCCCGTCGCGACCGAAGCACCTGTCTCGGCCACGGCGCGCGATACGCGCGCGCAGAACAAACGTCGCAAGGGCACGGCTGCCGAAGCCGAATTGCGCAAGCTCTTCGTGCTCGACACCAACGTGCTGATGCACGACCCGAGTTCGCTCTTCCGCTTCGAGGAACACGACGTCTATCTGCCGATGATGACGTTGGAAGAACTCGACAACCACAAGAAGGGCATGTCGGAAGTGGCGCGCAACGCGCGTCAGGTGAGCCGGACGCTCGATGCGCTCGTCGCGCACGCGGGCAACGCCAGCAAGATGGCCGAAGGGCTTCCGCTCGCTGCGCAAGGCAATCGCGACGCGCTCGGCCGCCTCTACTTCCAGACGACGCTCACGGACATCGAGCCGGTCGAAGGCCTGCCCGTCGGCAAGGCGGACAACCAGATTCTGGGCGTCGTGCGCGCGCTGCAGAAGGAGCGGCCGGATCGCCAGGTCGTGCTGGTGTCGAAAGACATCAACATGCGCATCAAGGCGCACGCGCTCGGTCTGCCTGCCGAAGACTACTTCAACGATCAGGTTCTCGAAGACAAGGATCTGCTCTACTCCGGCGTGCGCGCACTGCCGCAGGATTTCTGGACCAAGCACGCGAAGGGCATGGAGAGCTGGCAGGACACCAAGACCGGCACCACGTATTACCGCGTGACCGGGCCGCTGTGCCCTTCGATGCTCGTCAACGAGTTCGTCTATCTCGAGCCGCAGAACGGCGAGCCGTCGTTCCATGCGGTCGTGCGCGAGCTCAACGGCAAGACCGCGCTCCTGCAGACGCTGCGCGACTACGGTCATCACAAGAACAACGTGTGGGGCATCACTGCGCGCAACCGCGAGCAGAACTTCGCGCTGAATCTGCTGATGAACCCGGAAGTCGATTTCGTCACGCTGCTGGGTCAGGCCGGCACCGGCAAGACGCTGATGGCGCTCGCCGCGGGCCTTGCGCAAGTGCTCGACGACAAGCGCTACAACGAGATCATCGTGACGCGTGCGACGGTTCCGGTCGGCGAGGACATCGGCTTTCTGCCCGGCACCGAGGAAGAGAAGATGCAGCCGTGGATGGGCGCATTCGACGACAACCTCGAAGTCCTCCAGAAGACCGATGACGCCGCCGGCGAATGGGGCCGCGCCGCGACGCAGGAGCTCATCCGTTCGCGTCTCAAGGTGAAGAGCATGAACTTCATGCGCGGACGCACGTTCGTCGACAAGTACGTGATCATCGACGAGGCGCAGAATCTCACGCCGAAGCAGATGAAAACGCTCGTCACGCGCGCGGGCCCCGGCACGAAGATCGTGTGCCTCGGCAACATCGCGCAGATCGACACGCCGTACCTGACCGAAGGCAGTTCGGGTCTCACGTATGTCGTCGATCGCTTCAAAGGCTGGACGCACAGCGGTCACGTGACCCTCGCGCGCGGCGAGCGTTCGCGCCTCGCCGATTACGCGTCCGACATTCTGTAAGCGCGCGGCTTTCAACGCGATGAAACGGCCCGGCGGAGCGATCCTGCCGGGCCGTTTCCTTTCGTCCTAACGTTCCGCACTTGCAACACTTACGGCACAGACTTCATGTAAATCCTCAAGACATCTTGCCGCACGGCCGTGCGGCGGATTAGTATCGGCACACTGTCCTTCCTGGCGGGTTGCCGCTCGCCTTTTGCAATGCGTCGAATCTGCCTGCCGCTACTTGTTACCGTCATGCTCGCCGCGTGTGGATCCGCGCCGCAGCAGACGGCACGCAAGCCTGCGGCCAGCACGAGCGCCAACCGCACTTATAGTCCGCCGCCCGGTTTTCCGAAGTTCGTCGATCACAGTGTCGGGCGCGAGGAAATCTCCATTCAGGCGATGTCGCTCGTCGGCGTGCCGTATCGCTGGGGCGGCAACACGCCCGATGCGGGCTTCGATTGCAGCGGGCTCGTGCGGTATGTCGTCGACCGCGCGGCGTCCGTGAATCTGCCGCGCACGACCGCCGACATGAGCTCGCGCGGCGAATCGGTCGAACCCGACGAGATCGCGCCGGGCGATCTGATCTTCTTCAACACGACCGGACGGCCGCATTCGCACGTGGGCATCTATGTCGGCAAGCTGCGCTTCGTGAATGCGCCATCGACGGGCGGCACGGTGCGCCTCGACTATCTGACGAACCCGTACTGGGCGAAACGATTCGACGGCATTCGCCGCGTCGCGCCGCCGAAGACCGCGCCTACCCCGTTCGATGCGCCGACTTACATCGCGTCGCCTGCGCCCGTGCAAGCGCCTGCTCCGTCATCCGCCGACGCTTTCGAGCCCCCGCCCTCGACGCTCAACGCGGCGCAACGCCAGGCTCGCGCCGCTAGCGCTACGACGCCTGGCGTCGCGACGATCAACGCTTCATCGGATCCGATTCAGGCCGCCGCCGACGCCTTCGAACCGCCGCCGCCGACATCGACCGCCGCGCGTCAGCAGGCGCGCTCCGCACAAGCCGCTGCCGATCCCTACGATTCCGCCGAGCCGCCCGTGCGCGTGATGCGCGCCTCCACCGGCTCGCTCGCCGCACCCCGCCCCGCACAGAACGACGATCCCATCGCCCGCTTCGCCACTGGCACGAACTGACGCGCGCTGCGCGTCTCTGCTATCGTGTTCCGATCATTCGTCGACGGAGCGCAACACCATGGACCTGGGACTCGCGGGCAAGGTTGTCCTGATTACGGGCGGCAGCAAGGGGATCGGATTTGCATGCGCCAGAGCGTTCGCGAGCGAAGGCGCGAAGGTCGCGATTGTTTCGCGCGACGCTGCGAATCTGGCCCGCGCCCGGGAGCAACTCGCGAGCGACGGGTATCACGTGCATCTCGCGCGCGCCGACCTGCACGAGGCCCACAGCGCCGAGGATGTCGTCGAGGAAGCGAGCACCGCGCTCGGGCCGATCGACATTCTTATCAACAGCGCCGGCGCCGCGCGCCGCTACGATCCGGACACGCTCGACGCCGCGGCCTACAGAGCGGCGATGGACGCCAAATACTTCTCCTATGTCTATCCGCAGCAGGTCGTTCTCAAGCGCATGGCGGAGCGCCTGCGTAACGATCCGAAAGCCGAGCCTGGCGCGATCGTCAACATCGTGGGAGTGGGCGGCAAGATCGCGACGGACATCCACATCGCAGGCGGCGCGGCCAATGCGGCGCTGATGCTCAACACCGTCGGGCTCGCGCATCACTACGCGAAGCTCGGCATCCGCATCAACGCGATCAATCCAGGCGCGACGCTCACGGAACGCGTCGAGGAAGCGCTCGATCTGGAGGCGAAGCGGCAAGGCGTGACGCGCGATCAGGTGCTCGCCGACAGTCAGGCGAAAGTGCCGCTCGGACGCTATGCGAAGCCGGAGGAAATCGCCGACGTTGCGCTCTTTCTGGCGAGCCGCCGCGCGAGTTACGTGTCGGGCGCAATCATTCCGATGGACGGAGTGTCGTCGCCGATCATCTGACGCGCTGCGGGCCCGATGAGAGCCCGCAGGCGGAACGAATCAAAGGAAGCGGTGGCCGATCCACCAGCCGGCCGCCGCGAGCGCGGCGGACGCGGGAATGGTCAGAATCCACGCCCACACGATATTGCCCGCGACGCCCCAACGCACGGCGCTGAATTTCTGCGTCGCGCCGACGCCGACGATCGCGCCGGTGATCGTATGGGTCGTCGATACGGGAATGCCGAGGAACGACGCGACGAAGAGCGTGATCGCCCCGCCCGTCTCCGCGCAGAATCCGCCGACCGGCTTCAGCTTCGTGATCTTCTGACCCATGGTCCGCACGATGCGCCAGCCGCCGAAGAGCGTGCCGAGACCCATCGACAGGTAGCACAGGCCGATTACCCAGACGGGCGGCGCTTCGGCTGTTGCGGAGGCGTAGCCGGTCGCGATCAGCAACATCCAGATGATGCCGATGGTTTTTTGCGCATCGTTGCCACCATGGCCGAGCGAATACAGGCCAGCCGAGACGAGCTGCATGCGGCGGAAGCGCCGGTCGACCTTCGAAGGCGGCGTGCGGAAATACAGCCACGACACGAGCAGCATGAAGAACGAGCCGAGCACGAAGCCGAGCAGCGGCGAGATGAAGATGAATGCGACGGTCTTGAGCAGCCCGTCCCAGTTGAGCGACCCCCAGCCGGATTTGGCGAGCGCCGCGCCGACGAGGCCGCCGATCAGTGCGTGCGACGAACTCGATGGAATGCCGTAGATCCAGGTGACGATGTTCCAGCCTATCGCGCCGACGAGCGCGCCGAAAATGACGTAATGATCGACGATTTCGGGATCGATCGTGCCCTTTCCGACGGTTGCGGCGACCTTGAGGTGAAAGATGAAATACGCGATGACGTTGAACGCCGCGGCGAAGGCGACCGCCTGCTGCGGCTTCAATACGCCGGTCGAAACGACCGTGGCGATGGAGTTGGCGGCGTCGTGAAAGCCGTTCATGAAGTCGAACGCGAGTGCGACTATGACGAGCAAGGCGACTGCCCAGATGGCGAGTTGAATCGAATGCATCGGTTGGTGTTGTTTTTACCGGCGCTCGAAGACGGCGCGGGATTGTGTCGTCGTTGCCCGCGTTGCGTGATGCGCCGCGGGCTCGGGCGGCATGATCAGGCGTTTTCCAGCACGATGCCTTCGATGATGTTCGCGACGTCTTCGCACTTGTCGGTAATCGTCTCGAGCAGTTCGTAGATCGCCTTCAGCTTGATGAGCGTCTTGACGTCGTCTTCCTCGCGGAAGAGCTTCGACATCGCCGAGCGCAACACGCGGTCCGCGTCCGACTCGAGCCGGTCGATTTCCTCGCAGATCTTCAGGATTTCGCTCGCGCGCTTCATGTCCGCCAGCAATTCGACGGCCTGCTGCACGCGCGTGACCGTGCTCGTGCAGATATGCGCGAGCTGGCTCGCCTCCGACGTCACGAAACGCACGTCGTACAGGGAAATAGCGGTGGCCACGTCCTCCATCAGGTCGAGGATGTCGTCCATCGTCGTGATGAGCTTGTGGATTTCGTCGCGGTCGAGCGGCGTGATGAACGTCTTGTGCAACAGGTCGATGGTTTCGTGCGTGAGCTTGTCGGCGCGCTTCTCGTTCGCCTGCACGTTCTGCTTGTGAACCTCGGCTTCGTCGAGGTTGTCGATCAGCAGTTCGAGCTCGCGGCTCGCATCGACCATGCACTTCGCATGCGCGTTGAAAATCTCGAAAAATTTGCCCTCGGTGGGCATGAAACGACCGAACATGAAAATCCCGATAAATGGGTCAATCTGAGTCAGACATCAAACTGACATATTGTACCTGTGTGCACTACCCGACGCACCGCGCGCATCTGACGCGCGGCCGCTATTGCCCCGGACTTGACAGCGGTTGCGGTAACTGGCCTATTCGCCGCCGTAGAAGTTTTGTGCGCCCGCGAAGTTGTCGAACTTCGTGTATTGGCCGTGGAAGGTCAGGCGAACCGGCCCGATCGGACCGTTACGCTGCTTGCCGATGATGATTTCCGCCGTGCCCTTGTCGGGGCTGTCGGGATTGTAGACTTCGTCGCGATAGATGAAGAGGATCACGTCCGCGTCCTGTTCGATAGCGCCCGATTCGCGCAGGTCCGACATGATCGGCCGCTTGTTCGGACGCTGCTCGAGACCGCGATTCAACTGCGACAGCGCGATGACCGGCACGTCGAGTTCCTTCGCGAGGCTCTTCAGCGAACGCGATATCTCGGAGATTTCGGTCGCGCGGTTTTCGCCGCCGCCCGAGCCGGACATGAGCTGCAAGTAATCGACGATGATGAGGCCGAGCTTGCCGCACTGCCGCGACAGACGCCGCGCGCGCGAGCGCAGTTCCATCGGATTCAGGCCGCCGGTTTCGTCGATGAAAAGTTGCGCCTCGCTCATTTTCTGGACGGCGTGCGTGAGCTTCGGCCAGTCTTCGTCGGTGAGACGCCCGGTGCGCATGCGATGCTGGTCCAGCCGGCCGACCGAGCCGAGCATACGCATGGTGAGCTGCGTGCCCGGCATTTCCATCGAGAACACGGCGACGGGCAAGCCGTATTCCACGGCCACGTATTCGCCGATATTCATCGAAAAGGCCGTCTTACCCATCGACGGGCGGCCCGCCACGATGATCAGCTCGCCGCCGTGCATGCCCGACGTCATGCGGTCGAGGTCGACGAAGCCTGTCGGCGTGCCGGTCACATCGCTTGGATTGGCTGTGTGATAGAGCGTGTCGATGCGCTCGACGACTTGCGTCAAGAGCGGTCCGATCTCCAGAAAACCCTGCGTGCCGCGCGCGCCCTCTTCGGCGATCGAGAACACGCGCGCTTCGGCTTCGTCGAGAATCTGGCGGACTTCCTTGCCTTGCGGATTGAACGCATCGGCGGAGATTTCATCGGCGACGGAAACCAGACGGCGCAGCACCGCACGATCGCGCACGATCTCCGCGTAACGGCGGATATTCGCCGCGCTCGGCGTGTTCTGCGCGAGCGCGTTCAGATACGCGAGCCCGCCCACTTCCTCGGCCTTGCCGGCCATCGTGAGCGCTTCGTAGACGGTGATGACGTCCGCCGGACGCGTCGAAGCAATCAGCTTGCCGATATGCTCATAAATGATGCGATGGTCGTAGCGATAGAAATCGCCCTGATGCATCACATCGGCGATGCGGTCCCATGCGGCGTTGTCCAGCAGCAGGCCGCCGATCACGGATTGCTCGGCTTCGATCGAGTGCGGCGGGACCTTCAGCGCGTCGAGTTGCGGGTCTTTGGACGGTGCGTTCATGGGGTGGAATTATCGATGAATTCAGCGCGTAGGAACAACGCTCAGACAAATAAAAAAGGCAGGAACCTCGACGGTTCCTGCCTTTCTTTCGTGCGTTGCGAGACGCGAGGCCTCGCCTGAAACTTACGCGTGCTCGCCGAGCACCGACACGTTGACGTCGACGAGGACGTCCGTGTGCAGCGCCACTTGAACCGGATGGTCGCCGACCATCTTGATCGGGCCTTGCGGCAGACGCACTTGCGCCTTTTCCACTTCCGCGAAGCCTTGCTTCTTCAGCGCGTCAGCGATGTCCGCATTCGTGACCGAACCGAACAGACGGCCGTCGACGCCAGCCTTCTGGCCGATCTGAACCGTGAAGCCGTTCAGCTTTTCGCCCTGAGCTTGTGCGGCTGCCAACTTTTCAGCGGCGACCTTTTCGAGGTCCGCGCGGCGAACTTCGAATTCGGCGATTGCGTCCTTGGTCGCGCGGCGTGCCTTCTTGCCGGGGATCAGGAAGTTACGTGCGTAGCCGTCCTTCACCTTGACGATATCGCCGAGGTTGCCCAGGTTGACGACCTTTTCCAAAAGAATGATTTGCATTTTTGGCTTTCCTTAGTGCGTCGTCTGATTTAGGCCTTGTGCAGGTCGGTGTACGGCAGGAGCGCGAGGAAACGCGCGCGCTTGATTGCCGTGTCGAGCTGGCGCTGATAGTGCGCCTTCGTGCCAGTCAGACGAGCCGGCGTGATCTTGCCGTTTTCGCCGATGAAGTCCTTCAGCGTTTCCGTGTCCTTGTAGTCGATGTACTCGACACCGGCTGCCGTGAAACGGCAGAACTTCTTGCGCTTGAAGAGCGGGTTTTGTTGCTGACGACGCTTGTCGAATTTCTTACCAGTCGGGCGGGGCATGATTAGTCCTTTCCAATGTCCTGCAATTCTGTGATGTGAAACACCAAGGTTCGCGCGTTACGGCTTCTCTTCGCCAGAAAGCCCGTGAAGCGTGTTTCGACGCCCATCGGACAGCTTTCCAGTTTGCCGCTCGCTTCGCCGGCCGCGACCGCCTGCAGAGTCAGTTCGACTTTCCGGGCGATGCCCGCCTCGACGACTTCTGCCGCGTGTTGCAACGTGCAGATTGCGATCGGGATGCCGGCGGGCGTGTACCGCACCGGTTCGCGTTCCACGACGCTCGCTGTCAGTTGCAGCCGGTTCACTTAAACCTTGGTGGCTGTGGCGAAAGATTCGCCTTAAGCCTGCGCTTCGGACGGCTGGCTGGCCGCCTTCTTGGCTTCTTCGCGCTGCACTTCCTTCATCATCGGCGACGGGCTGGTTTCAGCCTTCTTCATCTTGACGATAAGGTGACGCAGAACGGCGTCGTTGAACTTGAATGCGTGCTCCAGCTCTTCGAGCGTAGCCTGATCGCATTCGATGTTCATGCAGACGTAGTGAGCCTTCGCGAGTTTCTCGATCATGTAGGCCAGTTGGCGACGGCCCCAGTCCTCGATGCGGTGGATCTGACCACCGTGCGACGTGATCGTGCTCTTGTAGCGCTCGATCATCGCGGGCACCTGCTCGCTTTGATCGGGGTGCACGATAAAGACGATTTCGTAATGACGCATATTCACTCCTTGTGCTGACTTTTGGATGAAAGCCACCCGGGCGTCGGACCGGTGCGGCAAGTGAGAAGCCAAAGATTATAGCTTTTCGTGCGCGCTCGCGCAAATGCAAATTCGAACGCCTTTTCAAGCAGTTAGCGGCCGCGCGCGTGCTCGCGCTGCGGTTCGCCGGGAAGCGTCAGCCGACGGCTCCAATATCCGGGTTGCGCGTAGATTTCCTTAAGATAATCAATAAAGTAGCGCACGCGCGCAGGCACGTAGCGCTGCTGCGGATAGACCGCGAGGATGTCGTAATCGGGAAGTTCGAAGTCGTCGAGCACGGTTTCGAGTTCGCCCGATTCCAGTTGCCGCTGGATTTCCCACGTCGAGCGCCAGCCGAGCCCGAGCCCTTCCGAAGCCCAGCGATGCAGCAATTCGCCGTCGTTGCAGTCGAGATTGCCGGTCACGCGCACGGTCACGACCTTGCCATTGCGGCGGAAATACCAGCCGCGGTTCTGCCCGCCCTGCAGATTGAACGCGAGGCAATTGTGATTCGGCAGGTCTTCGAGCGTTTTCGGCCTGCCATGCTTCTTGAAGTACGCGGGCGTGCCGCAGACGACGCGCCGGTTGCTCGCCAGCTTCACCGCGACGAAATTCGGATCGACCGCGCCGCCGATGCGAATCGACAGGTCATAGCCCTCGCGCACCAGATCGACGACGCGATCGGTCAGATTGAACGACATCTGCAATTCCGGTTTGTCGCGCAGGAACGGCGGCGCGTGCGGCGCGACGTGCATGCGCCCGAAGGCCGCCGGCGCCGACACGATCAGATGCCCGCCCACCGCGCGCCGTCCCGCCGCCAGTTCGTTCTCAGCCTGATCCCAGTCCGCGAGCAGGTTCTTGCAGCGGTCGAGGAACGCCGCGCCCTCTTCGCTCACGACGAGCCGTCGCGTCGAGCGATACATCAGCTTCACGCCGAGGCGCTTTTCGAGCGCGTCGATGCGCCGTCCCAGAATCACGGGCGACACGCCCTCTTCCAGCGCCGCCGCCGCGAGACTGCCCGCCTCGGCCACGCGCACGAACGTTTCTATCTGCTTGAAGCGGTCCATCTGCGTCTCCCGCCAATGCCTCATCACTCGGGCATTCGATACTTTTTGTTTGGAAAAAAGCGACTGACGCTGATCTTATCAAACCTTTTTCACAGACTTAAAGTGCAACGGAACCCTGCTTGAATGCAGACAGCGATTTCGGATAGAGACCCCAGGAAGGAGACAACCATGCCCAAAATGAGAGCCGTCGACGCAGCCGTCCTCGTGCTGGAAAAGGAAGGAATCGATACCGCGTTCGGTGTGCCGGGCGCGGCCATCAACCCGTTTTACTCCGCGATGAAAAAGTCGGGCGGCATCAGCCACGTGCTGGCGCGTCACGTCGAAGGCGCATCGCACATGGCCGAAGGTTATACCCGCGCGGCGCCGGGCAACATCGGCGTGTGCATCGGCACGTCGGGCCCGGCGGGCACGGACATGATCACCGGCCTCTACTCCGCCCAGGCCGATTCGATTCCGATTCTCGCGATCACCGGCCAGGCGCCGCGCGCGCGTCTGTACAAGGAAGATTTCCAGGCCGTCGATATCGAATCGATCGCCAAGCCCGTCACGAAGTGGGCTGTCACCGTGCGCGAGCCGGCGCTCGTGCCGCGCGTGTTCCAGCAGGCTTTCCATCTGATGCGCTCGGGCCGTCCGGGTCCGGTGCTCGTCGATTTGCCGATCGACGTGCAGCTCGCCGAAATCGAATTCGACATCGACACGTACGAGCCGCTGCCGGTCTACAAGCCGAAAGCGACGCGCGCGCAGATCGAAAAAGCGCTGACGATGCTCAACGACGCCGAAAAGCCGTTGATCGTCTCGGGCGGCGGCGTGCTGAACGCGGCGGCGGAAGATCTGCTCGTGCAGTTCGCGGAAACGCTCGGCGTGCCGGTCATTCCGACGCTCATGTCGTGGGGCGCGATTCCCGACGATCATCCGCTGATGGCCGGCATGGTCGGCTTGCAGACGTCGCACCGCTACGGCAACGCGACGATGCTCGCCTCCGATTTCGTGCTCGGCATCGGCAATCGCTGGGCGAACCGCCACACGGGCAGCGTCGAGGTTTACACCAAGGGCCGTAAGTTCGTGCACGTGGATATCGAGCCGACGCAGATCGGCCGCGTGTTCGGACCGGATCTCGGCATCGTCTCGGATGCGAAGGCGGCGCTCGAACTGTTCGTCGAAGTGGCGAAGGAATGGAAGGGCGCGGGCAAGCTGAAGGACCGCGGCGCGTGGGTCGCGGACTGCCAGCAGCGCAAGCGCACGATGCAGCGCAAGACGCACTTCGACAATGTGCCGATGAAGCCGCAGCGCGTCTACGAAGAGATGAACCTCGCGTTCGACCGCGACACCTGCTTCGTCACGACGATCGGTCTGTCGCAGATCGCCGGCGCGCAGTTCCTGCACGTGTTCAAGGCGCGCAACTGGATCAACTGCGGCCAGGCCGGCCCGCTCGGCTGGACGATCCCGGCCGCGCTCGGCGTGCGTGCCGCGGACCCGCAACGCAAGATCGTCGCGCTCTCGGGCGACTACGATTTCCAGTTCATGATCGAAGAGCTCGCCGTCGGCGCGCAATTCAAGCTGCCGTACGTGCACGTCGTCGTGAACAACTCGTATCTCGGCCTGATCCGTCAGGCGCAGCGCGGCTTCGACATGGACTACTGCGTGCAGCTCGCGTTCGACAACATCAACGCACCTGAGCTCGAAGGCTATGGGGTCGATCACGTCGCGGTCGCCGAGGGTCTCGGCTGCAAGGCGCTGCGCGTGTTCAAGCCGGAAGACATCGCGGGCGCGCTGAAGCAGGCGCAAGCGTTGGCGGTGGAGCATCAGGTGCCGGTCGTCGTCGAGATGATTCTCGAACGCGTGACCAACATCGCGATGGGCACCGAGATCGACGCGATCAACGAGTTCGAAGAGCTCGCCGAAACGAAGGCAGATGCACCGACCGCCGTTACGCCGCTCGACTAAAGCATCGCCGCCGCGCGTTCATGCAGGAACGCGCGGCGTGCATTCACTGACCGACCATCAGGAAAGAACAATGCCGAAATTTGCCGCGAATTTGACCATGCTGTTCAACGAAGTCCCGTTTCTCGACCGCTTCGCCGCGGCCGCGAACGCGGGTTTCAAGGCGGTCGAGTTCCTGTTCCCCTATGCCTTCTCGATCAGCGACATCCAGACGCGCCTGAAGGACAACGACCTGCAGATCGTGCTGCACAACCTGCCTGCCGGCAACTGGGAAGCGGGCGAGCGCGGCATCGCGTGTCTGCCGGATCGTGTCGCGGAATTCCGCGACGGCGTGCCGCGCGCGATCGAATACGCGAAGGCGCTGAACGTGCCGCAACTGAACTGTCTCGTCGGGATTCCGACGGCGGGTGTATCGGCGGATCAGGCGCGCGCGACCATCGTCGAAAACTTGCGCTTCGCAGCGGAAGCGCTGAAGAAGGAAGGCATCCGCTTGCTCGTCGAGCCGTGCAACGCGTACGACATTCCCGGCTTCGCGCTGAATCGCTCGAAGGAAGGACTGGACGTGATCCAGGCCGTCGGCTCGGACAATCTGTTCTTGCAGTACGACATTTATCACATGCAGCGGATGGAAGGCGAACTCGCCGCGACGATCAGGAAGAACCTGCCGAAGATCGCGCATATCCAGCTCGCCGATAACCCCGGCCGCAACGAACCCGGCACGGGCGAGATCAACTACCCGTTCCTGTTCGGGCTGCTCGACGAGATCGGCTATCAAGGCTGGATCGGCTGCGAGTACAAGCCGCTCAACGGCACGGAAGCGGGCCTCGGCTGGCTGCAGAACATCGGCGGCGTGAAGCAGCACGCGACCGCTTAAACCAGACACATAGGAGGAGCTAGAAGTATGGCAACGATCGGTTTCATCGGCCTCGGCATCATGGGCGCGCACATGGCGCGCAATCTCATCAAGGGCGGCCACAAGCTCGTCGTGAACGGCAAGTTTCCGGTGCCGGACGATATCCGCGCGCAGACGCAGGTCGTCGCGGACTCGACCGAAGTCGCACAGGCGAGCGAAATCGTCATCACGATGGTGCCCGACACGCCCGATGTCGCCGCCGTGCTGTTCGCCGATGACGGCGTCGCGAAGGGTCTCACGAAGGGCAAGCTCGTGATCGACATGAGCTCGATCGCCCCGCTCGAAACGCAGGAGTTCGCGAAGAAGATCAACGCGCTCGGCTGCGACTATCTCGACGCGCCGGTGTCCGGCGGCGAAGTCGGCGCACGCGAAGCGACGCTCACGATCATGGTCGGCGGCCCGGAGAAGTCGTTCAATGTCGCGAAGCCGCTGTTCGAACTGATGGGCAAGAACATTTCGCTCATTGGCGACAACGGCGCGGGTCAGACTTGCAAGGTCGCGAATCAGATCATCGTCGCGCTGAACATCGAGGCGGTCGGCGAGGCGCTGCTCTTCGCGGCACGCTCGGGCGCCGACCCGGAGCGCGTGCGTAAAGCGCTGATGGGCGGCTTCGCGTCGTCGCGCATTCTCGAAGTGCACGGCGAGCGCATGACGAAGCGCACGTTCAATCCGGGCTTCCGTATTGAACTGCATCAGAAGGACCTAAACCTTGCGCTCGACGGCGCGCGCAAGATGGGCCTCGCCCTGCCCCACACCGCGAGTGCGCAGCAGCTTTTCAGCGTATGCGCGGCGAACGGCGGCAAGGCGTGGGATCACTCGGCGCTTGTGCGTGCGCTCGAAATCATGTCGAACTTCCAGGTGGCCGACGAGCCGCAGCAGGCCAAAGCCGCTGCGTGATTCGCGTCACCTGAACCGTGGGGCGTCCCGCGTATGGGCACGCGGGACAAATGCCGCTCTGGGCTGAGGGCGGCAAAGTGGGGTCCGAGAAGCGGCACCCGGCGGTGCGCCGGGTAAGCCTTGGTCGGTCAGACGGTTTGTCGTCGGGTGTCCGCGTCGGATTGTTGCAAACTGCGTCCTAACGCCGATGCATAGGCGGTGCTACAAATCCTTTTGTTGAAACTCAGAACTATCCGGTGGTCATCGCGACTAATCTGCCTAGACTTCGCGGGCCGTAACACCACCGTCAACCAAGGAGTGAACAATGGGAATCCTCAGCTTTATCAAGGAAGCAGGCGAGAAACTCTTCGGCGCAGCCACGCCGAGCGCGCAGGCGGCGCCCGCTGCGGCACCCGTGGATGTCGCCGCGCTAAATCAGAAGGCAGGCGAAGCCATCGCGACGTACATTCGTTCGCAGGGTCTCAATGCGGACAATCTCGATGTGAAATACGACGGCGCTTCGCATACGGTGACCGTTTCGGGTCAGGCGCCGGATCAGGCCACGAAGGAAAAGATTCTCGTCGCCGCGGGCAATGTGCAGCATGTCGATAAGGTCGACGATAAGCTGACCGTGCCGAGTAGCGAGCCTGAATCGCAGTATTACACCGTCGTGTCGGGGGACAATCTTTGGAAGATCGCCGAGAAGTATTACGGCAATGGGTCCAAGAACGATGTGATCTTCGAAGCGAATAAGCCGATGTTGAAGAGTCCGGATAAGATCTATCCGGGGCAAGTGTTGCGGATTCCTGCTGCTAACTGATTGTTTCTGCTCTACTCGAGAACGCGGACTTCGGTTCGCGTTTTTGCTTTCTGCTGAGGTGGATCTTGGTTTGCCTGCGCTTTTCGGCAATCCTGTGATCGTGTCGGTCTATTAGCGTTGCCCCTGTGCGGGGCGGCACTCACTTTCTTTGCTGCTGCAAAGAAAGTAAGCAAAGAAAGCAGCTCCTGATACGCCCGCGGTCACACGCAATTTGGGTAGTCCTCTCGTCCATCGTGGGCTGCCTAAAGAGTGCCCTCAAACACCTAATTGGGCTTGGCTCGCGCACGGTCTGAACCATCGCACCGCACACCAAACCGGTTCAGCACCAAATAGCTCCAGCCCGCTTCGCGGCCGACCGGTCAATCGGGAATGCGCGTGCTTCGCTACTAACGTCTTCATCTCGCCGCCTTTGCCGTACGTCGGTTTCCCTTGCATACCCGGCGGCAGCGCGTAGCGCTGTGCCGAAGCCATTTCGTGCTG
>NZ_JFHD01000036.1 GCF_000698575.1 Caballeronia zhejiangensis
GGATTGTGCGAGGTCCGTGCCGCTCGTGTCGAAAGAAATCCCGAGAATCGCGCTCGTCAGAAGCCACGGCGATGCAAACGTAATGCACAGGAAAGCGAAACCCAAGGGATTAATCGAACGGATGGTGCGCAGCCAGCGCGTCTCGCGCCGCCACAACGAAGAGAAATCGTCTTCGATGACATCGGTCGTGACGACGACATCGGACAGCACCGTGCGCAAGTCGATGACGCGAGCGCGCTCGGCGAGCCAGAAATCGTCGGCGAGGCAGTCGCGCAAAGCTTCGAGGCCGCCTATCTTCTGAAGCGTCTCGCGTGTCAGCGCGAGCGTCGCGCCGAAGCCGAAGCGCCCGTAACCGAGCGCGTTCGCGACATACACGGACGGCGCGAACCATTCGTCGATGAACAGGCCACCGAGTCTGGCCCAGATGCCGCCGACGCAGCGCGCCCGGTAAAGGCAGGTGACGACGCCCACGCCCGGATCGGCCAGCGGCGCGGTCACGCGCATCAGGTAGTCCGGTTCCACGGCGATATCGCTGTCCGCGATCACGATCACATCATGCTTCGCGTGTCGCGACAGATTGATGAGATTCGCGACCTTGCGGTTGCTGCCATGCGCCGTTGCGTCGATGACGAGTTCGATATCGCGCTCGGGATACGCCCGCGCGAGCCGCCGCACGACACTCGCCGCGGCATCCGACGCGTGCGCGACGCCAAAAAGAAGTTGATATGAGGGATGCGTTTGCGCGCAGAACGTCTGGAGGTTCGCGTAGAGACGCGGTTCTGCGCCGCATAGCGGCTTCAGGATGCTGACCGGCGCGACGGGGTTGGCGCTCGTGCAATCGTCGCTTCGCAACGGCACTGCGGTGCGCCTGCCGCCGTGCAGAAGCGTAGCGAACGCGGCATGACACGTCGCCGCGCAACACAGCCCAATGATCAGCCACATCCATACGGGAATAAGATGCACTGTCATGCGTGTCTCGGCCACACTGAGTGAAGTACGGATCGTCGCATGGCGGCTGTGACCATTGAATGACCGGTAGGCGTGGTTGATCTCGGCACCGCCTGAGCGGCTTCACTGGGATGCCTCTCGTCTGAGCGAAATCGGCGGATCGCCCGGATATAGTGCGTGGTTTAACCTTATGCGATGCTTAAGTAAGAGCGGCTGCGTGTGACCGATAACAAGCAATACTCAGTCAGCGGTCCGCTTGCCTGAGCGCGGCACGTGCACTGGTAAGTCTGGTCGACGAGAATCGCACAGTGGTTCAAGTGATCCACTGGCCTCAAGACGTGGCAAACGTCGCGCGATGTTTCGTTCTGCGCACATGCCATCGGCGGCAGCGACGTGTTGATCGTGCCCGATGCCCGCGCCGACGCGCGCTTCGACGACAACCCGCTCGTGGTCGGGCCGCCGTTCATCCGGTATTATGCGGGCTACCCGCTAAGCCTGCCCAATGGCGCGAAGCTCGGCACGCTGTGTCTCATCGATCAGCAGCCGCGCATTCGGAGAGGAAGACCGCCGGCTCTTGCGCGACCTCGGCCGCATGGCCGAACAGGAAATGGCCGAACTGCAACTCGCGACCATCGACGAACTCACGCTGCTTTCGAACCGGCGCTTCACAAAGAAGCTTTCGATCCTCATTGGCCTACACATCTAACGCCGCACGATTCGTCCAATGACCGGTCCACTAAAAGTAAGCTTTGAGTTGGCACAGATGCACCGCCCCGGACCGAGTGACGACTTCACATCGCTTGGCCTTTCTGCGTAATGATCGGCGGCAATCCCAGCCGCATCTGCGCCCGTCGATACGCCGCGATAAACCTCGAGTCACCATTCCTCACGCGCGCCAGCCAGTATCCCAACTCTTGCTGACATTCATCGCTGTCAATATCGATAAAGCACAGAGATCGCGCCGGCATCTGCGTAGCCGCCCAATGAAACGCGAAGATCGTCTCCTGATCAGCCAACGCGAGCCGGAGACCTCGCCTGTCGCCCTGCGTCAACCACTGCGATATTGCGGAGGACAGCGTTGCCTCAGTTTCGTCTGGTGCGTATGAGAACGCGTGCCTGCCGCCTTCGCGTGCGCTGCGCAAATCACTTGTGGCGACAGCCACCACAAATTTCGTCGCCCGGGCATCTGGCGATAGGCTAAGCGGGGCCGATACCGCAACGCCTAACCAAGCAAAGAGCCCAACGAGCGCGACGGCATGTCTCTTCATCGACGGTCGAATCAATGTTTTCAACGTCATTTAGGAAGTCACGATAAAAGTAAGATTGTCCGGCCGCGGCATGTCGGCGGTGGCGACTTGAAGACGACGCCCACACTCGATGTCGGTAGCCTGGCCCTGAAGTCGTCCCGCAAAAGGGCATGATGATACCGTCCGCAACCGTCGGTTGTGGACGTAAGCGCGACGAGAATCGCACTCACGCTTGAGCCATATCGATGGCTTTCTGACAGAGTCCAATCCGGGGCTATTCTAGGTTGTTTGCGTCGTAGCCCATTGCAACGGAATTTTTTCGCGAGTGCTTTTGACGCTGCACCTAATACGCATTTCCCGAATCCCGTCCCCCCAAGTTGGCCAAGAAGCTGCTCAAGACACCGTGAGGACTGTTGGCTCTCAAGTGGCCTGGTCAACAAGTAAGGCCTTTCGCACTGTGGATCGAATGACGGATCGCCGGGTGGAACCGACGCCTGGCTCACTCGACGATGTCTCATGCGAATGGCGCTTCCTGGCGCAACTGAGGCAAGCGTCCTCCGTTCCCCCTTCGCGCTTCCTCGCCATGCACCGTTCTCATGCACCGCACCGTACGCCAGGCGCATTTGCGGCCGCCGTGCAGATCGGCTCGGCGCGCGTGCGAGAATGGCTGTGCTTCGATTCCTTCGAAAGCGATGCCCCCGGCTCAGCATGACCTGGTGCACGCGCGAACGGCACGACCCGCGGCTCGTCGACCTCTGCCGCGAACACACTGCTGCGCCCGAAGGCTCAGCGCCCGGCACTGCGCGGCATCTCGCCGAGTTGGCGAAACACGCTCAGCCAGTCTTCGAGATGCCACGTCTTCGCGATGCGGCCGTCGCGCACCTGATGAAACAAAATGGATCGCGAAGCGCACCGACTTGCTGGTCGCGGCGATGCCCATCAGCGGGCCAGACTGCGTGCCGCTCACTTCGACGCGCACGCCCACGCGGTCGAGCTTTGGATATGGTGCGTCGACAGCCGTGTGGAAGCGAGATGAAAGCCCGTAAGCCGAAAGGACAGTCGATATGCTCGAACGTGTGAGTCCGCCCTTACACGAAGCATCGTTGTCGACCAATCATGCAACTAGAAGCATCGTCCGTCGTTGTCACTTAAGTGCGTTCGCGGGAGTCCGTCGCCGCTGTGGTCGCTGGCGAGAGGCGCAGCATTCGCGCCAGCAACCTACACGCGGCACCACGGCCGTCCTGATTCGCGCAATCGGACTCCGTGGAATGCGGCGAGTACGGCGAAATCGATCACTGCCCGAAGAAGATATCCTTCTGTGTCGCGCCCACGGCTGCCGGACCGCCGGCCTGTTGCGCACCAGAGAATGAACCACCGTGGCCGCTATTGGCCTCGCTTCTGCCGGGTTGTGCGGACAATCGAGCTTCGGCGCTCTGAATGTCGCTTGGGTAATTCGGATCGTCAGATGTAGGCCTGTATCCGGCGCCCGCCAGTTCCGCCAGTTCGGACCGAACCTGTGCTCGCGTGAGCGGTGCACTTGTCTGGCCTTAGGCTGCCGCCGCGATCAGTGCCGTCGAAAGCAGCGTTGCAACTGCAAAGAGCGTCTTCATCATTTTCCCATTTGATGCGCGACGCATGGCGCGTGTTATGCCTGTTGATCACACGACGCATACCGATTTATTGCCCGCGGTAGATGTCGCAACTGAGGCCCGGCGTGCAATGCCCGTTCGGGCCTGCGGGCGACATGTTTCGCGACGTATTGCCAGTCATGCTGGCGGAATCCATACCGCCATAGGATGTGTCGCCCGGCGCGGCCTGGCCGCCTTGGGCTCTTTGCTGCATCGTCGTGCCGTCCGTCGGCGCCATGTCCTGAGCACCGGCGGGACCGACCGCGAGCATGCTCGCGGCCGTGATTGCTAGAAGAAAGGTTACTTTCATTTCCATCACCTCTTGGAGTAAATCACGGGGCGCAAGCGTGCGACGCGCTTGCGACAGACTATTGAAGACGCCTCGGTCAGCGACGCGGTAACGCGCGCCTGCGGGTCTCGTTGGAAAGTGCAGGATGCGTGGGAAGATTGCGCGCTGAAGCGCGCTTGCTCGGTATACCTCGCGGGTGCTCGGAAAATTCCCGGCTGAGGCTTTTTTTAAAGCGCATCGAGGATGAAGACGAATTGGGACCGACGAATTGGAATGCAAAGCCCTACGCGCCTATCTTCTCGACCTATGCAAAAGGTGATCACCAAACGGGCCCGCCTTCCTTGCTGCCCGCTGAACTTCACGCGCACCTGCGCGTTCATCGGGGCCAAGCCGTCGTTATGCAGCGTCAGGGCGGCGGCACGCTGCGCAGCGGACAAATCGAGCGAGCCGATTTTCAAATGCCCGTAATTCGGATCGCTGACGCCGACGAAACTGTCGCTGGTGGTGCTCGATGTGCCAGGCGCACGAAAAGGAGCCGCCGCGGTAGCGCGGTACGTTGCACGCGGTACGGGCGTGCCCTCCGCGGACGCCAGATCGCTATAGAGCGGCGTCGCTTTTTGTCCTTGCATATCGATCGAGAACGCTGGCGTATGCCATTGCCAGCCGGCCGAGACCTGCACGCCCGACCCGCCCGAGCTAAACCGTGTCGTTGCACCATTACCGGTGCCCGTCCCCGTCGCGCCCGTGCCGAGCGGCACGAAGCCGCCGGGATAAAAACCACCGGGAGCGTTACTGGTGGACAGCTGGTTGTCACCGCCATGACCGGCGCTACCTGCGATGGCCAGATTGAACGCCCCGGCGCGACCGAGCTCGATCAGGCCGCCGACGCCAGCGTTAGTCCACCGCAGGACCTCACCGGTGACGGTCCCATTTTGACCATCGAACGTGTCCAAATAAGACGGGCCCGGCGTGCTACCGGGATGGAACACGGATGTCTTTGGCGCGCACCGCATCGACGCGCTGAATGCGCATGTCGTGATCACGCCCGCGATTTGCGAGCGCTAGAATCAGCGCAGGCTCCTGTACGCACAAAATGCGCGTTGGGCTCGATGACGGCATGGTGATCTGCCCACGGGCGTCGATGATCCGTCACTTGATACGCAAAAGATCGTCGGTCCCGTTCATGTATCGCGTGATGGGTGTTTCTTGCATCTCGCCAATCGCGCCGCGCGCCGACCGTGAAGCTCGGAAGCCGTGAGGTCCTCGTCGGCAAACATCAAGGTGTTCGCGATCGTTCAGTCCGGCGAACCGGCTTTGATCAGTGAGGCGGCCCGGTATCATGACGATTATGATGTCCGTACCGCGCGTACATCGCCTTCGCTTCGGCGCTTAGTGTGTTACGCGCCACGGGCTTAGGCGTGACTAGTACTGCTTCTCTGTCCCATTTGTCAGGAAACGTGGTCGTCTCCAGCCACGCCGACATACGCGAATTAAAAGCATCGACGTCCACGGACTGCGATTGTCCGTCGATCACGCCTTGGACGTAGGCATACTCGAGCCCGCGTCGCATGAAGACACTGCGGCGCCTATCCCTTGCCAGGAAGTGGCGCTCGCGCAGCATGCGAGTGACGACACACCCGGCCAGCGCAGCGAGGAAAAAGAGTAGGAATAGGAAATCGGCCATGGCGAACCCTCTAGCACGGAACGCCTGGGAGCTTATGCTTGCCGCATTAGCCGAAAATGAGGATACGTCGCCGCCTTGATTCATGCATATTAGTGCGCGGTCGCCGCCGCGTTGATCGAGGTGGGCGCTGGCTCGCGATATTTGTGTCGTTACCCCACCAATGTCGTCAGATATGATCTACTCATGTCGCTCGGCTCCCGAATGCGTGGGTCCGATGCCGTGTTTTCAAACTGACGCTTCGACCACGTTGCAGCCAAACAATCTCACAGTGCACCCTTCCCATGTCGCACGTAAATTGTTGATTTATCGAGTCTTTTCCCTTCAAGCCTCGCTGTTCGAATATTCAGTAAGTGAAAATTATGGCTACACGAGGAGGGCAAGCCGCTTTTTCTGCAGCGCAGAATTGCCCAGCGGACCACCACTGCCAAGAAACAAAACGGCTGCTATCGACGCTCACGGCCCTGCTCCCAAGTGACTCGCCTCGGTAAAGGACAGAATAAAGTTCCTGATTCAAGAAGCCCCTACCGCCACATCGAACGCGTCGCCGACTCGCAAGTCGAGCACTTCGCAGGCCGTATCGAAGGTCCGCGCTGCGAGCAGGAAGATTGGCACAAGGAAAGCGGTGGCATCGAAGAAGGCTGCGGGCGCCAAGAAGGCCGCTACGAAGGGCTCCGAAAATATCACCACGGCTGCAAAGACGTCTGCTCGCAAAACGAAATCACGCAAAGCCGCCGCTACCACTGCGGCGACCGTGCCGATGCCTGAAACAGCGACGGTCGAATTGGTTTGACATTGATTGCAAGACGCGGCGCGCGTCATCGCGCCTCCTGCCGCATTGCCATCGGACCGGCAACTTAATCAGTGCTTCACCCTCGGCGCGCGGGCCGCCGGCGTCGTAGCGCTTACGGCTCAGAAGCCCTAAAGAGTCGCGGGCATCGACGAGAATGCGATGTTGAGTCGCGGTATCGGGAGCCGATGCAGCCAGCAAATCGAGAAGTTGCGCATGGTCTGGTTTGCGGCCAATCACTCCCCATACGACCCGCTCGTGAGCCGCCGCAATGTACTCGAGCCATTCTGGTCGCGTCTGCATAGCGCGGCGGTCCAACCTCTGTATTCAGGTATGCGGCGGACACCTTCACCCAAGTGCGCCCTTGGTCGCGCATCGCACGAATGACGTTGTAGGCATCGCGCCGTTACGCCGCTTGCGGCAACCGCGCCATGCGGTCAAAGACTACTCGGCACGGTGAGCTCACGGACTTCAGCCGATTTTCGTCAGTCGGCCTCCATGGTGCAGTATGCAGGCGCCTTCAAGTAGAAGCAACCGCGTCGACCTCGCTCATGCTCGTCGAAGGCACCGGAGGCGTCGAGTCTGCAACTTTCTCTGTCGATGCACGACCAGCCTTCTTGGCGACAACCTTCTTCGCCGGAGTTTTCTTGCTCCCAGCCTGCGGTCCCTTCTTCGATGCGGACGTCGACCTCTTTGCAGTAGCGCTCTTGCCTGCAGATTTCTTCGCGGACGTCGCCGACGCCTTCTTGGCAGAGCCCTTCTTTGCCGATGCTTTTGTGGTCGTTTTCTTCGCGGCCGCTTTCTTTGCCGTCACGGCCTTCGGCGTGCTTTCCTTGCCTTCAGCCGCCGTGAACGCTGCGCCGTCAATCAGGAACGTGACTATATTTTCGCACCAACAAGCCAGCTCGGCGCCTTGCCACGACCGCTCCACTCTGCGCCGCTTTTTGGGTCACGATATTTCGCGGGTTGAGGTCCGCGAACGTAATTGCCTGCAGGTTTAACTGAACCTTTGTCGGAAGTAAGCGCTGTTGGCGCATTGCCGTCAATCAAGAACTTCCTTCTGTCCTTGGCACCAGCGAGCCATCCCCGCGCCTTGCCACGACCGCTCCATGTCGCCCCGGACTTTAGGTTACGGTACAACGCCGGCTGTGGACCACGGATGTAATTGCCGACAGCTTTGGGCGATGCTTTGCCGACAGTAGAGACGTCCGCGGCGCTGCCATCAACAAGAAACTTGTCGCGATTCTTGGCGCTAGCAATCCAGTTGGGGGCGCGGCCATGCCCGCTCCAAGTCGCTCCAGACTTCGGGTCACGATACTTCGCATTCGACGCTGTCTTGTCTGAAGCTGACTTCATCGCCATCTTGCTGCCACGCTTCTTGCCACCAAACGCAGAGCCAAGGTCATCCATCGTTATCCCATGCTCTGCCATCAGAGCATGAATGTCGGCAACGACTTTCGCCGATTGTTTCTTGACGATAGCCTCAGCTTGCGACTGCAATTTGGCAATCTTCGCCTGAAGGCTCTGAAGGGTGGCCATGACTTTCCCGTTCACGGTTGCAAACAGTGCACTATGCCATATGCGCAGTACGAATTGCGCGCGTTAGCACCTAGAGCGATGCTCTAATGATGGATAAAGTCGATTCGCGGGCGTTCATTGCAACGGTATCGACCAGTGGAAACCAATGAAGCAGTTGCCTCAATACCATCGATTTATCGCATTGCATCATGCGAAAATAGCGAGCAACTTCATGAAATTTTTTTTGGCGCCATACGCGTCTCGAATGATATCGAGTTCCTTCGCAAACTCAATCTGCTCGCCGAGTTCTCTTCTCAGACTCTGTATCTCGCGCACGATGCTGAACGCCTCATCGTAGCGAGCCTTTCTCGTGCCCTGCTCCGCTGGTATTGGCAGCAAGCGGTGATAGAGCGCGATTGTGAGCACGCCGCTTCGTAGCGGTGAGCAGCGACGTCATCGAGCCATCGCTTAAACTAGGAACGCAAGCGAACTCGTCCGTGGGCGCAGTGGCATTGCGGCACGCAGCCCAGCCAACTCTCGTGTAAGCAAAGGATTGCAACTATGGTTGGGCACGGTCGCTCAGGTCTTGACGCTGCATGAACATCTCTAACAGGTTGCGCAGCTTGTCTAGCCTTTTCTTCTGAGCGGGCAGCAGACCAGGCGTCGACTGGGCTTCGTCGATTCGTTGCTTCCAATAGTCGTGAGCAAAGAGGTCGTTGTTACGCTGGAGGCGTAGCACGGTCTCAAGGTGTTTGATTTCGCCGTCAATGTGAAGAACATGGGCCAGCTTGTCTCGGCTTGCTTCGCGCGCTCTTTTTGTCATCGCAGACACCTCTGTCCTTACTCTAGACTTCAGCCGATGCAACGAACGCGTTAGCAGCTTTAATGGCGTTGTCGATAGCATGGTCCATACCACGAGATACATTCTCCTGCGATGTCAAACCTTCACATACCTTGTCAACGGCCTGAAATAGCACAAGAGTGAGAATCGTTTACTCAGCGATCCGGCAGCAGTATCCCTAACTAAGGGTCCGTAAGCGTGCGTCGAGCGTCGATTGAGAATGACGAGGTAGAGTTCAAAGAGATGTGCTAGCGGCTCGTGAGCCCAGTACGCCCCTAAATGTTGAAAGGTCGCCCAGTTGTTTTTGCGACCAACGAGTCGCCTTCGAAGACGAGCGAAACGCTGCATCGACTGATACCGTCGACGCCGTGGCCGAGTAAGCTCTTGTTGTCGGCCGCGCTTCGACGGCGCGGGACATACTGTGCGCGCTCCAGCCCGGGCTTTCGAAGCTCCTAAGAAGTCGCTACCCCGAGCAATCGACCAACGCCGAACGTGAAAGCAGCAGCGGCTAGACCAACGAGAATCTGTCGCACCGCCGAAAAGCCTGCACTGCGACCATTGAATAGCGACGTAAAAACGCCAATAGCCGCGAGTGCCACCACGCTGAATCCAACGCACTGCACGATGGCAGGCATCCCCGACGACCATAGGAACGGCATGGCAGGGAAGATTGCGCCAATCGCGAATAAGCAAAAGGACACGCCAGCTGCGGACCACGGATTGCCGCCAAGCTCGGCTGGGTCTAGGCCCAACTCTTCACGAACGAGAGCGTCTAAGGCCTTGTCCTTGTCCTGCATGAGTTGTGATGCGACTCGCTTCGCTTCGTCAGCGCTCAATCCCTTTGCCTTGTAGATAAGCGTGAGTTCATGCTCTTCGGATTCGGGGCTGTGCTCAAGCTCGTTCGCTTCCTTCGAGACTTGGGCCTGCGCTAACTCGCGCGCGTTGGTCACCGATAGCCATTCACCGAGCGCCATCGAGCAAGCGCCGGCAATGAGTCCGGCGAGCGCCGTCAGCAGAATAGCTTTGTTGCCGGTCCCAGCGCCTGCCACGCCCATAGCTAGACAGAAGTTCGAGACTAAGCCGTCATTAGCACCGAGCACGGCGGCACGCAGGTCGTTACCTGACGCGACACCGCGGTGCCACGACTCTGCCTGAGCAATGTCTGCGCCCTGAGCAGCGGCGGGCTTTCCAGCGTTCGCCATAGCCTGAACAACATTTGCATGCTGGTGCTCGTCCTCCGACATGCGCGCAGTATCCGGATTGCCCGCATACTTGTTCCGGTCTGCAAACTCGGCGGCCGCGAGAGACGGAAGGACGAAGCGCGGCCCGAGCAGATGGACGAGACCCTTCATCAGATACGTCTTGGCGCTTACCCCAGATGGCGCCCTTCTGCCGTTCGCTTTTAGTTTATCCGCCCAGACCCCGGCGTGTAGGCGCTCGGATGCCGCGAGTTCACTGAACACCTGCTTGCGGGATTCATCTCGCTCAACCTGTGCGAGCGTCTCGTAAATTGCTGCACTGTGAAGTTCGTCGGCGAGGTTAGCTCGATATTTTCGAAGCTCTTGTGTTGAAGCCATTCAATCATCCTCTGCAGCAATTCGATGACATGACGCTGCCGGGCGAACCGTAAAAAATGAGTTGCCCATAGCGCCGATGCGAATATAAATAATTCTGAATCCGCGTATTGGAGCGTTTATCCGGCATGCGTGAAAACGTCCGGCCATTTGACTGGTCGCCCGAATTAAAAACCCTATTGCCTAATGACCACGCTGCTGCCCAACGTATTGAGACGGAGAATTTCTGGCACATAATTCAAAGCATACGTCGGAGCACCGAGTCACGAAATACAAAGCGATGGAACAAGGCAGCCGCGATATGCAAAGCAATCACCGCGAGCAACACCCATGCGAGCACGCTGTGGACGTCGCCCAGCGCCATTCCTGCCGACGACCCCTTCGGTGCTAGGGCAGGATAGGGAAGTACGCCTAGGAGATTCACCATCCAGCCTCTCGCCGACGCATTAGCCCATCCAGCAAGCGGTACAGCCACCAGCAAGGCGTAGAGAAGCCAATGAGTTACGTTCGATGCGAACCTTAACTGCGGCGAGAGTTCAGCCGGTTTGGGCGCGTGCGTAATCCGCCAGATGATTCGAACCACCATTACTGCGACAATCACTGCTCCCACCCTCAAGTGCCACGCAATCTCGCCTGTTGGCAAAGTATCGTGATGCACATCCGGCATCGTCCAACCGATGATGAACTGGGCAAGGGTGAGGCCCGCAATAAGCCAATGAAGTGTACGAGCGACGGGACTGTACACGTAACTCTGCAAATGATTCTCAACCACGCTGGTCGCTCCTCAGAAAGGCGTAGGTTGCGATATTAACGCGTCGAACCTGAACACAAACTTAGGATAGCGGCCCCATCGCGCGAATAACCGCCTAGACTACCAACAGGATTCTGGTCGAACATTCGGTGGACACCACATGCGCATGTTTCTGGTTGAAGATGATGACCTCATTGGCAGCGGCCTTGAAGCAGGTCTGCGCAACGCGTCCTTCGCAGTGGATTGAGCGAAGGACGGACAACCCGCCAAGCTCGCGCGGTCGACCACGCGCTACGACATGGTTGTGCTGGACCTGGGGCTTCCGGGTCTTTCGGGAAGAAGTCTGCTTGAACATTGGCGCGCACAAGGAAACCCCGTTCCCATTCTCGTGCTGACGGCGAAAGACACCACGGAAGACCGAATAGCGGGATTGGATGCCGGTGCCGACGACTATGTTGGAAAGCTGCGGGTCAAGCGTTATAGAGCGCACAAGCAACGAGTATAGTCTCGAAACCCGCACCTTGATCCGCGGCCATCGCGAGCGTCTGCTGTTTCATTGTCTTTTGGCTTACTCGTTGCTTGTGCGCTCTATAACGCTTAACCCGCACAAGCGGTGGACTTAATCAGCGTTGCCTTAGAGCCGTATTAGCGAAGCGCCGTGTTGCGCCTTTGCATACTTCGAGCACGATAATAGGCGGGCGATCAGAACGCAGCCTTTCCCACCGACGCGCCACCGTCAACGAATAGCGTTTGTCCGGTGATAAAGCCCGCATCCTCGGACAGAAGAAATGCTACAGCCGCGGCCAATTCCTCAGGCTTGCCGAATCGCTTCATCGGCACGAGCGACAGAAAGCGCTGCTCCGCTTCGCTGCCAACCGGCGTGTTCTGCCGAAATAGTCCGGTTTCGGTGGGTCCGGGCGCGACGGAATTGACAGTGATCCCCGTCTGCGCAAGCTCAAGCGCCCACGTCCGCGTAAAGCTCATCATCGCGGCTTTAGCCGCAGCGTAAGCCGTGCGGTTGGCCACGCCAAGCACGACAAGGCTGGATAAATTGACGATTCGCCCCCACCCTCGATTCCGCATGCCGGGCAGCAGGGCGTGTACGGTCTGCACTGCGGAAGTGAGGTTATGACGGAAGGACGCTTCGAGGTCGTCGAGATCGATCGCTTCAACACCTGCCGGCCGGACGAACCCTGCGTTATTCACGACGCCATCGAAGGCATAGTGCTCGGCCAGCCCTTCGAGCGCACGCGCGGTCGCATTTCGGTCCGTCAGATCGACGGAAACGAGTGTCCCAGGGAAACTTGGGTCGTCTGCGCCGCGTGCAAGACCGACGACGTGGTGTCCGTCGGCGGCGAGCCGGTTCGACAACGCACGCCCGATACCCTTGCTGGCGCCCGTCACCAAGAATGTACGTTTGAACATCGGAAAAAATCCTGAAAGGCCTGAGAGAGTTGGCTCGTTGGTCCGAAAGGACGTTAGCTCCAACGGGAATTCAAGATGATGCTGCACAAGTTCACCCGCTCGAAGCCGGGGTCCTTGTACGCCAGAAAGTCGTCGTTGAACGTGCCGAACGTAGTGCTCGGGCGATGCTGCATGCCGTCGTAGAAGGCGTCGATCATCTTGGCGGCAAAATCGGCGCCGCGCGGAAAGCCTGCGATCACCGCGGTGCGTTCCTCCTCGGTGAAGTCATCAAAGCCCCGTCCTGCCACGTCCATCCCGGCGCCGGCTTGCACCAGCGCGATCTCGCCGTGCATGTGCTCAGGGATGCCCGGCGTCGTATGGAGCGCTACAGCGGTCCACACTTTGGCTACGTCCGCCTCGTCGACATGATGGCTGCGTAGAAAATCGCGCGCAGCGTTGGCGCCGTCGACCTCAAAACGCAGTTCGCTTTCGCGATAGGCCGGCGTCAAACCGATGTCGTGGAACATGGCGGCCACGTAGAGGAGCTCCTGGTCGAAGGTGATGCGCTTCCTTTTGCCCAACAGCGCGCCCCAGAGGTAGACCCGGGTCGAGTGGTTAAACAGCAGTTCGCTTTCGGTGTCGCGGATAAGCTGAGTCACCTCCCGCACTAGCTGACTGTCAGGAATGACGATGTCGGGCATTTGATTCGCTGGCGCTGCTTTATGTTGCTTCATCGATGTCCTCGGGCTGTGAAGAACCTGCGGTTCCTGCTGCACGCTTGACTTCCGGACCGCCCTACGCCGGCCATTCCGCACCAGAAGGGTCTAGAGGGCGCTACACCGAACAAATTACGCCTGCCATAGGTCATGGAAAAGGCCTAAGTTTGGAGAATTCCAATGTACTATCGCGCCCATGGCAACGCTCTCTGTAAGCCTCGATCGCGCCGGACGCATCCCGCTGTCCGCGCAAATTTACGGCTCGATTCGAAGTGCAATCGAGTCGGGTCAGCTTGCCGCCGGCGCGCGGCTGCCCTCGTGGTCCGACCTGGCTGCCCAGCTCGGCGTGTCCCGGGGCACCGTGCGGGCCGCCTATGAGCGTCTGATCGACGAGCAGTTCGCGATCGGCTTGGGCGCTGCGGGCACTCGGGTAGCCACGCGTCCCTTGCCGGCGACAACCAAATGGTCGCCGGACGCACCACCGCTTCCGGATCTCTTTTACGACTTCAGCACGGCGCCTTTGGCGTTTCAGATGGGCGTGCCCTCCCAGGACGCCTTTCCGTTCAAGCTGTGGTCGCGTATTCAGTCTCGTGCGGCGCGCCGGGCTGCAGCGGCTCCCGTCGGCTATCCTGATCCGAGGGGCGAGCCGGAGTTGCGACAGGAGATCGCCTCGTATCTTGCCGTCTCACGCGGGCTTCGATGCAGTCCCTCGCAAGTATTCGTCACGGCAGGATTTGCCGGCGCGCTCAACCTAGCGATTCGCGGGTTGCAAATGGAAGGCCGACAGGCTTGGATAGAAGATCCTGGCTTTCCTCTAACCCGTACTGCGCTGGGGCTGGCGGGGATGACCGTGGCAGGGGTGCCCGTGGAAGCGGACGGGCTCGATATCGACGCAGGGAGCCGCATCGCTCCTGAAGCTTCCCTTGCAGTGGTGACACCGGGCCAGCAAGCGCCACTCGGAATGACAATGTCACTCCCACGACGTATCGCATTGCTCGACTGGGCAAAACAGCGGGACGGCTGGATCATCGAAGACGATTATCTCGGTGAGTTGCAGCTGAAAGGACGGGCCGCACCGGCACTCGCCTCGCTCGATCCGGACGGTCGGGTACTTCACATCGGCACCTTCAGCAAGACGATCAGCCCGGCACTGCGTCTTGGATTTCTTGTTGTTCCGCTCTCCATGGCGCGCCGGCTCGGCGAAATCGCGGCGAGCCTCGCGCCTGCCCCGACTGCATCCGTGCAGCATGCCGTAACGGAGTTCATGCATGACGGGCACTATCTCCGCCATCTGCGGCGTATGAAGCGCCTCTACGCTGCCCGACAGACCGCGCTAGTTCGTTGTCTGAATGAACTGGCTTCGGAATCAATCAGCGTCCATGCCGCGGCAGGCATGACTGTGGTAGCCGCGCTGCCTCAATCCGTATCGGATACGGATATCGCTTCCCGGGCGCGCCTATTCGGGCTGGCGCCGGTTCCTCTCTCGCCTTGGTATACCCGCAAGCCCGCGCAACAAGGCCTGCTGCTCGGCGTCACGAATTCGGATGAAAGAACGGTGGCGGCCAACTGTTCTCGCCTCTTGGAAATCGTCCGCGGGCATCACTGAGGGACCCGCGAATCCGGCCCGAGCTCGCTTCTTGGTGCATCGAAATTGTTCGTTCCTGGTGCTTTTGCGTGCCCCAACGTCGCATGACAATGGAGCAACACAAAGGAGCAGACATTATGACCATCCAATCTATCGCGAGAGCTACCGGCGCAGCCATCGCCTTCGCCATCGCCGTGCCGGCGTCGGCGCACGGGGGGACCGAAACGGTCACACCGAACTTTCAGCACGCCATTCCCAACGTTCTGGGGAAGTCGTTGACCGCTGTCGTCGTTGATTACCCGCCGGGGGCGGCGTCATCCGTCCACAGGCATGCGGGCTCAGCTTTCATCTATGCCTATGTCGTGTCGGGCGAGGTCGAGTCGCAGGTAGATGACGGTCAGAAGCGCGTCTATCACGCTGGCGAGAGCTTCTTCGAAGAGCCAGGCGCAGTTCACCGTATAAGCCGCAATGCGAGCACAACAAATCCTGCAAAGTTGCTCGCCGTCTTTATCGCGGACAGCAAAGACCAAGCCCTGACTATCCCTATTAAGTAGACCACCTCATCAAAGAGTCACATTATGAGCAAGCGTCTCGATTACACAAAGATTGCGCCCGCGGGCGTCAAAGCTCTTGGCGGCGTCTACGGCTACGTCATGCAGAGCGACCTGTCGCCGGTTCTCGTGGACCTCGTCTACCTGCGCGTGTCGCAGATCAACAACTGCGCCTATTGCCTCGACATGCATACGCGCGATCTCCTCCAGAAAGGCGTGAAGATCGAAAAGCTGGCGCTCGTGCAGGCTTGGAGGGAAGCGGGCCATCTGTTCGACAACCGCGAGCGCGCAGCACTCGCATGGGCGGAAACGGTCACGCTGGTGGCGCAGACCGGTGTCCCGGACGAGTCGTACGAAGCTGCCCGTACCGCGTTCAACGAGCGCGAACTCGTTGACCTGACCATCGCGATCAGCCTCATGAATACCTATAACCGTATGGCAATCAGCTTCCGAAACACGCCCCAGGCTGTCCGGGAAGAGTAACCGCCACACGTCTTACACAGCAAAAAAGCGCCTCGGATTCGGCACACCGAGCTTTTTTCAAACGCAGTTTTTGATGCGCTTCTCCGCTAGCGAATTCGACGGCGGAGTAAGTATCCTTGGAGTCATCAGCATGACGATCATCGCAGGCATCAAGGTGCGAACGCCGCTCGACGCTTCCTTCACAATCACCGCGTTCCCGAAGACGAAATCGATCTGGTAAGGGACACCTTAGCGTTGCACACAACCCCGGTATTTCGCAATAAAAAAAAGCCTGTGGTTCAGCTGGTGACGGCAGGCGTCGCTTTGGACGTCCTCGGCTTTGCCTACGATGAATTCACCGAAGAGCAGCGCTTACAGGTGGTCAACGCTCACCCTCGCGGAGAAGACCTCGAGGAGCAACTCATCGATGCGTTCAACGAGGGAATGAAGCGTGTAGTTGCAGGTCGACCATCGTCCGCGCCGTCTTAGTTGGCATCGTGTGACAACCGTGGGGGCAGATGTTGTAGCTATCACTCAACCGACGGGAATGCCGTGTGAATCTATCTGCTCTTGAGAAGGACCTGGATCATGAAAATCAGTAGCTTTTTACGCACGGCTTGCGCCGTGCTTCTTATTTCCATCTTATCGATCGTTCGAGCAGCTGAAGTGCGCGCCGCTGACCGGGCCCCTGCGCCGGACCTTCCAGTCCCCGAAGCGGCGGGCAGGCTTTCGGACGTCGCGATCCCCGACAGCAAGTTGACACGCGACGCAGCGCGATACATCCGCGATTCCGAGGGAGACTTTCTTTTCCAGCATTCAACACGGGTCTATTACTGGGCTGCCTTAGCAGCGCGACGAAGCGGCATACCTTACGACCCGCAACTCCTGTACGTCGCGGCAATGTTTCATGATTTCGGCTTGACGGAGGGGTATTCCCAGAGCCATATGCGATACGAAGTCGACGGTGCCAACGCCGCGCGGGAATTCCTGCGAAGCCACGGCATTTCAGAAGCCCTCATCGAGCAAGTTTGGCTTGCCATTGCACTACATACAACGAACGGTATCCCTGCGCAGGTATCGCCGCTGGCCGCACTCGTTGCTCAGGGAGCCAACATGGACCTGGTGGGCGCCGGCTATGACGGTTTCAGCTCCGACCAGCGAGACGCCGTCGAGACGGCCTATCCTCACCCGCCTGGCTTCGCTGAAGCATTCATGCGTGCTCTCTATGACAGCCTTAAGCATCGCCCCGAAACCACCCAGGGAACCGGTTTGGCGGATGTAATGGCCTATGAAGATCCTCACTTCGTCCGTCGAGACTTCAGCGCTCTCATGCGCAACTCCCCGTGGGCCACAAGAAGATGATCGTCGAACTCGCGGTTGCGGTAGTCGGCCGCACAAAGAAAGCCGGACAGGTGTCGGATGTCTGAAGCAAACCGGCCGTTGATGCGTCAATTGCCGCGTATCGTTAACCGTCTAACAGCTGGCCGAACCCGGAACGGACTGGTCGCCCAACTTCCCTAGGCGACCCGAAACGACACTTTGAGCCGCCAGATACGAATCGACCACATCCTGGGGCGGATTCAACCGGTCGATGCAACACAATGAACTCTGCTTAAGCGGCGGGAGTGTCGCGATGAAACAGAGACGCCGGAACTATTACAGCGAGAGCCAGAAAGCGCTGATGTGGGAGCGCTGGCGTGCGGGCGAGTCGCTGCAGCACATTGCGCAGCTGTTTGATCGCAATCATTCATCCGTGGCGGAAATTTTGGCGCAAACTGGAGGAATTCAGCCTCCACCGCGACAGCGATCGAAGCGGTCGCTCACGCTTGCTGAGCGCGAAGAAATCTCAAGAGGTATCGCAGCAGAACATTCGATCCAGTCGATCGCACGGCACCTGTCGCGAGCGCCTTCCGCGATCTGCCGGGAGATCAAGCGCAACAGCGGCGAGAAAGGCTATCGGGCGGATTGCGCCGATCAGCTTGCCTGGCAGCGGGCGTTGCGCCCGAAGGTGTGCAAATTGGGCACGAAACCAGCGCTGGCAAAGATCGTGGCCATAAAGCAGCAACTGCAGTGGTCACCGCAGCAGGTCGCCGGATGGCTAAAGCGAACATGGCCGGGCAACGAGGATCTCCACGTGTCGCACGAAACGATCTATCGAACGCTGTTCATTGAGGCACGCGGCGCGCTGAAGAGAGAGCTATTGGAGCACCTGCGGCGCACTTCGTGCCATGCATCGATCACGTCATCACACGCAGTAGACTGAGAATCATGGCCGTATCCGCGATGCGGTTTCGATCAACGAACGTCCCGCTACTGATGAAGACCGCGCGGTTCCGGGGCACTGAGGGCGACCTCCTATGCGGTAGCTGTAACAGTCAAATTGCCACGCTTGTCGAGCGACACACGCGCTATGTCATGCTCGTCAAGATTGACAGCAAGGACAGTGAAACGGTGGCTAAGGCGCTCATCAAACACGTGGGGAAGTTTCCCCAGGAACTCTATAAATCCCTCACCCGGGATCGGGACACGGAGATGGCGGGACACAAGCGGTTCACCGTTGCCACCGACGGCGACGTGTATTTCTGCGATCCTAAACACCCATGGCATGGCGCCGGCATGGTCGATGTAATCGGGAGTGTCCACGATCGGGGTCACGTTGTGACGACGCGCCGAGCGCCGTAATCGCGCGAAGCATCCGTTCAGCACGAGCCGTGACAGTCATGTGAACAATTGCGAATCGCCGCGTAACTGGTTCATCGACCGTTACGCTTGCAGATACGCATCCTGTTGCGCATCTTCCGCTCCGGTATCGGTGCGCAAGGTTGCGCGAGCCATGCGATAGAGCCGGCGGTTGTGCCGCCACATCAGCAGTTCAAACGCAGCACGACGGCTGGCAATGATGCGCCGCGCAATGCCAGTTCGTCGTCGGTGGTTTCAGCATTCGTCATCGTCTTCCTCGTACGTTCAGGACCGCGTTCATTGTCGGATGCAGCATGAATACGCGTAGCGTCCCGTCTCGCGCGCCACGGCGCAAGCACGAAGTTCGTCAGCCAATCTTGTTCTTGTTATAGACATCGATAAAGACAGCCGCCAACAGAACCAATCCCTTGATCACCTGTTGATAATCGATGCCGATACCCATGATCGACATGCCATTGTTCATCACGCCCATGATGAACGCGCCGATCACCGCACCCATCACTTTTCCCACGCCTCCCGATGCAGACGCTCCGCCAATAAAGCATGCGGCAATGACATCCAGCTCGAACCCCGTACCGGCTTTCGGTGTCGCGCTGTTAAGACGGGCGGCGAAGATGAGGCCAGCGAGCGCCGCGAGAATGCCCATATTGACGAACGCATAGAATGAGATGCGCTCCGTGTTGACGCCGGAGAGCTTCGCCGCCTTCACATTGCCGCCAACTGCATAGATGCGCCGGCCAATGGTCGTTCGGTTCATCACAAAGGTGTAAGCACCGATGAGCACACCCATGATCATGAGTACCGTGGGCATGCCTCGATAAGACGCCAGCAGATAACTGAAATAAACGATGAAAGCGGTCAGCACCACGTTCTTGGCAATGAACATTCCGAACGAGCCGCTATCGACCCCATGCTTCGCCGCCTTGCTCCGTTGACGCGACTCGATGTAGAAGAATGCGAGACCAACTAGAAGGCCGAGCAGAAGCGAAGTGATCCGGAGGTGCTGGCCGTTGAAAAAATCGGGGATGAAGCCGGAACTGACAATGGCGAACACGTCGGGGAAAGGACCGATCGATTGGCCTTGCAGCAAGGTGATGGTGAGTCCGCGGAACACGAGCATGCCCGCGAGGGTCACGATGAACGAGGGCATCCGCCAGAACGCGACAAAATAGCCTTGCGCCGCGCCGATCAATGCGCCTGCGGCCACGCAGATGAGCGTCCCTAGAACAGGATCGAAGTTCCACTGGACCATCAGCAACGCCGCGAGCGCGCCGATGAATCCCGATGTCGAACCCACCGACAGATCGATCTGACCGGCTACGATCACCATCAACATGCCGAGTGCCATGATGACGATATAGCTATTCTGAAGAACCAGGTTCGTCAAGTTCAGCGGCTGCATTAAGGTGCCGTTCGTGGACACCTGGAAGAATCCCATGATGATGACCAGCGAAACGACGAGGCCATATTCGCGCAGCCCGCGCTTGAGCGATTGGGTGTATTCCGTATTTCGGCCCTTCGTTTCAGGCGTTACGGAAGTTGGAAGAGTCTCGCGCATTTCAGTTGGCTCCGTTTCTCATGATGGCACGCATGATTTTTTCCTGGCTCGCTTCGGCGCCCGGCATTTCGCCGACGATGCAGCCCTCGTTCATGACGTAAATTCGGTCGCACATGCCCAGCAATTCAGGCATCTCGGAAGAAATCATGACGACGCATTTGCCGTCACTGGCCGCCTGATTGATGATCGTGTAGATTTCGTACTTCGCCCCGACATCGATTCCGCGTGTCGGCTCGTCTAGGATGAGCACCTCGGGTGCCGAATGCAGCCACTTGCTCAACACAACTTTTTGCTGATTGCCGCCGGAGAGATTGCCCACTTTCTGACGGATGTTGTGGCATCGGATGCGCAGCTTTTCCTTGTAATCCAACGCGATCGCATTTTCCTTATGCTCGTCGACGACGGTAAAGCGGGAGATCGCTTTGAGATTGGCAAGCGAGATGTTCTGCTTGATGTTGTCGTCCAGGATCAGGCCCGCGCCCTTGCGGTCCTCTGTCACGTACGCAAGACCATGCTTTATTGCTTTCGGCACGGTGGACACGTCGACTTCTTTTCCGTTCAACCTGACGGAGCCTGAAACGCTCTTACCGTAAGAGCGGCCGAATACGCTCATCGCGAGTTCGGTCCGTCCGGAGCCCATCAGCCCCGCTATGCCGACGACTTCACCGCGTTTCGCATGGAAGTTCACGCCCTTGATGACGATGCGGTCCGTCTGGCTCGGATGACGCACTGTCCAATCGCTTACCTCGAACATCGTCTCGCCGATCTGCGGCGTTCGCGGCGGATAGCGGTCGTTCATCTCGCGTCCGACCATCGCCTTGATGATGCGGTCTTCGCTGATCGCTTGCGCCTTGCAGTCGAGTTCGTCGACGGTCGAGCCATCGCGAATGACGGTAATGGCGTCGGCCACCCGCGAGATTTCATTCAGTTTGTGCGAAATGATTATGGCGGTCACGCCTCGCTCGCGCAGCTCCATCAGAAGCGTAAGCAGCGTGTTGCTGTCCTTTTCATTGAGGCTCGCAGTCGGTTCGTCGAGAATCAGGAGCTTGACTTCCTTGGACAATGCTTTCGCAATCTCGACCAGTTGCTGTTTGCCGATGCCGAGCGCGACAACCCGGGTATCTGGCGAATCGCTGAGACCGACTTTCGCGAGCAGTTGCCGGGTCCTCCCGTAGGATGTTTCCCAGTCGATCACGCCGCCCTTTGCCTGTTCATTGCCGAGGAAAATGTTCTCGGTGATGGAGAGCATCGGAACCAGCGCCAGTTCCTGATGAATAATGATGATGCCCGCGAGTTCGCTATCGTGGATGCCGGCGAATTTGCGTTCCTCTCCGCGATAGACGACTTTTCCCTCATAAGTCCCATGCGGATAAACCCCGCTCAGGATCTTCATGAGAGTCGATTTGCCGGCGCCGTTTTCTCCGCAAATCGCGTGAATCTGGCCTTTGCGGACCGATAGATTCACGTTGTTCAAAGCTTTGACGCCGCCAAAGCTCTTCTGAATGCCCCGCATTTCCAGAATCGTATCCATATCCTTCTAACCAGTGGCGTTGGAGGCCGACAGGCGCATCCGGACGGATGCCCTGCCGGCCAATCATTCGAAGCCCGTTCGTATCGCGCATGGCTGTGCGATGACAACGCACCGGGTCTTACTTCAGTTGGGCTTCCTTGTAATAGCCACTCGCGACGAGGGTCGTCTTCCAGTTGCCGCTATCAACCAGAACGGGTTTCAGCAGGTAGGTGGGAACGACCTTCACGCCATTGTTGTAGGTCTTCGTGTCATTCACCGGGACGGTCTTCTTGTTGAGCACCGCGTCAGCCATTTCGACGGTGGCTTTCGCCAGTTCGCGCGTGTCCTTAAAAACCGTGGTCTTCTGATCGCCGCGAATGATCGCTTTCACGCTCGGAATTTCGGCATCCTGTCCGGTGATGACGGGCATGGGCTGTTGCGCTGTGCCATAGCCGACGCCCTTGAGTGACGAAATGATGCCGACGCTGATGCCGTCATATGGCGACAGCACGGCGTCCACATGCGCATTGCCGTAATACGCGGAAAGAAGATTGTCCATGCGGGCCTGAGCGGTGGCGCCGTCCCAGCGGAACGTCGCGACCTTGTCGAATGCAAGCTGTTTGCTGCGCACGACGAGCTTGCCGTTGTCCATATACGGCTTGATGACCGACAGCATGCCGTCGTAGACGACGTGCGCATTGTTATCGTCAGCCGAGCCCGCGAAGATTTCGGCGTTGGCGGGCGTCTTCCGGTTATTCAGGTCGAGCGACTTGACGACCGAGTCGGCCATCATCGCGCCGACGCCGAAATTATCGAACGTCGCATAGTAGTCGACGTCCCTGGTGCCGCGAATCAGGCGGTCATACGAGATCACCTTGATGCCGCGCGCCTGACCTTGCTCAGCGTGTTCGAGAGGGTGGTGCCGTCGATCGGCGCGACGACGAGAATCTTCACGCCCTTGGTGATGAGGTTCTCGATCTGGGCAATCTGGTTCGGGACTTCGTCCTCCGCATACTGGAGATCCGCCTGATAGCCTTTGGCTTTGAAAGCATCGACCATGCTTTGACCATCGGAGATCCAGCGAGAGGACGACTTGGTGGGCATCGAGATGCCTACGACGCCCTTGTCCTCGGCGTTGGCATAGGGTGCAGTGGCGCAAAGAGCCAGCGCGAGGGTAGCGGTGATCAGTTTTAGCGATTTCATGTTGTCTCCTGGTGTCTCACGTTTTAGTTGATGCATGACTGCTTGGGAGCCCGCCTCTGCTGCATCAAAGGAGGCGTGGCGATTAGCGAAGCGTAGTTGACCTGGGACGGAATTCAGCGCCTGACCCGATTGCCGCCGTGGTCGGCCGATTGACCGTTACCCTGTTGCCATGACTGTGGCGACGGAAATGCCGCGCATGTTTGAGCGACGTCGTGCAGATCCCGGTGCATGGAGCGGGAAGACCCGATGCCGTTTGATTCGCGAGATCCAGAGCGTGGTAGTAGTCATCGGCGGCCAGGACAACTGCGACCGGTCCGAAGATATCGTCCCGAGCGATCTGCATCTCAGGCCCGCCGAGAAGCAACGTCGGCTCCATGAAATACCCACGCGTCTCGCGCTCAATTGCGCGACCGCCATGAATCAGCGTCGCCCCTTCCTTTATCGCCATCGCGGATGCATCGAGATTGCGCTGCAATTGGCTGTCGTTGGACACGGGACCGATATCGGTTCCCTTTTTCAACGCATGATCGATGCAAAGCGCGGAAAGCCGGGCGAGCAGTGCATCGGTGAACGCATGTTGAATACCCTGTTCGACGATCAGCTTCGACGCCGCCGCATGACGCTGCCCGTTCAGGCCGTACGCACTCTGGATGGCCACATCGACGGCCGTGCTCAGATTTGCATCGTTCAACACGATCAGCGCGCTATGTCCTCCCGTGTCCAGATGGACCTCCATCTGACGCGCGGCGCTGGCTCGCAACACGCTCGTCCCGGTCGTTGTCGAGCCGCTGAAACTCACCGCTCGAATCATCTCATTGGCCACCAGACGCGCCCCGGCAACGCGCCCGCTGCCCAGTACGAGGTTGAATACCCCGGCTGGCAGGCCAGAACGGTCGATGATGTCCGCCAGCGCCCACGCACAACCTGAGACAAGCTCGGCTGGCTTGAACACCACGCAATTGCCCGCCCTGAGCGCAGCGGCGATTTTTGCGGCCGGGATCGCCAGTGGAAAACTCCAAGGCGTGATGACCGCGACGACGCCGAGCGGTTCGCCCGGCTGATGCGCGGCTTCTTCAGCGAAAACCCGAAAGACCTGACCGGCGTGAATGACTTCATCGATTGCGTCGGGCAAGGTCTTGCCCTGTTCGCGCGCCAGCAGACAACCCAGTTCCGCGCGACGCGCATGCAATTCGCTGCCGATCGCATCGAGCGCGCGCGCACGGCGGGCGGCGCTGGCCCGCGACCAATCGCGCCAGGCAGCGCTCGCCGAATCGACCGCAGCGTCCACCATTCGGGCGTCGGCGCGCGCGTATTCGCCAACGGGCTCATCCAGATCCGACGGATTGACAGAAACACCCGTGGTCGCACTGGTTGTCCAGCCGCCGTTCACATAGTGCTTCAGCACCCGAGGAAGATGCGATTCGCGTTTCATGTCGAGGCGCGTTTCCGACTCATGGATAGATCGACGGTCGGATTCTAAGGAAGCCCCCGATTCCTTTCCAATCACTTTTTTGCCAGCATCGATACCAAAGCGGGTATGTCAAGCAAGTTGGAAAACAAAATCGGAGTGCAACGTTGAGACAGGGATATTCGAACTGGTTTGTGCGCGCGCGCCTCAAGACGCGCCAGTTGTTGTTGCTTGCCGCGATGGAAGAGGAGGGCAACGTGCGACGCGCGGCCGATGTGCTCGGCATGACGCAGCCCGGCGCATCGCGACTGTTGAAGGAACTCGAGGATGTGCTGGAGGTGCGGCTCTTCGATCGCACGCCGCACGGCATGCACGCGACGCTATACGGCGAAGTGATGATCCGCCACGCGCGCATGGTTCTGTCGAATCTCAACAAGGCCCAGGAAGAGATCGCCGCGCTGCGCGTCGGGCTCGTGGGGCAGGTGCGTATCGGCGTGATCGCGGCCGCGGCGGCGAGGATGGTGCCGCTCGCCATTGGCCGCGTGAAGGAACAGTACCCTCTGCTGCAGATCTGGTTACAGGTGGAGACATCGGATGTGATGCTGCCGCTCGTGGCGCAGGGTCAGCTCGACATCATGATCGGCCGCGTGCACGAACAACATGGGCAATTGAAAGATTCGGTGCAGTACGCGCCGATCGCCGATGAGCCGCTTTGCGTGGTCGTGCGGCCGGGACATCCGCTGGAGGACACCGCGGAACTGACCATGCGCGACATCGTGAATGCGGAGTGGGTTTTGCATCCGCCTGGCAGTGTGCTGCGTCATCGCATCGATATGGCTTTCGCCGAGCTTGGGCTGAATCCGCCGCAAAACGTCGTGAACACCAATAACTTTCTTGCGATCTCGAGCTTGCTGCTTCAAAGCGACATGCTCGCCGTCGTGCCGGATGAAGTCGCCCGGCAGTATGAGCACTTCGGAACCTTGAGGCGTCTCGCGATCAATTTGTCTTACGGGATGGACGCCTTCGGGATCATCACGCGACAAGATCATGCGCTGTCGCCGCCGGCGTCGGTTGTGTTGCATGCGTTGCGCGATGCTGCCGCCGAAGTCTATGGCGTGCGGCGTGAGCGTTGAGCGAGTGACGAGCTGCGCGCTTTCCCGTATATCGATCCTGGTATTGGGATCGCCGAATAAGTGATTGGACCAATATGTCCGGGCGCGGCTAATCTTCTCCGCGAATCTTGCCTTCATATTCGAGAACATCCATGTCTGACAAAAAACGCACGCTCCGTTCCTCTCAATGGTTCGGCACCAACGACAAGAATGGCTTCATGTATCGAAGCTGGATGAAGAATCAGGGCATTCCCGATCACGAATTCGACGGCCGGCCGATCATCGGCATTTGCAATACATGGTCCGAACTGACGCCGTGCAATGCACACTTCCGCAAGATTGCCGAGCACGTGAAGCGCGGCGTCTACGAAGCGGGCGGCTTTCCCGTCGAGTTTCCGGTGTTCTCCAATGGCGAATCGAATCTGCGCCCCACGGCGATGCTTACGCGCAATCTCGCCGCGATGGACGTCGAAGAAGCCATTCGCGGCAATCCCATCGACGCCGTCGTGCTGCTCACCGGCTGCGACAAGACCACGCCCGCGCTGCTGATGGGTGCGGCAAGCTGCGACGTGCCCGCGATCGTCGTCACGGGTGGCCCGATGCTGAACGGCAAGCTCGACGGCAAGAACATCGGCTCGGGCACGGCGGTGTGGCAACTGCATGAATCGCTGAAGGCGGGCGAGATCGATCTGCATCAGTTTCTGTCGGCGGAAGCGGGCATGTCGCGTTCCGCTGGCACCTGCAACACGATGGGCACCGCATCGACGATGGCGTGCATGGCCGAAGCGCTCGGCACGTCGCTACCGCACAACGCCGCGATTCCCGCCGTCGATTCGCGCCGTTACGTGCTCGCGCATATGTCGGGCATTCGCATCGTCGAAATGGCGCTCGAGGGCTTGACGCTCTCGAAGATACTCACACGCGAGGCCTTCGAAAACGCGATACGCACGAACGCCGCGATCGGGGGCTCGACCAATGCGGTGATTCATTTAAAGGCGATCGCGGGACGCATCGGCGTGCCATTGGAACTGGAGGACTGGACGCGCATCGGGCGCGATACGCCGACCATCGTCGATCTGATGCCCTCGGGCCGTTTCCTGATGGAAGAGTTCTATTACGCGGGCGGTTTGCCGGCCGTGTTGCGCCGTCTTGGAGAAGCGAATCTCCTCCCGCATCCCGATGCGCTCACCGTCAACGGCAAAACGCTGTGGGAGAACGTGAAGACCGCGCCGAACACGAATGACGAAGTGATTCGCACGCTCAACAATCCTTTGATCGACGATGGCGGCATCCGCGTGCTGCGCGGCAATCTCTCGCCGCGCGGCGCGGTGCTGAAACCTTCGGCGGCGAGTCCGGAACTGCTGAAACATCGCGGGCGCGCAGTCGTGTTCGAGAACCTGGAGCATTACAAGGAGCGCATCGTCGATGAATCGCTCGATGTGACCAAGGACTCCGTGCTCGTGCTGAAGAATTGCGGCCCGAAGGGTTATCCGGGCATGGCGGAAGTGGGCAACATGGGCTTGCCGCCGAAGCTGCTGCGTCAGGGCGTAAAGGACATGGTGCGCATCTCCGACGCACGCATGAGCGGCACCGCGTATGGCACGGTGGTCCTGCACGTCGCGCCCGAAGCGGCGGCGGGCGGGCCGCTTGCCGCCGTGCGCGACGGCGACTGGATCGAACTCGATTGCGACGCGGGCACACTGCATCTCGACATCAGCGACGAAGAACTCGCGCGCCGCATGAGCGATCATCAGCCGCCGCGTGTGCATGGCGATGGGGGTTACGCGCGGCTCTACGTCGATCATGTCTTGCAGGCCGACAAAGGGTGCGATCTCGACTTCCTCGTAGGTTGCCGCGGTGCGGCGGTGCCGCGCCATTCGCATTAACGCACTTACGTTCTTCGAATCAACAATCGAACCAGACCTTGTCGGATAACACGCAATGACTACTCAACGCACGCCGCGCTATCGCGGTATTTTTCCAGTGGTGCCGACCACCTTCACTGAATATGGCGCGCTCGATCTCGACAGCCAGAAGCGGGCTGTCGATTTCATGATCGACGCAGGCTCGGACGGCTTGTGCATTCTCGCGAATTTTTCAGAGCAGTTCGCTCTCGCGGATGACGAGCGTGAACTCCTGACACGTACGATTCTGGAGCACGTAAAGGGAGCTGTACCCGTCATCGTGACGACGAGCCATTACAGCACCGACGTTTGCATCGAACGCAGCCGCAAGGCTCATTCGATGGGCGCATCGATGGTGATGGTGATGCCGCCGTACCACGGCGCGACGTTCCGCGTTCCGGAAACGCAAATATTCGAGTTCTGCGCGCGTTTGTCGGATGCCGTGACGATTCCCGTCATGATTCAGGACGCGCCCGCGAGCGGCACCGCCCTCTCCGCGACGTTCCTGGCGCGCATGGCGCGGGAAATCGAACAGGTTTCGTACTTCAAGATCGAGACTCCCGGTGCGGCAGCGAAGCTTCGCGAGCTGATCCGGCTCGGCGGCGAGGCGATCGAAGGTCCGTGGGATGGCGAAGAAGCGATCACGCTCTTTGCGGATCTGAATGCCGGGGCAACAGGTTCGATGACCGGCGGTGGATTCCCGGATGGTATTCGCCCGATCCTCGCGGCGTACCATGAAGGCAAGCGCGATGAAGCATTCGCGCTTTATCAGCGCTGGCTGCCGCTGATAAACCACGAGAACCGACAGGCAGGGCTGCTAACGGCAAAGGCGCTGATGAAGGAAGGCGGGATCATCGCGTGCGAAAGTCCGCGTCACCCGCTGCCCGCGATGCATCCGGAAACGCGGGCAGAACTCATCGACATTGCCCGACGGCTCGATCCGCTCGTGCTGCGCTGGGCGTGACAGCAGTCATCATCTCTCCGAGACAACCACACATGACCTCAGTGTTTTCTCTTGCCGTCATAGGCATTGGCAAGATCGCGCGCGATCAACATTTGCCGGCCATCGCCGATAGTTCCGGCTTCAGGCTTGTCGCGTGTGCAAGCCAGCACGCGGAGGTGCAAGATGTACGCAATTATCGCGACATCGATTCGTTGCTGAACGCCGAACCTGAAGTCGATGCCGTCTCCCTTTGTACTCCGCCGCAGGGACGATATGCGCTGGCACGCAGAGCACTCGAAGCGGGCAAGCACGTCATGCTGGAAAAGCCGCCGAGCGCAAACCTGGGCGAGGTGAATGCCTTGCAAGAGATCGCACGCGCCAATGGCTTGACTCTGTTCGCGACCTGGCACTCGCGCTACGCCAGTGCGGTTGCGCCGGCTCGTGCCTGGCTCAGCGGCCGGCAGGTTCAGACGGTTAGAACACGCTGGAAAGAGGACGTGCGACGCTGGCATCCGGGACAACAATGGATCTGGGAACCGGGGGGGTTGGGCGTTTTCGATCCGGGCATCAATGCTTTGTCGATCGTCACTGAAATATTGCCTGATGGAGTGCTATTGCGCGGGGCACAACTCGTCGTGCCGCGTAATGCGCATACCCCGATCGCTGCCGATCTTGACTGCATTGATACGAATGGAGCACCTGTGACTGCGGAATTCGACTGGCGTCACGGTCCCGTCGAACAATGGGACATCGACGTGGAAACGAATGCAGGTCTGCTATCCATCCGCGAAGGGGGGAAGCGTCTGGTTATCTCCGGTGAACCGGTGCCTCTTGAACCAGAGCGGGAGTACCGCGCACTGTACGAGCGTTTTCACGCGCTTATTAGCGAGCACTCGCAGGATGTCGACGTGCGGCCTTTGCGTCTGGTCGCTGACGCATTCCTGCTTGGTCGACGTGTGGAAACGGAAGCCTTTGTGCCTTGAAGGGATAACGTTGTGCCCGTCGGAAGCACTGTCGTAAGACGACGATCCGCCGATCGTCGTTTTTATCCATCTTGATGTTCTCGGGGGACTCACGCGCATCAGCGCGCCAGTCTGACTTGTCGGTTCAGATCCACCTCGTTCCTCTTTCGCGCAACGTTGAACGTATTTATCATTTGCGGGCGAGCGACCGTGTCGAGAAAATCAATTATCTTCTTTGCTGAAAACGTTCCCGAACGTTCGGACCGTGGCATGTCGTGTTGTAGGGAACGTTGATTCTTGTGCCTGCAAGATAGCGTCGACATGTCTCGCCAATAGCACTTCATCGGCGCGGTTGTGCCGTTCGGACGAACGAGCAAGCTTGTAGATTGGGTCGCCGCGGAGCACACGCTCCCCACTTAGCGCACAGACTCCGTTCTTGCGCGCCATGACACGGCGCCACGTTTGTCCGCCCGCGTAGCCCGAACACGGGTGCCCCCATGCTACTGATACTGTGCGTGGTGACGGCCGTTCAAGGACGCGAATTCTGACATCTCGCGGCCACGAACTTTTCGCGGCCAATGCGCCCCTCTGCCTTCCTTCTGTCTGGGATGCAAAGAAGCGAGGTGTGAAGCTCCCGGACAACGACGCAACGATATGACTCCAAGGGCTGTTTTCATCGAGCTGACCCACCATCACCTCCGTCTGAACCGGTCGGAAATCGCCCTAGTCTGTAACGCATCAAATTGCGATTGTTGGGGTCGATGCGTCTTACGGCCAGCGTCTCAAATGACTATAGACGGAGTATGACCCGCCAAAATCTGTGCGTTAATGTAGACGCGCTAATCCCATCTTTCGAGACGGAATACGCGTTGTGCGATTCCAGGAGTTGCTGGGAGCCTTCAATTCGGCAACACATCCGTGCCGCATGCACAGCGAGCGCGGCTCCTGCGGGGCGCCCCTTGCGAGGTTGAAATAGCGACTCGTCGACAGCTCTCTTGTCTGCTCCTCATCAAAGTCCATCCGGCATTGTCGGTGCCAAGTCTCGCGTTTTCTATCCGTTCCACTTGGGAAAGCTTAGCAAACCGGACGACCTGCCTCAAATTCGTTGGCATCGCTGAAATGAAAACTCAGTGATGGCGTCATCTGAGCCCTCCACGCCATGCGGCGCGGTCGCTAGCGAAAGGATGGCAGAGGTGAGTCCGAGGCGACATTGCATCGCCGAGCAAAGTTTCTACCGAAGGGGGATAGGTAAGAGTGCCAACACAAGAATAATCGCGACATGACGCAGAACCTCAGTTGCGTGAATGACAGCCGCGGTATCTTCAGCTGCGAGGCCGCGCCGTACGAAAGTCCCTTGACGCCGTTCGGCCAAGGTATGTGTCGCGAGATACCATTACGGTTGACCGAGGCGCGGCGGAGCCCAAGCATGGTTCCTAGTTCAAAGCTGTGTAGATGTTCCACGTGCGGAACAAAATTGAAAGGTTCTATATTCCGGATTGCTCGCGAGTGGCGGCGCATGCACTATCTCGATGACGAGCCTGAGCACGAGTTTTGGGACGCCGACAGTATCGAGATATACTGCTCGCTGCACTGCTTGCAACTACGACTACCTCTTGTGATGGCCCGAGAGGGCATTCCACTTCGACCTCCAGGCAAAGGCCCAATCGGACTCTGTTCACAATGTCGAGGCATTGTCGATATGTCAAAACCGCACCTCGGGTATTCGAGTGAAAAGGACAACGGCGGTCACCACGGTCTCCTCGAGGGCGTTGCGAAGCTTGACATCATGGCTGTGCTTTGTCCTCAATGCGTCGGGACGTGACAGCAGGTCTTCGGCTCGGCGAACCACTGTGCCACACGTATCGTTGGTATTCGTACGTATCGCGAGGTACTCGCAAAGATAGGCGCGACGCCCTTCGCTTAAAGTCCCAAATCGGAGCAATTCTGCGCGCTTTATCAGCTGCGCCGTTCATCGATGATTTCGTAGAGCCTTTCAGGCAACAGTGGTTTTACACAGCATTCGGAAAATCCTGCATCCCGAAGCGTTGCTTGCGTATCCGGCCCGGATGCGCCGGTGAGAGCAATTATCCTGGTGGTTTCAAGGCGGGGACGGGTTCGAAGATGCTGAAGCAATTCAATGCCTGTCATTCCCGGCATGCCGATGTCGATAAACGCAATTTCGGGGCGAAATGTGTCGACTATCTGAAGTGCCGCTGGCCCACTGAAAGCCGTGCGCACTTAATGTCCGTCCAACTCGAGTAGCATCGCAAGTGCTTGAGCGGAATCCGCGTCGTCGTCGACCAGAAGGATTTGCGTTGGCTGAGCAACAAGCTTCTGCTGCAGCGCTGTGGCTGCCGCTACGGCGGGCCGCACAATCGGAAGGGCCACGTGGACCGTCGTTCCGTGTCCGATACCCGCGCTACGAATGCTCACCGTGCCGTCGTGACGTTCAACCAGATATTTGACAACAGCGAGGCCAATGCCGAGGCCGCCGTCGGCCTGTCGGTGTTCCGGGTCTGACTGTCTAAAAAGCTCGAACACGTGCGCCAGCGTCTCGGGGCTGATGCCAATGCCCTCATCTTCGACTGTGATGTAGACGCTGGACGGCATAGACGAATTGCAAACGCTCGACGTTGCCTCGACTGTCAACGTTATCTTGCGTCCCGCAGGCGTATAACGCACCGCGTTGGACAGAAGATTTGCGAAAACCTGGGAGAGCCTCGACGCATCCGCGAAGACCGTCACTGGCGCGGCGGGCTGGTGCACAACTAGCTGTTGACCAATCCGCTGCACGTCGGCGCGGACCGACGCGACCGCGTCTTCGACAATTTCCTCAAGGTTCGCATAGTCCTTCTTGACCGTGATTTTCCCGTGCCTAATTCGGGTGGTGTCGAGCAGGTCGTCGACAAGCCGCGACAATCGTCGCATCTGACGCTGCGCAACCTCCGTCGCTGCGAGTACAGCGGCATTCGCCGTCGAGAGCCGCTCAATGGTCCTAAGCGCAGCATCGATGGGCGCCAGCGGATTTCGGAGTTCATGACTCAGCATCGCGATGAAGCCGTCGGTCCTAGTCTTAGCCTCGCGGGCTCGCGTGACTTTCCCTTCCGCCGATTCTGCTCGCGCGCCTAACTCGTCGAGTGTGCGTTGCGTCCTGAGCGCCGCGCCGGCCATGCTCGCCAGGCTGGTCAAAATTCGACAATGCTCGGCGTCAAAGTGGGGGGCACCGCTTTGCGACGAAACAGCTAGCGTGCCCAGCGGACCGTCAACGCCCGGGATGGGGACCACCAACGTCTCGATATCAGGAGCGACCTCATCGTCTCCGCCGGTCGAGCATCGCTGCGAATGACGGAACAGTCGAGCCTCACCAATCTCAAGCGCAAGACCGCAGATACTTTTGTCGACCGGTGAGCTCCCGTTCACTGCTTCGTTGCTAATACCTACAACCGCCATCCACCTGGCAAACGCAGACCCGTCTGGCTGCGCCTCCAACACGCTGACGCCGGCGGAATCTGCGGCGCACAACTCCAGCGCGTGTTGCATGAGAATGGAAAACGTCGCACTCTCGCCCCTCGCCAAGGCGTCAGCAAGCCTTCTCGACACCGCAATTTCTCTTGCGAGGTCGGGCTGCCGAGCGGGTCGGCTTTTGAGTTCGGGGCTAACGTCGGCGCCGGAGTAACGGGACCATACGACCTCTGGTGCGAGCTGTAGGACAATCATGTGGCCGTTTTACCGTGCGCGTGGTCGAATCTTGCTTCATACGCAATTCTGACCGGTTTGCTGTGACACTGCAATCACGGCCATAATGCCGGGCGGACGGCTGCCCAGCGGGAAGCAGGCAATTCGCCAATCGCTTCCGCGGGCGGTAGGAACCGACTGCGACGGGAAAACGATTCAACTGCATTTATCAATTCGGCGAGCGGCACTGGCTTCCTGAAGAACTTAGTCCAGACTGGTCTTTGAAGGGAAGGCTCCCGCTCTCCGGACAAGAGGATGATAGGAACTCGTCGAAAAACGACACGCTTACGGAGCTCCTTGCAGAACTCCACCCCGTCCATGCCCGGCATTTGCCAGTCGGTAACAATAACGTGAGGACATAGGGAACGAATTATCTCAAGGCCCTTGATACCGCTTTCGCCTGCAACCACGCGATGACCGGCGAGCTCAAGCGCTGAGCGCAAGCTCGGCAGATTCGCTTCACTGTCATCAAGAAGAAGGACGGTAGCCATCATTCGCGCGCTAGGGTTTCCCCTCGCAAAGCAACGCTTATGCCAAACGTTGAGGGTACTTTGAGCGTACCCAGCGAGCTCTATGGCATGCCAGAAAAACCGCGGTGGTGCCAAGCCCTTCGGCCAACTCTTTCGTCCAGCCGTATCGCGCGCAAAGACCGTTGGTCAATTCATAAACACTTGAAGACGAGCCGTCGCCTACTCCGAGCTTTGGTCGCCAGATCAAAGGGTAACTGGATGATGGACAATGCGCAGCAGCTCACGGATAAGTCAAGGAAGGCAACCGATAACTCAAACTACTACTACCGATGCGGCTTCTGCGCTGGTCAACGCCCTAACGCCACGATGGGCTGGAAGGCAAACGCCTGATCGATGATCTGGCCGGCTGGCACGCGGCAACCGGTGCATTTGACGTGACGCGTCGTCATCGGCGAGCGGGACAATGGATTTATCGTTCATCGAGATTCCGGGTAGCGCGCGTGGCACCGGTATTGACCAGCTATAAACGACTCAAATCGGCACAGCCTTACGGTCGTTCGTTCACGCAGGTTCGTACGAAGCCATGCCTTTTACATTTGCTGCATCCGCCAATGCATTTGCTGCATCCGCCAACGGCAAATACGCCGCTGTTACAAAATAAGCGCTACCACCAAACGTTTGCGGTTTTCCGTTCACGTTTCGTTCATCTCTTTGTCGTTGTTCTCGTGCCGTAAGTAGGTTTGCACGGCCCCCGGCGGGGGCGCCGCGTTTCCGATGGCGCCCACCGAATCAACGACGAGAACGAAAATGAACTTGAAGCGAATGCAGGTAAAAACAAAACTAGCCATCGGCTTCGGCGTGCTCACGGCCGCCTTGCTGATCGTCGCGACGCTCGCGATCGAGGCGTTGCACGAATCGAATGCGCGCTTCACGTCGTTCGTCGATGGCATAAATGCGCGCGCCAATCTTGCCGCCGGCGTACGCACTGCCGTGGATCGCCGCGCGATTGCTGCGCGCAATCTCGTTCTCGTCACGAAGCCCGCCGATCTTGAACTCGAAAAAGCCGCCGTCGCGCAGGCGCACGAAGACGTGCAGCGCGATCTTCGCAAGTTTAACGAACTGGTTGCGAGTGCCAGCGATGTCACGCCCGAAGTGCGCGCGCGGGTCGCCGAGATCGACCGGATCGAATCGCTTTATGGCCCTGTCGCGCTCGACATCGTTGACCTCGCGCTCAAGGGCCGGCACGATGAAGCCATCGCGCGCATGAACGACGATTGCCGGCCTCTGCTCGCCGCGCTCGTCAAGGCGACGCAGGAGTACTCTGACATGACGCACGCGCGCGAAGTGCAGCTCGTCGCGGAATCGGCGTCGCACTACGCGTTCTCGCGCATGCTGCTGGTCGCCGTGTGCGCGCTTGCGGTGCTCGCGGCGATCGTGGCCGGTTTCGCCATCACGCGCAGCATTCTGCGCGCGCTCGGCGCAGAGCCGGACACGCTGAGCGACGTCGCGAAACGCGTCGCGGATGGCGACCTGCGTCCCGTCGCCGACGCGCAAAAGGCACCGGCCGACAGCGTGCTCGCTTCGATGAGCACGATGCAGAAGAACCTGGTCGAGCTGATCGGCAACGTGCGGGCATCGGCCGACAGCATCGCGACCGGTTCGAGCCAGATTGCGACCGGGAACGTCGATCTGTCGACGCGCACCGAGGAACAGGCCGCATCGCTCGAAGAGACGGCGTCGAGCGTGGAGCAGTTCACCTCCACGGTGCGCCAGAACGCCGAGCACGCGCAGCATGCCAACACGTTGTCGGCGGATGCGTCGGCTATCGTGCAGCAGGGCAACGCCGCCGTGAGCCGCATGATCGAAACGATGTCGGATATCAGCGCGCGCTCCGGGCAGATCGCGGACATCATCGGCATCATCGAAGGCATCGCGTTCCAGACCAACATCCTCGCATTAAATGCGGCCGTGGAAGCGGCACGTGCGGGTGAGGAAGGACGCGGCTTCGCCGTCGTCGCGGCGGAAGTGCGAAGCCTTGCGCAGCGCTCGTCGGGCGCGGCGAAGGAAATCAGGGAGCTGATCGGCGCGTCCGTCGGACGGATCGCGGAAGGCTCGACGCTCGCGGGCGTCGCGGGCACGACGATGTCCGAAGTGCTGCTCGCCGTCTCGAAGGTGCGCGACATCATGAACGAGATCGCGGCGGCATCGAACGAACAGAGCCGCGGCATCGAACAGCTGAGTCTGGCCATCGCGCAGATGGATCAGGTGACGCAGCAGAATGCGGCGCTCGTTGAGGAAGCTGCGGCGGCATCGCAATCGCTCGACGATCAGGGGCGCCGTCTGACCGAAGCCGTGTCGTTCTTCCGTCTTGCGACCCAATAATTCACCGATGAGCCAAGAAAACAGCGCCTGCGCGTTCTGCCATGTCTGCGGCGCAAGCGCTGCGAAGCCGCACGCGAAATGCGCGTCCGACATGGTGTACCGCCGGCTCGTGCAGAGCATTACCGATTACGCCATCTACATGCTCGATGTCGACGGCGTCATCACGACCTGGAATGCCGGCGCGTAGAAGGCCAAAGGCTACACGGCCGATGAGATCATCGGCCAGCACTACTCGTGCTTTTATTCGATCGAGCAGCGTCTCGACTACCAGCCCGGCCGCAACCTCGAAATCGCGCGCACGACGGGCAAGTTCGAAGCCGAGGGTTGCGTCTGCGCAAGGACGGCACGCGCTTCTGGGCGCATGTCGTCATCGATGCACTGCGCGACGATCAAGGCAAGCTCTTCGGCTTCGCGAAGATTACGCGCGACTGCACCGAGCATCGGCGCCTGCGTGAAGGCACGCTCGATCACGAGCGACGTTTCCGCTATCTGGTGCAGAGCGTCAGCGATTACGCGATCTACATGCTCGACACCAACGGCGTCGTGTCGAACTGGAATTCGGGCGCGCAACGGACCAAGGGTTATGCGGCGAACGAGATCGTCGGCAAGCATTTCAGTTGCTTTTACACGCCCGAGGACCGCGAGTCCGGTGCGCCCGCACGCAGCCTCGCCACCGCGCTTGCCGACGGCAAGTACGAAACCGAAGGCTGGCGCGTACGCAAGGACGGCGCGCGCTCCTGGGCACACGTGGTCATCGATCCCATTCATGACGACGATGGCGAATTGCTCAGTTACGCAAAGGTCACGCGCGATCGAACCGAGGCGCGCGCAATGCAGCAGCAGACCCGCGATCACGAGCGTAGCTTTCGCCTGCTAATCGAAGGCGTGACCGACTATGCGATCTACATGCTCGATCCGGACGGCATCGTATCGAACTGGAACGCCGGTGCGCAACGCGCGAAGGGTTACACGGCGCGCGAGATCGTCGGCAAACATTTTTCCTGTTTCTACGATCCTTGCGACCATGATCGCAGCTTGTCGCAGCACGGCCTCGAAACCGCCCGCTCGACGGGTAAGTTCGAGGCGCAAGGCTGGCGTACCGCAACGACGGCACGCGCTTCTGGGCGCATGTCGTGATTGAGGCGATCCACGACGACGACGGCGCGCTCTTCGGCTTCGCGACGATCACGCGCGACTGCACCCAGCAGCGCAGACCGCGCTCGCGCTCGAAGATATCACGCGCAATCTCGACCTTGCGCTCGACAACATGCTGCAAGGCCTCTGTCTGTTCAACCGGCGCGGCAGGCTCGTGCTGAGCATTCATCAGTTCGCCCGCATTCTATCGATTGCGCCGGATTCGCTGGTTTTCTCATCGTGCGGCCTGACTCGGCTCGGGCGATCTCCTCGTGGCTTTCAAACTGATCGCAACGCTTTGCTCGGCTTCAGAAAAGTGCAAAGCCGATATTGGTACGTCAAGCCGTGTTGACTGCTCTCAAGGGTTAGCAAGATCTCTGCTGACGTTGCTGCCTCGCTTTTTGCGATCGGCCTCTCACGGTAGAGTCGAGATGTGGCGCGGTAGCGGTAGGTTCGGTTTGTCTGTTGCCGCCCCTTTCGTCTGGCGGTGCCCGAGTAACCTCGCCTTAACCCCGTTTCCACACCCCGCTCATCGAACCGGACATGCAGATCTCCCGCATCCGGCTCTCGGACAAGACATCACGCCTTCGTACACGGCACGTTACACCCAAGGCCCCGTCAGACGCACAAGACCGAAGTGCTTGTAGAGGTGCGGGCGTGGATAGCCCCCGCGCCTGCTTCGCCTGGCTTTGTACTTGTTGCGTAACCACCGACGCAACCGCGCAGCGGTGTAGTTGTCGAGAGCCCGATACGCGCGTCTGTCCGTGCCTACACTGAAGTAGTTCGCCCAGCCGCGCAGCGTGCGGTTCAACTTGCCCACCAGCTCCGTGGTCTCCTGCCATACCATCTTGAGGGCAGTCATCGCATGAATCTTCTCGGCCATGCGACGGATACTCTTCTTCGACGGACGCATGCCCATGCGGGCCTGCCCAGTCGTGGCCGAGTACAGCTGCCCAAACGTGTAGCCCAGGAAGTCGAATGTGCCTTCCGGCACCTTGCAGATGCGTGTCTTCTCCTCGTTGACCGTCAGCTTCAGTTTGCCCATGATCTCGCGCAGTTTCAGCAACGCCTCTTCGGCCTTGCCTTGTTTGCACAGGATCACAAGATCATCCGCATAGGTCACGATGCGACTGCCAAGACTTCGCTGAAGTCCGAGCTTCTTCCATGCCAGCACAAACCGACGCATGTAGATATTCGCCAGCAGTGGTGAGATGAGAGACCCCTGCGGAATGCCGCGCCTGCTATCTCTGGCCTCCGTCGTGCGTGTCTTCCGGCCTCGGGTATCGGTTTCTTCAACGGGGCATTCCAGCCACATTCTGATCAGATGCAGCACACGCCGATCAACGATGCGCCGCGCGAGCGACAACATCAATTCGGCGTGGGGAATACTTCCGAAGTAGTCCGCGAGGTCGGCGTCAACCACGTCCGTTTGCCCTCGATGCAGCCGCTCCTCCACCGCGATTACCGCTTGCTGGGCATTTCGCCCCGGGCGGTAAGCGTACTGCTCTGGCGGAAGGTCTGCTTGAAGATCGGTTCGAGCACCAGCATCGCTGCTGTCATGCACACCCGATCCCGCAGGGTCGAGATGCCCAGCGGCCTCAGCTTGCCATTGGCCTTCGGGATAAACACTCTTCTGATAGGGTCCGGCCGGTAAGTCTCCTGCCTGAGCGCAATCGCCAGTTCGCCGAGCCACTTCTGCACCCCGTACGCTTCGACCTCTGCGAAATCCTGCCGGTCGACACCCGGCGCCGCCCCTGTTCGAGCGACACTGAGCGTACGCATGCGCCAGCACATCCTCACGATAGATCTTGTCGTACAGCGCGTAGAAGCAGTACCCGGCTTCTGCCTTCGCTTTCGCGTGTAACGCCATCTGCAGCTTCTGAACACGAATCGGAGTTGATAGGTTGCCCAATCTCCACGTCCTCACCACGTATTGCGTCTGTCCTGAACTGAGGCCCCTTCCCTCCACCAGCATTACACCGGCTTCAACGGTAATACGGGCCTCTCCGTCATCCCAAGGCGCCCGGCCTGTCCCTCGCGGGCGTCCGGTTGATCATCCCTGACCACGCCAAGGGACTTCCAAGTGTTGCGTACGCTTTCCTTGTGTACATGCTGTCGCCACTACCCCGGTGCAGCGACTGGGCGTCCAGCCTGCTCATTCACCCAGCCGTATCAACCTTCCCCGATAGGGTTGTCGGGTCGGCCTGCGCATCGACCTTTTCGAGGTTTGCTCGACGTTCACTCGCGTTACGGCCTGCACACTCGCGCTGTCACCAATTTGTGACACGCATCACCGAAGGCCCAGCCACTTCGTTGCCTCCATTGCTGCTCCGGTTGCTTCCGGCTGGAGCGGTTGCCGGGCGGGGCTTGCACCCGCTGGAAAGCGCCACCTTTTCACGGCGCACACCCTTTTCGGCCGTCCGGTCGTTGGACCCGCTTGTCCGAAGGACGATGTAAAGCAGCCAGTCACTGGCGGGTCCACAGCTCTAGCAAACGGCTGCTGGTCTCCTTCGCAGAGATCACGGGCCGCTGGCTCGCAAAGTCAAGGCGCCGGCGGCCGGCCGGCCAGGCGATCAGTTGTCGGCTTTTTAGCCAGCAGGCAGACGCGCCTTGTATGAAAGAAGTCAAGACGTCGAACAGACTCCGCCAAATTGCTAAGCCTGGAAGCCGTATAACGTCGCCGGATTATCAACAAGAATACGCTGTAGTGCCCTCTTGTCGGGCACCCATGCGGCGAGTAGATCGAACAGTTGCGCATCGTCTGGCTTACGCGTCTTTTCAGTCGGGTGCGGTTAGTCGCTTCCCCAGACGACCCGCTCGGGAGCCGCCGCGATATACGATTGGGCCATTGCTGTCACATCTTCGTAGGTCGGCGGGCCTACTTTCGTGTTCAGATAAGCCGCAGATACTTTGACCCACGTGCGTCCCTGATCGAGCATCCCGCGGACAACGTTATGTGCTTCGCGCCCCGATTCAGTTGATGGCAACCGTGCCATGTGATCAAAAACAACAGGGCACGGCAGACGCTTCAACGTTTCAGCTTGCTCGACAATGAGGTCTGAACGCATCTGTAGCTGCACATGCCAGCCCAAGTCGCTAATTCGGATGGCGACCGGCTCAATCATATCGACCCGGGTCACGGCATTCTTGGGTTCAAAAAGAGAAAATCGCACACCGCGAATTCCACCTCGATGCAGCGCAAGCAGTTCCTTCTCGGATATGTCCGTGGAGATAACCGCAATGCCGCGCGTTTTAGCCGCCCCGAGTCTTGCGATCGCGTCCAACGTGACGCGGTTGTCTGTTCCATAGTTCGAAGGCTGGACGATGACCGTTCGGGTCGTCCCGAGCCGAATCTGAATTTGCAGATAGTCGTCGACCGTCGCCTGACGCGGGAGTGCGGTGGCTGGATTAACGATAGGAAACTTATCGTCATAGATGTGGATATGCGCGTCGCACGCCAACGGCGGCGCCTTCAACGCAGGGTTTTCACTGCCGGAAGAGTTTGAGAATCGGTGGCTTTCCGCCGCCTGTGCCATGGCACTATTCCATGAGCCCGCCATCCATCCCGCCGCCAGACTCAACGCCAGGGCGCGCCGGCGAGAATTGAACCCATCCATCGATACTTCCGTGTCCATGTTGTATGCCATCGAGAGGTTGCTCTTCCTTTCGGCGAAGCGGTGAACTTCGATCCGCTTTGCCGCTTGAGTATCGACGTCAGGTTATTGGTTCACGCGCTTGGCGAAAGTGGAGATTGCGTCGGCCATCGCTTTCGGCTGTTCAGGCGCCATGGCGTGGCCCGCGTTCGGCAGTACGACCACCGTCACCCGGTCGCCGAGCATGGACTTGAGAACCTGGGAAAATCGACGCGGTGCCACTGCATCGTTCTCTCCCTGCAAGTCCAGAATCGGTGCAGTGCCCGCAGCGAAATAATCGTCGACCGGAGTCGTATTGCGAGCATGTCCCTCTGCCTCATGCGTTTCGGGATGCCACCCGCTCAGCCAAACGCTCGGGTCGTTTCCGGGCGCGAAGAACGCTTCCTTAAGGTACTGAAGCCGCTGTGCCTCCGGCAGCTTGAGGTCCCCCGCGCCGTCGATCGCCTTGCGCATTTCGGCGTTGATTGGCTTCTCGGTCGAGCCTGGTGGAACTTTGCCTGCCGAGGCAGCTGCCACAACGACGCCCTTGACGAGGTCGGGACGGTCCGCAGCCAACTGGCGCGCGGCGAAGTTGCCCCACGCGTGTCCGACCACGACCACCGGGCCCGCTTTCTTTTCGTCGATGACCATCGCGACGTCAGACGCGAAATCATGCACGCTCAGGTTCTCCATCGGTCCTTTGCTTTTGCCAACACCGCGCGGCTCCGGACGCAGCACTCGAAAGCCATCTGCGACCAGGTACTGGGCTACCTGATCATAGTCGCGCACCGAACGTCCTAAAGACGGAAGGATGACGACGGTCGGGCCCGTGCCTTGGCTTAGCACCTCGATCTGGACGTTGTCATGCTTGACGACGTCGTCGGTTATCTTGGCAGTACCGGTTGCTGCGAACGCGGCCACGGAAAGAGTGAAGAGTGCCGCGGCAAGTGCGCTTGTTGCGAATTTCATAGATGTCTCCTGGAAGTAGGCACGACAACGACCCAGCGGCGGTACAAGCGTTCTCCGCAGCTTCGGGTCGATGTTTTTGGGTATCAGTGCGTCTGCGGCTGCTCGAGTCCGGTGCTGTCGAAGATGGCTACGGCGTTTTTTGACTTCAGATAGACGAGGAAGGCTTTCGCCGCATCGCCTTGCCGGGCGTTCTTCGAAATTGCGCCAGAAATGACGCTCACCTTCTGTACTTCTCGCGGAAGGGGACCCACGAATTGAATGTCGTGGAATGCCTTTAATTCGCTGATTTGCTGAAGACCCAGGTCTGCATCGCCACGCAGAAGAGCCGCACCTACCAGCTCACGACCTTTTATAAGCACGCTCTTTTCCTTCATCTGCTCGGCAATGCCGAGCTTGGGGAACAGCGTTCCGGTGATGTACGTTCCGCTCGCCCCTTCCGAGAAGGCAACGGACTTGGCAGACAGGAGCGCCGCTTTGAGTTTTTCGGGCGTCGAGACGTCCGGCTTCGGAATGCCTGGGCGTACCGCCACCCCGACTGCAGATTCAGCAATGTCGGTCCTCGTGTCGGCGACGAACGCGCCTTGTTTGATTTGCTCGTCGAGCGCGGCACCGATCATGAAGCAGACATCCATCGGCTCGCCGCTCTCGATGCGCACGGGCAGGGCGTCGGGAGACGCGCCATAGGATGGACCCCAGGAAATCAACAGGTGGTTGCCGGTGTCGCGCTCGAACGCCGGGACCAGTTGCTTGAATGCGGCGGAGAGTGCACCGGTTGCGAGCACATGAACGTCCGCCGCTTGCGCTGCCACGCTAAATCCGGCTGCGCAGACGAGCGCCACGACGGACGCGCGCATTGACCATTTCTTTCCGACTACCATTACTTGTCTCCTTCTGTATGAATACGGATTGCTCGCGGTCTAGACTGCGCCGCGTGCATTGACGAACAGCGCATACAAAGACGTGGTCGAGGCCATGAAGATGCGGTTGTTGTCGCGTCCGCCGAAACACAAATTCGCGCAACGCTCGGGCAGCGCTATGTGTCCAATCGCCGTACCGTCCGGCGCGAAGACGCGGACGCCATCCAGCTCCTCGGTGCCGGTGCCCCACCCGCACCACAGGTTTCCGTCGACGTCGACTCTAAAGCCGTCCGGCGTCCCGTCTTTTGCATCGATGAGCACGCGGCCCTGCCGAAGCCTCTGGCCATCGAGAACGTCAAACGCCATGATGGTTCGCGGGCGGGCTCGGGATGCGACGACGTACAGCCCACGCTCATCCGGCGAAAACGCGAGGCCATTTGGACCTTCGATGTCGTCGGCGACACATTCGAGTTGCCCACTTTGCGGGTCGAGCCGATAGACGCATGCGGGCAACTCTGGCTCTCCTACCTGTCCCATGTAGTCACTCACGAGGCCAAATGGCGGGTCCGTGAACCACACCGCACCATCGCGAGTAACGACGACGTCATTGGGAGAATTAAGCGGCTTTCCGTTGAACTGGTCGGCAAGCACAGTGACCCGTCCGTCGTATTCAGTACGCGTGACGCGCCTGGTGCCGTGTTCGCAAACGATGAGTCGGCCCTGGCGGTCGCGGGTCATGCCATTCGCTTTGTTTGATGGCGCGCGCCAGGTCGAAACCCGCTCAGTCGATGCATCCCATTTCAAGATGCGCTCATTAGGGAGGTCGGTCCAGTAAAGCAAGTTTGCATCTCCGAACCACACGGGTCCCTCCGCCCAACGGCACCCTGTCCATAAGCGTTCGACCTTCGCATGCGCCAGGCGGTAATGTTCGAATCGCTTGTCCAACGCGCGGATTGCAGGGTCGGGAGTACGCATACTGGGTTGCCATGTGCTCATCTCGCGTCCTTCCTATTCATGATCACCAGCAGAACAACAGTCAGAACGGTTGCGAGCACGAGCATCGCGCCCATTCCAATAAGGCCCGCCTTGAAAGAGCCTGTCGTATCCTTGAGCCAACCCACTATGTAAGGGCCGACCAGGCCACCGAGGCTGCCGACAGAGTTGATGAACGCAAGTCCGCCGGCTGCTGCTTCCTTGCCGAGGAACGTCGCTGGAATGCTGTAGAAGCACGTGCGCACCGACGAGAGGCCAATAACTGCGATCGTTAAGCCGGCCATTGCCGGCATCAGGTCGTCCGAGACCACCGAGCAAAAGAAACCGATCGCTGCCAGCCCGCAGGTCAGCGCAAGATGGTTGACATAGCGCTGAGAGCGAGCCAAGACTCGGCCCCACAGAAGCATCCCCACACTTCCAACGACATAGGGAAGCGCGGTAAGCAGCCCAATCTCCGTGTTGCCGAGATCGTGCGTCTTTAGAATCGTCGGCAGCCAGACGCCGATGCCGAGAATGCCGATGATGTAGCTGAAAAGGATGCCGGTTAGCAACCAAACGCGCCAGTCCAAAAGCGACCGAACGAAGTGCTTCTCGACGTTCGCCGGACGCTCACGTTCAACGGCCGCTTGCAAAGCCAAGCGCTCCTCGGCCGTTAGCCAATGCGCCTTGTCCGGCGAGTCACTCAGAAATTTCAGACACAGAATGCCGAGCAGACACGCCGGAAGTCCTTGGAGGATGAAAAGCCACTGCCAGCCGTGAAGTCCAAGCCAGCCCTCGAGCGTGAGCATTGAGACCGACAGGGGGCCGCTGAACACCGACGAAAGCGGTACGGCCGCCAGGAACCACGCCATCATCTGCGTGCGATAGCGTGCCGGGAACCACAATGTCAAAAAGAAGATGACCCCAGGAAAGAAACCGGCCTCGCCGACGCCCGCGAGCAAACGAAGCAGTGAGTAACTGATCGGGCCGGTCGCAAGACTCGTGGCGGCGGCGAACAGGCCCCAGGTAATCATGATTCGCGCCAACCAACGTCGTGCGCCAAATCGATAAAGCGCGAGATTGCTCGGCACCTCGAAGAAGCAATACCCGACATAGAAGATGCCCGCAGCCAAGCCGAACTGCGATGCCGTCAGCCCGAGGTCCCGATTCATGGCGAGTGCGGCAAAGCCGACGTTCGTGCGGTCCAGATAGTTGACGAAGTAGGCGAGCGCCAGCAGAGGTACGATGCGCCACGCTGCTTTTCTGCAAGCAGCCTGTTCGGCGCTGTACCCTGTCTCCTGAGTGATTGTCGTTGTGCGCATGATGCCACCTACAGGTAAAGCCGGCGGGGATTATGAACAAGCACCGCATCAGCGGTTTGAGTATCGCCGCAGGCCGTTTCGATGAACTCGAGAAGCTTGGCGTCATTCGGTACGTCGCCCTGGATATTGGGATGTGGCCAATCACTGCCCCAAATCGCTCGATCAGGCGCTGCCGCGAGCAGCCCACGTACGTGAGGTAAGGCCTTGAACCAGGGCTTATCCGAGCCACCCATCATCCGGTCCACGCCGGACAGCTTGATCCAGCGGTGTTCGTTGTCCAGGTATTTTCTCAGCGCCACCAGCCCCTCGATATCAGCGTCGAGATCGAGGTCGGGACGTGCCATGTGATCGATGACTAACGTTGTGCGAAGCTTGCGCCAACTGGCGAGAACGGGAAGGACCTGATCCAGCTTGCCGTGGAGCAGAACATGCCAACCCAAAGAACCAACCCGTTCGGCAAGCCCACCGAGCTCGCTTAGATTTTGAGCTTCAGCAAGGTGCCCCATGAAGTTCAAACGGACCCCGCGTACTCCGCCGTCGTGAAGCGCCTCCAGCTGACTGTCACTTTCCGAGCCATCGAGGAGCGCGACGCCTTTATATTGGCCCTCGGTGTGCGAGAGCGCGTCGAGCAGCGCGGTGTGATCGGTCCGGTAGCAGGCCGCTTGAACCAGTACCCCGTGGGAAATGCCCAGCTTCCGATGCATTTCAAGGAGCGCCGTCAGCGGCGCCTCTTGGGGGCGATAGACAGCGTCCTCGGGAAGAGGGTAGTCTTGCCACGGTCCGTAAATATGCGTGTGGCAGTCCCACCGGCCACCGGTCGTGTGCAGGCTGTTCATCAGTCGCACCGTGCGGTCATGCCGCCGTCGACGACGATTTCCGTGCCGGTGACGAAACGCGCTTCGTCCGACGCCAGGAACAGCGCGGCGTTCGCGGTGTCGCGCCCGTCTCCCATGAAGCCGAGCGGAATACGTGCAACGCGGCTCTCCAGCAACTTGTCCACGTCTCCACCCGAGCGTTGCCCGGCGAGGCGCGCCTCGACCATCGGCGTGTGCAGTTGCCCAGGGACGACCGTATTCACACGAATGCCCTTTTTGGCGTACTCGACCGCGACCACTTTGCCCAGCTGGATAACGCCGGCTTTGCATGCGGCGTACGCGACTTGGGCGGAGCCGGTCCAGCGCAGGCCAGAGGTCGATGCGGTATTCACGATGGAACCGCTGCCTTGGGCTTCCATCACTGGAAGTACGTACTTGCACATGAGGTACACGCTTTTCAGGTTGAACGCGACCTGAGCGTCCCATTTATCTTCGGAGAGCGCGACGGGACCACCCGCGGCCGAACCGCCGACGTTGTTCACCAAAACGTCGACACGCCCGTACTTCCCGCGACACGTCTCGACCATCGCTTGAACGGCGGTCGAGTCCGTGACGTCACAGCCGTAGGAAGTGATTTCACCGCCGACCTCGCGCACTCGGCGTACGGTTTCCTCCATCGCCTCGGGATTCTTGTCGACCGCGAAGATCTTGGCTCCTGCTTGCGCAAAGAGGACTGCAACTGCCCGTCCGTTCCCCCATCCGGGACCCACACAGCCCGCGCCGGTGACAATAGCAACCTTACCGTTAAGGCGTCCTGAATTCGTGTTATCGATGGGATTCTGCGAAGTTTCCACTTGATGCTCCTCAGTTCGATTCTTGGGGAAGTTCCGGTGCGACGCTTGGCGGATGCGGCACTTCGAAAACTTTGATGGTCATTGAGATCAGCGTGTAGTAGCCGGCGATGCCGACAAGGTCCACAACGCCGCCTTCGCCGATTTCCTCGACAAGCTCCTGATATAGCGCGTCGTCAACTTTTCGCTGTTCATGCAACTGGGTGAGGAAAGCAAACACCAACTCTTCGTCTCGACGGGCGAATGGAGGCATTTTGCCGACGCGGATTGCGTCGATGACTTCGTTCGACACGCCGGCCTCGAGCGCGAACGGCTTGTGCGCGGCCCATTCGTATTCGGCAAGCCAGTAGCGGCCCATGAACATGATGGCGAGCTCCGACAGCCGGGCAGGCACGCTGCTGTCGTATCGGCAATAGCGGCCTAAGGCCTGGGAGCGATCAGCGAGTTTCGGTCGATGCAGCCAGACGGCGAGAGGTCCTCGTACACCCTTGCGCGGACCATTGGCGATTGCGTCGTACACGGCCCGCTGCTCTGTATCAAGTTGCGCGGGGTCGATTGGAGGAAGACGTGTCATGAGCGTTGTACCCTCGGTGAGTTCAGTTCGACTGGGCCGTAGCAGTCGTAGCGGCGCCCTTCTGCTGCTTGAGGCATGAGCGGCGCGGTTTAGCACCGGTCTCTCGTTCGAACGCGCTTGCGTCAAAGGCTCCTTCCCATCGGGCGATCGCGAAGACGGCAAGTGTGTTGCCTACTACATTCACCAGGGCCGTCGCCGTGGCCATCACGCGATCGATCCCGAAGAGGAGGCCTAGACCGCTGAGAGGCAGACTCCGCACGGATTGCAACGTTGCAGCCAACTTGACGAAGGCACCACCCGCGACCGTCGTGCCGCCCTTCGAGGTAAGACTCAAGATAGCGAGCAGTCCAAGTTGCTGCCCCAGGGAGAACGGTGTGTCAGTCGCCTGCGCCACGAAGCCGATCGCAATGGCCATGTAGATGGACGTGCCGTCTAGGTTGAAGCTGTACCCCGCTGGAAGAACAAATCCGACGACCGCCTCATCACAACCGGAGCGCTGAAGCTTTTCAATAAGGCGAGGCAGAGCAACTTCACTCGACGCGGTACCAAAAATGAGCAGGAGTTCGTCCCGAATCAGCTTCAAAATGCTGAAGAAAGGCAAACCAATTATCCAGCTAATGCTGCCAAGCACGCCAAAGACGAAGAGCAGCGACGCCGCGTAGTACAAAACGATGACCTTCAGCAGGTACATCAGCGTCACGCTGCCGTAGCTCCCGATCGCTGCAGCCATCGCGCCAAATGCACCCAGCGGCGCAAGCCTCATGATGAACGCAAGCATGCGAAAGAGAACCGACTGTGCTTCGTCGATACCGCGCAGGAGGATCGACTCGGGACCTACGGCCATGTTTAGCGCGAGTCCCGCGAGCAGTGAGATGATCAGCACTTGAACGATATCGCCTTTCGCGAATGCATCGACAAGCGTATGCGGGATCAGACTCAGCAGGTAGTCAACGGCGGAGATGCCACCGGCACTCGTTGTCGCCTTTACCGCTGCCTGACTTTCAGCGATATTCGTGGCGTGCAGCCCGGTGCCGGGTTGGAACACATTCACCATCACGAAGCCGAGAATCATCGCGACGGTGCTCACAATTTCGAAATACACGAGCGATTTGACGCCCATGCGGCCGAGCATGCGCAGGTCTTTCACGTGGGCAATACCCTGGACCAACGTGCAGAAAATGATGGGAGCCAGCATCATCTTGAGTAAGGCGATGAAGCCCACGCCGAGCGGCTTCATCGCGACGGCCCACTCGGGCTTCGTCAACCCCAAGACGATTGCACACGCAAGTCCGATGAGTACTTGCACATGTAATTGCTTTAACCGCTTCATCTCGTCTCCTATATCGACTATTGGCCGTGAATCGGCCTGTACCGTTGACCTCGCGTCCAATCACTGGGCGATGGGCACTCGAAGCCCGCCCGGCCATTGGCACTGGTCAAGTTTCTGTGGGCAGAGAGCGGGAGCGGAATAATGCGAGTCGGGCTGATTTCACCGTTCCAGTGTCATCACGCCTGTTGAAGTTCGGATGCGCACTTTGCGATCCGTTGGAATTGACTCGTCTCCACTTCTTTCTGTCTTGTATTTGTTGGCTCAAGCATAAGAGCTCCGCAGAGGCTTGACAAAGACCGAGTAACTATACGAAGGTATGCCATCCAAGCATAACTCGAAGGGGATATGGACGTACGCGAGTTGAAGAACTTTATCCATGTGGCGCGCGCCGGCAGTTTTAATCGGGCCGCGGCCGAGCTCTACATCGCACAGCCCGCACTGAGCCGCCAAATTGCCAAGCTCGAAGAAGAAATTGGGGTGCCGCTATTCGTTCGGCACGGCCGTGGCGTGCGATTGACTGCCGCTGGTGCCCGTTTGCTGGAGCGGGCAGAAGTCATCACACAAATGGTGGGCGAAACCGGCGAGCATGTCAGGGCGAGCGTTGATGAAGAGCGAGGGTACCTTGCCGTGGGTCTACCGCCCACGATGGGTACCTTGATTGGCGCCGAGCTTGTCCGCGGTTTCCGGGCCGTGTTTCCCCGGGTTTCGTTGCATATCCGCGAGGGACAGAGCAGCTCGCTACAGGAATGGGTGCTGGACCGACGGGTCGACTTGGCCGTTGTGTACAACCAGCCTCCGCTCGATGCGTTCAACGTCCGTCCTCTTTACAGTGAGCCGATGATTCTGATCGCTCCCCCGGGCACGAAAATGCCCAAAGAGGGTTTTCACATTCGCGACCTCGCCAACCTTCCGTTGATTCTGCCGGGCTTGCCGCACAGCAATCGGCGCGTCATCGAACACGCTGCCGTCCAACATGGCATTCGGCTACGGGTTGAGCTTGAGGTGGATAGCGTTGCTCTCACCAAGCAGCTTGTGAAAGCTGGCGTCGGATACTCTATCCTTACGTCAATCGCGATCCGCGACGAAGCAGCGAGAGGCGATGTACTAGCACAGGCAATCAATCGACCCTCGATACGTTCGACGGTCGCGATAACCACGTTGCGCGATGCGCCCTCGTCCCGATTCGTGACTGCTTGGACCGCGATGCTGCGAGAAAAGCTGGCGGGCTTCGTTCAGAATGAGCAGTGGCGGGATGACATCGTTTGGTTGGATGACGGCGATTCGTGAAATGAGCCTCCTTGGAGACGATGAGCGGTGACTGCGTTGAGCGGCAACCCCTCGGCAGCCAGCGCTTGGGCTGATTGAGGGCGGCAGCTTGTGCAAGGCGTTTCGGTCACTCGCCACCCGCTTTCGGAGGTCGCCTTTTGGCCGATCCCCGAAGTTCATTGGACGCGCGGCTCGCCGCAGAACGCGCCAACAGGCGAGCTTCCCTTGCCGACCTGTTGCTGCCGTACAGGCTCGTGCGGCCCCTGCGGCCGCTTTCGAATGATCAAGTGCCATCCAACATGCAACTGCGCTACACGCTGCGACGAAACCTACCTGCGGATTCGCGACGTGAGCAAGCATATACGCAGCATCTTTGAGAGGGCGGACCAAGACCATGCCGCCGCTGCTCCTGTGTGCACGGTTAAGATTTGTAAAATAATCGTGAGGCTTGGCCCGTTGCCCAAGACGTCGGCAATTTCGTCTGATACGCAGCCCGCTCTTCGCCTATAAATTGAAAAATACTGGAGGGGATATGTCGAAACCAACAGATGCCTCCAGCACGTCAACGGACAAACGGACGCTCTCGTCGCGTAAAAAGGAACAGTCTTTTCTGTCGATTCTCAAGGCGGTATACCAGACCACCAAGCTTTACATTGCTCTGCTCATAGCGATTCGGGGATTCCGGGTGTAATTCGGTTGGAAACTGAGAAATGGGGCGTATCAGTCTGGATCGCCGTCGCCTTTGCCATGGTACCGGCGGTGCTGATCCTGCTATGGCTTATTCCAACTTGGCGCGAGCAGCGGTACAAGCGTCTTGCAATGAAGTTGGGTATAGACGGCAAGATCAAGGATCCGGACTATTTCCGTTTAACACCGTACGAACCAAGCTCGAACTTTCGCCGTGCGGACAACGTTCACGAAAAAGTCTACGCGTGGTTAGTCGGCAACCCCGCGCCGCTCCTCCGTCTCAGCGGAACCTCGGGCTCAAGGGAAAAGTTCGATCCTCTTGGCTTGGGTGCTGCCTCGGCTCGCCAGAGAAAATGCGGATGTGCGCGTCGTGAGTGCGCGGCTGATTGGCGATCCGATCGCTGCTGTTACTCGGGCGTTGCTAGCTCCCGGTGCTGTCTGGGAGCGGCCACCGACCGGTGATGTGACTCTCCGTGACCTACTCGAAAGGGCGACGAAAAAGATTTCACAAAAAAAAATTCTGCTAGTGCTCGATCAGTTCGAGGGATTCCTGATTCTCGCGGATGAGGAACGGCGCGACACCTTCGCATCATTGCTGCACTCACTCGCTGAAAGGCCGATTCGTAATCTGTAAGTTCTAATGGTTCTGCGCAATGACTACAACGGCCGGATATTCCAGCAGATCAAGCAACAGCCGAGTTTGAGGAACGCTTCGTGAATGTCGGCGCGACGTTCGAAGCGAATTCGGAGACGGCGGAAATGATGCAGCCAGGCGTGAGTACGTTCGACGACCCAACGGACTTTTCCAAGGCCACTACCGTGAGGGTGGCCGCGCCTCGCAATGATGGTTGGGATGTTGCGTTCGTGAAGGATGCGTCGGCATTTGTCGTGGTCGTAACCGCGGTCGGCGTAGACGCGGCCAGGACGGCTCAGAGGTCGTCCACGCACGCCGCCGATCGGTGCGATTGCCTCGATCAGCGGAACCAGTTGGGTGACGTCGTTACGATTGGCGCCGGTCAGGATTGCCGCGATTGGCGTTCCGTAGGCGTCGGTGGCGATGTGGTGTTTCGATCCAGGTCGCGCTCGATCGGTGGGGTTCGGGCCAGTTTTCGCCCGCCCCAACCGCACGAATCGAAGAGGAATCGACGACGACTCGGGAGAAGTCGATCTTCTCGGCCGCTCGCAGTTTCGCTAGCAGCAATGCGTGCAGTCGATTCCACACGCCGGCTTGCTGCCAATCGCGTAGCCTGCGCCAGCAGCTGACGCCGGAGCCGCACTCCATCTCCGCTGGCAGATCTCGCCACCGGATGCCGGTCTTCAGCACGAACAGGATGCCGGTCAGCGCAGCTCGATCCTGTACCGGCTTGCGGCCCGGGTACTTGAATCGGCGTGGCTTCGCCGGTGGTAGCAGTGGCTCGATTAGTGCCCACAGTTCGTCGTCGATGATTGATTTGCCCATCTCCTCGATCCTGTTGTTACGTCGATCGAGGTTAACAGGTTGCGTTACGAGTTAACAGCCCCTACGAACTCTTTTTGAAACCGTTTCTTAGTGCGTTCGCGGGAGTACGTCGCCGCTGTGGTCGCTGGCGAGAGGCGCAGCATTCGCGCCAGCAACCTACCCGTCGCAGCGCGGCCGTCCTGATTCGCGCAATCGGACGCCGTGGAATGCGGCGAGTACGGCGAAATCGATCACTGCCCGAAGAAGATATCCTTCTGTGTCGCGCCCACGGCTGCCGGACCGCCGGCCTGTTGCGCACCAGAGAATGAACCACCGTGGCCGCTATTGGCCTCGCTTCTGCCGGGTTGTGCGGACAATCGAGCTTCGGCGCTCTGAATGTCGCTTGGGTAATTCGGATCGTCAGATGTAGGCCTGTATCCGGCGCCCGCCAGTTCCGCCAGTTCGGACCGAACCTGTTCTCGCGTGAGCGGTGCACTTGTCTGGCCTTGGGCTGCCGCCGCGACCAGTGCCGTCGAAAGAAGCGTTGCAACTGCGAAGAGGGTCTTCATCATTTACCTCCATTTGATGCGCGACGCATGGCGCGTGTTATGCGTGTTGATCACACGACGCATACCGATTTATTGCCCGCGGTAGATGTCGCAACTGAGGCCCGGCGTGCAATGCCCGTTCGGGCCTGCAGGCGACATGTTTCGCGACGTATTGCCAGTCATGCTGGCGGAATCCATACCGCCATAGGATGTGTCGCCCGGCGCGGCTTGGCCGCCTTGGGCTCTTTGCTGCATCGTCGTGCCGTCCGTCGGCGCCATGTCCTGAGCACCGGCGGGACCGACCGCGAGCATGCTCGCGGCCGTGATTGCTAGAAGAAAGGTTGCTTTCATTTCCAACACCTCTTGGAGTAAATTACGGGGCGCAAGCGTGCGACGCGCTTGCGACAGACTATTTAAGACGCCTCGGTCAGCGACGCGGTAACGCGCGCCTGCGGGTCTCGTTGGAAAGTGCAGGATGCGTGGGGAGATTGCGCGCTGAAGCGCGCTTGCTCGGTATACCTCGCGGGTGCTCGGAAAATTCCCGGCTGAGGCTTTTTGTAAAGCGCATCGAGGATGAAGACGAATTGGGACCGACGAATTGGAACCCAAAGCCCTACGCGCCTATCTTCTCGACCTATGCAAAAGGTGATCACCAAACGGGCCCGCCTTCCTTGCTGCCCGCGGAACTTCACGCGCACCTGTGCATTCATCGGGGCCAAGCCGTCGTTATTTAGCGTCAGGGCGGCGGCAGGCGCGCAGCGGACAAATCGAGCGAGCCGATTTTCAAATGCCCGTAATACGGATCGCTGACGCCGACGAAACTGACGCTGGTGGTGCTCGATGTGCCAAGCGCACGAAAAGGAGCCGCCGCGGTAGCGCGGTACGTTGCACGCGGCACGGGCGTGCCCTCCGCGGACGCCAGATCGCTATAGTGCGGCGTGGCTTTTTGTCATTGCATATCGTTCGAGAGCGCTGGCGTATCCCATTGCCAGCCGGGAAAGCACCGGCATCTAATCAAGATTTCGGCTCCAGCCCAAACTGCTGAAACCCGAGCGACGCGTGAAGGCTTGAGGCCCGCCGTGTTGGCCGCCTTGACGGTCAGATTCACTTGAATAATGCCCGGCACGCGCTTCGCAAAACTGAGGATTTCGCTGATCAGCATCTTGCTGACGCCCTGACGCCTCATGTCCGGTTCGACATAACGCCCCAAAGGAAAGCCTTGTGGCTCAGCTGCCGACGGTCCTCGCGTCCAAGGCCAGCGATACCTACCAAACGCGAGCCATCGAAGTTGCCAAATACCCCGCGATACTCGCCTGGTCTCCGTTGGCGAGCGAAGTGCTCGGCATCAAAAGTCGGTTCCGATACCGGTGGCCGATGAACTGGCGCTTGAGCATGTCGGCGTCCATACATGCTGTCGTAAGCTGAACGTTTGCGTACGAACGATGGGCTATCGTCGGCGAGATAGCCACGGGGATCAGATACCAGCTAGCTTTAACCCTTGAGCAGCTTGCGGTTCAGTAGCGCGTTGAATTTCCGTGTCCGTGCTGCAATCAATCAGTAATCACCGCGACGCCGCGGCGCATTATCGGTTTGCCGAATGTCTCGACATGAAGACTTACCGCAACAGCGCGGCCTGAAAGCACATCTGCATCGGCACCATGCTATCGGTGAGTCGTAGCAGTCCTCGAACAGCGGCTGTCCCGCGGACACCATTGGCTCCTTCCCGGACCCGTTGCTGCCCTTCCTTCAGTTTTGTGGGATGTCGCTACGGCGCTCGAAAGCGAGCATAGCAGACAGCGCGCGGTAGAGATTAGCGATCTCGGATAGCACGACATGACCCATACGGACCTATGTACAAGCGGAATGTGACCGGACGAGCTGGACGCGCCCATTGAACATGTTGTCGGTCGTATCATGCTGGCGAGCACGGCAGGCAGACGGTGAAGGAAGTGCCGTTTTCTGAAGAAGCGACCCCTATTGTTCCCTGGTGCGCGATGGCAATGCAGCGGCAGATGTAAAGGCCCAGGCCCAGGCCTGCCGCCGTACCACGCCGGTCGGCCGGGCCAGCCCGGGTCAGCGGATCGAACAGCGTGGGCAGCGCGCGTTCCGGGATCGGATTGCCTTCGTGGGATACGACTAGGGTAACCTGGCCGTCATGACCGGTGGCTTCTACGACGATACGACCTGTTCCGTAGCGCACAGCGTTCGTCAGCAGGTTCGCCAGCAACTCGCTGAGTCGGCTACCGTCCCACCTGCCGCGGAGTTCGCCGGCCAGACGCAGCTCGATATGGGCATTGGGGTAGGACGCGCGCACTTCGTCCGCCGCATCGCGACAGATCCGCTCCATATCCTGCGGTGTGAAACTTACCGGAAGCGCGTCGCCCAGCCGCGTGCGTGTGAAGATGAGCAGATCATCGATCATATGTTTCATCCGCATCGCGCCACGCTGAACAAATGCCACTGCCCTTGCGCCGCCAGCAGAGAGACCCTCGTCGTGTAAGAGTACTTCGCCGGCATTCAGTATTGCGCCCAGTGGCGAGCGCAGGTCATGGGCGAGCACGCCGGCGAATAAGTCGCGGATGCGCTCAGTGCGGTGTGCGTAGTGCCGCACCGATTCGGCAAGCACTTGGTCGATCGCCTCGTTGAACCGGATCATCTCTTGAAACGCCTCGGCACCGGTGGGCGACGTTTCCTGCCAGCGGCGCAGCACTGTGGCGCGCAGGGAACGGAACTCGGCAACCACGTCGTCGATGCTGAAGCCGTGCGACAGGCGATCCTCCGCATGCAGTCGCGCGACCCGGTTAAAGGCGGAATCCGGCTCCTCCTTGTCGCCGCGCGATTTAGTTTCCTGCTGCCCGGCGCTCTGCGTCTCACGCATGTCCGTCGCGATCGCCCTCAGGATGTCGGCCGCCGAATCACGCAGTTGCGCTTCCGTCAGTTGGCTCTCCTCTTGGCTGAGCACAAGCGCGTAGCGGGTCCAGTCGTCGATCAGACCGGATAAATCAGCTTCAATAAAGTCGGCGAGGCTCATGCATTTCTCCGGTACGGGCGTTGTTCCTATACGAACGCTCTCTTTCGGGCGCAACCAGCCCTGGCAGCCGGTCACCATGACCTATCGAACCATAATTTGTTTTTTATCGCAAATTCTGCCCACACCAGCCGAGGAACGACGCTCAGGCTGTCGCCCGCAGGGCCGCAAGGCCATCGACTTCCAAACTGCGGCAATCAGGGACGGATGGCGCATGGCTTTATCGGGACCACGCGCTCGGGGACGAGGTGACAGACCGAGATAAGTGCTAAGTTCCTAACCCGTGTTCAACCCGCCCCAATGCATCACGAGCAGAGCGGTCGAGCGACGCATTCTTCCACGGCGGTGAACGCAATGAGGACGGTATTGTCCTGTCGCAGTGTTCTGGCGAAGATGTCGGGCGAGCGTGTACTGATAGCTTCCCCACCGGGACGGTAGTCATCGGCGACAGAAAGGATCGACCTTCAGATGCTGGCGGCGTTCGCGACCGGTGTTCCTGCTTGAACGCGACGAAGACCCTGAGTCCAACATGAACCCTCTCCTTGCTTCCGGTCATTCCCGAGATTCGCCGTGCAGGCATTGGCTTTCAGATCTTTCATCGGTCGCCGCAGACAGCCATGAGCAGATCGGACTGAGTCAACATTCCAACCAACTCAGCGCCGTTCCGTACGACAGGGAAATGATGATGTCCGTTCGCCATGAAGCGCGGAAGGACCTTCGAGATCGGTGTGTCAGCATCGATAGTACTCACGTCCGATTGCATGACCGCGTGAACAGTCACCTCTTCGTCTATCAACTCGCCGCCGTGCCTTCCGGCCGCCCGTGAAGCGAACTGAAGTTCCTGTCTAGCCGGCCGAAGGTCATCCCGCGCAACAACGCCCAAAAGCCGCCGTTCGCGATCGATCACCGGGAGCAGCTTGAATCCGGTTTTGTCAAGTAATGCGAGCGCCTCTCCAGCGGTTGCATCTCCGTGAACGGTCGTCACCGGAGTATGCATGACCTGTGCGCAACTCATTTCCAGGAGCATCCGAAAACGTGCTTGCTGTTCCAGCTGGTTGCAGCGCGAATCGCGCGGTCTTCCGACAATCGGCCACCTAGCTGCCGTTCCGCTGTGCGAGTACTTAAAACGGAGGCGGGAAATGGCATCGCGAACGGTCGCGCGCAATTTTGGGAGAATGAAGATCGACATACTCACCTCACTGCGTCGGACCAGCGTAGGCCTGGCCACAAGTTCGAACTGGGCAACGAATGTTGTCGTATGGGCATCTTTTCAAGTGTCTGACGTAGGCATGCAATACACGCGCTTCCTCCTTTATATCACACCGTGATATATTTGCCTTGCGCGCGGTTATGCTCGCGGTGCGTTGCCCTGGAACATCGTAGCGTTCTTGCGTTGGAGCAGGACCTGCCCTTCGGCTTGCCTAGGTTTTCCGCGTAACAAGAGCGGAATGCATAGCATGACTACGTTCTGCAATTGTGCCAATAGATAGACGTGCTGCTCTTATCCCTGGAAAACACCGCTAAGCGACGTTCGCATCTTTTCGTGCCTGGCGGCCAGTTCCGAAAGTAGAAGGATAACGGGACGCGACCGGTCGGCCTCCAGCTGCAGAGAAGCAGAAGTTATGCATCCCCTCGAGGGGGCTAGCCGCGCGCCGCATAACTGGACCAGGAACGTTACATGTGTCGTTAAAGACCACTGTGAGATTCAAATGCCGTCTGCAACCTGCGGCGACCAGTCTCATTGGCTCTCCTTCAAGCACGCCGTCACGCGAATGTTGAGGCGCCTAAACGCCTTCCGCATAACAATGTTGTTGCGACGTTTTTTTTGAGGCACTTCAGGCGCCCTTTACTTGTGGATGGCCGATCGCAGCCGCTCTACTTCTTGGTCCGAGACAGGCGCGGCGTGATTGCCCCATGCGCCGCGAACGAAGCTCACCACCTGAGCGATCTCAGAGGACGTCAGCTTGCCGTTAAATCCGGGCATCTTCTGAGGCGCGGGTCCCGTCTTGGTGTTGGGACCCTTACTACCTTCTATGACGATGCGCATCACCGAGGTCGGATCTTCGGCCAGGACAAGCGGATTGCCAGCGAGCGCTGCAATTTTTCCGGGCTGACCTCGCCCGTCGACCTGATGGCACCGCGCGCAGAAGGATAGATAAACACCGGCGCCAGGGCGCTCGACTTCGCCGGTTCGAATGCTTCGCGCGGTTTGCACCTGAGCGTGCGGGTTGTTAGCGAAACTCCCGTAGGTCTGTTGAGGGGGAAGCGACTTGAGGTAGACGGCCATCGCCTGGAGATCAGGTTCGGACAGATGCTGCGTGCTATCCTCAACCACGGGGGCCATAGCGCCGAACGCGATCGCACCCGCGCCGTGGCCGGTTCGCAAGAAATTGACGATGTCGTTTGCCGACCATCGCCCAAGACCACTACCTGGGTCACCGGTCAAGTTAGGCGCAAGCCAGTGATCGTTGACCCCACCGGTCAGATACCGTGGTGACGTTTCGCTATAGCCGAGCTCGTTGTAAGCGGGGCCTCGCGGCGTGTGACATGCACCGCAGTGTCCAAGTCCTTGTACAAGATACGCGCCTCGGTTCCACTGCGCGGTTTGTTTCGAGTTCGCTTGGTACCGGTCTTGATTGCCGAACGCGAGACTCCAGAACAGCATGCCCCAACGTTGATTGAACGGAAACGGCAAGTGCGTGTCGGGCGCACGCTTGGCGGCCGGCGCGACGCCGTGCATCAAATATGCGTACAACGCGGTCACGTCCTCGTCCGTCATGTTCGCGAGCGACGGATACGGCATTGCCGGGTAAAGCCGTTTGCCGTCGCGGCGCTTACCGATGCGCAGAGCGTCGGCGAAGTCCAGCAAGGTATAACGGCCAATACCGAACACGGGGTCCGGTGTGATGTTGCTTGCATAGATCGGACCAAACGGCGAGTTGACCGGCATGCCGCCGCCAAGCGGCGTGTGATCCGCGGCGTCGTGGCATGCACTGCAGTCGCCAGCTTTTGCAAGATATTCACCCCGAGCAATCAGCTTCGGATCGGTCGTCAACGGTGTCTGGCCGGTGATGTTATCCGCTAAGCGATCTGTCGACCGTTCGCCACATGCGCTTAACGCTACAATCATCAGCGCATTGACAAGCTAATCTCGAGTACTAATCGCGTTCATGTCAATGCCACTGGCTACAAGATTGAAAAAACACTTCGGCAAGGACCGTGAACATCAGCCCGAGGACGAATCCGCATCCGATAAGCGCGCTGCATAGTGCAACGAAGCGTTTACGACTCACCTCTTCCTCAGCGCGCGACAGCTCCGCGGATGACGCTACATCCGAACGCTCTTCTTTGACCTGCTTTTGCTTGCGACCTAGGAGCACATAACCGTACACGGCGAGTGCGGCGCATATAGCCGCGACGGCGAAGGCAGCGATTGACGTTCCATACAACCATCCATCGAGATTTGGAAAGACCGGTGTGACACGCGGGATGGATCCAGCCGAGCAGGCTTGGGCGGAGATCGTCTCGGAGACCATCACTTGAAGCAGCCAAGCGCCGGGCGCGAAGAAAAATCCAGCACTCGCGCAAAGGCCAACACGGCGCTTCTCGCTTCGGGTGAGCGCAGACTTCTCCACGGGAACGGGCGTTTGCATCAGTGGCCTCGCATCCAGAACGGCGTCACATACAACGATGTAAAGATGAATAGCCAGACGACGTCGACGAAGTGCCAATAGAGTCCGCCGATGCGCATCGGTGCGTTGCGTTCGGCGTCGAAATAACCCAACGCGATCCAGATCGCGAGCAGAACCAGAATGACCAGCCCGACGGCGACGTGGGCCATATGAAAGCCCGTGATAGTGAAGTAGAGGGAGCCGTAGAGATGAGCTGTAATGCCATACGGATGGTCGTGCCACTCCTTCCACTGCATCCCAGCGAACGCGACGCCCAGCGCAATAGCGACCAACATCCACCCGAATGCTTGCCATCGCTTACTTCTCTTAAGTGTTCGCTCGGAGAGCCACGCAAACACGCTGCTCAAGATGAGTGTGCCGGTGCTCAGCGCACCTGTGCCGATTTTCGGCATGCCTTCCGGCGGCCACGGGAGAGTCGTCTGAGACTGTGAGTAGAAGTAGCAAAAGATCAAATAACCGAAAAGACTCGCTTCCGTCGCGACGAGTGCCAGCACGCCCCACCATCCCCCCGAGTGCTCGCCTGCGCTCCCGACGGGCAGAGCGTCCTTGCTTGTGCCGGTGTTCACGGGAACGGTCTGCGCTGGTCCGGGAGGCTCGCGCTGTGCGAGCGTGCGCCGCGGCCACAGCCATGCGATGAGCGTTGCCCCTGCCGCCGCGAGCGCCACAACGAAAAAAGACGGCGAGCGCAGCAACACGCCGACGAAAACAAGTGCGCCAAAGAGTCCGAGAAAGAATGGCGACCAGGCATCCTCGGGCATCTTGAGAATGACATCGGGGCTGCCACTGAAAGGGTGGACACCAAGCGCCTCGCGCCCTCGATGAAGCAAGTATCCTGATGAAAGACTCGACCGCCGGCCCTTCGGCTGCAGGCGATCCTCCCACATCGGATGCCGCGATTCGATCACCGGCAAGACCGCAAAGTTGTACGGCGCCGGAGGCGACTCGGTCGACCATTCGAGCCCAGGCGCGTCCCATGGGTTCTTCGGCGCTTCACATCCGCGGCGTGCCGAGACAAGCGCGTTCACCACAAAGAGCAGAACGCCTAACGCAAAAATAAAGGAACCGATCGTCGTGATCAAATTCGACGTATCCCACCCCATGCCTTCAGGATAGGTGTAGATGCGCCGAGGCATGCCGAGCAATCCCGAGATGTGCATCGGGAAGAAACCAAGATTGAACCCCACGAGGATGATCCAGAACGCGATCTCGCCCCATCGTTCACTCATCATCCGTCCGGTGAATTTCGGAAACCAGTAGGTGATTCCGCCGAAGACGGGAAAAACGTTGATCCCTAGCAGCACATAATGTAGATGCGCAACAACAAAGTAGGTATCAGTCAGCTGCCAGTCGAGCGGCACAGCGGCGGTCATCACGCCGGAAACGCCGCCGACGACGAACATCAGCACAAAACTCGCGAAGTAGAGGAACGGTACGGCGAAGACGGGTCGTCCGGTCCAGATCGTCGCGACCCATGCAAACACGGCGACCGCGCTTGGAATCGAGATGAGCAAACTTGCCGCGCCAAAGAAGGCCAGCGCCAAAGGCGTGATCCCGGTTGCGAACATGTGATGGATCCACACTTCAAAACCAACGACCATGGTACTGACAGTCGCCATAGCCACCGCTGCATAAGCGACGAGGGGACGACGACAGAACGTCGGCAGGGCATCCGAGACAATACCCATCGCCGGCAGCACGACGACGTAGACCCACGGATGGGCGAACATCCAGAACAAGTGCTGCCAGAGCAGCGGCCGTCCGTCGCTCGCCACGTCGAAGAAATGCGTACCAATATTGCGGTCCATCCACAGCAGCAGAAACGCCAAACTCACCGACGGCACTGCAAAGAGATTCGCAAACGAAATGGTCAGCGTGCCCCAGACGATAATCGGCAGCCGGTCCACCGACATGCCGACCGCGCGCATGCGAAAAAGCGTGACTACAAAATTCACTGCCCCAACGGTCGTCGAGATGCCGAGCAGCACCATACCGAGTGAGTAGACATCGATATTTATTCCACGGCTGTATTCCAGGGATGAAAGTGGCACATAGTTGAACCAACCGGCATTCGGGGCCTGCCCGAATGGAAAGCTGCCATAAAGGAAGATGCCGGCAAAGAGAAAAACCCAATACGAAAGCGCGTTCAGACGGGGAAACGCCATGTCGCGGGAGCCCAACATGAGCGGCCAAAGGAAATTCGAGAAGCCGCTGAGCACCGGAAGCGCATACAAGAAAATCATCGTGACGCCGTGCATCGTGAAAAGCTCGGCGAACTGGCTAGGCGTCACCAGTGATTGGTTCGGCTGCGCGAGCTGCAAACGCATAATCAGCGCTTCAACTCCGCCCAGCAAAAGAAACAGGAACGCTGTCACGATGTAGCGCAAGCCAATCTTTTTGTGATCGACGGTTGTGACGAAACCGCGCCAACCCGAATCTCCTTCCCAGATTTCACGCAAGCGCTTCTCGGCCTCCGACCCTTGCGGCACGCTGCCAAACTCAGGCTCACGGCGGAAAGCGACCCGATGGGCCTGCGCAGCGCTTCGATCACCGATGGCGGCCATCGTCTATTCCTTACTTGAGAGTGGCGAGGTAGGCCGACAAGTCGCCCGCTTCCGCGGGCGAGAGCTGCATATCGGACATTAGCGTGCCGGGCTTGATTTCCTGGGCGTGCTCGATCCAGTCGATCAGGTTCTCGGGTGTATTGACGACGCTTCCTGCTGCAAGCAGCCGACGCGACAACACGTGGGTGAGGTCCGGCGCCTGAACCCCGCTCGCCTTGCTTCCACGAACCGTATGGCATCCCGCGCAGCGTTCTGCGAAGAGCTTCCTTCCTCGGATCGCTTGGGCTGTCGACGGTGCGGGTGCTGCCCCCATCTGCGCGGTGTACCACCGGTCGTAATCAGCCTGCGTCTGTGCGTACACCTCGAACGCCATGTGCGCATGCTGTACGCCGCAATACTGCGTGCATTGGCCTCGGAAAATGCCAGGGTGGTCCGCGTGGATCCACTGCCGGTTCGCGGTGCCAGGAATCGTCTGTGTCTTACCCGCTAGTTCGGGCACCCAGAAAGCGTGAATCACGTCAGCGCTTTTCAGCAAGACGAGCACGGGCACGCCAGACGGAATGTGCAACTCGTTGGCAGTTGAGAAGCGGCTCTCGCCGTCCACATAGTCAACTTTCCACCACCAGTCGTAGGCGGTGACCGTCACGGTCAAACCCGGCGTTTTCGAAGGGTCGGCGACCTCCGCGAGCACAGAGAGCATATAGACGGCGATGCCAAAGAGCGCGATGGTGGAGAGCACCGAGCCGACGTAGACTAAGCGCACCCCCCCTTCGGAGACGAGCGCTCGCGCGTCCTGCGGCTTCCTACGTCGAAACATGCCGATGAGAAGCATTCCGGCGATGATCACGCAAACCAGCGCGCATATGGTAGCAAGCGTCCATCCAAGATAGAGGACTGGCTGTGCAGCAGGCCCCCTGCTGCGCAGAAAATACGCGAGCGGCGTCGACGCAGCCGCGAGCAAGTCCGCCTCGCGCGAAGGCGCTTCGGCGGCCAACGCGCCGAGATGATAGAGCGCGGCAGGAAGCAAGGCTCCGACTTGTACAACCGACAAGAGAACACGGCGCACCACGCTGTCTCCTGGATCTTTAGACCGAAATTGCTGGAATGCTCTTCGCCTTCTTCTTGCGCCGATTGAGCTACCGATTAGGGTGGCTCGGCTCGTTGAAAGGGAGCAACTGCTATTCCAATGTTCGTTCGCGCAACACAATCTGCGCACGCCCCGCGAATTTGCCTTGAATGATATGTATCACAACGTGATCTTTTTTCAGATGCTTGCAAAGTTTGCTGCGGAGCGCGCGAACCGATCGCTAGTAGGCGCTTCGCGCGGGTTGGATAGTTTTCGAAAGATAGCGGAGGGAGAGGTGATGGCTAATCGACATGAAGGTGTAAGGAGCCGTGCACCGGTGACGATGCTGAGCGCCTCTCGCATATTCGCTATGCTGGGAACTTTCCTGCGGTACTCCGAAGAGATAACGCATTCGCCCGTGATCACCCGCTTCTATGTTCTTTACCCGTCCAGGTGAGCGGCGCCCCAGAATCCGCCGGGCGACGGTCGAGGAGTCGCCGAGTCTCTCTAAGGCGCCGCTCACGGGACTCTGTGTTGTAACGCGCTGGGAGCGCGCACGGCTCGTTGGAGGCAAGCTGGAGGACAAAGATCGCGTCATATACAGGTGCATCTCAGTCGCAAGGCAAACGATGTGTCTATCGAATTACTGCTTACATCTGGACCAAATGAGTGAGCTGCGGTGCCTGCTTGCAGAGGCCTGACGGTTAGCCTCGATGCGCCAAGTTCCGTGACCGTCCGCGATGCGGCACGTTCATTGCATCACATTGTGACATACCTGCTTGAGCCAACGTCACAAGCATCTTCGCTGCAACTACGGAGAAAACCATGTCTATCACCGTCGGCGATTTCGTGGTCGACCGCCTGCACGCATGGGGCGTTCGTCGCATTTTTGGCTATCCGGGCGATGGCATCAACGGCATCCTGGGCGCGTTGAATCGCGCGAAGGGCAAGATCGAATTCATACAGACGCGGCACGAGGAGATGGCCGCATTCATGGCGTCGGCGCACGCAAAGTTCACCGGCGAACTCGGGGTGTGTCTGGCGACATCCGGACCTGGCGCAGCACACCTTCTCGCTGGGCTCTACGACGCTCGGCTCGATCACATGCCCGTGCTTGCTATCGCCGGCCAGCAAGCACGCGCATCGCTCGGCGGCCACTATCAACAAGAAGTCGATCTTCAGTCAATGTTCAAGGATGTCGCGGGCGCTTTCGTGCAACAGGCAAGCGTGCCCGCCCAGGTTCGTCATCTCGTCGACAGGGCTATCCGGACTGCGCTGGGTGACCGGAAAGTCGCTGCGCTCGTGTTCCCGAACGATTTGCAGGAGCTTAAATACGAACCGCCGCCGCGCAAGCACGGGACCTTGCACTCAGGCGTCGGTTATCGCGCGCCGAAAACTGTGCCCTATGCCGACGATCTCCATCGCGCCGCGGAGGTCCTCAACGCGGGCAAGAAGGTGGCCATTCTCGTCGGCGCGGGCGCGTTGAAGGCGACCGATGAAGTGATCGCGGTGGCGGAAAAACTCGGGGCCGGGGTCGCAAAAGCGCTTTTGGGCAAAGCCGCCCTCCCCGACGATCTGCCGAATGTCACAGGTTCGATCGGTCTGCTTGGCACTGAGCCCAGCTACAAGCTGATGTCTGGATGCGACACGTTGCTGATGATCGGCTCGGGTTTTCCGTATTCCGAATTTTTGCCGAAGGAAGGCGCCGCACGCGGCATACAGATCGACATCCAGCCGGACATGCTGTCCATTCGTTATCCGATGGAGGTCAATCTCGTCGGGGACAGCGCGGAGACATTGCGCGCGCTTTTGCCATTGCTCGAACAGAAGAAGGAGCGTACGTGGCGTACGGACATCGAAGGCTGGATGACTGACTGGTGGAGCAAGCTTGAGAAGCGCGCGCTCGCGTCGGGGACCACCGGCGTGAACCCGCAACGCACGATATGGGAATTGTCCCCTCGCGTACCGCCTAACGCCATCGTGACCAGTGACTCCGGATCGTGTGCAAACTGGTACGCGCGCGATTTAAAAGTCAAGCGCGGCATGATGTGCTCGCTCTCCGGGGGCCTTGCTTCCATGGGTGCAGCCGTGCCGTATGCGATCTCCGCGAAATTCGCACATCCTGGGCGGCCTGTGATCGCGCTGGTAGGCGACGGGGCAATGCAGATGAACAACATGGCCGAGTTGATCACGGTCGCGAAGTACTGGAAGCAATGGTCGGATCCGCGCTGGATTTGCATGGTGCTACACAATGACGACCTGAACCAGGTTACGTGGGAACAGCGCGTCATGAACGGCGACCCGAAGTTCGAGGCGTCGCAAGACATCCCATCTGTGCCATACCACCGCTTCGCCGAGCTAATCGGATTGCGAGGCATATACGTCGAGGACGCCGAGCGCATGGGCGCAGTGTGGGACGAAGCACTGGGCTCGGATCGCCCCGTGGTGATCGAGGTGAAGGCCGATCCGAATGTCCCGCCGCTGCCGCCGCACATCACGCTTGAACAGGCGAAAGCTTTCGCCACGACGCTATTCGAAGGTGACCCAGACGAAGGCAACATCATCGTCGACACTGCGAAACAGGTTCTGGGCGCAGTGTTACCAGCGCATAAGAACAAGTAAAGGGGACTTGTGTCATGCACCTCACAAGACGCGAGGCGCCGGTCGAGGCGATCCGGGCGCGCGCCTACACCATTCCGACGGACAGACCGGAAGCCGATGGGACGTTTTCCTGGTCATCGACGACACTCGTCGTTGTGGAACTTACCGCAGCAGGCAAGACGGGTATCGGCTATACCTACAACGACGCGACGACAGCGAACTTCATTGAATCGGCGCTCGCCCCGACGCTCGTTGGCGAAGACGCATGGAACATCGACGCCCTTTGGTTACATATGCAGCAGCGCGTGCGCAACATCGGCCGCTCGGGGATCGCCGCGTGCGCGATATCGGCGCTCGACTGCGCGCTGTGGGACGTAAAGGCGCGCCTGCTCGACATACCGCTTGCCCGTCTGCTCGGCGCCGTACGCAGCCGCGTGCCGCTCTACGGCAGCGGCGGCTTCACTACCTATACCGACGACGAAATCCGCGATCAACTCTCGAGCTGGGTGCATGAAGACGGATGCCGCTGGGTCAAGATCAAGATCGGCACCCAGCCATCGCGCGATCCGCATCGCGTGGCCGTTGCGCGCGAGGCCATTGGCGATGATGCCGGCCTTTTCGTCGATGCCAACGGCGCGCTCAATCGCAAGCAGGCGCTAGTCTACGCGCAACGATTCGCGCAATACGGTGTCGAGTGGTTCGAGGAGCCGGTGTCGTCCGACGATATCGCTGGCCTTGCATCGTTGCGCGACGCGTTGCCCGCGCATATCGAACTGGCGGCGGGCGAGTACGGCTTCACGATCGACGACTTTCGCACGCTGCTCGCAAACGAAGCCGTCGATGTGCTACAGGCCGATGTCACGCGCTGCGCAGGCATCACCGGCTTCCTTCGCGCAGCGACGCTGTGCGACGCTTTCCATGTGCCGCTGTCGGCGCACTGTGCGCCCGCGCTGCATTTACACGTGGCCTGCGCCGCGCCGCGTCTTCGGCATCAAGAATGGTTCCACGATCACGTGCGCATCGAGTCGATGCTCTTCGATGGCGCACCGCGCGCCCGCAACGGCGCGATCTCGCCGGATTGGTCAAGGCCCGGTTGCGGACTCGACTTCAAACATGCGGATGCGCACCAGTATGCCGTCTAAGAACTTCGGCCAACGATTGAACAAAACGAATCGAAGAACATGACGCAAACCAGAACGATCGACATTGCCATCGGCTGCGGGATCGCCGCGGCCGGGTTCGCGCTCGTGAGTCTTGGAGGACCCAAGGCCCATCGCACGCCAGTACAGACGCATATCGATACGGCGCGAACGTTCAATCGTAGCTCAGCGCTGCTTGCGCTCTCTGTGCTGGCCGATAGCGCGATGGAGCACTATCGCGGCTCCTTCGATAATCCCGCCATGTACACGCCGCTGGCGGTCTCGACACTATCGTTATTGGCCGGCCTTCACGGCAGCGCCGATCACGAGCCGGCGCGTCATCCTGTGCGCAATGCGGTCTATGTGAGTGCGGCGCTCGCGGGCGTCGCTGGCACAGGGTTCCATCTGTACAACATCACGAAGCGCCCCGGCGGCTGGAGTTGGCACAACCTCTTTTACGCGGCGCCAATCGGCGCGCCGATGGCGTTGCTGCTCTCCGGCGCGCTCGGCGCGGTATCCGAACGGCTGCGCGACGAACCCGCGCACGCGCCGAGTCTTTTCGGCATGCCGGCGGGACAGGCGCTCGCGCTCGTCACGAGCGCCGGACTGCTCGGCACGCTCGGCGAAGTTGCGCTGCTGCACTTTCGCGGCGCATTTCAGAACCCGGCCATGTACGCGCCCATCATCATTCCGCCGGTCGCAGCAGGGCTGCTCGTCGATGTCGCCCTCGCGCGTCCGCGCGAGCACTGGTTCACGCGGCTGTGGCTACGGGTGACGACGGCGCTCGGGTTCATCGGTGTCGGCTTTCATGCACGCGGCGTTGCGCGCGCGCGTGGCGGCTGGCGCAACTGGAGCCAGAATCTGTTTAACGGACCGCCGCTGCCCGCACCGCCGAGCTTTTCGGCGCTCGCACTCGCGGGGCTCGCCGCGCTGCGTCTTCGGGAGGCCGAGAAGAAATGAAGCACTTGCCCCGCTATCCCGGCTACGACGTGATGAAC
>NZ_JFHD01000037.1 GCF_000698575.1 Caballeronia zhejiangensis
CGGGGAAATTTACTTCGACGAAAATGAGGAGTATCTATCCGACGCTGACAGCGGGCGTCGCGAGGTAATGCATGAACTGCTCGAAGCGCATCTGCGTCAGCGGTAAATCGCGAAGTCGATCATTGATAGTCTGTCGATGTTCGGGCTGCGCAAGCACCGCGTAGAGATCACTGAAGTTCAGCTCTTTCAACGCGATCGCTTGGTTGGTTGCTGGGTCGAAGAGTTCCACCGACAACTCCAACAGCATCTCGCGATACGCGGTCAGATGGTTCACAACGGAGATGCCCATCAGCACGGGCGTCACACTGTTTTCAACCTGCTCACCGATCCCTGCTGATCCTCCGCTTCCTTTTGCCAGAAACTCCAGCGCGGTCCACCAATTCACGAGTTTGTTCTCGAAACTTGTCGTATCCGCGCCGGTACGATAGAGGCGGAAGGCAGCGAGCACACGTTCCCGCCCCTCGGATGCGAAGCGCTCGCCGGTGACCAAGCGACCGACGTTTTGAGCAAATACGTCTAGTTCCGCTGCGCTGATCGAAGACTGAGGGTTCGGAACCACCTTGGGAATCGGCAGCAATCGTAGATCACCCCCTGTCGCCGGCGCGATGACGAACTGGTCGGACACCGTAATGTTGGCGCGGTCGTACTCGAATCGCACCAGATCAAGGACGCGATTGATGCGCTCATGGAGCAGTTGACCGGCGGTACGCGCGTCGATCGCGTCGGCTTCACCTTGGGCGAAGAGCCGATGCCCCTGTTCTTTCATGCCGGGGAAAACCGAGACGCCCTCAGGTGCGCCCTGATGGAACGCGATGTCGCCGATCTTCGCGGGAAAGGACCTTGAGTCGGTCACGCCGTCGATCGCAAAGCTTGCGCGCCACGTCCGCCTCTCATCAGTAATAAACCGCGTGAGCAGATCAAACTTCTTGGCGAACACGTAAGCTTTCTTCGGGGGCTTCAGCGGAACGAGCACTTGCCGATAGAGCTGAAACAGTCCCTCAATGCTCTGGCCTCGGGCAATGAGCCGACTGATCAGGCTCCCGGTAAGCGATCGGATCTCTTGGAATCGATCGGACTCTGGGCGCGTGTCTGGGGCCAGTGTGGCGTCTTTAAGCCCACGGATCACCTCGTCAACGTAGTGCTGATGCAGCAGATGCAAATATTCGCGCAGATGCGATTCGAGCAACGCACGCCCTTTTTCGAAGGCACCCTTGTCCGCCTTGTCACCGAAGGACTTGGCAAGCAACGCTCCAATATTTCGCGTTGCGTCCTTGAAGACCGGCCGCGTCAGGACTGCCTCGTTCTCGAGGATGCCAATCGCCTCCCGCGCGACCATCCGGACATCCGCAGTGCTCGCGTGAGACAAATTCATGAGGCGCGTGAGCTCTTCAAGGATATTACCGCGTGCATGACGCGCACCCGGTGTGAGTCCAGCGAATAGGCGTAGGTCATGTTGAACCACACGCTCACAAACACGGACTGTTCGCGGGTCAGCGGAAATTTTGCTATTCTCGGATCGTGCTTCATGCGTTCAGTCGGTTTTTTTGCCTCTCGTCGAGCGGCGAACACTTGCGTCGTTTTGCCCGCACGGCGAGGTCGGTTTCGGTTGACCAGGGAACTTTGGGCGGTTAGAGTACGTCCTACCCAAGCAAGCCCGTCTGGCAGTTGTTGACGGCACGGTTACTAAGGGGTCAGGGGTGTGGGTCTGGGCGGTGTCCCGCTACATTTTCTGTTCCCCAACCCTTTCAAAGGCCCGCCAATCGGCGGGCCTTTTGCATTTGTTGGATGAAATTGTGCCAGAACGAGGGCAACGCGGAGGGCCGTTTCGACACGCCTCTCTCTGCTGTCCGCCGTGAAACAGACGCAAGCGTCATGGCGCAGCCCCTTTGGTTTTCCGTTGGTAGTAGCCGGCGATCTCTTCCAGCATCCGCTTCTTTTCCGCCTGCACGTAAATCGTCGTCGTTTGCAGGGAGGCATGACCGAGCACCTTCTGCACCACATCGACCGGGACCTCGTCGGCGACGGACTGGGTGCCGAAGGTGTGCCTGAATGCATGCGCGTTGACCTGGCCGAGCCGCATCCGGTCTTCCGGATCAAGCGTGTCCATGGTCTCAACCAGCTCGTTCAACATCCGGCAGATCAACCGGTTCAGGCCATCGGCCGTGTAACCCGCCTCGTTCGACTGGATGGGTCCGAGGCCTTGCCCCGCCCGATGCCGTTGCTTCGATGCTTCGGTCCAAGGAATGAAGATCGGCGCGATCAAGGGTCCGCGCGGGACATCACCCTCGATGTCCGCGTCGAACAGCTTCCGTCGATCCGCCCAATGCGCGCGCAGGGCGTCGAGTGTCGCGGCACTCACCGGAACCGTTCGCTCGCGCTGCCCCTTGCCGACGACGGTCAGTTCCCACACCGGTCGATCGAGCGTCCCGTAAATCGATGATTTCAAACTGTCGCACCGGGCGTTCGCCGCTTCTTCACGTCGTAGGCCAGAGTCGCCCAACAGTAAAATTGCCGCCCGCACGGCGCGCCACTGAACGGCGCCTTGGTCAGCCGAACGCGCATCCAACTCGACCCGCAGCTTGCGCCACAACGCGGCCGGCAAAGCGCGCTCGATTTTCATGGGGCTCGCGCGCTTGACCACCACCGGATCGTTGACCGCCTTCCAGGGATTGCCGGCCAGATATCGCACATCGACCCACCAGGCGAAGGCGGTGCGAAGCGCCCGAACGGCATAGCGCTGCGAGTCGGCCGACAGCGATGCCTTGCCATCAGCCGTGGCGGAGCTTGACGAGGCGAAGGGCCGCCAGCGCGGCGAGTGCCGCGCGAAGCGCTCGCCCACGAAGCGCGGATCGGGATCCTTCAGGAAGTCCTTGTATGCCTCGCAGTCATCGACCCGCAGATCGCTCAGCGCCTTGCCGCGCAACACCACCGCCCACAACAGGAAGCGTTCCAACACCTTGGTATAAGCCCGCAGTGTTTTCGGCTGATCCCGAAAGCGATTCAGATACGCGCGCACCGCATCGAGGTCGTGGTTCGCCTGGATGTAGCAGAACGCGGTGGAGCGGTTTTCACCCTTCGCGCCGGACAGCGCGTGCGGCACCGCCAACCGTTCCAGCGGCCCCAGCGTGAGTCGACCGGGTTGCTTCCCCTCCCTGCGCTCGCTCGCAAAATCCGGCACCACCTCGACGAGCTCGTCCGCGACCAGCGGCACGCCATCGTGCTCTGCCGAGTCGACGTCGAGGTCGACCGTGAGCTGCAGGGCCGCCTGCTGCTTGCGCAGCCAGCTGACGATCGCCCGCGCCCGACCGCGACCGATGCGCGGGATCGAGCGCCACCAGCTGGGCCCTCGCCGGTTGCAGAATGCGACCAGCTCACCGAGCGTCGTGATCCCCTCCCCTTTCAGGCGCCGCGCAACGCGCGGACGCAACCACGCACCGATCGCGTGATCGGCGTGCGGCGCGGCCGCGGCGAGCTGCGCGGCCTCGGTGACCATGCGGAACGTGACCGCGGTGAGCTTCGGCTGGCCGTGCTGCTTGATCGACGCGCGCAGGTGCTCGGCGAGTGCGGTCGAGCCGTGGGCTAGCGCGAGCTGCACCAGCGTGTCGCGCATGCCGGTGAGATAGCGCTCCATCGCCGCGGGCGTCGCCGCATGCGGATCCTCGTCCGGGTCGTAATAGGTGCGCGCGATGATCGCCGGCGCGATGCGCTGCACGTACGCGCGCAGCGCCGTGAAATCCTTGGTCGTGAAGCCGCGCGGGATCGCGACGTCGGCGACGTCGGTGACGGTGTTGCCGGAGAGAGTGCCTTTTCCGGAGGAGGCGCGACGCTCAGCCATATCCGCCCTCTGCGTCTTCATCGGGTTCGTCAGCGTCATCATCATCGTCGTCGCCGGGGCCCGCATCGGTGTCGGCGTCGGAATCGGCGTCGTCAGCCCCGCCCATCTGCGGCATCCGATCCGCGTCCGGCGGACGGACGTGCACGCCGAGGTCGGCGAGTAGCGCGTGGGTCTCCGCGAGAAACACGTCGGGCCAGGTCGCGCACAGAAATTCGAAGGCCACGCGCGCGTCGCGCAGCACCTCGGCCAGTCGCGTGTTCTCCGCCGTGCGCGCGGTGACGTCGAAGTCAGTTTCGGCGCGCGCGCCATACATCACCCGCTGCACCAGCGCGACCGCCCCGTCATTGGCGATGCAGTCGATCACCGGGAGAAAACGCGTCTCTTTATATAGAGCGGCGCCGTAAGTCTCGGCGAGCGCGATCACGACCGCGAGTTCCATGCGCGTCGGCCTGAGCGGCAAGCCTCGCGGCAGCGATGGCACCGCGTGGTGGTGGGCCGTGAGCCCGGCAGCCGCAGCGGTGCGTTTCAACGTGATCGCCTCGTCGACGTTGAGCACGACGCGGGCGACCGCGACGCTCGGCGCCTCGGTCGGCCAGCGGTGCGAATCGTCGTGATTCGGGTCGTGATCGAGGTGACGATCGGCGTCGGGCGAACCGTGTCGCGCGCGCTGGCCGTTTTTCTCGTCATCGTCTGCAAACCCTTGTGCCACGGGCCCTCCCCTGTCGCGCGTCTTGGAACAACGCCGATTTTACTCTTGAAACGCTATCCCGATAATAGACATTATAAGGATTGCCAATCAAAACTAGTGTGGCCGTGTTTCGATTGTCACCGCGGCTAATGAATGCTTGAAGGCAGCACAGCTGAGGGTACACGCATACGCGCGGCACCGTGCGGTCTTCCATGTTCGCTGACGACGCCCGATCAGGGGCACGAACTTGCGGATCGCGGTGTTCGTCGATATGTGGAGCAGGTGCGACACGCCCAGGCTCTCGGGCGTGTCGATCGTGAGTTGTGACGAACCTTCTCAGCCGAACCTTCCAGCCACTGCCTCAGCTCAACGACCGTAGAGGACTGGACCTCGCCCGCGGATTTTGCACAACGCTGCGGGCGCTATGTCTGTTGAATGCGTCAGTGATTGCCTCTTCCATGCGACCGCCGGCAATCAAGCCATCATGCTTGGATTGCTCAATCAGGTGTTCAACTGTCGGGCCGCGCATCTGACCGTTACAGAGAATTCCTCGTCCTCGTCAGCTTCGATGTTGAATAGATACAGCGACACTGTTTGGGTCGCATACACTCCCCGTCCGCGTAGGTTGAGAGATACTCCAGTCGTTCTAAGAAACGGGCGGCCACGCCCACGCCTATTGCAAACTCCATTACCGCGGCAAAACGCTCCGGGGCCATGATTCTGAGATCCATTGCAATCCCTAAGTATAGGTGACGTGTTGACTACAGAGTCGCTTGGTATTCGGCGAGCGACTTCTCGATTCATGGTCGCAATGGTGAGGGTGAGTCGGAAATGGCGCGCCTCTCGGTAGCTGCCGAACACGACTAGTGTTCAGGGCGGCTGAATGTCCGAGGTGTCTGAGGCTGCGTGGATTGGCCGACGGAGTCGACCGTGTGTTCAAGTCGTCCAAGGTAGTTCGCTCCGCCTTCTCGCGGCGCAAGTGTCCGGCCATGAGTCGAACCGTGCGAGGCGCTGGGCGTCATCCGGATGCGTGATTCGCGGTCGAACGACCGCAAGCACGGCGCTATAGAACTCGTACTTGTCGGTCTGCCAGGTCGTTGGTTCTGCATAGACCGAACGGGTCGGCCCCCAGAGCGACGCAATCGGTGATGCAGGCCAGGTTTTCGGTGACGGCGTTGCGAGCAACGGTGCCGCTTTACGCACGGCACTCGGATGGCTCACGAACGCTTCAGCAATCAGTTTCGCGCGCGTGAAGGCCGGTTGGAAGAAGCGCCGGCGCCCATTGCACTAGATCTTCGACTGGACGACAGTCGTTACGTCGAGGGGCTTCGAATCTGCTCGTACCGACGGAGAATGGCGTCCCGATCGTTGTTTGGCCTGTCCATGTCGTATAAGTGAGCCATTCGAGTTGCTGCGTCGTTTTTTTGATTGCTCCGCCTGTGTATTGATAGTTACAAGTTCCGTAGCGAGAAATACGAACAGTCGTCGCGGCGGGTAGACCAAGTCCGTTTCGGCCCGAAGATGCTATGTGAAACGAATTTTTTCGAGAACGCTTCAAAAAACCGTGAAACATCGGCGCGCTTTCACGCTCTTGGCCCCACCGGGTAACGGTTTGGGGGGCCTGAGTATTTGCCCCAGACTGTTTCACGCCCGCCGGCACAGCGCACGTAGCTTGCTGAGGTGCTCAGAGACGCTCATGGTCAGTTCTCGCGGGCGCGCGAGCGACGAGCGTTCAATCTCGCTCGGGCGATGAGCGACAGCCACATCAAGGTGCGAATGGTTCGCACCCTCCTCGGGCGTGATCCTCCCTTCCGTGAGTGCTGCGACAAAGCCCACAGCCCACTGCCCTGCTGCACGACGCACCACGCCGTCCAGAAGGCTTTGGACAGTCAAAGTCGTACCGGCATCGGCAACCGTGTAGCGCATTTTGCGGCCGGGGTCGAGGAACGACTGGCCGTCAAGCGCGCGCACAGTCACGTCAGCGTTTGCTCGCGCCCGGTCGGCTTCTCGTACGAGAGCCAGTGTCTCGGCCTTCGCGCGCAGCTGGTGGCCGAAGTCGGTGGTGCTCGATAGAAGCGTGCGCAGGTAGTTGATCGGGCGCTTGGCTTGCCGCAAGTGCGGCCAGCAGACTTCCACGACATCGGACAGACGCTTGCCGGACTCGCGGGCTTCGCGCATCAGTTTAAAAATCAAGAAATCCAAAAAGCCCAGGGACCGCAGACGCTGGAGGTCCTGCGGGACGTGCCCCGGTTGTCTCTTTTGAAAAGCGTTAGGGTTTAGATCCTTAGTATTAGCACCGTCTGCCACATTGGCAGACGGATGCGCAAAACGTTGCGAAACCACAAGCGCATCCTGCTCCTCCTGCGGGTGGCCTGTGGTCTCCTCGCGGGTGTCTTCGATCAGTCCGAGAAGCATCGTAGCCTTGGGCGTGAGATGCAGATAGGCGCGTCCGAACAATCCTGCTTCGACGTAGCGACGCTGCGCGGGGCGCTCGATCAGGCCCGCTTGCTCCAGATCGGCAAGGCTGCGATAGAAGGTGCGCTCGGACTGCATGGCGCGTTCGCTAAGAAGTGTGCGACGGGCAAAGATTTCAGCGAAGGGCTTTTGCGCATCGACGGTCCGTGCCAGTGCGGCGAGTACTGCTCGCGCCCGGGTGGAGATGCCGTCGAGCTGAGCCGCTCGATGAACCGCGCGAAGGATAACCCAAGGCAGATTCGTATTGTCTGTAGAAAAGGCATGGGTTTCAGAAGGGTGTGAGTCACCCTCGCCAGCCGCACAGGGTGCGAACGCGATACGCATGTCAGCGTCCATTTTCAGAAAATGGATGGAATTAACTTGACTGACTTTCGCGTTGCGCTACACTCCGAGTTGTCTAGGCTCTTTACCGATTTCCAGTCGGTGAGTGTCGCGGGGCGCGGTTTCCAGCCAAGCCCTCATTCAAAAGCCTTCGGTTGGCGCCGAAGGCTTTTGTCTTTTCTGGTCCCTACATTTCAGGCCCTCGATGTATCGTCGGGTTTCCCGACAGCAATAAAATCAAACACTTACGCTTTTGCTTCCGCGCGCGACTTGGCGATGGTCTCGAGATGCTCGCGGATCACCTTCTGAACTTCAGCCGCTTCGGCTTCGTCCTTGAACTCCAAGCGCATGACGTTTTTTACGAGTCGGACGTCGCACCACGTGGTCTTGCCTGCCTTGATCTTGAATGTCTCGGGTGTTGCAGCGGGCTTAGCCGGCGCGTCGGTGGCTCGCGCGTATTTCACGGTCTGCCCTTGATCGAGCTTTTTCTCTGCCAGGAGTTTGACCGCGGCAATTACACGCTGGCCTTTCCCCGCCTCTGTTAGTCCAGCGAGTTCTTTGACCGCACTGCTTCCGATCATCGACTTGTTCGCCTCGATCACAGAAAGCGCTTCCGCCGGCAGACGGTCGAACGCGAAAAGTTCGCTCACGAATTGCTTGCTCAATCCCGCGCGCTCGGCGACCTCTGTCTGCGACAGACCAGCGTGACCTTCCTGGAATCGCTTCAGCCCGACGTACTTCTCGTAGTCGGTCAGGTCGGACTGCATCAGGTTGGCGAAGAACGCGCCGGTGGTTGCCTCGACCTCGTCGTCCGCGGTGCCCAACACGCAACGGATCGTAGGTTTGCCGAGGTCCTTATGAGCGTCCCAGCGATGATGGCCGGACCAGATGTCCCACTCTCCATCAGCGCGCGGCAGCACCACGACCGGATGCACGAGCTTGTTGTGTCGCAGGTTCTCGCGCAACTCCGCGTATTTCTCAGGAGCCATATACCGACGACGCCCGGCGACCTCGTGAAGCTTCTCGACGGGTAACTCCCAAGCCTCACCGGAGGGTGCTGCAGATTCCAGAGCCTGGATGCGGGCTAGGGCGTCGGCGAGCTTGCTCTCAGCTTGCGCACGCCTCTCGTCGGACTCGAGAATCCGATTCTGGGCGTTAAGCAGGCGTCCCGGTGACGTCCGGGCGGCTTCTGGCACAGGAGTGTTGGATGGTGGGCTCGGAGGTGATGACGATCCAGAATCGGGTACCGTCATCTTGTCGAACAACCGATCCTTAAACCGCGACATGAGCGACCTCCCGCTTCCAAGCACGTTCGAGATGTGAGTTCACAAACTCGGTAAGTTGATCAAGCGGCTCACGAATCCGCGCGTAGCTGCCGCTGCCCCAGTCCGACTTCGTAGTGTCGTAAATGGTGCAAAGACCCGCGGCCACTGTGGTCTGCACGGAGGACTCGGGCACCACAAACGGCAACAGGCGCTCGCCATAGGCGTCGGCGAGCCACTGTCGGACTTTCCTGGATAGCTCCGTGTTACGCGCTTTGGTCAACAAAATGTTCACGAAGTCGTACTGCTTGGACTCTTCAAAGCCCGGTACGCCCGAAAGCGTCTCAGCCGCCAGATCCCAAAACTGCGTGGAACTGGCGAAGTCCAGACCTTCAGGCGGGCAGGGCATCAGAATCGCATCGGCAGCCACTAAGGAATTGAGCGTGATGTACGAGAGCGAAGGCGGGGTGTCGATGATCACCGCGTCGAACTCAGCGGCCACTGGTTCTAATCCGGCGCGCAGAATGTCCCACCACTTAAAATGAACCCGCTTCTCCAGCGCCTCTGCGATCTGTTTGGGGATCTCGAACTCGGCGTCGAACAACATCGTCGAAGCCGGCACCAAATCGAGGTTTTGCCAGTACGTTTCCTTAACCGCGTAGTGCAGTGTCGGATGGTCACGGTAAATCAGTGGCAGGATCGTGTCTTTGTCCTCGATCTCCGCATCTGGCGCATATCCACAGAGTTGGGTAGCCGAACCTTGTGGATCACAATCGATAACCAAAACGCGGCGACCGCTGAGTGATAGGGCCTGGCCCAACGCGACGGCGGTCGATGTCTTGGCGACACCCCCCTTAAAATTGGCCACCGCTATAATCCGGCCTCGAACGCCTTCCGGACGCGTCGCGCGCTTGGTCGTGCCTCGCACCCATGCGATTGCGTCGGCCAAGGAATACTCTTTGGCTCGCTTGTTCTCCGGCTGATGGCCGTTAGGCAACTCGCCCTTGCGCGACAGATACTTGAACTGATCGCGCGAGAGGTTGCAGAGTGAAATAATGTCGTTCGATGAGAAGACCGGTGCTCTTTTTCGCGGGTACGGTTCGAGCAGCAAGCCACGCCGATGACTGAACGCGCGCTGACTGCGTTCCTTGATTGACAGAAGGTCGGCGATCGATGTGGGCGCCTCGTCGATCGCAAGCGATTTGGAAATGAGGACGTCGCTCTCGGACATTAATTTCCCCTGAGTTTTGGGTGATCACCCTCAACTAGGATCAACGCATTCAAATTGAGGGTGATTTGATTCAGACGGAGCATATTCGTTAACTGGGTTTACTTCAAGTAAACTCTTAAGAGTGAACCTTTGGCGTTGCCAGCCGCTCGACGGCGGTTCTTGGGTGATCTAGCTCTTGACGTCTTTTGTCCCGTCTGCTAGCACGCTCGTTTTCTCGCCTCACAGGCTTCGGTCAAGGTGCTATAGACTTCCGGTACGTGGTCGATCTCCCAGACCCCGCAGATATGTGCGAGCTGGTGGATGATTAATCGGACGGCCGCGTCTTCGCTTGTCGAGACATTCTCTCGGTGGCAAGCGTTAATCGCGCGGACAAGCGTCCGGGTTACGCCGCTGGGGTTACTCGCGCCTTGCTGAATCAGTAGCGCATCTGCAAATCGGTTCGGTGCCACCTCATCGATTTCGCTGGGCATCTGGTCCTCTGTCTGAGTAGTGAATGGGTTACGACCGGGGTAGGGCGCTCAGTCGTATACCCTTTGGGCCAGGGATAAAAAACCGACGAGACATATAGGCCTGCTTAGCAGAAGGCGATTTCCGGACTAGGAAAAGGAGGGAGACTCGGCTCGGACAATGCCGTTATAGTCGAGCTCTTCATAGGAGCGAACATGAAAGAAGAACAAGCTGCCCGCGCCGTTCTGGCCATTCTCAAAGAGCAAGGCTTCGTGGGCGGAGATGTTGCCCACGCCGATGACATTGTTAAGCCCTGGGTAGCCTCCGGTGGCGGTGTCTCGGAACTGAACAACGCCCTTGAAATTTGTAAAAAGAGCGGCTGGCTCACGCCTGACAATCACGGATTCGTCGTCACCGCCGCTGGAACGGCTGCCTAAGGGCATCCGGCGCCGCGCTGTCATCCCTTACATAACCAGCTTCAGTACAGTCGATTACTTCAATGACGGACACACCAGCTCGTGCAGGCCTAACTCCAAGTGAACAACGACGACAAGAGGTCATCGCCATTGAGCGATTTGCGTTTAACGTCACCTTACCGATTCTTCTTGAGGTCGGCGCCGACACGGTTTTGCGGGCAACTGGGACGCTGTTCAGAATTGCGCAACGACGCTTTGTCATCACGGCGCGACACATCTTCGATAACGTAGATCATGAAAAGTTTGGATACCCCGAGAGTCCTCTACAAGGCGGGACGTCCACGTTCGGCACGGCCAATTACATCTTGCCAAAGGAAGAACATGTTGACGTTGCGGTGATCGAGCTACTGGACGAAAAGACGATCCAGTGCCTCGACACAAACTGGCAATACCTTTCGCTTGATAACGTCGCGCCTGTCTCCGGAAGCACGAGTGACAATGCCTTCTTCGTCTCCGGCTACCCGGGATCACTGACGGAGATGGATCGGGGATGGGTGAAGGGCAGGCTTGTCACCGCCTATACACAGCGCATGCGGTCTGTGCCGTCCGGGGCGGAAGACCCCATAGTCCCCGGTCTGGACCTCTTTTTTGACTACAGTGGCGAGGCGACGTCTGTAACGGGGCAACCGATACAAACACCAGAACTTCCGGGAGTGAGCGGGGCGTCTATCTGGGAGGTCGTCGACAACGTATCCGGGGTTTGGTCACCCGAGGCAGCCACACGCGTCGTGGGAGTCCAATCGGCTTATATCCACTCGAAGTACATTCGAGCAAAGAGCTGGCTGGCCGTCGCGCAAGTGCTCGAGCTGGCAGATGAGCAACTCGCGGCGGCTGTCCGTAGCAAGCTCGCCTGACGACGGCATAAAGCGCGCTCCGAAGAGCGCGCTGCAATTGCCTATAACCCACTCACGCGCCGGGGGCGGCTGGCGGCACGTCTTCGTCCTTAGACCGTGGCCTGAGTTGGCCGACGATGTAATAGGCGAGAAATGCGACCGCAACAGCAGTTAAAGTAGACGTCGGCTCCGGCGGCTTGGCCTCAAACATTTTGAAGATCGCCTGGATGAGAAAAGGCGCGCCCGGCCAAAAATAGCTTCGCTTCGCTCTGACGACTTGGACCGCGAAAAGGGCCGTGACCGTTATCATGAATATCGACCACATCTCTTAAGCTCCCTGACGCATCTCTGCACTATTCACGTCTGCTCCTTTCGACTTGGAATCAGAGTGAAATAGGACTCTGACAGAAGGGATAACGGTCACCGAAGCAGGAACTTAAGCGCTATGGTAGAAAGCGCTGACCGTGCGTTGGAGCGTGGGTCTGAGGCCGCCTTCCACTGGCCGCGCAAAGACCGAAAAGAGCTTGGAGACAAAATGAAAATCGAAGTCGTACGTCGCATGAACCTAGCAAGGCATCATCTTGAACTCGCGAACGTGAGCCTGAGATCGGCTAATGACTTGCATCTCTTTTCCGCCGTCAACTTGCTGCAAGACGCGGTCGAAGCGTTTCTGCTAGCCATTGCCGATCATGTTGACGCGCCGCTCGATAAGAATACGCCGTTCGACAAGTACTTCGTTTTGATCGATCAGAAGCTCGCCTCACCGTTGCCTTTCAAAATTCGTCTCATGCAACTTAACCAACTGCGGGTTAATTCCAAGCACCATGGTCTTCAACCAGCGCGCGATGAGTGCAACCGGCTCACGTTGACGGTGCAGGAATTTTTCGATTCGGTCTGCGGTACCGTCCTGGGCGCATCGTTCTCAACCATCAGCGCGATCGACCTTCTCTTGGATGGGGAGGCGAAGGACGCGCTAATCGCCGCGCGCGATGCGCGGGCACAAGGCGATTTGCGGGAATGTGCGATCCAGTGTCGACAGGCTTTGTACGTCGAAATCGAAGGCCACTACAGCGTCGAGGCCTTCAAGTCGGGACAGATGGTGGGGCTGCTAAGCGGCGGGTGGACGGACGCGCCACAGTACGCTCGAAACAAAGCCTATATCGACAAGTACGTGAACGATCCGACCGATTACACCGTGTACATTCGTAGTGAAATAGACCAGAAGCTCTTGAAGTACGGGGCCGATCCCACCACTTTCTGGAATGTGCACGCACTGACGCCCGAGGTGTACCGCACTAAGGACGAGTCACGTTGGATCGTGAAGAATGACTTCGCTAAGCTCGATGCAGCCGTGCTGGCGGACAACATCGAGTACATCTTCAGCTCCACGCTGGACATCATCTTGTCGATACATCGAACACGCCAGCAGATTAAGCAACTGCAACCAGGCAAATTCGTGGTCGAATTGACGCAGGACTGTGTCCCAATTTACGAAAAGGCCGACGTCAACTCGAAGCACGTGTTCGACACCCCTCGTGGCGAGACGCACGTCGAGGCCGATTTTCAAGTCGAAGGACTGAACGGGGATGGCGACTACATCCACGTCTCGTTCTTCGGCGACAAACAGATCGTCTACGGATATATCGAAGCCCGATTCGCTGTCTGACCCAGCGGCTAGAGCACAACGACACATCCCACGGATCCTCCTACATGCAGGTATCGGAGAGCAGAATGGACGAAGTGCTTGCGGCGCGATACGCGCAGATACTGGAAGAGTTCGACCCGGCGTTCTACGACCTCGACGAAGCGCGGCTTCGGAAGCTCTCCACGCCTTTTCTTGTGAACGGTCCTAGAGACGCTACCGCTCGGAAGGTCATGGTCATTGGTCGCGAGTATGGGGCAAGTGGATGGAATGTGAAAGCGCACGAAAAAGGGGCGCGCGCGTACGTCCAAGCGGCACTCGCCCGACATCGCGAAGTCTTCGACGGTTTTCTTGCCGGTAGTACCGGCCCTGGCCTTAGCTTTCCGAACTTTCTGCGCGACCTCGCAAAGTGCCTCGGCACCGCCGACGGACTTATCTACTCAAATCTGCTTTGTGTTGACTCTCGCGGCAAATCGCCCACGAGGTCGAAGTACTTCCCTAAAATCGCAGACTTATCCAAGCGTTTGCTGGACGTACAGATCGATCACTTCAGACCCGATGTGATCATCTTCGCGAACGGCACGAGCGGTGAGCAGGTGCGCATCAGACGCAAGTTCTTTCCAATCAAAGGAAAGGGAAGGGTGTTTGTGAGCCGTCGCCACTGGATGGACATCGGCATCGAGAAGGGCCAGCTCGAAGAGTTCGAACTTCACGGCAAGTTTCTATGCTACCGGATCCAACACCCCGCAAACTGGAGAGGGGATGCCGGCGTGCAGGCCGCGCGCGCACGACGACATCTGCTGGACCTCCTGTCCGCGGGAGCACCGCAAGCGCATGCAGCTGTCGACATCGCCGATAGCGAGAACGCCTGTCCCGCCAACGCCGGATAAGCCATGAAACAACGTGAGCGGCTGAAGCTCTTGGAACGACGACATGCGGCATCGCGCGCCGTCGTCGTTCATGTTGGTCGGGACATTAAACCGTCTTCGGTCGACCGACGGTCGAAAATGGTTGCAATCTACGCGCATCACAAAGCCCTATTCAAACGGCTGGAAGAGGCTTAGCGAAAAAAAAAGACGTACCTCACAAGTACGTCCATACATCCCGCTCGAGTTCGCCATAGAGCGAACTCGAGCGGGATGAGTCGAGACAATCGGCTTAGTGCACGATGCCGGTGTGACGATCGCGGGTGATGCGCAGGCTGCTCATGGCCACCAGTTTCGTGACGGGGGCGAGGTTCAAGAGTTTGCCGGGGTGATTCACACGCAGATACCGCAGATCGTTGTAGATTGTGCCCGGGCACACGCTCAGGAACGCGGCGATGCGCTTGCACGTGAATCCCTCCGCACGCATGCGGGCCGCCCAGAGACGACGCTCCTCGGGGGTGAGCCAAGGCATGCAAAGCTCATGGCCGTCCAGATAGTGACGAATCTCGGTCCGGCTGCCGATCGAGGCCGTCACGATGCGATGTTCAGAAACTGATCCAGTTCGATGATCACACGGCGCTTGCAGGCTTGTCCCTTCACGTAGCTGTCGTCGAGAAACTGCTTGATGCGGTCAGTCATGGTTTTGCGCCCTATCCTCGTTAGTCCCAGACGCGCGCAAAGCTCACCGCCGCCACGTAGCGCTTGCGGCTGCTGCTATACGTGACGTTGTTGGGAGCGAGGTTCTTGTAGAGACTGATATCGGCGCTGGCCTGCGGAATAGAGATACCGAAATACTCGACGAGCACCGAGCGATCGAATTCGCCCAGCGTGGCCAAAAGTACGTCGATCATGCGAAGACGCTGCAGCACAGCGTAGGGGAGGGTGAAGCGGCCTTTCATGGGTTGTTTCCTTCACGTCTGAATTGTTCAAGGCTTATGTGTAGGCATGGTAAAGAGCGACACCACAGCAATAGCGTGTGGTGGGAAAAACAGCAGTGCTTGGATCAGGCGGCGACGGCGCGCCGCAGTGAACCCGGCTGGGCGTTTACGGAGAAGTTGTCGTACAGGAACAGCTTGACCGCTGTCTGTGTGTCATTGGCCAGCAACTGCGTGATGGCTTTGCACAGCTGGTGCGTGAGTTCACCCGTGGGCTCGTTCGCACTGAGGTAACAGTTGCCGGGAGGATGCTGCCTCATTGATGATCAGCAGTTAGCGGCGTGTGCCTTGCTGCCACGCTCCGGCCTGTCCCTCAGCCAGCTACGGCTTCCGTATGCAGGTGGGGGCACTCTTGCAGCCGCTCGCCAGCCGGACGTCAATTCAAAGTAATCCTTGACAATCTGATGTTCATAGAAGGGCGGGCGTGAGCCCGGCGCAGCGAACCCTTGAGGCGCTTTGAATTGACAAGCTGGGACATGGCTGGATGCGGCAGAATGCAGCAACCAGCCATGCAACACAAAGCGAACAATGACGAATCAACTCTTTGAAGCCGCCCTGGGAATCAAGGCACCGTGGTACGTGCAAGGTGTCGACTTTGATACGGCCAAACGTAAGCGGTAATTCCTCCGCATCTGCGTGATCTGTTTCAATATGTTCTACGCACCAGCCAACTAAAAACTGGCCTAACGTAGCACAGATTCAATTCCAAATAACTTATACGAGAATGCTCGTACGCTCGTATAGTTTCGAGAAGAGATGAAACAACAGTGCGCCACCCGTTTGAGTGAATGGGAGATAGCCCAGCTCGTCCAGAACGATGGCGTCGACGTACATCAAGCGATTCGCCAGCTGTCCCGGTTTGCCGGCGGCCTTCTCGGCTTCGAGCTGATTCACGAGCTCAACGGTGGTAAAGAATCGAATTCGCTTCCCGTGATGCTGTATCGCTTCGATGCCGATGGACGTCGCAAGATGCGTCTTTCCTGTGCCCGGGCCACCGATGAACACAATGTTTTGCGCGGATTCGCAGAATCGAACAGTATGGAGTTCTCGCACAAGAGCTTCATCGACATTCGCCTGCGCGAAGTCGAACCCGGCAATGTCACGATGGGCAGGGAAACGAGCTGCGGCCATTTGGTAGTTGATTGACCGGACCTGCCGCTCAGCAGTCTCCGCCTTCAGCAGCATCTGCATGAATTGCTCCGGGTCGAAGTCGTTGTGACGCGCCTGCGCTACCAGTTCGGCCATGCTTGCGCCATTCCGTGAAGCTTCAACGATTTGAGAAGTGCAGCTGTTTCATTCGACATGACCAATTCTCCTCATTGCGCGTAACTCGCAGCCGCTCGTAACGGCGAACGTCTGCAAGCGGTTCGACCTTGAGCGTGATTGCTGTTCTCACAACGTCACCCGGACGCTGCGACGGACTTTTTAGTCGAGCAAGGATGTTGAGGACATGGTCACCGCTCGGGCGTCCGGACTCGAGCGCTAATTCCACGGCGACGAGCACGGCTTCCAATCCATGAACGGGAGTCGCAGCGAGAACCTGAACCATCACGCGGTCGCCACCGGTTTGCTTCAACAAGTATCTCACGCGTGTGGCTCCCGCCTGACCTCGCCGCGAAAGACGTGCCGCTGCCTGAACGGCTTTAATCACCGCGCCAACGCGCTGCGCTTGCTGAGCCCGCTTTCCGTCGCGGCGTCAAGGCGATCAGCATGTGCGCATATCCCAGATCCGTGGCGAACTGCCGAGTTGGTCACCCGTTCCTGACAGTCCTCTCGATCCCTTGGCCCCTTTATCATGACGAGTCCGCCAAATGGCCGAAGAGGTAAGAGGTCGAATCAGCTAAGCACACGGGAGATCCGTCGCGCGCGACGTAATCGAAAGTTACGCAACTAACTATCTTCCGGCGACACGACCGCCTATTCGCTCCCACCGAAGGATGGCATCAGAAAGGAGCGTTGTTGTTTACACGGGGCGTCGGAGGAAAAAATGCGCGCCGTTCCGGCGCGTGAGTTTGTCGCAACATGACGAATGCTTCCGCTGGAGCGGAATTCATTCTGACCCGAAGGCTTTTCCTGCAACTTCGTGAATGGTTGAGCGCGCATGACGCAGCGCGCTCAGATCACATGCCGATGACCAGTTTGCTTCCGATGAAGCCGCCAACGATGCCAGCGGCTAACGCCAATACGGCCAGCATCACCACGAGCCGGCGCGCCTTATGTTCAAATGCGGCATTCCCGGCAACAAGTTGGACGGCGCCACTGTTGAGCTGATTTCCGATCTGTGCGGCCGCAACGCGGCCCGCCTCCATGAGCCTGTCGCTATTCTGCTCGATCACCGACTCAAAATTGAGCTTCGCTGCGAGAAACGCCTTGCCTGCCGCGTCGGTAGTTGCTCGCTCGATCTTGCCGGACAGCGCTTCATCAGCCTGTTCAAAGCGGCGCACAAGCGCATCGGCATCCTGCAAAAGCTCCGCCATCAGCGCTTCGCGAGCGGTGGATACGTTGCCACCCATGACGTACCCCCCCGTTACTTAAACAGCACCTTGTATACGTCGTCCAGGTTCTTGTGCGCGGACTTCGCGAGCCGCTGCGCCGAAAGCATGCTGACTGCACGCGCTTTCACGTCTTCGTCGGTCGCTTCGCGGAGGAGGGCCCGGTAGTCAGTCGCATCCGCGACGATCTCCGAAACATTCTTGTTAAGCACACGCAACCGCTCGAAAATCTCGTTTCTAAAAACCGCCGCTTCCGGTTTCAATGTGAAGCACTTGCGCTCCGCGTGAAGGCCAAAAACCGTACTGAACAAGCGCGGCACATCGCTCGCATCTTCAAGTTCGACCTTGTTGAACACCACACGGATTTTCTTCGGAGGAACGCCAAGCCCGGCCAGTGTCTCGATGGTGTTGACCGTGTCGATCTGCTGTTTCTTCTCGCTCACCGCAGGCACGACAAAATAGTCGAACTCCTCGTGAGAGCCGTCGAACTGGCTCATCTGTTTGATAAATTCCTCGACGTTCGATGCGCCCACATCCACGATGGCCGAGTCGAGCGTCATCAAATCCTCCTGAAGTCCGCCGTAGTCCTTGCCCTTGAGCCGTTCGGCGTTGGAGCCGGATGAGCCCGCATTGATCGTTTCGACCTCAAATTTCGGCGCATTCATGCGCGGTGCGAGCAGATTATCGACCAGCGTGGTTTTTCCCGGATTGCCACTGAAGTTGATGACGGCGACTTTCATGTGCGACTCCTTCGTTGCTGTTTGGCTAGGCGTTCATAACGTGCGAGCTTCTCGGCTTGTTCTGCCGGGTCGGGTTTCATCAAGCGGTCTAGCTCCTGCATCGAGATCGGCCCGTGTGAGGCTACTTGTGCCGATGAATCTGAATCAGTTATCGAAGATGAGTCAGAGTAGTGTCGTTGTGACACTGGATCGGTGGCGCTGGAACGCTGCGCATTGGATTGAATTTTCTGCCCTGTAGTCTCTCGCTCGACCTGCTGCTTCTGCCGGTATCGGTACAAGTAGCTCTTCAATGTGGCTTCGGTCAAATCGATCCCACTCTCTCTCAAAGCCTTCAAAATATCCGCGATCCGCACGCCCGCTGAGATCCTCTGTTCGATCAACGGCATTACTTCGCGTACTTTTGCCGCTTTGGTCTTTGGCTCCAGCGCCGTCAAAGCCTGCATCACGTCACGTTGCGGCATTCATGCATCCTCCGAGCTATTGATACGCAGTCCTGCTGCATCTGATACGCCTTCTTCATACTAGCAACTTGCTTTTGTTTTGCAACCTTTCTGCCGCTGCCTCGCATCTTTTTCGCCTACGCCCTTCGGGCTAGTCGACTATCACGCCCTTAACCCCTGGAGATCCCTGTCCTTAACAGGCCAGAAATCTCAATACACTTCACGCACCCCCTTCGGGGATGCAAAGCCTTGGTTTTATGGGCCTCAAATCAAAAGTGACACTACTTTGGCTCTATAGCGTTGCTATAGGAATTCGCAGGAGAGCTATGTGTTTGCTCACTTGATACCTATAGACAATACTATAGGTAAGAAGAATGAGTTACTCTATTTTCAACAACAGGGATAACCACGCATGAGCACAGGCAAATCGATCCCAGTCTGGTTTTCAGAGGAGGATCGCCGCAGGGTCGAAGAGGCCGCGGCATTGGCGGGCTATAAGCATTTGTCGAAATATATTCGCGATAAGGCGATGAGTCGTGACAGCCAGCGCGAGGTCGCTCGCGACAGCATGGAAGCATGGGCTGAGCGGCAAGAGCTCAACGGTCGGCTCGCGGAGATTGAGCGTAGCCAGACGACTTCACACACACTGCTGGCCGCGCTGCTCTTCCTGATGCGCAAGAAGGCGACGACCGGCGAGTTCAATGATCTCGTCCTTGCATGCAAACACGCCGAGATAAGTACTGCTATGCCGGCGGAATTGCTCGCGGCTTCATCTCCCGAACTCGTTTCGCTGATCGCTCGCTTGACGGAGGAATCGTGATGTCAGGCCTGACCGACCCGATTGAGTCCATCGAATGGATCGACGCCGATATTCAGGCGGCTCTCAACTCACCCAGCATGAGCTACTGGCTCCGCGACGCGCTGCTCAGCGCGTTGCGGCGCGATTGCGTTGACGCGGCTCGCGATGCACAGATCCTGGCCACGTGGCTCGACAGGCGATGTGATGCAGTCCTCAGGCGCAGCAGGAGCTAGGCCGATGCAGAAACACGAAGCGGAAAACGCGACTTTGCTCTTTGGCGTCAGCTTACCGATTGCCGGGTGGCTGGCCGGCACCTATGCCGCGGACGTGCCGCTGCGCCCGCTCCCGGAAGCGCTCACCGCAGCGCTCCATATGACGCCGCACAACCCGCTCCTTGCAAGCGGCGTCGTGCTCGGTCTCGGCCTGGCCGCAACCACCGCGTATTTGCTGCACGAGTACGGCGACGACGGCTTCCGCGGCGCCCGATACCACCGGTGGCTGCGTGGTGCGCGCATGGCGAACTGGCATGGTGTCAAGCAGCAGGTGAAGGCCGCGAATCGCCGCGAGAATCGCCGCCTTCGCTCTGAACTGAAGCGCGCGGCAGCACTGGAGCCAAAGGCGGGTGCCTCAAGTTTGGGTTCAAAAGCGAGGGCAGCAGACTTGCCGCCCATCATGATCGGTCGGATGCCGATGCCATTGCACCTTGAGAACCGGAATACGCTGATTTGCGCGACCATCGGCGCCGGTAAGTCGGTCGCCATGGAATGCATGATCGCATCGGCCGTGAAGCGTCGCGACAAGATGGCAGTGGTGGACCCGAACGGCACGTTCTATTCGAAGTTCAGCTTTCCCGGTGACATCATTCTCAACCCGTTTGACCAACGATCAGCCGGCTGGACCCTCTTCAACGAGATCCGAGGTGTCCATGACTTCGACCGGATGGCCCGAAGCATCATTCCCCCGCAGTTGGATCCGACCGATGAGCAGTGGTGCGCGTACACGCGCGATGTACTCGCCGACACGATGCGCAAGCTGGTCGAGACCAACAACCCCGACCAGGACACGTTGGTCAATCTCCTAGTGCGCGAGGATGGCGAGGTGATTCAGGCGTTCCTCACCAATACTGACTCGCAGGGTTACTTTCGCGAGAACGCGGAAAAGGCGGTCGCCTCGATCCAGTTCATGATGAACAAGTATGTGCGGCCGCTGCGGTTCATGTCGAAGGGCGAGTTTTCGCTTTACCGGTGGGTGCACGATCCGAACGCGGGCAACCTATTCATCACCTGGCGTGAGGACATGCGCACGACACAGCGCCCGCTCGTGGCCACATGGATCGACACAATTTGCGCCACCATCATGAGCATCCCCGACAGCGTCGTACCGCTCGCGCGCCGACTCTGGCTCTTCCTCGATGAGCTGGAGTCCCTCGGCAAGCTCGAATCCTTCGTGCCGGCCGCAACCAAAGGCCGCAAACACGGTCTGCGCATGGCAGCATCGATTCAAGATTGGGCCCAGCTGGACGAAACCTATGGCAAGGATGCTGCGCGAACCTTGCTCGGATGCTTTCGCAATTACCTCATTTTTGGCGGGTCGAACGCGCTCAATACCGACAAGGCGAGCGAGATCCTCGGCAAGCATCAGGTCGAGCGCGTCCAGATCACCACCAACGCAGGCGGCGGTGCCGGAGGCGGCGGCGGAGGGCGCAGCCGCAACGTGGTCACCAGCCCGCCCGAACCGGTCGTCATGGATTCGGAAATCTCCTTCCTGAAAGACCTGGAGGGCTACGTCATGTTTGGCGAAGATTTCCCGATTGCCAAGATCAGGCTGCCCTACGTCAAGTATCCGCATCGCGCCACCGCAATCGAGATCAAGTGACGGAGGCGCGGCCATGCTCAATGTGACGCCCATTCGCGGCAACAACCAATACGCCGCAGCACATTATTTCTCGGCCGCCGACGACTACTACGCCAAGGAGAACCCGGGCGAGTGGCAGGGCGAAGGTGCCCGGTACCTTGGACTTACCGGACCAATCGAACAGGCGCAGCTCTCGCGCCTGTTGAATGGACAGCTTCCTAACGGCGAGCGCATCCAGACGACGTTCGACCCCGTCGACAACAAAAAGCGCATGGGGCTCGATCTCACGTTCTCGGCCCCCAAGTCGGTGTCGATGCAAGCGCTCGTCGCCGGCGACCGCGAAGTAACCGCAGCCCACGACCGTGCCGTGACGCGCGCGCTTGAGCAGGTTGAGCAACTGGCCGAGGCGCGCAAGAAGGTCAAAGGCAAGAGCTACCGTGAGCGCACCGGCAACATGACCATCGCGAAGTTCCGGCACGAAATGAGCCGGGCGAAAGATCCCCAGTTGCACACGCATTCGGTCGTGATGAATATGACGCGACGCGCCGATGGCGCATGGCGCGCACTCTCCAACGAGGACATATTCCGTGTTCAGCATGAGGTTGATGCAATCTATAAAGCCGAACTGGCAAAGGGCCTGCAGGCGATTGGCTACGCCATCCGCCTCGTCGACGACAAAGGCAACTTTGAGCTGGCTCACATCAGCCGCGACCAGATCGAAGCGTTTTCAGCGCGCAGCCGTGTCATCGAAGAGGCGTTGGCGAACGAGGGCAAGACGCGCGCGAGCGCAAGCACGCTCGAAAAGCAGGTCATTGCGCTTGCGACGCGCCCGCGCAAGGACGAGTCCGACCGAGAGATCGTCAAGCAATATTGGGTCGAGAAAAGCCGCGAGCTCGGTATCGACTACGGCTCGCGTTCCCAGCTCGACGGGCGCAGTTATGACGCAAGGGATGGCCGCGAACACCGAAGGCAAGCTGAGATCGCCGACACAAGTGGCGCGGCAGCAGGACGGATGAACAGCAGCGTTGATGGTCGCGCCGGGAAACGCACTGACTCCGGCGACCGCGACCGCGTTGCCGCTACGAGTCTCCCGGCGGGAATTACGCCCGCGCAGGCGGTCGTGCAGTACGCGATCCATCACCTGACAGAACGTGAAGCCGTCGTGCGTGAGAGTGTCTTGATGGCGACCGCGCTGCGTCGGTCCGTCGGATTGGCGGGTCCCGGCGAGGTACGCGCCGAAATCAACCGTCTGGTCGGGCAGGGCGCGTTGATCGAGGCGGTGCCGGCCTATCGCTTGGCGGAACGAAAGGACGGCCCCGCACTCTCGTCCGCCGGTTGGAGAAATTATCTGCAAGAGCTCAAGGGGTGGTCGAACAAGCAGGCGCAGCAATACATCAATGCCGCGATCGAGCAGGGCTCGCTCGTTCCCGCCGAGAAGCGTTACACGACACAACAGGCGCTCGCCCGCGAAAAGGCCATTCTCGCGATTGAGCGCACCGGGCGCGGCGCTGTGACACCGATTTTGGCCATCACCACCGTCCGGTCAGCACTCGAAGACTCCACGCTCAATGCGGGGCAGCGTTCGGCGGTCGAGGCCATTGTTGCCACGAGCAACCGATTTGTGGGCATTCAGGGCGATGCGGGAACCGGGAAAACCTACACCGTCAATCAAGCCGTCGCGCTCATCAAGCAGGCATCGTCCTCAGCGATGCGAGAGGGCTACCGCACGGTCGCGCTCGCGCCATACGGCAATCAGGTCAAGGCGCTCAAGAACGAAGGTCTCGAAGCGCACACCCTCGCCAGTTTCCTTCGATCCAAGGAAAAGCCGGTGGACAGCAAGACGATCATCGTCTTGGATGAATCGGGCGTCGTCGGCGCGCGCCAGATGGAGCAAGTCATGCGAACGGTTGAAAAGGCAGGTGCGACAATGGTGTTGATCGGCGACACCAAACAGACCGAGGCGATCGAAGCAGGCAAACCATTCGCCCAGCTTCAACACAATGGCATGCAGACCGCGCGCATCAGCGAAATACAGCGACAGAAAGATCACGAACTGAAAGCGGCCGTCGAACACGCGGCCGAGAGCCGTGTTCACCAATCGCTCGCGCATCTCAAGCATGTTGAGGAACTGAAAGAGCCAGCGGACCGACACCGCGCCATTGTGAATGACTACATCAAGCTCACCGAAGCTGAGCGCCGTGAAACCCTGATTGTCGCCGGCACGAATGAGGCACGCCGGGAAATCAACAAAATGGTGCGCGAGTCACTGGCGCTCACCGGCAACGGACGGGAGTTCGAGACCCTGACCCGTGTGGATATGACGCAAGCGCAGCGCCGCTTCGCGCCGAGCTATCAGCCCGGCATGGTGATTCAGCCGGAGAAGGATTACGTGAAGGCCGGGTTGATCCGCGGCGAAACCTATCGCGTCGCCGAAGCACTCCCCGGCAATGCGCTAGTCTTGTCGCGACAAGATGGCACCACGGCTACGATCAACCCGCGTAAAGTGACGCAGCTCAGCGTCTATCGCCTTGAGCGAGCGGAGTTGTCTGTTGGAGATACCGTACGGATCAACCGTAACGATTCGGGCCGTGATCTCACCAACGGTGACCGCATGCGCGTAACGGGCGTGATCGGCGGTGTCGTAAGCCTCGAATCGGTCGAGCAACGCAATGGTCGGTCAGTGCGGTCGTTGGAGCTACCGATCAGCCGACCGCTTCACCTGGAGCACGCGTATGCTTCGACGGTCCATAGTTCGCAAGGCCTGACCAACGATCGGACTCTGATCGCGCTCGACACCAAGAGCCGCACGACGTCGATGAATCTGTATTACGTCGCGATCAGCCGAGCGCGGCATGAGGCACGCGTCTACACCGATTCGATGAAATCGCTGCCCGCTGCAATCGCACGCCGCTTCGACAAGACGACAGCGCTGGCCATTCAGCGAGAACGCGAACTGCAGCGCCGCGGGCAAGACATGCAACCACGAGGCGCGGCCGAGGGGAAGCAAGCGTTGGAACGTCAATCGCTCGGAGATCAACGCAAGCAACCGGCCAACGGTCGCAAGCCCTCAGAATTTGGTCGATTTGGATAGTCTTCGCTTTGACAGACGAACACTTGTTGATGGGTGCCCCGCCAAGTACTTGAGAGCGTCCGCTATTCCTTGGAACGGTCGAAGGGCAAATGGATCAAGTCAACGAAGCACCGCGAGATCGGCTTAATCTTGATCGCGCAGGCGATCGCAAGGGCGCCGACCACGAAAATCGCGATCCAACGTCCCGGGTCCGGCCAGCTGGCAATCTGCCCCAACATTTTTGTGGCAATAGAGGCGATAAGATAAGTGACCACAAGGAAGGCGATCACATCGGCGAGACGGATAAAAAGCGGTCGGGTCATCTTTCGTGCTCGGTTTATAGGTTGGCTCAGCGCCGCTGAGTTTGTAGACCTAGCGTCTTTCGCGAACCTGTTATGCGCACGGCGTTTGCGCGAGTTTAGCCAGTTGCCGAACATCCGTTTAATATCCGTCACCAACGCACGCGCTGTTGCCACCCGTTGTCGATATAGACGTCGATGGCGCGCGGGTTTTGCGATATCTGCCAGAGCACCCTGTCGAACACGGCAACGGTATACGTGTTGTCATAGTTGCCCACGACGTACGATCCGATTCGTTGACCGACACACGCCCGCGCGCCCGAAGCGAAGCCGTTACCGAGCGATGACTCTGAGACTTGCGGCTGGTCATTCAGCGTGTATGAGCCGTCGCCTCCAAACCAGCCCCCTTTGTTACCGCTCGGCCTTTTTTGGCCCTGTACGACGTAGGCACCGCGTTCGGCGGGGAGCAAGGGTGCAGGGCAAGGATCATACGGATCATAGACTTGACGGGCGTAGCTCGATCCATCATTGCCGTCAGCCTGATCGCAACTCGGAAATGGTCGCCCCTTGCTCAGATCGTGGTAGAGCTGGTTGATGGGAGGTACGCACTCGTCAACGCCTTTGGGGCCGCCGTTGGATGCGGGGTTCGCCAGGCACAGCAAAACTTTGCAGCCATATTCCGAAGCCTGCGTCGACATCGACGCGCCGAGCACAAACAAGGCAACGAGGGTTTTTTTCATCGTTTCTTCTCCCGATGGCGCTTTTCTCGCGAGCGAGAGAAGCGTCAATCTACGAACTGAACAAACGGCGCAGCTTCTTGGGTGGTCGATGACGGTGATCGCTGGACGGGGACAGGTTGCGTTTCGTGTGGTGACGACCTGGAGATTGGACGAGTTGGGTTCGCTTCGACCGCTGAGCCTTTGGTCGGTGTCGCGAGCCGCACTTTGACAGTCGGATCCCTGCTGGTATCGTCGACCGGCAAGGCGGAGGCCGGGTCGAGCCGCGACCGGTCCTCCGCAAACATCACCCATTGTGCCGACGTGGCCGCTTGCTTCACAGGTTTTGCGTTTGCCGTCGGCCGCACTGGAACGCCTGCATCGGCGCTATCTCGCTTTACTGCTGGCACGACGGGGATCGCCGTGTCGGTCGCGTTTGCAACAACCTTTTGCACGTAGCTCGGCTGACCCGCGCGATCTGGTCGGAAGCCGCGCGTGAAGTTGCCTGAGTAGTAGCAACTGAACGTCGCGCGCAGCGCCTGCTGATCGTCTGGAATCCGAGCCCGCGCTCGCTGGTAGCAATCTCGGAGAATCGCACCGCCGGCCCTGAGGTTGCGGCACGGCTCAAATACCGTCTCGTAACGCTCGCCGTACTTCGCAAGGTTGAATCGATTAACCTGTCCGAGGCCCATCGAAAAATTGAATCCCTGGCGCTCGAGCGCTCTGGCCGTCGCGACCGCTTCCGGCAAGTTGCGCGGCTGACGCTCCAGCCGACCGCCTACAACGCCAATCGCGAAGGGATTGCCTGCCGATTCGGTGGTCACTACGCCCCTGAGCGTGCTCGGATGCACCCCCGGGGCGCACTCGGCGGCCAGCTTGTCGAACGGCAGGGCCGACGCTGGCGTCTGCGCGGTAGCGATCCGGGAGAGGGCGATCAGCAGGCCGATCGACAGCAATGTTGCGGACAGATCACGCGCCTGCATAAAGGATCTCCGATATGTAGCGGCCGTTGCGCTCGGTGTATTTCCATTGCACAACAACGTCGATACGCCTCTTGACGCGCTCGATGATCTGTTCGCGTGTCATCGAGGTATGGCCGTCCATCAGCTCGCCGAACCGGTCGTACATCTCGGCGGGCGAATCCGTGTGGATGGTCGTAAGCGATCCTTTGTGGCCGGTGTTGAGCATGTTCACGAACTCAACCGCCTCCGAACCGCGGATCTCACCCATGATGACCCGGTCAGGTGTGAGCCGCATGCACGAACGAAGCAACGTGGTTGGTGTCACCGCAGCCTGTCCTGACGCTTGATGGCGGGCGTAGGACAGTCGCACGCAGTTCGGCTGCGCCGGCTCGATTTCTCGAGAGTCTTCGATCGTGACGATGCGTTCATGTCCGGGTATTTCCTGGACCAGCGCATTGAGGCATGTGGTCTTGCCGCAATAGGTGCCGGCAGAGATGACGATGTTCTTGTGCGCGAGGACGGCGCCGCGCAGGAACGTGTCCCACTGCTTCTCGCGGTACATCTCCTCCAGCCGTGCATCCGAATACGGCTCGTCGACTACGTCGCCGTTCACGAAGCGGAACGCGCCTTGTTGCATGTATTTCGGCAGACTCATCCGAACGAGCGATTGCTTGCGAATCGTCATCGCGATGGTTCCCTCCGGCACGACGGGCGGGAGGATCATTTCAGCCCGATAGGTTCCGCGCTCGAAATCCGGAATACCATCATCAAGGTTCACAGGGATTTCAGCCGAGAGAATCGGGCTCTCCCGGTCCACCTCAAGGCTCTTGAAGGAGGCGGTGACATCGGCCAATGACGACAGAAGCTGATACGACAGGCCGGGCACTTCGATCTTTTCCGCGTAATACGAGTCTTTCTTTCTGAGCCAGAGTTCGCCGGGCTTGTTGACCTGGATCTCGGTCACCTCTTTGTCATCGAGATAGTCCGCTAACAGGGAGAGCTTGGCTCGGAAGGAGGCAATCTGCGACATGTCTCCTCCTCATTGAATAAACGTTACGCCATCGACGTGCTTCGCCGCGTCGATTTGCTCCTTGTAAATCGACGTGAAGTCCAGATCCTTGTTCACGTAGATTCGCACGCGGGAGCCTGCTGGCACTGTGACGGTGGGTTGGATGTTGATGTACGGAGAAAGTACTTGCTGCGACGACTGAGCCGCGGCTTGCTGGACCGACTGCCGGTATTGTGAGGCGGAGTTGTACTGGTCACCCGAACTGACGCCCGCATTCGACGCGCCGGCACCAATAATCGACAAGAGCGCCGACATGCCGAAGATCTCAGCAAAATGGGTGTCAACGATTCCGCCCATACCCGCTGTTCCAAGTTGGTCGCTGCCAGCGCTGTCAATGGCAACTTGCACGCCGTCCGGACGACGCAGTGTGTTCCATACGACGAAGACGCGATCCTGGCCTTTGCGCAACTCCGCGTTGTACGTGCCGCACACGCGGGAGCCCCACGGAATGAGTTTCAGCCGACCTTGTGCGCCATAGACGTCGCGTTGCACAAGCGCGCACAACTGGCCCGGGAGATCGGAAATCGCCCGCGGTTCCAGAACCGCTTCAATAAACTCGCCTTGCAAAACCTTGTAGGGAAGGTTGTCGATCTGACTTGCCATGCTCACCGGGACAGCGTTGCCACTTACCGCGCGCGCGAAGCGCGAATTGGCATCTTGCGGACCCTGATCGCTCGAGCCGCCTCCTAACATCCCGGTGTTCTGCCGAACTTGGTTGCCTGCATCAGGCCCAGACTGTGATTGAACGCCTGCTGGCTGATTCGCGCTGTTTGGCGGGATGATGGCCGACTTCATGCGAGCTTCCAGCAGACGGCGCGCTTGCTCTCGACGCTGCATTTCCATCTGCTCGCGCTGCGCTTTCATCGGGTCATCGGCCTGCACCGTGCTTGCCGGTGTTGGAGCGGGTGCTGCGGCGACAGAGGAAGTACTCGCCGCTTCATGATCCTTGAGTTTCGGCACAGGCTTCCGATCTGGGATGGAAATATCGCTGCTTGCCGCCGACTTGGCCGTGTCACTGCCGCTGTGCTTGGCCAACCACACCGCCGCGATGGCGCCGGCCGCGATCACGGCGATGGCGATGCCACCAAACCGCTTCTTTCGATTGTCGACGACCATCGACGCATTCGCCTGCTTCTCCCACTCGCGAACGGCCGCCTCGCGGTCATCTGGCGTATTGCTGTTCGGATCTGCCATATCAATGCTCCACTGTTCTGAGCGCCGAAGCTGCGCTCATATCAGCGCGGCGATATGGATTCGCATTGTTCTGTACGCAGAGGTGGGCGTCGCCGTTGCGCAGCGTGAAGAGGCTCGCGGTGCGCTTGACGACCATAAACGGGCCTTCCCGGCGCGGACTGACCGCGGACTCAGTACCGTCCGGGCCTACGGTGTAAAACGAGGGAATCTCGGCGTTCTGATCGAACAGAAAATAAGTGAACTGCCCATCGTCAAAGGCGCGTTTGAGCGGAATGGCGGTTTTGTCCCCCGACACGCCGTAGTCAATATTCAGTCGCGCGGGATCAATTCCGGTGCTCGTGCTCGCGTCAGTCCGGCTGCCGCCCGCGTAGCCGCTCAGGTTCGCATTTTGGTTCGAACCTGAATTCAGGTAGACGAAGCGCACGAGAAACGTCTGAGTCGTGCGCGCCTTCGAGCTAGTGAGCTTGAAGTAATAGGTGCGCTTGTCGGTCACGACCGTTAGGTTGGTTGCCGCATTCGGCTCGACCGGCTTGATGAACAAGCGATTCTGGTAGGGCACTGTCTGCCATGCGATCGAGTCACCCAACGAGACGACCTTGACGATCTCGTCGTTGGCAAACTCGATGGAGGTTTGGTAACCGTATGTGCCAACCACCTCGTACACTTGATTTGGGTCGTACGGAACCTGCTTGACGCGATCATCAGTTACAAGCGCATGCGGGAGTTTGGCCGCAAGTGAGGAGGCAGGAATCAGCGAAATCGTCACGCTGCTGATCATGGCGAAAGCGATGGGAGCGGATTTGAAGTTCATGGTCTGATTCCTTGCACGAAGCACTTGCCGACGGCGCGTTACTGGCGGCTCAACTCTTGATCCTTCCGATACCCCGTCGTGGCATATCCGAGCGCGTTCTCCCAACGGTCGCCCAACGCGAGCGGTTTGAAGGTAAAGGTGTAGCGCACGAGCGCCGTGTAGTAGTCGATCTTCGGCGGGCTGCCGGGCTTTTCGGTGATGGATTGAAAGGAGACTTGATAAGCATCCTTTCCGAGCGATGTAATACCCGTGATCTTCGGATAGCGACGGCCGCCTTGGCCGAGCTGGTAGTAGGGGTTGTTAGCGTTATCCGCACTCGTTTCCGCGTCATACTGTGCGGCGACCGATTGCGTCGAATGCAGGCGACACAGATCGGCGAAGCGTTGCCGCCAGTCCGGGTCAAACGTGTTGCAATACATGATGAAGTCGTACACCTGGCTCTGGACAAAGCTTTCCTGGCCCGAGATGGTTTCCTTGTTGACAACTTGTTGCTTCACCACGTGCCCATTTGCATCGAGCACGGACACGACCGGAATGACTGTGTGAATGTTGGCTAGCACGGTGATCGCGCTAGCCATTCCGCCGACCACAAAGAGAAGCAAGCCGATGAAGAGGTATGCACGGTTGCGCTCTTGCTTGAGTTTGTTCGAGCCGCCAAGCTGCATCCGTTGAGTGTCAGTGTCGCCTTTGAACGTACTCTTGCCGAAGCTCATTTGAGCGACCCCCTGGTTATCGTCCGAGCAGCCATCATCAACAAAGACAAGCCTTGTACAGATGCACCGCCGGAAAGGGATGCAGCCCAGCCTTTGACTTGCAGCATGAAGATGATCAATACACCTTCAACGATGTAAAGATATGCAACTTGCTGTACGTTGATAAACGCGGCATCCGTGACGCTCGAGGCCTTTCCGGCTTCGTCAATCGCATCTCCAAACGCGAGAAAACCAAAACGGACGATGGCTATAACCAAGATATAGATAAGGCAGAAATTCAACATCTTGCTCAGCCAATTGATGGCCCACTGCCGTGTTTGTTCAAAAAAGAAGAAGCCAGCGAAGACCGGTAACAGAACCATCGTAATTGCGAGGCCGAACTTTGCGATCGTCATGTAGACGAGCGCAAGCACAAACAACACGCAATTGATTAGGAAGAGACCGAATCCCTGCAGAATCATCCCGAATTGATACCAACTTACGTTTTGCATCAACGCCGAAACCTGGCCAACGTTGTTATACAGTGCGTCAAGCATTGATGCCGTCGATCTGCCTGACATGATGGTCGAAGCCACTCCTTCCATGAACGACGTAAAGAAGCCATAGATGCTTTGGCCCATGCCTCCCCAGTTTAACGCAGAGAATACGGCGGCGGTCATGAAGGCTTTTGCAAGTAGGGCGTTCCATCGCATCGGCTCGTAACCGCCATATATCTTGTAGCCGTAAGCCGCCCAGTAGACCACGGCGAGCAGATAGACAGGCGTAGATATCGCTGCAGCAAGAGCGGGGTAGGTCTGCGTCAGGAACGAATGAGTTACGCCATCGGCGGCGCCAATCATTCCTTCGAGGGTCATTGTCGCCATGGATTGCTCGAGCCGTAGAGCTGCTTGAAATGTGCAACTACATCGGGTGCTTGAATATCTGCCTCGGTCAGCGTCACGCCGGTGTCTGCCTTGACCTGTTCAATCACCTTGACGACACAGCCAGGAATCATCTTCCCGCCGAACGAAGGATCTTTCGCGTACAACTCTGCGAAGCAATGACCCGGATACCATTTGGCAACCGCTACCTTGTCCGCTCCAAGCAGTGGGTTCCCGCTGCCTTTTTCAATTGTCGGCGTCGACGATGGGGTCATCTCTTGTGGGGCCATTGTGGAAGGTACGGCAGGCTCTCGGCTGAGAGTCTTGAGGAGACCATAGCCACCGACGAGTACCACTGCTGTACTCACCAAAATCCATGTCCAAAGCTTCCTAGACATCTCCATTCCTCCCATAGCTAATTGCGTTGATCGGTTCGAAAGAGCAGGCGCACGGCGATCTCTCGAGCTTGCTCGACGTACTGGTGCAGCTAGAGAGCACTGCGCCGATCACCAAAACGACAACTAAGCGGATGCTGCGTTTAATAAGCCACAGCGGGAGCCATACCGAGGCAGTGCAAATTTTCAGAACTAGGATGAAAGGCTTCATTCTTTTCCTCCTTCTGTGGCATGTTCCTTCCTACGCGAAGGATTGGCTATTTCTTCCATTGATAAAACTTCTGATTTCCGGCAGTAGCTTGATTCTGTTGATTCACCAGATTCGCCTGCAAATTCATGTTCATTGCGTTGAGCTTCGCCATGGCGCTCGACAACATGCCGTTTTCGCTGGCGATGCGGTTCTGCAAGTCTTGCGCATCTTTAACGTTGGTCGTTGTATCCACCTGCTGACTCAGCACGGACAGGTTGTTGAGGTGCGTCTGGACCTCGGAATACAGTGAGTCCCCACCCGCTAAAGCAGCCCGAACCGAATCTGTGCTCATTTTGTACGTGGTCGCATTTTGCGCACTAGGATCCGCGAACACGTCCTGCGGCAGTGTGTTGATGAGCTTTTCGTAAAAGTTTTGTCTCGCGCCGAAGGTGCCGCTCTGCTGTTGCGAAACGACCTCTTGCCACGATCCTGGTACAACCGATGCCGCGTTGATCGACTGATTCAACCCAATCGACCCGCGACCATAACTTCCGGTGACAGCTGCATATTGATCTTTCAGAGTTCTGTACTGGTCCTGCAGTTGCGAAAGTTGCTGCTGGAGTTGCAGAAAGGTCGCGGCATCGAACGTGGGAATTCCCGTGGCGTAAATGGGCACCGAAGCGCTGAGTGTGACGCCGAGAGCGATGGCTAACAGAGTGTTTCGCACGGTCACGCTCCTTCCCGCTTGAGGTTGTGGGTGTTCTCGGCGACCGCACGCCGCATAAAAACGGGTACCCACTGTTCTGGTTCGTCGGTCTCGAGTTCACTGATGATTCGCTCCATCAGCGCAACACCCTTGTCGTTCGACGACAGGACAGGAATAAATTCACGCATATCGGACAGATCGAACTTGACCCGAATCGACTCGTGGCCGCGCCGTATCAAAAACTTGAAGCTCTCGGGCGGAGTGTCGTGAACGAAGTCGAACTCGCCGATCGTGAGGCCGAGACGGTCCACCAGATCGGTCTTGCTCGCCTCACCATTCGGAAGGAAAATCTTCGTTGCAGTTTGCTTCTGGATCGAATCGGTTTCGCAGTAGAGGTATTTCGCGTCGGGCGTGACGAAGATCAGCAGACCGTTCTTACGGCGAATTTGCATGATGTAGCTGTCAATCTTCTCGCGCCAGTACGCGTGTTCGACGAGATTCTGGCCTTCCTCCAGCACGAGGATGAACGGCTCACCGTTCATGGAGTGCTCGATGCGGTGAAACGGATAGCTCAAGACGACAGGCAGCTCGGGCCGAGCAACCCCGTCCTTGATAAGCTGCCGCATTTCGAAGCAGTAGTGCCGGCACTGCGTGAGGTTGATGCTGTCGTTCTCGTTGTCGAACACGCGCCAGTTGGCACCTGCTGAACCATTTGCGCCATGCCAGATTCGCATGTCCTTCGCGAGTTCGCCCTGACCAAAGCACCATGCCACGTTGCGCAAACGTCGGTCTTGGAAAGGCAAGACGTCGTAGTTCTCGGTGACTGCCCGCTTGAATCGCTCGATGTCGTCGGGAACGAGCTTCCCGCCATAGCACGTGCGCATCAGTGTCATCAATTCCACGAGGTACAGGCGATTCTCCGGCGAGTCGGGCAACTTGAAGGGATTCCAACCGGTGTTTCCCTGAACCGACAGCGTGGTATGTGCCGCACCCATCGCTCGCATGAACACCTTCGCACCCTCGCGGTTATCGAACCAAAACACGCGAGGCCGGGCCTTGTCTGCCATGGCGATCAGTGCCGACAGTAGGGTGGTCTTTCCCGCTCCAGTGTCTGCGGTCAGGGCCAAATGGCCCGCGACCATCCCTTCCATCTCTCGGTGGAAGTTGAAGTAGTAGGCGGTGCCGCTCTCTGTTTCGAAAGGCATGATCGCAGGCCCCCACAGGTTGCCGTCAATCTTTCCAATCGCGTAGTTATGCAGCGATGCAAATCCTGCGAAGTTGCCTGACTTGATCTTCCCGCGCCGGCCGATGAAGTGCTGCGCCTGGCCAGGAAGCTGGGACCAGAAGAAGGTCTCGACCGCAAACCATTCACGCACCGCCTTCACGCCGAGGTTGACGAACGATTTCTTGAGCAACGCGACCGCGTTATCAAGATCCGCAATCGTTTGCTTTTTGTTGTCAACTGGGTCGGCGTGCGACATTGCGGCAGGCACATGGGCGAGGATCGTCAGATGATGGAGGCCGTTGACTGCTCGACCGCTCGTGAGATCGCGCAACCCATCAGTGATTTCCTGCTTGTCCTCTTCTGCACCGCCGTCCCGGTCGTTGACAACGAGACGTCGCCGCTCTTGTTTCATATCGTGCTCGGCGGTAATACGGTCGCTGAAGAAAAACGACTGCGTGACGATGTACTCGACGGGTTGCTTCAAGAACTCGTTAAGCATGTTTGACGGCGTGCGTGCTGGCCATTCCGCCATGCTCAGCATGGCACCGGCCCGCGTTGCGCTGAGGTTCTGCACGGCCATCATGTTGCCTACCACCTTGAAATCGAGCCACGACACAGCAAGCGTCCGGTCGAGCTGCAGGTCCGTGATAGGTACGCGTTCGTCTTCCAGATTGATCAGGTAGTGGAAAAACCCAGCAATCTCCGAATAGTCTTCGCCGAGATAGTCCTCTACGTCTTCGCGGTCGTACACCTGACAAACGCCGTACTGAGTCTGAAACTCTTTCCAGCTTAGTTTGAATCGCTGGATCGCGACCTGAGCATCCGCCGCACTAACCTGTTCACTGAGAAACGCCGGTCGGCGCCGGACACAGAGCTTTCGCGCACCGTAGCCGGACAGGGTCTGCACGACAAGATTCGTAGCTTCGTTCAGATCCTTCGCTTGATCGTCGAACGACTCCTGGTCTTCGGACGAAATCTTCGCACCTGAGGCGAGCGAGAAAACACGGTCCAACAGTCCAGGCGCGCCTTGCCGAAAGCGATTCCTAACGATGCTGATGTAAATCTTGTTGACGTAGAACGAACGCTTTTCATAGCGCTTGCGCCAAGCTGCGTTGAAACGCCGTGCGAACCATGTACCGCCATCACCTTCCGGGTACTGGTTCACCTTGCGACGAATTAGATGGACGTAGACGCCGCGGTCGCTGTTCGCGATCGAACGCAACACGGTATTACGCCGCCGTTCGAACTGCTTGATTTGGACCGCGCTAAGCGAGTCGAAATACAGTCCATCAAGCTCAATCACCTGAACTAAACCGTCGTCTTTCGTGATGATGGTTTCGTCGTCATAATGCACGGTATAAGGAATCATGTCGCTTGCTGCCATTTCCTTGTCGTCGAGAGCCGCCCCGTCCGGTAGCGGCATCGACAGCGACATGTCGAACTTCTCTTTCAGAACGTCAACGAGGCGCATAGCGTCGGCATCTCCAGAAGCGCTTGTTCGGGCATGCCTTTAAATGCGTTGCGGCAGCCAAGATGTCGAACAAGTAAACGTCTTTGAGACAGATTAAGTAACTGGCAAGGAGCAGAAAGGGTATGACCATTGCGGGCAACACGGACCGTGAGATCATCGCGGCCATGCTAGGAATGTAGAAGCTCATCCCCAGACTTGCGAGCGTCAATCCACCGACCATCGTGGGGCGAGTCATCGCAGCGACAAGCGCTTCCCCCTCATCGTCGTGAGAGTCCTCGACCCCGCTCATACGATCGTTCCAGCGGAGCGTGCCTTAAGATCAGATACGATGTTGGGAGCAAAGAAGACGAGGCCAATGCCGAGGCCCCAACCGCCAAGCGTCATGAGGTCGATGCGGCCGGTCTTCCAGCGGTAGCCTTGGATTGCCAAGGTGATGATGCCGATGTAGTAGCCCCACTCGTAGATCAGCAATTGTGTGACTGACCTTAAGAAAGCAGTGATTCCGCCAAATGTTCCCGATGCGTCTTGAGCGTGTGCGAGTTGCGGAAGAAAGAGGAGGGCGATCACACAGGCATTAGCCGTCAAGTCGAGCACCCTGTCCAGTCGATCGGTTTGCTGGGTTTCGGCGGCTTGGTTTGAATTCTGTGCTTGCATTTTCGGCCCTCTCATGAGATGAACCTTAAGGTTCGTTAGCTTTTGAAGAAAATGAATAACGTATAAGCAGTACTAATATATGGATTGACCCTTATCTCGCTTGGCAGGATTTGGTTAGTCGTGTTTTGTTTGATCCAACTCGATCGTAGAGTCGGAGTGGACGTGAGTTGTTTCTCGCATACGGATCCTAAGCTCGACAACCAGTTGAGCGTTTCTCGATCGCTCTTCGGCTTTGGCGCGCGCGCTGAGCCACTCGTTCAGCTCCTTGGGAATTCGATACTGCGATCGAACAGATTCGCCCATCCTCGCTCCCTCTCCGTTTTTGTCACTATCCAGTGACTTATAGTCACTATACGGCAGTGTCTGGGTAGTGTCAAATTTAACTATGGAAGATACCCACCGCTCTCAATATCGCTTACCTTGGCCGCTCTACGAGGAGCTGAAAGCGGCGGCGGAGAAAAACCGCCGCCCGCTGAACGCCGAACTCGTAGCCCGTCTTGAATCAACGTTTCCTCAGCTCTCGGTAGGCGCTGGCACCGATGTATCGACCTTGCACCTCACTATTTCCCGAATGTCCCTGGCAGATCTCATGACGCCAGCCGAGATCACGATGTTTGCGCAACGGATGGTCGACATCATGAATAACAAAGGCGGCACCGATGACGCACCTCAATAGTGCCTATGATCAGACAAAACCTCGAAATTGTTCGTAATGTAGTGCCACTTACTTTGTAAGAATTTGTGTCGTTGCTGTGCATTTAAACGGCTGCCGCGCAACCGGCCCCCGACGGCATATGTGGAACTATTCGAAAATGGTGCTGATGTTGATCGCAGATCAGGCCGAGGAGTGTCATACGCGCACTTGAAGAGGACGACGTATTAGTTCTACCGCGTGATTGCCAGCACGTGCAAGGGCTTGACGGTGCCACCGAAAATGCGGAGGGAAACGGGACTACCAGACGGAGAGCGATCTTCGATTACTTGCTGAATTGGTGATGAGCCGCGATTTCGACCGGCAAGGCGTTGTGTCCGATCCTAAGGAGCGCGTACAGGCACTTGAGCTTCATTGGCTGGACTGGCTGCATGAGTCTGCTGCGAACGGCAACCTTCGCAAGAAGACTCGCCCCGTTCATCGAGCAGGAGTCGCCGCAGGGGCAGCGAGGCGACGCACTTCACAAAATGCGGCTCCGTTCTGCAAGGCGAGCTTACGGCGCTCGAGTCGCGCGAAGATCGCTTCGCTTCAAGTGAAGGCACCGCGGTCTGTCGCGCGGCCACCGCGGCGTCGCGGCATATCGTTGACCCCAGTACTGTTGCTGTGTCCGGCCCGTGCTGCAGCCGCTAGCAACGCGGCGAAACAGAAATATCGTGCGGGGAGAATGTCTGCATGCGCTATCTGGCAGGTGCAGGATCCGGCGAGTCGACGGACCGGCATCGACAGTACGAGGGAAATGGAATGAGAAGAAGGTCGGCGGAGAACAAGTTGCGAGTCGTTGCGGTTCGCATCGACCCAGTAATCGAGCAGCGCCTCCGAGTGCTGGCGGAGGTAACGGGACGCAAACAGTCGTTTTTCTTGCAGCGAATGATCGAGCAGGGGCTTGACGCGATGGAAGACATTTGGCTGTCACCCGAGACGCTGGCCAAAGTTCGGAATGGCGAACTGTCGGACTTGGTTGGGGAGTACGGTACGACTTCAGATTTATTCGACCTGGAAGCGGCCGATACCGGATCAACGTAAATGCGGTTTCGTTGCCGCAGCCTGCAGCGATGAGTAGTGAGCAATAGAAATGGGAGAAGGGATGAACAAACAAGAATTGGTTGATGCAGTCGCATCCGAAGTTGGGGTCAGCAAGAGCGCAGCGGAAGAGGCAATCGGAGCTGTGTTGGAGACGATCTCGAAGGAGGTAGCGGCAGGAGGCGCGGTTCAGCTTGTAGGGTTCGGCACGTTTGGCCGTGGAGAGCGCGCCGCACGAACGGGTCGTAATCCTGCAACAGGCGAAGCGATAGAGATTGCTGCGGCGAAGACCGTGAAATTCACGGCCGGCAAAGCTTTTAAGGATGCGGTCAACCGGTCGTGACCTGGCGCGCGGTTGTTATCGAGCCACTCAGAAAAGTTGGCCGCCAAGCGGTTGCAGACTGGTGGGCTTGACAGCGCTCAGGCGCTGCGAGCCATCCGGATGAATCGATCTCGATCTGATCATCACGCGTTGACCTCGTGCTTCACCCAAAACTTCGGCGATGCGATCGCCATAGCGTGCGATGGTGCCGCGCGGCGGCTTTCGCCTTATGATGTTTCGGTTAGGAGAGGGCATAGACAGATCTTGCGGCTGCTGCGACGTCGGCTCTACTTTCCTGGCGTTACGTCAACGCCGATGCGGTCTGCAAGGTCCAGCAGTTCCGCGTAAGCCTGCTCGTCTCTTAATAGATTTCGTGGGCTGCCGACCTGCTGCAGCGTCCCCTGCGGAACGCGATCACCAAACAGCACCACGGCGCGCGCCGTGTCGTCCTGGCGCGAAATCCAGGAGAGCCCTTGGATGTCTTCGTGTTTTGCATGAATGGCTTCAGCCCACAGACGCGTGTTCGGGTATTCGTTCTTCTCTGTGTCGATCAACTGCTTGCGCTGCACGCCGAGTTTGCGTAGCGCGACGCTGCTGAGGTCGGCAAGCTTTAGGTCGCGCTGGACCTGTACCTGGGAATGCACTTGTCCTTCGAGCTTGTCCTTGGCGTAGTTCTTATAGCCAGGCGCGTGGGAGACGTCGTGGAACACCGATTCCATGGCGGCTGCGTCGAACGTGATCGCCGCGTAGATGGTAGGAATTGCGTTGCCTTTGTTATCGCGGATTGGACTGAAACGCGCATTGCCTTTCTTTCCCGGATTGAACTCGCCAGCTTGGTACTGATCGGAGTGCACGCGGTGCAGCACCTGCTTGCTTGTTAGAGTCCATGGCGTAATATGAAGCGTCGCCGGCGGCGCCGGGGTCGGCGACGACGTTGAATTCGACCGGATCTTGCTAGCGTCACCATCGCCCGAAGGCGCGGCCGTACCTGCCGCTGACGAAGGCGTGCGGGGTTTAGCCATGCAAGACGCCTTCCACTTCGTCCTGGGCAGCGGCGACAACTTGCTCTGGTTCGACCGCAAGTACATCCTGAGGGCGTCGGCCGCCCAAGAAGCTGTTGGCCGAGAGGAACCAGTAGGCTAGCCCCCAACTATCCTTCTTGTCGCCGAAGACATCCAAAACGAGTTTGAGAGCTTTACGCGGTCGCCATCCGGCCTCGGGATCGAGCCCGTAACCCGGAAAGTAGTCGATGCCGTTGTGGTGAATCGCGAAGATTCGGCGCTCGCGCTTCCACTTGTTGGGCTGGGTGCTGGGATTGGTTGCGCTCAAACCAGCGAATTCGGCGACCCTGGCCGCGGTCAGCCAGTCCGCTCCTTCCAGCACGGCTTTGCGCGAACGCGCGAGCATTGCTGCTTCTTTCAGCAAGTTCGGTGTCGGAGGCGCCTTGGGTACGATGGCATTGACCAAGGCCCTGAGCGTCTGCTCATTCTGCTCGCTTAGAGTCTCGCCAATGAACGAGACGACCGTGGATAGCGCTTGAGCTAGCAGCACAGCCTGCTGAATACCCGCATGAGCCAGAGGCACGACGATGACCTGTTCAGCCTTGTATTGCTCGAGCCGCGTTCGCACCTCCTGTGGGGTGCCTACCAAGGGGGCAAGTTCGGTCGGTTCATGAAGAGCAGGCATGGCAGGCCCCTGATGGATTATATCGAGTATCAGTATCAATAATATCCGAAATAATCTCGTGCGTCACCGACGATGTAACCGGCGAAGCGCTTGTGCCGCGCGGGAGGCCGTCATATCGCTGAATAGCATCATGTATTAAGCGATTCACGAAATGTTGATCATACAATTTATGTTAAGTTCGCGATAGGCTGCGGCAGCCGTCAGTCGCCGGCCAAGCTGCTTCATTGGTCCTCATCAGGAGTGAGCGCCGCTTCGTAATTTTGGCCGTCGTAGAAGACATGACACCAACGATCGAGACAACCTCCGCGTCCAGCGTATACGCGATGATGGCTCGCTTGCTGAAATGAGTGACGCGAAGTCTGGGCAGCAGATCATCGCGTGCGACGCCCCGTGCCGGGAACGTCTGAAGCTTCATGCAGATATCGACGATCGAATCACGTATCGTTCTGCCGTGATCGGAGTTTTTACCAGTCGCCTTCAGACATCGCCGCCGTCAGTCCTCGTCATTACTGTCGCCGCTTCGTCGACCATGGTGGAGACCTGCGCGCTCAAATCGTTTACAACGCCGCGGCAGACGCTAGCTCAAAATCGGGGCAAGTTGTCGCACGCTCGTTGCACTGACGACGACGGTCCCTTGACAGACTCATTGCGCTGCGTGTCCGGAACCCGGATCTGTACCGGCCCGGCCGTATCGAGTAGAAGCGACAGATATTGCACGTGTTGCACTTATTGCACTTATCGAGTATTCTGGTTAAGAAAATCAGACAGGGGCGTCCCATGACGACGATGAATCGAATTCGCGAGGTGTCTCCACCTCCGATGAGCCAGCATGATCTCGAAATGGCGCGGGTTGCGCAGCGTTGCATTATGGAAGCGCTCGATCACTCGCGTGCGGCCACGATTACATTGACGACCGACACGGGCGAACATCCGTCTATCGACGTACCTCCAGCGGCGCTCAAGCTAATTGGTCAGCTTCTGGGCGCAATGAGCGAAGGCCGTGCGATCTCGGTCGTGCCAAGCCAGAAAGAGTTCACGACCGTCGAAGCAGCGCACTTCCTCAACGTTTCACGGCCTTTCGTGATTAAAGAAATCGAAGCGGGAAGACTCCCGCATCGGATGGTCGGGACCCATCGGCGAGTTGCTTTCGGAGATCTGATGGCCTACGCCAATCAAATACGCGAGCGGCAAGAATCTGCATTGGACCGTATGGCAGACAACGCACGTGATCTCGGCCTGGATTACTGATGGCGGGGAATGCGCGCTACACAGCCATACTTGACGCTTGTGTACTCTACTCCATCGCCCAGACAGATGCGCTGCTGAGTCTGGCGACCGCTGGGCTTTTCAGCGCGAAATGGTCGAGCAAGATCGAAGAAGAATGGATGCTGGCGCTTGTACAACGGCGCCCGGACTTGAAGGACAGGCTGTGGGTACGACGCGACGCAATGCGCGACGCCGTACCCGATTGGCAAGTGCTTGATGAAGCGTGGTCTCCGCTGGTCGAAAGTCTCAATCTCCCCGACGCCAACGACAGGCATGTTCTAGCGGCCGCCCTAGCCGGTCATGCGAATTGCATCGTCACCGCTAATGTCCGCGATTTCCCTCAAAGCGCTGTAGCGCCGTACGGAATTGAAATCGTACACCCCGATCGATTCATCGTGAACCAATGGGATCTTGAGCCGCTAGTCGCGATCTCATCATTCAAACGAATGCGTGCTCGACGCAAACGACCACAAAGTTCAGTGGACGAATTCGCGACAGTGCTCGAACAAAATGAGCTGCCGATGACCGCTCAGAGAATTCGTGAAGCTGGCGAGCTGATCTAGACCCTGCGGCGCTCGTGCAGAGACCGCTGCTCCTCCGTAAATATCCGAAGCATTCGCCTCGGATTTAACATTTCGCATTACGTACGAATGTGTGGCAATGTTGCTTATGTCAATTGATGGTTGCGGTGGAAATGTGTTCCTTCGGGTCAACCGCTGTTTGACATGACGATTTTCCGAAACCTGCCTCCTGCGTTGCGCGATACTTCGCGATAACACCGGACCCGCGATGATGCGCGCGAGCATGGAGCCGGCCGTATGTGAAGACGTGGGCGCAGAAGTATCGCGACCAGGGGCTTGTCGTCATAGGCGTGCTTGCACCGGAGTTTGCATCCGAGCGCAACGTCGATATCGTGAAAAAGGCGGTTCCTGATCTCGGTATCGACTATCCCGTTACGATCGACAACAAGTTCGCGATATGGCGCGCGTCAAACAGTTTGCTGGCCGGCGCATTATTTCATCGACGCCAAGGGCGATATCCGCTATCACCACTTCGCCGACGGCCATTATGCAAACTCCGAGCAGGTGATTCAGCAACTGCTTGCCGACGAAGGCCACAGCGCCGCGGCTGCGATGGCGATGCGCGCGACGCATGGCACCTTCGCGGCATTAAGGAAGCGCTGTCGCGCTATCGGGGCGGCGCGGCCGGCACGGCGCAGATCGATCGCTTGAGCGAAGGCGATACCGGTCATGCGGAATCGGTGCGGATGCGCAGGTGTCGTCCGGCAAGCTGCTGCAGATCTTCTTTTCGGTCGCGCACAATCCGACGTAACTGAACTATCAAGGCCCCGATCACGGCACGCAATATCGCTCGGCCGTATTCCCGACGAACGCAGCGCAGCGCGAAATCGCCAATGCGTATATTGCGCAGCTCGACAAGGCGCATGTGTATGGCGGCAAGATCGTCACGAAGATCGAAGACTACAAGGGCTTCTGTCCGGCCGAACGCTATCACCAGAACTATCTGACGGAGCATCCGGAAAGCCCTTATATCGCGATCAACGATCTGCCGAAAGTGGCGAACCTGAAGCAGATGTATCCGGACGCCTATCGTCAGGACGAGGTGCTCGTGACGGTCGCATCCAAATAGGCATCGACGATCGCGAGCACCTCGGGCATGTTGCGCCTGCCGAAGCCGAGGCGCACATGCTCGTCGCCGTGATCGACCAGCGTCGAGGGCAAGAGCAGCACGCCCGTGCGTTCGAGCAGTTCTGCGCAGAACCGCTCGGCGCTTTCGCGCTTCAACCGCACGAAACCGATCGTGCCCGCGCGCGGACGATGCCACTCGAAACGATTCGCATGGCGCGCGAAGAAGGCGTCTAAGGGTGCCCTTGATTTCCGTGCAATTTCCGGGTTAGAACGCTCTCGGCGTGGCGGGACTTTGCAGTCCGGCCCCAAAAATATTACCCATCAAATCAAATAGTTGCTGTTTGCCGGCCTGGAAGGGACCTATTCCAAACACGAGGGCGTGTTCAAGGTCTCCAACCGCGGAATGACGTGAAAATTCATGGCTAGCATGATGATGGGTGACACCGCCTTATTCCAGGACGAAGTCAATCCGGTGATGAGCGCTGCACTCGATGCCGGCCTCCAAGTGACCGCATTTCACAAACACTTCTTTTTGATCAGCCAAAGGTGTTCTTCATGCATATCGGCGGTCACGGCGACGCCACCAAGCTCGCACAGGGCGTCAGAAGGGTCTACGACCGAATCGCGGAGGTCCGATCCGCGCACGCTGGTCCCGAAAGCGTCTTTCCCAGTCTGATCGCCAATCCGGGCAGCATCAGCTCCGAGCTGCTCGAAGTCAACCGGCCCGTCTGTCAGGCCGTGGAAGGCATCAAATTTACTCAATAAAAGCAAACAGTTCATCGGTTGTTGACGCCGGCCTCAGCGAATAGTCCCGATTCCCTGATCGCCCGCATCATCGCGTGGACTCGGGTGGGACAAGTACAACGTCACGGACCACCCGATCGACAGTGGTCGAGCGCATGACAGTCTGCCGCCGAAGACCGAGCAACGCGATGATGATCGATGGATCTACTACATTTTTTGTTTCCTCGATCGTGACTACGTGCGCCGGGCGATAAAGAGTCTCCCGATACAGAGCACCGTACCACAGCGGCGCGCGGTCACTTGCGTCGCGAATGATGAAGTGTGAACGCCAAAGGCGTAGCACCAGACGGCTGCGCGATGAGTCGGGATCGGTCCGCACGAGAGCAAGCTGCGAGGGTTCGCCCGCCGAGTATTTGGGCAGCACCGGCAACCGGTCGACTTGTGGCTGTGACAGCAACCAGCCGAGTGCCGAGCGCGCCGTCCAGGCGACAGCGGGCTGCCAGCCGGCCTGCTTTAGTGCGCTGATGATTGCATCATTGCTTGCCGCCCACTGTAGCGGTAACGGTTCTTCCTCATCACCGCCGATTTCCATGCGCCGTGCCGGCAGTAGTTGCCAACCATTGTCGAGCCATTGCCCGATGGACAAACTCAGGGCAAGCCGCGCGATCGGTGAACCACTCGCCTTAACGGGTTGCGTGTGGCCGGAAATATACCCCGCTCCGGCAACCGCGAGCGTTCCGGTGATCAGCAGCGCCATCGCCTTGGGAGACACATCGTCGTCCACATGCCAGGAGGTGTAGGTGCCGGCAAACAGTGAAAGCCACGCGAGCCCGAGCGCCCAGCCGCCGAGAAGTCCGGAAAGCCAGGCCCGGCCGAGATAGAGATCGGCTATGGAGCCTATGACGATCCATAGCGCAACCGCCGTGGCGACGCCTGCACGCCAGCGCAAGGTTTGCTGGCGGCATAACAGCCAGCCGGCGAAGGCAAAGATCAGCAGACTGAACGCTGCGCGGCCGTCGGGCAGCGGGGTGTGAGGGGTACCGGGAATCCAGTCGACAGGCCGCGTGGACTTGAAATTGAACCCGAGAAACGGCGACAGCACGACCCCCACGCCAACCACGACAATCCACCAAACCGCGGACTTCCAGCTTCGCTTCCATATCAGCCAAACAAGCACGACAGCTGAAACTGCGTAGACCACCGAGCGGTCATTCAACGCGGACAGACCGGTCATCAGCGAGTCGATCGGCGCGATGTGGAGTGACTGCAGGAAAGCGTAGAGCGCTGTGTCGGCCCGCATCAGTGGATCATTGGCGACTACGTCCTGCAGCACACCGCCAAAGAGCCACACGCTTCCGATAAAAAGCAGCACCAGCGCCGCCAACGTGGGGAACTCGGGCGAATCGAGATCGACGATCTTCCGCAACTGTGTTCCCAACCACGGAAGGCGGCGGGCCCAGTGCCGCGTCACTCGCGCCGCGACGCGTTTTGTCATCGGAAGGCCTCGCTCGACCATCAGCCTGACGAGACGCACGATGAGCCAGAGAAGCAGAGCCAAAATAACGAAGATCGCGGCTAGGCGCGCGCTCACGGCTTCGGCCAGGGACGCGGATGCGCCGAACAGGATGCCCGGGGCGATATGCGTGGGCGCCCAGGCGAGCGCCGAGACCACATTGATCGGATAGAACTTCGCGCGAGCCATCCGGGCCGTGCCTACCACCAACGGCACGATCGCCCGCACCGGAGCGAAGAATCGGGCGAACACGATGCTCTTGCCACCGTGCCGCGCGACGAACTGTTCGCCGCGTAACCAGGCGGCCTCATGGCCGTGCGATCGCGACCAGGCGCCGACCTGGGTGTGATAACGCCGCCCCAGTTCGTAGCTCAGGCCGTCCCCGGCGATGGCGCCCAGCGTAGCCACGCCGATCGTGAGCCAGCCGTCCACCGCGCCGGCGCCGATCAGCGCGCCCGCGGCGAACATCACGACCCCGGCCGGCACGAACGTCCCTATCGCTGCAATCGACTCCGTGCATGCCGCAGCGAACACCACGGCGAGCACCAGATGCGGACGTTCACCGAACGACAAGAGCAATGCGTGGATGGACATGGCCGCTCTCCGATCAGGCAGCTGCAGGGCCGGGTTCGGTCAAGGCATCCCGCGCGAAGCGGCCGTAACGCAATGCCAGCGTCGGCAGCACGATCAGGTTCAGCGCCGTGGAGGTGATGAGCCCGCCCAGGATCACGATCGCCATCGGCCCCTCGATCTCATTGCCGGCCGCGCCGCTCGTCACTGCAAGCGGCAGCAGGGCCAGCGCGGTCACGAGCGCGGTCATCAGGATCGGCACGAGCCGCTCCGCCGCGCCGCGCACGGCCGTGTCAGCGTTCCACGGCAGTTTATCCACATGAACAAGGTGCTCGTAGTGGCTGATCAGCATGATCGAGTTGCGCAATGAAATGCCAAACAGCGTGACAAAGCCCACCATGCTGCCAAGCGACAGGTTTGCGCCCGCGAGCACCACGCCCAGCACCCCACCCACGAGCGCAAAAGGCAGGTTGACCAAGACCAATAGCACGCCGCGGCTGTTCCTGAGTGCAAGGAAAAGCAGCAGCGCGATGCCGATGAGCGACATCGCGCCGTACACCAGCAGGTCATGCTGCGACTGCGCGCGCGCCTCGCTTTCGCCGGCGAATACTGCGTAAGTCCCCGGGGGCATGTTGATCTCATGGTTCACACGTGCCTTGGCTTCCCTAACGAAGTCGCTGACCGGGCGGCTCCCGAGACCGACCGACACTGTCTGCATGCGCCGTCCGCCATCGCGGGTGATCTGATAGCGGCCAGAGATCTGGCGAATGGACGCAAGATCGTGCAGCGGCACGGCAAGCCCGTCCGGGTTGCGCAGCATCAACGCGCCGACGCCATTGAGCGTAGCGCGTTCGCGAGGCGAGAGCACCGCCACGACGTCGTACGTGCGGCTACCCTGATAGATCTGTGAAACGGTGGCGCCCTGATAGGCGGACTGGATCGCATCGAGCACTTCCACTGGCCTGAAACCCCAACGGTTCAACTGGTCGAGCTTGAGCCTGACATCGAGTTCGGGAATGCCGGGGGGCGATTCCACCCGCACGCTTGCGGCGCCACGGATTGATCCAAGCACGTGGGCGATCTCCTGCGCCTTGCGATCAATCACATCGAGGTTGTCGCCGAATACGTTGACGACGACCGGCGCGGTCACGCCTGAAATGGTCTCGTCGATGCGCTCGACCAGAAACGTGTTCACAGAGGTGGTGAGCCCGGGGAAACGCGCGAGCGCCTGCTGGATGCGATACAGCGCCCAGCTCTGAGCGGACGCGCTCATCGGCTTGAGATCGACCTCGAACTCGGAGAGCTGAACACCGACCGGGTCAACGACCTCGTTGGCGCGGCCCGCCCGCTGCGCGACAAGCCGCACGCCGGGCACCTGCATGAGGGCGTGGGAAACCTGCGTGCCAATGCGCATCGACTCCGCGAGTGACGTGCCGGGAGCCAGGCCCATGTGCACGATGTAATGTCCCTCGCGCAACTCAGGAATGAAGTTGCCGCTCATGAACGGCACCGACACCAGTGCCGCCACGCACGTCAGTGTGACGACGATGACTACTGTCTTCACCCGTTGCTCGACTTTCAGCAACAGTGCGACGTAGCGAGCCTTCAGGCGGGCGATCATCCGTGGTTCGTGTTCCGGCAACGGGCCGCGCACGAGCAGGGCGAGTGCCATCGCGGGGGTAAGCGTCAGCGCCACGCAAAGCGAAGCGAGCACGGCGAGGATATAGGCGACGCCGAGTGGCGCAAACAGCTTGCCAGCGACGCCCGAAAGCGTCAGCACGGGCAGAAAGATCAGCATCACGATGAAGGTGGCGAACACCACGGCGCTGCGGACTTCGAGCGACGCGCGCAGCACCACGCGAAACGCGGGCAGCGGCTTGGGCAGGCTGCGGTTTTCCCGTAGCCTGCGGTAGATGTTCTCGACATCGATGATCGAGTCGTCGACCACCTCGCCGAGTGCGATGGCAAGGCCGCCGAGCGTCATCGTGTTCAGGCTCACGCCCAGCGACGTCAGCACGATGATCGCAACGAGCAGCGAAAGCGGTATCGCCACAGCTGAGATGACGGCAGTGCGTGCGTTCAGCAGAAACAGGAACAGCACGACAATGACCAGCACCGCGCCGACGATCAACGCCATACGCAGGTGACTGACCGACGCATCGATAAAGTTGGCCGGGCGGAACACGTCTGCATTGACATCGACACCCTGTTTTTCGAGCACCGGCTGCAGGCTCGATAGTGTTTTCTCGATGCCCTTCGTGACGGCGAGCGTGTTGGTGCCGTACTGACTCTCCAGGACCAGCATCACGCCAGGCTGACCCATGATCGAGGCCGCGCCCACAGCGGGGGCGGGCGCCCACGTCACCGTCGCGACATCGCCGAGTCGAACGGCGGCGCCGTTGCTCCAGCGCAGCACGATAGCGGCAAGCTTGTCGGGTGTCGTGACCTGGCCGTCCGCGTTGATGGCGATGCGCTGGTTGTCGTTCTCGATAAACCCCGCGCCGCGCACCCCGGTGGATACGCGCGCCGCAGCCAACACGTCCTGCATCGTGAGGCCATAGCGCAATAGCTTTCCGGGATCGACCTGGATCTGGAGCTGACGGGTTTGTCCGCCGAAGACGATGGCGTCCGCCACGCCGGGCACGCTGAGCAACTGCGGTCTGATCGTCCACTGCGCGATGTCGTACAGCTCCAGCAGGGAATGCTTCTGCGAGGTCAGGCCGATCGTGCGCACGACACTGGTCGTGGTGGTGAGCGGCAGCAGCTTCGGCGGTAAGACGCCAGCCGGCAGGCTTGCCGCCAGCGCGCTCACCCGCTCGGATACCAACTGGCGGATCTGCATCACGTTCGCATGTTCATCGAAGACCAGCGTGATGGCAGACAGGCCCTGCATCGACTTGGAGCGCATCGATTGCAGCCCGACCATGCCGCCCAGGGCGTTCTCGACAGGCTGTGTCACGAGTGTCTCGACTTGCTCGCTGGTGAGGCCCGGCGCTTCGGCCTGGACGATACTCATCGGCGGAGCGAACTCGGGAAACACATCGAGCTTCGCGCGGGTGAGCGAGTAAAGACCGTAGCCGGCCGTGATGAGGGCCAGCGCATAGATCACGCCGCGAAAGCGCAGCGAGAACCGGATGATTGCGTTGAGCATGAGCGGTCTGTTGGATTCGTTTCTACCGGGCGAAACAACGGGTCAGTCATCGCATTCGGGCGGATCCTTGCAGGCCGTCGCGATCCCTTGAGGCTTCAGTTCCTCGGAAAGCAGCAACTGGGCGCCTTGCGTGACGACGCGGTCCCCGGTATGAAAGCCGGAATACACGAGAAAGCCCTGATCGCCCTCGTCGCCGGCGGAGACATAGCGGCGCGTGAAATGATCGGGTGCCGTCTGCACGTAAGCCCACGGCTGTCCGCCGTACCAAACGACGGCCGACTCGGGAACGACGAGCCTCTGTGAGGCCGGCGCCGGCATTGGCACATGCGCGCTGGTGCGGGTGCCGACAGGCAACGCTCGATCCGCTGCGTAAAACCAGGGACTGCCTTGTATCGACGGATCGGCCAGCGGCGACGCCGACAGCTTCGTCGCGGTGACATGCTCGCCGTCGGGAGCGTCCACCGTGATGCGCGCTGGCGCGTTACTCTGGAGCCCCGCGGGCAGCGTCACACGCAACACCGCCGTGCGGCCGGACAGCAACCGTTGAAACAGGTCGGATGTTGGCGCGATCGACGCTCGAGCGAGCGCATCACCGAACTGCTGGCGCAGCGTGGCTTCCAGCCCGCCGACTGCCGCGGTGGCCGATTGCAGCTTCGCCTGATCCGCCTGCATCCCTGCTCGCGCGTCCTGAAGGCTCTTCTGTGAGACGTTGCGATCATCCTCGTACAGCACATTGCTGCGCTCATACTGCGTATGGGAATTACCGGCCTGAGCGGTGAGCGTATCGAGATCGGCGCGTGCGGCGGCCAGCCGGTTATGCAGATCGAAGAGCGGTTGAAGATCGACGACCGTCGCCCAGGCGTTGGCGTCAGGCTGCTTGGTAACGAGGGCGAGCGGGGCAACCTCGATGTGGCTTGCTTGCTGGATCGCCTGGCTGACGGCTACCACTGTTTCGCCATTGACCGTCTGAACACCTGCCTGGGGCGCTGCTTGTGCGGTCGTGATTGTGGACGTTGGTTTGGGGTAAAGGTTTTGATAGATGTACCAGCACGCGCCGGCGGCCAGCGCGAGCGTGATGGCACAAAAGAAGAGCAGCCGGTATCTCATCGCCGTGGCTCCTGTTGGGTCAGTGATTCGTTCGCTGCCTCGGGCTCAAGGGGGCGCTGCATGGCATCCTCGAGCACACCGGCCGCCTTTTGGGCAGCGACGACGGCATCCAGGTGCGTCATTTCGTTTGCCTCGAAGTCGGCCTTGGCCTGCGTGAGCGTCAGACGATCGATGTTGCCGGCGGCGAAACCTGCCAGCTGACTGTCCAGCTGACGCCGTGCGGTGGTGAGATGGCGTGCAGAGAGCTGCACGGCGTCAACGCTCGCCCGATAGTGGGCGAGGGCACGATCCAAATCACCGAGAATCGAATCCTGCAAGGCCGCCGTGCGTGCCGCGGCTTCGTTGCGCTTCGCCTCGGCCTGCGCGATGTTCCCCTGGTTCTGGTCGAAGATGGGAAGCGTGATGCCCGCAAGTCCGAAGCCGATTTTGTGCGTACCGGTGTCGTATGTATAGCCGGGTCCGAGATGGATATCGGGATACTGTTTGGCCACTTCGAGCTGAAGCGCCGACTCGGCCGCCGCGTATTCGGCCAGCGAGGCAAGCAGATCAGCACGATGGAAAATAGCGTCGCGTTGCGCGTCAGCGGCAGGCGGCGCTGACGGTGCCGTACCGAACTCGTCGAGGCTGAACTGGGCGCCGTCGAGCGCGGCCACCGGCACACCGATCGCCGACGCCAGTTGCGCAAGCGCATCCTGCTGCGCGCTTTGGGCCGCAGCCAGATCAGCCCGCGCCTGTGTTGATGCGAGAACGGCCGCGTCGACGTCCGGTCCTGAGTTTTCGCCGACTGATCGGCGCTTGCTGACCATCCGAACGACCTGCTGCAGTGCTTCTGCCTTGCGCGACAGATCTACACCGCGCTCGCGCGCGGCGTACAGGGCGAGTAGCGCATCCCGAACTTGTCCGCGAACTCTCCATGCTTCGTTGCCTATTGAAAGGCGTGCGGCGTCCGACAGATGCGACGCCTGATCGACACGGTAGCCGCGCTTGCCCGCCGTCTCGATTGGAATATCAAGGGCAGGGCCCCAGATGAAGGGCGCGCCCGGACCAGGATTGGGCGTGGCGAACTGGAACGGCAACTGAAGGACCGGGTTCGGCATCGCGTCGGCAACCTGAATGCCGGCTTTCGCGGTGCCCCATTGAGCGCGTGCGACATCGAGCGCGGGACTGTAGTACCACGCTGCGAGTGTCAGCGTCCGTTCGTCCCATCGGGCGATCGGCCATGGCTGGACGTCGTGACCGAGTGCCTTCGTGAGAAACGCGCGCAAGTCCTCGCTCGCGAGTGAGCGCTGCTCAAACTGTTGGGCCAGTTGATCAGGCGCGATCGGCCGTGCGTGGTAGGACGCACAACCGGTGAGTAAGGTAAGGACAATCAGTATCGCGCGGCGCATTCCGGCATCCAAGGGTCTCCCGGCCGCCGGGGCGGACCGCTCATGACCCGGATGCTACGCACCCAGTTGTGAAATTTTCGTCAACAAGGTGGCTCTCAGTCCTACGCGGCGCTCGCGGGTTCCGCCAGGGGCAGGCTCAGCGACACGCGCGTGCCCTGATGCTGCTCGCTTTCGATCCGGATCGCCCATCCATGCCGGTCGCAGATCTTCTTGACGATCGACAGGCCAATACCGAATCCCTGCCTTTCGGACGGCGTTCGCGAGGCCTGATAAAGTCTGTCGAAAACGTGCGGCAGCGCATGCTCAGGAATGCCCGAGCCGGTGTCTTCGATGTGCAGCCGCCCGTGCGCGTAGGAAAAGCGCACACAGCCACGATCGGTGTACCGCAGCGCATTGTCGGTCAGATTTGACAGGACGATCGCCAAAGCGGAGCCGTTCGCTTTGACTCGAACCCTGCTATCGACGTCAATCACCGTCTGCACGCCGCTGGCGGCAAAGCGCTTCACAAATGGCGCGAGCGTGGTCCTGATCAAGCGCGTGAGATCGACCGGCTCGACGCCCTGAGCAGAATCGTCGCGGGCAAGCATGAGGAGCGCGTTGACGAGTTCGTGCATGCTGTCCGCCGCGCAGTTGATCTGGGCAAGCCGGGCGCGCGACTTGCCGCTGATTCCCGGATCCTGTTCCAGCAGTTCGCAGCTGGTCTTGATCGCCGTGAGCGGCGTGCGCAGTTCGTGGCTCACGTCGCCGGTGAACTCTTTCTCCCGCGCGATCATTTCCGCCATGCGCCGATGATAGTCGTTGAAGGCCTCGACCAGCCCGATGAGCTCGGCTTCGTCATATCTGCCTGGATTGATCAAAGCCGTGCTTTCGTGCCGCAGCGCCTTGACCTGGCGGGCAAGGCCCGCGACCTGCCGCACCAGCAGTCCCGCGACGCCGTACGAAAGCCAGACCGTCAGCAGCGCAAAGAGGCCCGTGCCAGCCATCAGCACGTTGATCATCTCCTTGAAATGCTTTTCGTAGGCGCTGAAGTCGTAGACACGATAGAAGCGCGCCCCTCCGATCGCGGCGATGGCAACGTGAATCTCCCGACCGCCGACGATGATCTCATGCGTTCCGGCTGGCATCATGGCGACGCGAGATGGCAGCGCCTGCGATGACTTGTCCGCTGCCGACACGTAGCCGCCGAGGCGCTGGTCGAAGGGCGGCAACAGTGACGGATTTGCCTGGTAGCTTCGCAGCACGCTGACCATATCATCGTGGATCAACGCGGCAATGAGCCTTTCCTCTTGCGCTTCGGCAAGTACCCTGACGCCCAGCGCCTGGGCGATGAGCAGGACGATCGTCAGCGCCGAGAAAACCAGCGCGACCTTGAGGCGCAGGCTACTTCGCATCGGTGTCGCGGGCGACGAGCCGGTAACCGAGCCCGTGGACGGTTTCGATCAACTCTGCCTCGCCTCGTTGCGTCAGCGCCTTGCGCAGCGTGTAGATGTGCGCGCGCAACGTGTCGCTGTCAGGCTGCTCGTCGCCCCAGACCTCTGATTCAAGCTCGGCCCGGCCGAATACCCGGCCCGGCGCTTGCATCATGATTCGCAGCAGCTGCAGGCATTTCGGCTGCAGCTTGATGAGTCGGCCCGCACGCTCGACCCCAAGCGATGTCAGATCGAGTCGGACATCCGCAACCCGTAGTTCTTGGGCGGCGACTTCGCCTCTGTAGCGTTTGATCAGCGCACCGAGCCGGGCGCCCACTTCTCGCAAGGAAAACGGCTTGACCAGGTAGTCGTCGGCCCCATGCATGAAGCCGGCGAGCCTGTCGTCGAGCGCGTCCCTGGCCGTGAGCATCAACACGGGCGTATCGCGATGCGCTTCTTCGCGCAGCTTTCGGCACAGCGTGAGGCCGTCCATGCACGGAAGCGACAAATCGAGCAGGATGGCATCCCACGAAACGGCGACCGCCATCTCCAGACCAGCCTGACCGTTGGAGGCGTAGTCGACCACGTACCCGTTCGCTTCAAGATAGTCGTACAGGTTCGCGGCAATTGACGCATCGTCCTCGACAACAAGCACTTTCATCAGCTTTTGGTCACCGGTTATTTTCTAGCAGGCCGTTGAAATATCCGTCGTTGGCGCGCTAAGGCGCGTTGCGACGGATGCTGAACTCGCATTTCTGAATCGCACAAAAGCCTTTGTGAGCGTTCGAGGCTGCTCGTGAGTTCACGAAACCGACCCTATCGATGCTTCCTGCCGTTCAAGCGGCAAGTGTTCGCATACGCGTCAGGTTGTAGCCAACCTGGGTCAGCACGAAGAGCTGGTCTACGCGTTCAAGTCCCCGACACATCGCTTGTCGAATTCGCCCGACCGTCTTGCCCCATCCAAACACCTGCTCAATCCGTTTACGTTTTTGCTGGCTCACCGCGTAGCTTGGCCAACGTGTAGTTCGCTCATCAATCGCTGAGCCTCCTGAGCGCCCTTCGTTTTGCGCCACATGAGGCGTGACGCGATTCGAGCGACAACTGGCTACGAAGCCGGCGGTGTCATAGTTCTTATCCGCACCGACCGTGATGCCGCTCGGTGCGACACTCGCAGCATCGGCAAGCATCTGCGCCGCGCAGTCTCGCTCGGCGGTGCCGGTCGCCAGCGTCACCTGCGCGTTGACAACCAGTCCGTGTCGGTTATCGGTCAATACATGGCCCATATAACAGAGCATCGCTCCCGTTCCCTTGCTCTTGCGAAACAGGCGCGCCTGCTCGTCCGTCGTGGACTGGTGCGTTTCGTTACTGCGTTTTTGCCCATGCCAATTGTCATTCGGTGCGGGCGGTTCGTCTGGAGGCGCATCGTCGCCGCTCGGACTCGCCTTGGGCACGAAGCTCTTATGCCCGGCCCACGCCTGAATCAAAGTGCCATCGACGCTGAAATGCTCGCCAGAGAGATAGCCTCGCTCGCGGGCCGTCTCGACCGTCTCGTTGAAGAGCAACACCAGTACATCGTGTTCGAGCAAGCGGTCGCGATTCTTGCTGAACGTCGAATGGTCCCACACCGTTCCGTCCATCGGCAGACCGACGAACCAGCGGAACAACATGTTGTAAGAAATCTGTTCCATTAACATCCGTTCGCTGCGAATTGAGTACAACACCTGCAGCAACAGCGCCCGAACTAACTTCTCCGGTGCAATGCTTGGTCGGCCACCTCTCGCGTCTGCCTCGTACATTCGCGCGAACACATCATCCATGCGCTTGAGCGAGTCATTGAGCCATGTACGAATCGGACGCAACGGATGGTCCTTCGGCACGAAATCATCAAGCTTCAACACCGTGAACATCGACTCGGTAAAACTATCGCTGCCGCGCATCCGTTCCATCTCGCTCTCGTGAATGACATCAGATTCAACGTTCACCCTTTTATTCAGGATGACCGTTCGACGAGGTATTTCAACGACCTGCTAGTTCGATTTTGACAGCGACGTTAATTTTTAGCCTGGTTTGGATGTTGTGGTTCTGCATGAGACGGAGTGTGCTAAGCCACATTCGTACCGCGTCTCTCTCACCAGTTTCAAAAGGCGTTGTCTGCGCCGCTGCCTCGGCGCAGGGAAGGTAAGATCCGCGGAAGGACGTTTTTTGACTTCAAAGCCCAGTGCGTTAGTGCTCCTAGTACGTGCAATCCGACCAATGCAGCCAAGCCATATGCTGCTAACGAGTGAAGTTCCCCCAGCCACTTCGATAAATCACGGCTCTGTTGGACAATGATCGGTAGAGAAAAAAAGCCGAAAAAGCGCGCGGCGTGGCCGGCGGCATTAGTCTTCATCCAACCAAGCAACGGAATAGCCACCATCAACACATAAAGCACATGATGGACCGCTTTTTCGGCAAAGCGAGCGGCTGTACCAACAGCGTTGATCGACCGTGGCAGCATATGTCGCGCCCTGAGCCGGTTTGCAAGGCGGACGGCCGCAAGTCCAAGTATGAGAATACCAATTGACTTGTGAAGCGCAATTAGATTTTCATGGTCGTCTAACATCAGGCCGATAAACAAATTGCCAATAAGTGCTACCGCCACTAGCCAATGCAGAAGAATGACCGACAGAGGATATCGCGTAACCTTTTTCATCATAAGTTACCTCTTCGCATGGGAGACTTATGCGAATCAGCTAAGCAATTTGTGGTAGCGCTTCTTCGTACCGTTGATTTGGAGCAGTGCTCGCTTTGCGTCGCTCATATTGTTCGCCTGGATCGCCTTCTCGACCTGTGCCAGTTCCTCCCGCAGGGCCTGCATGCCTTCGTCGTACGTGCGCTGATCATCGTGATAGGACTCGCGGCTCGCCTGCCGCGCGTCGCCTTCGAACCTCGTCACATAGCCCCGCAGTTCAGGCATTGTGGTACTCGCCAGTGCGCCCTGCATCGCGCGCTTCATGTCCTTCATCAGCGTCTTGATTTCGCCAGCGTGCGCTTGTGGCGCGGCGGCAAGAAGTGAGGCACACAGCAGCGCGCAGAGGTTCATGTAAAGCCGGGGTTTTGCCATGGCGTTCGATCCAGTAACAATAGTAAGTCTGACGGCTTTCAAAACCGCAGGCTAGTAGAGCGTCAGCACTGGCCTGCAATCGTAAAGAAAGGTGTGACCGTCGGAATGCGTGCTCGTGAGGAGGCAGTCGCTCCCGCCAAGAGAAAATCATCTATAGGGTTGTTTCTTTCAAGTTTGTTTCAAGACCTGGACGCGAATGCCTGAACGAATTGGTCTCGCTCGAGCCCGGAATGTGCCACGAAGCGAGTGCGCAAACCCGTTGATCCAAAAAGAGCCCGGCGGATGCCGGGCATAAAGGACAGCCGTGCCGTTTTAATGTCACGACTGCCGCGTGGCTTGACGAAACATACCGTTCACTATCCATCCGCCTTGTTTCTTGCCTTCACCTACCTTGTGCCGCGCCACCCGTCGTCGCCGACCGTGGAATTTGCAAGAGTCGATTTAGTTGTCGCAACGCCCACGATCCCATCGGGACGGTACCCGATTACAGATGTCCACGAGTGGGCTCAACCGTCGCCATACTGCAGGCCGATAGTTAACGAAAGCTTAAGCGAAGCCATGCCGCTAAAACCAGTTGCGCGCTACTTCCGCCGTGGACTTGGTCTCGGATGTCAGCGCGTATGGGCTCTGGCTGGAGAATCCGACCGCCACGCTGCAAAGTCGGTTGCGCAAGTTTCCTGGACCGACGGACAGCCGTAGGTGAAGCGAGCCCGGCGGCGATGTTAACTGTTCTCACGCAAGCGCGGCTCATCGCTTCTTTCTGCAACGCACACATGCGGAATGCGCGCGACTGGGAAGCAGACGCGTACGGTCAGGCCACGACCTTCGAGGCCATGTGCCAGAGTGATCGAGGCATGATGCTGTTCCGCGATGCGGCGGACAATCGAGAGACCCAGGCCGCTACCTGTTGCTGCGTGGCCGTTCCCGCGGTAGAACCGCTCCCATACGCGCGTATGGTCCACCTCTGGAATGCCGGGCCCAGTGTCGCGTACCTCCAGCACCGGCCGACCCTCGTGACCGTAGACTTCTACGTCGACTCGCGAGCCAGCTCCTCCATACCGAATCGCGTTGTCGACGAGGTTGTTCAACAGAATACGCAAGTTTTCTGCGTTTCCGCTGACCGTCAATTTTTTACCTTCTGCGAGACCGAGGTCGACATTGTTGGATTCTGCGAATTTGGATCGCTCGCTTACAACGGAGCGAGCAAGAGCAGTGAGGTCGAATTGGCAGGTCTCAGCGAGCTGCGAGTCCGGCGCGAGCCTTGCCAGTGTCAGAAGCTGCTCAGACAAACGCGAGAGGCGAGTGGCACCCATTCTGAGTTGGGCAGTGATTTCCTCTCGCTCGGCGACGCTTGATGCCCGCTCCAACAACTCAGCTTGCAGTCCAAGACCCATGATGGGCGTTCGAAGTTCATGTGCGGCATCAGCAATGAAGTGTTTTTGCGCGGTGAATGCGTGATCGAGCCGAAGAAGAAGATCGTTGAGCGCATCGACAAGCGGTTTCACTTCACCGGGCATTGCCGCGGTGTCGATTGGCTGCATATTGTTCGCGTCGCGCCGTTTGAGATTTGCTGCGATCTCGCGCAGAGGCCGCAAACCGTAGCCAATCCCGAACCAAAGGAAGAGGGCGAGCAGCGGTATCAGCGACAGCACGGGCCAAAAGAGATGCATCGCGATTTCGGCGACTGCTTCCCAGCGGGCCTTCCTCAACTGCGCAACACGCACCAACACGTCACCTTCTCGCGTAACGAACGAATGCCATAGTTGCCCACCCACCATGATATCGGCGAGGCCGGCGCCGGCCGGCGGCGGCAAACTCGAATCGGGATCGCTGCTGAAAATCGGTGTAGAGCCGCGCCAGACCTGAAGCAGCACACCGTGCGATTGTTCGCCAGACATCCGGTCATCGTCGCTTCGCTGCAGACCGGTCAATGACACGTGATTGTCCTCATCGACCACCACATGCCGGCCGATCACCTTCAACTGGTCACTGAGGACTTCATCGAGTTCATACAATGCCCCCCAATAGGTAGCAGCACTTGCCAACAGGCCCGCTAAAAGGGTTGCGGGAAGCAGCCAGAGCACCAGTCGTCTGCGAAGGGATTTCACGCGATCTCCCCAATTTGATAGCCGACCCCTCGCACGTTCCGGATCGCTTGTGCACCCAGCTTACGTCGGAGGTTGTGTACATGAACTTGGATCGCGTTGCTCTCAATCTCCTCGTTCCAGCCGTACAGGCGCTCCTCGAGTTGCTCTCGAGTAACGACAACGCTGGGATTTCGCATCAACTCATGAAGCAGAGCAAACTCTCGCGCCGTCACACCCACTTCCACACCACGTAAAAGGACGCAGTGACGGGCCGGATCGAGTTCGATCACCCCCGCTTGCAGTGTCGTCTGTGCCCGGCCTGCGTGTCGACGGTTCAACACGCGGATGCGAGCGAGTAGCTCCTCGAGCGCGAACGGCTTGACCATATAGTCATCGGCTCCTCCGTCCAAACCGCCAACACGATCTGCGATGCCGTCGCGGGCTGTAATAATTATCACAGCGGTCGCGTCGTTGCGGGCCCGCAGTCTCTGAAGAAGTGTCAGACCATCTTGCTTCGGCAGTCCCAGATCGAGCAAAACCAGGCCGTACGAGGTGGTGCGCAGGGCGATGGAACCCGCTTCCCCGTCCTGTACCCAGTCGACGGCCATTCCTTCCCGCCGTAACCCGTACTGCAACCCGCTGCCAATTAGAACATCGTCTTCGACCAGCAGTACCCGCATATCCGATTCCTTAAAAGCCCGGAGTCAGTGGTGACTGTACAGGGACTTCCAGTTACTAGCTGGCCGCGCACCGCCCGATTGTGACAAGCCGCTCGGCGTACCACCCACGTCTCGACTAGCAATGTTTGGCGATTGCGCTTGCGCCCCAATACGCGCCTCCGCCGCTTGAATGTCGGCCGGATATTTCACTTTGTTGGGTTTATACCCAGCTCGCTCCAGTTGAATCAACTCGTTGCGTACTTGTGCACGGGAAACAGGGGTGTTCGATGCCTGTGCAAACGTTAGAGCCGGTGCGCTCAGCACCAGCGCCAGCGCCAAAACCTTGAATGTCGTGTTCATGTTCGATTCTCTCCAGTCAGGTGGACGTACAGCTGCGAGCGTTAGCGCGGGCAGCCCGTATTCCGCAGCTTGAGGGCGAAGAGTTAAGACATCGTTAACGCGGCGAATGTTGAGAGTTTTGTGCCCATGACCCACGTGTCACAACGCTTTCTGAGGAATGAAGCGCAACCCGTTGTTCCAACTGCAGACCATGGCGCGTTTCTGCCGACCGACCTCTGAAGTCCGATAGGAGACGCCAAGGGCAAGAATCGATCGTCGCGGTGGTGCTGGGACTGCCCAACGACAAACAACGCGACGTTGTTGGCGTAGCGGAGGTCAGCCCTCGAATCCCTCATCAAACTCACCGTACACTGACTAGGTAATTACCTGAGTCTTAGGCGACACTTAGCGCTGGAAACCTTCACGCCGCGATTTCAAGCAGCGGTTACTGCTGCTGGACGGTGTCCCACCTGCCGGATCGCGATCCAGCCTCCTTGACTGCTTAACCAAACCTTAAGTATGGCTTGTTAGCTTTTCTCCATCAGTTGCGAACATCCATGTTTGCAACTGGAATCTCTAGGAGAACCTGATCATGAAACTGCTTCTCACATCTATTATCGTCGCCACACTGGCCTCCCCGATTGCGTCGATTGCGCAAACAGCCCAGCCACAGCTGAGCCGCGCACAGGTGCGCGCTGACCTCCGACAGATCGAGCAGGCCGGGTACAACCCCGCCCGCCGCGACGATGTCAGCTATCCAGCGGACATTCAAGCAGCCGAAATGCGCGTTGCAGCGCGAGACGGCTTGGATGGCGGTAGATCGAGCATGGGAGGCGCTCCGACTTCCACTTCCGAATCGGGTCACGCTACCGCGAATCACGGTCGGAATTCGCTCTTCAGTCACCATTGATCCGAGCGAAGTCGTTCGTGGGGGGAAGCTTGAGAAAGAGCAGCGGAAACACTGTCGTCCGCGTGGCGTCCGCCGTCACGACAACGTAGCCACACGGCGCAGGTCCGACGGCGGTTCTCTGGAAACCCCAGAAAGTTTGCACGGCGAGACGAGGCCGCCGCCATTGGTGGAGACCGAAGCCCTCGTGCACGTCGGACAGTCATCCGTTGGATAGTCATCGAATGACGCCCTCGATGCAAGGGAGGCAATCCTTAAATCTCCGCGGCCCAGGATTGAGCGGATTGTTGACCTGCCTCGCTGTGCACACCAACGATTCGCACGGGAGAGTTGTTGAAGTGCTCAGCTCGCATCGAGCGTTAGCCGGCGATCGCTCGTGTCTATTTGACGGGGCTCTTCGCTGGTACATCAGGAGCTGGCAATGAGAAGCTCGTTGACATTTACGTTGGCGTTGCTGCTTGCGGTGGCGGGCGCGTCGAGGCTTAAAGCGCAGGAGATTCAAGGAAAGACACGGCAGCAGGTCATAGAGGAGACCAGACAGGCGTGGGTAGACGGATGGCTTCCCTATAACCGACACGACTATCCGTTTAGCGCAGCAACGATTGAACGAAATAAGGAGCGGTATCAGAGGCTTCACCCTGGTGTCAGAGCGAAAAGCCCTTGGCTTGGCCATGGATGAGCAAAGCGATCCAAGCGCGGCAACATTGTGGTCCGAGGTCGGCCTGCCTCTGCGAGATACGGGGGGGCGCACCGATCATCTCTGGTTTAGAGAGCACGGATAGCGACTCAGCGCCGCAAACGGGCCTATCGCTGCCTTACCAGGGAGCATGGATGCGAATGTGCGCGTCGTCGGTCGTCAAGCCCGCCCCTCTGGTGTATATCCGATTTAACGGGTGGCGGGTGCACCGACGTGCGCCCACGTCGGCTCTGGGTATCCCGCGTTTTGTTGATCTCGCGCAACTCGTGGCACGTGCGACACACTTATTCTGGTGTGCGGACTCGTCGGCAAAAGAGAACACGGGGCGCGACAACTCGGAAACGGTGAACGGCGAGCGCACCAAAGTGCGCCAGGGTTCAGCAAATTGGCGATCAGGAAAACCAATGTTCAAACGAATAATGGTTGGGATCGATGGAAGCCAGGCCGCCATCGGGGCACTCGCCGAGGCAATCCGCCTTGGGGAGAGCGAAAGCGCTACTGTTCGTGCTGTCAGTGTCGTCGAACCCGAGGCCGACACGATCACCCCGTTCTCCGGCTTCGGTCACCCAGTGCCGGTTGCTCGATCACTTCGGGACGCGGCGCAGGCTGGGCTCGCGCCATGACGGAGATCAATTCAGAAAATTTTCGCGTTCGCGAGGCCGACGAGGTCGATCTTGACAAGTGGCCGACGCGCGTCAAGCCCGCCTATAAATCGAAGGATGAATATCGCGCGATGCTGGGAGACCACACAGGAAGGCTTGTCAAACTTCAAGACTTGCTCTACGCGGACAAGCGTTATGCGGTGCTATTCATCTTTCAGGCGATGGACGCTGCAGGAAAGGATGGGGCGATCAAACACGTCATGTCGGGCGTCAACCCTCAGGGTTGCCAGGTGTTCAGCTTCAAACATCCAAGCACGGAGGAACTCCAGCACGATTTCCTTTGGCGCACCACTCGCGACCTCCCCGAGCGCGGCCGTATCGGTATCTTCAACCGGTCGTACTACGAGGAGGTTCTGATCCTGCGGGTGCATCCTGAAATTCTGCAAGGCGAAAGACTATCGACCGGCTGCGGCCGGGGCGAGGCGCTCTGGATGGGCAGGTACCGGTCCATCAAGGATCTCGAAGATCATCTGTATCGGAATGACACGCGTATCGTGAAATTCTTCCTGCACCTCTCGAAGGAGGAACAGCGCAGGCGCTTCCTCGCTCGCATTGACGAGCCGAACAAGAACTGGAAATTCAGCACGGCGGACATTGAGGAGAGGAAGTTCTGGGGGCAGTACATGGATGCGTATGAAAGGTGCATGAGTGCGACGAGCACGGACTCCGCCCCATGGTACATCGTGCCCGCGGATGACAAGGAGGACGCGCGGCTTATCGTGTCGCAAATCATTCTCGATACGCTGGACACCTTGAAATTGCAGTACCCGGCGACGACTGAGGCGCGACGTAAGGAGCTGTTGGAGATTCGCGAACAGCTCGCTCAAGAGAATGACACTTCACGAGATCTGTCAGTTCGGACTGCCTGACTGTCGCTTAGGAACATGACTAGCCTAATCGAACGAAGGCGATACTCGGGAGCGTCGCCATCCAAGGAACACACCTGAAGATAAGTCTCCTCCGTTTGACGCATGAGACGCCGGACTCGCGCCACGCGATGCTTTAGCGAACTTACGGTCAACAAGCCTCGGCTTTCCTATCTGGGACATTGACTTTCGATGGCAACCGCCGCTCATAGTCACACCGGGTTTGGACAAGTACCACCAGCGCTTCAGACCACCGATCATTCGATGGGTCTCGGTTCGGCGGAGGTGCAGCGTCGCCTTCAGCAGTTCGGCGCTAACGCTATCGAGGATGCTCGCACGCCACTATGGCAGCAGTTCCTCGGCAAGCTCTGGGGACCCGTGCCCTGGATGCTCGAAGCGGTGATCGCGCTTCAGATTCTGCTCCGGCGCGACCAGGAGGCGTTTGTCATTTTATTTCTGCTCGCGTTCAACGCGATTGTCACCTTCTTGCAGGAGCGTCGCGCGCAGAATGCTCTGACCCTGTTGCGCCACCAACTGCAGGTCAGCGCGCGCGTGCTGCGCGACGCAGGGTGGAGGCGCTTGGCGGCCGCGCAGCTGGTGCCCGGCGACGTAGTACACGTGCGAGCAGGTGATCTTGTTCCGGCCGATCTCGTGCTATTCGACGGAGCAGTCGTACTCGACCAATCGGCGCTGACCGGAGAATCCCTCGCCGTCGATGCAGGCCCCGGGCAACCTGCGTACGCCGGTTCCGTTGTGCGCCAGGGCGAAGCCAGCGGCGAGGTCACCGCCACCGGATCACGCACCTACTTCGGACGGACCGCGGAGCTGGTCCGCACGTCCAGCGCGCCCAGCCATATGCAGCGAACGATTTTTTCGATCGTCAAGCGTTTGGTCGGGTTCGATCTTGTGCTTATCGCGTTCGTCGTCTTCTATGCCGCGACGCATGATCTCCCGATGGCCGATACCGTGGTGTACACGTTGTTGCTACTTGTCGCATCGGTTCCTGTTGCGTTGCCGGCGACTTATACGCTAGCCACGGCCGTCGCCAGTACTCGCTTGGCGAAACAAGGTGTGCTGGTTACCCGGCTTCCCGCGGTAGAGGAAGCGGCAGCGATGGACACCTTGCTCTCGGACAAGACTGGCACGCTGACACAGAACGTCCTGTCGGTCACAGAGGTGAAAGCGCTGGCCGCCGTCGACGACGCCGAAGTCTTACGCGCTGCGGCGCTGGCGAGCGATGAGGCCTCTCAGGATCCGTTGGACCTGGCAATTCTCGCCGCTTACAAAGCTGGTGAGCCGACCGAGCCCCTGCCCAAACGCATCAGCTTTCGGCCGTTCGATCCGGCGACGCGCTCAAGCGAAGGAGTCTATGCAGTTGACGGCGACGAGTGGCGCGTGTTGAAGGGCGCGGCTAGCGCGGTATTCGCCCAATGCGGAACCGACGCAGCCCAACGCGAAACCGCGCAGGCAGCACAGCAGGTGCTTGCAGAGGGCGGTGCGCGCGTGCTGGCGATCGCGGCCGGCCCGGCAGGGGCCATTCGGCTTCTCGGTTTGCTCAGTCTGGCCGATCCGCCACGGGTCGACGCAGCAAGACTGATTGCGAAACTCGGCCAACTCGGTGTGCGCGTGATTATGGCAACCGGCGACGCCCTGGAGACGGCACGAGCCATCGGAAAGCAACTCGGTGTCGGGACGCGCGTCTGTGTGGCCTGTAGCGGCGACCTAAGTCAACCAGAGCACTGCGATATCTTCGCCCGAGTACTGCCCCAAGACAAGCATGCAATCGTACGGGCTTTGCAACAGGCTGAACATGTCACGGGCATGACGGGCGATGGTGTCAATGACGCGCCGGCGCTTCGGCAGGCCGAACTTGGTATAGCCGTCGCCAGCGCGACGGACGTAGCGAAGGCTGCAGCCGGCATAGTCCTGACGGATCCAGGTTTATCTGGCATCCTTACCGTTATCACCATGGGGCGCGATGTGCACCGTCGCATGCTGACTTACATTCTTAACAAAATCGTGAAGACGCTTGAGATTGTCGTGTTTCTCACGCTCGGTCTTTGGCTGACCGGCGGCTTCGTGATCTCGGCGCGTTTGATCGTGCTGCTGCTGTTTGCCAACGACTTTGTGACGATGAGCATCGCGGTTGACCGGGTGCGGCCGGCGAGCCACCCTCAGCGCTGGCAAGTCGGACAGCTCGTCGGAGCTGCTGCTCTGCTCGCTGCGGTCTCGCTTGTTTTCTCGCTATCGTTGTACGGCCTCGCACGCACCCAGTTAGGTCTGACCTCGACGCAGATGCAAACTGCGGTGTTCCTGATGCTGGTATTCACGACCCAGGCCAACGTTTATGTACTGCGCAACGATGGCCGGTTATGGACATTGGCCCCGGGATTTGCCATGGCATCTGCCAGCGTTGCAGACGTGATGCTCATTAGTGTAATGGCCGTGACTGGGACGCTGATGACGCCGATTCCGATCGAACTGGTCATCGTCATGGTCGGCGTCGTTGCGCTCTTCGCGCTTGTTCTCGACCAAGTCAAGCGGATCGTGTTTCAACGCTTCTCGCTCACTTGATCAATGACTGTAAGCGCAGGTCTTGCGTTCAGACATTGCGTGCTGCTCCGAGGGTAACGGAGTTCGGCCTAAGGGGACTAGTATGGCCGCTCGCTAAGGCCGCACAAGGGTGAGGGTGCCTCTGTCGCGACCGGGTAATAACAAATGATTCAAATTGGGGTGATCGTCAGGAAACCGACACGCCGAGGAGACGTCCGACACCAAATGTAAAAGCCGCCGCTGCAAGACCAATGACGATCTGACGAACTGCGGAGAAACCTGCGCTTCTTCCGTTGAATAGCGACGTAAAGACCCCGATCGCTGCAAGCGCAAGGACGCTCAACCCGATGCATTGCACAATCGCGAATTGACCAGAAGACCATAGGAATGGCATCGCAGGAAAGACCGCCCCGACGGCGAAAAGACAAAATGACACTCCTGCCGCGGACCATGGATTCCCGCCTAGCTCGGCTGGATCGAGGCCAAGCTCTTCGCGCGTGAGGGCATCGAGCGCTTTGTCCTTATCTCTCATGATTTGTGACGCGACGCGACTTGCTTCTTCGCTGTCGAGCCCCTTCGCCCGATAGATCAAGCGAAGCTCATGCTCTTCTGCTTCAGGCGTGTGCTCCAATTCGTCGGCTTCTTTTTGGATCTGTGTCTTCGCCAGCTCCCGGGCATTGGTGACCGATAGCCATTCACCCAGCGCCATGGAGCAGGCGCCGGCAATGATACCGGCAAGTGCCGTCAGGAGAATCGCCTTGTTTTGGGTACCTGCGCCCGCAACACCCATAATCAGGCAGAAGTTCGACACCAACCCATCGTTGGCACCGAGCACAGCAGCGCGAAGATCGTTGCCAGAGGATACGCCCCTGTGCCACGACTCGGCATTGGCGATTTCGGCGCCTTTTGTCGCGGCAGGCTTGCCATCGTTCGCCATTGCCTGAACGACGCTGGCGTGGTGGTGCTCGTCTGCTGACATCTTAGCCGTGTCAGGATTGCCGGCATATTTGTTCCGATCTGCGAATTCAGCGGCAGCGAGCGACGGGAGGACAAAGCGTGGGCCGAACGCGCGGACCAGCGCCTTCATCAGTCCCGTCTTAATGCTTGGGCCTGTGCGAACACGTTGATGGTTAGCTCGAAGCTTATCTGCCCACACTTGAGCGTGCTGCCGCTCCGATGAGGCCAATTCCGCGAATGTCCGCTTTCGGTCCGCCTCCTTTTCGACGCGGGCGAGAGTCTCGTAGATCGCTGCGCTGTGCAACTCATCAGCTAAGTTTGCGCGATAGCGTCGTAGTTCGTTTTTCGATGCCATAGAGGCTATGCCATGGGATAGACGTAAGACTTTAACCCGGAAGTGCTTCAATGCGCCGGCAAGACCCTTGGTGCGCCTATAACCAAGAATGGCAATGGTTCGTATTTGCGGACGTCCTTGTCGAGAAAGATGCGATCCACGCATCGATTCCGGCTAGACGCTATGGGTTTCTTAAGAATCGCCGACTACAATCACGGCACTGGTTGCTCGAGAAGCCCCCCTCTCGGTGGCGAAGCTCTCACATACAAGGTCCGTCTTGAAGCGAGATCTCGTCCGCATCGTTCGTGCGCATACAAAGCCGCAGCGCTAGCAGCGATGCTGATGCAACTTACTGAACTCGCCACTATTCAATGTTTTGGGATTCCGGAGAGGATCTTTGAGCCGCCCCGATTTAGGCTGGCGGTTGCTGCGGCGATGGTCGCATTCGTTGGCGCGTCGCGGCTTGTCAGCTATCTCGCGTACACGAGTATCAACTGTATCGTCAACGTCGATGCCCGAAACGATTCACCTGACAGCCGAGGCGCGGTAATGCGATTCTTGAGCCAAATGCATCGTGACTTTACAGGCTCAGCGCCGGCGGCTCCAATTGACCCTGACGCCAGATCCTAACCAATTTGTCCTTTCCGATCGAGCTTATGCAGCGCAACCAGCTATCCAACGCTACCGACACCGTCACTCGAATTGCAGCGGGCGATGACCGTACGACGTACGATTACACTTCAATCTTCCTCCACTGGTTAACAGTCGGTTTGGTCCTCGCGCAATTTGGGCTGGCGCAGATCTGGGAATATCGTTCCGCGGCCAACCCGGCATCTCATGATCGTGGCGCACATGTCGCTGGGCATTCTCTTGTCGGCGGTGATTGTGCTGCGGATCGTTTGGCGTCTATCGCCAGGACACGAGACGCCGCCCGCCACAGCCGGTTGGACAGAGCGTGCGGCCCAGGCGATTCACTATCTGCTCTATGGTCTGTTGGTTTCAGAGGCGGTGCTTGGTTTTGTTCTCCGTTGGTCGGGAAACGAGTCCATAAGCTTCTTCGGACTGCTGCTCCCACCACCGTTTGCACCTTTCAGTAAGTCAGTTCATCACGACATCGGGGAGGCACACGAATTCATCGCATGGACGATCATTGTGATGTCCGCCTTCCACGCGGCCGCCCGCTTTGTTTCATCACTTCATCGTGCGAGATTCTGTGCTGATCCGTAAGCGGCTCGCGTGGGCCGTTCTCGACGTTACGCGGGCAATTCGCCAAAGTCGGCGTTCGTGGGCAGGATCTGTGATCTACCAGGCAATCAGGAGGTTGAGGCAGGAGGGCCGCCCTTGTCGCGAAGCTTTGGGGCCACATTCCAGGGCAGTAGCTCTTCGATGCGGTTGACTTTGTGATCGGCGATATGGGTCAACACGTATTCGAGATAGGTACGCGGATTGATACCGTTGAGCTTGCAACTGCCGATCAGACCATACATCGCGGCGGCCCTCTCGCCACCGCTGTCAGAACCGGCGAACATGAAG